>CAVSZN010000001.1:0-17678 GCA_963732425.1 uncultured Alphaproteobacteria bacterium
AGAGAAGGTTCGATTCCGGTTCCCACCGCTGCGGCACCTTCAGCCCTTCCCGGCGCCAGATCCTCTCCACCCGCTTGCTGTTCACCGCCCAGCCTGCGTTCCTCAGCAAGGCCGTGATCCGGCGATAGCCGTACCGGCCATACCGCTTTGCCAGCTCGATGATCTCAGCCGTCAGTCGGGCCTCGTCGTCCGCCCCGTGCGGCACCTTGCGCTGCGTCGAGCGGTGCTGCCCCAGCACCGCGCAGGCCCTGCGCTCGGATATCCCGATCTCGCGCACCATATGCTCGACGCAGGCCCGACGCCGCGCGGGGCTCACCATTTTCCCGACGCGGCTTCCTTCAGGATGACCTTCTCCAGCGTCAGGTCGGAGACCGCCTTGCGCAGCCGCGCGTTCTCCCGCTCGAGTTCCTTCAGCCGCTTCACCTGGTCCAGCTTCAGACCGCCGAACTCCGCCCGCCAGCGATAGTAGGTCGGCTCCGTCACGCCGATCGCACGCACCGCTTCGGCCACCGTCTTGCCCTGGCCGACCAGCACCTCCGCCTGCCGCAGCTTCGCTACAATCTCCTCCGGCGCGTGCGCCTTCTTCCGCCCCATCCCAGAACCTCCCATCACTGCCGCCGGACTACATCACCGGCGGACCGCTTCTAGGGGGGCAGGTCACGGGCGCAGCCGTGAAGAACTTGGCCCATAGCGCATCTCTCCATGCAGGGGAGGAGACTGCACCATCAATGCCTGGGACCAAACATCTAATCAGCGGGAGTTGGTATCACTCTTGTTGCGCCACCGAGCGTTGGAAATCGAATTTCCGCAGCCTGCTAGACGCGCAGGAAGCCGATGATCATCAGATCGGCGCTGCCTCAGCCCGCCGTCCGGTCATCCGCACCGCAATCATGGCAAAGAGCACCATCACCGGCAGTCCCAGGACGACCATGATCGCCGCCTGTTGGTCCGGCTCGGGCACCGCCAGGAGGGGCGCCAGCGCGGCGCCGATGTTGCGCGTCGTCAGGCCGATGCACAGCACGATCCTCTCCTCGTGCCGAAGGCCGAAAGCCAGCAGGTAGGTCAGCGCGGCAACGATCGCGAAGAACAGGCACTGAGAGGCCAGTGCGAAGGTGCCGCCAAGACCGATCAGCCCCCTTCCGTAGATGACAACGCACAGCACGGCGACCAGCAGCGTGGCGACGCCGGTGATCCTCGTCACGATCGGCTGCATCCTGGCGGCGCGATCAGCTGACGCGCGGCGGATCATCACGCCGGCCATCAGCGGGATCAGCACCATGATCAGCAGCGGCCTGGCGACCGACCAGGCGGTGACCGTCAGCCCCGAGGTAAGCAGCGGCACGGCCAGGGGCATCACGACGACTGTCCCCACCGCCGTCAGCAGCATGAAAGCGGCCGTCGAACCCAACTCGCCATGGCCCTTGGCGACGAGCATCGGCACGAAGGGCGCGCAGGGCGCCAGCCCCATCAGGATGAGGCCGAGCGCATGTGGCGCTTCGAGTGGCATCACATGGGCGATGCCATAGGCCAGGCCCGGCACGAGAAGGAAGGCCCAGAGCAGCGTCAGCGCCACGAAGCGCAGATTCCGCAACCCGCGCAGGGCGTCGCCGATCTCAAGGCGCAGGCCCATGTCCATCAGGTTGCCCGCCATGAAGACCACCAGCGATATCTTCAGGGCGGGCATCAGGAGATCGGCCATCGGGTGCCCTCGTCGTCGTCAGGATGTCGCGTGCGCCCGCCCCCATCGCGGCCGGTCGCCCCGGTCGCGCGCGCAAGCGGGGCAGAGCTCACGATCGAGCAGCGCGGCCATGTGCTCGGGCAGGCGCCCGCGGATGAAGTCGCGATGCGCCGGCGTGCGCGTCGGCGTCCCGCATTCCACGCAGGTGAGCAGCGGCTGGGCCTTCACCACCGTGCCGGTGATGATGGTGCGCCGGACGCCATCCCGGTCCTCCAGCCGGATCGCCCCGGTCGGGCAGACCTGGGTGCAGGCGCCGCAGCCGATGCAGTGATCCTCGGGGCGCTGGAAGTCGAAATAGGCGAGCCGCCCGGCACCGGTATCGCCGAGGCGCAGGGCCTCGATGCCCATCTCGCTGCAGGCCGCCATGCACAGGCCGCAGCCGATGCAGACATCGCAGCGCAGGCAGCGGCGCACCTCATCCTGCGCCTGGGCATCGGTCAGACCTTCCTCGATGCGGATGTAGTTGCCCTCGCCGAGTACCTCCTCGACACTCTTCTCGGCCATCACGGCGCGGCGGCGGTGGCTGCGATCCGCGGCGGCGACGGGCAGCGGTGCCACTTCGGCCCGCCGGACGGGCCGCGCGACCGAACCGTCGGCGGTGGCGCCGCGCAACCACGCATCGATGCCCGCCGCGGCGATCTTGCCGGCGCGGATCGCCTCGACGACGGTGCGCGGCCCCTGCTGCGCGTCGCCGCCGGCGAAGACGCCGGGCACCCTCGTCATCAGCGTCCTGGGGTCGGCGACGATGTAGCCGCGCGTGTTCTCGACCGCGCTGCCCTCGAGCAGGCCAAGGTCGGTGCCCTGGCCGGCGGCGAGCAGCACGTCATCGGCCGCCAGCGTCATCTGCCGCGCCGTGTCGAAAACCGGGCTGAAGCGCCCCGTCTCGTCCTTCACGCGCTCGCAATACTGGAAGACGACATCGCCTTCCTCCTCGATGCGCAGCGGCCCCCAGCCGGCGCGCAGCTGCACGCCCTCGGCCACCGCCTCCTCGATCTCATGCGGGCTGGCGGGCATCTCGCGCCGCTTCTCGAGGCAGACGAGTTCGACATGCGTCGCACCCTGGCGCAGCGCGGTCAGCGCCACGTCGATCGCCACATTGCCGCCGCCGATCACCACCACGCGCGGCCCGACGCGTACGGGTTCTCCGCTGCGGACGGCGCGCAGGAAATCGATGCCACCGCGCACGACCTCATGGTGCACGCCCTCGATCGGCAGCAGGCGCGCCATCTGGGTGCCGAGGCCGAGATACACCGCGTCAAAGTTCTGCCGGAACGCCTCAAGGTCGGCGACCTTCGCGCCGGTGCGGATCGGGACACCGAGCACCTCGATCTGCGCGAGTTCCTGGTCGAGAAGCTCGGGCGGCAGGCGATAGGCCGGGATGCCGTAGCGCAGCATACCGCCCGCCTTCTCCTGCGCTTCGAATATCTCCACCTGGTGGCCCTGGGTGCGCAGGTAATAGGCCGCCGTCAGGCCGGATGGGCCCGAGCCGATGATACCGATCCGCCTGCCGGTGTCGGGCGCGATCGCCGGCTTCGGATAGCCGCCATCGGCGAGGCAGTGTTCGGCCGCTTTCGCCTTCAGCGGCCGGATGAAGACGGGGCTGTCGTGGCTGCCGCGCACACAGGCGGATTCGCAAGGTGCGGGGCAGACCAGGCCGCAGGTCAGCGGCAGCGGGTTGTCCCGCCGGATCACCTCGATCGTCGCGCGATAGTCGCCGTTCCCGAGATGCGCCATGAAGCTCGGGATGTCGATATTGGCGGGGCAGGTGCTGTGGCACGGCGCCGCCGGCAGTTCGAGGCAGGTGCCTTCCGGGCAGGATTCGCGCCGGGCGTGGGCCTCCCACTGCGCGCGGAAGTGGCGCAGCGAACTGGTAAGCGGCCAGGCCGCCGCCAGCCCCTGGGTGGCAAGCCGCAGCGCCAGTTCGTCGAGCGCCTTGAGATGCGCATCGTTCCCGCGGCCAAGCGTGACCTCGGTGACCAGGCGCGCCGCGCGCGCGAGCATCCCGCGCACCGGCGCGGCCTCGCCCTCGGCGAGCTGCCAATGGCGATAGAGCGCGCGGCGGGCCCGCTTCACCATGCATCCGCCGCCCGAGAGCACCATCAGCGTCGACGGCGAAGGGACGATACCCACCGCCGCCAGCGACAGCGGATCGCACGCCAGGTCGGCGGCCGAGACGGGCAGGTAGCCGCCCATCCCATCGTCGAAGGAGAGAACCGGATCGCCCTCGATCCCGCCGGTCCAGGCCGCGATCTGCTCCCGAAGATTTGCGGCGCGGTCGAGTTCGACGACACCGCGCTCGGCCACCCCGCGACGAAGCGTCAGGAGAGAACCGTCGCGATCGGCCGCGCCGGCGAACAGGCGCGCGATGCGGCACCATGTCTCCGGCGTGTGCACCAGGCGCGCCCCGTCGCCCTCCGGGCTCTCGGCCCAGCAGGTCGGCTTGCAGTCGCGCAGCACCGTGATGCGCTTGCGCGGCCCCGACACCTGCGCCAGCGCGCGGATCGCATCCGCAGCGTTCAGGAACGCAGCCTCCCGGCCGCTGAGGTTGGGCGGCAGGCGCAGTTCGATCGTGCCGCTGTCGCGCAGGCCGGCAGCGATCAGCAACCCCTCGGCGAGCAGCCATGGCGCGCGGGTGAGGATGGCGGCGGCCCCCTCGGCACGGTCATCGAAGCCGGTCGCATCGACGACGAGCGTTGACGGCCCATGGCCACGCAGGAAGCGGCGCCATTCGAGGTGGACGGGCTCGCCGCCGCCGCCGCATTCCGCCAGCCCGGCCCGCTGCACCACCTGCAGGCGCTGCAGCGGCGAAAGCGCCTCGGCGCGGGTATAGCCGGGAAGGGCACCGGCCAGGGTCGGCGCCGGTGGCATGGCGCCGGACAGGCCGGCGTTGCTGGCCTCGAGCCACGCGGGCAGGGCTGGCCGTGCGCTCATCGAATCACCCTTCGTGCCTGATGCCACGACCTAGGCGCCACCGCTGCCATCGAGCGGCTCGGCCAGCAGCATGCGCGCGTAGCGCTCACGGCGCGGATCGGGCAGCTCGCTCGCGACACCGAAGGACAGGCAGCCGGTGACGCATTTGGTGACGCAGGCGGGCTTCAGCCCGGCATCCACGCGGTCCATGCAGTAGTCGCACTTGACCACCTTGTTGGTGGACGGGTCCCATTGCGGCACGCCCCACGGGCAGGCGGAGATGCAGCTCTTGCAGCCGACGCAGAGGCTCGCCTCGACATGGACGATGCCGTCCTTCTCGCGCTGCTGCATCGCGCCGGTCGGGCAGGCCCGGACGCACCAGGCATCCTCGCAGTGGAAGCACGGCATGAAGGCGTGGCGCATGCGCGGCAGACCGCCGACATCCACCGGGCCGACCGAGATGATCTTGCATGGCGAGGGGCCTGGCCCGAGGTCCTTGTTGGTCTTGCAATGGACCTCGCAGGCCTGGCAGCCGATGCAGTTCGCCTCGTCGTGGCGCAGCGTGTACTTGCTCATGGCTCAGGCTCCCTTCGCAGCGGCGGGCCGGACACGGACGATGGTCTCGGTCAGCGCGTTGCCGCCACCGGCCGGGTCGAAGGCGTAGAGCTTGCCATGCTGGAGACGCTGGTCGGCCACGCCGACGCCTGCGGCGCGCGTCGCGACCGGCACGGTGGCGCCGTAGCCGTGCAGCATGAACACCGCCTCCGGATGGATCCACGGCGTGACCCGGGCCGGCAGGCGGCCGACATAGGCGCCGCCGCCCTCGACCTCGACATCCTCGCCGTCGCGGATGCCAAGCGGTGTCGCGCGGTCGGGATGGATCCAGAGCTCCTGCTTCGGCGCCGCCTCGCGCAGCAGCGGATTGTTCAGCGACTGCCCATGCGCCAGCGTCGCCGGCCTGCCGAACAGCAGGGTGAAGCTGTCGCCCGCCGGCGCGGGTTTGGGTTCGTAGGCCGGCATGAAGGGCAGGTCGGCCTGCGCCAGCACCGCGCTGTCGATCTCGATCCGGCCGGATGGCGTCGGGAAGCGCAGCGCGTCGCGCGGCATGAGCTTCGGCGCAGGCGCGAGCGCGAACACGCCGGCCTCGCGCATCTCGGCCACCGTGACCCCGGTGCCTTCGAGCTGGTAGTTCCAGATTTCCTCGACGGTCTCGAAATCCAGCGCTTCCTTGGCGCCCATGCGGCGCAGGATCTCGCGGAAGATCCACCAGGCGGGGCGGCTGTCGAAGCGCGGCGCGACGGCCTGGTCGCGCATCAGGAACACGGGCACCGGCCCCGGCATCCCGGCCAGGATATTGGCGCGCTCGAGATAGGTGGATTCCGGCAGGATCACATCCGACAGCCAGCCGGTCTCGGAGTACCGGACATCGATCGAGACCAGCAGCCTGAGCTTGCCGAGCGCATGCTTCAGCGCCTCGGCATCGGGCAGGCTGGTGATGGGGTCATGGCGGTAGGCGATGTAGGCGCCGATGCTGTAGGGCTCATTGGTTTCCATGGCGGCAAAGAGCTGATGCACCATGCCGATCGACGGATCCCAGGACGGCCGCGTGGTGCCGGCGCCGTCGACGCGCGGCTCGGTCACCTTGGGCACGCGCGCCGAGAGCGGCTTGAGAGATTTGCGACCGAAGGCCTCGGCCGGCTTGGCGATGATCAGCCCGCCCGGAACCTCGATGCTGCCCATCAGCGCATTCAGGATCAGCGCACTGCGCGTCACATGGAAGGACTGGCGGTGGCGCGCCGTCATCCAGCCGGGATGGAAGATCACCCGCGGGGCCTGGTTGGCGATCTCGGTCACCAGCGCGCGCAGCTCTTCGGCCGGTACGCCGGTGTGCTGCTCCTGCCATTCCGGCGTGGTGTCCTTCACTGCTCGCGCAGCACGTCCATGCCGCTCACGAAGCGCGCGACGAAGTCCTTGTCGTACACATCCCGCGCCAATACCTCGTGGATCAGCGCGAGGTTCAGCGCGTAGTCGCTGTTCGGCCGCACCTTCCAGTAGCGATGGGCCTTGCAGGCGGTGCCGCTGGCGCGCGGGTCGATGTAGGTGACGCGCAGGCCGTTGGCGACCGCGTCCATGAAGGCCTTGGCCTCCTTCACCATCAGCAATTCGACGATGTTGCGCCCGTACAGCACCAGGTGGCGCGCATTCCGGTAGTCCGGGATCAGCGCCGCATGGCTGAAGCCGAACATGCTCCGTGCGGCATTGTGCGCGTTGCCGCCGCAGGTGGCGTCGTGATTGAAATAGTTGGGTGAACCGAGCGCCGCCAGGAAGGTCTTGGTCAGGTCGGCGAAGGGCCCGCCGCGATCGGACAGCGCAATGCCGCGCGGACCATGGGCCTCGATCGTCTCGCGCAGCCCCTGCGCCACATGATCGAGCGCCTCGTCCCACGACGCACGCCGCCAGCGGCCGCTGCCGCGTTCGCCGATGCGGATCAGCGGCGTCTGCGGCCGCTCGTCATCCGCGTATTCGAGCGGCAGCCCCGCCGCACCCTTGGCGCAGAGGCTCGCGCCGATCGCCGCATCGTGGCGATTGCCTTGGATCCAGGCGACCTTGCCGTCCTCGACCGTGACCTCGATTGGGCACCGCACCGAGCACATGCCGCACATGCTGTACACGGTCCGCTTCCCTGGCGTGCCCATGCTGCGGACATTGGGTGCGATGGTCGCGTTCATGGTGAATTCCCTGCATTGGCGCCGTTGGTGATGCCGGCGTCGCCGGGCCGGCGCTCGAAGCCAGGGAGGTGCATGCCCTGCTCCACCCTTGGACTGCGTCCTGTTGCCGCATGGTGCCGCGAAGCGGCGGCCCTATCCTTGATGCTCGTCAATCGGATCGGGTCGAGGCCCGGAAAGCGGGCAGGCACGACGTATCCGAACCTGGGATCGTGGGCGATTGCGCAATGTCGCGTTCCTGGCTGGCGTTGCGCCGTCGTGACCGTCCTCATGCCGCCACCGCCTTCGGCTTGCCGGAGCGGAACGCCTCGATCACGGCAAGCGCCACGACGGCATACATCGCCGCCATGACCAGTTCCCCGAGCCGATCCACGAAGCCCGCACTCGCATTGGCATCCGTGGGGCTCATCGCGCCGCCGAGCAGGATCAGCATGACGCTGAGCGCGGCGCCGGCCAGCGGCGCGGCACTGGTGCCGCTGGTGGCCATCCGCGCAAACATCAGGTGCACCGGCAGCATGAGCACCGCCATGAAGATGAAGATCGGCGTCATCGCGATCAGCTCGTAGAGGACCAGCGCCACAAGGCCGCCGACCAGGTTCGCCAGCAGAATCGCGCCACTGACCGACAGGCTGCGCGCCAGGCTTAGCTGCTGGACATAGATGGCGATGTAGAGAGGCGTGTGGATGTTGGTCCAGTCGAAGGCGAAGTAGGCAGCGCTGTAGGACCAGGTGATCAGCCCGATCTGCCAGGCCCGCCAGGCGGCTTCCTCGGGCGGCAGGGGCGTGCGCTGCGCGGGGCCGGGCTTCTCGCCGCGCGGCGGGATCAGCGTGAACATCACGCAGGTCACGACAAGCGACAGGCCGATGTTCCAGATGAAGGACGCAGCGAGGTCCCGCGCCACGCCGGGCGTCACCTTGGCACCCAGCGGGACCAGCAGCACCGCGCAGAGGATGACCACGACGATGATCGTGTTGCCGCCGCGCTGATGGTAGCGGAAGGTCGCGACCAGCACCGGCAGCAGGGCCGCGACGAAAAGCGCCGGATAGGCGCGTGCGACGCCGCCCGCCGCCAGGGCCGCATAGGCGATCACGATGGTCGCGCCCATCAGGACGCCGGCCTCGCGCAGTGTCGGCAGGCGGCGCCCCTGCAGCATCGGCGCGGCGAAGACCGGCGCGAGATAGGCCAGCAGCCAGTTCACATAGAGTGCGACCAGGAAGACGATCGTGACGCCGATGCCGAGCCGCAGCGCGCGCCGGTCCCACACCGCCTGGTCCAGCGGTTCAGTAGGCATAGGAGACCCAGCCCATGAAGCGGATCCAGGCCATGGCCAGCGCGTTCAGGAAGGCGTTGTCGCCCGTGAACACCACCACATCCGCCTGGCCGTTGAGCATGCGGCGGATGTCCACCGTCTCGCTGCCCGTTCCGTAGTTCTCCATGCGGATGCGGACCGGGAAGCGCTGCGGATCGCGCATCCAGCCGGAGGCCTCGGGTGGCTTGGGCAGCCCATCCGAGGAGGTGCCGGCATGTGGCGCGGCCGCGCCGATGGTGATGCTCGTCACCTGCCCGGGGAAGATACGGGCCGGATAGAGATCGAGGCTGATCTCGGCCTGGTTGCCGATGGCGATGCGGGCGAGGTTGTTCTCCGTCATGTAGGCCTCGACCCACACCTCCTCGAAGGAGACGAAGGTCATCAATCGCCGCCCGGCCGGGGCGAAGGTACCCTCCGTGACCTGGAGGTCGATGACGGCGCCGCGGCCGGGCGCGCGCAGTTCGGTCCAGCGCAGGTTGAGCTCGGCGAGGCCCAGCGACGCGATGGCCTGCTGGATCCGCGCATTCTCCGCACCGGTGGCGCCAAGCTGCTGGCGCGCCCGCTCGAGGCCGGCCTCGGCCGTGGTCAGCCGACCTTCCGCGGTCAGCAGCTGCGCCTGCGCCTGGTCAGCGGCGGCCCGCGACGCGATGCCCTGCTGCGCGAGGGTGAAGGTCCGCGTGGATTGTGCGCGCGTGTTCTCGAGTTGCGCGCGCGCCTGCGCCAGTTCCGCCTGCGCCGCCTCGACCTGTGCGGAGTTCGCGCCCACCTCCTGCGTCGCGAGCTGGAGGTCGGCGCGCGCCTTGTCCACCTGCAGTTGGAAGGGCTGCGGGTCGATCCGGGCGAGCAACTGGCCCGGCTCCACGACCTGTCCATTCGTCACCGGCACGGCGGCGACGTAGCCGGAGACCTGCGGCACCATCTCGACGATCAGCGCCTTCACGCGGGCATTGCCGGTGTAGGGCGTGAAGCGGTCGGCCACGAGATACCAGGCGAAGATCACGATCGCGAGGACGGTCGAGATGCGGATGGTGGTCTTCACGGGCGCGGAGCCCTGGTTGGCGCGAGCGGGCGGCGCCAAGGGCGGCCCGCGCGGAGGCCGGGCGGCAACACGCTGCGGGACGGATATCCGGGTGTCATCGGCCCGCGACTGCGACAAGCGCCAGCGTTTGGCGCGCGATCATCAGGTTCTCATCCGTCGGGATGACATGGACGGCGACGCGGCTGCCGGCGCGCGAGACGATCGGCGCCTTCGCCGCATTCGCGACCGCATCGAGTTCGACCCCGAGCCATCGGCAGGCCTCGCAGACGGCGGCGCGGATCGGCGCCGCGTTCTCGCCCACTCCGGCGGTGAACACGATCCCGTCCAGCCCGCCCAGCGCGGCTGCCATCGAACCGATGCCGCGCGCGACGCGATAGACGAAGACCTCGATCGCGAAGCGCGCCCGCGGATCCTCGCTGGCCAGCAGGTCGCGGAAGTCGGATGACAGGCCCGACAGGCCGAGCAGGCCCGAGCGCTTGTAGAGCAGCGCCTCGACGCCCGCGATGTCGAGCCCGTCCTCGCGCATCAGGTGCAGCACCACGGCCGGGTCGATCTCGCCGCAGCGCGTGCCCATCGGCAGGCCGTCGAGCGCGGAGAAACCCATCGTCGTCGCGACGCTGCGCCCCGCCTGCAGCGCGCAGAGCGAGGCACCATTGCCAAGATGCGCCACCACCACCCGCCCCGTGGCGAGGTCCGGCGCCGCCTCCGGCAGCACCGAGGCGATGTATTCGTAGGACAACCCGTGGAAGCCGTAGCGGCGGATGCCGCGCGCGGCCATCTCGTGCGGCAGGGCGAAGACCTGCGCGACCTCGGGGATGGTGCGATGGAAGGCGGTGTCGAAGCACGCGACCTGCGGCACGCCCGGCACGCGCTCGATTGCCGCGCGGATCGGCGAGAGGTTGTGCGGCTGGTGCAGCGGTGCGAGCGGCGACAACGCTGCGAGTTCGTCAATCAGCGCCGGCGTGACGAGGCGCGGCCGGTCGTGGTGCTGCCCGCCATGCACGACGCGATGGCCGAGTGCGAGGAGCGGCCGGCCGCCCAGCTGCTCGCGCAGCCACGGCAGCAGGGCGAGCAGGGCCTCGGCCGGCGTGCCGGGCGGGTCGGCGGCCAGGTCGGGCACCGCGAGCTTCGCGCCGGCGCCGTCGCGCGCCGTGACGCCCGGCCGCACGCCGATGCCGTCCACCTGGCCCGAGAGCAGCGCGGTGTCACCGTCGTACAGCGAAATCTTGAGCGAGGAGGATCCGGCGTTGATGACACCGACGACGCCCGTGCTCATGCCGCGCGCTCCTGCCGTGCTGCTACCAGCACCTGCGCCAGCGCGACCGAGGCCAGGCGCGACTCCACGCTGTCCGCCCGGCTGGTCAGGATGATCGGCACCCGCGCGCCGAGCACGATGCCGGCGCAATCCGCGCCCGCCAGGTAGCTGAGTTGCTTGGCGACCATGTTGCCGGATTCGAGATCGGGCGCGAGCAGGATGTCGGCCTCGCCCGCGACCGGCGAGACGATCTTCTTGATCGCCGCCGCCGCCTTGCTGATCGCGTTGTCGAAGGCGAGCGGGCCGTCGAGGATGCGCGCCCGTGATCTGCCCGCGATCGGCCATCTTGCACAGCGCCGCGGCCTCGAGCGTGCTCGGCATCGCCGGGTTGACCGTCTCGACCGCCGAGAGGATCGCGACCTTCGGCATCGGGTTGCCGAGCGCGTGGAGCAGGTCCGCCGCGTTCTGCACGATGTCCATCTTGGTCCGGAGGTCGGGGACGATGTTGATCGCCGCGTCGGTGACGAACAGCGCCTTCGGGTAGCTCGGCACGTCCATGGCAAAGACGTGGCTGAGGCGGCGACCCGTCCGGAGCCCGCCATCCCGCGCCACGGCGGCGGACATCAGCTCGTCCGTGTGCAGGCTGCCCTTCATCAGGCTGGCGGCGCGGCCTTCGCGGCACAGCCGCACCGCGGCGACGGCGGCCTCCTGCGGCGTCGCCGCCTCGATGATCTCGCACGCTGCGAGGGACGCGCCCGCCTCGGCCGCGATCCGCTCGATCACGTCGCGCGGCCCGACCAGCAGCGGGCGCAGCGCGCCGCGCCGGGCCGCCTCGACGGGGCCGAGCAGGCTGTCGCGGTCGCAGGGCCAGGCCACGGCGGCGGTCAGCGCCGGCAATTCGTGCGCTGCGCGCCATCAGCGCGGCCAGGTGCCGGTGCCTGTGCAGTTGGATGTCGGGACGGGCGCCGGCCATGGCCGTCACCGCGACGACGGGCAGCGCGAAGGTGGCCGAGGCTTCGGCCAGCCGGCCGCGCGGTCCGCTCACCACGATCGCGATCACGGCCGTCTCCGGGTCGGGGCGCGCCACGATCGTGCCGGTGATCTCCACCGCCTCCTGCGGCAGCGGCGGCAGGCCGAGGGTCAGGTCCATGCTGCGCAGGGTCGGCGCCTGGGCCGGGCAGGGCGCGCGCCGTGAAATCGAGGATGAGCCCCTGCTGCAGCAGGGCCTGCGCCTGGCTCGGCAATTGGTCGAAGGCCGCATCGGGCGCACCGAACAGCGCGGCGGCGAGGTCGAAGCCCTGCGCGCGCAGGGCATGCGTCATGCCGCGCGTCAGGCCGACCGGCGCGGTGGCCTGCGAGAGGCCGGTCAGCAAGGTGTCCGTCGTGCTCATCATACGCTCCGATAGGTCATGCGGCGCCGCCGCGATCACTCCGCCACCGCGACCAGCCCTCGCCGGGATCGAAGGCGGTGACGCCACGCGCGATCCGCGTCGTCTCGGGCCCGAGGTCGCGTTCGAAGACATCGCCACGGTGGCTGACGATGAAGGTCTTGATGCCGGAGCGGCCGTGCTGCACCGGCCGCCCGATGCCGCCGCACATGAACACCGCGGGCGCGCGGCGCCAGCCCAGCCAATGTGTGAACCCGCCAAGCGCAACTGTGGGTTGCATCAGGTCCTCCGGTCTGGCGGCGCAGTGGCGCGCAAAGCCGCGTTGCCTGCGGTTGCCGTGTGGTGCGCCCGGTGTCCTGGCATGCGTGTCACGCACCGGGCCGCTGCGACGCCGCCAGCCGCGACGTGCGATTTTCGGCGGCGAACATGGCGAGGATCTCCGCCTCGAGTTCGCGCACGAGGGTGCGGTACTCATCGAGTTCACGGCGCGGTGTGGTGGCGGAGAGCCGCTCGAAGGCCGCCAGCCCATCCTGTGCGAGGCGGTAGTCCTCGCAGGCGCTGCGAAAGGCCCGGTCCGCCAGGAACAGGTGCCGGATCATTCGCGCCTCGGCGGGAAAGCGCGCGAGCACCGTTGCCAGTTCGGGATGAAGGGCGGACGGATCGGCCATCGCATTCCGGCTCCAGGCACCTTAAACAACGGGTTCATCAAACGCTGTGGAACTAGGCGACACCGGATGCAGGGGCGGAAGTACGTCACCGTTAATGATCCAACGCGAGGCGCCACCTGTCCCGGTCGCAGCCGCAGGGGTGCGGCATGAGCGCTGCCGCGCAGAAACCGGATACGAACGCCGTCCGGGCGGAACTGGAGCGGATCCTCGCCTCCGGCGACTTCGACGCCTCCGAGCGGAACCGTGACTTCCTCCGCTACGTCGTCGAGGAGACGCTGGCCGGCCGCGCGGGCCGCATCAAGGCCTACAGCATCGCAACATCGGTGTTCGGCCGAGGCGCCGATTTCGACCCGCAGCTCGATTCCATCGTGCGCATCGAGGCAGGACGCCTGCGACGCGCCCTCGACCGCTACTACCTGACGGGCGGGCGTGCCGACGCGCTGCGCATCACCATCCCGCGCGGCGCCTATGTGCCGGTTTTCGAGACCGGCAGCGCGGCCGGGACGCCGGGCGGGGAGAGGGCGCTGGCGGCGGGCGCGCGGGCGCCGGGGCGTCCCGGCTGCACCATCCTGGTTCACCCCTTCGAGGAAGAAGGCGACCAGTCCGCCCACCCCAATGTCACCCGCGGCCTGATGCGCCAGGTGATCGTCGGGCTCGCGCGCTTCACCGACCTGCACGTCTACGGCATCGACACCACCCTGAGCCGCGCCGCGGGCCGGCAGGATCCGGACGAGCCGATCGACGTGGATTTCCTGCTGACCGGCGGCACGACCATGACGGCGGATCGCTTCACCCTCGAGGCGCTGCTGATCGACGCGCGGACCGGCCGCTACGTCTGGGGCGAGACCTTCGACCGCGGGCTCGAGCCCGGCGAGATCACCCGCACGCGCGACGAGGTCGCGAACAGCGTGGTGCGCAGCCTGGCCCAGCCCTATGGCGTGATCTACAGCGAGCGCGCGCGCGACGCGGAGGGCAAGCCGGCCGGCAGCCTGTCGTCCTATGAGAGCGTGCTGCTGTTCCACGAATACTGGAGAACCTACGATCGCGCGCTGTTCGATTCGGTGCGTGACGCGCTCGAGGCTGCGAATTCAACGCGACCCCGACTACGCCGAGGCCTTCGCCTGCCTGTCGCAGGTCTACTCGAACTGGCTGCGCTTCCATCACGATCCGGCGGCGGCGGCGGTTGATCCGCGTGAACGGGCGCTGGCCCTGGCGCGGCGCGCGGTCGAACTGGCCCCTCATTCGAGCCGCGGCCATCACGCCCTGGCCCTCGCCTACTGGTTCAGTGGCGATGTCGCCGCCAGCATCGCGGCCCTGAAGACGGGCCTCGCGCTCAACCCGAACGATTCCGAGATCATGGCCGATCTCGGGCTGCGCCAGGCCCTGCTGATGCAGTGGGATGAGGCGGTGCCGCTGCTGACGGGCTCCTACGCGCGCAACCCGGCGCAGCCCGGGAACTACTGGATCGGACTGGCGCTCCACCACTACATGGAAGGCCGCTACGAGGAGGCCCTGGTCGAGATGCGCCGGGCCAACCCCCAACACGTCGTCCACGGGTTCATCGTGGTCGCCGCCGCGGCCGCGCAGCTTGGCCGGAGGCAGGAGGCCGAGGCGGCGGTGCAGTCCATCCTGCGGATCGCCCCAGGCTATGGCGACCATGTCGCCGACGACCTCAAGGCGCGCAACCTCCACCCGGAGGTGATCGCAGCCCTGGTGGACGGGCTGCGCAAGGCTGGCCTGCCAGGCCCCGACAGGGGGCTTCCCGCGGATGCCGCGGCACTCGCGACCCGACGGGGCGCCACAGAGACCCCAGTGACCGGTAGCAGCCGGTCGATGTCACAGTAACTTACCGCGATGGGGCCCCGGCGCGGTGCCGGCTGCTCTCCCCGACCTGCTATGGAGACCCCGGAAGCGCGTTGCCCAGCCGGGCGGTGTTGCTTCCATGCCCGATGATCGGCCCCCGCCAACCCGCAGGCCGCGTGCGAGGAGACCGCCCATGACCCCCGATCTTGGCCTCTTTCCCTGGGCCGCCTATGGCATGGACGCGTGGCAGCGATCGGTCATGTTCCTCGACGTGCTGCGCCAGCGCGGCAACGCGTTCCTCGCGGACGAGGACGACCCGATGCGCAACGTCCTCGATTTCGGCTTCGACCTGGTGATGGATGGGCGCGACCTGCCGCGGCCGGTGAACTACTGGATGGCGCGCGTCACCCCGCCCGCCGGCGCACCGCCCGCCGACCCGCTGAACCGCGCCTTCATCGTCATCGACCCGCGCGCCGGCCACGGCCCGGGCATCGGCGGCTTCAAGGCGGACAGCGAGATCGGCGTCGCCATCGCCGCCGGCCATCCCTGCTACTTCGTCGGCTTCCGCCCCGAGCCCGAACCGGGCCAGACCATCGAGGACGTGGTCCGCGCCATCATCGCCTTCGCCGAGGAGGTCGGCCGCCGCCACGCAGGTCGCCGATGGCAAGCCGGTCGCGATCGGCAATTGCCAGGCCGGTTGGGCGCTGCTGATGGCCGCCGCCATCCGGCCGGAGGCCTTCGGCCCGCTGCTGGTCGCCGGCTGCGCCGGTCTCCTACCTGGGCCGGCGTGCCGGGCAAGGCGCCGATGCGCTACCTCGGCGGGCTGCTCGGCGGGTCCTGGCTGACGCGCGATGACCGGCGATCTCGGCGGCGGCATGTTCGACGGCGCCTGGCTGGTGTCGAATTTCGAGAGCGGCAACCCGGCCAACACCTACTGGACCAAGCAGTACGAGGTCTGGGCGGATGTCGACAGCGCGGCCGACCGCTACCTCGGCTTCGAGAAGTGGTGGGGCGGCCACGTCAAGCTGAACGCCGCGGAGATGCAGTTCATCGTCGACGAGCTGTTCGTCGGCAATCGGCTGGCGACCGGCGAACTGACCTTCTCCGACGGCACGCGGGTCGACCTGCGCGCCATCGCCTCGCCGATCATCGTGTTCTGCTCGGAAGGCGACGACATCACGCCGCCGGCGCAGGCGCTGTCCTGGATCACCGATCTCTACGGCGACCTGAACGACCTGCGCACGCACGGGCAGACCATCGTCTATTCCGTGCATGGCAGCATCGGGCATCTCGGCATCTTCGTCTCGGGCGGCGTGGCGCGGAAGGAACACGCCGAGTTCGCCATCGAACATGGACATGATCGACGTGCTGCCGCCGGGCCTCTACGAGGCCGTGCTGCAGCCCGGCCAAGGAGGAGGCGCGGGCCGAAGCTCGCCGCGGCGACTGGCTCGCACCTTCGAGGCGCGCGACTTGCGCCGACCTGCGCCGTCCATGGCGGCACCAGACCCCGAGGACGAGAAGCGCTTCGCCGCGGTGCGCCGCGTGTCGGAGACGAATCTCGCGCCTGTATCGGCGAATTCGCCCAGCCGGCGTCGCAGGCGCTGGCGACCCGCCGGTCGACGGCGGCCTCGGCAGCAGCTGCATCCGGCGCGGCTGTCCTACACGCTGTTCTCCGACCGCAATCCCGGCCATGGCCTGGGTGCGCTGGGCGGCGGAGATGGCGCGCACGAACCGCCAGCCGGTCGCGGAGGACAATCCGGGCCGCACCGCCGAGCGCCAGGTCTCGGAAGCGCTGACGCAGACGCTCGAGGCCTATGGCCGCCAGCGGGACGCGCTGAGCGAGAAGTTGTTCCAGGAGGTCTACGCGCTCGCCCGCCGTGCAGGCGCTGACCGGCATTGCCGCCGGGACCGCGCCGCCGCGCCGCGCCCTGGCCGCAGTCCCCGACCATGACCGCTTCGTCGCGCTGGCGACCGAACGGCTGCGCGCCGCCATGACCGAGGGCGGGCTGCACGAGGCGGTGCTGCGCGCGCTGCTCTGGGTGCGGCTGCCGACGGCCAATGCGGATGAGCGCACCTTCAGCGATCATCCGCCGCCCGCGCCGCGATCGGGCGGGAGACGCTGCCGCTGTCGGAGTTCAAGCGAGCCATCCGGCAGCAATTCTTCATGCTGATGATCGATGAGGCGCGCGCGATCGAGACCCTGCCCGCGCTGTTGCCGGACGACCGGCGGTGCGTGCGCAGGCGCTCGGCGTGCTGCGGTCGGTGGTGGATGCGGCCGGGGAGATGCCGGCCGAGGCCACGCGCGGGATGGCCGAGATGGAGCGGGTCTTCGCCGGCGAACCGGCTGCGGCCAGCGTACCGTCCTTGGCCGCGCGCCGAGCCGGGCCGGCGCCGCGTTCGGCCTGATGCGACGGCACTTGGGGGCCGCCGCCAGGCCCCATCGTATCGCGTGACCAAGAGACGGCGGGACATCGAACCGTCGAACTCAACTTCCGACAATTTCGCGCCGCGGCGATTGGGATGCGAGTCGCGAAGAAGAAGCGCGCCGAGGACACGACCTCCGCGCCCAGGAAGCGGCGGCGAAGGCCGAACGCGACATGATCCGCGAAGCCTTCGCGGCGCGCGACGTGCGACGCGATCCGATGGGGCGCCGTCGCACGTCGTCGTTCGCCGGGCTGTCGCGATGGCGACCAGCGCACCCTGCTGTTACAGTTCGCCTCGGAGTGGCTGCCGGATTCCGGCCGCGGCATCACCAGCCACAACCCGAACTGGCATGAGCGGCTGGAGGGCTTTCCCCGCCGGGCCTGCGACTACTACCGGAAGGAACTGGCGCCGCGCGGTT
>CAVSZN010000002.1:0-16183 GCA_963732425.1 uncultured Alphaproteobacteria bacterium
TTCGTGGCCATGACGGCGAAGACGTAGAAGATCAGCCCCATCAGCAGCACGATGGAACCCATGCCCGGCAGCGCGTGCAGCATCGCCTCGACCACATGCCGCAGCGAGGGAATGACGCTGATCATCCGCAGCACGCGCAGCACGCGCAGGGCGCGCAGCACGGACAGCGCCCCGGTCGCGGGCACCCAGGCGATGCCGATGACCAGCAGGTCGAAGATGCCCCACGGATCGCGGAAGAACCGGCCGCGGAAGGCATAGATGCGCAGCATGAGCTCCGCGGTGAAGATCCACAGGATGATGCTGTCGAGCGCGGTGAGCACTCCGCCCCAGGCCAACATGATGCTGTCGGAGGTCTCAAGCCCCAGCGTCACCGCGTTCAGCAGGATCAGCGCGATGATCGCGCGCTGGAAGGGCGCGGCCGCGACGAAGCGGGCGCAGCGCGCGCGCAGCGTGCCTGTCATGTCGTCAGGCGTCAGCGTTCCCGGCACGATGTCCCCCGCAGCGATGGCCGGCGGGCAGGTGGCCTCACCCCGCGGCAGGTTCAAGGCGCCCGGCCTCAGCGAAGCAGGAGCGCCGGGACCCCGAACAGGCTTCGATGCCCATGCAGCACCGCCGCCCAGAGCAGCGCGCCGGCAAGCGGCGCGATCCAGCCGATCTCGCGTGCCGCCAACCGGTTGCGTCCCGCCAGGATCGCCGCGAAGGGCAGGATGGAGGTGGATGCGGCGAAGCCCGGCCAGGCATCGGGATGGCGGCGGGCCATTTTTGCGTCGATCGAAGGCATGCCCGCCAGCGCGGTGACCAGGAAGGCCCCGAAGAACACCATCGCCGCCGTGTCGCCATTGCCCAGCATGTGCAGCGCCGACCAGCCGGCGAAGGCGCACAGCATGGGGTGGCGCGTGATGCGCTGGATGCCGTGCGGCCCCCGGGCCAGCAGCGAGCCGCCGCCGACGGCCGTCGGGTTGCCGGCCAGGGAGCAGGCGAAGGTCACGAAGACGGGCAGCATCAGCGCCGCGATGATCCAGCGCAGCCAGCCCGGCGCGAACCAGACCGGCGTCGTCCCGGCTGCCTGCCAGGCGAGCACCATCAGGCCAAGCGTGGCGAAGGACAGGAGCGAGAAGGCGATGGCGAACCCTGCCTCGCCCATCCGCGCGACGAGGCGATCGCGCAGCGCCGTGCCCGAAATGCCGATATGCAGGCCGGTCCACAGCAGCGCGGCGAGCAGGAGCACCATCATCCGGGCATGATGGTCGTGCTGCCGGCACAGCGTCCAGCACGCTCGTGTTACGGCCGCCAGGCGCGATGATAGGGATGGTTCTGCCGGATCGCCTGGGCGCGATACAGTTGCTCGGCCAGCATTCCGCGCACCAGGAAATGCGGCCAGGTCATCGGGCCGAGGGCCATGCGGTGCTCCGCCCGCGCGGTGACCGAGGGGTCGAGGCCCTCGGCCCCGCCGATCAGGAAGCAGGGCGCCCGCCCGGCGTCGTCCCACCGCGCCAGCAGCCTGGCGAAGCCTTCGCTGTCGGGCTGGTCGCCGCCGAGATCGAGCGCCACGGCCACGGCATCCGGGGGCAGCACGGCGAGCAGCCCGGCGGCTTCGCGCCGGCGGATTTCCGCCGCCGAGCCCCGCGCCTCGGGGATTTCCGTCACCTCCGGGGCGGGGCGCAGCCGGGCGGCGTAATGCGCGTAGAGCGCCGCCTCCGGCCCCGCCTTCATCCGCCCGACGGCGAGGATCCTAGCCGGGCGTGGCGTTGGATGCCCCCGGGCTTTCCGGGCCCCACATGCGTTCGATCCGGTACAGTTCGCGCGCCTCGGGGCGGAACAGGTGGATCACCAGGTCGCCGGCATCGATCAGCACCCAGTCGGGCGACGCCTGGATGGCGTCCCGCTTGAGGTTCAGGCCGACCTTGTTCAGCGCCTCGTCCAGATGCGTCGCCATGGCCTGGAGCTGGCGCTCCACCTGGCCGGTGGCGATGATCAGGCGGTCGGCGTAGTCGGCGCGGCCGGTCACGTCGAGCAACACGATGTTCTCGGCCTTGTCGTCCTCGAGGCTCGCCATCGCCGCTTCGACGAGGATCGTCAGACGGTCCGGCGACAATTTTTCCCGCTTGCTGGTGCGCTTCGGGCGCGGCGCCGGCGGGACCTCGGCGGCCGCGGCCTTCGGTTTGGCCTTGTCGGCGGCCTTGGCCTTGGCCTTCGGCGCGGCCTTGTCGGCGGCCTTGGCCTTCGCCTTTGGCGCGGCCTTGTCGGCGGCCTTGGCCTTCGCCTTTGGCGCGGCCTTGTCGGCGGCCTTGGCCTTCGGCCTTGCGGCGCGGCCTTGTCGGCGGCCTTGGCCTTGGCCTTCGGCGCGGCCTTGTGCGCAGCCTTGGCCTTCGCCTTCGGCGCGGCCTTGTCGGCAGCCTTGGCCTTCGCCTTTGGCGCGGCCTTGTCGGCGGCCTTGGCCTTCGCCTTTGGCGCGGCCTTGTCGGCGGCCTTGGCCTTCGCCTTCGGCGCGGCCTTGTCGGCGGCCTTGGCCTTCGCCTTTGGCGCGGCCTTGTCGGCGGCCTTGGCCTTCGCCTTCGGCGCGGCCTTGGCTGCGGCCTTGGCTTGCGGCCTTTGGCTCGGCCTCAGCCACGTCCTTGCCTTTCGCGGCGGCTTTCGACGGCGGCGCAGCCTTGGTCCTGGATGTCGGAGCGGCCTTGGCGGCCGGCTTCGTCTCGGTGGTCTTCGGTGTGCGGGCTATGGCCCCCTCCTATCGCCCGTGGCACCGCCGACCGCGCTTGTCGGATGGCGGTGGCGGATGCGGCGTGTTCTCGCGCCGGAACCAAGCACCAAGCGGCGTGGGGCGCAAAGGATTCCGTCAAAAGGCCCCTCGGCGCCCGCCGATGACGGCGCAGGACATGCGCCGCGCGCCCCGCCAGGGCCGGTCGCGTCCAGCCCGGCCGCGGCAGCACCGCGAGCGCGACATGCCGCGCGATCTCGCCGCCACCGCTTCCAGCGCGGCAACTGCACCAGGTTGTCCGCGCCGATGACGAAGACGAAGCGCGCACTTGCGGAACCGCCGCCGCAGCACGGCCAGCGTATCGGCCGTGTAGCGGGTGCCGAGCCGCCGCTCGATATCCGTCGCGATGATCCGCCGCCCATCGGCGATGCGTCGCGCCGAGGCCAGCCTTTCGGCCAGCGGCGCCATTCCCGCCACCGGCTTCAACGGATTGCCCGGCGAGACCAGCAACCACACCTCATCCAGCCCGAGCGCCCGCAACGCCATGCGCGCGACATGCCGATGCCCCTCATGCGCCGGGTTGAACGAGCCGCCGAGCAGCCCGATGCGCCGCCGCCGCGCATCGCCGAAGCGGCCAGGCGTCACCGCGTCCGGACGCTCACGCTGACAGGCTGCGCCACCAGGCCTTCATAGCGCACGGTATAGGTCCGCCCGGGTTCCAAGCGGCAGCGTCGGCGAATACCCCGCGACGGACAGCAACTGCCCCGCCTCCAGCCGCCGGCCGGCGCGCGCCAGGTCCTCGACCAGGAAGGCGACGACATCGAGCGGATGGCCGAGCGCTGCGCTGCCCGGCGCGCGGGCGCGTTCCTGCCCGCGGTCATCGACCATGGTGACGGTCATCGAGGCCAGCCGGTCGACGAAATCCTGCGTCGGTTCCACCGGGATCGGCGTGCCGACCACGCCCAGCCGCGCACCGACGTTGATGGCAAGCAGGTTCGGCCCGTCGAAGCCGCCCGACAGCACCAGGTCGGGCAATTCGATATACGGGATCACGGCATCCAGGTGCCGCAGGATCTCCAGCCGGTCGCGCCCGGCCTGGTTGATGCCCCCGTCGCGCACGCGCACCAGGAAGTCGCTCTCGATCACCGGCACGGCGCCGAAGCGGGCCGGGATGGTGGCGCCGTCGCGCAGGCTGACGCTGCTTTCCATCAGCACGCCGCGAACCGGGTGATTGACGCCGAAACGCTGCTGCACCGGCGCGCTGGTCAGCCCGACCTTGTAGCCGACCGGCGCACCCCAGGACTTCGCGCAGGATGGCGACCAGCTGGTCCTGCGCGCAGAAACCGTCGGCGAGCGACGTCATGCCGGTGAAGGCCGGGCTCGGGCGGTTGTCGAGCAGCGCTTCCGCCAGGCGCCCGACCGCATCGGCATCCGGGCATGCGGCGTGCGCCGCGACGGGCAGGGCGATCAGGCTCGCGAGCAGCAGGCGGCGCATGGTGTCGTTCCTCCGTACGGGCGGATGCTACCGGCGCCGTGGGCCTGCCGGGAAGGCCGCTTCAGCGGAAGTTCACCACCACGGCGCCCAGCCCGGCAACCGAGAGCCGCCAGGTCTCGCCGGGCCGTGGCGCCATCGGCACCGGGGCGGCGAGCAGCGCGACCTGCGTCCCGGGCCGCAGCGGGATTGCCCTCGGCCGCCAGGTCCTGCGCCAGCCCGGCCAGCAGGTCCGCCGGCGATGCCGCGAGGCCAGCATGCGCGAGGGTCGCGACCGTGCTGCCATCGGCCTGGAGCAGGGCATCCGGCGTGGCTGCCGGCATCGGCGCCTCTGCTCCCACCACGCCGAGGCGCAGGCCGAGATTGCCGGCGACGCGCTGGAGGTCGTCCATGCCGCCGGGCATGGCCGCGAGGTCGAGCAGCGCGAGATAGGGCGCCATGGCATCGGCGCGCCCGTCCGCGCCGATGCGCAGGACGATGCCCGGCGCCACCGCGGGCCGGGCGGCATAGCGCGTGTCGATCGTGGCACCGGAGGTTGCGCGCAGCGAAGCGTGGAACAGCGCGCCGCGCAGCGGCGGCAGGGCCTCGGCGGCCAGCGCCGGCCCCGGCACGTCGCCCCAGGGCTGCGCCAGCAACGCGACCAGCCGCTGCTGCGCGCAGCGCGCCTCGGCCATGGTGGCGACGGCGAAGGGCGTGGGCACCTCGCGTTCCAGCAGCGCGCGGGCGAAGCGCGCGACGGTCGCGACGTCGGGGCAGGCGGCGCGGGCCGGCGCGGCGGCGGCGAGAAGCAGCAGCAGCGCGGCCGCGCCCCGCATCATGGCCGCGTCTGGCCCGTGCCGATCACCTGGTAGCGATAGGTGCAGAGCTGTTCCAGCCCGACCGGGCCGCGCGCATGCATCCGCCCCGTCGCGATGCCGATCTCGGCGCCGAAGCCGAATTCGAAGCCGTCGCAGAACTGCGTGGACGCATTCCACATGCCGACGGCGGAATCGAGGCCATCGAGGAAGGCGCGCGCCGCGGCCTCGTCCTGCGTGATGATCGCCTCGGTGTGCTCGGAGCCGTAGCGGCGGATATGGGCCAGCGCCTCGGCCACGCCATGCACCACCTTCACCGACAGGATGGCGTCGAGCCATTCGGTGGCGAAATCCTGCCCGCTCGCCGCGGGCAGGCCGGCGACGATGGCGCGAGGCAAGGTCATCGACGCGGAAGTCGCAGCCGAGGGCGCGCAGGTCCGCCACCAGCAGCGGCAGCAGCGACGGCGCGATGGCGGCATCGATCAGCAGCGTCTCGGTCGCCCCGCAGACACCGGTGCGGCGCATCTTCGCATTGGCCAGGATGGCGCGCGCCATCGCCGGGTCGGCGGCTTCGTGGATGTAGGTGTGGCAAAGCCCCTCGGCATGGGCGAGGACGGGCACGCGGGCTTCTTCCATCACGCGCGTCACCAGGCCCTTGCCGCCGCGCGGCACGATCAGGTCGATCAGCCCCGAGGCGCGCAGCATGGCGCCGACGAAGGCGCGGTCGGCGGTCGGCGCGACCTGGATGGCCGCCTCGGGCAGCGCGGCGGCGCGCAGGCCCTCGGCGAGGCAGGCATGGATGGCGGTGGCGGAGCGCGTGCTCTCCGAGCCGCCGCGCAGGATCACCGCATTGCCGGATTTCAGGCACAGCACGGCGGCATCGGCCGTCACGTTCGGGCGGCTTTCGAAGATCATGCCGATGACGCCGAGCGGCTGCGCGACGCGGCGCATCACCAGCCCGTTGGGGCGCGTCCATTCCGCCAGCACGCGGCCGACCGGGTCGGGCAGGGCGGCGACATCCTCGATGCCGGCGGCCATCGCCTCGATGCGCGCGGGGGTCAGCGTCAGCCGGTCGCGGAAGGCGCCGGACAGGTCGGGTGCGGCTTCGAGATCCGCCGCATTGGCGGCGAGGATCGCTGCGGCGTTGCGGCGCAGGGCGGCGGCGGCTTCGCGCAGGGCCAGGTTCTTCGCCGGGGTCGGGGCGCGCGCGATGACGGCGGCCGCCTCGCGCGCGGCGCGGGCGGCGGTATCGAGAAGGCGGGCGGCGTCCTGGGGGATGACGTTCACGGTACTGGTTCTCCGGGGCGGAGGAGTATCGCGGCGGCGCGGCGGGGGGAAGCGTTTGGTGGGCCGGGGCGCGCGGGCAGGGCCCCCGCCGCTATCCGGATATCACCCCGCAAAGGTCCTGGCGCCTGCGGAAACCGGCACCTGGCGCCAGGCCGATGCGTCATCCCGCCGCGCGCGGGATGGAATGTGTCGTTGGTTCCGCCCGCGGCGCCAGGCGCCCAACACGGCATTCCAAAGGCCCCGGGCCTTTGGCGGGGTGGCCTGGAGGGGCGGCGCCCCTCCAATATGCCTCGCGGCTACGTGGGCAGCTTCAACAACGCCCGCGCATTGGCGCTTGCCACCGCCACCCTTGCTTCCGCCGTCAGCGGTGCCGCCGCGATGAACTGCGCCGCGGCGTCGGAGGATTTATACGGGTAGTCGATCGAAAACAGCACGCGCTCCTGTCCCATCGCGCCGATCGCGGCCATCAGCGGCACATCGGCGAACTGCCCCGATGTCGTGACGTAGAGATTGTCGCGCGCATACTCCGATGGCTTGCGTTTCACGCGGCGATTCGTCTCGGTGAAGGCGTAGCGGCTGTCGAGGCGCCACAGCTCGTAGGGGATCGCCTCGCCCATATGGCCGAGGATGACCTGCGCGCGGGGGAAGCGGTCGAAGACGCCCGAGACGATCAGGCGCAGCGCATGGGACGATGTCTCGGTTGTCCATTCCCACACCGGCTTCTGCAATTCGGGAAAGCCCTGCAGCACGAAGGGCATCTGGAAGGAATTGCCCGGATGCAGGTAGAGCGGCACGCCGAGCGCCTGCAGCCGTTCCCAGAACACGTCATGACGCGGGTCATCGAGATAGACGCCGTTGGTGTGGCCATTCACCAGCGCGCCCTTGAAGCCAAGTTGCCTGACGCAGCGTTCGAGTTCGTCGGCGGCGGCGGCCGGGTCCTGCATCGCGAGATGCGCAAAGCCGGCGTAGCGCGTCGGGCGCTTGGCGATTTCCTGCGCGAGGGTGTCGTTGGCGCCGGCCGCCAGCCGCGTCGCGAGCCGTGCATCCGGTTCGATCTGCACGCCGGGGCCCGAGATCGACAGCACGGAGATAGCGACACCGGCGGCATCCATCGCGGCAATGCGTTCATCGCCGAAATCGGCCAGGCGGCGCACGATGGTGTCGTGCACCTCGCGTGGCGTCGGGGGGAACGCCTTCTCCAGATACGGCATCAGCGGTTGCGTGATGACGTGTTCCTCAAGCGCCACCTTCGGGATTGCAGATGGCGCGCTGCCTTGCGCGACGGCCGACGCTGAAGCGGAGACGGCGACAAGTGGCGTTCCAGCGACAATCGAGCGACGGGACACTGACATCGGCGGCTCCTTGGCAATCCACGGACAGCACGGCATCACGTCGCATGCTGCCGGCACCGTGTCGAGCAGACAGGCCGCCATGAGGGTGGGAGGCGCATGGCGCTGCGATCGCGCGCCATGCCCACCGATCAGCCTTACCACCGGTCATCCAATGGCGAGGCAATCAGCGGCGCAGGGCGCGGCGCCTCCAGACCAAAACACGACGGAGAGACGATGATGCCGAACAGAGCCCTGCGCCTGGCCGGGGGCGCGCTGCCGGGCGCGCTCGCGGCCGGACCCGTGTTGGCCCAGACCGCGCCCGCCCCCGAACCGCGCCGCTTCGCGCTGGCGATCGGCGCCGGGGATGGCGCTATGACGATCCATCGCGATGCGAGCGGCCGCATGGCGATGACGCGGACCGCGCTGATGTCGGCACCGTTGCCGTATGCGCCGGGCCGCGCCGTGACCGTCGGCAGCGGCTCGAATGAGATGACCATCCACGTCGCGGACGTTCCGATGACGCCCGCGCGTCGCTGAACCATGCCGATTGGCCGCGCGGGGTCATGCCGCGCCGCCGCCCGGGCATCACTCGATGCGGATGCCGCTGTCGCGAATGATGGGTTCCCACTTCGCACGCTCGGCCGCCCAGGCGGCGGCGAGGCCGGCCGGGGTCGTCGGCATCGGCTCAAGCCCGCTGCGGTTCAGGGATGCGGTCACGTCCGCATCCTCGAGCGCGGTGCGCATCGCGGCGGCAAGGCGCGCGATCGCCGGTTCGGGTGTGCCGCGCGGCGCGACCACCGCATACCAGCCCGGCACGTCGAAGCCGGGCACGCCGCTTTCGGCAACCGTCGGCACGTCGGGCAGCAGGCGCGACCGCTGCAGCGTCGGCACCGCCAGCGCGCGCAGCCGCCCCGATTGCACATGCGGCAGCACCGAGGCCGCCGTGGCGAAGGAATAATCGATCCGGCCCGACAGCAGGTCCGTCGCGACCAGCGCACCGCCGCGATAGGAGACCGGGATCGTCTCGATCCCCGCCATGCGGTCGAACAACAGCCCAGCGAGATGCGGGCCACCGGCGATGCCGCTGTGGCCGTAGGAGAGGCGCCCGGGTTCCGCCTTCGCCGCCGTGATCAGGTCAGCCACGCTGCGCCATGGCCTGTCCGCCGGCACCACCAGGATGTTGAAGAGATCGACCGCGACGGAGACGGGCACAAGGTCCCTTTGCGGGTCGAAGGGCAGTCGCATCACCATCGGGCTGATCACCAGCGCACCGATCGTCGCGAGCAGGATCGTGTGGCCGTCGGCCGGGCTGCGGACAGCGGCTTCCGAGGCGATGTTGCTGCCCGCGCCCGGCCTGTTCTCGACCACCACCGGCTGGCCGAGCACCTCACCCATCTTCGGCGCGAAGCTGCGCGCGGCGATGTCCACCGCGCCGCCCGGCGTGAAGCCGACCAGCAGGCGCAGCGGCCGATTCGGGAAGCCGTCCTGCGCCATGGCAGGCAGGGCAAGAGACGTTGCCGCTGCTGCAAGAATCGTGCGGCGGTCGATGCGTTCACTCATGGATGTTCGTCCCGGTTGATCACGATGTTGTCGCTCAGTTTCGCATGGTGTCGCGGCACGACAAGTCATCATTCGCCAAACGCATGGCGGTGATAACGCAGGCGCGTTGGGCTTGCGTCGTTACCCGCCCATCTGTCGGGACGAAGTGATGACCAGGAAGCTTCCTCCATCACGACATCTGCTCAAGGAGCACCAGACCATGAACCGCAACATCATTCGTATCGCCGCCGTCGCCGCGCTGGGCCTTGTTGCCGCGCAGGGTGCGATCGCCGCGCCGCTGCAGGACGCGGGCAACGCCAACGCTTCCAGCGGCGCGGTCACCGCCTTCATGAACGACAACCGCGATGCCGGCGGCGCCTACGTCTCGGGCAGCGGCGACAACCAGTCTGTCGCCTATGCCGGGGCGCGCCCGCAGGGCGTGGGCGCGGCGCCGGCGCGTATCGTCGGCAGCGGCGAGAACGTCTCGGTCGAACTGCCGGCGCCCACCTACGCGGCGCCGAGCGCCTGGGTCGCCGTGGTCGAGGGGACCGGTGAGAATCAGTCGGTGACCTACGTCCTGCGGACCACTGCGCCGCGGGGCTAGAGCAGATCCCGATCAGGTGGAATCCCCTGATCGGGTCAGGATGCTCGCGAAAACAACGGCTCTAGTGTCCTGATTCCGAAGTCCTGCGGACATCGTTCTCAGGCCACTGGCCGTTGTTTTCAGTGGCCTGCTCGTCCGCTCCGTTCGATGGAAATCCGACGAACTTCGCGGGCAGGACACTAGGCGAGAACGAGGTCGTCCCGGTGGATGATCTCGTCCCGGCCACGCCAGCCGAGGAGTGATTCGAGTTCCTCGCTGCGGTGGCCGGCGATCAGGCGTGCGGCATCGGCATCATAGGCCGACAGGCCGCGCGCCACTTCGCGGCCGGTTTCGTCGCGCACGCTGATCGGATCACCCCGCGCGAAGTCTCCCTCGACACGGCGCACGCCCGCGGGCAGCAGGGAGGATCCGCGCTGCAGCGCGCGCGCCGCGCCGGCATCGACGACAAGTACGCCGAGTGGCGCGAGGCTTCCCGCGATCCAGCGCTTGCGCGCGGTGCGCCCTTCCGGTGCGGCGAGGAACCAGGTGCAGCGTGCGCCACCGACAAGCGCCGCCAGGGGGTTGTCGCGCTGGCCGAGCGCGATCGCCATCGCGCAGCCCGCGCCGGTCGCGATGCGTGCGGCGATCAGCTTCGTGCGCATACCGCCCGAGGAATAACCGGGCGGCGGCTCGCCGCCCATCGCCATGATCTCGTCGGTGATCCGATCGACCGCCGGGATATGCGCGGCGGCGGGGTCCTTGCGCGGGTCGGCGGTATACAGGCCATCGATATCGGACAGCAGCACCAGCGCATCGGCGCTGATCATCTCGGCGACGCGCGCGGCGAGGCGGTCATTGTCGCCGAAGCGGATCTCCGCCGTGGCGACGGTGTCGTTCTCGTTGATCACCGGCACGCAGCCCAGATGCAGCAGCGTGGTGATGGTCGCGCGCGCATTGAGGTAGCGGCGGCGGTCCTCGGAATCCTCGAGCGTGAGCAGCAACTGCGCGGCGTTCATGCCATGGCGCCGACAGCGCCTCCTGCCAGGCGCCGGCCAGGCGGATCTGCCCGACCGCGGCAGCGGCCTGCTTTTCCTCCAGCCGCAGGGCGCGGCGCGTCAGCCCAAGGGCGCGGCGCGCCAGCGATATGGCGCCGGAGGAGACCAGCACCACCTCCGCGCCCCTCGCGCGCAGGGCTGCGACATCGGCGGCGACCGAGGCGAGCCAGGCGGCGCGCGGCGCGGCGGTCGCATCGTCCACCACCAGGGCGGAGCCGATCTTGACGACGATGCGCCGCGCGGTGGCGAGGGAAGGGGTGTCGGGGTCTGGCATGGCGCGCGGCTGTAGCATGCGGGACGCCCAGCCTGAAGGCCGGGACGCAGGACACGGCGTCGTTGCTTGCCAGGGTCGTCGCCAGCCCTATGGTCCGCGCTTGCTGGCTTGAGGGAGCAACATGCCATGGCCGACCTGATCATCATCGCCTACCCCGACGTCGCGACGGCCGAGGCCGCGCGCGCGAAGCTGATGCAGCTTCAGAAGGAATATCTGATCGAACTGGGCGATGCGGTGGTGGCGGAGCGCCAGGCCGATGGCGCCGTCAAGCTGCACCAGCTGATCAACACCACGGCGGCGGGTGCCGCCGGCGGGGCGATGTGGGGCACGCTGATCGGGCTGCTGTTCCTCAACCCGCTGCTGGGTGCCGCGGCCGGTGCGGCGGGCGGCGCGCTGAGCGGCTATCTCACCGATGTCGGCATCGACGACAAGTTCCTCAAGGAAGCCGGCGAGGCGCTGGCGCCCGGCCAGGCGGCGCTGTGCGTCCTGGTGCGCAAGGTGACCGCCGACAAGGTGCTGCCCGCGATGGCGCATTTCGGCGGCACGGTGCTGCGCACGAACCTGACCGCCGAGCAGGAGACCAAGCTGCGCGACGCGCTGAAGGCCGGTTGACGCGCGGCGCCCCGGCCGGTGCCTCATGGGCGTCCGGCCGGGGTCCTGGCGCCTGTTTGGCGTGGTATCCGGCGGCGCATGCCGGGTGCGGCCCTCGGCGCAGCCAAGGCGCCTTCAGAGGGCCTTGGCGTCGGCTTCCGCCTGGCGGTCGGCGTAGATGGTGTCGGCCAGTGCGCGCAGCGCCTGCGGCACGCCCTCACCGGTGGCGCCGCTGATCAGCAGCACCTTGCCGCCGCAGGCACGTTCAAGCGCCTTGACGCGGGAGACACGCGCCTGCGGCGTCATCGCATCGACCTTGTTGAGGGCGACGATCTCGGGCTTGTCGTCCAGGCCGTGGCCGTAGCCGGCGAGTTCGCCGCGGATGGTGCGATAGGCATCGGCCGGGTCGGCCTGGGTGCCGTCGATCAGATGCAGCAGCACGGCGCAGCGTTCGACATGGCCGAGGAAGCGGTCGCCGAGGCCGGCGCCTTCATGCGCGCCCTCGATCAGGCCGGGGATGTCGGCGAGGACGAATTCCTCGGTCGCGTTCAGCCGCACCACGCCGAGCTGCGGATGCAGCGTGGTGAAGGGGTAGTCGGCGATCTTGGGCTTGGCGGCGGAGACCGCGGCGAGGAAGGTGGATTTGCCGGCATTGGGCAGGCCGACCAGGCCGGCATCGGCGATCAGCTTCAGCCGCAGCCAGAGCCAGCGTTCCTCGCCGGGCCAGCCCTTGTCGGCACGGCGCGGGGCGCGGTTGGTGCTGGTCTTGAAATTGGCGTTGCCGAAGCCGCCGTCGCCGCCCTTGGCGAGGACCACGCGCTTGCCCGGCGCGTCGAGGTCGGCGAGCAGGGTCTCCTTGTCCTCGGCGAAGATCTGGGTGCCGACCGGGACCTTGATGATGACGTCGTCGGAGCCGGCCCCGGTGCGGTCGGAGCCCGCGCCGTTGCCGCCCTTGCGCGACTTGAAGTGCTGCATGTAGCGGAAGTCGATCAGGGTGTTGAGGCCGTCCACCGCCTCGGCGATCACGTCGCCGCCCTTGCCGCCGTTGCCGCCGTCGGGGCCGCCGTATTCGATGAACGTCTCGCGCCGGAAGGCGACGACGCCGTCACCGCCATCGCCGGACTTCACCCAGATTTTGGCTTCATCGAGGAATTTCATGGATCAGGGTGCCTGAAAAGCAAACGGGGGCCGAACGGCCCCCGCTGAGACGACCGCGCGGCGCGCGACGTTATTCGGCGGCCAGGGCTGCCGGCTCGACGGTGACATGCACGCGGCCTTCGGCGCGGCGGATGAACTTCACCCGACCGTCGACGTTGGCGTGCAGGCTGTGCTGGCGGCCGGCATAGACGTTGTCGCCCGGGATCATCTTCGTGCCGCGCTGGGTCACGATGATGTCGCCGGCGATGACGGTCTGGCCGCCGAACAGCTTCACGCCGAGGCGCTTGCCTGCGGTGTCGCGGCCGTTGCGGGACGAGCCGCCTGCCTTCTTGTGTGCCATGGCTTGTGTCCTTCTCCGCTCAGGCCGCGGTGATGGCGGCGATCCTCAGCACCGTCAGGTGCTGGCGATGGCCGTTCTTGCGCCGGCTGTTCTGGCGGCGGCGCTTCTTGAAGATGAGGACCTTGTCGCCGCGCGACTGCTCGACGACGGTCGCGGTCACGGAGGCGCCCGGGACGGTCGGGGCGCCGACCGTCAGGCCGGCTTCGCCGCCCACCAGGAGCACATCGTGGAAGGTCACGGTCGCGCCGGGCTCGGCTTCGAGCCTCTCGACGGTCAGCACGGCGTCAGGGGTGACGCGGTACTGCTTGCCGCCGGTGCGGATCACTGCATAGGTCATGGGTCGCCCCGGGACTCTTTCAAACTGCGTGTGGTCTTTTGGGTGTCTGCCCAAAAACGACCTCCGGCGGAACCGAGGCGCCGCCGTGGGAGGGGGGCTATAGCGCCGGGCCGGACCGTTCGTCAACGGCCAGGGGGCGTTGCGCGGCGCGAACAGGACGATTATACGGCGGGACCCCTCGACCAAGGGCCTTTTGGTTGGCGTGAGCCGAACCGACGCGGAGAGGTGCCGGAGTGGTCGAACGGGTCGGTCTCGAAAACCGAAGTACGGGCAACTGTACCGTGGGTTCGAATCCCACCCTCTCCGCCAGTTCCCATACGAGCCGTGCTCTCCGCCTGACCGAGCGCCGCGCTGAGTGGCAGGTTTCCTGGGGTTTTCGGGGCAGACCTGTTGACTGGCCCGGCGCGGAGACGGCCGAAAATCGCTCTCCGGAGGCCAATTCTCTCCGGACCTCCTGACTTGGCCGATTTAGTACGGAACTCAAAAACCTAGGTAAAAGGCCGGTTTCAGCGCGGTCGGCACTTGCTCTGGTTCGAACCCCACTTGCCCGAAATCCGTACTTCGAGAGCGAACACTTTGACACGCCCTTTGTCGTGGGACGCTTCCAGCTTCGTCTCAGCGAGCAGCCAGCATTCGCTACGAAGAATGCCGCCAGGGTCCGCATCGCCTTCGCCGCCGCCTGCCCGCATGCGGTGCTGTTCCGCGGCCTCGCCCGCAGCTGCCATCCGGCAGGGCCGTGACCGACGGGGCCTATGCCCCACACAGCCCATCGTCTCGCAATCCGAAACGCCGCATGCCCCGAGCCCAACCGCACCGCCGCAAACGGAGGCGAAGGCGCGACTGGCGCTCAAATCAGCCGGCCGACGCCTCCGCCACCGCCGCCTCGCGGATGGGATGGGATAGCGCTCTGTCGAGGGGCGATGCCTTGCTTTTGCAGCTTGAGCGCGAGACCTTGCGACGTATGAGCGCACCAACAAACACCCGAGGCCGCCCACGTCGAACTAGCTGACCGGAGGCTCGGCAGCCAGACCTCCTCTGCAACCTTAGTGACCTGAGAATGAAGCCAGCGTTGAGACTTTTTTTGTCAACCGGCTGATTTTTGAGCGACTTGGTTATGCTGACGGAGACGTGCAGCTTAAGCAGAGCATCGACAGTCGCGAGGTGCGGATCGGGCGCAAGAAAGTTCAGTATAAACCCGACTACATCGTTCATGTCGACGGGCTACCACGCTGGCTTGTAGATGCAAAAGCCCTTCACGAAAATCTTGATGATTATGTAGCGCAGTGCGCAAGTTATTCTGTCCTTGTAAATGGCGGGTTTGACAGCGAAAATCCTTTGCAGTATTTTGTCCTGACAAATGGCGCGCTAACACGCGTCTATAGATGGGACAATCACTCTCCTGTTCTGGAAATGAGCATCAACGAATTCGACCCATCGGAGCCTAAATATTCCGAATTCGTTCAACTTCTCTCTCGGCCAGTGCTATTAAGCGTCAACTAGGCATTGCAAAATCTAAGCAACGCGCGACGCTAAATATGCGCAACGCCCCCGTTGAAGAGATAAAGGACAAATTTTCATGGTGTCATCAGTACATCTACACCAAGGGCAACGTCAGTCAGGCGGCAGGCTTCAGGAATTTGTCAAAGTTGTTTTCTTGAAGCTGCTGTCCGATAAGCGCATTCGGGATAAGCATCCTAATGCAGTTACGGCAGACCGCTTTGACATTCCCGTAGAGGATATTCGTTTTAGCCGACGCTGGGTCGATGACCGAAGCGATACTGTAAATCCTATCTCATCCATTCAATACAGAGAGTTTCTCACTGAATTTGAGATTGAAATCGAACAAGAAGAAAAAGCGAATCTTCCGTCCGACCACACAATCCGCTTGTCTCCTGAAATCATCTACAAGGTCGTCGAGGCACTTGAGAAATACTATCTTTTATCATTGGACGCGGATATTAACGGTCGCCTGTTCGAGACTTTTTTGGGCGCTACCATGCGAGGTAAAGATTTGGGGCAATTTTTCACCCCGGAAAGTGTAGTTAAACTTGGAACTGCCTTGGCTAATTTTAAAGTTGGTCGAGATCACTGCGACACGGTGCTTGACCCGTGCTGCGGCACCGGGGGCTTTCTTATCTCGGCTCTTGCCGACCTGTGGAAGAGGATTGACGAGAATTGATTGCTCAGTCTGCGAGAAAAGCAAACCCTAAGAGAGAGCGCCGCAAATCGGCACGTGGTCGGTATCGATATCGGCCGTGACCCGAATATGGCGCGTATTGCTCGCATGAACATGTATCTTCATGGCGACGGCGGCTCGCGCATTTATGAGGCGGATGCGCTTGACAAAGCGCTTCCCGAAAACCCAGCCGATTCTGTTCAGATTCTGGACCGAGCTAACCTGAATGACGAACACTACTCAATGATGAGCAAGTCGATGTCATTTTGACAAATCCTCCTTTCGCAAAGACCTATGATTTGCACACTGATCGTGAAGCCGCGATCTTAAAAGAATACGCAATTTCTGCTTTCAGACCAAAGCGCGGGCAGTTCCGCGCCCGAGCGTTGTCTTCTAGTATCATGTTTATTGAGCGCTATCATGATCTGCTGAAGCCAGGCGGGCGCGTCATCGTGGTGATCGATGACGGCGTGCTCGGAGGAGACAGCGATGCACCGGTGCGTGAGTTAGCAATACGCAACGGTTGAA
>CAVSZN010000003.1:0-67676 GCA_963732425.1 uncultured Alphaproteobacteria bacterium
GCCGCCGGAGAGCTGGTGCGGATACTGCTTCTCGAACCCCGCCAGGCCGAATTCCGGCAGCATGGCGCGCGCCTCGGCGCGCATCGCGCTCCGGTTCGCGCCTTCGATCTCCCGCGCCAGGATCGCGTTGTCCACCACGTTGCGCCATGGCAGCAGCAGGTCCCGCTGCGGCATGAAGGAGACCTTGCCGAGCAGTTCCCTCGCATGGCAGCCACGCCCCTTGAAGCGCAGGATGCCGCCCTCGTCGGGTTCCTCCAGCCCGGCCACGATGTTGAACAGCGTGGATTTCCCGCAGCCGCTCGGCCCGACGACGGTGACGAACTCGCCCGGCTCGACATCCATGGCAAAGCCGTCCAGCGCCTGCACGACGCCGAAGCGTTTGCCGATCGACTGCATCTCCAGCAGTGCTGTGGTGGTGGTCTGCAAGGCGTCGCCTTCCGTGGATGCATTCATCCTGGCGCGGCGGGGGCGGATTGTGGAATACAGAAATAGCGGTTGATGTGCACAAGAATGGGGTCATGAGAATACAAATGCGCAGCAAGCAGGCAGTCGAGCGTGCGGAATGGCCAGAAAAGCGGCGCCCCGCCGCCCGGGTCGAGGTCTTTCCCGCCACCCGGGCCAATACGCTGCACCGCCGGCTGGAGACCGAGATCGTCGCCGGCCGGATCGAACCCGGCAGCCGTCTCGATGAGCAGGAGATCGCCGAGCGCTACGGGTGTTCCCGTACGCCGGTTCGCGAGGCTTTCCGCCTCCTCGCCGCCGATCGGCTGGTCGAACTGCGCGGGCGCCAGGGCGCGGTGGTGCGCAGCATCGGCGCCCAGACGCTGATCGAGATGTTCCAGGTGATGGGTGAACTCGAGGGCCTTTGCGCAAGGCTCGCGGCGCGGCGCATCACCCCGCCGCAATCCCAGGCGTTGCAGGCGATCCATGCACGCCTGGTCGCCGCCGCCGGCGCCGGGGTGGACGTCTTCTACGACATCAATGCCGAGTTCCACGAGGCGATCTACGAGGCCGCCAACAACGCCTTCCTCGGCCGACGAGACCCGCCGCCTGCGCAACCGCGTCGCCGCCTATCGCCGCCGCGTCACCCACATGCCGACCCGCATCGAGGACACGATCCGCGAGCATGAGGAGATCATGGAGGCCATCCTCGACCGCGACCCGGAAGCCGCCCACCGCGCCATGCGCGCCCATCTCACCCTGCTCGGCGAGAACCTCCTGGACCTGATCGCCGGCCTCGGCTGATCGCTGGTATGCGAATTGCCTGTCCGACGTATACAGAAACTTCGCGGAGAGACCCTTGCAGCTCGACCTCACCGGCAAGACCGCCCTGATCACCGGGGCTTCCAAGGGCATCGGCCTCGGCTGTGCCGAGGTGCTGGCCGAGGAGGGCTGCCACCTGCATCTCGCCGCCCGCAACGGCCCGGCGATGGAAGCACGCCGCCGCCCGTCTGCGCGCGCAATTCGGCATCCGGGCGACGGTCCATGCGCTCGACCTCGGCTCGACCGCCGCGATGGAACAACTGGCCGAAGCGGCCGCCGAATCCGACATCCTGATCAACAACGCCGGCGACATCCCCGCCGGCCCGCTCGACAGCGTGACGGATGAGGCGATCCGCCGCGGCTTCGACCTCAAGGTCTTCGGCTACATCACGCTCACGCGCTGCTTCTACCCGCGCATGAAGGCGAAGGGCGGCGGCGTCATCGTCAACGTCATCGGCAATTCCGGCGAGAACTGGGACGCCGCCTATTTCGCCGGCTCCACCGGCAATGCCGCGCTGATGTCCTTCACCAAGGCGATCGGCGGCCGCAGCCTCGATGACGGCATCCGCGTCGTCGGCATCAACCCCGGCCCGGTCGCCACCGACCGCATGCTCAAGATCATGCGCATCAAGGCGCGCGACATGCTCGGCGACGAAAGCCGCTGGGAAGAACTCTACGCGAAATACCCCGGCGGCCGCCCGGCCACGGTGCGCGAGACCGCCGACCTCTGCGCCTTCATGGCCTCCCCGCGCGCCGGCTACATCACCGGCACCGTCGTCACCATCGATGGCGGCATCGCCGCCCGCGGCTCGGTGATCTGATGTCCGGCGCGCTCATCCGCAACCGCTACTTCGACACGCTGACGGCCACGCCGGGCCTCGCCTGGATGGGCCAGAACACCAACCACATCCCCGCCCACCCGGCGGTGCTCGCGGCCATGCACGCCTCGATCGACGCCGCCGAATTCAACGCCTATGCGCCCCCGCTCGGCTTCGAGGCCCTGCGCGCCGCCATCACCGCCGACCTCGGCGTCACCGGCGCCGAGGCCCTCGTCACCGAAGGCGGCGTCAACGCGCTCGCCTTGGTCTGCCGCGCCCGCTGCCGACCCGGCACCACCTTCGTCACCACCGACCCGACCTGGAAATGGCCCTGCCTGTTCGCCCGCCAGGCCGGCGCCGAGGTCATCGAGATCCCGATCTACGACCCCGCCTGCCACTACCGCCTGACACCCGACGCGCTGCGCGCCGCCTGCGACGCCCGCACCGCCATCATCTACATCGTCGACCCCAACAACCCGCTCGGCATCCGCTACACGCGCGAGGAGATCGCCGCCTTCGCCGCCATCGCGAAGGATGTCGGCGCGCTGTTCGTGCATGACTGCACCTATCGCGACTTCGCCGACGACCATCACCCCGCGCTGCTGGAAGCACCGGACAATGCGGTCGTCTCGGTCTCCTTCTCGAAGTGGCTCGGCCTCGCCGGCCTGCGCATCGGCGCGCTGGTCGCGCCCGCCGCCATGCTGGAGGATTTCGCCGCGCAATCCACCGGCGTGCTCGGCGCCAGCGTCATCGCGCAGCGCGCCGCATTGGCGGGCCTCGGCGTGAAGCCCGAATGGATGGCCACAGTCCGCGCCACCACGCGCGCCAACAACGCGCTGATCCGCGAGGCCGCGCTCGCCATCCCCGGCTTCTCCGTGCCGGTCTGGCCCTCCCACGGCAATTTCATCGTCATCGAGACCGGCGGCCTGCAAGCCCGAAGCCCTTGTCGAGGCGGCCAACCGCGAGGGCATCATGATCCGCCAGGGCGCCTACCACACCGCCCGCTTCGGCCATCGCTTCGTCAAGGTCAGCACCTCCGTCCCGCGTGAATGGGCCGAGAAACTCGCCGACCGCCTGCCTGCCCTGGTCGAGACGGCGCGCAGCCTGAACGACCTGCCGCCGCAATTCTGAAGGACCCCACCATGCCGCGCATCACCACGCCGGACGGCATCAGCCTGCATTATGAGGAAGCGGGGGAGGGGACCCCCATGCTCTTCATCCACGAATTCGGCGGCAATCATGCGAGCTGGGAACCGCAGATGCGGCATTTCGCCCGCCGCCATCGCTGCATCACCTATGCCGCACGCGGCTACCCGCCCTCGGACGTGCCCGCGGACGTCGAACAATACTCCCAGGCCATCGCCGTCGCTGACGCCATCGCCGTGCTCGACGCCCTTGGCATCGCCAGGGCCCACATCGTCGGCCTGTCCATGGGCGGCTTCGCCACCGTGCATTTCGGCCTGCGCCATCCCGACCGCGCGCTGTCGCTCACCGTCGCCGGCGCCGGCTATGGCTGCGAGAAGGAACATGAGGAGTATTTCCGGGGCGTGTCCCTCGAAGTCGCCGATCGCTTCGCAACGGACGGCGCCCGCGCCTTCGCCCCCATCTATGCCGAGGGTGCGAGCCGCGTGCAGTTCCAGGACAAGGACCCGCGCGGCTGGCGTGAATTCGCCGATCGCCTGGCCACCCATTCCGACCAGGGCGCCGCACTGACCATGCGTGGCGTGCAGGCGCGCCGCCCGTCCTTCTGGGACCTCGAGGCCGAACTGAAGGCGATGGATGTTCCCACGCTCGTGATCGTCGGCGATGAGGACGACCACTGCCTGCAACCGGGCATCTTCCTCAAGAAGACCATCCCCGCCTGCGGCCTCTCGGTCTTCCCCAAGACCGGCCATACGCTGAACCTTGAGGAACCGGACGCCTTCAACGCGCTGCTCGCCGGCTTCATCGCCCAGGTCGAGGCCGGCCGCTGGCGCCGCCGCGACCCTCGCGCGCTGCCCGGCCAGATCATGCGCACGACATGAACGACACCCGCCTCTGGCAACGCCTGATGCATCTCGCCGAGATCGGCGCGCGTGGCGACGGCGGCGTGGACCGACAGGCGCTCACCGCCGGCGAGATCGAAGCCTGGCGCCTGATCCTCGCCTGGGCGGCCGAAGTGGCCCTGGAACCGTCCACCGATGCTGCCGGCAACCTGTTCCTCACCCTGCCTGGCCATGACCGCACCCTGCCGCCGGCGCTGATCGGCAGCCACATCGACACCCAGCCGAATGGCGGCAGGTTCGACGGCGCCTTCGGCGTGCTGGCGGCGCTGGAGGCCGTCGCGACGCTCGCGGAAGCCGGCATCACCCCCGCGCGGGACATCACCGTCGTCGCCTGGATGAATGAGGAAGGCAGCCGCTTCGCTCCGGGCATGATGGGCTCGGAAGCCTTCGTCGGCCTGCGTGACCTTGCCACCATCCGCGCCGTGCGTGACGCGCAGGGCATCAGCGTTGGCGACGCGCTCGATACGCTGCACGGCGCCTTCGCGGAGATGCCGCGCCGCCCGCTCGGCTTCACGCCCGCCTTCTACATCGAACCGCATATCGAGCAGGGCCCGCTGCTCGAGCAGGCCGGGCTGCCGCTCGGCATCGTCACCGGCATCCAGGGCAAGATCACCTGGGAGGTCGTGCTGGACGGCGAGGAAGGCCATGCCGGCACGCTCGACATGGCGAAGCGGCGTGATGCGGTGATCGCCTTCGCCCGCATCGCCACCCGCATGCAGCGCGAGGTCGGCGATGCCGACCCGATCGTGAAATTCACCATCGGTCGCGTCACGGTGCAGCCCAACGCACCCTCGGTCGTCGCCGGCCGCGTCACCTTCCGCATCGATCTGCGCCACCCCGACAACGCCGCGCTGCAGGCCCATGGCGCGCGCCTGGAAGCCGCCGCGGCGGCCGAGGCGGCACCCTGCGGCGTCACCATGACGCGCATGATCGACGCCCCCTCCAACGAATTCGATGCCGCGCTGCGCGGCAGGCTCATGGCGGCGGCGCGGCGCCTGGGCTTCGGCGCCATGCCGATCCTGTCGGCGGCCGGCCACGATGCGCGCCACATGGCCGCGGCTGTGCCCTGCCGCGATGATCTTCATACCCTGCCGCGGTGGCATCAGCCATTCGCCGGAGGAATGGGCCGAGCCCGACGACGTGCAAGCCGGTGCGGCGCTGCTGGCGGCCGTGGTGAAGGAACTGACGACATGACCGACATGGCCGACCTGCCCGTGCAGCATCCGCAGGCGCCGGCCAGCGACGCTGCCGCCCGCGCGCGCTTCTTCAATTCCGGCAACGCCTTCAACATCAAGTTGTCGCCCGTGCCCGCCGCGGATTTCGCCGAACAGGCCGCGGCCGCCATGGCCCCCGCCGCGCCCACCGGCATCATCGCCTGCGACCAGTCAGCCGCGATCGGCTGTGCGTTCCCCGCCACCACGCCGCTGATGCTGGCGCGCTACGCGGTGATCCGTGAAGGCGAGACGCTCGACCTCGCGTCCAATGCCACCGGCCTGATCGGCTGCGTGCTGCGCGGCGCCGGCACGGCGCCGGACTTCGCCTGGGGCGCGGGCGATATCTTCCTGCTGCCTGGTGGCGCGCAACCGCTCACCGCGACCGAGGACGCCGTGCTCTGGCTGGTCGGCAATGAGCCGATGCTCGCCTTCGAGGGCCTGCTGCGAGGGCCCCGCGCCGCTCGCCCCCGTGCATTACCCGGCGGCCGAAATCGAGCGCCAGCTCGCCCTGATAGGGGCCTGCACCACCAACGCCGCGACCTCGGGCCTCGCCGTCATCTTTTCCTCCGATGGGCTGGAGGCCTGGCGCAACATCACGCCGAGCATGACGCTGTCCCTCAACACCCTGCCGCCGGGGCAGGACCAGCGTGCGCATCGCCACAACTCGGCAGCGATCACGCTGGTGCTGCAAGGCGAGGCCTGCCATTCCAGGGTCGGTGGCGTGCCGCGGCCCTGGAGCCGCGGCAATACCCTCGTCACGCCACCGGGCGAGCCGCATTCGCACCACAATGCCGGGCCGGTGCAGGCGCGCTTCCTGATCGTGCAGGACGGTGGCCTGCACTACCACGCCCGCACCATGGGCTTTGAGTTCATCGAGGCGACGCCCATCTGACCCGGCATCGCGCGCCATGCTGCCCCAAGCAGCCGGGAGCGTCCCAGGCGGCGCCGTCCTGTCCCTGCCATCGGCACCGCCTGCCGCATCGTGCCTCATCGGACGCATACGCCGGCAGGACGCATCCGGCTGATCGTGCCCTTCGCGCCGGGCGGCGCGTCCGGCACCACCGCGCGTGTCCGAGGGGTTGTGGTGCCTGAGGCGCCGATCACCATCAACTGAACGCGCCATTGGACCGGAGCCGCGACGTGGCGCAGGCTGTGCATGGCGCAGCCCGTTCCGTCCATGGCGATCCCTGCCGAATGGTCGCCTGCCGGCGGTTCGGCCGCCGCAGGATCGCCTGGCGAAGCATCCCGGCAATGACGGTGCCGCCATGCGTGCCGCACCCAGCGAGAGGAGCCACGAACCATGCAGCGACGTACCCTCATCCGGGCCGCCGGCGGCGGCCTCGCCGCCACCCTCGCCGGGCCGCGCCTGTCGCGCGCGCAATCGGCCACCACGCTGCGCTTCACGCCGCAGCAGGACTTGGTGACGCTCGATCCCGTCACCACCACCGCCTATGTCTCGCGCAACCATGGCTACATGGTGTTCGACACGCTGTACGGCATGGATGCGTCCTACCAGGCGACGCCGCAGATGGTCGACGGCCATCGCATCGAGGATGACGGCAAGCGGTGGAACCTGACACTGCGCGACGGCCTGCTGTGGCACGATGGGGAGAAGGTGCTGGCGCGCGATTGCGTCGCCTCGATCCGCCGCTGGGCGCGGCGCGACCCGTTCGGCGCGACGCTGATGGAGGCGACCGATGAGCTCTCCGCGCCCGACGACCGCACCATCCGCTTTCGCCTGAAGCATCCGTTCCCGCTGCTGCCGATCGCGCTGGGCAAGGCCTCGGTGCCGGTCTGCGCGATGATGCCCGAACGCCTGGCCAATACCGACCCGTTCCGCCAGGTGCCGGAACTGGTCGGCAGCGGCCCCTTCCGCTTCGTCGCCGACGAACGCGTGCCCGGCTCGCAGATCGTCTATGCGAAGTTCGACCGCTACGTGCCGCGCCGGGATGGACCGGGCGGCTGGACCTCCGGCCCCAAGGTCGTGCATTTCGACCGCGTCGAATGGAAGGTGCTGCCCGACCAGGCGACCGCCACCAATGCGCTGGTGCAGGGCGAACAGGATTGGCAGGAATATGCCTATCACGACCTGCTGCCGCAGTTGCGCGGTGCGCGCGGGGTCACGGTGCGCGTGCTCGACCCCACCGGCTTCGTCGGCATGGTGCGGGTGAACCACCTTCAGCCGCCGTTCAACAACCCCGAGATCCGTCGCGCGCTGTGGGGCGCGATCGACCAGACATGCCTGCATGCAGTCGGTGGTCGGCAATGATCCCAGCCTGCTACCATGTGCCGCTCGGCTTCTTCGCCCCCGGCACGCCCATGGCGTCCGAGGCCGGGCTCGAGCCGCTGAAGGGCCCGCGCGACTACGACCGTGTGAAGCAGGCGCTGCGCGCGGCCGGCTATCGCGACGAGAAGGTGGTCTTCATGATCCCGTCCACCTCGCCCAACAACGCCTCGATGGGCGCGGTGATGGAGGACCAGTTCCGCAAGGCCGGGCTGAACGTCGAGGTCTATTCCGTCGAGTTCAACGCCATGCTCCAGCGTCGCAACCGCAAGGGGCCGGTCAGCGACGGCGGCTGGTCCGCCTTCATGACCAACTGGGCCGGCACCGACTGGCTGAACCCGGCCGGCCACATCGCACTGCGCGGCAATGGGGAGGCCGGCTACGCGGGCTGGGCGACCATGCCGCGCATCGAGGAACTGCGCGATGCCTGGTTCCGTGCGCCCGACCTCGCGGCCCAGCAGGCGATCTGCCGCGACATCCAGGTCGAGGCGATGCGCGAGGTGCCCTACTACCCGACCGGGCAATACCTCCAGCCGACCGCCTATCGCAGCAACCTCACCGGCGTGCAGGAAGGTTTCGCAACCTTCTGGAACGTCCGGCGCGGGTAAGCGGAACCAACGCCGAGGGTTGCAGGGGCGCTCCCCCTCCAACCTTCGGAACCAGCCCCCAGGCATGCCGCGCCTGGATACGGCTTCGGATGGCAGGCGCCGTCCTCACCTGCGTCGCTGCGTCTCCAGCGCGTTGCGCAGCGCGGCCATCAGCCTCTCGCGTGACGCCGCATCCGGGGCGCGCTCGATCGCATCCTCGATCCCCAGCAGCAGCGCCGCGCGCGCATTGTGCCAATCGGGCCGCCCGGCCGCTGCCGGGTCACTGCGCCGCCGCGGTGAATCGCGCCGCAGCGGCGCGGCCGCCTTCGGCAGCAGGAAGGCATCGTCCAGCGCCGGCGTCAGCACCTGGCCCTCGCGGGCGATGCCCGAGGCCGCCAGGCGCTTGCCAAGCGCCTCCATCGCCGGTTCCTCGCCATGCACCAGGAAGACACCGCCGGCGACGGGTCCGCGCGCCTTCAGCCAGGCGCAGAGTTCCACCCGCATCGGCATGGCCGGAATAGTCGCGGATCTGGCGGATCGAGGCCGCGACGCGGATCGTGTCGCCCTGGATGCGGATCTCCTGCCGGCCTTCCTGCAGCAGCCGCCCGAGCGTGCCTTCCGCCTGGTAGCCGGTCAGCAGCACCGTCGCCTCCGGCGACCACAGCCAGCGCTTGAGGTGGTGGCGGATGCGCCCGGCATCGCACATGCCCGACCCGGCGATGATGATGTGGAAGCCCTCGACCGAGGCGATGCGGCGCGACGCCTCCCCGGTCTCGGTGAAGTTGAGCAGCGGTGAGCGCAGCGCGCGCTTCACCGCCCGCCCATCCTCCAGGGTCGCGGCATGTTCGAGGAACACCTCGGTGGCGCGGATCGCGAGCGGGCTGTCCACGAAGATCGGCGCCTGCGGGATGCGCCCGGACTGCATCAGCGTCACCAGGTCCCAGCAGATCTCCTGCGTTCGTTCCACGGCGAAGGCGGGGATCAGCATTGCGCCATCGGGATGCGCGGCTTCGGTCACCAGCGCGACGAGGCGTTCGCGCCGCGCGTCCTGGTCCACGCAGGGCTTGTCCTCGTCGCCATAGGTGGATTCGATGAAGACGTGGTCGAGCGCCTGCGGTCCTTCGGGGTCGCGATGGAACACCGTGCAGTCCGGCCCGAGGTCGCCCCGACACCAGCACGCGCAGCGGCGCCGCCTCCTCATCGTTGAATTCCAGTTCGATCGAGGCCGAGCCCAGCATGTGCCCGGCATTCCACCAGCGCGCCCGCACCCCGGGCAATGCGTCGAAGGACAGCCAGCGATCCATCGGCACCGGGCGGAAGGCGCGGATCGCGTCGGTGGCATCGGCGGCGGTGTAGATCGGCTCGACCGGCTCGCGCCCGCGGCGGCGGTTGCGGCGATTGAGGTGCTCGACCTCCATCTCCTGCACATGCCCTGAGTCGGGCAGCATGACGGCGCACAGATCGACCGTCGGCGCGCTGGCATGGATGGTGCCGCGGAAGCCCTGCTTCACCAGTTTCGGCAGCAGGCCGGAATGGTCGATATGCGCGTGCGTCAGCAGCACCGCGTCGATGTCGCGCGGGGCATAGGGGAAGGCCTCCCAGTTCAGCGCCTTCAGCGTCTTCGGCCCCTGGAACATGCCGCAATCGACCAGGAAGCGCGCCTTGCCGGTCTCGAACAGCAGCGACAGGCCGGTGACGGTACGCGCGGCGCCACAAAGGCGGACGGTGACGGGCATCGGGCCTACTCCGCCGTCACGCCGCCATCGACCGGCAGCGCGATGCCGGTGATGCCGGACGATGCCGCCGACAGGAGGAACACGACGCGGGCCGGCGATATCCTCCGGTTCCATGATCCGCCCGAGCGGGATGCGCGCGCGCGTCGCCGCGACGAATTTCTCGTCCGCCATCAGATCGGCGGCGAGCGGCGTGTTCACCAGCCCCGGGCAGACCGCGTTCACCCGGATGCCCTTCGGCCCGAGTTCCAGCGCCATCGCCCGGGTCAGCCCCATCACCGCATGCTTGGTCGCGGCATAGAGGCTGCGGTTGCGCGCCCCCACCAGCCCGGCGATCGAGGCCATGTTGACGATCGACCCGCGGCGCCCCGCCGCGACCATGCCGCGCGCGACCGCCTGCGCAACGAGGGCCGCGCCCTTCACGTTCAGCGCGAGGACACGGTCCATCTCCGCCTCGCTGGCCTCCAGGAAGGGTTCGCGCGTCACGCTGCCGGCATTGTTGACCAGGCCATCCAGCACGCCGGCGGCCGCGACGGCGCGCGCGGATCGCCTCCGGATCGGCCGCGTCGAAGGGCAGCACCTCGGCCGCGCCGCCGAACGGCCGCGATCTCGGCCGCGACCTCCTCGCAGCCCCGTGCGGCCGCGCGCGGCGAGCACCACCGTCGCACCGCTCGCCGCCGCCGCCAGCGCGGTGGCGCGCCCGATGCCGAGCGAGGCGCCGGTCACGAGGATCCTGGTGCCGTCGAGGCGGAAAGCGGGTGCGGCCTGTGTCATGGCGTTGGTCCTGCGTGATGTTCCCCGCAGCAGTGTCGCCACCGCGCGCCGCGGCGCAAGCCGGCCGGCGCGGCGCCACGCGCCAGGCACGGGTTTCCTGCTATATGCGTTTGCTCTTGATCTACCTCAACGGTGCGCGGAAGATGCCTGACAGGGCGGCCCAACCGCGGTGAGCGCGCCGCCAATGACCCGCAGAGCCAGGTGAACGGGTACCATGCATCCTCTCGACAGCACCCGCGCGCTGATGGACGGCCTTGGCACTGAGGCGGATGTCTGCGTGAAGTGCGGCTCGCGCTCGATCGGCCTGTGTGCGCCGCTCGACGTCGCCGCGCTCGACGACATGTCCGGGCGAGAGCGAGCGCCAGGGCCTCGATGCGCGGGAGACGGTGTTCCACCAGGGCGACCCCGCCCGCTACGTCTACACGCTGACCGAGGGCACGGCGCGGCTGACGCGGGTGTTGCCCGACGGCCGCCAGTCGGTGATCGGCTTTCGCTTCGCCGGCGATATCCTCGGCTTCACCCCCGCCACCGAGCACGCCTTCGGCGCCGAGATGCTGACCCGCGGCACCGTCTGCCGGATCGACCGCAAGCGCCTCGAGCAGATGTTCCGTCGCTATCCGGTGCTGGAGCGGCGCTTTCTCGACCTCTGCGTCAGGGAATTGGCGGCGAGCCAGGACCACATCCTCGCCCTCGGCCGTTTCAGCGCCGAGGAACGGGTCGCCGCCTTCCTGGTCTCCCTCGCCGAGGCCCAGGAACGCCGCAAGCATGTCGGGCCCGTCTTCGACCTTCCGGCAACCCGCGCCGATATCGGCGAATTCCTCGGCCTGACGCTGGAGACCGTCAGCCGCGCCATCTCCGCCTTCCGCAAGCGCGGCTGGATCCGGCCTGCACGGCCATTCCGGGATCGAGCTGGTGGACCGTGCCGCACTGATCGGCCTCGGTAGCGGCGACGGCGCCGACGCGGCCTGAGGTCGGCGGCCCGGGCCGTGCGCCGACACCGGATGGTGGCGCCCAGGGGTTTCTCGATCGGGCTCGGGTTGGCGCCACACGGCGCGAGGTGAGCCCCGGCACCGGCCGAGCCTATCCACGCATGCCAGCACCATCGGAGGCCTGCCCGAGTGGCGGTGCTGGCCGTTGGGCGCGTTATCCGGCGCTCTCCCGGGCCTGTGGCGGTCATGGCCGGGGAAGGCTGGGCCCTTCATGGCGGGTTGCCGGAGCGGGCCACGAATTAACCAAATGCGCGCATAGCAGACCTGCAATATCTCCCATCTGGGGAATTGCGATCGGCGTAATGTTCGCGGCCGATGACCGCCCTTCCAAGTCCCCAGCAGCTCCGCTATCTCGTCGCCCTGGCCGAGCACGGCCATTTCGGCCGTGCAGCGACCGCCTGCGCGGTCACGCAATCGACCCTGTCCTCCGGCATCTTCGCCCTCGAACGCCAACTCGATGTCGCATTGCTTGAGCGCACGGGCGGCAAGCGCCCGGTCTTCACGCCGATCGGGCGCGAATTGGTCGGCCGCGCGCGCGCGGCGCTCGCCGCCCTGAATACATTGGTCGAGACGGCCGCGACCGCACGCGACCCGCTCACCGGTCCGCTGCGGCTGGGCGTCATCCCGACGATCGGCCCCTTCCTGCTGCCCCGCCTGATGCCCCGCCTGCGTGCCGCCTTCCCGCGCCTGCGCCTGTGGCTGCGGGAGGACATCGCGGACCGCCTGGTCGAGGGCCTGGACGCCGGCCGGCTCGACCTGCTGCTGCTCGCGATGCCCTGCGACTGCGGGGACATCGAATCGGTGACGATCGCCGCGGATCCGTTCCACGTCGCCCTGCCGCCCGGCCACCGGCTTGCCGCCATGGCCAGGATCGCGCCAGCCGCGCTGGCGGGCGACCGGCTGATGCTGCTCGAGGAAGGCCACTGCCTGCGCGACCATGCCGCCTCCGCCTGCGGCCTGCCGGGCGCGGCGGTGCCCGACGAATTCGCCGCCACCTCGCTGCACACCCTGGTCCAGATGGTCGGCGGCGGCCTCGGCGTGACCCTTCTGCCGAACCTCGCCGTCGCCGGCGGCGTCGCCGCCGGCGCCGACATCACGGTGCGGCCGCTGGTCGGCGCCTTCGGCCGCCGCATCGCGCTCGCCTGGCGGGCGCGCAGCCCGCGCGCGGAGGAATTCCGCGCCCTCGTCCCGGCCATTGCGGCCGCCCTGCACGGATCGTAACAAGGACCGCCACGGGAACAGGGATCGGGGCGATGGCGCAATTCGACCTTGGCGGCGTGCTTGGTGCCGTGCTCGGCGGCGGCAACAGCCGGACGCCGCCCGCGCCGGCGCGGCGGCAAGCAGGACCTCGGGCGCGCCCTCGCCATGCTGGCCGGCGTGGCGATCGAGGCCATGGCGAAGTCCCAGCAGGCCGAACCACGCCGCCGCCAGGCCGGCCGCAGCGGCAAGCCGGCCGCCGGCGGCTGGGACGACCCCGCTTCCGCGAAGCCCCACCGACCGCGTGCCGACGCGCAAGCCCGCGCCGACCCGCGCCAGCGTCCCGAGCGCCGGCGATCCGTGGGGCGGTGCGGCGACGCCCACGGCGACCGGCAGCAGCACCCGCGACGCGCCGGAACAGGCAAACCGGCCCCATCCGGGGCCTGGAACCCGGTGCCCGGCCTGCCCGCGCCACCGCCCATCGCCGCCGAGGACCGCGAAGGCCTGCTGATGCTCCGCGCCATGATCGCCGCGGCGAAGGCCGACGGGCATGTCGATTCGGAGGAACGCGCCCGCATCGCCGACCAGCTCGGCGCCGCTGGACTGACGCCCGCCGGGCGCGACGCGGTGCTCGCCGAATTCGATCGCGGCACCACGCCCGAGGCCCTGGCGCGCGAGGCATCCGACCCCATGCTGGCGGCGCAACTCTACGCCGCGGCGGTGGCCGGCGCGGCCTCAATCGATGGCGCGGAACGCGCCTGGCTCGACGACTTCGCCCGTGCGTTGCGGCTCGATCGCGCCGCGACGGAAGCGATCGAGCGCCGTATCAAGGGAGCATGACGACATGAACGGATCTGACCGAGGCCGAAGCCAGGCTGCGCGACAGGGCCCGCGACGTGGCCCGCGAGGCCGCCGCCCAGGCCGCCGCCACCGACCGGTCCGAGCAATACCCCTGGCCCATGGTCGCCCGCATGCAGCAGGCCGGCTTCACCGGCCTGACCATCCCCAGGGAATGGGGCGGGCCGGGCCTGTCCTATTTCGACGCCGTGCTGGTCATCGAGGAATTCTCCAAGGCCTGCGCCGTCTGCGGCCGCATCGCGGTGGAAGCCAATATGGGCGCGGTCGGCGCCATCATGGCCTATGGCACCCCGACCCAGAAGAAGATCGCGGCCGAACTGGTGCTGGCCGGCGACAAGCCCGCCATCCTGATCACCGAGCCCGAGGCCGGCTCCGCCGCGACCGACATGAGCACCCGCGCGGTGCGCCGCGGCAATGACTGGGTGATCAATGGCGACAAGACCTGGATCACCGGGGGCGGCGTCTCCCGCCTGCATCTGGTCTTCGCCCGCGCCTTCGAGAATGGCGAGGAACTGGGCATCGGCGGCTTCATCGTCACCCGCGACGGGGACGCGATGCCCGCGGGCATGACCGCCGAGCGCATCCCGTCGATGGGCCTGCGCGGCATGCCGGAGGCCAACATCACGATGCGCGACGTCGTCGTGCCGGACGCGATGGTGCTGCGCCCGCCCGGCGGCTGGGCGCGCGGCTTCGGCCGGCTGATGGACGCCTATAACGGGCAGCGCGTGGGTGCCGCGACGGTGGCGCTGGGCTTGGCCGCCGGCGCCTATGACCACGCGCTCGACCGCGCCCGGACGCGTGAGCAGTTCGGCCGGCCCATCGCGGAATTCCAGGGCCTGGCCTGGATGCTGGCGGATATGTCGATCGAGCTGGAAGCCTCCCGCGCCCTGGTCTGGCGGGCGGCGCGCTCGGCCGGGCCGAACGGCTTCCCCGATCGGCTGGCGGCCGCCCAGGCGAAGGTGATGGCGGCGGACATGGCCATCCGCGTGACCAACCAGGCCCTGCAGGTCTGGGGCGCGGCCGGGTATTCGCGGGACAACCCGATGGAACGCTATGTCCGCGACGCGCGGATGTTCGCGATCGCCGGCGGGACGGCGCAGGTGCTGCGGACGCAGGTGGCGGAACAGATCCTGGGGCGGAAACTGCCGCAGACGCGCGACGGCTTCGCGCGGCTGGCGCAGGCGGATCGGGCGGCGGCGGCGGAGTGAACGGGGCGGCCGGCCCGGCTGTCATTGCCGCGGCGGCCGGCCCTGCGGGGATGTGCCGCCCAGCCGTGGATACCAGGCCAACCGCCTGGAACCCCGCGGCGTGGACGGACCGCCATGGACATGCCGGACCGGCGCCGCGTGCCTGATTGCCGATGACCGCGTGGAGCAGGTCCCGATCAGGCGATGCCGCCTGATTAGGCCGTGCGCTCGATGCGGGCCCTGGCGAAGACGAAGGCGGCGCCCACCAGCACCACCAGCATGCCGCCCGCGACCACCAGCATGACCGATTGCTGCAGCGTCGCCACGGCCGGAACCGATGCGCCGAGCACAGCCCCCACGGCGATGATCCGCCACGACCCGGCATGGATGCCCGCGACCAGCGTGCCCAGCCCGAGCAGCAGCAGCAATCCGATCTCGGTCGCGTTGTCGTTCACGACGCCCCGCACCGAGGGCAGGTACAGCATCAGCATGGCCGCCAGGAAGGCCGCCCAATGCGACGCCTGGGTCCAGACCAGGCGCATCCGCTGCCCACGACCGGCCGCGGCCTTCCAGCCGGCGGCGATGCACAGCACGCCGAAGACCGGGGCGAGCACCTGCCAGTAGAGCAGCTGCGGCGTTGGCCCGCCCGCAAGGGCGACGCCGACGAAGCCGGCGACGAGCATCATCAGGTAGGGAGCCTCGGCCAGCAGGGCGCGGCCCAGGCTGCGCGAAGGCGGGGCGGCGGGTGGCGGCGCGGCCGGCCCGGGCGTGAAGGTATCGGGGCTGATGTCGCTCATGGTCGGGTCTTCTCCGCTGGAGCAGGACCCGATCAGGTGCACTCACCTGATCGGGGGAAGATGCTCGCGAAAACAAAGGCATAGAGTCGTTGCCGTGAGCCAATGCGAACGGAAGCGGCTCTAGGCGCCTTTCGCGATGGACTCGCGCAACTCGTCGATCACGCGCAGCCGGCCGTCGCGGCCCTCGGTGTGCCAGAACAGCCAGCCGTTGCACGATGGCGCTTCCTGCACCGCCGCGCCGACCTTGTGGATCGACCCGGTGGCAAGGCCGCAACGCAGCGTGCCATCGGCGCCGACCACCGCTTCCCAGCGCTTCTGGCGGTCGAAAAGGCGCGATCCCGCCGGCACCAGCCCGCGCTCGACCAGCGTGCCGAACGGGATGCGCGGCTGTTCCTTCCGTGACGGCAGGGCGGCGGCAGCGTCCTCCGGGGCGGGCTCGACCGCTTCGATGCGGCGCAGCGCGGCGTCGGCGTAGGATTGCTCGCGCTCGATGCCGATGAAGCGGCGGCCCAGCCGCTTGGCGACCGCGCCCGTGGTGCCGGACCCGAAGAACGGATCGAGGATCACGTCGCCCGGATTGGTGCAGGACAGGATCACGCGATGCAGCAGCGCCTCGGGCTTCTGGGTCGGGTGCAGCTTGGCGCCTGCGTCGTCGCGCAGCCGTTCATGCCCGGTGCAGAGCGGGATCAGCCAGTCGCTGCGCATCTGCAGGTCGTCGTTCAGCGCCTTCATCGCCTGGTAGTTGAAGCGGTAGCGCGACTCCGGTCCGCGCGCCGCCCAGACCAGCGTCTCATGGGCGTTGGTGAAGCGCCGGCCGCGGAAATTCGGCATCGGGTTCGACTTGCGCCAGATCACGTCGTTGAGGATCCAGAAGCCGAGATCCTGCAATGCACGCGCCGAGCCGGAACACGTTGTGATAGGCGCCCATCACCCAGATGCGTGCCATCCTTGCGCAGCACGCGCCGGCATTCGCGTCAGCCATTCGCGGGTGAAGGCGTCATAGGCGCCGAGGTCGGCGAAGCGGTCCCATTCGTCGTCGACGCCATCGACCAGGCTGTCATCGGGCCGCCGCAGCGTTCCCTTGAGCTGCAGGTTGTAGGGCGGGTCGGCGAAGATGGCGTGCACCGAGGCCGGCGGCAGGTGCCGCAGCCACGCGATGCAATCCCCGACCAGCACCTGGTCGAGCGGCGTGTCGATCTGCGTGCCCACTGTGAAACCCCGTCCGCCCCTCGCGAAGCCCGCAGAATCGCTTGTGCGACTCGGCAGGTCAAGCGAACCGGATGGCGGCCTGGTCGACCGGTCGGAAACCGCGCCGGTGATGCGGGCTCGGGCCGAGGCGATCAAGCGCGGCAAGGTGCGCCGCCGTGGGGTATCCGGCATGGCGCGCGAAGCCATAGCCGGGCCACCGCGGATCAAGCCGCGTCATTGCGCGGTCACGAACGACCTTGGCGAGGATCGAGGCCGCCGCGATCGACAGCGACAGCGCGTCGCCGCCGATCACGCAGCGCACGGCACAGGGCAGGCGCGGCGGCTGGTTGCCATCGACGAGGGCGAGGTCCGGCAGTTGCGGCAGGCGTGCGACGGCGCGGGCCATCGCCAGATGCGTCGCGCGCAGGATGTTGAGCGCGCCGATCTCCCTGGCCGAGGCGGCGCCGATGCCGAAGTCGAGCACGCCTTCGGCGGCCGCGGCACGGATCGCCGCGCAGGCGGCGTCGCGCCGGGCGGCCTTCAGCGCCTTGGAATCATCGATCAGCGCGGCGATGGCGGCGGATGGCGCGCGCAGGAACACCACCGCCGCGGCAAGCACCGGCCCGGCGAGCGGACCGCGCCCGGCCTCATCCACCCCGGCGACGCGCCCGGCGCCGGCTTCGAGTGCGAGATCGGGTCGTGGGCGCGGGCTGCGCATTGCTGCCGGGCATGCCTTGATGGAGGGGAATCGGAAGCGGAGGATGGCCCATGACCCCCATCGCGGCGAGTGCGACGGCGAAGGGACGCGCGGCGGCCTTCTGCGAGCGCTTCGGCCTGCGCCTGCCGATCCTGCTCGCGCCGATGGCGGGTGCCGACGCCGGCGGCGCTCGCCGGCGCGGTCGCCAATGCCGGCGGCATGGGCGCCTTCGGCGCGCTGAACACCGCGCCGGAAGGCATCGCCGCCTGGGCGCGTGACTTCCGCGCGCAGTCGAACGGGTCGTTCCAGATCAACCTGTGGATCCCGGACCCGCCGCCGGTGCGCGACGCGGCGCGGGAGGCGGCGATGGCGGACTACCTCGCCGGCCACGGTGCCCGCCCGGCGATCCCCGAAGGCCCGCTGCTGCCCGATTTCGCGGCGCAATGCGCGGCGATGCTGGTGGCCGGGCCGACTGTCATCTCCTCGATCATGGGCGTCTTCCCCGCGGAGGTGATCGCCGCGGCGAAGGCGCGCGGCATCGCCTGGTTCGCCACCGCGACGACGCTCGCCGAGGCGCGCGAGGCGGTCGCCGCCGGGGCGGATGCCATCCTCGCGCAGGGTGCGGAAGCCGGCGGGCATCGCGGCGCCTTCGATGCGGCGGCGGCGGATGCGCAGATGACCGGCGGCCTCGCGCTGATCCCGCGCTTCGCCGATGCGCTGGAGGTGCCGGTGATCGCGACGGGCGGCATCGCCGATGCGCGGGGGATCGCGGCGGCGCTGACGCTGGGCGCGAGCGCCGTGCAGATCGGCACCGGCTTCCTGCGCTGCCCGGAGGCGGCGATCCATCCGGCCTGGTCGGCGGCGATCGCGGCGGCGGAACCGGAAGGGACGATGGTGACGCGGATCTTCTCCGGCAGGCTGGGGCGCGGGATCGCCAATGCGGTCACGCGCGGCCCGGCGCCGCCGGTGGCGGATTACCCGGTGCAGCGCGCGCTGTTCGCCCCGGTGCGGGCGGCGGCCGAGAAGGCGGGCAACGCCGAGGCGATGCAGATGTGGGCGGGGCAGGCGGCCCGGCTCGCCAGCGCGGAACCGGCGGGGGCACTGACGGCGCGGCTGTGGGCGGAGGCGCGGGCGCTGCTGCCGTAGGCGTGAAGCCGGGCACAGGCGCTGCCGTCGCCGGGCGGGTCACGCGCCGGGGGTGATGCTCCTCGGCCCTGGGCGAGCGTCGTGCGTCGCCGGAGGACCGACTCGGGCGGTTCAGCGAGCCACCCCGCGCGGCAACAGCAGCCACCCCGCGATCCCACCCGCCAGCGCCACCCCCAACACCCCGAACCCGGCGCGATAGGCTGCCTCCGGCCGCAGTCCACCGACCTCGGGAAACAGGCCGACCACCACGCCCACCAGCATCGGCAGCAGCGCCGAGCCCAGCACCTGGGCAAGGTTCACCGTCGTCGCCCCGCGCCCCACCAGATGGTCGGGGAACAGCGACCGCCCTTCCGCCACCACCAGCACCGGAAAGGCCGAGAACAGCACCAGCAGCACGAGCAGCACCAGGGCGGCGGGGAGCGGCGCGCCCGGCCACAGCGCCAGGGCGAACAGGCTTGCCGCGGCCAGTCGCGCCCCCGCGGTGACCAGCCCGCGCCGCCCGCCGACGCGCCGCTCCAGCGGACCGATCGCCAGCAGCCCGGCCGGCATCGCCACGCCCATCGCCGCCAGCGCCCAGCCGCGCCCCGTCGCGTCGAGCCCATGCACATCGGCCAGATAGGGCCCGGCCCAGAGCCCGATCACCGTCGCCGCCGCGGCATAGCCGACGAGATGGATCGTCAGCACGCGCGCCAGCCCCGGCAGCCGCCAGATCGAGACCTGGCCGAGCAGCGCCTCCTTCAGCGTCTCGGCTGCGCGGAACACGGGCGGGCGGTCGGGCGGATCGTCGCGCACCAGGCGCCACCACAGCAGCCCGCAGCCCGCCGTGAGCAGCGCCGAGGCGCCGAGCGCCCCGCGCCAGCCCAGCAGCCCCGACAGCGCGGCGAGCGGCGCGCCGGCCAGCAATATGCCCATCTGCGACAGGGCAAAGACGCGCGACAGCGCCAAGCGTCATCGCCGCCCCGCTGTGCCAGCGCGCGCACAGCACCACCGCCGCCATGAAGGAGGCGCCGGACCCCAGCCCGATCAGGAAGCGCGCCGCCAGCAGCGTCGCGCCGTCGGTGGCGAAGGCCTGGAAGGCCGCGCCGGCCACGGCGATGCCGCGTCAGCGCCGCCACCGTGCGCCGCGGCCCCGCGCGGTCGAGCGCGATGCCCACCGGGATCTGCGCCAGCAGCAGCGCGGCGAAGAACATCCCGTTCGCCGCCCCGAGCACCGCCGGGCTCAGCGCCAGGTCGGACGGTCAGGTCGGGCGCGATGACGCCGAGCGAGGCGCGATGGAACTGGCTCAGCCCCGTCATGGCGGCGAGCGCCGACCACGCAGCCTGGTCGCCGGCGTCATGCGGCGTCGAGGCCGAGGCCCTGCTGCAGGCCGCGCGCGCCCTCGGGCGTGACGGCGACGCGGCGGCGGGCCAGCACGTCGCCGTCGCCCGCGCCGGGCAGGCGGCGCAGCCAGCCGCGGGCGAGCCAGGCGGTCGCGATCTCCCGGCCCAGGCCGCCGGCCAGGTGCGGCGCGCCGTTCGGACCAGTCCATGCAGTCGCAGGCGAAGCGCTTGGCCGTCATCGCCGCGGTCGAGGTCGACGCCGGTCGCCGCCAGCCGCGCCCGGCCTTCCGTCGGAGGTCGCCCAGCCGCCGGGCACCGGCGTCAGCCAGCCGGCGCCGGTCAGCCTTTCGTGCAGGGCGACGCCGAGGCGGCCGGCGAGGTGGTTCCAGCACAGCCGCGCCTGGCGCGCCGGCTCGCCATGCTTCCACGGCCGTGGCGGGGCGATGCGGGCGGACAGGCCGCCCAGCGTCTCGATCACGGCGGCGACTTCCTCCGAGGCCAGGCGGTGGTAGCGGTGGCGGCCCTGGGCATGGACGACGATGAGGCCGCCATCGGCAAGGCGGGCGAGATGGCCGCTGGCGGTGGCCGGCACGACGCCGGCGATGCGGGCCAGCTCGCCGGCGGTCAGCGCCTCGCCGCTCATCATCGCGGCGAGCATGCGCGCCCGCGCCGGGTCGGCCATCAGCGCGGCGGTGGCGGCGAGCGGGCCGGGGGCGGTGGGGTCGGTCATGGCAGGATGGTATCCCGGTTTGCCGCGCGATGCTTCGGCAGCGGACGAAGCGCGCCGCGTGCGACCATGGGACACCAGGCGGGGATGGGGGAGGACGCTGATGATCGCCGTGATCTTCGAGGTGGAACCGGCCGAAGGGCGGGAGGACGACTATCTCGCCATCGCGGCGGTGATGCGCGCGGCGTTGGAGAAGCAGCCCGGCTTCATCAGCGTGGAGCGCTTCCGCAGCATCACCAACCCCGGGAAACTTCTGTCGCTGTCCTTCTGGGAGGACGAGGCCGCGGTGCGCAACTGGCGCTGCCATGCCGGGCATCGGGACGCGCAACAGGCCGGGCGGGGCGGCGTCTTTGCCGGGTATCGGCTGCGCGTCGCCGGCGTGTTGCGCGACTATGGGATGACCGAGCGACGCGATCAGGCGCCGGAGGACAGTGTGCGCCTGTTCGGGTGAGGGGTCGTCGCCTCGGCTGCTGCCTTGCCCGCACGGCGCGCCGTGCGGTCGATCGCCTCGACGATGGTGTCATGGAGCGGCGGTGGCAGGTCATGCCCCATGCCGTCGATGACCAGCAGGTCGGCACCCGGGATACGGGCCGCGATGTCCCGGCCCCCCGCCGCGGGGATCAGCCGGTCATCCGCGCCGTGGATCACGGTGGTCGGCGTGGCGATCCGCGGCAGGCAGGCACGCAGGCTGCCGGTCGCGATGATCGCGGCGATCTGGCGGCCGAAGCCGCCCGGGGCATGGGCACGCCGCAACTCGGCCAGCAATTGCCGGCGCCAGGCCGCGTCATCGAACCGGTAGCCGGGACTGCCGATCTGGCGTGCGAGAGCCAGGCCGTGGTCGATGAAGCCCGCCTCGTCGTCGTTCGGGTTCGGCGGGTGTCGGGTCAGGAGGGCCATGATGGTCGGATCGGCGGGTGGCAGGGCCGGGTCGTTGGTGCTGGACATGATCGCGACCAGCGATCGGGTGCGGGCCGGATAGTCGCAGGCGATCAACTGGGCGATCATGCCGCCCATCGAGCGCCCGACCAGGTGGGCCCGGTCGATCGCCAGGGCATCGAGCAGCGCTACCGCATCGGCGGCCATGTCCCGCAGGGTGTAGGGCACGTCGAGGCGTGCGCCGCGCGCGGCGGCCATCGCCAGCGTGGCGAGATCGGGCGCCGGCGACGCGGCAAGATGCGTCGAGAGGCCGGCGTCTCGATTGTCGAAGCGGATCACGCGATAGCCGCGCGCCGCGAGGGATTCGCACAAGGGCGTGGCCCAGCGAATCATCTGGACGCCGAGGCCCGAGATCAGCAGCAGCGGTTCGCCGGCCTCGGGCCGATGATGTCGTACTCGATGGTGAGGCCCTGGGCCTGGACATGCGGCATGGGGATGCGAGCCCTAGGCGCCGGCGAAGGCCAGCGTGATCAGATAGGCCCCGAGATCATCGGGCCAGGCGGAGAGCCCTTGCTCAAAGCCGGACCTGTCCTTCGCGAACAGGGCGCGAGCGGTGTCCTCGAAGCCCGGCAGATCGCCGGCGAGCGCCGCCATGACCCGATAGGCGGCGTCGCGCCGGGCGCGTTCGGTATCGCTCGCGCTGCTGGCAAGGCGGGCTTGTTCCACCAGGCGCCGCAGCGCGGCGGAGGCACCGCCCGGCTGTGTCGCGAGCCAATCCCAATGGCGGGGCAGCAGCGTCACCTCGCGCGCGGTCACGCCCAGCTTGGCCGGCCGCGCCCGCGGGCCGGGTCGGGTTGGTCTGCCGGCGGGGGGGTGTAGCGGCGGCGCACGGCAGACGCATCGCCGCGCAGATCGAGGTCCACCACCGCGCCGGTGCGGTCGTCGAACACCAGAATGGTGGCGTTGCGGTCAAGCGCCTGCGCGTCGTGGACGGCCAGGGCAACCTCGGCGAGCGGGCCGCAGGCGAGGCGGTTGAAACCCTGGAAGGCGGTGACGGTCTGGCGTGGCTCGGTCATGGCGCTGATGCGTCTTCGGTTGCTTTGTTAATTATACCCGGGTAAAAAATATCCGGCAAGGATGGACCACGATGCAACGCGCAGAACGAAAGGCCGCGATGGCGGCGTATAAGGAGAGAAAGGTGGCGGCCGGCATCTTCGCGCTGCGCTGTGCCGGTTCGGGGCAGGTCTGGGTCGGCCAGGCCCCGGATATTGCGGCGATATGGAACCGGACCGCCTTCACGCTGCGGCACGGGCTGCACGCGTCACGCGAGCTTCAATCGGCCTGGAACGAGCGGGGCCCCGAGGGCTTCGTCTTCGAGGAACTGGAGCGCTTCGATGCCGAGGCGCTGTCGATTGGCCGTGCGCGCATTCTCAATGACCGGCTCGCCCACTGGGCCGCGACGTTGCGGGCGGTGAAGCTCTGAGGCGGTGCCGCTACCGCGCGAGCCACTGCGCCAGGCGCTGCGGCGCCTCCGCCATCGCGCCCTCCGCCCCGCAATAGGAGAACCGCAGGTAGCGCGCCCCGCGGTCGCGGTCGAAATCGAGCCCCGTGGTCGCGGCGATGCCCGCCTGGTCCAGCATCTCGGCGCAGAAGGCGGCGCTGTCATTGGTCAGGTGGCCGACATCGCACCACAGGTAGAAGGCGCCATCGGCCGCGGCGATGTTCGTGAAGCCGGCCCGCGGCAGGCCATCCAGCAGCGCCGCGCGGCTGCGGGCATAGGCGGCCTTGTTGGCCTCCAGCTCCTCGACGCAGTCCATCGCCGCCTCGGCCGCCACCTGGGCGATGTGCGGCGCGCTGATGAACATGTTCTGCGCCAGGCATTCGACCGGGCGCACCAGGTCCTCGGGCAGCAGCAGCCAGCCGATGCGCCAGCCGGTCATCGACCAGTATTTCGAGAATGAATTCACCACCACGGCGCTCTCGCTGAAGGCCGCGGCGGAGCTCTCGGCAACCGTGCCCCAGGTCAGGCCGTGATAGATCTCGTCGCTGACCAGCCGCACGTCGTTGGCGTGGCACCAGCGGGCGATGGCGGCCAGTTCCTCCGGCGCCAGCATGGTGCCGGCCGGGTTGCAGGGGCTCGCGACGATCAGCCCCTGCGGGCGCGGGTCCATCTCCTCCAGCATGGCGATGGTCGGCTGGAAGCGCGTGGCGGCATCGCAGGGCAGCAGCACCGGCTGCATGCCGAGCGCGGTCAGGATGTTCGCGTAGGGCGGGTAGAAGGGCGCGGCCATCGCCACCCGGTCGCCCGCGTCGAAGGCGGCGAGGAAGGCGAGCGGAAAGGCGCCCGAGGCCCCCACCGTCACCGCGATCCGCGCCTCCGGCACCGCCAGCGCCGTAGCGCTCGCGATAGTGGCGGGCGATGCGCGCGCGCAGCGACGGCAGGCCGAAGGCCTCGGTATAGCCCATCGGCGCGCCGGCCTGCAGCGCGCGGATCGCCGCCTCGGCCGCGCCGCGCGGGGCGCCGGTGCCGGGCTGGCCGACCTCCATGCGGATGATGCCGGGCGCGCCCGGCGGCAGCGACGCGGCGCGCGCATTGGCGGCCGCGATCACGTCCATCACCAGGAAGGGCGGGGCATCCCCCGCCCGGCCGACCTTCACCGACCGCCCGCCGCGGCCGGCGCGAAGGAACCGGCGGCGACACCGCCGCCGCGCGGGTCGGCCGCCGCGACGCAGCTTGCATTGCCGCCCGGCACATAGGTCGGGCACGACAGCGCGAGGCCGCGCCCGGGTTCCGGGATGGCGGCGAAGCCGTTCTCGAAGGGCTGTCGGCGCAGCGCCGTCGACAGCATCGTCGCCGCCGCGATCCCGGCCGCCTGCTGGCCGGTCCCGGCCGACGGCGGCGCGGAAGGCGCGCAGTTCGCGGTTGGTTGCCAGCGACACGGCGAGCGGTGCGGGCGGCACCGTCCCCATCCCCGGAGCGGCCGCGAGCAGCACGCCGGTGCCTTGAGCGATGCGCCCGGTGCCGAACAGGTTGTTCATCGAGAAGGCGCAGGCGACCGCATTGCCGTCCGGGTCCATCGTCAGCAGCCCGGCGCTCGCGCCCGACATGCCGCCACCGCCGAAGGGCGGGCTGCCACCCTGCATGGCCTGGAAAGCGGCAGCCGTGCCGGCGCGCGCCATCGCCGATGGCCGGCAGGAAGAAGGCGATATCGTTGCCGACCGGCACGCGCACCGCGTCCTGCACCTGCGGCCAGGGCCTCGCGCAGTTCGGGTCCCGTCAGCCCGCCGCCGGCGGTGACCGAGGCTTCCTCAAGCCGCTGCGACAGCGGCCCCTGGTAGAATTCGCCGACGCCGCCCGAACGCATCTGCGCGAGCGTCGCGCCGAGGTCGAGCTGGATCAGCCGATCGCCGCCACGGACCGGCCCGCCGCCGCGCGCGCCGAAGACGCGCCGCGCCTGCGGGTCGTTGAGCAGCGGGGCGGCAACGACGGCGAGGTCGTCGGCCAGCGCGGCGGAGACCTCGGTGCCGAAGCGGGCCAGGTCCTCCGCCGGGCGGATCAACTGCTCGAAGCGCAGCCGGCCGCCGCGGGTGTGCATCAGGAACAGCCCACGCGCCATCAGCGGCAGGGCCGCCGGCCGGTCGGTGCCGGGCGGCAGGGCCGAGCGCGCACCGGCGGGGAAGGAGACGGTGATCACCTCCCGCAGCCGCGCATTGTAGATGAGGCAGGCACCGCCGCCGCCGAGCCCGGCGCGGGATGGCAGCGTCACCGACATGGCGAAGGCGCTGGCGATGGCGGCATCGACGGCCGTGCCGCCTGCGGAAAGGATCTCGCGCGCCACCAGGGCGGCGCGCGGTTCGTCGGCGACCACCCCGCCCAGGAAGCCGCGGACGAAACCGGGGCTGCCAAGCGGCGCGGTGGGCGTGCTGCTGCCGCCGAACATCGAATTGACCGTCGAACAGCCCGACAGCAACGCGGCGGCAGCCATCAGCCAGGCGGCGCGGCGCCGGCGCGGGCCTGCCGCTGGCGTGCCGGTTCCGTGATGGGCGCGGTCCGCGCCTGGTGTCGTGGTGCTCATGCGCCTGACGCTCACTTCCCCTGCCGAGCGGCCCGCGGGGCCGCTGCCGGTCTTGTCGAACGATCTCACAAGCGCCCGGCCATAGACGCCTTCGACACGGGCGGCAACCGCATGTTCATCCGCGGCCCATGCGGCGGGGCGGGCGGGCGGTTGCGGTACCGGCGGTTGAGCCGCCGCGCCGCCTCGCGCATCCTGTGGCGTCGCAACGGCGATGCGCCCGGCCTCCCAGGCCGGACCATGCGCCCCCATATCGGGCCGAGGCACGGGCGACGCCGGCGCCGGGAGTAGAGCATGAGACGGACCTTCCTGCTGGCCGCGGCCGGCACATTCTTCGCCGGGCGCGCCATGGCGCAGGCCTTCAGTGAGGCGCAGCGCGCCGAGATCATCGCCATCATGCGCGATGCGCTGAAGCGCGACCCGACCATCCTGCGCGAGGCCTTCGGCGCCCTCCAGGCGGCCGAGGAGCGCGAGCGCGAGGACGCCCTGCGCGGTGCCATCACGGACCACCGGCAGGCGATCTTCGGCGTCGCCTCCGACCCGGTGCGCGGCAATCCGCGCGGCGACGTCACCATCGTCGAGTTCTTCGACGTGCGCTGCCCCTACTGCAAGCGCCTGCATGCCGAGATGGGGCCGCTGCTGCGCCGGGACCGCAACATCCGCGTGGTGATGAAGGACCTGCCGATCCTCGGGCCGCAGAGCGTGGTCGCGGCGCGTGCGCTGCTCGCCGCGCAGCGCCAGGGCAAGTATCCGCGAATTCTACGACGCGCTGATGAGCCTGCGCGGCGAGCCGACCGACGCGGTGATCCGCAGCGAGGCGGAGCGCATCGGCCTCGACTACGCGAGGCTGCGGCGCGAGATGGACGACCCGGCGATCCAGCAGCGGCTCGATGCCAACATCGCGCTGGCGCGGGCGCTGCGCATCGAGGGCACGCCGGCGCTGATCATCGGCGAGACGCTGGTGCCCGGCGCCGTGCCGATCGCCCAGATCGAGCAGATGGTCGCCCAGGAACGCCAGCGCCGCGCGATGAGCGGCACGGCGTTCATCTGCGCGACCTGCGGCACGCAGCACGCGCCCGCCGCCGCGCCGCCGGCGGCCTGCGCGATCTGCGAGGATCCGCGCCAGTGGGTGCCCGCCGCCGGCCAGCAATGGACGACGATGGAAGCGCTGGCCCGCCGCCACGCGATCGGCTGGCGGGAGGTGGCGCCAGGGCTGCTCGGCTGCGGCATGTTCCCCGACTTCGCCATCGCCCAGCGCGCCCTGCTGGTCCGCACGCCGGCCGGCAACGTGCTGTGGGATTGCGTGGCGCTGCTCGACCCGGCGACGATTGCGATCATCAAGGCGCTGGGCGGGATCGCCGCCATCGCGATCAGCCACCCGCACTACTATGCGACCATGGTGGACTGGGCGCGGGCCTTCGACTGCCCGGTGCTGCTGCATGGCGCCGACCGCCAATGGGTGATGCGGCCCGACCCCGCCATCCGGTTCTGGGAGGGCGAGCGGCATGAGGTGCTGCCGGGCGTCACGCTGCATCGGCTCGGCGGGCATTTTGCCGGCGGGACCATCCTGCATTGGAGCGCCGGCAAGGGCGCGATCCTGACCGGCGACATCGCCTCGGTCGCGCCGGACCGCAGGCATGTCTCCTTCATGTGGTCCTACCCCAATTGGGTGCCGCTGCCGGGGGCCGAGGTTACGCGCATCGGCGCGGTTCTCGACAGCATCGAATTCGATGCGGTCTATGGCGCCTGGTGGGACCGGGTGATCCTTGCCGACGGCAAGGCGGCGGTGCGGCGCAGCGTCTCGCGCTACGTTGCGGCTGTGACCGGGCCCGGGCCGCTCGGCGGCTGAACCCCGCCTCCCGGCCGTTTGGGTGGGCTGGTGTGGGGCGCGTGAGCGGGGCGCGGGCCTCGCGCATGACCATGGTGCCCGCGGCGTGGCCGCCTTGTGTGCTGCCGCCGGCGTTGGGGCATGGCTTGACCCGGCGGGGCATGGGTGGACCCGGCAGGATCGGCCCCGCCGCCCGCGCGCCCCATGCCGCAGGGTCATCTGCCCGCCTTACGGCGCGACTGATCCGGCGCACCTTACGGCGCGACGAACCCCGCGCGCCGATGGCTGCCGTCGCAATAGGGCTGCTTGGCGGATTTCCCGCAGCGGCACAGGAAGACCTGCATCGTGCGATCGGTGACCTCTCCCGCATCGTTCACCAGGACCAGGGGCCCCGTCGCCTTGACCGGACCATTCGGCTGCGGCGAAAGGTCGACCGGCGCCGGGACATCCGGCAGGGTGGTGCCCTCGCGCCGCGGCGGGTCGCCGGTCAGCGCACAGCCGCTCGTCTTGTGACTTCCGTCACACCACGGCTTATTCGCTGAGGCGCCGCAGCGGCACAGCCAGGCCTCTCCGTCCATCGCCTCGCCATTGAGGCGCAAGCGGCCCCCGCAGTTCCAGCGGGCCGTCCTTGAGAACGCGCGCCGTCGCGTGGTCTGTCGCCATGGTGGTTCCTCCCGTTGCGCCACGGATGGACGCGTGATGCGTGCCGTATACACTGCAACCGTGAGTTCCTCCCGCTCTCCCCGCAACCGCCTGATGCACTGCGCGGCATTTTGCCCCGCACGTGATGAGAGCGTTCGCGTCCGATGAGCGGCGCTCTCGGAAGCGAGGCCTGGGTCGTGGCGATGCCGGCGGCACCGGTCAACATCCCGGTGCCGGATATTCGGCCCTGGCTGGCGGGCAATGCCGGCATACCCGGCGTCTGGTCCTTCGTGGCGGAACGCCCGGGGCCGCACCTCGCGATCACCGCGATCGTGCATGGCAATGAGATCGCCGGCGCTGCGGTGCTCGACCAATGGCTGCGGCAGGGCATCCGGCCATCGCGCGGGCGGCTCAGCCTTGTCTTCTGCAACCTGGCCGCCTTCGCCCGTTTCGACCGCGACGACCCCACCGCCTCGCGCTACCTCGATGAGGACATGAACCGCGTCTGGGAACGTGTCCTGCTGGACAGCCATGGGCGGTCCTGCGAATTGCGCCGGGCGCGCGAACTCCGGCCGCTGGTCGATACGGTGGACCTGCTCGCCGACCTGCATTCCATGCTCTGGCCCTCCGAACCGCTGATCCTGACCGGCCAGACCGAGAAGGCGGCGCGGCTCGGCGTCGCGATCGGCGTGCCGCCGACCGTCGTGGCCGATAGCGGCCATGCCGGCGGGCGGCGGATGATCGACTATGCGCGCTTCGCCGATCCTGCCTCGGCACCCGCCGCCGTGCTGATCGAAGCCGGCCAGCATTGGGAGCCGGCGACCGTCGCTCGGATGGAGACCGCCTGCGCGCGGCTGCTGCGCCATGCCGGCATGGCGCTCCCGGGCCAGGCGCTGCGGCGGAGGGCGCGGAACCGAAGCCGCGCCGCGCCCGGGTGACGCAGACCGTCACCGTGCGCAGCCGTTCCTTCACCTTCCTGCGCGAATTCCACGGCGGTGAGGTCATTCCCGCCCGCAACACCCTGATCGCGCTGGATGGCGATGAGGAGATCCGCACCCCCCACGACGATTGCCTGCTGGTGATGCCGACCCCGATCGTCCATCGCGGTCATACCGCGGTCCGGCTGGCGCAGTTCATCGACTGACAGACCGTATCGAGACGGTGCCGTGAGGCGCAGTCGCGAACCCGGCACCGGCCCGCCCGGCCGCGCAAGCACAGTGTCCGGGATGGGTGGGGGCCGGATATCCCGAACGGCCCCGGCGCCGCCGGGGCGGGGGGCTTGTGCCCCGGCCCGCGCCGCGCTTGCCTGGACGCCAGCAGGATTCTTCAGGGGGAAATGCCATGGCCGGATTGAAACTCGTCACCTTCGCCGATGCGGCGGGCAGCCGGGTGGGCGTGCTGCTCGACGGCGGCCGTGTGCTCGACCTCGGTGCGGCGATGCCGCCCGCGCGCGACATGCTCGCATTGATCGATGGCGGCTCGGCGGCGCTCGCGCAGGTGCGCGCCCTGGCGGCGAACCCGCCGGCCGCCGCGGTGCTGCCGCTCGACCGGGTCGCGCTGCAGGCACCGATCCCGCGCCCGCGCCGCAACGTGTTCTGCGTCGGGCGCAACTACATGGACCACGTCGCCGAGGGCGACCGCACCCGCGGCATCACCACTTCCGAGATGCCGAAATACCCGCAGTTCTTCACCAAGGCGGCCGATACGGTCATCGCGCCGGGCGCGCTGGTGCCGAGCCATACCGGCGTCACCGAATGGCTCGACTACGAGGTGGAACTGGTCGCCGTGATCGGCACCGCCGGGCGCGACATCCCGAAGGACCGCGCGCTCGACCATGTCTTCGGCTGGACCATCGGCAACGACGTGACGGGGCGCGAATTGCAGCGCCGCCACGGGCAGTGGTTCAAGGGCAAGTCGCTCGACCGCTCCTGCCCGATGGGGCCGGTGATCGTCCCGCGCGAGGACCTCGATGCCGCCGACCTCGCCATCGGCCTGAAGCTGAACGGGGAGCAGCGGCAGTCCTCCCGCACCTCGAAGATGATCTTCGACGTGAAGGAGATCATCCACCAGCTCTCGGCCGGCTTCACCCTGCTGCCCGGCGACGTGATCATGACCGGCACGCCGGAAGGCGTCGGCTATGCCATGCAGCCGCCGCAGACGATGAAGACCGGCGACGTGATGGAACTGACCATCGAGGGCATCGGCACCCTGACCAACGCCATCGGTGCCTGAACCGATGCCGGAGGTCTGCCTGACCTTCGACAACGGACCCGAGCCGGAGGTGACGCCCGGCGTGCTGGCGGTGCTGGCACGCCGCCGCATCCGGGCGACCTTCTTCCTGGTCGGGCAGAAGCTGCGCGACCCGGCGGCGCGTGCCTGCGCCGAGCGCGCGCAGGCGGAAGGCCACGCGATCGGCAACCACACGCTGACGCATGGCGAACCGCTTGGCCGCCGCAGCGCCGAGGAGGCGGTCGCCGAGATCGCCGGGACGGATGCGCTGCTCGGCGCGCTGCACGGGCCGGACCGCCTGTTCCGTCCGAATGGTGGTGGCGGTGCGCTCGGGGCGCATCTGTTGAACCGAGCGGCGGCGGATCACCTGGTGGCGCATCGCCACACCGTCGTGTTGTGGAACGCCGTGCCGGGGGATTTCCGCGATCCGGATGGCTGGGTCGCCACGGCGCACCGGATGCTGGCGGATGCGCGCGAGACGGTCGTGCTGGTGCTGCACGACCTGCCGAACGGCGCGATGCGCCATCTCGACCGCTTCCTGGGGGAGGCGGAGCAGGCCGGATCGCGCTTCGGCGCGGCGCCGCCCGACGCTTGCGTGCCGTTGCGCCGCGGCGTGCCGGGGCCTTCCTTCGGGCTCTACGTCAGCGATTGACGAAGCCGCGCGGTGCGGCGGCCTCAGGCCCCGTAGGCGCGAAGGATGGCGGCCCCCGCTTCGCCCGTCCGGCCGCGCCACTGCGTCACGGCCGCGCCCGCCGCATCGCGCAGGGACGAGCGCATCGCGTCATCCGGCACATGAATGGCGACCTGGTTCTCGCGCATGACCCGGTAATTGGCTTCGAGCCGGCCGGTGATGGCCTGCCATTGCCGGGCCTCGGTCTCGGTGCCGGCCGCGATCAGGGCGTCCCGCTGCGCCGGCGGCAGCGTGGCCAGGCGCGTCGTCGATGCGAAGGCGAGTGACAGCGGCCACGCGTAGTTCAACTCGGTGAAGTTCGGCAGCCATCGCCACAATTGCCGCCCGGCGCCGCCATCGCCCGAGGACAGCACCGCATCCAGCGTCCCGGCCTCGAGCCGCGCATTCACCTCGCCGAAGGACAGCACCTCGGCGGTTGCGCCGGCTGCGCGCAGCACCTCGGTGCCCGTGGCGTCATAGGTGCGCACGCGCAGGCCGCGAAGGTCGGCCGGCGATGTGACCTTGCGCCGCGTCCACAGGCCCGAGGGTGGCCAGGGCGTGGTCCACAGCAGGGTCGCCCCTTTCGAGGCGAGCGCCGCGATGTAGTGCGGCCTGGCCGCGTCGCGCAGCCGTGCCGCGTCGGCATGCGAGGCGGTCAGGAAGGGCAGGGAGGAGAGCAGGAACAACGGATCGACGCCGCCCAGCGCACCCGCGAAGGCATCGACGGCTGTGTAGCGGCCCTCCGACAGGGCGGTGAAGGCGGCGGCGGAGCGATAGCCGCCAGGCCCATCCGTTGCCGCCGTGACCGGCACGCCCTGCGCGGTCGCCGTGGCGGCGAAATGCGTGACGCCCTTCGCCGGGGATCGATGTCGCGGGGTATTCGGTCACGACCGTCACGCCGGCAGGCTGCGCCCGCGCGGAGCCCATGGCCAGCGCCGGGGCGGCGAGGATGAGGCGGCGGGCGAGGATCATGGCGCGGGTTGCTCCTGGTGCGGGGGTCTGGCGGGGACGCCGGTGACGGTCGCGCCCGCAGGGACATCGGCGAGAACCACGGCCCCGGCGCCGATGATGGCCCCCGCACCGACCGTGACGCCAGGGCGGATCACGGCGCCGGCGCCGACCATCGCGCCCGCGCCGATGCGCACGCCGCCGGTCAGCACCGCTCCGGGTGCGATATGGGCCGCCTCCGCGATGACGCAGTCGTGTTCGACGATGGCACCCGTGTTGACCAGCACGAGGCGGCCGAGGCGCGCATCCGGCCCGATCACCGCGCGCGCCAGCACCGCCACGCCGTCGCCGAGCGACACGCCTCGGCCGAGGATCGCGCGCCGGATGCACCAGCGGCGGCAGCGCGAAGCCCGCCGCGGCCAGCCGCCCCGCCGCGGCGATGCGCTGCGCGTTGTTGCCGATCGCCGGATGGGCGTGGCCGATGCCCGCCCGCGCCAGGGCCGGGAGCACCGATTCATCGCCCAGCACCGCCACGCCGAGCAACGCCGCCACCTTCGGCGCCGCATCCACCACGCCGGCGGCGTGCCAGCCGCCATGCGCCAGCAGCAGGTCGATCACGGCCTTGCCATGCCCGCCCGCCCCCAGAACCAGGATCGCCCGGCTTTCCATCACCCATCGCGACACCCTACACCGGAAGCCCGGCGTGCCATCACCCTGCCGCGCGAAGGCCGCTACACTGTCGTTCGATGCCTGACCGGAGGAGATGGATGCGTATCCTGGCTGTCCTTGCCGCCCTGGTCGGCCTGTTGGCCGGCACCACGCCCGCCGCGGCGCAGAACCGCTTCTGGCTGCAGAACAACACGGGCCAGACGATCGTCGCGGCCAATGTCTCGCCGTCGCGCGTGCAGGATTGGGGGCCGAACATCCTGGCGCAGGGACCGGTGCGGCCCGGGATGCAGGTCTGGGTCGAGCCGACCTTCCCCGATTGCTACCTCGACATCCGCGTCCGCTTCGCCGACGGGACCGAGGACGGGCATCTCGGCGTGCATGCCTGCACCCTGTCGCGCATCGCCTTCGGCCGGGACGTGCCCCTTGCGCCGACGCCCGCCGCCGCCGCCGAACGGCCGGCGGCCAACCCGTCCTTCACCTTCGTCAATCGCACCGGGGAGACGATCCGCGAGATCTATGTCTCGCTGACCAGCAATCGGAACTGGGGCACCGACCGGCTCGGCCCGCGGCAGGTCCTGCCGCCCGGGGCCTCGATGCCGATCAGCCTGCCGCGCGGGGAGGTCTGCACGGCGGATATGCGCATCGTCTTCATGGACGGCCGCATCATGGAGCAGCGCAACGTCGAGACCTGCACGATCCGGGAATTCGTCTGGCGGTAGCGGCGCCGCGACGCGGCCAAGGCCAGGCCGCCGCGCCCCGACCGGGGCACCCGCGCCAGGATGCGGAGGTTGCGGCCGCCTGCCGACGCCGGGCAGCGCCATCGCAGGCGGCCGGCCTGGCGTGTCAGCCCTCGCGCTGCTTGCGCGCCCGCAGTGCCGCCGGGCGCGTCAGGCAGGTGTCGAGCCAGGCCTTCACCTTGGGGTAGGGCGCCAGGTCATAGCCGTTCGCCCAGGGCGCATACAGCACGCAGGCGAGGTTGAGGTCGGCCACGGTGAAGGCATCGCCGACCAGGAAGGGCCGCTGCGCCAATTCGCGTTCCAGCACCGCCAGGCGCAGGTCGAGCGCGTCCTTGCCGGCGGCGGCCTCGGCCGGGTCCCGCTCGGCGGCGGGCTTGAGGTAGGTGTTGTAGGCCCAGCGCATGACATGCGCCTCGATCTCGGTCGCGGTCCACAGCGTCCACTGCATCACGCGCGAGGCGTCGTCGCCCGTGGGCATCAGCGGCGCGCCGGCCTTGGACGCGATGTGCAGGTTGATCGCCAGGCTCTCGAACAGCACCAGGTCGCCATCCTCCAGCGCCGGGATCTTGTTGTTCGGGTTGATGGCGACGCTGCGTTCCAGCTTGAAGCCGGGCAGGAAGCCGATCGGGACGACCTCATGGGGCAGCCCCGCTTCCTCCGCCGCCCAGATGCAGCGGAAGGCGCGCGAGCGCGGAATGCCGTGGATCTTCAGCATGGTGTTTCCTCGTCAGGCGCGCGGGTCCTGTCCCGCGTCGCGGATGGTGTCGTGATGGCCTCGCCCAGGCGCTGCACGGCGCCGTGGAAGAATCGCTGCAGCAGCAGCCAGGCGAACAGCAGCAGCACCGCCCAGGGCAGGCCGAGGCTCTCCCAGGCCAGGGCGGCCGCGACCACCCAGCCGAGGCCGAGCAGCACGCCCGCCCGCAGCACCCCGATGACGGGGTGCGGCCCACCGGTTCGCGGGCTCGTCACATGCCGCCGATGTAGTTCGGCCCGCCGCTTCCTTCGGGCGTGCACCAGTCGATGTTCTGCGTCGGGTCCTTGATGTCGCAGGTCTTGCAGTGGACGCAGTTCTGCGCGTTGATCTGCAGCCGCGGCTGACCTTCCTCGACGCCGACCGCCTCATAGACGCCGGCCGGGCAATATCGGCTTTCGGGGCTGCCGAAGGTCTCCCAGTTCACGCCCTTCCAGCGCGACGGGTCCTTCAGCTTCAGATGCGCGGGCTGGTCTTCCTCATGGTTGGTGTTCGACAGGAACACCGAGGAGAGCCGGTCGAAGGAGATCACGCCATCGGGCTTCGGATACTCGATCTTCGGTGCCTCCGATCCCTTCTTCAACTGCGCATGGTCGGCGTGATGCGCGAGCGTCCAGGGCGCCTTGCCGCGCAGCACATAGGTCTCGAGCGCGGCGTTGATCATGCCGCCCCACAGGCCGAACTTGGCGAAGCCGGGGCGGATGTTGCGCACGCCTTCCAACTCGCTCCAGACCCACGATGCCTTCAGCGCGGTGGGATAGGCCTCCAGCACCGGGGCGCGTTGCTCGGCCTTCAGCGCCTCGGCCGCTGCCTCGGCGGCGAGCATGCCGGACTTCATCGAGGTATGGGTGCCCTTGATCTTCGGCACGTTCAGGAAGCCCGCCGAATCGCCGATGATCGCGCCGCCGGGGAAGACCAGCTTCGGGATGGACTGGAAGCCGCCCTCGTTCAGCGCGCGCGCGCCATAGGCGATGCGCTTGCCGCCTTCCAGCATCGCCTTGACGGCGGGGTGGTGCTTGAAGCGCTGGAACTCGTCGAAGGGCGACAGCCAGGGATTGCTGTAGTCCAGCCCGACGACGAAGCCGATGGAGACCAGGTTGTCGCCCAGCATGTACAGCCAGGACCCGCCATAGGTGTCGGACTTCACCGGCCAGCCGACCGAATGCCAGATCAGCCCCGGCGTGTGCCTGTCCTTCGGGATTTCCCACAATTCCTTGATGCCGAGGCCATAGGTCTGCGGCTGCACGCCCTCGCGCAGGCTGTAGGTCTCGAACAGCTTCTTGGTCAGCGAGCCGCGGCAGCCCTCGCCGAACAGCGTGTAGGTGGCGCGCAGTTCCATGCCCGGCTGGTAGTTCGGGCCTTCCTCGCCGTCCTTGCCGATGCCCATGACGCCGGCGACGACGCCGCGCACCTGGCCATCCTCGATGATCGTCTCGGATGCCGCGAAACCGGGATAGATCTCGACGCCCAGCGCCTCGGCCTTCGCCCCCAGCCAGCGGCACACATTGCCCAGGCTGACGATGTAGTTGCCGTGGTTGTTCATCTGCGGCGGCGTCGGCAGCTTGTAGGCCTTCGTCTCCGTCAGGAACATGAAGCGGTCGTCGCGGGCGGGCGTCGCCATGGCGGGCGGGTCGTCGCGCCAGTCGGGGATCAGTTCATCGAGCGCGCGGGGTTCGAGCACAGCGCCGGACAGGATATGGGCGCCGATCTCGCTGCCCTTCTCGACCAGGCAGACCGAGGCATCCGGCGACAACTGCTTGAGGCGGATCGCCGCGGCGAGGCCGGCCGGGCCACCCCCCACGATCAGCACGTCGAATTCCATGGCCTCGCGCTCTACGGACATGTCCCCGTTTTCTCCTGCCTTGTCGCATTCATGTAGCCGCAGCCCGGGTTGCACGAAACCCCGCCGCGGCCCGATATGACACGCATGGAGCATGATCGGGCGGCGCTTCTCGCGGCGCTGGCGCTGCAACTGGACTGGGGGGCGGAGGAGGCGCTGGCCGATGCGCCGCCGGACCGCAGCGCCCCGGCGCGCCCGGTTTCGCCCGCACCGCTTGCGATCGCCGCCGCGCTGCCCGAACGCCCGGCCGCGCGGCCCGCGCGCCGCCGGCCATCCTGCCGCCGCTCGCGTCGCCACCCGCCGCCAGCCGCGCCGCCGAGGCCGCCGCGGCCGCGACCAGCCTCGACGAACTGCGCGAGGCGATCCGCGCCTTCGACGGCTCCCCCCTGCGCGATACCGCGACCAACCTGGTCTTCGCCGATGGCGCGCCGGGCAGCGGCCTGATGCTGATCGGCGAGGCGCCGGGCGCCGAGGAGGACCGGCTCGGCAAGCCCTTCGTCGGCGCCTCGGGGCAGTTGCTCGACCGCATGTTCGCCTCGATCGGGCTGAGGCGCGACGAGGGCGGCTTCTACATCACCAACATCCTGCCCTGGCGCCCGCCGGGCAACCGCACGCCGACCGATGCCGAGATCGCGCTGTTCGTTCCCTTCGTGCTGCGCCACATCGCCCTGGTGCGGCCGCGCCATGTGGTGCTGCTGGGCGGCACGCCGGCCAAGGCGCTGCTGCGGACGCAAGGAGGGCATCACCCGCCTGCGCGGCAAATGGCAGCAGGTGGCGGTCGAGGGCCTCGGGCGAGGTGCCCACGCTGGCCACGCTGCACCCGGCCTATCTGCTGCGGACCCCGGCGGCCAAGCGCGATGCCTGGGCGGATCTGCTGCTGCTGCGACGCAGCATCACGATTTGATCACGAGACGGCGCTTGCAGAACCCCGGCCAAGCCATTGGCGCGTATCGGGCGTGTATTAAAATGCGGGAATTGTCTCGATCATCGTTATTGCGTCGCTTGCGCAACGCTCGTTAGTCGCGAGTCGCCATGCGCGCGATCTGCCCCATGGCCCGCAGTGCGCCGGCGGCCCTCGTGGCCGCTTTCGGCGTGCCGCTCTGGCTCGGAACCCCCCTTCCGGCTTCAGCGCAACGGGCCCTCCAGACCGCCTCGGCCGCTCCCGCCACGGCTGCGCCGGCCGGTGGGGCGGCAGGGCTGCCGCGACCATTGGCGCCTGCCGATGCGACGCGCATCGCCCGCATCTTCCTGCTGCAGGCCCAGGGCCAGCATGCCGCCGCGATGCGCGAGCATGACGCGCTGCGCGACCGGCGCCTGGACGGGCCGATCCTGGCCGATCGCTGGCTCGGCCCGCAGCCGGCCACCCCGCGCGCCGACGACCTTCGCGCCTGGCTCGCCCGCCATGCCGATGAGCCGGACGCGCCCGCGCATCCATGCGCTGCTGGTGCAGGTCGCGCCCCAGGGCGCGGCCCTGCCGCCGGCCCCCGAGGAAGCCACCCTGCCGGAGGATGGCGAGGCCGTGCCCGGAGGAGCGTGAGCCGCCCGCGCGCGGGTTCAGCCGCAACCCCGCGCTGGACCGCGACGTGCGGGAGCGCGCCTTTCGCGGCGACACGCGCGGCGCGCTTGAGCAGATCCGCCGGACGCGCGGCATGACGCCGGCCTATGCCGCGGCATTGCGGGCCGATATCGCGCTGGCCCTGTTCCGCCGGGGGGAGGACACCGCGGCCTTCCGCATGGCCAGCGAGGTCGCCCGCGGCGGGCGGGAGAAGACCGGCCGTGCCGCCTTCGCCGCCGGCCTCGCCGCCTGGGGCCTTGGCCGGTACGAGGTGGCGCTGCCCTATTTCGAGGCGGCCGCGCGGGCCGAGGGCGGCTCGGCCGCCGCGCGCGCCTCGGCCGCCTTCTGGACGGCGCGGGCCGCGGTGCGCGCGCGGCGGGCGCAGCACTACGTGCCGTGGATGCTGCAGGCGGCGCAGGAACCGCGCACCTTCCACGGGTTGCTCGCGCGCCGCGCCCTGGGCCTGACGCCCGGCTTCGCCTGGCACGGGACGGCGAGCGAGGCGGGGGCGGCCGCCCTGGCGGAATCGGCCGGCGGGTGGCGTGCCCTGGCACTGCTCCAGGCTGGCCAGACCGCCCGCGCCGAGGCCGAGTTGCGCGCCCTGTGGCCGGCCGCGCGCGGCAATGCGGCGCTGGCCGGGGCGATGCTGGCCGTCGCGTCACGGGCCGGCATGACCAATCTCGGGGCGCAATTGGCAGGACTGGCCCAAGGGGCGGATGGGCGGCCGCGCGACCTGCAGCGCTTCCCGCTGCCGCGGCTGGAGCCGGCGGAGGGCTTCCGCGTGGATCCGGCGCTGCTCTATGCGCTGGCACGGCAGGAATCGAATTTCGATCCGGCCGCCGTCTCCCGCGCCGGGGCGCGCGGCATCCTGCAGGTGATGCCGGCGACCGCCGCCTATGTCGCCAATGATCCGAGCTTCCGTGCCGAGGGCGCGGCGCGGCTGCACGACCCGGCATTGTCGCTGGAGATCGGGCAGCGCTACCTGCTGCAACTCGCGCGGCAGGACATCGGTGGGGGGCGACCTGATCCGGCTGCTCGCCGCCTATAATGCCGGCCCCGGCAACCTCGCGCGCTGGCTGCCGGTGACCCGGCACCGCGACGACCCCTTCCTGTTCATCGAGGCGATCCCGATCGAGGAGACGCGCCTGCATGTGCAGCGCGTGCTGGCCTATTCCTGGATCTATGCCTCCCGCCTCGGGCCTGCCGGCGCCGAGCCTGGAGGCTTTGGTCCGTGGCGCCTTTCCGGTGTTCACCGCGGGCGAGGGCGGTGCGGGTGCCGGCGGGCGGCGCGTCGCGCTGAACTGACGGCAGCCATCGGGGTCCCTGGCAACGCGCTTCGGCGCGCTCATGCCCTCAGCCGCACCGTGTCGCCGAGGCGGCCGCGCCACGGCCGGCACTGGGCCTGAGCAGCGCAAGCCTCGCGATCGCGGTCAGGGCATGGCGGTCGGACGGGCCGGCGCAACCGGGTCCTGCGCAGGCTGCGCCGCCTGTTCATCCACGCCGAAGCGGAAGCGTTCCGTCCTGTCCGGCAGGTACAGCGTGCCGAACATCCAGTCCCACAGCGCGAAGACCGTGGCAAAGTTCTTGTCGTGCTGCGCCGCATCGGCCGAATGATGGGCCTGGTGCATGTGCGGGCTGACCAGGATCGAAGCACAGCCAGCGCGGGAAGGGCAGGGCGACATGGCTGTGGCGCAGATGCGAGAAGGCGAGGTTCCACACGACGCTGAACGCGTTGACGCCGAGCAGCGTCAGCGGATCGACCTGCGCGCCGAAGGCCGTGGCGACGATGCCGAGGCCGACCCCGTTCATGAAGGCGCCGCAGCCGATATGGACGATCTGTTCCTGCGGCCAGAAGCGGAAGGCGGTCAGCGGCGTGAGCACCGGCGGTTCATGGTGCAGCCGGTGCGCGCGCCACAGCAACTCGTAGCGATGGAACAGCCGGTGCGTCCAATAGAGCGAGAAATCCGTGGTCGCGAAGGGGATCAGCGCGGCGCAGGCCATGGCCAGCGGGTGGTCGAGCCGCGCCGCCCGCCTGCGGCAGGCCGAACAGCAGCGACGACAGCGCCACGCTGATCGCCGCCCCCGAACTGCTGAGCAGGAAGTAGGCCGGCGCCAGCAGGAAGGGTATGGCGGAATTCACGAGGAACAGGCCGAGATCCTCGGCCGCCTGGCGCAGGAAGGCCCGCATGGTGACCGGCATCGCCTGGGCGCGCATCTCGCGCAGGGAGGCGCGCGTCGCCAGGCCGAGCACGCCGAAGGCGACCAGCGCGACGACCAGCGTCGGCCACCAGAAGGGCGATCCGGGTTCGGTCAGCAGCCCCGCCAGGGAGCGAAGCCAGTTCCAGGCGGCGGTCAGCGGGTCATAGGCGGGCCATGTCATCGTGACGCAGAATCCCATATCGCGCGGCCGGAGGGAACGCCCTTCCGGCGTGTCATGCTGTGCCTGGCGCTGTGGGCGGCCCTCGCCCTGCCGGGTGCGGCGCGGGCGCAGGCCGTGCCGGACAGCCTCGACATCGCCGACATGACCTGGATCGAGGTGCGCGACGCGGTCGCCGCCGGGCATCGGACCGCCATCGTGCCGAGCGGCGGGATCGAGCAGAACGGGCCGCACATGATCCTCGGCAAGCACGACCACATCGTGCGGGCGAATGCGCTGCGCATCGCGCGCGAACTCGGCGATGCGCTGGTGGTGCCGGTGCTGTCCTACTCGCCGCAGGGCCGCTTCGATCCGCCCGAGGGCAACCTGCGCTTCCCCGGCACCATCGGCGTGACGGACGAAGCCTTCGCCGCGATGCTGGAGGGGATCGCCCGCAGCCTGCGCGCGAGCGGCTTCCGCACCATCTGCTTCCTCGCCGACAACGGGCCGAGCCAGCGGCCGCAGGAACGCCTGGCGGCGCGCCTGTCGGCCGAATGGCGGCGGGAGGGGGTGCGCGTCATCGCCGTCGATCGCTACTACGCCGCCATCGCGCAGCAGGATGACTGGCTGCGGGCGCAGGGCGAGACCACGGCCAGCATCGGCACCCATGCCGGCATCGGCGATACCTCGGAACTCATGGCGGTGCATCCGCCGGGCGTGGACCTGTCCCGGCTGCCGGCGCGCATCGAGGTGCTGCCGGGGCTGGGGGCGACGGGCGATCCGTCCCGCGCCTCGGCCGCGCGGGGGGAGGCGATGCTGGCGATGCGCATCGCCGCCGCGGTGGAGCAGATCCGTGCCGGGCAGGCGCGCTGAGGCCGGTTGCAGTCGCCATCGCGCGTGCCCATGGTGAGAACCGATCCGCGGAGGACGCCATGCCGATCGACGAAAGCCTTCCCTTCCTGCCCGTGAACATCGCGGTGCTGACCGTGAGCGACACGCGCGACATGGCCTCCGACCGGTCCGGCCAGACGCTGCAGGACCGCGTCGACGGCCGGCGGCCACCACTGCGCCGCGCGGGAGATCGTGAAGGACGAGGCCGATGTGATCGAGGCGACGCTGCGCCGCTGGATCGCCGACCCCGCCATCGATTGCGTCATCACCACGGGCGGCACCGGCATCACCGGGCGCGACGTGACGCCGGAGGCCTTCAAGCGCGTGCTGGAGAAGGAGATCGAGGGCTTCGGCGAATTGTTCCGGATGCTGAGCTACGCGAAGATCGGCACCTCCACGATGCAGTCGCGCGCGCTGGGCGGGGTGGCGGACGGCACCTACCTGTTCGCGCTGCCGGGTTCGACCGGCGCCTGCAAGGATGCCTGGGACGATATCCTGAAGTTCCAGTTGGACAGCCGGCACCGGCCCTGCAACCTGGTCGAGTTGATGCCGCGGCTGAAGGAACACCTGAAGGCCGCGTGAGGGCCGTGGCGGGATGCGGCGCAGCACCAGCCGTGCCCTTCGGGCCGCGCCCGCCCATCTCCGGCCCGCCCTTGATGCCGGCTCCCGGTGCCGGACGGCATGCGCGGCGTTCCCGTCGCGCTTGCAGCCCGACCCCGCCGGCCCAGCGCCAGGTGACGGCATTCCAAAGGGCACTGCCCTTTGGCGGGGTGGTTTGGAGGGGCGGCGCCCCTCCAATGCGCCTGCCGGGCGAGGCCCGGACCGGGATGCTTCCGACCCGCGCGAACCAGCCCCGGCCGGCGCCTCAGAACAGCGCGAGTTGCGCCGGCCTGGTCGCCGCGCCCGGCACGTCCGGCACGCGGAACTGCCCGCAATCGAGCGCCCCGACCCCGCCGCCGCGCCGTTCCAGCCCCAGCCGCCGGCTCGCCACCGCGAAGCGCTGCGCCAGCAGGTCGGCATAGGCGCCCGTGCCCTTCTGCCGCACGCCGAAGCGGCTGTCGTACAGTCGCGCCGCCGCGCGTCTGCCGGACCAGCGAGAGCACCCGTGCCGCGCGATCGGGCATGTGGCGGGCCAGCCAATCCTCGAACAACTGCTTGATCTCGAGCGGCAGGCGCAGCAGCACATAGCCGGCGCTGGTCGCCCCGGCGGCGGCGGCGCGTTCCAGGATTGCCTCCAGCTCGGCATCGTTCACCGCCGGGATCATCGGCGCGGCGAGCACGGCGGCGGGGATGCCGGCGGCGGCGAGGGCCCGCACGGCGGCCAGCCGGCGCTCGGGCGAGGCGGCGCGCGGCTCCATGATGCGCGCCAGGCGCGCATCGAGCGTGGTGATCGACAGGCAGCACCCGCACCAGGTTCCGCTTCGCCATGGCCGACAGGATGTCGAGGTCGCGCAGCACGCCCGCCGATTTGGTCACGATGGTGACGGGGTGGTTGAAGCGGTCGAGCACCTCCAGCACGGCGCGCGTCAGCTTCAGCGTGCGCTCGACCGGCTGGTAGGGGTCGGTGTTCGAGCCCAGCGCGATCGGCTTCGGGTCATAGCCGGGCTTGCGGAGTTCCTTCTCCAGCAGCGCCGCGACCTCGGGCTTGAACAGCAGCCGGGTTTCGAAATCGAGGCCGGGGGACAGGCCGAGATAGGCGTGGGACGGGCGCGCGTAGCAATAGACGCAGCCATGCTCGCAGCCGCGATAGGGGTTCACCGCGCGGTCGAAGCCGATATCGGGGCTCTGGTTCCAGGCCAGGGCGGATTTCGCGCTGTCGCTTGGTCAGCGTGGTCGGCAGCGGCGGCAGGTCGGCGAAGGCGGCTTCCAGCGTGCCCCAGCCATCGTCGAAGGCCTCCCGCGCGCTGTGTTCGAAGCGCACGGCGGGGTTGAGGCCGGCGCCACGGCCCTTGCGCGCCAGCGGCGGCAGGCCGTGGCCGAGGTCGGGCGAGACGTGGCTGCTGCCGTCCGGCATGGCGCGGGTCCTGCCTGTCCTGGAGGAAGGGGAGAAGTTCCCAGTTCGTTCCTGATGCATCCTGGCGCAAGCCAGCGCCCGGACCGTCAAGAACAAAAAGGGAACTATTGGTTAATGGATCGCTAACCGATCGGCGGGCCTTGATGCGAACATTAACGGAACTGACGGCCGTCCTGCCGACCCTCAACGCGGCGGAACAGCTGGGCCGGACGCTGGACGCGCTGCGGGGCCAGGTCGCCGGCGGTCGTGATCGCCGATGGCGGCAGCACCGATGCCACGCGAAGCCATCGCCACCGCCGCCGGCGCCCGGCTGGTCATGCGCGCCGCGCGGTCGCGGCAGCCAACTCGCCGCCGCCACGGCGGCGGTCGCCACGCCCTGGATGCTGGTGCTGCATGCCGATACGCGCGCCCGGCGCCGGCTGGCGCGACGCCGCCGAGGCCTTCATGGCCGACCCCGCCAATGCCCGCCGCGCCGGCCTATTTCCGCTTCGCCCTGGATGACGCGTCGCCGCAGGCGCGCCGGCTGGAACGCATGGTCGGCCTGGCGCTGCCGGGCGCTCGGGCCTGCCCTATGGCGACCAGGGGCTGCTGATCGCGCGCGACTTCCTGGCCGAACTCGGCGGCTACCGGCCGATCCCGATCATGGAGGATGTCGACCTGGTGCGCCGGATCGGGCCGGGCGCGGCTGGTGGCGCTCGGCGCCGCCCTTCGTCACCTCGGCCGCGCGCTGGCGCGCCGCAGGGGTGGTGGCGCCGTTCGGCGCGCAACCTGGCCTGCCTGGCGCTGTGGTTCGCCGGGCGTGCCGCCGTCGCGCATCGCCCGCCTCTATGCAGGGCGGCGCTGATCGGCTTGGTTGGCGGGCGATGGACCGACCGACCGTCATCCTGTTCGCCCGCGCGCCACGGCTTGGCGCGGTGAAGCGCCGGCTGGCGCAGGGCATCGGCGACCGCGCCGCGCTGCGCTTCTACAGCGCGACGCTGGCCGCGACGGCGCGGCCGATCGCGCGCGACCGGCGCTGGCGGACCGTGCTCGCCACCACGCCCGCGCGGTGCGCGGGCGGATTGGTCGCGCTTCGTGCCGCGCGGCGACGCGGCGTGATCGGCCAGCCGGCGGGCGACCTCGGCGCGCGCATGGCCGGCCTGCCTGCGGCCCCATGCCGCGCGCGGTGCTGGTCGGCAGCGATATCCCCGACCTGCGCCCGGCCGACATCGCCGCCGCCTTTCGCGCGCTGGGTCGCGCCGATGCCGTCTTTGGGCCGGCGACGGATGGCGGGTATTGGCTGGTCGGCCTGGGCCCGCGGCGGCCGGCGCGGCCCTTCGCGCGGGTGCGCTGGTCCAGCGAGCACGCGCTGGCCGATACGCTGGCGAATTTCCGCGGCCGGCGGGTGGCGCTGCTGCGGACCGTTGCAGGACGTGGACACGGCCGAGGACCTCGCCCGGCTGGAGGGCGCGGCGATGAAGCCGCCGCCGCCCCGGCGCATCCTGGTGCAGATACTCGGCACGGCCGGCGCGCTTGCTGCTGGCCAATGCCGCGCTGTCCTTCACCGAGCATCCCTGGCTGCTGCCTTCCTTCGGCGGATCCTGCGTCATCCTGTTCGGCATGCCGCGCGGCATCATGGCGCAGCCGCGATCCTTCATCGGCGGGCACCTGCTCGCGACCGTGGTCGGCATGCTGTTCCACGACGGATACACCCGCTTCGGCGGGCCGGTCGGGGTCTGGCTGGCCTTCGCCGTCGGCACGGCGCTGGCGGTCATGGCGGTGACGCGGACCATCCATTCCCCGGCCGGCGCCAATCCCGTCGTGGTCTTCGTCGAGAACGCCAATTGGCATTTCCTCACCACGCCGCTGCTGCCGGGGCTCGCGACGCTGTTCCTCGTGGCCTATGCCGCGAACAACCTGCGCAGCCCGTGGGGGGCGGGGCCCTGGCCACGCTTCACGCGGCGGGGGCTGAGGGCGGTCGGCGCCGGGGCGGGCGCCGACCCGGCGACGCCTAGAGCGCATTCCGTTCGCCCCGGCGCACGGTCCCCGCTCTGGCATGTTGTCTCTTACGAGCGAACTTCACCCGCCTCAGGCGATCCTCGACCTGAGCGGGCTCTGCTCTGACGGAGCCTTGGCGAAGGGCCAGGCCCCGCGCGGGCGGGCCGGCCCGCTGGGCCAGGCGGCCGATGCGTCAGGCCGCCGCCCCCGTCGCCAGCGCCGCCGCCCAATCCGGCCGGCCGTTTTCCGTCGCCCGCCGCGCCGCCATGTCCCAGTCGTAGTCGAGCGCCAGCAATTCCGCCCCCCAGCGCCCGCGCCGCAGCGTCAGGATGGCGTAGCGCGCATGGGGGGAACGGTGCTCCAGCCCCGGCGCGGCCGGGCTGTCGGCGAAGACCGGGCAGCCGACGCTGCCGGGGTTGAGGATGGTGCAGCCTTGCGGTCCCTGCACCAGCGCCTGGCGATGGCTGTGCCCGCACAGGACCACGCCGCCCGGCCGGGCCGCCGCGCCGAGCCTGGCGGCGAGCGTGGCGCGTGATGCAGGTGCGAGGCGGCCTTCGAGGCTGTCCTCCAGCAGGTAGGTACTGTCATCGGTTGGCGTGCCATGGACGGCGAGGATGTCGGGGGCGACCTCGAGCGTCGCCGGCAGGGCATGAAGCGTGGCGCGCTGCGCCGCGCGTCAGCGCGTCGCGGGCGAAGCGGCCGGCGGGGGAGAGTTCGGCCTCGGCCTTCTCGACGATCCAGCGGTCGTGGTTGCCGCGCACCGTGGGCAGGTCGAGCTCGGCCAGGCGTTCGAAGGTCTCGCGCGGCCAGAGCGGGCCGGTGACGCAGTCGCCGAGGTTGACGATGGCATCGACGCCCCGTTCGGCGATGTCGGCGAGCACCGCCTCCAGCGCGAGCAGGTTGCCGTGGATGTCGGAGATCACCGCGAGACGCATGGGCTGGCCCCTCTCACATCTGGTCGCGCCGGGCGGCGTGTGCGAGCCTGACGACTGGAGGACCGCCACCATGACCGCACCGCTTCGCTTCGGCCTGTTGCTGTTTCCGCGCCTGACGCAACTCGACATGACCGGGCCCTTCGAGGTGTTCTCGCGCGTTCCCGGCGGCAAGGTCCATCTGATCTGGAAGACATGCGAGCCGGTCAGCGCGGATACCGGGCTGACCATGATGCCCGATACGGGCTTCGCCGAATGCCCGCAGATGGATGTGATCTGCGTGCCCGGCGGGCCGGGGGTGGCGGCGCTGATGGAGGATGAGGAGGTGCTCGACTTCCTGCGCGGGCAGGCGGCGGGGGCGCGCTTCGTCACCTCGGTCTGCACCGGGGCGCTGGTGCTGGGGGCGGCGGGGCTGCTCAAGGGCGTGCGGGCGACGACGCATTGGGCGAGCCATGACTTCCTGGCCTCGCTCGGGGCGGTGCCGGAACAGGCGCGCTGGGTGCGCGACGGGCGGGTGGTGACCGGCGGCGGCGTGACGGCGGGCATCGATTTCGCGCTGGCGCTGGTGGCCGAGATGCTCTCGCCGGAGGTCGCGCAGGCGATCCAGTTGCAGATCGAATACGCGCCGGCACCGCCCTTCGATGCAGGATCGCCGGAGACCGCGCCCGCCGCCGTGCTGGCCAGCGCGAAGGCGCGCGGCGCCGGGATGCGGGCGGAGCGGGAGGCGCTGGTCGCCCGCGTCGCGGCCCGGCTGGGATAGGTCACCACATCGTCTTGGCGGCGCGGGCGGGCCATTCGCGGTCATAGGCCTCGCCGCCTGTCTCCCCCTGGCTCATCACCGCGAGGATCTGGCCAGGCGTCGGCAGGCTGCCGGGGGCGGCGTGGCGGCCGCCGTCCCAAAGCCCGGCGCGCACCACGGCGCGGGCGCATTGGAAGAAGATCTCCTCCACCTCGATCGCCACGACGCAGCGCGGCGCCGCACCCTCGACGGTGAAGGAGGCGAGCAGGACGGGATCCGACCGACAGATGCGCCCGGCCATTGACGCGCAGGGTGGTGCCGGAACCCGGGATCAGGAACAGCAGCCCGACGCGCGGGTCGCGCACGATGTTGCGCAGGCTGTCCACACGATTGTTGCCGCGCCGGTCGGGCAGCAGCAGCGTCGCGCCGCCGTCCTCGATGCGGACCAGCCCATGCGCATCCCCGCGGGGGGAGGCATCCAGCCCCTCCGGCCCGACGGTGGCGAGCACCATGAAGGGCGAGGCCTCGATCAGCCGCCGGTATTCCGGTGTGACGCGCGTCCGCGACCTTGGCGGTCGAGGCCAGGTTCGGCGTGCCGTAGAGCGCTTCGAGCGCTTCCACCGTCTCGATCCGCATGGCTGGTCCCCTGATGCCGTCCTTGCGCGGGATAGGATGCGGCCATGGAGCGCCGGTAGCCGGAGAACCGCGCCGCCCCTCCGCATTCACGCAAGCTTCATCCGGCCGCGCGATGCTGGCGCCGGAGGCCGTCCATGGACAGCAACAGCCAGCCCATCGGCGAGGCGGAACGCGAGGCCCGCGCCCGCATCGCCCGCCATCTGCAGGACCTGCACCGCCTGCATCTCGCGCTGGCCGAGGAAAGCCGCGCGCTCAAGCGCTTCACGACGGACGGGCGGGCGGGGGTCGAGATCGCGCTCGCGACCGACATGCTGGAGCAGTATCTCGGCGCCAGCGCCGGCTTCGTCGAGAACATGCGCGGGCGGTTCGAGGCGCGGCTGGCGCTGTTGCGGCGGGGGGAGCCTGCCTTCGGCGGCCGGCCCGACCAGGCACCGGAACATGGCGCCTTCTGGCTCGCCTTCTCGCGGCTTTGCGCGGTGTTGCGCCGCTGCGGCGGCTGAAGCCCGTCCCGGTCCGGTGGAATTGGCCGATCGGCGGTTGGCCTGCACATTCCGGCGGTCGAGGCCCGCCCTGCATCGAAGCCGCCCCGCAGGCCATCAAGCCCGACGGCTGCATCGCACGGGGGCTTGCCCACATGGTCATCACGCCGGGGTGGCCGGCGTGATCGGGGCGTCGCGATCTTGGCCCTTGCCCCGGTGACGAAGCAGGGCTGCCTGCTCCGCGCAGCCGGGGGTGACCAGGCGGCCGCTATGCCGCCTTGCGGCCGAAGGCGGGCAGCCGCTCGGCGATCTGCACCGCGTTCAGCGCAGCGCCCTTCAGCAACTGGTCGCCGCACAGGAAGAAGTCGAGGCCACGGTCCCCGAACACCGGGTTGGCACGGATGCGCCCGGCCTCGACGTCGTCCTGGCCCGTTGCGTTCATCGGCATCGGGTAGATGCCGTGCTCCGGGTCATCGACCACCTTCACGCCGGCGGCGCGGCGCAGCACCTCGCGCGCCGCTTCCGGCGTGACGGGGCGTTCCGTCTCGATCGTCACGGCCTCGGCATGCACCCGCATGGTCGGGATGCGCACCGCGGTGCAGGAGATGGGCAGGTCGGGCAGGCCCATGATCTTCCGGCTTTCCCAGGCGACCTTCATCTCCTCCCGCGTGTAGCCGTTCGGCTGGAAGGCATCGATCTGCGGGATGACGTTGAAGGCGAGCGGCCAGCGGAACACGTCGTGTTCCGGCTTCACGCCCTCGACCAGCACGCGGCGGGATTCGCGCTCGAGTTCCGCCATGCCCTCCGCCCCGGCGCCCGAGGCCGCCTGGTAGGTGGACACGATGACGCGCCGCAGGCCGAAGGCCTGGCGCAGCGGCTCGAGGGCCACGACCAGGATCGCCGTGGTGCAGTTCGGGTTGGCGATCAGCCGGGCGCCGCCGATGGCGCCGGGGTTCACCTCGGGCACCACCAGCGGGACGTGGCTCTCCAGCCGGAAGGCGGAGGAATTGTCCACCACCGTCACGCCGGCCTCGACCATCTTCGGCGCATGCGCCTTGGCGAAGTCGCCCGAGACGGCGAGCAGCGCGAGGTCGAGGTCGCGCACCGCGGCGTCGGAGAATTCCTCGATCGTGACGTCGCCGAAGGGCGTTTTCGTTGTCGTGCCGGCGCTGCGGGCGGAGGCGAACAGCCTCAGCGAGGTGACCGGGAAGGCCCGGCGCCCCAGAACATCCACAAGCTCGCGACCCACCGCCCCGGTGGCGCCGACAATACCGACACGCATGTCCCTCAGTGTCCTTTCGAGGGTTGAAGGGGCGCGATGCTTAGCGCAAACGCGCCGCCTGACCAACGGTTCAGTCCCGTGCCGGCCCGGACGCCAGGGCAGGGCGGCCCTTCCCGCGAGGCATGGCAGGCCTGACGCGCCCGAGGTGGGGGCGGGCGCGATCGGGCCAGGGGGCTCACGCCGGGCCGTCGCCTCGCCGGGGTCGCGCCAAAGGTCGCGGCCACCTATAACGCCCCTCCGGTTTTCAAATGAGTTTCGCCACCGTGACAATTCAGCCCCCCGTCGATGTCTCCGCCGTGAAGGCCTGGCCCTTCGAGGAAGCGCGCAAGGTTGCCGCCCGGCTGGCGAAATCGGGCAAGGGGGAGGCGCTGTTCGAGACCGGCTACGGCCCGTCCGGCCTGCCGCATATCGGCACCTTCGGGGAGGTCGCGCGCACCTCCTGGGTGCGCCATGCCTTCACCCTGATGACCGGCCTGCCGTCCCGCCTGGTCGCCTTCAGCGACGACATGGACGGGCTGCGCAAGGTGCCGGACAACGTGCCGAACAAGGAGATGCTGGCGCAGCATCTCGGCCGGTCGGTCACCGCCATCCCCGACCCCTTCGGCACGCATGAGAGTTTCGGGCACCACAACAACGCCCGGCTGCGCGCCTTCCTCGACGCCTTCGGCTTCGACTACGAATTCGCCTCCTCCTCCGATTATTACCGCTCGGGCCGTTCGACGAGGCGCTGATCCGCATGGCCGAGCGGCATGAGGAGGTCCGCGCGGTGATCCTGCCGACGCTCGGGCCCGACCGCCGCGCCACCTACTCGCCCTTCCTGCCGATCCATCCGAAGACCGGCGTGGTCATGCAGGTGCCGATGGAGGAGGTCCGCCCGGCCGAGGACATGCTGATCTGGCGCGACCCGGACACCGGGGACCGGCACGTCGACCCGCATCACCGGTGGCCATTGCAAGGCGCAGTGGAAGGCCGACTGGGCGTTGCGCTGGTATGCGCTTGGCGTCGACTACGAGATGTCGGGCAAGGACCTGATCGATTCCGTTCGGCTGTCCTCGGCGATCTGCCGCGTGCTCGGCGCCGAGCCGCCCGAGGCCTTCACCTACGAGCATTTCCTCGACGAGCAGGGCCAGAAGATCAGCAAGTCCAAGGGCAATGGGCTGACCATCGACGAATGGCTGCGCTACGCGCCGGCCGAGAGCCTGTCGCAATACATGTACAACCAGCCGCAACGCGCCAAGCGGCTGTTCTTCGACCAGATCCCGCGCGCGGTGGACGAATACCTCCAGCACCGGGTGCGGCTGCGCGGCGCGCCGGACCCGGCCAATCCCGCCTGGCACATCCATGGCGGCGCGGTGCCGAACGACCCGGAGCCGCCGGTCTCCTTCGCCATGCTGCTGAACCTGGCCTCCGTCGTGAATGCGGACGACCCGGAGATCCTGTGGGGTTTCCTCGCCCGCTACGCGCCGGGTGCCACGCCGGCGAGCCAGCCGATGCTGGCCAAGCTGGTCGAGCACGCCGTCCACTACTACCGGGACTTCGTCGCGCCGATGAAGCGCTACCGCCTGCCGAGCGAGGCGGAGCGCGAGGCGCTGAGCGTCCTGATGGCCGCCCTGCGCGACCGTGTGATCGACCTTGAAGCGATGCCCGCCGAGGACCGCGCCAAGGCGATCCAGGACCTGGTCTATGATGCCGGCCGCCGCGAGCCCTTCCTGCAGGCGAACAAGGACGGCTCGATGGGTGTGTCCCGCGCCTGGTTCAATGCGCTGTACCAGGTGCTGCTGGGGCAGGAGGAAGGCCCGCGCTTCGGCGGCTTCGTCGCCTTGTACGGCATCGCCGGCACGATCGGGCTGATCGAGACGGCGCTCGCACGGCAGGAGAGCCCGGCCGCGTGAGCATCGGCGGGCGTGTCCTCGCTCTGGTCAAGCGACACGGGCCGACCGTGTTCGGCCTGCTGCTGCTGGGCGGCGCGCTGTATGTGGTGCAGCGGGAATTCCGCACCCTGTCCTGGGCGGACATCAAGGGCGCGCTGGACGGCACCGCATCGTCATCGCTGTGGGCCGCGGCGGGCTTCACCCTGGCCGCCTATGTCGTGCTGACGGCCTATGACCGGCTCGGCTCGGTCTATGCCGGCCACCCGGTATCCTATGCGCGCACCTCGCTCGCCTCCTTCGTCGCCTATGCGCTGGCGAACAATCTCGGATTCGCCACGGTGTCCGGCGCGGCGATCCGCTTCCGCTTCTATGCCGCCTGGGGCCTGCCGCCGCTTGCCATCGCCAAGGTGGTGGCCTTCACCTCGCTCACCTTCGGCCTTGGCGGCTTCGCCCTGGGCGGCCTCGTCCTGGTCGCCGAGCCCGAGGTGCTGCCCTTCTTCGGCAGCGGCACGCCGCGCTGGGTGATGCAGGCGGCCGGGCTGGTGATGTGGTGCATCGTCTCGGGCTACATCCTGCTGGCGCGCTTCGTGCCGCATTTCCGCCTGTTCGGGCACCAGATCGACCTGCCGGGCTTCCGCATGGCGCTGGCGCAGACGGCGCTCGCCTCGGCGGATGTCGCGGTGACGGCGCTGATCTTCTGGACGTTGCTGCCGCCGGCCGAGGGCCTGACCTTCCTGCATTTCCTCGGCGTCTACGTGCTGGCGCTGTCGGCCGGGATCATCGCCAACGTGCCTGGCGGCATCGGCGTGTTCGACGGGGCGATGCTCATCGGCCTGTCGGGGCACCTGCCGGCGCCGGTGGTGATCGGCGCGCTGCTGCTGTTCCGACTGTTCTACTACATCGTGCCGCTGTTCATCGCCGGGCTGATGTTCGCCGCCTTCGAGGTCAGCCAGCGCCGCCACCTGATGGACCGCTTCTCCCCGGAGCGGGGCGTCGCCGTCTCCTTCGAGGTGCCGGCCATGGCCGCGCTGACCGGCCTCGCGGCGATGACCCTGATCATCATCGGCGCGCTGCCGCCCAAGCCCAACCTCCTCGATGGCATCTTCGACGTGCTGGACGATGCGGCGTCCCATTTCGCCGCCTCGGTGGTTGGCGGGCTGCTGCTGGTGGCCGCCTATGGGCTGATGCGGCGGCTCGCCATCGCCTGGTGGACGACGCTCGCGCTGCTGCTGAACGGCGCGCTGGTGACCTCGCTGCGCGGCGAGCCATGGTGGCTGATCGGCGGCTTCCTGTTGCTCGCGGTGTTGCTGGCGACGGTCCGGCCGGCCTTCTATCGCCGCGCGCGCCTGACCGCCGAGCCGCTGTCGGCCGAAAGCGTCGCCGCCCTTGCGGCGCTGACGTTGAGCGCCCTGACGCTGGCCGGCATCGCCTATGCCGGGCCGGTCGCGGATTTGTCCTGGTGGGGCGTGGTGATGTCCGGCGACACGCCCCACTCGCTGCGCTTCGCGGTCGGCATGGCGGGGGGGCTGCTGCTGGTGGCCGCGGCGGGGCTGCTTCGCCCGGCCCGAACCGGCGCCGTCCCCTATGACGAGGCCACCCGGCAGCGACTGATCGCCCTGGGGGCGGTGGCACCGGCGCTGGGCGAAGCCGACGGTGCCATATTCGGCGAGGCGGGCCGCGCCGGCTGCGCCTTCGTGAAGCGGGACGGATGTCTGGCTCGCCCTTGGCGACCCGGCGGGCGAGGAACGCGATCGCGTCTCGGCGATCTGGCGCTTTCGCGATGTGTGCGAACAGGCCGAGGTCGAGCCCGCCTTCTGGCGTGCCGGGACCGACTTGCTGCGGGTCTATGCCGATATCGGGCTGACGCCCTTCCCACTGGAGGGCGGTGCCAGGGGCCCGCTGAACCTGCTCTGCCGTCCCGAGCGGGACATCGAGGCACTGCTGCCACTTCTGCCGCAGGTGGACGATGCCGCCTGATCGGCTTGCCAGACCCGCCATGACGCGTCATTGCATCGCCGATTGGCCCAGCAACGAGGGATCCAAATGCGCATCGCCATGATCGGCGCAGGTTATGTCGGCCTTGTCTCCGGCGCGTGCTTCGCCGAATTCGGCGTTGACGTGACAGTGATGGATGTCGACCCGGACAAGATCGCCGGCCTGCATGCCGGGCGGATGCCGATCTACGAGCCGGGGCTCGACAAGCTGGTCGCCGAGAATGTGCGCGACGGCCGGCTGACCTTCACCACCGACCTCGGCGCCGCGGTGAAGGGGGCCGATGCGGTCTTCCTCGCCGTCGGCACGCCGACGCGGCGCGGCGATGGCCATGCCGACCTGTCCTACGTCTATGCCGCCGCCGAGCAGGTCGCGAAGGCAGCCGACGGGCCGCTGGTGATCGTGACGAAATCGACCGTGCCGGTCGGCACCGGGCGCGAGGTGCAGGAGATCGTCCGCCGGGTGCGGCCCGGCGCGCCGATCTCGGTCGCCTCCAACCCGGAATTCCTGCGCGAGGGCAGCGCGATCGGCGACTTCATGCGGCCCGACCGCGTGGTGATCGGCGTCGATGACGAGCGCGGCGCTGACCACGCTGAAGCAGCTGTATCGGCCGCTCTACCTGATCGAGACGCCGGTGCTCGCGGTCTCGCTCGAAAGCGCGGAGCTGATCAAATACGCCGCCAACGCCTTCCTCGCGATCAAGATCACCTTCATCAACGAGATCGCCGACCTGTGCGAGAAGGTCGGCGCCGATGTGCATGACGTCGCGCGCGGCATGGGCCTCGACGGCCGCATCGGGCGCAAGTTCCTGCATCCCGGGCCGGGCTATGGCGGCTCGTGCTTCCCCAAGGACACGCTGGCGCTGGCGCGCACCGCGCAGGACGCACGGCTGCCCGGTGCGCCTGGTCGAGACCACCATCGCGGTGAATGACGGGCGCAAGGCGCAGATGGCCGAGCGCATCCTCGCCGCCCTGGGGCCGGACCCGAAGGGCAAGCGCGTCGGCGTGCTGGGCGTGACCTTCAAGCCCGAGACCGACGACATGCGCGATGCGCCGTCCCTGGTGATCCTGCCGGCGCTGGTCGCCGCCGGGGTCGAGGTCGTGCGCCTATCGACCCGCAGCCGGCCCATGCGCGGCAGTCCCTGCCGGCGGCGATCGACTTCGCCGCGACGGCGCTGGCCGCGGCCGAGGGCGCCGATGCCGTGGTCGTGCTGACGGAATGGAACGAATTCCGCGCCCTGTCACCGGACCGCCTCAAGGCCGCCATGAAGGGCGGCGTTGTTCTCGACCTGCGCAATGTCTGGGACCCGGTGGCGATGCGCGCGGCCGGGTTCACCTATTCGTCCATCGGCCGCCCGTAGGTTGCGGGGGCTGTCGATCCGCGGGCACCAGGCGGTCCGCGGTCGGTATTCGAAATGCATCCTCGCCCGTCCGGGCGAGGCCCTCCGAACGGGAACTGCTCTCAGGGAGTGACCATGCCCGCTTTCCACCACCGCTTCGATTCCACCGTCCTGCGCGAATACGACATCCGCGGCATCGTCGGGAAGACCCTGAAGCCGGAGGACGCCTTCGCGATCGGCCGCTGCTTCGGCTCCATCGTGGTGCGCGCCGGCGGCAAGCGCGTCGCCGTCGGCTATGATGGCCGGCTGCATTCGCCGGAACTCGAGGCCCAGCTGGTGGCCGGGCTGCGGGCCTGCGGGCTGGAGGCGGTGCGCATCGGGCTGTGCGCGACGCCGATGCTGTATTTCGCCGTCCTACGACCAGGAGGCCGATGGCGCGGTGATGGTGACGGGCAGCCACAATCCGCCCGACTACAACGGCTTCAAGATGATGATCGGCAAGAAGCCGTTCTACGGCGCGCAGATCCAGGAGATCGGGCGCATGGCCGGCGGAGGGCGACGTGGTGCCGGAGGCGGTGGGCTCGCGACCGCGCCGTGGACATCGCGACGCGCTACGCCGACCGCGTGCTGGCAGATTGGGACGGCGGCGATCGCAAGCTGAAGGTGGTGTGGGACCCGGGCAACGGCTCGGCCGGGCCGATCGTGAAGGCGCTGGCCGCGCGCCTGCCGGGGACGCATTTCGTCATCAACGGCGATGTCGACGGCACCTTCCCGAACCACCACCCCGATCCGACGGTGGCCGAAGAACCTCGAGCAGCTGATCGCCGAGGTGGCGCGCGAGAAGGCCGATCTCGGCATCGCCTTCGACGGCGATGGCGACCGCATCGGCGTGGTCGACGACGACGGCCACATCCTGTTCGGCGACCAGTTGCTGATCGTGCTGGCGCGCGACGTGCTGAAGTCGCAAGCCGGGCGGGACGATCATCGCCGACGTCAAGGCGTCGCCAGGTGCTGTTCGACGAGGTGGCCAAGGCCGGCGGCAAGCCGCTGATGTGGAAGACCGGCCATTCGCTGATCAAGGCGAAGATGGCCGAGACCGGCAGCCCGCTCGCCGGCGAGATGTCGGGCCACATCTTCTTCGCCGACAAATGGTACGGCTTCGATGACGCGCCGTATTCGGCGGTGCGGCTGCTCGGCATCGTCGCGCGCATGAGCGAGAGCCTCTCGGCCGTGCGCGCCGCGCTGCCGCAGGTGATCAACACGCCGGAGCTGCGCTTCAACTGCGAGGAGGCGCGCAAGTTCGTCGTGGTGCAGGAGGTGAAGGACCGCCTCGCCGCCGAGGGGGCCGAGGTGCAGGACGTCGACGGCGTGCGCGTGCTGACCGAGGACGGCTGGTGGCTGCTGCGCGCTTCCAACACCCAGGCGGTGCTGGTCGCGCGCTGCGAGGCGTCCTCGGAGGCCGGGCTCGACCGGCTCAAGGCGCAGCTGGTGAAGCAACTGGTGGCGACCGGGCTCGATGCGCCGGACTTCTCGGCCGAGAACGCCGGGCACTGAGAGACCGTTCGAGACTGCGCCGGGAGGCGCATTCCCGGATCCCGCGCCGGCCCCTGCCCCGGCCGGCCATCCATCCAGGATGCTGTCCCTGGATGGCCGGCTGGGGGTGCGGGCAGGCGCGGAATATCCCGAACCGTTTCCGAGCCTTCCCCGGGCGACGCCAGCCGGTCTAGCCTCCGCTTCAATCGGCCCGGCAACAGGGCCGATGGAGGAGACCTGGGAATGACCATCGCTCGCCGCTCACTGCTGCTTGCCGCCGGCGCAACCCTGTCCGCGCCGGGGCTGGCATCGGCGCAGGAATTTCCGAACCGGCCGGTCCGCATCGTGGTGCCCTTTCCTGCCGGGGGCACGACGGACCTGCTGGCGCGGCTGTTCGCCCAGCGCATGACCGAGACGATGGGCCAGTCCGTCGTGGTCGAGAATCGCGGCGGAGGCGGCGGGTCGATCGGCGCCGACGTCGTCGCCAAGGCCACGCCGGACGGCTACACGCTGCTGTTCCACAACATCACCTTCCCGACCACGACGGCGGCGATGACGCTGGCCGGGCGGCCGCCGCACGACATCGACCGGGACTTCGCGCCGCTGTCGCTCGGCGCCAACGTGCCGCTGATCATCCTCGCCAATCCGGCGGTGCCGGTGACGGACCTCAAGGGTTTCGTCGATTGGGCCAAGGCGCAGCCCAGGCCGCCCTTCTATGGTTCGACCGGCCCGGGGTCCTTCATGAACCTGGTCGGCGAGGTTCTGATGCGCGAGAGCGGCATCCGCATGGAACACATCCCGTTCCGCGGCGCGGCACCGCTGGTGCAGGAACTGATCGCCGGGCGCGTGCAACTCGGCGGCGACCAGATCTCGACCTGCTTCGGGCATGTGCGCGCGGGTGCGCTCAAGGGGTTGGCCAATGTCGCCTCCCGCCGCGCCGGGGTGCTGCCGGATGTGCCGACGGTGCGCGAGCTCGGCTTCCCGGCGCTGGAACTGGAAGGCTGGAACGGCTTCTTCGCGCCGGCGCGCACGCCCGTCCCGGTGATGGCGCGGCTGCAGCGCGAGATCGCCGCCGCCGCACGCAACCCCGATTTCGTCAAGCGCTGCGAGGATGTGGGTGCCGAGCCTGTCGGGTCCGACTCCGAGAGCTTCGGCGCCATGGTCCGCGCGCAATCCGCCAAGATCCGCGACCTGGTGACGACGGTTCAATTGCGGCCCGATTGATCCGCGGCACCTGACGCACGCGCCTGCGCGCAGGGCCTGCTGCGCGCCGGGGCGGCGCCGATCCGATGCGGGGCTGGCCCTGGTCAGGGCAGGCCGCGCGCGGCCTCGATACCGCTGAGCCAGGCGCCGGCGACGGTCGCTGCGAAGCGCGGGTGGCAGGCTTCGCCGGCGAAGCAGAGCCGGCCGTCGGCAAGCGGGCGTGCCAGCCTGGCGCGCGCGGCCTGCGCGCCCGGGAACGGCGTGGCTATAGGCGCCGCGGAACAGCGGGTCCTCGGCCCATCGCGTCACGGCAGGGCGTCCGAGGGCCGCGGCGGCGCGGGCGCCGAAGATCGGCGCCGCCTCGGCACGCGCCTCGGCTTCGGCGCGGGCGGCATCGCCGGCGACCTGCCAGGCCCGTGCGCCGCCGCAGAAGGCGATCATCACCGGGTCCCCGAACAGGCGTGCGACCCAGGACATCGGCCGGTCGCCCGGCCGCGTCCACGGCGCGGCGCAGGCTGGCGATAGGGCGGCAGGTCCGGCGCATCCGGATGGCTGGCGCGGAAGGCGATCTTGGTCAGCAGGCCGAGCGGCAGGGCGTGGATCGCTTCCTGCGTCTCCACAGGCAGTGGCGGGTCGAAGGTGATGCCGCTCGGCCGCCAGCACGCCGGTCGAGACGGTGACGATCGCCGCCCGTGCGGACAGGGTGCCGAAGGCGCCCTCCGCGCGTCACGCCGCGCGCACTCCAGCGGATGCGCTCGACACGCGGCGCCGGTGCGGATGGGCAGGCCGCTGCGCCAGCGCGTGCCACGAGGCCGCCGACGCCGTCGCGCAGGATGAGGTTCGGCCCGTCCAGCGCGGTGGCGGCAAAGTCGTGCAGGCTCATGAGCGGGAGTTCGGCGGCGCAGATCTGCGCGCCTTCCCAATGGGCGATGGTCGCATCCCAGGGGCCGCCGCGCGGCGCGGCCTCGGCGGCCGGGCGGTCGGGCGTGCCGTCGGCGGCGGCGGCCTCGATGCTTGCCCAGAAAGCGCTGCTCGGCGGCGGCGAAGTCGCGGTGTTCCTCGGCGGTGGCGAGGCGGCCATGGGCGTGGAGGCGCCGCTGGCGCAGCGCATCATGGTCGACCAGCACCAGGCCCAGCGCGCGGGCCAGCGGCGTCAGCGGGTTGTCATTCGCCTGGTGCAGCCAGGAGGCACCGTGGTCGAAGGGCACGCCGAGGCTGGTCGATTCGGTGTAGGCCCGGCCGCCGACCCGCGGCCCGCCTTCGAGCACGATGCAGCTGCGACCACGCTTGGCGAGTTCGCGTGCGGCGGCGATGCCGGCGCAGCCGGCGCCGATGACGAGCACGTCTGGATCGGAAGGGAACATCGCCGCATCATGCCGCAGCCGCGATGCGATGGCTTCCCATGGATGCGATGGCGCTGCGGCGATGTGATGGACAGGCGGAGCAACGGCTATCGGCGATGTCGCCTCAGCCGCGCCGGCTCCAGGCCAGGGGATGAACCATGTTGCAGTCGCCGCCCGCCGAACCCGGCATGCGTGAGGATGAAGTCGATACGCCGGCGCTGCTGATCGACCTCGATGCCTTCGAGCACAACCTCGACACCATGGCGGCGCTGCTGGCGCCGACCGGGGTGAAGCTGCGCGCCCATGCCAAGACGCATAAGTCGCCGGTGGTGGCGAGGCTGCAGATGGCGCGCGGCGCGATCGGCCAATGCGTGCAGAAGGTCGCCGAGGCCGAGCAACTCGCCTGGGGCGGCATCCCCGATGTGCTGGTGACCAACCAGGTGGTGACGCCGCGCAAACTCGCGCGGCTCGCGGCGCTGGCGCGGATCTGCAAGGTCGGCGTCTGCGTCGATGACGCCGCGCAGATCGCGCTGGTGGAACAGGCCGCCGAGGCGGCCGGCGTCCGCCTGCCGGTGCTGGTCGAGATCGATGTCGGCATGGGCCGCGCCGGGGTGGAACACGGCCCGCCGGCGGTGGCGCTGGCCGAGCGCATCGCCGCGAGCAGGCACCTGATGTTCGGCGGGCTGCAGGCCTATCACGGCAGCGCGCAGCACATGCGCACGCCGGAACAGCGCGCCGCGGCGATCGGCGAGGCGGCGGCGCGGTCGCGCCGCACGGTCGAGCAATTGAAGCAGCGCGGCCTGGCCTGCCCGATCGTCGGCGGCGCCGGCACCGGCACCTTCCGGCATGAGGCGGCGAGCGGCGTCTATACCGAGATCCAGGCGGGCTCCTACGCCTTCATGGATGTGGATTACGCGAAGAACGAGGACGCGCCGCCCTTCCGCCACGCGCTGTTCGTGCTGTCGCACGGTGATGAGCCGGGCGACGCCGGGCGTGGCGGTGGTGGATTGCGGGCATAAGGGCGTCTCGGTCGATTCCGGCATGCCGGGCGTGTGGGAACGGCCGGGGCTGCGTTATGCCGGCGCGTCTGATGAGCACGGCAAGATCATGATCGAGGACGGCGCGGCGCCGGCGCTGGGGGAGAAGCTGCGCCTGGTGCCGGGGCATTGCGACCCGACGGTCGATCGCTACGACTGGTATGTCGGCGTGCGGAAGGGACGGGTGGAATGCCTGTGGCCGATCGCGGCGCGCGGGTGCGATGGCCTGACGGCGCGCGTCACACCTCTGCCCGAGGCGCATGCCTCGGGCACGAGCGCAAAGCGCGAACGCGCCCAGACCGGAAGTCTTCGCCAGAGCGCCAGCGCATGGCGCGAAGGCAAGCCGGCCGGATGGCCGGCGCCCGCCGTGTGAGGGATCAAAAAATCACTGACTCGCCCAGATGATCCGGTGCATCCAGGTGATCTCGGGCAGTTCGAAGCTGTAGCTCGGATGCTCCGGGTTCAGGCTGGCCAGTTCGATGCGCTTGGCCGATTGGCGGCGCAGTTCCTTGGCCATCACCTCGCCCTTCTGGGTGCGGACCACCACGCGGTCCCCGCGCCGCACCGGCGCGGCGGGGGAGACGACGACGACATCGCCGTCGCGGAACACCGGCTCCATGGATTCGCCGGAAATCTCAAGCGCATAGGCGTTGGGGTCGCCGATCTCGGGCAGTGAGATCTCGTCCCACGATCCGCCGACCGGGTAGCCGCCATCGTCGAAATAACCCTCGCCGCCGGCCTGGGCGAGGCCGATCAGCGGCACGCGCCGGCCGACGCCGCCACGCCCGCCGCCGCGCGGCAGGGCCGGCAGGCCGGAGACGAGGGAGGCGAAGTCCTCGATCCCCCGCCCGGTGGCGTTGAGCACCTTGGCGACGCTCTCGGTCGAGGGCCAGCGGGCGCGGCCATCGGCGCCGATCCGCTTGGAGGGATTGAAGGCGGTGGGGTCGAGCCCGGCCTTGCGCGCCAGGCCCGAGGCGGACAGCCCGTGCTCCGCCGCCAGGGCATCGAGGGCGCGCCAGATATCGTCATGCCGCATGGATGATGGTGTCGTTCCGTTGCCGGGAGGATCCCGAGGGCGCGAATCCAGATGATGTGTCGCGCCTGGGCAACCTATCCTAGGTTTTGTTTCGGAAATCAATAGGTGTATGTTCCTTTTTCAGGGTTGTCGGGCGCAACCCGGCGATTAATGTTCCTGTATTGTTCACTCCAGAGGCGAGAACCCCCCATGCGACCTGCCCCCCGCAGTGCCCACGCCCCCCGCTTCGCCACCATCGCGGTCGCGGAGCCTTTCCGCTCCGCCGAGGAGGCCTGGTTCTGGACCATGTCGGCGTTGATCGCGCGCCGCGATGGCGCCCGCATTTCTGCCGGCAAGGGCGACAAGGTGCGCCCCTGCGAGCCCGACGACGTGATCAAGTGCCTGGACCGGCTGTACCGCCATCGGCGGATCGACCTGATCGCATGCCCGCGTCATGCGCCTGTGGGGTGAGCGCGGCACCGCGCCGGACCCGCGCCACCTGTCCGAGCGCGCCGATGCGGCGCAGTGGCGCGAGGCGATGAACCGCCTCGAATGGCCGCTGCGGGTGAAGGGCATCGTGGCGTGACCGGGCCGGGCCGGAGCCGCGGCACGCCGCGGCTGCGCGCGGCGCGCGACGCGGAGCAGGAGGTCTGGATCGTCTTCGGCGGTGGGGCGGATCAGGTCTGGCTGCGCCCGCTGCGGCGCGGGTTTCGGCATTGCTTCGCCGCGCTGCGCGATGAGGCGGGCTGGACCGTGCTGGAACCGCTGTCAGGCCGCCTCATCGTCGCACGCCTGGCTGTCGCGGCGGGCTTCGACCTGCCGGGCTTCTACGCACGCGCGGGTCTTGCCGTGGCCGGGCCCTTCGCGCCGGGCCCGGCGCGGGCGACCTGGCTGCCGCGCCTGATGCCGTTCACCTGCGTGGCGCTGTGCCGCGCGGTGCTGGGCGCCGGCGCACCGCGCGCATTGACGCCCTGGGGCCTGTTCCGGCGGCTCGCGCAGAATTCTGACGGCAATATGAAAATATTCTTGACGACGCGAATTAATTAGGATAATTCTCCGATCGCCAAGGGGCGAATTGCGCCCGGCGGCGTTCCTCCCGATCCCCCCGAAGACTTTCGCGGGCCCGCTCCTCCCTCCGGAGGGCGGGCTCGCGGCTTTTTCGGGGCGGCCGGGGAGGAATCCCTTCCCGCATCCCAAGAGGAGCCGCGCGCGCATGGGTGGCCTGTTCCGTGCCCCGAAGCCTGTCGTCGTCGCGCCATCGGCGCCGGCCGCGACCACGACCACCGCCAATGATCCCGCCCTGGCCGCCGAGCAGGTTGCCGCCGCGGCCCGTGCCGAGGCGCGCAGCCGCACCAGCCGGGGCCTCGCCGGGACCATCGCCACCTCTGCCCGCGGCGTGCTCGGCGCGCGGCCCGACTTCACCGCGACACGCAAGTCGCTGCTGGGGGAATGACGCCATGACGCCGGAGGACATCCTCGCGCGGCACTCCGTGCCCTCGATCAGCGCCGCGCCCATGATGCGCTGTGGCAGGATTGCTACGACCACGTCCTGCCGGCCATGCCGGCCGGGCGCGTCGCGATCTATGACGCCACGGCGGCCGATGCGGCCGAACAACTCGCCGCATCCTTGCTGGCGGAACTGACGCCACCCTGGTCGCGCTGGTTCGGCCTGGCCCCGGGTCGCCCGGCGGAGGGCGACAACCAGGCCGCCATTGCGCTGGAGGATGCGGCGGAGACGCTGCAGGGTCATCTCGACCGCTCGAACTTCGCGCTGGAGATGCACCAGGCCTTCCTCGACCTGGTGGTCGCCGGCACCGGCGTGCTGCTGGTCGAGGAAGCGCCGCCCGGCGAGGCCTCGGCCCTGCGCTTCACCGCCGTGCCGCTGCGCGAGGCGGTGCTCGAGGAAGGCCCCTCGGGCCGCCTGGACACCGTCTATCGTGCCGCCAGGTTGAGCGAGGCGGCGCTGCGCGAGCGCTATCCTTCGGCGCCGCTGCCGCCGCCCGGGCAGCATGATGCCGAGGCGCCGCGCCACCGCGTCATCGAGGCGGTCTGGCCCGACCGCAGCGGAACCCGGTTCATGGCGATCGCCGCGACCGATGCCGGGCCGGTGGTGCTGGCGGAAGGCCGCTTCTCCGAAAGCCCCTTCATCGCCTTCCGCTGGCTGAAGGCGCCGGGCGAGACCTATGGCCGCGGCCCGGTCGCCAAGGCGTTGCCCGACATCCGCACCGCCAACAAGGTGGTGGAACTGGTGTTGAAGAACGCCTCCATCGCCGCGACCGGCATCTGGCAGGCGGATGACGACGGCGTGCTGAATCCGGCGACGGTGCGGCTGGAACCAGGCGCGATCATCCCGAAGGCGCCGGGATCGGCGGGGCTGACGCCGCTCGCGGCGCCGGGCAATTTCGACGTGTCGCAGCTGGTGCTGACCGATTTGCGGGCGCGCATCCGCGGTGCCCTGCTGGCCGACCGGCTGGGCCCGCAGCGCCACGACAACATGACCGCGACCGAGGTGCTGGAACGTGCGGCCGAGACGGCGCGGCTGCTTGGCGCAACCTATGGCCGGCTGCAGTCGGAACTGCTGACGCCGCTGATCTCGCGCTGCCTCGCCATCCTGCGCCGGCGCGGGGAGATCCCGCCGCTGCTGCTCGATGGCCGGGAGGCGGTGCTGCGCTACCGCAGCCCGCTCGCGCAGGTGCAGGGCCGCGCCGATGCGGCGAATACGCTGCTGTTCCTGCAGGCGGTGCGCGCGATGGGCCCCGAGGCCCTGGCGCAGATCGACCTGCCGGCCGCCGCCCGCTGGCTTGGCCGGACGCTGTCCGCGCCCGCCGAAGTGCTTCTTCCCCCCGCCCAAACCCCCAAGGAGTGAATCCCGATCATGCCCGAGGACCTGCTGGAGAGCGCGTTGGCCGACACTGCCGCGCCGGAGACGGGTGCGCGGCCCGACGATGTGCCCGAGAAATTCTGGGACGCCGAGACGGGCCGGATCCGCGTGGATGCGCTGGTGAAATCCTATCGCGAGCTGGAGCGCCGCCTGTCGCAGCGCGCCGGGCCGCCGGCCGAGGATGCGCCACGGAGGAAATGCTGCGCTTCCGCCGCGCCATGGGCGTCGCCGGACGGCCCCGATGGCTATGCGATCGAGCCGCGCCACGACCTGTGCTGCCCCGATGCCGCGATCAACCAGCGCCTGCATGAGGCCGGCTTCAGCCAGCCGCAGGCGCAGTTGGTCTATGACCTGGCGGCCGAGCGCCTGCTGCCGCTGATCGCGGAAGCGGCCGGGCAGTTCGAGGCCGATCGCCAGGTGGAGAAACTGCGCGAGCATTTCGGCGGCGAGGAACGCTTCCGCCGCGTTGCCGCGCAGATCACCGCCTGGGGCGCGGCGCAACCTGCCGCCGCCGGTGCTTGAGGCGCTGTCCACCACGGCCGAGGGGGTGATGGCGCTGCATCGCATGATGGAAGGCAAGGAGCCTGGCCTCGCGCCGCGCGCCGAGGCCGCCGGCCACCGATGAGACGGAGCTGCGCGCGATGATGCGCGACCCGCGCTACTGGCGCACGCGGGAGCCGGAGTTCGTCCGCCGCGTGACGGACGGCTTCCGCCGCCTGGTCGGCGGCGCCGGCTGATCCCGCCTCCGGCGGGGGCTGGAGCGACGTTTCGCGACGGTTCGCGGCCCCAGGCGGCCCCGCGCGATCTCGGCGCGGTGGCTACCCGGGGGGCGGGTGGTGCGCCCGCTGAGCGGCAGCACCGCCCGCCCCTTCGTCCTTCGCCCGCGCACAACCCGCCCCGGGCGCGCGGGCCGCGCCGGCATCCGGCCCCGCGCGGGAACCGGGACGTTCCGGCGCATTCCCGCAACATCATCATTGAAAGGGTCCCCCGCATGTCGGGCACCATCGAACAGGCCTTCGTGAAGCAGTTCGAAGCCGAGGTCGCCGAGGCCTATCAGCGCCAGGGCAGCAAGCTGCGCCCGACCGTCCGCTCGCAAGAGCGGCGTGCAGGGTGCGAGCACCATCTTCCCGCGCGTCGGCAAGGGCACGGCCGCGGCCAAGGCGCGCAACGGCGTCGTGCCGGTGATGAACCTGGAATACTCGAACGCCGAGTGCTTCCTGCAGGACTACTACGCCGGCGAGTGGATCGATCGTCTCGACGAGATCAAGTCCAGCATCGACGAGCGCACCGTGATCGCCAATGCCGGCGCCTATGCGCTTGGCCGCAAGACGGACGAGCTGATCGTCAGCGCGCTGGACACCGCGACGGCCGAGGCGGTCGGCACCGGCACGGGCCTGGCCGACACCGATGGGCTGACCAAGCAGAAGGTTCTGATGGCCTTCGAGATGCTGGGCGCGGCCGATGTGCCGGATGACGGCAACCGCTTCGCGGTGGTCGGCTGGAAGCAGTGGTACGAGCTGCTGCAGATCGATGAGTTCGCCAAGTCCGACTATGTCGGCGATGGCGAACTGCCGTGGAAGGGCACGCAGGCGAAGCGCTGGCTCGGCGCGCTGTGGATGCCGCATTCCGGCCTGACCAAGGCGGGGGTGCTGCGCTACTGCTATTTCTACCACAAGACGTCGATCGGCCATGCGGTGGCGTCCGAGGTGGTGACCGACATCACCTGGCACGGCGATCGCGCGGCGCATTTCGTCAACAACATGATGTCGCAGGGCGCGGTGATGATCGACCCGACCGGGGTCGTGCGGATGCGCGCGAAGGAATAGCGTGCGGATCGCGCGAGCGTGCGGTCGCGCGAGGAGTGAAGGTTGGGGGAGGGGAACCTCCCCCAAGCCCCCACCCTTTTCCTGCCTGTTGGAGGACTGACTGCCGAGGTCAGTTCCCATGGACAGAAAAAGGAGGGGGATCGGGGGAGTTCTCTCCCCCGACCTTCCTTGTTTCCAGACACATCACGGAGAATCCCCGATGGCGCTCTCCGCCCTCGCGCTCTGCTCGCGCGCGCTGCTGAAGATCGGTGCGCAGCCGGTCGCCTCGCTTGACGAGGGCACCGCCGAGGCCGAGGTCGCGGCCAATCTCTATCCGGGCATCCGCGACGCGCTGCTGTCCTCGCATCCGTGGTCCTTCGCGACGGCGCAGGCGGCGCTGCCGCGTCTGGCGCACCGTGCCGCGCGCCGATTTCGCCATGCGTTCCAGCTGCCGCCGGACTTTCTGCGCGCGCTGTCGGCGGGCAGTGCTGGCCGCGCGCGCGGCATCGTCTATCGCTTGCAGGAGGACCGGCTGTTCACCGACGCCGAGCAGGTGGCGCTGACCTACATGTTCCGCCCCGACGAGAGCGGCTTCCCGCCCTTCTTCGCCGCGGCGCTGGTGGCGCGGCTCGCCGCCGAATTCTGCATCCCGCTGACCGAGAGCAGTTCCCGCGCGGAGATGCTGTTCCGCCTGGCCGAGGCCGAGTTGCGCGTCGCGCGCCACGCCGACAGCCAGCAGGCGACGCACGCGGTGCTGGAGAGTTTCCCGCTGATCCGCGTGCGGGGCTGACCCATGGCGGCCGTCAAGCGTGCCAAGACCAGCTTCGCCGCGGGCGAACTGGCGCCCGAACTGCTCGGCCGGGGTGATCTGCGCGCCTTCGAGAATGGCGCGCGGCGCCTGCGCAACGTGTTCATCCAGCCGACGGGCGGCGTGACGCGCCGGCCCGGGCTGCGCCATGTCGACGCCGCTGCCTGGCCCGGCGCGGCTGCTCGCCTTCGAGTTCAACACCGAGCAGACCTATCTGATGGTGCTGACGGCGGGGCTGTTGCGCGTCTATCAGGGTGATGCCGAGGTGGCGGTGCTCGGCGGGCCCTGGGGCGACGGCGATGCTGCCGCAGATCGGCTTCACGCAGAACGCCGACACGCTGCTGCTGACGCATCCGGACATGCGGCCGCAGCGGGTCACGCGCACCGCTGCGCGGCTGGACGATCGCCGCCTGGGCCTTCGCTGCATGAGCCGTATCTTCGCTTCGCCGATGCCGTCGGTGACGCTGATGACGAGCGGCACGTCGGGCAATGTGTCGTCACCGCGAATGCGCCTGGTGTTTGCCGCGGGCACATGCGGCACGCGGCTGCGCATCGGCGGCAAGCGGCTGATCATCGGCACCGTGCATCAACGGCGCGCAGGTGACGCCACGGTCGAGGAGACGCTGTCGGGTACCGCCACCACCGCGGATTGGGAGGAAGCCGCCTTCAGCGCGGCGCGCGGCTGGCCGGTGACCTGCTGCTTCCACCAGGACCGCCTGGTCATCGGCGGGTCGCGCGACCTGCCGAACCGGCTGTGGCTGTCGCGCACCGGGGATCTGTTCAACTTCGACGCGGGCACCGGCCTCGATGACCAGGCGATCGAGTTCGGCCTGGTGTCGGACCAGGTGAACGCGATCCGCGGGGTGTTCTCGGGCCGGCATCTGCAGGTCTTCACCTCGGGCGCGGAGTGGATGGTCAGCGGCGATCCGCTGACGCCGCCAGCATCCAGTTCAATCGCCAGACGCGGGTGGGCTCGCCGGTGCACCGGCTGGTGCCGCCGGTGGATGTGGATGGCTCCACCGTCTTCGTCGCCCGCAGCGGGCAGGGCGTGCACGAATTCGCCTATACCGATGTCAGCCAGGTCTATCAGGCGAACGACCTCGCCATCCTCGCGCGGCATCTCGTCAACACGCCGGTCTCGATGGCCTATGACCAGCGCAGCGGCTGCTGCACATGGTGATGGCGGATGGCGGCCTCGGCACGCTGACGATCTATCGCGCCGAACAGGTGACCGCCTGGACGCGGCAGGAGACGGCGGGCGCCTTCCGCGCCGTCGCCGAGACCGAAGGCACCGTCTGGGCCGTGACCGAGCGCAGTGGCACCTTCGCGCTCGAGCGCTTCGAGCCGGCCTCGCCCTCGATGCCGCGCTGACGGCGAGGCCGCCACGCCGCAGGATGCTGGAGCGGACTTGGCCATCTGGAAGGACACGAGGTCGGCGTGCTGGCCGATGGCGCGCCGCGTGCGCCGGCGACGGTGGCCGACGGCGCGGTTATGCTCGATCCGCCGGCCGCGACCGTGCAGGTCGGCCTGGTGTTCCGCCATGAGATCGAGCCGCTGCCGCCCGACCTCATCAGCCCCGGCGGCGCTGCGACCGGGCCGTTGCGCCTGGTGGCCGTCGACCTTCCGGCTGCTGGAGACGGCGGCGCTGTCGGTCGATCTCGGTCGTGGTGCGGAGCCCGTGCCGTTCCGCCGGCTCGACACGGCGCTGCTTGATGCGGCGCCGGCGCGGTTCACCGGCGATGTCACGCTGCGCGGCCTGGGCTGGCGGCGCGACCGGCTGCGTCCGCTCTGGCGCATCGAAGGCGATGCGCCGCTGCCGATGACGCTGCTTTCCGTCACCACCGAGATCAGGATGACCGACTGATGGCTCAGCTCGCTACCATTGCCTCGCTCGCCGGCAC
>CAVSZN010000004.1:0-16843 GCA_963732425.1 uncultured Alphaproteobacteria bacterium
CTGCGCCGCGTTCGAGGCGATCGAGGACGAACTCGGCACCGGCCCGCAGCGCGAGCTGCCGCGCCGGCCGGTTCGAGCGCACCGCACTGGAGCCCGGCGAGCCGGAAAGCCGCGGCGGCGGCGTGCATGTCGGTGATGCGCGGGCGGGTGTTCGAGAAGGTCGGCGTCAACGTCTCGACCGTGTTCGGCGAGTTCAGCCCGGAATTCCGCAGGCAGATCCCCGGTGCCGCCGAGGACCCGCGCTTCCGGGCCACCGGGATTTCGCTGGTGGCGCACATGCGCAATCCGCGGGTGCCGGCGGCGCACATGAACACGCGCTTCATCGTCACCAGCCGAGGCCTGGTTCGGCGGCGGCGGCGACCTCACGCCCGATGGTCCCCGACAGCGCCGAGGCGGTCGCGGACGCGGCGCGGTTCCACGCCGCCTTCAAGGCCGCCTGCGACCGGCGCGACCCGACCTACTACCCGCGCTTCAAGGCAGTGGTGCGACGAGTACTTCTTCCTGCCGCACCGCAACGAGCCGCGCGGGCGTGGGCGGCATCTTCTACGACTAGCTGGGGACGCACGCCGGGCGACGGGCGAGGCCGATTTCGCCTTCACCCGCGATGTCGGCCTGGCCTTCCTCGAAGTCTATCCGGCGATCGTGCGCGCGCCGCATGGCGGAGCCCTGGACGCGCGGCCGAGCGCCACGCACCAGCTGGTGCGCCGCGGCCGCTACGTGGAGTTCAACCTGCTGCACGATCGCGGCACGCATGTTCGGCCTCAAGACCGGCGGCAACGTCGAGGCGATCCTGATGTCGCCTGCCGCCGGAGGTGCGCTGGCCGTGAGAATCGACCGCACCGGGGCGTCTGGGCATCGTCCGGGCTTTCCGGCGGCGGCCGGCGACCCCATCTCCGCCACCAACGCGCCATGACAAGGGGTGACGATGATTGAATTGACCGTCAACGGACCGTCCGTCAGGTCGGGGTGGAGGCCGATACGCCTCTGTTGTGGGTGTTTCGCGAACAACTCGGCCTGACCGGCACGAAATATGGCTGCGGCATCGCCCAATGCGGCGCCTGCACCGTGCTGGTGGACGGCCAGGCGACGCGGTCCTGCTCCGTCCCGGTCGAGGCCGGCGGTCGGCCAGCCCATCGTCACCATCGAGGCGATCGAGGATCATCCGGTCGGCGCCAAGGTGGTCGAGGCCTGGGTCACCGCCAGGCGCCGCAATGCGGCTATTGCCAGTCCGGCCAGGTGATGGCGGCGACCGCGCTGCTGGCCGACCACGCCGAAGCCGACGACGGAGGATATCCGCGAGGCGATGACCAACATCTGCCGCTGCGGCACCTACAACGCGATCGCGCCGCGGCGCATCGCCCTCGCCGGAGAAGAGCCTGTGACCGGCGCCCTCGCGGCGGCCCTGCGGGCGCGATGCCGCCCGGCGCGGCCGGTCAACCTGTCGCGCCGCGGCATGTTCGCCGCCGCCGGGGCGGGGCTGTTCCTCGGCCTGGCGATGCCGGTCCGCGCGCCGCGCGCCCAGGGCACGCCGGCGCCGCGCTGCGCCATGCCGGCAAGGTCGCCGCCTATCTGCGCATCATGCCCGACGGCGCGGTGCAGTTGCAGAATCCCTTCGTCGAGGGCGGGCAGGGCATCGATTCGGCCATCGCGCAGATCGTCGCCGAGGAACTCGACGCCGACCCGGCCGGCTTCACCGTCACCTGCGCCCCGCCCGGCGCGGACTACCGCGTGATGCAGGGCGGCAATGCGCGCTTCACCGGCGGGTCGCTTCTCGGTGCGGTCCTCCTTCGCGCATTTCCGCACCCTGGGCGCGACGGCGCGGGCGATGCTGATCGCCGCCGCCGCCGAGCGCCTCGCCGTGCCGGCCGAGTCGCTGACCACCGAGCCGGGCGCGTCATCCATGCCGGTCGGGCGGGTGCTGACCTATGGCGAACTCGCCGCGGCGGCGGCCGCGCTCGCGCCGCCGGCCAATCCGCCGCTGCGCGACCCCGCCGCGCTTCCGCGTGATCGGCCAGCCCCTCGCCGCGGCTGGGGTGCGGGAACGCTCCACCGGCAAGGTCACCTATGCCATCGACGTGACGGTCGAGGGCATGCTGCTCGCCGCCGTGGTGCATGCGCCGCGCGCCGGCGCGGAGCCCGCCGCGGTGACCAATGAGGACGCGCTGCGCGCCCTGCCGGGCGTGCATTCCGTGCATCGGCTGCCCGGCGCCGTCGCCGTGGTCGCCGACAGCTGGTGGCGGGCGAAGACGCGCGGTGGCGCAGGCGCAGGTCGCCTGGCAGGCGCTCCAGGGCCCGGTGATGGAGGCGGATTTCACCGCCGAGGCGATGCTCGGCCGGCTCAAGGCCGCCGCCGGCACCCATGGCAACACCGCCGAGGAAGCCGGCGAGGTCCGCGCCGCCTTCGCCGGCGCGGCGCGCGTCATCGAGGCCGAATATGACGCGCCCTACCTCGCCCATGCGCAGATGGAGCCGCCCTCGGCCACCGCGCGCTTCAATGCCGATGGCACGCTCGATGTCTGGGTGCCGAACCAGGCGCCGGACTTGTTCCAGGCCAGCGCTGCGCGCGTGGCGGGGATCGAGGCCGCCAAGGTGCGGATCCATTCCCCGCCGCTCGGCGGCTTCTTCGGCCGGCACTTCGCCTATGGCACGGCCAATGCGCATCCGCAGGCGATCCTGCTGGCCAAGGCCACCGGCCGGCCGGTCAAGGTGATCTGGAGCCGGGAGGAGGAATTCGGCCGCGACGCCTATCGCCCGCTCGCCTTCGCGACCTTCCGCGCCGGGCTGGACGCGGCCGGGCGAGATCGTCGCCTTCCAGGCCGCCGGCTATGGCGAGGGGCCGATCACCCGGCATTTCGGCACCGGCGGGCTGGGCAATCCGCCGATCGACGGGTCGATCATGGAAGGGCTGACCGGCAAGCCCTATCGCTTCGCCGACCAAGCGGGTTGAATTCGTGCCGGTGCCGCATCCGCCGGGGGTCAATCTCGGCTTCTGGCGGTCGGTCGGGCATTCGATGAACGACTTCTTCTTCGAGAGCTTCCTCGATGAGATGGCGGGCGCCGTCGGGCGGGACCCCTTCGCGCTGCGCCTGGCGCTGGTTTCGCACAGCGAGCGGCACCGCGCGCTGCTGCGGGCGGTGGCCGAACTGGCCGGCGGCTGGCGGCGCGGCCCCTTCGAGGCGCCCGACGGGACGCGGCGCGCCCGCGGCGTCGCCATGGCCTCGCCCTTCGGACGGAGGTCGCGACCATCGCCGAGGTCTCGGTCAGCGACGGGGAGGTGGTGGTGCCACGACCTCTGGGTCGCGATCGACCCCGGCCGCGCGGTCAACCCGCGCACCGTCGAGGCGCAGGTGCAGTCGGCGGCCGCGATCGGCCTGTCCTCGGCGCTGCTCGAGGAGATCCGCTTCGAGGGCGGCGAAGTCGTGACGCGCAATTACGACACCTATCGCGTGCTGCGGCGCGACCGCATGCCGCGGGTGCATGTGCGCGTCATCGAAAGCGGCGCGCCGATGGGCGGGATCGGCGAACCCGGCACGCCGGGGGTGCCGCCGGCAGTGGCGAATGCGATCTTCGCGCTGACCGGGCAGCGGCTGCGCAGCATGCCGTTCGGGCGGACACGGCTGTCGGGGGCGTGACGAGGGGCAGGCGACGTCTGGAGGGGCATTGCCCCTCGGCCTCATCCCATCACAGGCCCGGGGCATGGGACACTGACATCCGGTCGGCCGAGGCCGCGGCCCACCGCGGCCGTGACTCCGCGGGGGAGTCCTCACCGCCAGGGCGCGACGGGGGCACTCGACAGGCCCGCGCCGCATGTCGGTTTCCGAGGCCGGGTGTGCGCGCCGCGTCGGGTCACCTGACGGGCTCGGATTTCGTGCTTGGGAGCGGCCGCCAAACGGTCCTGCGCCGGCACCCTCCCGCGAACGGCCACGGTGCTTCGCGACCAGTGGGCCATCCGCACGTTTTGCCGACCCCTCCCCGGATCGCCGACAACGCTCCCGATGCCCCGCGCCGCCCCGCCCCCGCCCGTCCCGGCATGACGCCCTTCGGCGCCAGGCTGCGGGTGCTGCGCGCGCAGCGCAGCGTCACGCTGAAGGACCTCGCGGCGGCGCTGCAGGTCTCGGCGGCGTATCTCTCCGCGCTGGAACATGGCCGGCGCGGCCGCCCCTCGGCGGGGCTGGTGCATCAGGTGAACGAGTATTTCGGATTGATCTGGGATGATGCCGAGGAACTGGCGCGGCTCGCGCGGCAATCGCATCCGCGGGTGGTGCTCGACACGGCGGGGCTCGACCCGGCGGTGACGGACTTCGCCAACCGGCTGGCGCGCGACATCCGCCAGGTGACGCCCGAGGCCGCGGCGCGCATGGCCGCGGTGCTCGACACGCTGCCGAAGGGGCGACGCTGATGCAGGCGGTCTCGGCCGGGCTGCTCGCCGGCTTCGTGGGGTTCGCCTCCTCCTTCGCCGTGGTGTTGCAGGGGCTGGTGGCGGTCGGGGCAAGCCCGGCCCAGGCGGCCTCGGGGCTGATGGCGCTGTCGGTCGCGATGGGGCTGGCGGGCATCGCTGCTGTCGCTGCGGCTGCGGCTGCCGATCTCGGTGGCCTGGTCGACGCCGGGGGCGGCGCTGCTGGCGGCGACGGCGGCCCCGGCGGGCGGCTTCGCCGAGGCGGTGGGCGCCTTCCTGGTCTGCGGCGTGCTGCTGACGCTGGCGGGGCTGTGGAAGCCGCTCGGGCGGGCGGTGGCGGCGATCCCGGCGCCGCTGGCCAATGCGATGCTGGCGGGCATCCTGTTCACGCTGTGCCTCGCGCCGGTGCGGGCGGTGGCGGAACAGCCGGCGGCGGGGCTCGCCATCGTGCTGGCCTGGGCGGTGATGGCGCGGATCAACCGGGTGCTGGCGGTGCCGGCGGCGGTGCTGGTGGCGGTCGCGGTGATCGCGACGTCGGCGCCGCTGCCGACGGCCGGCTGGATGCCGCAGCCGGAATTCGTGCTGCCGTCCTTCTCGGTCGCGGCGCTGACCGGCATCGCGCTGCCGCTGTTCATCGTGACCATGGCCTCGCAGAACATCCCGGGCCTCGCGGTGCTGTCGGCCAATGGCTACCGGCCGGAGGCGGGGCCGCTGTTCACCACGACCGGGCTGTTCAGCCTGGCCGGCGCGCCGTTCGGCGGGCATGCGGTGAACCTCGCGGCGATCACCGCGGCGCTGTGCGCGGGCGAAGGCGCGGGGCCGGACCCGGCGCGGCGCTGGGTGGCGGCGGTGGTGGCCGGGGCGGTCTATGTCGTGTTCGGGCTGCTGGCGGGGGCGGTGACGGCCTTCGTCGCCGCGGCGCCGCCGGTGCTGATCCAGGCGGTGGCGGGGCTCGCGCTGCTGGGGCCGTTCGGCGGCGCGATGCTGGGCGCGGTGCACGCGCCGCAGGGGCGGGAGGCGGCGCTGGTCTGCTTCGTCGTCACCGCATCGGGTGTTGCCTTCCTCGGCATCGGCGGTGCCTTCTGGGGGCTGTTGGCGGGGGGCGCGATGATGATGCTGGCGCGGTGGCGCGCGTGAACCGGCGCTGGTGGCCCTGGGCGGCGATCATCGGCATCCTCGCCGCGGTCGCCGGCAGCGAATTCGCGCTGGGGCGCGTGCCGATCTGCACCTGCGGCTATGTCAGCCTGTGGCATGGCGATGTGTGGTCCTCGGGCAATTCGCAGCACCTGACGGATTGGTACACGCTGTCGCACCTGGCGCATGGCTTCCTGTTCTACGCCGCGCTGCGCTGGCTGCTGCCGGGCTGGACGCGTGCCGTGGCGCGCGGTGGTGGCGATGCTGCTCGAAGGCGGGTGGGAGGTGCTGGAGAACACCGCCGCTCATCATCGACCGCTACCGCGAGGTGACCGCCTCGCTCGACTACTATGGCGACAGCATCGTCAATTCCTTCGGCGATGGCGTGGCGATGCTGGTGGGGTTCTTCCTCGCCGCGCGGCTGCCGGTGCTGGCCTCGGTCGCTCATCGTGATCGGCATGGAAGGCCTCGCCGCCTGGGTGATCCGCGACAACCTCGCGCTCAACGTGCTGATGCTGCTCTGGCCGCTCGAGGCGGTGCGCGAATGGCAGGTGCAGGGCATGCCCGTCGACCCGCTGACAGCGGGCCGTATCCCCGTCATCATCGCGCGCATGAAGTCGGAAGGAAGCGGCCATGCTGCGCGTGTTCCTGGCGCATACGCCCGAGATGTTCGCCGGCTATTACGGGGAGCGCGCGCTGGCCGCCCTGCAACAGCATGCCGAGGTGGTGCGCAACCCCGGCACCACCGTGCTGACCGGCGCCGCGCTGGCCGAGGCCGCGCGCGGCTGCCAGGCGATCGTCGCCGACCGCGCCACGCCGGGCAACGCCGAGACCTTCGCCGCCGCGCCTGATCTCGTGGCCTTCCTGCGCGTCGCGGTGGACATCAGCACCATCGACGTGCCGGCCGCGAGCGCCGCCGGGCGTGCTGGTGACGCGCGCGACACCCGGCTTCGTCGACAGCGTCACGGAAGTCGGGATCGGCTTCATCGTCGATCTGGCGCGCGACCTGTCGGGCTATATCCAGGCCTATCGGCGCGGCGAGGAACCGCAGGGCCGGATGGGGCTGCAATTGTCGGCGGCGACGCTCGGCATCGTCGGCTATGGGCGGATCGCGCGGCGGCTGGCGGAGGTGGCGCTGGCGCTGGGCATGCGCGTGCTGGTGTCGGACCCCTATGCCAGCGTCGAGGACCCGCGCATCGCGAAGCGCGACTTCGCCGATGTGCTGGCGGAGGCCGACATCGTCGTCTGCCTGGCCATCTCCAGCCCCGAGACGCGCGACCTGTTCGATGCGGCGGCCTTCGCGCGGATGAAGCGCGGCGCGCGCTTCATCAATCTCTCGCGCGGGGAACTGGTGGATGAACGGGCGCTGGAAGCCGCGCTCGACAGCGGCCAGTTGTCGGGCGCGGCGATGGATGTCGGCCGCGCGGCGGACCAGCGGCCATCGGCCTTTCTCGCGCGCCGGCCCGACGTGCTGGCGGCGCCGCACATCGCCGGCATGACGCCCGAGGCGATGGAACACCAGGCGATGGACACGGTGCACCAGATCGCCGCGCTGGCGCGGGGCGAGATGCCGGAGAATGCGGTGAACGCGGCGGATGCGCATCGGCTGGAGAGGATCGGCGTGCGCCGGGCGCCTTCCTGATGGATTCGTAATTGCAACAACGCTATGATGTGGCCGTCATTCGACGAGGTGCGTCATGGCTGGTCTTTCCCGCGCGGTCGACCTTGGTGCCGGCCGCATGACACTCAACGGAGACCTCCGCGGCGCGCGCAACAGCACGATGCTGCGCGTGCTGGGCAATCCCCGCGGCAATTACGACCAGGAATGCCGCGCGCCGACCAACAACAAGCTGCTGGAACTGGTCGTCACGCAGGATGTCGGGCCGTTCAGGGTCACCGGGCTGCGCCCGGCGGTGGAGACGCTCCGCGCGATCTTCGTCGATGTGAAGGCTGAACAGCCGGAGGTTTTCGCCGCGCTGACATCGGCCGGCATGCTGTGCTGCCGCTTCGTCCGGGGCAGCACATCCGCCATCAGCAATCATTCCTGGGGGACGGCGATCGACCTGAAGGTCGAAGGCGTGCTCGACAAGCGTGGCGATGGCCGCGCCCAGGAGGGGCTGATCGCCATCCATCCCATCTTCAATCGCCACGGCTTCTTCTGGGGGGCTGCGTTTCCCGTCGAGGACGCGATGCATTTCGAGGCGTCGGACCAGAAGATGGAGGAATGGAGCAAGTCCGGCCTGCTTGGCGGCGCGCCGGCGGCGGCCAAGGCGTCGTTGCTTGACTTCGGCGATCGCGGGCCGGAGGTGCGGGAGTTGCAGAACGCGCTGAACCAGGTTCTCGGCCTCGACCTCGATGTCGATGGTGTCTTCGGTCCCGCCACGCGGGCCGCCGTGATCCAGCTTCAGCGCGACAATGGCGACACGATCGACGGCATCGTCACCGCCGCCATGATGGACCGGTTGCGCAAGCGGCTGGGTTGACGCGGCCTTCGTTCGGCAAGCGCGCCGGCCGCCCGATGGCGCGGGTGCCGCCAGCCGACGCGGTGACGTCACCTGATCCGCTATGCCGTCCCGATCCCGAACGCCCGGGGCGTGGTTCCCGGGCCGCCAGCCCGTGTCTTCGGCGGCCTGCTTGCCTGCTTCGCTTGCTGGACATCCGGCACCTTCGCCGGCCGGCATTACGGCGTCGCGCGCCGCCGGAAGATGCCCGTCACGCCCCGGGATCGACCAGGCCGCCGCCAGCAGCGTCAGCACGCACAGCCCCATGCTGATCGGCCGCGTGAAGAAGGGCGTGAGGTCGCCGCCCGACAGCACCAGCCCGCGCAGCAGGTTCTTGTCGAGCAGGTCCCCCAGCACGATGCCGAGCACCAGCGGCGCCATCGGGAAGCGCAGTTCCCGCAGCACGAAGCCGAGCAGCCCCGCGCCCAGCATCACCCAGATGTCGAACAGCCGCGAGGTGATGGCGAAGGCGCCGACCGTGCACAGCACGAAGACCACCGGCATCAGCCGCGACGCGCGGGATCAGCAGGATCCACAGCAGCGGGCGCACCAGCACCAGGCCGTAGAACATCTTCACCACATCGGCGATCACCAGCATGGCGACGATCTGGTAGATGAATTCCGGCGCGGTGATCGCCAGCATCGGCCCCGGATTGAGCCCGTGGATCATCATCGCCGCCATCAGCACCGCGGCCGGCGCGGAACCGGGCACGGCGAGCGTCAGGACCGGGATGATCGCGCCGGGCACGCAGGCGCTCTCGCCGGTCTCGGCGGCCATCAGGCCCTCGATGCTGCCCTTGCCGTATTTCTCGCGTTCCTTGCTGGCGCGCTTGGCGGCGGCATAGGAGGTCCAGGCGGCGATGTCCTCGCCGAGGCCCGGCATGGCGCCGATGAAGGTGCCGAGCGCGCCGGAGCGCAGGATGGTCTTCCAGTATTGCGTGACGTCGCGGATGCGCGGGATGACGCTGTCGATCTTCGACGACACCGCCTTCACCGCCGGGCCGCGCATGGCCGAGAGCACCTCCGCCACGCCGAAGACGCCGACCAGCACCGGCAGCAGGCCGAGCCCGCCGGCGAGGTCCGCGTTGCCGAAGGCGAAGCGGGCATAGGCGTGGTTGGTCTCCTGCCCGATCGTCGCGATGAACAAGCCGATGAAGCCGGCGATGTAGCCCTTCAGCGCATCGCCGCCCGACAGCGATCCGGCGATGACGATGCCGAACAGCGCCACCCAGAACATCTCGTACGATCCGAATTGCAGCGCGAATTCGCCGAAGGACGGCGCGAACAGCGCGAGGATCGCCGTGCCGAACAGCGTGCCGAACCAGGACCCCGTGGTGGAGATGCCCATCGCCCGCCCGGCGAGCCCCTGCGTCGCCAGCGGAAAGCCATCCAGCGTCGAGGCCGCCGAGGCCGGCGTGCCGGGAATGTTCAGCAGGATGGCGCTGCGCGACCCGCCATAGATCGCGCCGACATAGACGCAGATCAGCACCAGCATGGCCTTGTCCGGCCCCATGCCGAAGGTCAGCGTGGTCAGCAGCGCGACGCCCATCGTCGCGGTCAGCCCCGGCAGCGCACCGATGATGATGCCGACCAGCGTCGCCCACAGCGCATGGAAGATCGCCCCGCCGCCGAGCACATGGGCGAAGCCGCCGGCCAGATTGTTCAAGCGCATCCATCAGGGCAACCGCAGCAGGAAGAGTTTCTCGAAGACCAGCGTCACCGCGACGCCGGTGCCGATGCCGATCAGCGCGGCCTCGATGACGCGGCGCACCCGGCCCTGCGGTCCCTGCTCCCACTCGAAGGCCGTGGTGAAGGCGAAGACGAACAGCGCGGAGGCCAGCCAGAACGGCAGCCGCCCAACCAGGACGCCGGCATAGACCAGGCCGAGCACCGCCGCGGTGGCGAGGCGCCGGCCGATCGGCGCGTCACTGCCCGCCGCCGCCTGCCGCGCACCGCCCAGCCGCCACGGCCGATGGCGCGCAGCCCGAGCACCACCGACAGCAGCGCGATCACCACGCCGTAGAAGCCGGGCACGATGCCCGGCGCGGTCAGGCCGGTGCCGGATTGCTCGATGAAGCGCGGCATCTGCCAGGCCTGCACCACGATGGCGATGCCGAGGGCGAACAGCACCGCCGCGGTGACGAGGTCCGCCCGCGGCGATGCGGGCGCCTTCTCCCCGTCGGAGGGGGAGGTCGCGCTCCGGCCTCGCTCATGCGCGCACCCCGCGGGCCAGGCCCGGCCCGCGCATCAAAGACGCGCGATGCCGACGGTGTCCGGGCTCACCCGCGCCTTGCCGCCGTCGAAATACAGCCAGGCGGTCTGGCGGACCATCTTCCACGCCTCGTCAAAGGCCTGCTGGCCATAGAGCGGCGTGAACAGCGCGGCGCGCGAATTGGCGTAGTCCTTCAGGCGCTGCGAATTGGCGATGGTGTCGCGCCAGATCGTCGTCATGGTCTGCACCACAGTTGTCCGGCACGCCCTTCGGGCGACCAGATGCCGAAATAGTTGAGCGGCGCGGGCATGTTCGGGATCCAGCGGCGCACCGAGGGGATCTCGATCGCCGGCGTGCTGCCCTGCGCGGCGAGCGTCACCGGATTGTCCGACTGCACGGCGAGCGGGATCAGCCGGCGGGCGCGGATCATCTCGGCGGCTTCGACCAGCAGCACGGCGCCGAGCGGCGTCTCGCCCGACACCGTCGCGATCATCGCCGGGTTGCCGCCGTCATAGGTGGCGTGGCGGTATTGCAGGCCAGGCGTGGCGGCGCGCAGCGCCTCGAGCATGTTGTGCCCGGCCGAGGAGACGCCGGCGGTGGCGACGCCGATGCCCTGGCCGCGCGTCTTCAGCGCCTCGAGCGCCGCGCCGAAGTCGCGGAAGCCGGCCTGCGGATTGGCCACCAGCACGTTCACATTGGCGACGGCGAAGAACAGGTTCCAATCCGACAGCGCGGTGTCGAGCAGGCCGAGCACCTTGTAGCAGCCGACATCGACGGCGGCGCCGGCGGCCCAGGTCAGGCCATCCTTCGGCGCTTCCAGCGCATTGCGCGTGCCGATCGAGCCCGAGGCGCCGGGCTGGTTCACCACCACCACGCGCTGGCCGAGCGGCGCTTCCAGCTCGGCGGCGACGATGCGCGCCATCTGGTCGGTCGAGCCGCCGGCGGCCCAGGGAACGATGATGCGTCACCGGGCGATCCGGCCGCCAGGCGGCGCCCTGGGCGCGCAGCGTGGCGGGGGCGGCGATACCGGCGGCAGTGGCAGCGAGAAGATGCCTGCGAAGCATGTCTTCGACCTTTCCTTCGTTTCCGCGCCGCGTTTGCCGCGGCGTCGTCGATCAGTAACCTGTCAGTTACCACGGATGGTGCGGCGCCCCAGGCGGCCTCGTCAAGCCGGGCGGTCAGCCGAATTCCGGCCCGGCCACGGCGGCGATCGGCGCTGGCATCGCCCGGCGTGTCGGCGCCGAGCGCCATGCGGGTGAAGGGCCGCAGCACCGCGCCGCCATGGCTGCGTCAGCCAGTCGGCGAGGCCGCGCCGCGCATCGGGCAGGTCGAGCACGGCCGCGCCGGGCAGCGCGTTGCGCGCGGCGGCGATCAGCGCGCGCGCCGTGGCATCGTCCGCCGCGACGACGGGGCCGATCTGCGGGCCGCGCGCGCCATCGCGGGCCGAGGGCGAAGCCGCTGCCATCCTCGGCGATGAAGGCGGCCTGCGGCAGGCGCGCGGCGAAGTCGCGCAGCAGCCGCGGCGCGCGGCGCACCGAAGGCCGCGGCGTCGAGCGCGAGCACCGCCGGCCAATCGTCCTCGACGCAGCGGCCGCACGCCGGGCGCCGTCGGCAAGGGCGCGCGGCAGCGACCAGCGCGCAAAGCCCCAGAGGTCGCGGAAGCCGAGTTGGCGATAGACCTCCCGCCCCGCCGGCGTGGCATCGAGCGCGGCGCAGCGCAGTGCCGCGCAGCGTCTCGACCGCCCAGCGCATCAGCGCGGTGGCATGGCCGCGCCGGCGCTGGTCCGGCCGCACCAGCACCATCGAGATCCAGGCGAGGTCCTCGCCATAGCGGATGACGGCGGCCGTGGCGGCGAGCGCGTCCTGCCCGTCATCGATCGCGCAGCCCTCGCCGTCGCGCAGGAACAGCGACCAGTCGCGCCCGACCTGGTTCCAGCCGATCAGGCGGGAGAGCGCGGCGGCGCGCGGCAGGTCGGCCTCGGTCATCGGGCGCGGATGCATCGGCGGATGCGACGATGCGGTGGCGCCCGACGTCAAGTGCTTGACGCGCCGGCGCGATGGCGGCCCACTTCGCGCCATGAGCGATCCACGCCTGCTGCTGATCGGCTGCGGCGCCTTCGGGCGCGTGCATCTCGCGGCGCTGCGACGGCTCGGCGTGGCGGCGATGGCCTTCGATGCCGATGGCGCGGTCGCCGCGGCGACCGGCCTGCCGGTGGCCGCCAGCATCGAAGCCGGCCTCGATGCCTGCGACGCGGCGATCGTCGTGACGCCGGTGCCGACGCATGTGCCGGTCGCGACCGCCGTGCTGCTCGCCGGGCGCGACCTGTTCCTGGAGAAGCCGGCGACGGAGACGGCGGCCGAGGCCGCGGCGCTCGCCGAACCTGGCCGAGGCAGATGGGCTGCATCGCGCAGGTCGGGCTGTATTTCCGCTTCCACCCGAAGGCGATCGCGCTGCGCCGCATGGTGGCGGACGGGCGAGTTCGGCGCGCTGCATTACCTGGCGGCGCGCTTCTCGGGCGTGAAGCGCGCGCGCGGCGATTCCGGCGCGCTGCTGAACGACGCGGTGCATTTCGCCGACCTGCTGCCCTGGATCGCCGGGCAGGCGCCGGATCGCGTCTTCGCCACGCTGTCCGACCCGCTGCGGGCGCGGGCGCGAGGATCTGGCGGTGATCCAGATGATGTTTCCCTCCGGGCCTGACGGCGATGATCGAGGCCGGCTGCGTGCTGCCTGGCCGCTGGCCCGATGCGGTGGTGCCAGGCGCGGAGACGCGCAAGGAAGTGATGGTCGCCGGGCAGTGCCGCGCTCGCCGAGGTGGATTTCGCCGCCGAGAGCTTCGCCCTGCGCCGCGGCGCGCATGCGCCGGCGCGAGCACGGCGCCTGGCTGCCGCGGCACGGCGCCGCGCGAGGACCCCGGCGTGCCGGCGGCCGATCCGGTCGCGGTGGTGGCCGCGGAACTCGCCGCCTTCATCGAGGCGGTGCGGAGCCGGCGCGCGCCGGAGGCCGGGCTGCGGTCCGGCGCGGTGGCGCCCGGCGCGGATCATGGACGCGGCGCGACGTTCCGCGCGGGACGGGCGCGTGGTCGCGCTGGAGGAGGTCGCCTGATGCGCATCAGCCTGTGCAACGAGGTCGTGCGCGACCTGCCCTTCGAGGCGCAATGCGCGCTCGCGGCCTCGCTCGGCTATGACGGGCTGGAAGTCGCACCCTTCACGCTGGATGCCGAGGCGCCGCACCTGCTGCCGGCCGCGCGCCGCGTCGAGCTGCGCCGTGCGGCGGCGGAGGCGGGCACCGCGATCACCTCCCTGCATTGGCTGCTGCTGGCGCCGGCGGGCTTGTCGATCACCAGCGCCGATCCGGCGCTGCGCGCGAAGACGCTCGATGTGATGGAACGGCTGGTGGGCCTCGCCGCGGATCTCGGCGCGACGCTGCTGGTGCATGGCTCGCCGGGACAGCGCGCGTGTCGCCGCCGATGGCGACGCGGCGCGCGCCGAGGAAGCGATGGCCAAGGCCGGCGACGCCGCCGCGCGGCATGGCGTGACCTATTGCGTGGAACCGCTCGATCCCGGGCAGACGAACTGGTGCACGTCGGTCGCCGAGGGCGCGGCGATCGTCGAGCGCATCGGCAATCCGGCGCTGCGGACCATGCTCGACACCTGCTCGGCCGGGAATGGGGAGAGCGAGAGCCGTCGCCGCCCTGCTCGAACGCTTCGTGCCGACCGGCGTGATCGCGCATGTGCATTTCAACGACCGCAACAGGCGCGGGCCGGGGCAGGGGAACGACCGCTTCGGGCCGGTGCTCGCCGCGCTGAAGCGCAACCGGCTATGGCGGCTTCGCGGCGGTCGAACCCTTCGACTACGTGCCGGATGGGCCGACCAGCGCGGCGCGCGCCATCGGCTACCTCCGCGCGCTTGAGGAGACCATCGCATGACCGCGCCCCGCTTCCGCCTGCTTGAGGTCGAGCGCTTCGAATGGCCGTTCAGGCTGCGCATGCCGTTCCGCTTCGGCGTCATCACCGTCACGCATGGGCGCCAGGCGGTGGTCCGCGCGCGCATCGCGATCGACGGCGGCGGCGAGCACTGGGGCATCGCGGCGGAAACGCTCGCGGCCAAGTGGTTCGACAAGGACCCGCGATGGACCGACGCGCAGAACGAGCACCAGCTGCGCCGCGCGCTGGAGATCGCCTGCGACGCCACGCTGGCGGCCGGCGCCAACACCGCCTTCGGGCATTACGCGGATGCCTATGCCGCGCATGTCGCGGCCTGTGGCGCGGAAGGCGCTGAACCCGCTGATCGCCGCCTATGGCCGCGCGCTGCTGGACCGCGCCATGCTGGATGCGCTGCTCAAGGCGAACGGGGCTGTCCTTCGCCGAGGGGCTGCGCGCGAATATCGGCGGCATGGCGCCGCATGCGGTGGTGCCCGACCTCGCCGGCTACGATTTCGGCGCGATGCTCGCGTCGCTGACACCGGCGCGGCGGATGCATGCGCGCCACACCGTCGGGCTGGTCGATCCGATCACCGCCGCCGACCAGGCCGAGCGCGTCAATGACGGCCTGCCGGAGACGGTGGAGGAGGTCGTCGCCACCTATCGCCACAGCCTGGTGGAAGCTGAAGGTCGGCGGCAATGTCGCGGCCGATGTGGACCGGCTGTGCCGCATCGCCTCGGTGCTCGACCGGCTCCATGGCTATCACGTCTCGCTCGACGGCAATGAACAGTATGAGGATGCCGACGGGCGTGCTCGCGCTGTGGCGCGCGATGCAGGCGGAACCGCGGCTGGCGCGGCTGAACGCCTCGATCGCCTTCATCGAGCAGCCGGTGAAGCGCGCCCGGGCACTGGAAGGCGCGATGGGCGCGCTCGCCGCCGCGCGGCCGGTGATCGTGGACGAGAGCGACGGGCCGCTCGATGCCTTCGTGCAGGCCAAGGCGCTGGGCTACACCGGCATATCGTCCAAGGCGTGCAAGGGGGTGTGGCGGTCGCTGGTCAACCTCGCGCGCTGCCGCGCGTGGAACGCGGCGGAGGCCGAGCCGCGCTACTTCATGAGCGCAGAGGATCTGACGACGCTCGCCGGCGTCTGCGTTCAGCAGGACCTGGCGCTGGTCAGCGCGATGGGCCTCGTGCATGTCGAGCGCAACGGACATCACTTCGTCGATGGCTTCGCCGGCCGCCCCAAGGCCGAGGCGGTGCGCTTCATGGAAGCCCATCCCGGCGCTCTATGCCGACACGCCGCACGGGCCGCGGCTGGCGATCCGCGAGGGCATGCTCGACCTCGGCCCGGTGGTCGATGCCAAGGGCCTCGGCGCGGCGATCGAACCCGATACCGCCGCGATGGACCGCATGCCGAAGGCCGCCTGGCCGCCCGGCTGACCGCGGCATCGGGCTTGCAGCGCTCCGACCTGTGCCACTCGGAGAATTGCCATGCGCCGTTTGATCCTGCCGCTGCTTGCGGCATTCACCTGCCTGTTCGCCGTGCAGGGAGCGCAGGCGCAGGCCTGGCCGTCGCGCCCCGTCCGCATTGTCGTGGTCTTCCCGCCGGGCGGGTCGTCGGACATCGTAGCCCGCGTGCTGGCCGATGCATTGTCCGCGCGGATCAACGGGCGCGTCGTGGTGGACAACCGACCAGGGGCAGGCGGCACGCTCGGTGCGCTGCATGTCGCGCAACAGCCGGCCGATGGCTACACGCTGCTGCTGTCGAACACCGCGCCGATCACCTCGTCGCCGCCGATCTACCCCAATGTGACCTACAACCCGGTCACCGGCTTCACCCACCTCGCCTATATCGGCGCGACGCCGCTGATGGTTGTGGCCAACCGCAGCCTGGTGCCGGCGACCGACCTGGCTGGGCTGATCGCCTGGGTGAAGGCGCAGCGCACGCCGCCTGGCTATGGCTCCTCCGGTGCCGGGTCGGTGGCGCATATCGCCGGCACGCTGTTCGAGCGCCAGACCGGCGCGGCATTGACCCATGTGCCCTATCGCGGCAGCGCGCCGATGCAGGCGGACTTGCTCGGCGGAAATATCCCGATGGCCTTCGACACGCTGCCGCAGAATGTCGAGCATATCCGCGAGGGCCGCCTGCGCGCCTTCGCCGTGACCGCCCGGGTGCGCGAACCGATGGCCCCCGACGTTCCCACCACCGCGGAGGCCGGCATGCCGGACCTGCTGGTGGAGAATTGGCTTGGCCTGTCCGCCCCCGCCGGCCTGCCGCCGGCGATCGCCGAGCGGCTGAACACCGAGACCAACGCCGCGATGCAGACCGAGGCGGTGCGCCAGCGCCTGGTCGAGCACGGCATCGCCCATCGCCCGATGACCCAGGCGGAATTCACCGCCTTCGTCGCCAATGACGTGCAGCAGATCGGCGGGCTGGTGCGCTGCGCTCGGCATCACCGCCCAGTGATCCGCGCCGTCTCTTCGGGCGGCCCGGCGCGGGTGCGTTCAACGCCGCTGGCGTCGCCGGGCTGGCGCGGGCGGCCGGGCGGCTCGGCGTCGCCGTCGAGACGCGGTGGTCGCCCGACCCCGCAGGACGGGCCGACGCAGTGCGCGCGGCGGCGACCGGCGCCTCGCTGGTGATCGCCCATGGTGGCCGGGGGAGGCGCCGGTCGCCGCCG
>CAVSZN010000005.1:0-64224 GCA_963732425.1 uncultured Alphaproteobacteria bacterium
CAGCCGTCGCCAGCGCATGATCAATCCGTGCCGGAGCGGATCCGGTGCGCGCCATCACACCGCTGAGGAGGACGATCTCGTGCTTGAAGCCCTAACTGATCTCGTCGGCGCCTACGAGGCGCGGAGCGGCGATCTCCACCGCACGACCGCGGCTGCACTCTGGCCAACACTCAACGCCGCTGGAATCATGGCGCTTCACCCGGACGGTAGCCTTGCACGAATGGGGGCCATCGCGGTCTCTTGGCGCCTTCCATCCGGCGCAGGAAGAAATGGGCATCGACCGATGCGTGCTCGAATTCTCCCGGGCCGGCGGCGAGAGGGTCCGCTACGCAGTTGATTGCTATGGGACCTGCACGACTGAGTTCCATCGGCGTGATCCATGGGGAAGAACGGAACGATTACTCACACCTGCCGACATGCTGGCCGAGGCCGCTATCATGACGACACTGTCCCATGCTCTGTGCGCGCATCATGCAGCTCGCGAGGCGAACGCGCGGGCCGACGAACAGTATCGGCAGATTGCTCGACCCGAAATGCGACGCAGCCGGGCGCAGCAGCGGGCCCGACGCGAACAGGCTTGACCCGCTCCGTCCCACGATCCAGCGCCAACCACATGATTGGATCGCGAGTGGATTTCGGCATGGAAAGAGTTGGCCAGCGCGCGCGGGCCGGGATTGCTGTGCCTCGCCGTTCCAAATCTTCGAAGCTCGAACGTGGAAACTTCCGCATGACCAATGCCCTGCGGTCGATATCTGTCGAGGCGCTGTTGCGTGCGCCGAAGGATCCCCGCGCCAATAGAGATGTTCGGCGCCGGACGGCCAACTTCTCGTTCCTCCTGATCTCGCAACTCGCGCGCTGCGCGCGGCACAGAATTGAGGGCGCCCCCGGCTTCAGCTCGGCGCCTCAGAGCGAGACGCCTGGGAGGAAGAACTGGCCGGCGCCTACCTCTGGCTACTAATGGGCGGTGCGTCTGGGCCTCGGCCCTCAAATGCGAGGATTGTTGGCCTGATCAGGTCACTCGAGTTTGCCGAAAGCGCACTCGTGGTGGCGAAGCTCCACGGTCAATGGCTTACCGACCTGCCAATTCGGCTGCGCTTAGCAATCGATGAACTTCGACAACGCCCGCCACGCAGAGCTGGCGACCGCACAGACGTTGAGAGGCAAGCTTTCGATCGATGGCTTCTAGCGCTTTACGCCAAGGCCTTCTCGCAATCGCCGGGAACTGATCCAAGCGGTCCCGCGGGGCGCTTCATTCACCAGGTTGGTCGATCGCGATCGATGAGGGACAGCCCTCCCCTCGCCAAGCCAAACGCATTGGCACTGCCGAGAATGCAGTGCAGCGATCGATTCGCCCTTGTCGCTGCTACGAGAAATCCAGGAAAAAGGCCCATCACAGCGAACAGATAGTCCGCAACCCAGCCAAAAATGCGCTCATCAAACTCCTTTTTGGGGAGGGTAACCCAGACGTCCGTGTGATCTCTGGTTGGTCCAGGCCGCAGTGGTGCGGCCTAATTCAGAGGACCACCGATGCGCTCCGCCAACGCCATCAACCAGAACGCTTCCGGCCCCCGCGTCAAACGGGCGGTCGCACCCATCCAACCCCACCAATTGACGTGCAGCCCTAAGCAGGCTGCAGACGCCGCCGGCGTCGCGGCTTCCACCGCCTGGCTCTGGATTCGCGCAGGGAGGCTGCAGACCAGGAAGGTTGGCGGCCGCCGCCTCGTTGTCGTCGCGAGCCTCCGCTCGCTCCTCGGCGCTGGGGAGGCCTAAGGCCATGTCCTGGGACATCAATAATCTGATCGACGGAATCGGTGGTTTGTTCGGGAGCGGTGCCGGCGACAGCGCCGGCCTGGTCGGTGTGACTTCCCGCGGCGGCGGAGGCCCTGCCGCTCCCGCTCGAGTGGCTGTCGCCGGAGCAGGCCGCGGCTCTGGGCGATGCCGGCAGCAGCGGCTCGGGCTGGAATTGGGGCTGCCTGCTGAGCGGGGCCGGCACGGTTGCCCGTGTGGCCGCGCCGGTTGGCGGCGCGCTGCCGGGCGTCTCCGCGAACAACAGTGCGGCGCGCACGCACAGCGACGCATCCACGCTCGCAGCCCAGATCCAGGCCAAGGCGCTGCTCCGCTCGCAGCAGATGGGCCTTGATGCGACGCGCGAGGCGCAGGACCGGCAGGAAGCGGCTGCTCAGCGCGGCATCGCTGCCAGCGGGGCCGGCACCACGAACTATGCCGATACGATCGCGCCGCTGCTGGTCGAGCGGCCCGTTTCCCTGCCGACCTATCGCGGCCTGACCCAGGCTGAGCAGATCGCGCGGGACCTCAACCGGAACAGTCAGGCAATCCTCGCGGCCTCTGGGCTGCGCGGCGCCGGGCGCGCGGGGGTGGCTAGCGTCATGGAGGCCGATCGGCGGTTCGTGGCGAACGCGACCCAGACCAACGACAACTGGCGCCTGTCCGCGTTGCAGGCGGCACGCAGCAGCGCGGATAGGGCGCGCACCGGCCTGGCCACGGTGCGCGCGCAGGAGGGCGGCGCGATCGCCAACCCCGAAGTCGGGCAGGGCAACCGCATCGCGGAAACCGGGCTGTCCGGCGCGCGCACCGAGGCGGATCTGACCGGCACCATCGGCGGGGTGCAGGCGCAGAACGAGCTGACGCAGGGCACCGTCTCGGCCGGCGCCGACACGGCCAACGCGAACCCCTACAGCGATGCGCTCGGCACGCTGGGTTCCGTCTTCGCGAATGCCGGAAAATCGGCCAACAGTGACCGGTGTTCCGCAAACGATCGGTGGGTTTAACGCGATGGCCACGAACCGGTCAGCGCGCTTTCGCCCCCGCCTCGCCGCCGCCCTCTCACTCCTGGCAGGAGCCACTCTGCTTCTCGCGGTGACAATTCTGGCCATTGTCACCACCGGCCTCGGCCGCATTCCGTCGAACTGAAACCGCCGGGCGCAAAGTGCGCGACCCGGCCGGGGTGTGGTTTGGTGGCGGTGACACCCATCAGATACTCAGCCTAGATCGGAGATTCCAGCGCAACCGCTCCGGCTCCAAACGAGGAGACCGTGATGATCAGCTTCAGTCCTAGCCAGCCGCGGGGCATTCAGCGGCACCAGCCTCCGCGCCGCCGCATCGGCGCGCTCCTTCGGCCAGGAAAGGTGCGCCGCACGATGGAGGTGCCGTGCACCATTCGCGTCGATCGCTTCCGCCAATGGCTTTGCGCCACCCGGCTCATGCACCGCCCTGATATCGGCTCGGGCCTCGCCGTCGAGATCGTCTTCGCCGCCGCAACTGAGCCAGGGACAACGCTCCGCGGGACACTGCCTGATGTGATCGCCACGCTACGGCGCCTGCGCCGGCACTATCCGGCGGGACTAGCCCGGCAAATCCCCATTGACGCGCAGGCAGCCCGCCGCCTGCTGGGCTCCCTGCGGCCGGCGCTGGTTGCGGGGCCGAACGACGCCCTCCGCCTCAACCCCTTCGTGGCACGGCGAGGCTGAGCATCATGGCGATTCATTTGTTCAATCTTGCGAAACGCGTACCACGCGAGGATTTCAGGGTTCGTGGTGCTCGCGCCCATGTGCTCCTGCTTCTTGCGGACTATGCATCGGCGACTGGAAGGGCGTGGCCCAGCGCTGGCACGCTGGCCGCCGATAGCGGGCTGACGACACGGACCATTCTTGATGTGCTTGCCGATCTCGAGGCGATGGGCCTCATTTCGGGAGACCGGCGCCTGGGCCACGCGACCGAATGGAAACTCCATCTTGAAGGACCGCCCACTCCCGATCGGCCCAAGGTGCCGACCCAGGAAAATTCTTCCAGGGTCGCGGAAACGCCACCCATGAAGATTCTTCAGGGGGACCTCGGAAATCTACGCAGAGGACCCCTGAAAACTCCGCCCAGGACCCCTGAAAATTCTTCATACAGAACCACCAATAACCACCAAAAGAACCATCAGGGGAACCAGAGAGAGGCGCGCAGGGGCGCGCGCCTACCAGGCGACTGGAAGCCATCTGCCGCCGATACCGACTTTGCGACGCGCCTCGGCCTGGATCCGCCCATCGTCGCCGACGTGTTTCGGGACTACTGGCGCGGGAAGGCCGGACCGGCGGCGTTGAAGGTCGATTGGTCCAGCACCTGGCGGAACTGGTGCCGTCGCGAAGTGAAAACGCGTGCCTCGCCGCCGCGCGCCGCGCGTCCTAGCCCGCGCGTCGATACGGCCACTTGGCTCGCAGGCTTCGGCACTCCATCCGAGGATGAACTCGACAGCCTCCCCTTTATTGAATCCGAAGGAAGCGCTCAATGAGCAAACTCGCTCACACCAGCGCTGCGCGACCGGCGGCCGTGCGGCAGGCTCCGATGCTAACTCCGTCATCCTCATGGTCTGAAGCGGTGGCCGAGGCCGTAGACGTCGAGATCAATCCCTTGGAGTTCGACAGCTATGGGCACGGCAGCAAGCGCTATTGCCCTTCGCTCTACGCCGACGATTGGAATGAGGTTGTCGAACTCGCGGCGGAATACTCTGCCGTGCCATGGGACGGAGTCGGCGCCCGGGATCTGCTCGATTGGCTGCTTCCTCTTAGCATGCTCGTCAGAAACCCACCGTCGAAGGAAGAGGTCGCGGCTTTCTGCGCGGCTTTGCTGCCGCTGCTCCACCCAGACATGCCGCGCTGGGTGTTGAACATTGAGACTTCAGCGTCAGGCAGCTCGGAAATGGCAGTTTTTTCCCGCTGCTGCTGACGTTTTCAGTATCCTGGACCCCGTTTGGACGCTGATGGAGCAGCAACGCGCCGCTCTTCGTCTGCTTGCCTTGTGCAAGCCTCGCAACCCGGCGTCGCGCCCTGCCTACGAGAAGCCCTATCGGCGAATGGCCAGGGTCACGTTCGCCGGCGGAATGCCGATCTAATGACCCTCGCCGATCCCGCAGACAACACGGTGCTGCGCGACTACCAAGCCGCTGTGGCCTCGGTAGCAATCTCTGGCAACTCGGCTACCGGCAGAACGCGAAAACGCCATCAGCGGCCTCCCGAGTGGCGCTGTGAAGGTGCTCTGTGCGGCCGACCTCATCAGCGAGGGATTGGATGTGCCTGCGGTCGGGGCGGTCATCCTGCTCCGCCCGACGAAGTCACTCACGCTCTACCTGCAGCAGGTCGGCCGCGGCCTACGGCCCGCGCCAGGCAAAGACGCCCTGATCGTTCTGGACCATGCCGGCAACAGCATCACTCACGGTCTGCTCGATGCGCCGCACCGATGGTCCCTGGACGTTAAGCAGCTGCGCCGGCCGTCGAAAGCACGGACGAGCAGAGCCTTCTGCACCCGTTGCGCCTCGATGCTACGGCGTGGGGCGGAAGCGTGCCGGTCTTGCGGTGCACCCACGCCTCCACCTGCGCCGCCTGCCATGACCGGCGATGGCGCCTTGATCGAAGTGACGGCAGGCGCCGCGGCGAGAATGAATGCGCTCCGCTCGGCGCCCGTTCAGGATCTGCTGCGCGAAGCCCGAACGGTCGGAGATCTGGTCGCCATCCAGCGGGCCCGTGGCTTCAAGCCAGGCGGGGTCTGGCACAAGCGGCAGGCTCTGGCAGACCTTCCCTGCACTCCGACGCCATGGCGCCCGCGGGAGCGCCGCCATCGCCCTACCCGAAGCTGTTCGAAATACTGAGTGCGCCGCGCGCGAGTATTTCTGTCCCTCCCGCCACCACGATGCGGCGCACCCCTCGCCGCGGTGATTTGTGCAGAGGGCTCCTCCCCTCACCCATCCGCCGCAGTCCCTTCCACGAAAGGTGGTTGGCCCGCCCAAAAGTCAGGGCGCGTATAGGATACGTCGACGGAAGCCCGCGGCGAATTAGGCCACGTGCCATACTGTGAAGGTGCTTCTTCTCGAGAAATCACCACGAGATAGTCTCGACGAGCTGCACTTTGATCAATACTTGACCGCATCACGGAACGAGATCCAAGAAATGCCCTCGACACGGAACACCGGCCCCATCTCTCGATGTTCAGGAAGCACGGGCTCTTGACACGCTCCCCGCCGCGCAACGGGGGATGGGAGACGCCGAGCGTTCACCGTTGCACGCTTCACGCTACCGGCTCTGCTGATTGGACTCACCATGTGCTCGCAGGTCTCGATGTGCTCGCAGGTCTCGGCGCGCGGCGTGACGGCGCTGACAGGTCGCGCTGGTGGGGGGACACCGCTGACGGCGCCGCGCCATCCCGGCCAGCGGGCTTCGGCAGGCCCACCGCACCGCCTTGCCGCGATCGCTCCGAAGCCCGACCATGCACCGTGCACACATGGCGGCGCCGGCCGCCCCGCAGAGACAGGGCGCGAATCGAGCCAATGAGCCAGAACCCAATCCCTCTCCGCCCTCATCTGGTCCGTCGCCGACCTGCTGCGCGGTGACTACAAGCCTTCCGAGTACGGCAAGGTCATCCTGCCCTTCACGGTCCTCCGCCGCCTCGACTGCGTGCTGGCGCCGACCAAGGCACAGGTGATGGCCGAGAAGACCGCGAAGGAAGCGGCCGGCATCAACCCCGAGCCCTTCCTGATCCGCCTCACCGGCGTGCCCTTCGCCAACACCTCCCCGCTCGACATGAAGACGCTGATGGGGGACCAGGACCACCTGACCGCCAACCTCGCCGCCTACATCCAGGGCTTCTCCCCCGCGGTGCGCGACATCTTCGAGCGCTTCCGCTTCGCCGAGCAGACCGATCGCTTGCAGAAGGCCGGCCTGCTCTACCAGGTGACCGAGAAGTTCGCCGGCTTCCCCCTGCACCCCTCGGTGGTGAACAACCACGACATGGGCCTCGCCTTTGAGGAACTGATCAGGAAGTTCGCCGAAATCTCCAACGAGACCGCCGGCGAGCACTTCACCCCGCGCGAGGTCATCCGCCTCATGGTGAACCTGCTGTTCATCGAGGACAGCGACATCCTCACCCCCGGCAACCCGGTGGTCCGCACCATCTACGATCCCACTGCGGGCACGGGCGGCATGCTCTCGGTCGCGGGCGAACACCTGCTGGAGCACAACCCCCGCGCCTCCCTGACCATGTTCGGCCAGGAGCTGAATGACGAGAGTTACGCCATCTGCAAGGCGGACATGCTCATCAAGGGCCAGAACGTCGCCAACATCCTGGCCGGCAACACGCTGTCGGATGACGGGCACGCAGGGCGGAAGTTCGACTACATGCTCTCCAACCCGCCTTTCGGCGTGGAGTGGAAGAAGGTCGAGAAGGAGGTCCGCAAGGAAGCCGAGCAGATGGGCCATGCCGGCCGCTTCGGCCCCGGCCTGCCGCGCATTTCCGACGGCTCGCTGCTCTTCCTGCTGCACCTGATCTCGAAGATGCGGCCGGCCAAGGATGGCGGCAGCCGCATCGGCATCGTGCTCAATGGCTCGCCGCTGTTCACCGGCGGCGCCGGCTCGGGCGAAAGCGAGATCCGCCGCCACGTGCTGGAGAACGACCTGGTGGAGGCGATCATCGCCCTGCCCACCGACATGTTCTTCAACACCGGCATCTCGACGTATGTCTGGATCCTGTCCAACCGGAAGCCGGAGGCACGGCGCGGCCTGGTGCAGCTGATCGACGCCTCCGCCCTGTGGCAGAAGATGCGCAAGAGCCTCGGCTCCAAGCGCAAGGAAATGGGGGAGGACGACATCGCCGCCGTCACCCGCCTGTTCGGCGATGGCGTCGAGGCGCAGCTCGCCACCCTCACCACCGCGGACGGCAAGACCAGCCGCGTGGTGGTGCGCGATGGCGAGGCCCCACCGCCGGCACCCGAGGGCGGCACCGTGAAGCTCGCCCCGCTCTCCCGCCTGTTCCGCAACGAGGCCTTCGGCTACCGCACCATCACCGTGGAGCGGCCGCTGAAGGACGAACAGGGCCGGCCCATCCTCGGCCAGAAGGGCAAGCAGAAGGGCAAACTCCAGCCCGACACGGCGCTGCGGGACACCGAGAACGTGCCGCTGACCGAGGCTGTGGACACCTACTTCGCACGGGAGGTGCTGCCCCACGCGCCCGATGCCTGGATCGATGAGGACAAGACCAAGACCGGCTACGAAATCCCGTTCAACCGGCACTTCTACGTCTTCGAACCGCCGCGGCCTCTGGCCGAGATCGACGCCGACCTGAAGAAGGTGACCGACCGCATCCTGGCGATGATCGGCGGGCTGGCGGCGTGAGCGGTGCCGAAGGCCCGCCGGCCTCCTCCCTGCTGCTGTATCAGGCCGAGGATGGCCGCACCCGCGTGGAATGCCGTTTCGCGGATGATACGCTGTGGCTGACCCAGGCGCAGATGGCGGAGCTGTTCCAGACCAGCGTGCAGAACATCGACCTGCACCTGCGCAACATCTACGCCGAGGGCGAACTCGTTCCGGAGGCAACTATCAAGTCTTACTTGATAGTTCGCCCAGAGGGGCGGCGGCAGGTCTCCCGCACCATCCAGCACTACAGCCTGCCGGCCGTCCTGGCGGTCGGCTTCCGGGTGCGCAGCCCGCGCGGCACGCAGTTCCGCCAATGGGCCACGGCGCGGCTGGAGGAATACCTGGTCAAGGGCTTCGTCCTGGATGACGAACGCCTGCGCAACCCGCCCGGCCCGATGGTGCCGGACTATTTCGACGAACTGCTCGAACGCATCCGCGACATCCGCGCCAGCGAGGCGCGGGTCTATCTGCGGGTGCGCGAGATCATCGCTCTGGCCGCGGACTACGTGCCTGGCGCCGAGGAAACCCAGGCGGTGTTCCAGGTGGTGCAGAACAAGCTGCATTTCGCCGTGACCGGCCAGACGGCGCCGGAGCTGATCGCCAGCCGCGCCGATGCGGGCAAGCCCAACATGGGGCTGACGGCGTGGAAGGCGGGGGCGCTGCGCAAGGGCGATGTCACCGTCGCCAAGAACTACCTGACGGCGGCGGAGATCACCGAGCTGAACCGCATCGTGGTCATGTTCCTCGACTTCGCCGAGGACCAGGCGCGCCGGCGCCGGCAGGTATTCCTCAGTGACTGGAAGACCCGGCTGGACGACTTCCTGCGCTTCAACGACCGCGGCGTGCTGCCCGATGCCGGGCGCGTCACGCGGGAGGCGGCGGATCGCAAGGCGGCGGAGGAATACGAGAAGTTCTCGGAGCGGCGGCGGGCGCAGGCGGAGGCAGAGGGCGAGGCGGATGCGCTGCGGCAGTTGGAAGCCGCGGCGAAGAAACTGCCGAAGCGGCGGAAGGCCCCACCGGCTGGAGGCGGCAAGGCATGAGCATTCCGGCGTATTCGGCGTATCGGGACAGCGGAGTGGAGTGGCTATCCCAGGTGCCGCTTGAATGGCAGGTCCTGGCCATCAAGCGCCTGTCGCCAGTCCAACGGGGTGCGTCACCGCGTCCTATTGACGATCCAAAATATTTCGATGACCACGGTGTCTACTCTTGGGTCCGCATCTCGGACGTGTCGGGCTGTGATGGCCGGCTGCGGGAAACTACTCAGCGTCTATCCGACCTAGGCAGTTCTCTAAGCGTGAAGATCGAGCCTGGAGAGTTGTTTGTAAGCATAGCCGGCACCGTTGGAAAGCCTTGCATCACAGAAATCCACGCCTGCATACATGATGGGTTTGTTTATTTTCCGCGTCTCCAGATCAGCGCTGAATTCCTTTTCCGCGTCTTCGAGGCGGGGCATTGCTACGCAGGCTTGGGCAAATTTGGAACGCAGTTAAATCGGTGGATTCAATCGGTCATCGCAACACCCGGGTGGAGGATGGTGCGATGGCGGGGAGAAGACGTTCGGAGCGAGCGCTGCGGGACAAGCTGCGGTCGCCGGGGCGGCCTCCTGTAGCGCGGCAGGAGCATCGGCGGCGGTTCTGGGCGTTGGTCGCCGAGGGGCTATCGAGCGAGGACGCGGCGATGAAGGTCGGTGTATCGCAGCCGGTCGGGTTCCGGTGGTTTCGCGCGGCAGGCGGGATGGCCCCGTCCCATCTGTCGCCGTCGTCAAAGGCACGCCTCGGGGCGCTCCCTGACTTGTTTCGGAGCGAGAGGATATCGCGCTGTGGCGGGCGGGAGGTTTTGGCGTGCGTGAGGTCGCGCGCCGTCTGGGTCGAGCGCCGTCGACGATCTCGCGGGAGCTGCGGCGCAACGCGGCGACGCGGAGCGGCAACCTGGACTACCGGGCGACGACGGCGCAGTGGCATGCGGAGCGGGCGGCACGTCGCCCGAAAGCGGCGAAACTGGCGACCAACGAGGCGCTGCGGGACTATGTGCAGGACCGGCTGGCCGGTGCTGTCGTGGCACCTGGCGGGGCCGCGCTGCCCGGACCGGCGGTACCGTGGAAGGGACGGCGGCACGGGCGACGGCAGGATCGGCGCTGGGGTATGGCATGGAGCCCGCAGCAGATTGCCGAGCGGCTACGGCGCGACTATCCGGATGACACGACGATGCGGATCAGCCACGAGGCGATCTACCAGGCGCTCTACATCCAGGGCCGAGGAGCGCTGAAGCGCGAGCTGACTGCATGCCTGCGGACCGGCCGGGCACTGCGCGTGCCGCGAGCGCGCACACGAGGGCGAGGCAAGTCGTTCGTCACGCCCGAGATCCTCATCAGTGAGCGACCTGCCGAGGCGGAAGACCGCGCGGTGCCGGGGCACTGGGAAGGAGATCTGATCATCGGTCTCAACCGCTCCGCGATCGGCACCCTCGTCGAGCGGACGACGCGGTTCACGATGCTGCTGCACCTGCCGCCGATGGAGGGGCATGGGACGGGGCCGCGCGAGAAGAATGGACCAGCGCTGGCCGGGCACGGCGCCGAGGCCGTGCGCGACGCGATCGCTCGCACGATCACCACCTTGCCCGAGCAGCTGCGTCGCTCGCTGACCTGGGACCAGGGGGCGGAGATGGCGCAGCACGCCAGGCTGCGGATCGACACGAGCCTGCAGGTGTACTTCTGCGATCCGCACAGCCCGTGGCAACGCGGGACGAACGAGAACACCAACGGGCTGCTGCGTCAGTATTTCCCGAAGGGGACGGACCTGAGCCTCCACGGCGCTGATGACCTCGTCGCCGTGGCCGCTGCCCTGAACAGCAGACCGCGCAAGACACTCGGATGGAGGACGCCTGCCGAGGCTCTCGACGCTGCGCTGCTGTCAGTTCAGGGTGGTGTTGCGACGACCGGTTGAGTCCAAGATCTAAACACCGATACGATTGGTGCAATCAAGATTGCTCTTCCTCCACCGCAACAGATCGAGGCCATTCTAAGCTTCCTCGACCGCGAGACCGGCAAGATTGACGCGCTGGTGGCCGAGCAGGAGCGGCTGATCGCGCTGCTTAAGGAGAAGCGGCAGGCCGTCATCTCCCAGGCCGTCACCAAGGGCTTGGACCCCAACGCGCCGATGAAGGACAGCGGGGTGGAGTGGTTGGGGGAGGTGCCGGCGCATTGGGAAGTTGAGCCGTTAAAGCGGTTCCTCCGTGAGCCATTGATGTATGGGGCAAATCAAGCGTCAGACGACGACACGCCGGGCAACCCGCGCTTCGTCAGGATCACCGACGTTGCCGAGGACGGCTCACTCCGCGACGATACGTTTCGATCTCTCCCTCCTGCCGTGGCAGAGCCCTATCTCCTTGTGGACGGAGACATTCTGCTCGCTAGAAGCGGCGCTACCGTTGGGAAGAGCTTCAAGTACCGTGACTCTTGGGGGATTTGCTGTTTTCGCCGGCTATCTCATTCGCGCTCGCTTCGACACGCAGCGCTTGACGGCGGATTTTGCTGACTACCTCTGCGCATCGAAGCTCTACTGGGCCTATGTGCAGGCCGAGCAGATACAGGCAACCATCCCGAACGTCAGTGCAGAGCGATACGGGGCGATGCTTCTCCCCAGCCCGCCGGCTGATGAGCAGGCGCGCATCTGCAGCCACCTCAACGGCGAAACAGCCAAGATCGACACCCTCACAGCCGAAGCCCACAGCGCCATCGCCCTCCTCAAGGAACGCCGCGCCGCCCTGATCTCCGCCGCCGTCACCGGCAAGATCGACGTGCGCGGCCTCGTCACCCCCGCCGAGGCCCAGGCCGCATGACGCCCGCCTCGCACCCCGCCCCAGGCCCCCGCCATGCCGATCTATGAAGCCCGCCCCGAGGGGCTCCAACCGCTCACGGCCACCACCTTCGAAGCCGAGGGCTGGCGCGAACGCGGCGACATCCAGCGCCTGCTGAAGGACCGCATCGCCAGCCTGGAGGACGGGCTGATGGTGCTGACCGACGAATTCAGCGGCTGGGCCGACAGCACCCGGCGCATCGACCTGCTCTGCCTCGATGACGAGGCCAACCTCGTGGTCGTCGAGCTCAAGCGCAACGAGGATGGCGGCCATATGGAACTCCAGGCGCTGCGCTACGCCGCCATGGTCTCCGCCATGACCTTCGACCAGGCGGTGGACACGCTCGCCCGCAACCGCAACCGCGCCACCCCGGACACCGACCAGGCCCGCGCCGACATCCTCGCCTTCCTCGGCTGGAACGAACCCGACGAGGACAGCTTTGCCGTCGAGACGCGGATCATCCTGGCGGCGGCCGATTTCGGGAAAGAACTCACCACCTGCGTGCTGTGGCTGCGCGACCGCGGCATCGACATCCGCTGCATGCGCCTCAAGCCCTACCGCATGGAGGATGGACGCCTGCTGCTCGACATCCAGCCGCTGATCCCGCTGCCGGAGGCCGAGGAATTTCAGACCAAGCTTGGCGAGAAGCGCCTGGCCGAGCGCAAGGGCCGCGCCGAGCGCCACGACCTGAGGCTGCGTTTCTGGCAGTCGCTGCTGGCACGCCCCGCCGCGCAGGCGCGGCCGGACATCAATGGCAGCCGCACGCCCAAGGACGCCGGCTGATCTCCCCGGCCGGATCGGCCGCGCCGGCATCACGGTCAACTATGTGGCCGGCGAGACGACCGCCCGTGTCGAGGTCCTGATCCAACGGCGGGACGGCAAGGAATTGCTGCATCGCCTGATGCAGCAGCGCACCGCGATCGAAGCGGATTTCGGCGGCCCCCTGGACTGGCGCGAGCGCGAGGAAGCGCGGCAGTGCCGCGTCGCGTTCGATGTCGCGGGCGGCTATCGATCGCCCGAGGAGGAATGGCCGCACATCCAGGACAGGTTGATCGACGCGATGGCCCGGCTGGACGACGCGCTTCGGCAACGGCTGCTCCAGATCATGCCATGACGGCCATTCACAAGGAGATCGCCTTCGAGGACGGCATCTGCGCCCACCTGGCCGCGCATGGCTGGCTGTACGAAGCCGACGCCGCCGCCCGCTACGACCGCACCCGCGCCCTGTTCCCCGAGGATCTGGTCGCCTGGGTGCAAGCCACCCAGCCCGCGGCCTGGGACGCGCTGGCCAAATCCCATGGCCCCGCCGCCGGCACCGTGCTGGCCGACCGGCTGCGCGCGGCGCTGGACAAGCAGGGCACGCTGGAGGTGCTGCGCGCCGGCCTCGATGTGGTGGGGCTGAAGCAGCGCCTGGCGCTGTGCCAGTTCCGCCCGGCGCTGGCGATGAACGAAGCGCTGCAGGCGCGCTACGCCGCGAACCGGCTGCGGGTGGTGCGGCAGGTGCGCTATTCGACGCATGAACGAGAACTGCCTCGACCTGGTGCTGTTCGTCAACGGCATCCCGGTCGCGACGGTGGAGTTGAAGTCGACTACACCCAGTCGGTGCGGGACGCGGTGGACCAGTACCGGTTCGACCGCCTGCGAAGGCCCCGGGCAAGAACGCGGCGAGCCGCTGCTGGCCTTCCCCGGCGGCGCGCTGGTGCATTTCGCGGTCACCAACGACGAGGCGCAGATGACCACGCTGCTGGCCGGCGCCGGACACGCAAGTTCCTGCCCTTCAACCGCGGCCACGACGGCGGCGCCGGCAATCCGCCGAACCCGGATGGCGCGCCGACCGCCTACCTGTGGGAGCAGGTCTGGCAGCGCGACGGCTGGCTGGAGATCCTCGGCCGCTACCTGGTGCCGGTGAAGGACGACAAGAAGAAGCTGAGTCGGCTGGATCTTCCCGCGCTTCCACCAGTTGGACGCCACGCGAAGCTGGTGGCGCAGGTGCTGGCGGACGGGCCGGGCGGCAGTACCTGATCCAGCACTCGGCCGGGTCGGGCAAGACCAACTCGATCGCCTGGACGGCGCACCGCCTCGCCACCCTGCACGACGCCGCGAACGAGAAGGTGTTCGACACCGTGATCGTGGTGACCGACCGCACCGTGCTGGACGACCAGCTGCGGGAGGCGATCAAGCAGATCGAGGCCCGACGGCGTGGTCGCCACGATCACCGGCGATGGCGAGCGGCTCAAGGCGGGCGACCTGACCGAGGCGCTGACGGCCGGCAAGCCGATCATGGTCGTGCACCTTGCAGACGTTCCCGTTCGCGTTGCAGGCGATCCGGGAGAACAGGCGGCCAGCAAGGGCAAGCGCTTCGCGGTGATCGCGGATGAGGCGCATTCCACCCAGACCGGCGCGGCGGCCTCCAAGTTGAAGCAGGTGCTGACGGCGGACGAGACGGCCGACCTGGACGACGGCGGCGAGGTCGACGTCGAGGCGATCCTGGCCGCGGAGATGGCGGCCGCGACGGCCAGGACGCGCAACATCTCGTTCTTCGCGTTCACCGCCACCCCGAAGTCGAAGACGATGGAGCTGTTCGGCACCGCCGGACCGTCCAAGCCGGCGGGAGGACACCTGCCGGGCGCGTTCCACACGTACTCCATGCAGCAGGCGATCGAGGAGGGGTTCATCCTCGACGTGCTGGCGAACTACACCACCTACGACATGGCGTTCCGGCTGGCCACGCATGCCGCGGCGAAGGACGCATCGACGACTCCGGGAGGTGGACGAGTCGAGGCGACGAAGGGGCTGATGCGGTGGGTGCAGCTGCACCCGACAACATCGCCCAGACGGTGCAGATCATCGTCGAGCACTTCCGACAGCAACGTGACGCATCTGCTCGGCGGCACCGCGAAGGCCATGGTGGTCACCGTCGCCGCAAGGCCGCGGTGCGCTACAAGCACGCCATCGACGCCTACATCGCCCAGCACCGGCTATCCGATCGGGCTCCTTGGTGGCGTTCTCGGGCGAGGTGGAATCGACCCCGAGACCGGGTCGGCAGCCCGTTCACCGAGGCAGACCTGAACCCGGGCCTGCGCGGCGGGACATCCGCGAGGCGTTCGCCACCGCGGAGTATCGGGTCATGATCGTGGCGAACAAGTTCCAGACCGGGTTCGATCAGCCGCTGCTGTGCGCGATGTATGTGGACAAGCAGCTGGCGGGGGTCCCGGCGGTGCAGACGCTGTCCCGGCTGAACCGGCGTACCGGGCAAGGACACGACCTAGGTGCTCGACTTCGTGAACGACGCCGAGGAGATGCTGGCGGCGTTCAAGCCGTACCACACCACCGCGGTGCTGGCCGATGTCAGCGACCCCAATGTGGTGCTGGATCTGCGGAACAAGCTGGATGCGGTCGGCCACTACGACCAGTACGAGGTGGAGCGGGTCGCCAAGGTGGCGATCAACCTGAAGGCCACGCAGGGCGACCTGGACGCCGCGATCGGCCCGGTGAGCAGCCGATTGCTGACGAAGTTCAAGCAGGCGCAGCAGGCGTTCCGCGGGGAGCCGGACGGGTCCAAGGCGCAGCAAGCGGCCAAGGATGAGATGGATGCTCTGTGGCTCTTCAAGCAGGACCTGGGCAGCTACGTCCGGGTGTACGAGTTCCTCGGCCAGATGTTCGACTACGGGAATACGGATTTCGAGAAGCTGTACCTGTTCGCCAAAATGCTGCTGCCGCTGTTGGACTATGGGCGTGAGCGAGAGGGGATCGACCTCTCGGCGCTGAAGTTGACACACCATCGGATGCGGGATCTCGGCCAGCAGAAGCTGAACCTCGGCGGCAACGCGCCGGCTGCGCCGCTGACGCCGGTGACAGAGACGGGCTCTGGCCAGGTGCAGGACAAGCACAAGCTGCGGCTGCAGGAGATCATCTCGGCGATCAACGATCTGTTCGAGGGGGAGATCACCGAGGGCGATGCCGTCGCCTATGTGGACAGCGTCATCAAGACGAAGATGCTGGAATCCGACCTGCTTCGCAGCCAGGCGGCGGCGAATACCAAGGAGCAGTTCACCAACTCTCGCCAATCTCAGCGATGAGCTGATGAACGCCATCATGGATGCCATGGCGGCCCACCAGGTGATGAGCAGGCAGGCGCTGAACTCGGAGAGCATCCGGGCGCGGATGCTGGCGACCCTGCTGGGGCCGGGGGAACTTTGGGAGGCGCTGCGCGCAGGGAACGGCGCGGGTGCGATTTCGCATCCTTGACGCAAGTGGGGGACACGCCGGTCAACGCGTTGCTGGCTTGGGAATTTGCTCGCCCACCCGTAATATCCAGCGGATTATTGATTGACCGGCTGGGCCCACGCGAAGTCGGTCAGTGAGCGGATGCGGCCAGTCTCGGCGATGAGGCTGTTCCAGGCGGTGCAGCAGGCCTCGACGATCGCCTCGGTATCGCTGAACGGCCGCCCGGAGAGGTAGCGGTCGCGCAGATACTGCCAGACCTTCTCGATGGCGTTTAGTTCAGCCCCTCAATCGTTGCGGCTGGTGCCCGAACGACACGCCAGCGTGCAGAAGGGTCATTTCGGGTCGATGCTAGCTCCACCCGGAGAGCGCCGAATAAGAGAATAATTAGAGAAAAATTCTACGGGAGGTTGCGGCACAGGGCTGCCTAAGCAATCATCCACGCATGACAAAGGTCTCTCCAAACGATGTAGACGCGCTTGTTGGCCGGCGGGTAAAGGAGGCGCGGCATCGCCAGCGCATGACTGGCGCCGAGTTGGCCAAGCAAGTCGGACTCTCCACGCAGCAGCTCAGCAAAATCGAACGAAATCGCAATCGCATCAATGCGGGTCAGCTTTGGCTGTTTTCCCAATGCCTGGGGCAGTCCGTGGATTGGTTTTTTGAGAACCCGGGACAAAGCGCTCCGGAGGTACGTTCCGTTCGCAAGGTGCGCGAATTCTTCACTATCGTCACGGCTCTCGAACCGAGCCAGATACGCCTGATTGCTAATGCAACAAAGATGCTCGTTGCAGGCAAGGCGGAGGAACTGATCCATCCCGCTTATGGTGCCCAAGACCGACCGAACGCAAAAATGCCAGAGGAATTAGAGATTTCGAACAGTGGCTATTTTCTTTCGCGGCAAGCCACCGCCGCATCATAGACAATCCGATCCAGATCAGTGCATTCGTTTAGAAGAGCGAATATTTCTGGTGTGACGACTTCCTCCGTCACTGGCTCGAAACCGGGTCGCTGATCTTCTTTCGTGTTTAGCCTTCCGACCTGTCGGGGTTCCCCAAGTGCCAAGTCAACGCACACGCGTTGCACCAAGGCGTCAGGATCATCCAAGAACCCCACGGCGTGAAATTGCTTGAGCGCATCAAGAGCGCGTCGCAGCACTTCATGTCGTTCGATGCGCTTTGGGCTGCCCGGTGCGCCGACGTGGTATTCCTCGCCCTTACCGGGGAACACGCCGCCTGCGAGCGCACAAGAGATGGCGTTCTTTACTGCGCTACGGGGGGGAGAGGTTTCGGCCGCCAGGAATTCCACGAGAGACAGTTGTCGGGCGATACGCGGGCCCGCGAGGCCAGCGCGCTCGACGAGTTGTGGAGCATGTCGCCGCCAGAAATAATAGAGGGATATGATTCGTTCCCTTGGGTCGCGTAGCGTGGTTATTAAATATTTCTCCCCTGGAATTTTGTTGACTTGCGTCATGCTGAAGTGGCCAGAGAAAAAGCGAAACCGCTGCATTTCGCTATCACTGAATTTGTCTAGTCGATGGAACCGTTCCGGGCAGATTTCGTCGGGCTCAAAGCGCTCGGCGAGCGCATGGCGGACTGACGTTCCTCCGCATTTCGGAATGTGGAGGAAAACCAGCTTCACGCTATGAGGCATAGAGGGGTTCCGGCGGCGATACCTAATTCCTCATGGGCGGCGCTCGCGCGGCGGTCAAGAAGGTCGTGTGCCGTGGCGCGGTGTAGGAGCGCCCTGGTCTCCTGAGCGGGTATGAGCCGCGATCAATCTGCCACGGCGGGCAGGCTGACGCGGCGGGAATTGCCGCCTGCACCACGGCTGTCAAAGCTGCCACGGCCCACCATCGACGGGGGATCAGTGGAGAATTTTTTCGGGGGTACCCATTCTAGACCCCCTCCCCCCTCTTTCGAGGTCGGGGGGGGTGCTCGCCCTTCTGATCTGCCCGCCGCTCCGGTTGGCAGCCTCGCGCCTGCTGCTGTCTGCCTCGCCGCCTGGCTGACTGCGTCGATTGGGTCAGTGTGCCCTGCCGCCTCCCCTGCTTGGTCCGAGCCTAGCGCCACCTCACCCACCCGGCGCAGAGAAAGGCAACACGCGCCGAAGTCGCTCCGCAATCCCGCCGCGCACGGCCTCTGTTCCCTATCCGTCCCAGGTGTAGCGCACCAGTCCCGTGACAGGGGGCCTTCCGTTTGTTCCCGCTTTGAGCCCACCGGTGCGCCAGCCTTCACGGGTGCGCACCCGAAACCGTGGCACCGTCCTCACGTCAACGGCCTCGCCTCCCGTTTGGTCTAGCCCGGCAGTCTTCGCTCTGCCTGGCACACAGCGTCGCGACTCTGTCCTTCTGAGCTCCCGCCAGTGGCACCCGCGACCATCGCTCCGTCCGGCCTACCATGGTGCATCCGAGGTGCGACGCGACGGGCTTCCCAGTGGAAGCCGCGAAAGCACTACATACGTGCCGACAACGGGAATGGGCGGCGCTCCGGTGGGCAGTTGGACAGAGACGCGGGGCTGATCTGCGGGCTGACGGTGCGGCCCTGGTGGTAACGCGCGGCGCCGCGCCCTGATGCCCATCCCGACCGCCCTGGACGCGCTCTCGGGCAACGGACTGGCGCTCTGGCTGGCTGGCGTCACTTGGCACCCGCCGCTGGGCCTACCGTGGATCCGACGGATTCGGCTGCTGGTCCGAGGCGAAGGCTCGTGGGATGCCGCCCGTGCTGCCTACGGCGCGAAGTGGAGCAAAGCCGGGTTCGGCTGATCAGTACGATGGTACTTGAGCCATCGAAGGAAGTGCTGTGTGGGGGTGATTGTGGGGGCTGAGACCTACACTGCCGGCAGACGCCCAGAAAACCTTGTGTTCTGGCGTCCCCTAGGGGATTCGAACCCCTGTTACCGCCGTGAGAGGGCGGTGTCCTAGGCCTCTAGACGAAGGGGACCCGTGGCCGGAGGCGCGCTTCTAGCCCCCCCTTCGGCCGGGATCAAGCACCCTTCTTCGCCTCCGCTCCACTTCGTCGCGCCGCGTCCCGCCGGCCGTCCCGACAGGCATCCGAGCAAAACCGCACCTCCGCCCAGGACCGCGCCCATTTTCGCCGCCAGGCGAACGGCCGTGCGCAGGCCGCGCAGACCTTCTGCGGCAATCCGGGCTTGTGGTGCGCCATGCCCTCGACACCCTCAATCGCGCAGCCTTACCTCGCCGATCCGCCGCGCGCCGGTGGGGTCGAGCAGGATCACCCGATCCCCGTCCGGCCGCGCCACCCAGACCGAGATCGCCTTGTCCGACGCCGCGATGCCGGCGATGCGCGCCGCCTCGGGCTGCATGAGCGACAGCCCGGCCGCCACCCCGCTGCCCGGCCGATCACCAAGCCGCTGGACGAGCAGCACCACCAGCGCCACGGTGCCGGCCACGATCAGCACCCCCATTCCGATCACCAGGCCCTTGAGCGCACCCACATCGTCCCCCTCACCCATCGAATCCAGCGACACCGAAGCCACGGCACCGCCCGAGGCCGCCGGCATGCGTGCCGACCGCTTCCTCGCGGATGCGATAGGTTCGCTCTCGCGCTCCCGCGTCAAGGCGCTGATCGAGGCCGGCCAGGCCAGCCGCGACGGCGTCCCGATCAAGGACCCCTCCGAATCGGTGCGCGCCGGCGCGCGGTACCGCCTGGTCGTGCCGCCGCCCGCGCCGGCGACACCGCAGGCGCAGGACATCCCGCTGACCATCCTGTTCGAGGATGCCGACCTGATCGTGCTCGACAAGCCCGCCGGCCTGGTCGTGCATCCGGCGCCGGGCAACCTCGACGGCACGCTGGTGAACGCGCTGCTCGCCCATGCCGGGGACGACCTGCCGGGAATCGGCGGGGAAAAGCGGCCGGGCATCGTCCATCGGCTGGACAAGGACACCTCGGGCGTGATGGTCGTCGCCAAGACCGATCGCGCCCATCGGGCGCTGTCCGAGGCCTTCGCCGCGCGCGACCTGGACCGCGCCTACCTGGCGCTGGCCTGGGGCCTGCCGGCCGCGATGCAGGGGGAGATCTCCGCCCCGATCGGCCGCCACCCGGTGGATCGCAAGCGCATGGCGGTGGTGGAGCGCGGCGGCAAGCCGGCGACCACGCGATACCAGGTCAAGCGCGCCTGGGGGACGGCGGTGTCCCTGGTGGAATGTCGGCTGTTGACCGGGCGGACGCACCAGATCCGGGTCCACATGGCCCATATCGGCCACCCGCTGGTGGGCGACCCCGTCTATCTGCGCCGGACCCCGGCCGCCGCCCGGCTGCTGCCGGCGGCCACGCGCGATGCCCTGCTCGCCTTCCCGCGCCAGGCGCTGCACGCCAAAACCCTCGGGTTCCGCCATCCCGTCACGCAACGGGACCTGTCCTTCGAAAGCCCGTTACCGGCCGACCTGGCGGCGCTGATCACATTGCTGGACTGTAACAGCCAGTAACCCGACTATTGCAGTCGGTTTTTCTTGCGCAGCACCACCGGCGGCGGTAAAAAGACCGCAAGTCGGATTTCAAGGGGTGCCTTCAAGCACCTGTTCCGGACGGCCCCGACGTGACCGGGGCCGCCGGCCCGGGCCAGGGCCCTGAGGATGCCGACATCACCAAGCGAAGGCCGCTTGCGTGCCCCGCCGTCACGGGGGGTCCGCCCGGTCAAGGAGGCAGATGACCATGGCTTCCAGTATGTCGATCCCGATGGCGACCGAAGGGAACCTGTCGCGGTATCTGCAGGATATCCGCAAGTTCCCGATGCTGGCGCCGGAGGAGGAACTCTCCCTCGCCACGCCGCTGGAGGGAACAGGGCGACGAGCGATGCGGCGCACAAGCTCGTCACCGTCGCATCTGCGTCTCGTGGCGAAGATCGCCATGGGCTACCGCGGCTACGGCCTGCCGGTCGGGGAACTGATCTCCGAGGGCAATGTCGGCATGATGCAGGCGGTGAAGCGCTTCGACCCGGACCGCGGCTTCCGCCTGGCCACCTACGCCATGTGGTGGATCCGCGCGGCGATCCAGGAATACATCCTGCACTCCTGGTCGCTGGTGAAGATGGGCACCACGGCCGCGCAGAAGAAGCTGTTCTTCAACCTGCGCCGGCTGAAGGGCCAGATGCAGGCGCTCGAGGAAGGCGACCTGCAGCCGGAGCAGGTGGCGAAGATCGCCCACGCGCTGCAGGTGCCCGAGCAGGACGTGGTCGTCGATGAACCGCCGCCTCGCCGGCCCCGACCACAGCCTCAACGCGCCGGTCCGCGCCGACAGCGAGGGCGAGTGGCAGGATTGGCTGGTCGACGACGGCGAGAGCCAGGAGAGCGAACTCGCCGAGCGGCAGGACATGTCCAACCGCCGCGACCTGCTGCAACGGCGCGCTCAAGACGCTGAACGAGCGCGAGCGCCACATCCTGATCGAGCGGCGCCTCAAGGAGGAGCCGACGACGCTCGAGGAACTCTCGCAGCAGTACGACATCACCCGCGAGCGGGTCCGCCAGATCGAGGTCCGCGCCTTCGAGAAGCTGCAGAAGTCCATGAAGCAGCAGGTGACGGAGCGGCGGCTGACCGTCGGCTGACAAGGCCGGCGAGGCATCGACGGGGGCGGCGGGGCAACCTGCCGCCCCTTTTGCTTGGGTGGACCACCGCAGTCCTTGCGCGGCCAAGCGACGCGACCACGATGCGCGATGCCGAAGTCCATACCGGGAGGGAAACGCATGTTTCGCCGCCATCTGCTGGCGCTGGGCACCGCCGCCGCCGCGCCGTTGCTGCCAGGCACCGCCCGGGCCGCGCCACCGGGCTATCGCGTCACTTATTTCAATGCCCGCACCGAGGGGTCGGGGCGCGTCGGATCGCGCGACGTCACCGCCGCCGGGGATGGTTCCATTTGGTTCCGCGGCCAGCGCAACGGCACGCTCAACCGGCTGGACCCGCGCGACGGCGCCATCCGCGTCGTGTCCCTCGGCCGGGGCGGCGCACCGCATGGCGTCATCCGCGGCCCCGATGGCGCCGCCTGGGTGGGCGGCAACGGCACCCGCGACGCGGCCGCGCGGCGTGCCGTGGTGAAGTTCCTGATGGCGCCGTAGGCCATAGGTGCAGACATGACGAAGGGGGCGTTGCCGCCCCCTTCGCTTTGGCACAGCCGCTGGCGTCAGCGGATCGGCGGCGCGTAGTGCAGGCCGCCACGGTTCCACAGGTTGTTCACGCCGCGCGGGATGCCGATTGGCGTGATGCTGCGCTCATACATCTCACCGTAGTTGCCGACCTGGCGGATGATGCGCACGACCCAGTCGTTGCCGACGCCCAGCGCGGTGCCGAGGTCGCCGGTCCGGCCCAGCAGCCGCTGGATGTCGGGGTTCGTGCTGGTGCGGGCCATTTCCTCGACATTGGCGCTGGTCACGCCGAGTTCCTCGGCGGCGATCTGCGCGAACAGCGTCCAGCGGACGATGTCGAAGAACTTCCAGTCGCCCTTGCGCACCGCCGGGCCGAGCGGCTCCTTCGAGATGATCTCGGGCAGCAGCACGAAGGTATCGGCATCGGTCGTCCGCGTCCCGCGGAACGAGGCGAGCGAGGAGGCGTCGTTGGTGTAGGCGTCGCAGCGGCCGGCGACGAAGGCTGCGCGGATTTCCTCGGCCTGCTCGATCACCACCGGGGTGAAGCGCATGTTGTTGGTGCGGAAATAGTCCGTCAGGTTCAGCTCGGTTGTCGTGCCCGGCTGCACGCAGATCGTCGCACCATCGAGTTGCCGCGCCGATGTCACGCCGGACGCGCGGCGCACCATGAAGCCCTGGCCGTCATAGAAGTTGATGCCGGCGAATTCGAGGCCGAGCGACGCCTCGCGGCTCAGCGTCCAGGTCGTGTTGCGCACCAGGATGTCGAGTTCGCCCGATTGCAGCATCGGGAAGCGCTGCACGGTGGTGTTCGGCACGAAGCGCACCTTGGTCGCGTCGCCCAGGATGGCGGCAGCGACGGCCCGGCACATGTCGACGTCCAGGCCGTGGAACTCGCCCCGGCTGTCCGGCAACGCGAAGCCCGGCGCATTGACCGCAACGCCGCAGATCAGCTGCCCGCGGGCGCGGATCGCGGCAACGGTATCGGGCTGGCCGGTCTGGGCCACAGCCTGCCCGGCCACCGCAAGAACCGCCGCCGCGGCCAAACCCGCAACGCGGGCACGAATGCTCATCATCAACCTTGTCTCCCGTATCCAGACGTGAAGCCGCCGCGTTTCCGGTCGGCACCGGCACAGCATGCCCGTGCCCATGCCATCGCGCCAAGGACTCTGTTTGGCCAAGGGGACCTTCCGTTCCGGTCGCGCGGAACGCCCCTCAGGCCGCCCCGGCCAGGATCGCATCCGACATCTTCTCGGCCGTCATCAGCGTCGGGAAATTGGTGTTCGCCGAGGGCACCACCGGGAAGACCGAGGCATCGACCACCCGCAGCCCCTGCACCCCGCGCACCCGGCCGGCCGTGTCCACCACCGCCATCGGGTCCCCATCCGCGCCCATGCGGCAGGAACAGGAGGCATGCCAGACGCCGATGGTGCCCTTGCGGATGAAATCCTCCAGCGCCTCGTCATCCTCCATGACCTCCTTGAAGCGGAAGCCTTCGATCACGAAACGGTCGATGAAGGCGCGGCGCAGCGCCGCCGGGCCGTCCAGGAACTTCGCGATGACCGAGGTCAGGATGCGGTTCTTGGTGTTCACCACGCCGATCCGCCGCACCCGGTCGGAATAGAAGGCGGGGAACGGGTCCGCCGTGACGGCGGCGAGCGGGGCGGAGAGGTTCAGCGCGGCGGCCAGCTTGAAGCCGGTCATCAGCCGGTCGAGGTCGCGCCGGTCCGACAGCAGGTTGAACTCGACATCCGGGTGCTGGCGCCAATCGGTCGAGACGAGCCGCACCTGGCCGCGCTGCGAATAGGTCTTGTTCACCCAGGTCAGCATCGAGCCGACCTGCTCGCCCACCGCATGCCAGGCGGATTTGCTGGCGACCGACATGAACATGTCGCCGGCGGGGGCGCCCTCCAGCCCGGAGGAGAAGCGCAAGCCCAGCAGCATGTGCCGCCGCGTCGCCTCGGTGACGATGCGCGCCTCCGGCTTGATGAAGCAGGACAGCGAGATGGCCGGATGGTCCATCAGCCCCTGCCCCACCCCGGGCAGGTCGGTGACGACGTCGATACCGTGTTCGCGAAGATGCGAAGCCGGCCCGATGCCCGCGCGCATCAGATGCGCCGGCGAATGGATCGCGCCGGTCGAGAGGATCACCTCCCTGCCCGCGGAATTCCTGTTCCTGGCCGCGCACCAGGGCGCGGATGCCGACGCAACGGGTGCCCTCGATGATCAGGCCCATCACCTGCGTCTCGGTCGAGATCGTCAGGTTGGCGCGCTTGCGCGTTTCCGCATCGAGATAGCCGATCGCGGCCGAGACGCGCGCATTCTCCCCGAGGTTCACCGTCAGCGGGAAATAGCCGTCCTCGAAGGCGCCGTTCTGGTCGGGCAGGTATTTGTAGCCGGCCTGCTTGAAGGCCTCGCCCGCGGCCTTGGCGTGCTTCGACCAATGCTGTTCGGGGATGCGGCGCACCGGAATGCGGCCCGACTTGCCATGCCATTCATTGTCGAAATCGACGTCGCGCTCGACCTTCTTGAAATACGGCAGCACGGCATCCCAGTTCCAGCCGGCAGCACCGCGGTCCGCCCATTCGTCGTAGTCATGCGGTGCGCCGCGATTGGCCATCTGCCCGTTGATCGAGGACCCGCCACCCAGCACCCGCGCCTGTTCATACTTGCGCAGCGGCGGCCGGTCGGCGCCGGGGTTGTTGTGCGAGACGACCTGGGTGCGGACCTTCAGTTCCGTCCAGTGGAAGCGCGGGTCGAAATAGGCCTGGCCCGGATAGGTATCGAGGATGGTCGCCGGTTCCTTGCCCGGCGGCGTATCGGGGCCGGCCTCGCACAGCAGCACCTTGTTGGCGCCCGGCGCGGACAGTCGTTGGGCGAGAACGGAACCGGCGGACCCGCCGCCCACGATGATGTAGTCGTACACGCGCTTCTTCCCCTTCGAGGTCGCGCGAGCCTAGCAGGAGATGGCCCGCGGCAAAGCCTGCGCGCCGAAATGGTTGCCGGTGCGCCATCCCGCCTGGCTGCCGTCGACACGGACCCTCGCTGCCGGATCCGGAAGAAGACGTCCGGCGGGCATCGTGCCTTGGCGCACCGGCGCGCCTGCGGGTCTAGCGCAACCCGCGCAGCGTCTCTGCCGGGGCGTTCAGCGCGGCCCACAGCAGCGCCCCGGCGGTGATGGTCGCCGCCTTGAGTTCCTGCAGCGGCACCACCGCGCGCGTATCCGCAGCGGTCAGCAGATGGCGCAGCGCGCTGCCCGGTTCATCGAAGCCGGCGACAAGCCGCGCCGCCGGAATGCCCTGCGCCGCGAAGTTCGCATGGTCGGAATTGGTCATCAGCGGCAGGTGGGTGCGCAATGGCAGCCCGGCCTGCGCCGCCGCTTCCACCAGGAACGGCCCCAGCGCCGCGAAGCCACTGGTCAGGGCCGTCACCGATGCCCCGCCGGCGATGGAATCCAGGTTGATGTTCAGCACCATCCGGTCGCGACGCTGCGCCGGCAGCGCAGCAAGCCAGGCGCGCGAACCCGCCAGCGCCCATTCCTCGGCGCCGAAGACGCAGACCGTCAGGCCGCGCGGGCAATCCCCGATGACCGGCGCCGCCGCACGCGCCAGCGACAGCGCCGCGGCAAGGCCGGTCGCGTTGTCGATCGCGCTCTCACCGAGCGGATGGCCGTCGAGATGCGCGGAGAGCACGACGCGATCCTCGCTCCGCCCCGGCAGGTCGAGCACCAGCGTCGGCGTGCTCGCCGCATGGTCCCGCCCCAGCAGGGTGACGCGCACGCGCCGCCCGGCCGCCAGCAGCGCGCCCGCCTCGGCCGAGATGCCGAGCGCCGGTATCCCAGGCCCGCCCCCGCGACCGGATGAGCCGGAGACCGGCCCCACCCCCGGTTCCGGCTGCACGATCAGGAAGGCCGCCGCACCGGCCGCCGTCGCGGCCTGCAACTTCACGCGCCGATGCACCGTCCAGGCCGCGAAGGGGTATTCGTGCCGCGCCAGCACCGCCCTGCCCGGCAGCCTGCGCGTAGTCGCCCGGCGCGCCGCGCCCGCAATCGAGCGCGTCGAGCACCAGCCCGCTCGGGCGGCGTCGCCGCCGCACCCAGCAGCGGCGCGCAGGCCAGGTCCCGGCCGCTGGCGAGGTCGGTGATCCGCGCTTCGTCGCATTGCCAGCCGGCATAGGGCACGGGCTCGTCGCGCACCGGGCCGATCGCGGCGAGGCGCTGCTCCAGCAGGGCGAAGCCGCGCGCGGCGCTGTCGCGTGCCCTGCAGCCGACCGCCGGTGTCGCAGATTGCCGCGAAATCCTCGGCAAGGCCGGGATCGGCGGCGACCCGGCCGAGGAAGCCCGCGAGCCCCGCGCGTCACTGCGCGGTGATGCCCCGCGTGCGCGCGATCTCGCCATAGCGGGCGAGGTCCTGGCGGATGCGCTGGGCGAAGGCCTCGGGGCCGTCGCTGCGCGGGATCACGGCGAGCGCATCGAGCCGCTGCGCCATGCCCGGCCCGGCGAGCACGCCCGGGATCGCCGCGGCGATCTTCTGGATGATGGCATCGGGCGTGCGCGCCGGTGCGAGCAGCCCCCACCAGTGTTCCGCCACCAGGTCGATGCCCTGTTCGCGGAAGGTCGGGATGTCGGGGTGGCTGCGTCATGCGTTCGGCCGACATCACGCCGAGCCCGGTGATCTGGCCGGAGGAGAGTTGCGGCGCCGCCGAGGCCACGGTGACGAACACCGTGTTGAGGTTGCCCGCCGCGAGGTCCTGGATCGCCGGGCCGCCGCCGCGATAGGGCACATGCGTCAACTGCGTGCCGGTGGCGGCCTGGAACAATTCGCCCATCATGTGCGACGCCGCGCCGACGCCGCCCGAGCCATAGGTGTAGTGCCCGGGCCGCGCCTTCGCGAGGGCCGCGAATTCCGCCGCGTTGCGTGCCGGCAGCGACGGGTGGCCGAAGATCAGCAGCGGCGCCGCGCCGACCATGGCGACCGGCACCAGGTCCTTCTCGACGTCATAGGGCATGCGCGCCTGCAGGGCGGGCACGATGGCGAAGGGCAGGTCCGCGAGCAGCAGCGTGTAGCCATCCGCCGGGGATCGCGCGACGTATTCGGTGCCGAGCATCGAGCCGGCGCCCGAGCGGTTCTCGACCACGATCGACTGCCCGAGCGCGGCACCGAGCCCCGGCTGGATCAGCCGCGCCAGCACGTCCGACGACCCGCCCGGGGCGAAGGGCACCACCAGGCGGATCGCCCGGTTCGGCCACTCGGCTTGCGCGAAGGCGGGCGCGGCAAGCACGGCCCCCGCCGCGCCGAGCAAGGCCCGTCGGGTCAGCCGATCGGGCGCAGCCCGCACCACTCGGCGATGAAGCTGGCGATCGTCTGCGTGCATGTGCGGAGATCCTCGATCGAGGTGCGTTCGTCGAACCCGTGCGCGACTTCGCCCTTGGGACCGTAGCAGAGACCGGGGAAGCCGAAATAGAGCCCATAATATCGCGCGTCGTTCACCGCCGTGGTGCGGCGCGCCGGCATCTCGCCGCCATGCACGGAGGCATGGGCGGCGGCGAGCACGGCCTCCGCCTCGCTGCCCGGTTCCAGCACATAGGGGTCGGTCTGGAAGCCGGTCCAGATGATCTCGGGCGGGTTGTTCGCCATGAAGGCATCGCCGGTCGCGGCGGCCTTCACGCATTGCTCGATGCCGGCCATCGCTTCCTCGGGCGTGGTGCCGGGCACCAGGCCGATGCGGCAATCCACCTCGCACCAGGCCGGCGTGCTCGATGCCCAGTCGCCGCCGCGGATGATGCCCGGGTTGAACTTGATCGGGTCCTTGATGTCCGCATACCACTCGCTGGATTTCGCGGCCTCGTTCAGCACCCTGGTGTGGGCATACAGCGCGTTGATCAGCGCATAGGCCGACATGATGGCGTTGGTGCCGTCCTGCGCCACCGCGACATGCACCGGCACGCCGCGCACGCGCAGGCGGAACCAGATGGTGCCGGTCTGCGTGCGGGTGATGGCTGTGGCCGGTGGGCTCGGGCACCAGCGCGGCCTCGGCGCGATAGCCGCGCAGCAGGGCGGCGAGCGCGCCATTGCCGGTGCTCTCCTCCTCCGTCACCGTCTGGATATAGACGTCGGCGGCGGGCTCGAAGCCGGCGGCGCGGATCGCGTCCATCGCGAAGACCATGCAGGCGACGCCCGACTTCATGTCATGCGCGCCGCGGCCATACATCCAGCCGTCGCGGATCGTCGCGGAATAGGGCGGGTAGGTCCACATCTCGTGCGGGCCTTCCGGCACCACGTCGATATGGCCCTGCAGGATCAGGCTGCGCCCGGTCGGGTTCGCCGGCCGATGCGCGGCGACCACCTGCATCGAGCCGGCGGGATCGACGCCGACCATCGGCGCCATCTTCGGATGGTCCGGCACGTCGGCGATGGAGAAGCGGTCCACCGCATAGCCGCGCGTGGCCATCTGCCGCGCGAACCAATCCTGCAGCGGCGCCTCCCGCCCACGCAGGGAGGGGAAGCGCACCAGGTCCTGGAGGAACTCCACTTGCCGGCCGAAGCCTTCGTCGATGGCGGAGAAAATGCGGGCGCTGGCTTCGGCATCCTGCATCGGCGTGAAGATCCTTCAGTTCGGCGGGCGGGCATGGACCGCCGATGTGTGGTTCACCGGGGATGGATCGTAGACGACCCTGTCGCGACGACCAGCCCAGGTGTTGCGCAGAAAGATCACCGGCAGCACGCCCTTGTCCTCGAGCAGGGCACGCGCCGCCTGTTGCGTCAGCACCTGCCGCCGCTCGGGGTCCATGGTGGTGAGCGCCAGGCGCACCGGCTCGTCGATCGCCGGGTTGGAATAGCGCTGCCGGTTGAACGGCCCCATGCCGATGTCGGGGTTGCGCGTCGCCACCACCTGCCGCAGCGGGTTGATCGTCAGGTAGGACGAGAAATAGGTCATGAACAACGAGAACTCCCGGTTCGTCGCCCGGGTGAACAGGTTGGCCGGCGGCAGCGCCTGCACCGTCGTCTCGATGCCGATGCGCGTGAATTGCTGGGCGAGCGCCTGCAACAGGTTCTGGTCCGACGGGAAGAAGCCGTTCGGGCCATGCACCGTCAGGCGGAAGCCGTCGGGATAGCCGGCCTCGGCCAGCAGCGCGCGGGCGCGGCCGACATCATGGGGCAGCGGCGGCAGGTTCGGCAGGCGATGCTCGGCGATCGGCGCGGCGAACTGGTCCGCCGGTGTCGCCAGGCCCTGGTACAGCCGCGTGGCGATGGCCTCGCGGTTGATGGCGAGCGACAGCGCCTCGCGCACGCGCCGGTCCGCCAGGGGATTGCGCGGCAGCGGATTGCCGGACTTGTCGGCGACGAAGGGCGAGGTGTCGCGCATCGAATCCGGGAACAGGTAGACGAAGGTCACGCTGTCCACCTCGAACAGCGCGAAGCGCGGATCGCGGCGCAGGTTCTCGACATCCTGCACGGGAACGTAGTCGATCAGGTCCACCTCGCCGGCCAGCAGCGACGCGGCACGCGATGCGGCCTGCGGGATGAAGCGGATCGTCACCCGGTCCCAGGGCTCGGGCGGCCCCCAATAGGTCGGGTTGCGGACGAGTTCCATGCGTTCATTCTGCGCGAAGGAGACCAGGCGATAAGGACCGGTCCCGATGGCGAGCCGGCCGGAGGTGAAGTCGCTCGTCGACGGGTTCTGCCCATGGATGCGGCGCGACAGGATGAAGGGCGCGGCCATGTCGAAATGCATCAGCGGATTGGGCTCATGCGTGCGGATGCGGATCGTCGCCGCGTCGACGATCTCGATGCTGCTGATGGTCCGCACCGCCGGCGTGTAGAGCGCGGGGCTGTTCGGCACGGTCGGGATGCGCGCGAAGGTATAGCCGATGTCGTCGGCCTCGAAGAGCGTTCCGTCATGGAAGCGCACGCCCTGCCGCAGCTTCACCTCCCAGGTCAGCGCATCGATCGCGCGCATCGATTCCGCGAGGCGCGGCTGCGGCACCGCCTGGTTGTCGAGTTCGAACAACCGCTCGAAGATCTGCATCAGCATCATCGAGTTGTTGGTCGTGTTGTGGTAGTGCGGGTCGAGCGCCGAGGGCGGTGTCTGCACGCCCATGGTGAGGTTGCGTTGCGCCGAAGCCGGCGTGCCGATCAGCAGGCACAGCGCCGCACAGGCGGCGCCAAGCATCCCGTTTGCCATCGTCATCCTCCCTCGCGGTCCGGTCTGACGCCGGCCGTCGGGGACAGGCTCCGTCGCCGGGGCCGCCGCGGTCAACAAAAACGCGCGGGTGCGGCCCTCAGCCGGCGATCTCGACCGAGGCTTCCAGCCCGAGCACCGCGGCAAGGGCCTCCACGCGGCGCAGCACGCTCTCGCCGGCAAACACGCCGCTGCCTTCGACCAGGCGCAGCACCAGCCGCCCGCCCGCCCGTTCGAGCCCGGTGCCCGCCAGCAATTCCGGCGTGCCGCCCGACAGCGTATAGGCCAGCCGCAGCGCCGCCCCGAGCGTTTCCGCCCGCCGCACCGCCGCCACATCCAGCAGCACGCGCGCAGCCTGCAGATAGGCGGCCTCCGGCCCGGCCTCGTAGCGCAGCGCGACGGCCAGGGCGAGGAAGGCCCGCGCATGGTGGTCGAGGCCCGACGCCCGGCTGGCGCAGCACGCGGAAATAGGCGTGCTCGGCGCGATAGTCCGGGTGGTCGTGGCTGCCGATGTCGCTGATCCAGCAGGCGGCGGCCCGCAGCGCGGCATCGCCGGTCGTTTCCCGCTCGAACAGCCCGGCCGTCCATTGCGCCAGCGCCGGCGGCAGGCGCGGGTCGCGACCGAAGCGGTCGGCGAGGTCCTGCGCGGCGGCGAGCAGCGGGTCGCGCTGGCGTTCCGCGGCATCGATCTGGCGCGCATACCAGCCCTCGCGCAGGCCGTTCGCGCTGAACACGACGCGCCGCGCGCCGGAGGCGCGCAGCAGCCGGCGCATCACCATCGCCGCCCAGGGCAGGTCCTGCACGCGCTTGGTCGGCGCGCCGGGCATGCGGTCGAGCGTGCGGCGCGTGGCGGCCATCACCACGCCGGACAGGTCGCGCGCTTCCTCGCGCGACAGCACGTAGTGATGCACGATCGACAGCGGATAGGCGGTCTGCGCGATATGCATCCGCGCCAGCGCGCGCCAGGCACCGCCGACCAGATACAGGTCGCGGCCCGTCGCCTCGGACAGCCAGGGCACGCGGTTGAATTCCTCGGTCGCCATGGCGCGGCCGCGCTGGATCTCGCCGCCGGCGCGTTCGGACAGGCGGATCGCACCAAGCGGCAGGCTGACCGCGCGCCCGGCGCGACCATGCGCCAGTTCCACCAGTTCCAGCGAGCCGCCGCCGATGTCGCCCAGCACGCCATCCGCGTCGGGGAAGCCGAGCAGCACGCCATCGGCCGAGAGCAGCGCCTCCTCCTGCCCGGTCAGCACGCGGATCGGGAGGTCGGGCAGCCGGGCCCGCAGCGCGGCGACGAAGGCCGGGCCGTTCTGGGCATCGCGCACCGCGGCGGTGGCCAGCACCTCGACCGGATCCGCACCCATCGCACGCGCGACCGTGTGGTAGCGCACCATCACGGTCAGCGCCTGCTCCACCGCTTCCTCGTTCAGCCGGCCGGTGGTCACCAGGCCACGGCCGAGGCCGAGCACCGCCTTCTCGTTGAAGATCGTCAGCGGGTTGCGCCCGCGGCCCTCGAAGACCACCAGGCGCACCGAATTGGAACCGAGGTCGACGATGGCCGAGCGCGCGCAGACGCTGGCCGTCCTCCATCCAGGCCGGGCCTTCTCGCATCGCGCTGTCCACCACCGTCAGTCCTGCATCACCCGGTCCTGCCGCGGACGCCGCGGCGCGGTCTTGCAGCGCGCTGCCGCGGCCCGACAGGGATGGGTTGGTCATGAAGTAGTCATGGGCGGAGACCGCCTTGTCCCCGGGCTTCAACCGCCTCCAGTTGCCATCGGGGCCGAGTTGCCAGGACTGCATGGTGTCCTTGAGGTTCACCACCATGATCTGGTCGAGCACCTGCGCATGCACCGTCGGGTTCTCGACCGGCACCATGGTCTCGACGCGCCAGTCCATGTTGCGCGCCATCCAGTCGGCGCTGGAGATGAACACCTTGGCGCGGCGTGACGGCAGGCGGTGGCCGTTGCCGAAGACGGCGATGCGCGAATGTTCGAGGAAGCGGCCGACGATCGACTTCACGCGGATGTTCTCGCTCATCCCCGGCACGCCCGGGCGCAGGCAGCAGATGCCGCGCACCACCGCCTCGACCTTCACCCCGGCGTTGGATGCGGCAGTACAGCGCGTCGATCAGCGTCTCGTCGACCAGCGAGTTCATCTTGAGCCAGATCGCCGCCGGGCGGCCTTCCTTGGCGAAGGCGGTCTCCTGCTCGATCATCGCGAGCAGCGAGGGGCGGATGGTCAGCGGCGCGAAGGCGAGCTTCTCCATCGATCTCCGGCCGCGCATAGCCGGTCATGAAGTTGAACAGCTTGGCCGCGTCGCGCGTCAGCGCCGGATCGGCGGTGAAGTAGGACAGGTCGGTGTAGATGCGCGCGGTGACCGGGTGATAGTTGCCGGTGCCGAAATGCGCGTAGGAACGCAGGACGTCGCCCTCGCGCCGCACCACCAGCGACACCTTGGCGTGGGTCTTCAGCTCGACGAAGCCGAACACCACCTGCACGCCGGCCGCTTCCAGTTCGCGCGACAGCGCGATGTTGCGCTCCTCGTCGAAGCGCGCCTTCAGCTCGACGATGCCGGTGACCGACTTGCCGGCCTCGGCGGCCTCGATCAGCGCCTTGGCGATCGGGCTGTCGCGCGTGGTGCGGTACAGCGTCTGCTTGATGGCGACGACGTTCGGGTCGCGCGCCGCCTGGCGCAGGAACTGCACCACCACGTCGAAGGATTCGTAGGGGTGGTGGACGACGATGTCCTTCGCCTTGATCGCCGCGAAGCAATCGCCGCCGAAATCGAGGATGCGCTCGGGGAAGCGCGGCGTGTAGGGCGTGAACAGCAGGTCCGGCCGGTCATCGACGATCAGCTGCGTCAGGTCCGACAGGCCGAGCAGCCCCTCGACGGTGAACAGTTCCGAGCGCGGCGCCTCCAGCTCCTCGGCGACGAAATCGACCATGTCGGGCGGCGTCGCCGACGTCACCGACAGCCGGATCGGCCGGCCGCGCCGGCGGCGCTTCAGCGCGGTCTCATAGGACCGCACCAGGTCCTCGGCCTCTTCCTCGAATTCGACGTCGGTGTCGCGGATCAGGCGGAACAGGCCGCTCTCGGCCGGGATGAAGCCGGGGAACAGCCGGTTGAGGAACAGGACGATCAGGTCCTCGAGCTGCAGGAAGCGGATCACCGCCTCCCCCTCGCGCGCCGGCAGGCGGATGAAGCGCGGCACCTGCGGCGGCAGCGGCAGCAGCGCGCGCATGGTGCCGCCATCCTCCTCGCGCACCAGCTTCAGCACCATGCACAGCGACAGGTTGGCGATGAAGGGGAAGGGATGCGCCGGGTCGACCGCCAGCGGCGTCAGCACCGGGAAGACCCGCTCCATGAACCAGGCGTCGAGCCAGTCGCGGTCGGCGGCATCGAGTTCATGCGCATCGAGCACCGCCAGGCCCGCAGGCGCGCAGCAGGACCGCGCACTTCCTGCCAGGCCTGGTGCTGGCTGGCGATCAGCCGCTGCGCGCGCTCATGGATGGCGGCGAGTTGCTGCGCCGGCGTCTTGCCATCGGGCGAGCACCTTGGCGATCCCGGCCCGTTCCTGCCCGACCAGGCCGGCAACGCGCACCGAATAGAATTCGTCGAGGTTGGAGGCGGAGATGGCGACGAAGCGCAGCCGTTCGAGCAGCGGATGGTGCGGGTTCTCCGCCTCCTCCAGCACGCGCTGGTTGAAGGCGAGCCAGGACAGTTCTCGGTTGGCGAAGCGCGCGGGGCTGCCGAGCAGCGGCTGAGGCGGTGCTTCGGCGCGCGGGGCTGCGTCGTTCATGGCATCGGGCCGGTTGCGGTCATCCGGACAGCCTACAGCAGCGCCGGCGCACCCGGCGAGGGCGGGCTGCCGATCGTCTCGCGAAGCATCATCATCCGGCCCCTCGCCAAAGCCCTCCCATCCTGCCAGGGCGGCGCGCGCCAGCGCCCGCGTCACCGGCGACCGCGCGACCAGCGCCGCGCGGTCAAGCCGCGCCGCCGCCTCGGCCAGCGCCGCCGCCTCGCGCGCCAGCCGCGCCAGCAGCCAGGCCTGCACCTCCGGTGCGCGACGCGCAGCTGGCGGTCGGCGAAATGCCTGGCCAGCAGCGCGCCGAGCAGCGCGTCGTCCGGCCGGCCGATGCCGATCGCGCTCGTCGCCTTCAGGCGGCTGCGCAGGTCGGGCAGCGCCACCGGCCAGCGTGCCGGCGCCTCGCGCCCCAGCAGCAGCAGGTGCTCCCCGCGCTCGGCGCAGAGGTTTATCAGGTGCAGCAGCGCCGCCTCCTCGGCCACCGCATCGGCGTCGTCCAGCACGGTGCCGCCGGGGGCGGGCGCCGGCAGGCCGCGCAAGGCCGGGCCGTCGATCAGCCGCCAGCCCTGCCCGGTCGCGAGCGCGCGGGCAGCAGGTGCGACTTGCCCACCCCGGCCGGGCCGAACACGGCCAGCCGCCCGCCCGGCCAGGTTTCCGGCCGGTCGAGCCAGGCCAGCGCATCGGCATTCGATGCGTCCTCGATGAAATCGGCCCGGTCGGCGGAGACGGGCAGCGGCAGCGGCAGGATGAACTGGCGCGCGCCGCTGCCGGCGGCCGCGCTCACGTCCCGGTCCGCGGCGGGTCGAGGTAGAGCGGGCTTTCGAGATAGCGCCGCAGCCAGTACCGCGCGACGACGCCGAGCGCCGCGGCCATCGGCACCGCCAGCAGCACGCCGAGGAAGCCGAAGGCCACCCCGCCGGCGAACAGCGCGAAGATCACCCACACCGCATGCAGCTCGACCCGGTCGCCGAGCAGGTAGGGATAGATGACGTAGCCTTCGACCGTCTGGCCGACCAGGAAGATGGCGACGATGACCAGCACCTCGTTCCAGGTGCCGAACTGGCCCATCGCCAGCAGCACGGCGGCAGCGAAGCCGGTCAGCGAGCCGACATAGGGGATGAAGGTCAGCACGCCGGCCATCAGCCCGACCGTCAGGCCGAGTTCCAGCCCGGCGAGCTGCAGCGCCACCGCGTAGAACACGCCCAGCGCCGCGCAGCACAGCAATTGCCCGCGCAGCCAGGCCGACAGCACGCGGTCGGTGTCGCGCGCCAATTGCCGCAGCACCGCCGCGCTGCGCCGCGGCAGCCAGGATTCGATGCGCGCCAGCATCGCCGCCCAGTCGCGCAGCAGGTAGAAGGCGACGACCGGCACGACGATGACCAGCGTGAACACCTGGAACAGCGCGAAGCCGCCGCCGATCAGCCGCGTCGTCGCCGTCCCCAGCCAGGCCAGCATGCTGCCGGCCTGGTTGATGGCGAGGTCGCGCAGCCGGCGGTCCACCATCTCCGGCCCCAGCGCTTCCTCCAGCCGCTGCAGCCCGTCCTGCAGCAGCGAGCCGACGCCGGCGATATAGGCCGGCAGGCGCTGCACCAGCACGCCGATCTGGGCGAGGATCAGCGGATAGAACAGCAGCGCCGCGATGCAGCGTCAGCGCCATCAGCAGGAAGATCAGCAGGAAGGCCGCCAGCGGCCGCCGGATGCCGAGCCGCGTCAGCCGGGTCGCCAGCGGGTCGAGGAAATAGGCGACCACGGCCGCCAGCACGAAGGGCGTCAGGATGCCCTGGAACAGCCACAGGCAGAACAGCAGCGTGCCGCCGAAGCCGATGACGAGCGCGGTGCGCTGCGCCCGCGTCGCGGTGCGCGGGGCGGCGGCGCGGGGAAGCGCGCGGCCGGGCCGGGCCGTGGCGCAGCCTCGGCGCGGACGGGCGGGCGCGGCGTGTCGCTCAGGGCGCACCCTCCCCGGTCAGCCGCGCGGCCTGCAGCACATAGGCGAGGCCGGAGGCGAAGGTCGTGAAGGCCACCAGCCAGATCATGCCGTCAAGCAGCATCGGCGCCGACAGGTCGAAGCCCTTCAGCATCAGCACCAGCGCCGCGAGCGCGATCTGCGCCGCCGTATTCGCCTTCGAGATCATCAGCGGGCGGATCGCGCGCCGGCACGCCCAGCACCCACAGCAGCAGCAGGCCGCCGACGATCAGCACGTCGCGGAACACCACCAGGATGGCGAGCCAATCCGGCAGCACGCCGATCGCCGCCAGCGTCACATAGACCGAGACCAGCAGCGCCTTGTCCGCCACCGGGTCGAGCAGCGCGCCGAGCGTCGAGCGCGCATTGCGCACCCGCGCCAGCCAGCCATCGACGGCGTCCGAGACAGCCCGGCGCCGACGAACACCAGGAAGGCCTGGTCGAGACGGTGCTGCAGCATCAGCCACACCGCCGCCGGCACGGCACAAAGCCGGGCAAAGGTGATGAGGTTGGGCAGGGTGAACAGCCCTGCCTCGACATCGACCGTGGCCGGCGCCGCCGGCCGGCGTACCCTGTCAGGAGCGTCCGGCAAGGCCCACGCGCCAGGCATCGCCCGGCGCTCCGGAGCCCGGGGTCATGGTGATCCCCTGGGCGGCGAGTTCCTCGGCCGCCACCCCGGGCGGGGAGCGCAGGCCGACGCGCAGCCTGGCGCGGTCGGTCGAGATGGCGACGATGTCGATCCGCGCGGCCGCGCCCGGTCAGGCGCCGGCGCAGTTCCAGCCATTCGCCAAGCGAGCCGTAGAGCGCGACCACCTCGACCGTCGCGGCCGCCGGCACGGGGCCTTGCGGCCGGCGTTCGGCGCTGGCGTCGCCGGTCGTGGAGCCGCCGCCACCCGGACCGCCGCCCTCGGCCACGCCGCCCCCGCCGGTGTAGGATCGCGCCCGGCCCGGGTTGAAATTGACGGTGATCCGCCCGGTGTAGCGGGTCGGGCTGGTGCGCTCCTCCTCGATGATGATCGAACTGACCATCGATTCGATCTGCGCATCGGTCAGTGAGCGGGTGACCCCGGCGGATGAGGCGATTCGCTCCCAGGCGGCGCGGCGGCCATTGGCCAGGGCGCGTTCGCGCGCCACCACGCCGTTCTCGGCCGTCGCCTCGGCCGGCACGCCGCGCTGGGTGAAATTGATCGCGGCCGGCGCCGACGGCACCGCGGGATCGGCCGACAACCCGGACAGGGCCGGGTCGTTCTGCGCCCGCGAGGCGGCAATCGGCGCCAGCACGAGCAGGGCGGTTGCGATCATCGCCGCCACATGGTTCTTTCCGCGCGCCCGCGCGGAGCAGGACCTGACCGGCATCGCGTCCCCACCCCTCTGGCCGGCACTGGCCGACCAACAACCTGCACCGCGTCGCGCGGCACTTCCGTGCCAGCCAATAGCCGATCGGAGGCCGCCCTGACCAGTTCCCCGTCTTCTCCCCTGACCTATCGCGCCGCCGGCGTGGACATCGAGGCCGGCGACGCGCTGGTCGATGCGATCAAGCCGCTGGCGCAAGGCCACCGACCGGCCGGGCACCATGGGGGGCCTCGGCGGCTTCGGCGCGCTGTTCGACCTGAAGGCGGCGGGCTTCACCGATCCCGGTGCTGGTCACCACGCACCGATGGCGTCGGCACCAAGCTGCGCGTCGCGATCGAGGCCGGGCTGCATGCGACGGTCGGCATCGACCTGGTCGCCATGTGCGTCAACGACCTGGTGGTGCAGGGCGCCGAGCCGCTGTTCTTCCTCGATTATTTCGCCACCGGCAGCTGGACGTGGCCGCCGCGAAGCAGGTCGTCGCCGGCATCGCCGAGGGCTGCCGCCAGGCCGGCTGCGCCCTGGTCGGCGGCGAGACGGCCGAGATGCCGGGCATGTACGCCGGCGGCGACTACGACCTCGCCGGCTTCTCGGTGGGCGCGGCCGAACGCGGCGCGCTGCTGCCGCGCCGGCGATGTGGGCGCCGGCGACGTGGTGCTCGGGCTGTGGCCGTCCGGCGTGCATTCCAACGGCTTCTCGCTGGTGCGCCGCATCGTCGAGCGCGGCGATGCCGACATGGCCGGCCCCGCCCCCTTCGCCGCCGGCGGCACGCTCGGCGAGGCGCTGCTGGAGCCGACGCGGATCTATGTGAAGTCGGTCCTCGCGCTGCATCGCGCCGGGCTGGTGAAGGCGGCCGCGCACATCACCGGCGGCGGCCTGCCGGGCAACCTGCCGCGCGTGCTGCCCGAGGGCACGCTGGCCGTGCTGGACGCCGACCGCCTGGACGCCGCCGCCGGTCTTCGCCTGGCTCGCCCGCATCGGCGAGGTCGCGCCGGAGGAAATGCTGCGCGTCTTCAACTGCGGCATCGGCATGGCCGCTGGTGGTCAGCGCCGGGAACGCCGAGGCCGCCACGGCGCTGCTCGCCGAACATGGCGAGACGGTGTGCCGCATCGGCCGTATCGAGGCCACGCAAGGCCCCGCCGCGGTCCGCATCGACGGGCTTGCCGCCGGCTGGCCGGGATGAGCCGACGCCGCGTCGCGGCGCCTGATCTCCGGCCGCGGATCGAACATGGCCGCCCTGCTGGCGGCGGCCGAGAACCCCGCCTACCCGGCCGAGATCGCGCTGGTGCTGTCCAACCGCGCCGATGCCGCCGGGCCTGACCCATGCGGCATCGCGCGGCATCCCGACCGCCGTGGTCGAAAGCCGCGGCTTCCGTGGCGACCGCGCCGGCTTCGAGGCCGCGATGGAGGCGGAACTCGCCCGCCGCGGCATCGAGATCATCGCGCTGGCCGGCTTCATGCGCGTGCTGACCGAGGGCTTCGTGGCGCGCTGGGAGGGCCGGATGATCAACATCCACCCCTCCCTGCTGCCGTGCTTCCCGGGCCTCGACACCCATGCCCGCGCGCTGGCGGCCGGCGTGCGGCTGCATGGCTGCACGGTCCATCTGGTGACGCGCCGGGGTGGATGAGGGACCGATCCTCGCCCAGGCCGCGGTGCCGGTGCTGCAGGACGACACCGAATCCAGCCTGGCCGCGCGCGTGCTGGCCGAGGAGCACCGGCTCTATCCGGCGGCGCTCGCCTGGCTGGCGGCCGGGCAGGTGCGGGTCGAGGCCGGCCGGGCGTGGCTGTCCGGCGTGACGATGGCCGGGGGCCGCCTCGCGAACCCCTTGTGTTCGGCGCCCGCGCTTTCTAAACGCTGATGGGACAGAAGCGTTGAGGGCGTGACGTGGCCGAACACCAGACCACCTATGAATTCGTCGAAGTGAAGGCCGGCGACATCCTCGCCGAGCGGCAGTCGGAGTGGCACGGCTTCACCACCTTCGTGACCTGGTCGACCGGCGCGATCGTCGTCATCCTGCTGCTGCTGCTGATCTTCCTGGGCTGAGCCGCGCCTGCGCGGCGGCGGCATCATGCCCCCGGCGGCCCGCCCGCTTATGGTGGTCGGGTGAATTCGCCGCACGCCAGTGCTGCGTGCACCGGCATCGCACCTGCCCTGGGTGAATGGCTTCCAGCGCAGCCCGCCGGCGTAAGCGTCGGTATCAGGCCGGCCCGGCACCAGGGCGACCGATCAGCCAGCCCTGCAGCGCATCGCATCCGGCGATACGCAATTCGCGCATCTGTTCGGCCGTCTCCACCGCCTCGGCCACCACGGCCGCACCCAGCGCATGAACCATCTCGGTGACGGCCGCGACCGCGGCGCGCGGGCGGTTGGCCTGCGCGCCGGCAAGATCGACGCCCGCCGTCAGCAACGGATCGAGCTTCACCACGCTGAACGGGATCTCGCGCAGCGCCCGCGCGGAGCCGACGGCGCCGCCGAAATCATCCAATGCCACGGCGATGCCAAGCTGGCGCAGCCCGGCGCAGAGGTCGCGCGCCGCAGCCAGGTCCTGCACCACCGCCACCTCCGGCAGTTCGATCGACAGGCCGCGCGGGTCCACGCCGGTGGCCTCCAGCGCGGCGCGCACCATCGGCGCGACATGCCCCGCGCTGATCCCACCGCCCGATACATTCACCGCAAGATAGGGGCCGCCCGCCCGCCATCCGGCCCGCAGCCGGAAGGCCGAGACCAGCACCCAGGCCTCGAGCGCGATGCCACGCCCGGCGGCGGCCGCCGCGTCCAGCACGTCCCGCGCGCCGATCGGCCCGCGATCGGGGTGTTCCCAGCGCAGCAGCGCCTCATAGCCGACCAGAGCGAGGCTGCCGGCCGCGCAGATCGGTTGCAGGTCGAGCCGCAGCCCGGCGCCGCCGGCGCTCAGCGTCTCAGCCAGTTCCAGGCCGAGGGCGAGCGGCGGCACCACGCTCGCCGGCCCTGCCGTCATTCCGTCCATCCGCCCGCCGCTCCCGTTCCGGGCGTCCATCAAGCAGGCGCGGGCGTTAACGGCCGGTGAGCCCGGCCACGGGGCAGTCCAAAAAACGACATCGGCCCGCACCCCCACCCGGCCACCCAATGACGGTATCCCGCATGGGTGGCCGGGTGGGGGTGCGGGCCGGGGCCGGGGCCGGGACCGCGCCTGACGGCGCAATCCCGGACGGTCTCTCAGCCGGCCGGGTGAGACCTCAGCCGACGATCTCGGTGCCGGCGAAGAAATAGGCGATCTCGACGGCGGCGTTCTCGGCGCTGTCGGAACCGTGCACGGAATTCGCCTCGATGCTCTCGGCGAACATCTTGCGGATGGTGCCCTCATCGGCATTGGCCGGGTTGGTCGCGCCCATCAGCTCGCGGTTCTTGGCCACGGCGTTCTCGCCTTCGAGCACCTGCACCACGACCGGGCCGGACACCATGAAGTCAACCAGGTCGTTGTAGAACGGCCGGGCGGCATGGACTTCGTAGAACTTCTTGGCGTGGGCGCGGGACATCCACACGCGCTTCTGCGCGACGATGCGCAGGCCGGCCTTCTCGAACACGGCGTTGATGGCGCCGGTCAGGTTGCGGCGGGTCGCGTCGGGCTTGATGATGGAAAAGGTGCGCTCGATGGCCATGGTGGCTGTTCCTCGGGTGTCTGGATGGTCGCCGGGCGCATAGACGCGGCGCGGCTCCTCCGCAAGCCCGCGCGCGCCGCGCCGCCCCGCACCATTGGGCAAGGGGCGGGAAATGGCCGTGCCGGCCGGCGCGGCGGAGGGCCGGATGTGCCGGCGGCCTCGGCAACCCTGATGCCTTCCGCAAGCGGCTGTTCTACAACCCGCCCGCCATGACCGTCCTTTCCATCCGTGACCTGACCATCCGCATCGCCGGCCGGCCGCTGCTGGACGGGGCGAACCTGCAGATCGACGACGGCCGCAAGGTCGGCCTGGTCGGGCGCAACGGCGCCGGCAAGTCCACCCTGCTGCGCGCCATCACCGGGGACCTGCAGCCCGATGGCGGGGAGATCCGCCTCGCCGCCCGCGCCCGCATGGCCCATGTCGCGCAGGAAGCGCCCGGCGGGGAGGAATGCCTGCTCGACATCGTGCTGGCCGCCGATACCGAGCGCGCCGCCCTGCTCGCCGAGGCCGACAGCCACCCCGACCCGACGCGGCTGGCCGAGATCCATGACCGGCTGATCGGCATCCGCGCCGACAGCGCGCCCGGCCCGCGCGGGGGCGATCCTGTCGGGCCTCGGCTTCGACGCGGCGGCGCAGGCGCGGCCATCGCGCGAATTCTCGGGCGGCTGGCGGATGCGCGTGGCGCTGGCCCGCGCGCTGTTCCTCGAACCGGAACTGCTGCTGCTCGACGAACCGACCAACCATCTCGACCTCGAAGCGACGATGTGGCTGGAAGGCTGGCTGTCGCGCTTTCCCGGCGCTGCGATCGTCGTCAGCCATGACCGCGGGCTGCTGGAACGCTGCGTCGATTCGATCGCCCATCTCGATCGGTCGCAGATCACGCTCTACCAGGGCAACTTCGCCAATTTCGTGCGCATCCGCGCCGAACGCCAGGCGCAGCAGGCGGCGGCCGAATGTCCGCATCGCCGCCGAGCGCGCCCATATCCAGTCCTTCGTCGATCGCTTCCGCGCCAAGGCGACCAAGGCGCGCCAGGCGCAGTCCCGCCTCAAGGCGCTCGAACGCCTGCCGCCGATCGAAGCGGTGGTCGAGGACCACCCGGTCCGCTTCGCCTTCCCCGCGCCCGAGGAACTCGCCCCGCCGATCCTGTCGCTGACCGGCTGCTCGGTCGGCTATGGCGGGCCGCCGATCCTGCAAGGGGCATGAACCTGCGGCTCGACCCGGATGACCGCATCGCGCTGCTCGGCGCCAACGGCAACGGCAAGTCGACGCTGGCGAAGCTGCTCGCCGGCCGGCTGCAGCCCGAGGGCGGCGCCTATTTCCGCAACAGGGCGCTGCGCGTCGGCTATTTCGCGCAGCACCAGGCGGAGGAACTCGACCTCGCCGGCACGCCGCTGACGCATATGCAGGCCGCCCTGCCCAAGGCGCACCGAGACGCAGTGCCGCGCGCAGCTCGCCCGCTTCGGCCTGGACGCCGACCGCGCCGACAACCGCATCACCGCGCTGTCGGGCGGCGAGAAGGCGCGGCTGCTGCTGGCGCTGACCACGCGCGACGCGCCGCAATTGCTGATCCTCGACGAGCCGACCAACCACCTCGACATCGACGCGCGCGAGGCGCTGGTGAAGGCGCTGGCCGACTACCCCGGCGCCGTGGTGCTGATCACCCACGACCCGCATCTGGTGGAACTCGCCGCCGACCGGCTGTGGCTGGTCGCCGATGGCGCGGTGACGCCCTTCGATGGCGACCTCGATGACTACCGCGCGCTGCTCGCCGAGCGCGCGCGCGGCAGCGCCGGGCGTGGCGAGGCCGGCGGCGCGCGCGCCGGGGCACGCCGCGAACGCGCCGGCACGCGCGTTGCCACCGCCCCATTGCGGGCGCGGCTGAAGGAAGTGGAAGCCGCCCTGGAACGCCTGTCGCGCGAGGATGCGCTGATCGAGAAGCGCCTGGCCGACCCCGAGACCTATGCCCGCTTCAAGCCCGAGGACATCACCTGGGCCAATACCCGGCGTGCCGCCATTGCCAAGGACGTCGCGGCGCTGGAGGAGGAATGGCTCGACCTGTCGGCGCAGCTGGAGGCGGCGTAGGGCGGGCCCCTGCCCGGCGGACGCGCCTGGCGGCGCAGCGTCGCGCGCATCCCATCGGCCGGGGCGGCGAGTGGCGGCGAACGGGAACCGTGCCGGCCACGCGGCCGTCGCCATCGCTCGAACGCCTCGAACCATCGCATCCCGGCAGCCCTGCCGCTGCGGCGCGCCCGGCATCCTTGGGGCGACCTGCCGGCGAGCCACCCGCCGGCATGGCGTATCGGTGCTGTCAGGCCGTGTCGCGCGACCGTTGCGCGGTGACGCGAACCTGCTCCTCCTCGAGGGTACGGCGCATGAAGGTGGGCCACAGCGCCCGGTCGGTCGACGGCTCCGGCGCTGGTTTGCGCCTGTCCTCGATGCGGGCGGCCTGGTCGGCCGGCCGAGGCGGTTCGATGCTGCCCATCAAGCCCTCCTCACATGCAATGGCCTCAGCGCTAGGGCGTCAGCGGCGCGATTCACAATGAAAGGTTGTGTGAAGATTGCATCACCAGGAGCCCCGCGCAGCGCCGGCGGGCCAGCGCCAGGGGAAGCGCCGCCGCCTTGACCTCACGGGCCTGCGGCGCACAGGCGGATCACCGCCTTCGGCGCCCTGGCGACAGCATGCAGGTGCGGGCTCCGAAGGTGCCGCGGCAGCCCGCCGGTTGTTCGGTGAAAGCCAGGCGTGCCATGGGTTTGCGGCCGTGCCAGGCGGCATGGGGCGCGGTGCCGGGGGTCGCCCGGATACGCGACATGCGCCCGCCACGGCTGGACCGCCGCGACGCGATGCGCCAAGGGGGTCGTCAAGGCATGGCGCATCGGCGCCACCCAGGAGGAACCCGCCATGATCCACCGCCGCGCGTTGCTTGCCGCCGCCCCCATCGTCGCCGCGCCTGCCCTCGCACGGGCACAGGCCTGGCCGGCGCGGCCCGTCCGCATCGTCATCGCCTATCCGCCGGGCGGCTCGACCGACGTGCTGGCCCGCGGCCTGGCCGCCGCGCTGCAGGATGCCGTGCCGGGCAGCACCTTCGTGGTGGACAACCGCCCCGGCGGCGCCGCCGTGGTCGGCACCCAGGCGGTCGCGCAGGCCGCGGCGGATGGCTACACGCTGTCGCTCGGCAACAACCAGACGCATGCGGCCAATGCCGCCATGCTGTCCTCCCTGCCCTACGACCCGATCGCCGATTTCGCGCCGATCGCGCGGCTTGCCGCCGTGCACCACGCGGTCGTGGTGCCGGCCAATGGGGCGCGGACGCTCGCCGAACTCGCCGCCAAGGGGAAGAATGGCGGGCGGGTGACCTACGCCTCCTCCGGCGCCGGTTCGGCCAGCCATGTCATCGCCGAGACCTTCGTCCGCCGCGAAGGGATGAATGCGACGCATATCCCCTATCGCGGCGGCGCGCAGGCGACGACGGACACGGTCGGCGGCACCGTGGACTTCTTCGTCTCGACCTGGCCGCAGGTGGTGGCGCTGGTGCGCGACGGGCGGCTGCGCGCGCTGGGCATCGGCGCGCCGCGGCGGCTGCCGGAGACGCCCGATGTGCCGACCTTCGCGGAACTCGGCGCGCAGGACCTCGCCGTCGATGCCTGGTTCGGCATGTGGGCACCGGCGCGCACGCCGGCGGATATCGTCGCACGCCTGTCCGGCGCGCTGGTCGGCATCCTGGCGCAGCCGGCGATGGTCGAGCGGTTGCAGGGCCAGGGCTTCGTCGCGGCGCCGATGCCCGCCGATGCCTTCGCCGGCTTCCAGCGGGAGGAAGTCGCCCGCTGGCGGCGCCTGGTGGAACTGACCGGGATCCGGCTGGAGGGGTGAAGGCCTGAACGGAAGCACGCTTCGGCGTGCTTCCTTGGCCGGGACGCGCGCCGGTCCGGAAGGGGCGTTTTCAAGGCCCCTTCCGGTTTCTCGCGGATCAGGCGAGGGCGCGGCGCACCTTGCCGTCGGCAGCGTGGTTGCGAGCGATGGCCAGGCGCGCCTTGTCGAGCGCGGGGCCTTCGGTAACGCGCTTCATCCCGCCCTCGCGCTTCGCGGCGAAGTCGGCGTGCAGCATCTGCACCACGCCGGCATTGTCGAAGGCGGCGCGATTGCCGAGGTCGATGTAGGATTCCGAGGGCGCTCCCTCGGCGAGCAGGATGTCGTGCACCTCGAGTTCGACATGGAAGTAGGTGACGCGGCCGCGTGCGGGCAGGTGGCGGATCATCTCGCCATCCACCAGCAGTTTGGCCGGGACCAGCGCGCCGTCGACGAGCAGCGCATGGTCGGGCGACACGCGCAGAGGGCGAAGCGGCATGTTCTCACCAAGCGCGCCCGGCATTACCAGGATGGGGGCGACATCCTCGGCACGCGGATGCGTCTCGAGGTCGACCTCACGCCGGCCGACCCAGAGCACCGGCTTGAGATGCGCACCCTGGCCGGAGACCGTCACCACCATGTCGCCGCTGCGCAGGGATTCGATCGGCCGCTCGCCCTTGTCGGTCATGATGGCCGTGCCTTCGAGGAAGCAGACCACGCTCAGGGGCACGTCGGTATCGGTGAACTGCAGGGTGCCGGTGAAGTTGGTGAAGTAGAGCTTGTACCCGGCAACTGGTGACGTAGCTGGCGTGGTAGGCGCACGCCGCGACTCTGGTTCGGTGCCCGGCACCATGCTGAGGTCGGCCGGGTTGTAGGCATCCGGGATGATGACGCGGTCGATGCCGCCGTCGCCCTCGATGATCTTGACCGAATTATTGGTGAAGCCGGAGAAGGTGTCGTTCCCTGCCCCGCCGATCATCACCTGGTTGCCGCTCGCGCCGGCGACCAGATAGTCGTTGCCGTCACCGCCATCCATCGTGGCGTTGCCGTAGCCGCCACCGATGAGCGAATCATCGCCGACGCCGCCCAGCAGCAGGTCGTTGCCGCCGCCCGCCAGCAACGTGTCGTTGCCGCTGCCGCCGTCGAGATAATCGTCGCCTCCGCCCCGCTGAGGGAATCGTCGCCGCCCACGCCATAGATGGTGTTGTTGGCCCAGGGCTGGCTCGACTGAAGCACATCGTTGCCAGAGGTGAGGGTGTCCACTGTTCCCGACAAAACTCGTCCCTTTCCAAGGAAAGCACATCATCCGATGCGCCTTGACTTAATATTTAGCAAAATTGCTGAAGCGAATTACAAGTTATTAGATATTGCCCGCGAAGACCATGTCTGCTGAGAAAAATTTTGATCAAATTTTGTTAATATTAGATTTTTGTACTCTATTTGCCTTTCGAGAGGCGATGCGTGTTGCGCTCTTGGCGCTCCATCGCGCGCACGACGGCACGCCCACGGCACAGCGCGCGCACGCCACGTTACTGTAACGATCCAGGCGATCCGCCGCCGGAGGCCGCCTACTGGCGCCTCTCCCAACCACCGGCACCCTGCTGCCAATAGGCCAGCGCATGCCCGGCCGCCTTCGCCGCGGACCAGCGGGCCCGCGCCGCCGCGACGGCGGCCTCATCCGCCCCGTCGAACAGGTCGAACACCCGGTCGTATTCGGACAGCCGCGCGCTGTCCGCGCCATCGACCAGGAACAGGAAGCGCGCGCCATTGCCCGGCGGCACATCCGCGGTGCCGAGCAGGATCGGCTGCAGCGCGTCATTCTCCCCGCCGGCCATGCCATGCGGCAGCCAATCGGGCTCCGGCACCGTCCAAAGCGCGGCATCAAGCGCGGCGGCGCGCTCGGCCTCCCCGCACAGCACATGGGCGCGCCCGCCGCTGCCCAGCACGCGGCCCGAGCAGCCGGGGCAGCGCCTGGTCCAGCCGGCGTCCGCGTCAGGTGGTAGAAGCCGATCTCGGTCACGGCTCGGCCTCGAAGCGCATCGCCACCAGCCGGTCGAGCAGCCGCGCGCCGAAGCCGGTCGGCCCGGCCGGGCCCAGCGCATGCGCTGGCCTCGGCCGTATCGACACCGGCGATGTCGAGATGCGCCCAGGGCCGCTCGGCCGACGAATTCGCGCAGGAAGGCGGCCGCGTGGCAGGCATCGGGCAGCAGGCGTCCGCTGCCCGATGGCGCGCATTGCCTGATGTCGGCGATGTCGGAGGCGAGGTCCTCCCGGTGCCGCGCGCCGATCGGCATGGGCCACAGCGGTTCGCCCACCGCCTCCCCGGCCGCGGCGGCCACCGCCATCAGCGCCGCATCGGTGCCGAAGATGCCGGCGCGATGATGCCCGAGCGCGGTGATGATCGAGCCGGTCAGGGTGGCAAGGTCGATCACCGCGCGCGGGCGGAACGCGTCGATGGCGTGATGGATCGCATCGGCCAGCACCAGGCGGCCCTCGGCGTCGGTGTCGATCACCTCGACGGTGCGGCGCGAGGCGGTGCGGATGACATCGCCGGGGCGATAGGATGCGGCACCGGTCGCGTTCTCGGCGATCGCCAGCACCGCGACGGCCGGCGCGGGGGATCGCGCCGCGCCAGCGCCAGCATCGCGCCGGCGCAGGCGGCCGCGCCCGCCATGTCGGCGCGCATCGCCTCCATGCCCTGCGCCGGCTTGATCGAGATGCCGCCGGTATCGAAGACGATGCCCTTGCCGATGAAGGCGACGGGCGCGACCGGCAGCACGCCGCGCCAGCGCAGCACCACGAGGCGCGGCGGGCAGGCGCTGCCGCCGCCGACCGCCAGCAGCGCGCCGAAGCCATGCCGCTCTGAGCCATTTGCGGCCATGGACGGTGACCTCGATGCCCTCGGCCTCCAGCGCCTCGAGCCGTTCGGCGAAGCGCGCGCGTGGTCAGGCGGTTGGCGGGTTCCGCCGTCAGGTCGCGGGCGAGCAGGCAGCCGGCGACGGCCGGCGCGCGCGCCGCGAAGGCCGTCTCGACCGCGGCGGGGTGCTCGGCATGGACCACCAGGCGCTTCAGCCGCGGCGGCACATCCCGCGTGCGCAAGCGCGTCGAAGCGCCAGGCGCCGAGCGCGATGCCGGCGGCGACGGAGGCCGCGACGCTCCGGCTCCAGCGCCCCGGCCGCGAGGGCGAGTTCCGTCGGTCGCGCCGGCCGCCAGCACGGCCGCGGCGCCCGCGGTCTCGGCCGCGAGCGGTGTCGGCGCCGCGCCGAGGCCGACGCACAAGCCGACGCGGCGACGCCCGGCAGGTCCAGGACGGCGGCCGACAGCGGCCGTGAAGCCCGCCGCCCTGGCCGCCGCCGCGACAACACCGGGCGGCTGGCGCCCGGCGAGCAACCGGCACCACGCAGGCGCGATCGCGCCCCGGCCGGGCGCGCGGCGGAACTCGACCGCGATCATGGCCCGGGCGCTCAGCCCTCGTAATGCTCCGCGACCAGGCGATCGAGCAGGCGCACGCCATAGGCCGTCGCCCCCTTCGGCGCGGTCGGCATGTCCTTGGTGCACCAGGCGGTGCCGGCGATGTCCAGATGCGCCCAGGGCTGGCCCTGCACGAAGCGCTGGATGAACTGCGCCGCGGTGATCGACCCGCCGGGGCGGCCGCCGACATTCTTCATGTCGGCGATGTCGGACTTGATCTGCTTGTCATAGGCATCGCCGAGCGGCATGCGCCAGGCGGCCTCGCCCGGTCGTGCGGCCGGCGGCCTCGATGCGCGGAGGCGAGCGTGTCGTCATTGCTGAACAGCCCGGCATGCTCGTGGCCGAGCGCGACGATGATCGCGCCGGTCAGCGTCGCGAGATCGACCATGAAGCGCGGGTCGAACTTCTCGATGCAGTAATGGATGCACGTCGGCGAGGACGAGGCGGCCTTCGGCGTCGGTGTTGATCACCTCGATGGTCTGGCCCGAGGCCGAGGTCACCACGTCGCCCGGCCGCTGCGCATTGCCCGAGGGCATGTTCTCGACCAGGCCGACGATGCCGACCACGTCGGCCTTCGCCTTGCGGCCCGGCGAGTGCCGCCATCAGCCCGATCACGGTGCCGGCGCCGGCCATGTCCCACTTCATGTCCTCCATGCCGCCGGCCGGCTTGATGGAGATGCCGCCGGTGTCGAAGGTGACGCCCTTGCCGATGAAGGCGACCGGCTTGGCGGCCTTCTTGCCCTTGGGCGCGCCGTTCCACTTCATCACCACCATGCGCGGTTCCTGGACGCTGCCCTGCGCCACGCCGAGCAGGGCGCCGAAGCCGAGTTTCTTCATCTCCTTCGGGCCGAGGATCTCGACCTCGACGCCGAGCTTGGTCAGCGCCTTGCAGCGTTCGGCGCATTCGACCGGCGTCAGCACATTGGGCGGCTCGGAGACCAGGTCGCGGGTGAGGAAGACGCCATCGGCGATCGCCTGCATCGGCGCATAGGCCGCCTTGGTCCTGGCGGCATCGGCGACGGCGAGGGCGATGCGCTCGACCTTCGGCTTGTCCTCCTCCTTCTCCTTCGTCCGGTAGCGGTCGAAGCGGTAGGATTTCAGCGCGATGCCCATCGCCAGCGACGCGGCGAGCGAGGGTGTCATCGCATCGGCGGCGACCACGGCTTCGCGTTCCTGCGCCACGGCACCGGCGATCGACCCGCCGGCCGCCTCGGCGCCGGTGGCGAGCAGATCGGCCGACTTGCCGAGGCCGATCGCGACCACCTTCGACAGCCCGGCGCCCGGCGCCCACAGGGTCGTCGCCTGCCCCTTGCGGCCCTTGAACTTCGCCGCCTCCAGCGCGCGCGCGATGGCGCCGCCGGTCGCCTCGTCGGCCTGCTTGGCAAGGCCGGTCAGCGGCGCCTCCTCGGCCAGCGGCAGGACCAGCGCACCGGCGCGCGGCAGGGCGGGCTTCACGAAGGCGATGTCGGGCATGGTGACTCCGTGCGGTGGGGCGTTTGTGGCCGCCACATTACGCAGCGGGGCGCCGCGCGGCCAGGGGCGGGGCTTGCCCGGCCGCCCGCCGCGGCGCCAAACCGAGGCCATGGATGACGATGCCCTGCTCGCGCTTGCCGCCCGCCTTGCCGACCAGGCCGCCGCCGCCATCAACGCGGTGCGCGCCGCCGGCTTCGCGATCGAGCGCAAATCCGACCATTCCCCGGTGACCGAGGCCGACCACATCGCCGAGGCGCTGATCGTCGAGGGCCTGCGCGCCGCCGCCCCGCATATCCCCGTCATCGCCGAGGAGGAGATCGAGGCCGGCACCGCGCCCGATCGAGCCTGGCGCATCGCTTCTGGCTGGTCGATCCGCTGGACGGCACGCGGGAATTCGCCGCCGGGCGCGACAATTTCGCGGTCAATGTCGGCCTGGTCGAGGATGGCCGGGCGGTGCTCGGCGCCGTCGCCATCCCGGCGACCGGGGAATTGTTCTGGGGCCGCGTCGGCGCCGGCGCCTGGAAGCGCGACGCCGGCGGCACGCGCGCCATCAGCGTGCGCGTCGCCGCCGGCCGCCGGCATCACCGTGATGGGCAGCCACCACTACCAGGACGACCCGCGCATGGGCCGCTTCCTGGCAGGGGCGGCAGGTCGCGCGCATCGTCAATATCGGCTCGGCCGAGAAGTTCTGCCGCGTCGCCGAAGGCAGCGCCGACCTCTATCCGCGCTTCGGGCGGACCATGGAGTGGGACACCGCCGCGCCGCATGCGGTGCTGGAGGCGGCGGGCGGCACGCTGCGGCTGCTCGATGGTGGCGGGCCGCTGCTGTACCGCAAGACGGGCTGGGCCAATCCGCCCTTCGTCTGCGAGGGCCGGCCGGCGTGACGGAACGGCTGGGCGCCGACGAGGTCGATCGCGCCGCCGCGTTGCTGCGCGCGGGCGAACTCGTCGCCTTCCCGCACCGAGACGGTCTATGGCCTCGGCGCCGATGCGCGGAATGCGCGCGCCGTCGCCGCCGTCTTCGAGGCCAAGGGCCGGCCGCATTTCAATCCGCTGATCTGCCACTTCCCCGATGCCGAGGCCGCCTTCGCCGAGGTGCTGCCCGATGCCCGCGCCCGCGCGCTGGCCGAGGCCTTCTGGCCCGGCCCGCTGACGCTGGTGCTGCCGCGCCGGCCGGACTGCCGGATCGACCTGCTGGCCGGGGCCGGGCTCGACACGCTGGCGGTGCGGGTGCCGGCGCATCCGCTGGCGCTGGCGCTGCTGCGCGCGGCGGCGGTGCCGGTGGCGGGGCCTTCGGCCAACCGCTCGGGCCAGGTCAGCCCGACCACGGCCGAGCATGTGCTGGACGGGCTTGTCGGGCGCATCGCCGCGGTGCTCGATGGCGGGCCCTGCGCGGTGGGGGTGGAGAGCACGGTGCTCGACCTCGCCGCCGGCGGGGCCGCGCTGCTGCGCCATGGCGGCGTGCCGGTCGAGGCGATCGAGGCGGTGATCGGCCCGGTCGCCCGGCCGATCCCGCTCGCGGCGGCCGAGGCGTCGCGCAGCCTGCGCTCACCGGGGATGATGCTGTCGCACTACGCGCCCGCGCTGCCGGTGCGGCTCGGCGCCACGCGCGGTCGCGGCGGATGAGGCGCTGCTCGCCTTCGGCCCGCCGATCCCGGGCGCCGGCGCGGTGTGGCAGATGTCCGCGGCCGGCGACCCGCGCGAGGCGGCGACGCGGCTGTTCGCCGGGCTGCGCTGGCTGGATGCCGAGGGCGCGCGGCTCGGCCTCGCGCGCATCGCGGTGATGCCGGTGCCGATGGACGGGTTGGGGGCGGCGATCAACGACCGGCTTGGCGCGGGCGGCGGCGCCGCGCTGAGCGCCGGCCATCCGGGGCCTGTCCCGATGGGTCGCGACCGGGCACCGGGTCCATCGCACGGCAGGGTTGCCCGCGTCGCCACGGGCGGCATCCGCATCCGGCGCATCAGCGCGGCGGCGGGACGATCACCGCCTCGCGCAGCAGCACGGTCTTGACCTGGCCGAGGAAGGTGGCGCCGTCGGCGAACCAGTGCTGCGCCTCGGGCGAGACGACCATGGCGCGGCGCGCCGCCATGTCGTCGCACCAGCTCTCGGCGATGCCGTCGAGCGGCAGTGCCATGCGCAGGACGGGACTGCCATCCATCGGCATGTTCGCCGAGGATGCCCGACAGCACGAAGCCGCGCAGCAGGGGCACGCCGGCCGCCATGCCGCCATGGACGACGCGCCAGGCGTGCTGGAAGGCCTCGGGCGTCGCGTCGTCACGGCGGCGGATGGCGGTGAAGGATTTGACGCCGGGACGCGGGCCGGCGGGCAGCGGGACCTGCCAGGCTTCCTCGGTGACGAAGCCGCGCGTGGCGCCGATGAACGCCGGCCGCCTCGGCGCGCCAGCGCTCGCCGGCCGGCGAGGCCATGGCGGCGGCGCAGGCGGCGACGTCGTCGAACCAGAGTTGTTCGATGCCGTCGAAGGGCGCGACATCGAGCTGGGCGACGTCGCTGCGCGAATGCGTCTCGAGCGGCGATGTTGAGCAGGTGGCCGCGCAGGCCGGGCAGGTCGCGGCCCAGCGGCGCGTGGACGTCCTGCCAGCGGGTCTGGAAGGCCTCGGCCGTGGTGCCGGGGCGGCGGGCCAGGAGGCTGACGATCTTGATGATGGGCGTTCCTCCATGCGGCAGCCCTGCGCGGGCACATGATCGTGTCGCGCCGCGAGCCTGTCCACCTGCCGTGCACGGGCGCGGGGCCGTTCCGGCCGCACCGCATGGCCGAGGCCTTCGCCGGGAAAATCGGCATCGTGGCGGTCAGTTGCACCGACATGATGCGCGACTTCCTCGAACCCGGCGGCTTCGGGGAAACGCTGGGCAATGACGTCTCCCTGCTCGCCGCCGCGATCGGACCATGCCGCGCCGTGCTCGATGCCGCCCGCGCCGCCGGCATGCTGGTGATCCGCACGCGCGAGGCCGCGCCCGACCTGTCCGACGCGCCGCCGGCCAAGGTCGCGCGCGACCTTCCTCGCCAGCCTCCACGGGGCCGGCGCGGAGGTCGGCGACAAGCCCGACCTGCTGCGATGGTTCACTGGGGCTGAGCGCCCTATCCGGCGTTCCACAGGCCGCGCGCGGCCAGCCATTCCTGCACCAGCGCCGCCACCTCGTCGCTGTTGCGGTCCATCTGGATCATGTGGCTGTTGCCGTGGATGCCGCGCGCCGGCAGGTCCACCACATCGACGCTGCCGCCCGCCGCGCGCACCGCCTCGGCGAAGGCGAGCCCATTCGCGCGGATGGCCGGCCAGCGCGGGTCGCCCTCGATATAGTCGCCGAAGATCATCAGCACGGGGATGTCGCGCAGGGCTGCGACCTTCTCCGCCAGCCCGGTCGAGGCCGGTTCCACCAGCACCAGCGCGCGGACCTTGTCCGGCCATTCCTGCGCGGCGCGCCAGGCGAAGAAGCCGCCCTGGCTGTGGGCGACGACGACCGACGGCCCGACACGGCCGAGCAGCGCGCCATAGGCCGCCAGCGTCAGCGCATCGGTGGTGGTGAAGCGCGGCACGCATTGGCGGATGAAGTTGCGCCAGGATGCCGGGTCGCCGGGGAACAGGTTGCCGGGCAGCAGGGCGCCCTGCTGCGGCGTGCCGGTGCCGATGCGAAAGCGTGTCCAGGGGTTTTCCACCGTGGTGGTGACGGCGACGCCGCCGGTTTCCTCCGGGATGCGCATCCAGCCGGCGCGGCCGCGCTCGACCGCATCGGTGACGAAGACTCCCAACCCCGGCGGACGAAGAAATGCTGCCAGCCGTCGCGGCCATCGGGGGTGGTTTCCCAGCAGGCGCCAGTCAGGCCGCCACCGTGCCAGAGCATCAAGGGCACGGTGCCGTGGCAGGGCACGGGCGTCATGTATTGCGCGTACATGGAACCGATCATGGAGGTGCCGTTGGGGTCCAGCAGCGCGGGGGCGCTGCCGGGGGTGAACAGCACCTCCTGCGGCGGCTCGCCGCAAAACAGAGATTGAGCTCCACTCCAAGTCTGTGCCCTTGCGTCAGCTATCCCTCCTTGCGATGTGGGTAGTAGGTCTTGGCTGTGTCGATCATGGCGCGGACGTTCTCGGGCTTCGCATTGATGGGCACGCTGCAGCCCGAGCTCAAGATGAAGCCGTTGTCGGCGCCGACGACGTCGATGAGTTTCTTGCAGTAGTCGACCACCTGTTCGCGACTGCCCAGGGAGAGCAGCCCGGGAGGTACGTCGCCCATGATGCACATGTGGCCCGAGAGAAGCTGCTTGGCCTTGAAGATGTCGGTCGACCCGTCGAGGTCGAGCACGACCTGCCCCGCGGCAATTCCGTCAGGTAGTGCAGGTAGCGGTTCCAGTCACCGTCGAAGTGCAGATTGGGAGTCATGCCCAGTTCTAGCAGTCCGTCGACGGCTTCCTTGAGGAACGGCCAGAACAGCTTCTCGAATTGCTCGGGCCGCAGAAACGACGCCCGGGTGGCGCCGATAACCCCGGCTATGGGGAGCTGCGTGAGCGACCGCCCCATACGCTCGGCTCCCGCGCGCGCCATCTCGAGTTGATCCTTGCAGATGGCCTTGACCGCCTCGAGCACCGCCTCGGGGCGGCGGCGGACGTCCATGAGCGTCGCCTTCAGCGACCGCGTGTAGCTCAGTACCTCGAAGCCGGAAGGGCTCCCCCGCCGACATACACGGGGATGTCTCTCGCCTCCCAGGTGAGAAGGTCTTCGATCTGCTGTTCCTCGGCCCGGCGCAGACGCCCGGGCACCTCCTCGGCGGGCACGGAATAGCCGAGACGCGGATAGACCGAGTCGACGTAGGCGCCCCATCCCTTTTCGCGGATGAGATCGTAGTCCTCGTCGCGCATCATCTCCTTCTCGTCCATCTGCCAGATGTCGTCATCGCCCAGCTGAAAGCCGGGGAGCTTTCCGGCGGTGCCCATGCCCGAGAAGCCGAGTTCGCCTATGACCTGCGTGCCGATGTAGATGGCGTCGCCCCCGCCGAGATCGTCGTTGGTGATCTCAACGGCCTGCCGAAAGAGGTCGGCATCGCGGACGACATCAGCCAGCTTCATGTTCTGATGCCGAAAGGGAAAGAGGTCGAGTTTGGGAATCACCGGCACTCGATCCACAGGTTGCAGCCCTATGGCCGCGATGATGCGCTCCCGCGGGGTCATCTCCTTCATCGATCGCTCCGAGCGCCCGCCGTCCATTCGTCGGCGATCCGCACCGCGTCGAGGGCGTCGGCGCCGAGGGCGTCCGCTCCCACGTACTCTCTCACCGCTTCGGTTACCGGGGCTCCTCCCACCATGATCTTGATGGACTGCCCCAAGGCACGCACGGCCTCGACCGACTGCTTCATCGGGTCGAAGGCGATGGTGAGCAATCCGGAGAGACCGACGATGGTCGCCCCTGACTCCTGGACGGCCGTGGCCACCTTCGCGGCCGGCACATCCACGCCCAGATCCACAACGTCGTAGTTTGCCCCGCGGAGGAGATTGACGACGATGTCCTTGCCGATGTCGTGCACGTCGCCCTCCACAGTGGCGATGACCACCGTCGCGCGGGACTCGGCCGCTGCACCGGAATTCGCGCCGGCCACCACCATCTGGGCGATCTGCTTGAACAGTTCACCCGACATGATGAGGTCGGACAGGTAGTACTCGCCGCTTTCGAAGCGCTCGCCGACAACGGTCATGCCTTCGCGGGCTAATCCGAGCAAGACGCTCGGGTCGGTGCCCGAATCCAACTCCGCTCTGAGGATGGCGAACACGGCATCTTCGTCAAGGTCGGCAACGGCGGTGGCAAGCTGAGGTTCCATGTACGCTTCCTGTCCTAGCCGGTAACTATCTCTGCCCTCGTGGTCCGCTGATGGAGGTCTACCTACCTCGCCTTCCCCTCAGCACCGGGAAAGCAACGGCGCGGTGATACCATGCGGACAGGTATTGAATTCCTTCAAGTTAACTGATATCAATCAAGTAGCACCCTATCAGGGGGAGTCGTGGATGTCAAATGACATTCCCGGGCCGGCGGACGCATCCGGCACGACGTCGCGACCCGCGCGGCCCAAACGTGCGCGACGCTCGCAGGCGCACAGGCGCGAGCAGATCGCCAAGGCTACCTATGAGCTCGTCGGACGCTACGGAGTCCGCGGGACGACAGTGCAGCTCATCGCGGAGGCGGTGGGGGTGACCCCGCAGGCGCTCTATGCCCATTTCAGCAATCGATACGAGATGCTTGTCGCCGCGCTCGACTGCTACTACGAGCAGGCCAAGCTGCCGCAGGAAGAATACGCCACGGCCGACGTGCTCGAATCGCTGAGGCAGCTTCTCTACCGCCACGTGACAACCAAGGGACTCGAACTCCTGAGTTTCGTGTCTCCTCACTTCGAGTTCGTCGCGGCGCCTCACGACACCGACCTGGCCTTGCGATTCGGCGAAGTCCAGCTCAAGGTGCTGGAGAGCATCGCGGCCGTGATAGAGATCGGCCAGATGCAGGGCTCCATACGGAAAGACTTGGATCCGATGGTCGGCGCCTGGCGCACGGCCGCGTTCGCTTGGACCGAGGAGGTCGCGCTGCTCATCGGCCGCACCGAGTACATAGAGAAGGGCTATTCACGCAATCTCTGCGATCTGTTGATCGACGACATGGCCCCCCGGCACAACAGCGGGGGTGATTCGGACAAGGCATAGCTGCCGTAGGGCGGGCTGGCCGCCATGCCTCACGGCGTACAGTACCGGCGAAGTGAGGATGGTGACATGGGTTCGTTCAACAGGTTTCCGCACGTGTTCAGCCCGATCCAGGTGGGCCCGGTCAAGCTGAAGAACCGCATCGTGTTCGCCCCCATGGTGTCGGCCCACGCGCAGTCGGGCACTGGGGCCATCACCGACGGCACAGTCGCGTTCGTGACCGCGCAGGCCCGAGGCGGAGCCGCCCTCATCACTCTGGGATCCACCCCGGTGGATTTCGAGCGGGCCCGGGACTTCTGGACGGACATCTCGGCGGTCAACGACTCCGACGTGCCCATGTTGGCGCGGGTCGCTGAAGCCGCCCACCGATATCAGGCCAAGATCTCGGCGGAACTCCTTCACGCGGGACGGGTGGCGAACGTCGAGTCGCTCGCGGGCAGAAAGGCCTACGTGGCGTCGCTTCTGCCGGGCATGGACCGCGATCGCTTCGAGGAGATCGGCGAGGGCCAGATCGACGAGGTGATCGGCAGCTTCTGCAGGGCGGGAGCGCGCCTGAAGAAGGCCGGTTTCGACATGATCCTCGTGCACGGCGCCCACGGCAACCTCGTGAGCTCTTTCTTCTCTCCGGTAGCCAACCATCGCACCGACCAGTACGGCGGATCGTTCGAGAACAGGATGCGCTTCACACTCACGCTCCTACGAAGGTTGAGGGAGACCGTCGGCCCTACGATGGGCCTTGAACTGCGCATCAGCGTGCACGAGTACGTGGAGGGCTGCCCCACGCTCGAGGAAACGACCGCGTTCCTCGTCAGGGCGCAAGAGTACCTCGACGGAGTGCACTTCTCGGGGGGATCGATCTACTCCAACGAGTCGGGCAAGTACGCGGAGCCGTCGTACATGGACGCCCGCAACCAGAATGTCGAGCGGGCGGCGGTCATCCGCCGGCATCTGAGCATGCCGGTCACAGTCGTCGGGAACATACCGGGCGTCGAAGCGGCAGAGGAGATCGTGGCCTCGGGCAAGGCCGACCTCGTAGCCATGGCCCGCAACCTCATCGCCGACATGGAGCTGCCGAACAAGGCCTACCGCGGCCATGCAGAAGACATCCGCCCCTGTCTCCACTGCAACTTCTGCTCGACCTTCGCCATGCGGGGAGCGGAGATCCGCTGCGCCGTGAATCCCCTGGTGGGACAGGAGCACATGATCGGCCGGAACGGTCGGGCCGGCGTCAAGAAGAAGGTGATGATCATCGGTGGTGGCCCCGCGGGCATGACCGCCGCGCAGGCGGCGGCACAGCGGGGGCATGAGGTGGTGCTCTACGAAGCCGGCGACCGGCTCGGCGGACGGCTCCATGAGGCCTCGGCCGCGAAGCCCAAGGACTACTACAGGCGCTACCTGGACTGGACCATCCGCCAGACGCTCCAATCGGGCGCCCGAGTGGAGCTCGGGGTCGAGGCTACGCCCGAGCTGGTCGAGCGCGAAGCGCCCGGCGCGCTCATGATCGCGGCCGGGGCGCACCACCTCGTTCCGCCGGTCGACGGGGTCGAACAGGCCCACGTCATCACCGTGAGCGAAGCCGATCTACGAGCGAAGCCCATAGGCAAGGCGGTGGTCGTGATCGGCGGGGGGCTCAGCGGTGCGGAGTGCGCGATCGACCTCGCCGAAGAGGGACGCGACGTCACGGTAGTCGACCAGCTTGCCGAGGACGAACTGCTGAACGAGGTCTTCATGACGATCAAGACGACCCTCGCGGAGCGTATGAGAGACAACCACGTCACGCGGTGCTACCGCGCGAAAGCCGAGCGCATCACCCCCAATTCGGTCTTGGTGCGCGACCTCGAGACCGGAGTCGCGCGGGAGATACCCTGTGACACGGCAGTCCTCGCGGTCGGGCTACGGCCCGACGGGGCGTGGGTGCGGCGGATGACCGAAATCATCCCCGAGACCTACCAGGTAGGCGACTGCCGCGAGGTGGGCGACATCTTCACCGCGAACCACGAAGCCTTCTTCATGGCCATGGAGATCTGAAGCGAGGACTATCTCCCCCGGGCGCCCGCCCCTCGAGGGGCGGGCGCCCGGCGCAAGCCTCGGCTGCCGTCGTTTGACATCGGTGGCTGTGCTTGTTAGAGTCAACTTACTTGATATCAGTTAAGTTCCACGGTGTAAGTTCCACGGTGTCCTTCACGGTGTCGTTCACATGGGCCGTCGCCCGGGCCTCCCGCCCGCACCCGGCCCCTATGAGCCGCCGCCAAGACCTGGGTCAGAGAAACGATAGGAGAAGACCGATGGCCAAGAAGTACGACGTTATCATCGCGGGCGGCGGGCACAACGGGCTCGTGGTGGCTGCCTACCTGGCCAAGGCGGGGTTGTCGGTGCTTGTCGTCGAGGCGCAAGAGGCGTGCGGCGGCGGCTGCAGGAGCAAGGAGGGTCTCGCGGCCCCAGGCTTCCTCACCGACATGGCCTCCATCTCTCATGGTCTGATCCAACCCAACCCCATGCTGAGAAACGACGAGTTGGGTCTCGTGTCGAAGTACGGGCTCGAGTACGTCTTCCCCGAGAATACAACGGCCTGTGTGTTCCCCGACGACCGGGCGGTCATCTTCTATCGCGACGTCGACAAGACCTGCGAGACCATCGCCCAGTTCTCCCAGCACGACGCCGACGCCTACCGCAGGTTCTACGATGCGGCCGTCCCCCAGCTCGACCTGCTCACCGCCGGCATGTACGTTCCGACCCCGTCTTTCGGCAACTTCTACTCGATGCTCGAGGGGAGTCAGGAAGGCCGCGATCTGCTGCACATGATCCTCATCAGCACCAACGACATCGCCAACGAGTGGTTCGAGGACGACCACATGAAGGTGGCCTTCAACCGCTTCTCGGCCGAGACCTGCATGGATCCGCGCGTGGCGGGCAGCGGACTCAACCTGTTCCTCATGATCCCGCTGCTGCACAAGTACGGCTGGCCGGTGCTCGTGGGCGGTTCCCAAGCGCTTCCCGAGGCGCTCATCAGCTTCCTATCCGATAACGGCGGCGAGGTCCGCACATCGTCGAAGATCGCACGCTTCATCGTCCAGTCCGGGGAGTGCAAGGGCGTCGTGCTCGAGAGTGGAGAAGAGATCTTCGCGAACAAGGCCGTCGTCACCAACTTCAGCATCAAGCAGTTGGACGGCAGCATGCTGGGGTCAGAGAACCTCGACGAGCACTACCTGAAGAGGGTCAAACACACCCAGTTCCAGGAATTCCAGCAGTTCGTCCAGAGCTACGCCCTGCACGAAGCGCCCGAATACAAGGCCGGCAAAGAGGTCACCGACACCTGGATGGTCCAGCTTGCCCCCGACACCATGGAGGACTTCAAGAGGGAGTTCGACGCCTACTCCTACGGCGACGTCTGGACGGAGACCCCGGTGGGCCTCGTCGCCACCAAGTGGGACTCGACCCGCGCGCCGGCGGGCAAGCATGTGCTCTACCTCTACCACTACGAGCCGTACAACTTGCGCGGCGGAGCTCAGCGTTGGGACGAGATCAAAGAGCAGGTGGCCGACGAATGCCTCGCGTCGATCAGGGCGCACACCACCAACATGGGGCCCGAGAACGTCATCGGCCGGTGGGTCAACACACCTCTCGACCTAGAGCGCCGCGATCCCTCGTGGATCCAGGGCAATTCCAACCACATCGGCTCGCAGCTCATCCAGCAGTACGGCAACCGCCCGTTCGCCGAAGTCTCCGACTACCGCCTGCCGGTGGAGAAGCTCTACCTGTGCGGTCCCAGCTCGCACCCGGGACCGTCGATCATGGGCGGCGGCCGCGCGGCGGCATACGTTGTCATGGAAGACCTGGGCATCGACTTCGACGACGTCGTCGGCTGATCGCCGGCCTGTCGTCGCTCTGATCTCGAGGTAGCGCTATGAAGAAGCTCATCGCTTGGTCGACGTTGACGATCGGAGTGTTGCTCGTGGTCTTCGCGTGGGTCCTCGGCTACGCCGGCACCCCAGCACTGTGGCAAGACCTGATCACCGGCTTGGTTCTCGCGGGACTATCCTTGTTCGCGGCCCTTGCCAAGACACGGTTCCCCTACCAGTGGCCGTACCTTGTCAATGCCCTGCTGGGATTGTGGCTCGTCATCTCGGGGATCTTCGTCTTCGGACGAGAAGCCGGCGCCAACCGCGTCGTCGACATCGTCCTGGGTGTCGTGGCGCTTCTGCTGTCGGCCCTCGCCACCCAGGTGGCCGAAGGCAAGAAGGGCTACGTATACACCAAGGACGGGTCGGTGCTTCTCGAACTGAGCCGCCTCGGCTACAAGGATGGGGCCATCGAAGCCAAGGGCAAGGCGTACGGTTCGGTGCCTCAGACCATGCGCATACCCCCCGAGCAGGTTTGGAACCTCGTGGGCATGGTGCCGGTCGGCGTCATCGTGAGGTTGCCCGTCTTGCTGGTGCTCGGTTGGCTGAAGAGCAGATCGTCCGCCGGCGCGGCGAAGGGCCGCAAGCCCTAGGCTGCTGAAAAAGGACGTTTCGCCGCCGGGGCGCGATGGGCACGCGCAAGGCAAGGACGCAAAGAGCGTGAATAGCAGCGCTATTTGCGCGACTGAGGACGAAGCATCGCGCCGCCAAGTGCGTTCTGGCGGCCGGGACTTCGTTTTTCAGCAGCCTCCTAGCGCACCAGTCCCGTGAAGATCGCCGCCGTCACCTCGGCTCAGGTCTCGCTCTTCAAGAAGACCGCACCGAGCGGCGGCAGGGTGAGAGTGATCGAGAACGGCCGCCCGTGCTGCGGGAAGGGCACCGCGTCCACTCCCCCCATGTTGCCCTGGCCGCTCCCGCCGTACTCCTCGGCATCGCTGTTCATGATCTCGCGCCATAGGCCTCCGCCCGGCACCCCGACCCTGTAGTTGTACCGGGGAACGGGCACGAAATTGAACACGGCCAGTATCACGTCGCCGGTGGTTCTGCCCCGGCGGAGGAAGCTCGTCACGCTCTGCTCGTTGTCATTGGCGTCGATCCACTCGAAGCCCTGACCCTCGAAATCGAGCTCATACAGAGCCGGCTCGTGCCGGTAGAGACGGTTGAGGTGGCCAAGAAGCCGCTGCACGCCCGCGTGGCGCTCGTCCTCGAGCAGGTGCCAGTCGAGGCTCTCCTCGTGGGTCCACTCCCGCCGCTGCGCGATCTCGTCTCCCATGAACAGGAGCTTCTTGCCCGGCTGGGCGAACATGTTGGCATAGAGTAGCCGCAGACCCGCCAGTTTCTGCCAGTCGTCGCCCGGCATCTTTCGCAGGAGAGAGCCTTTGCCGTGCACCACCTCGTCGTGAGAGAGCGGCAACACGAAGTTCTCGGTGAACGCGTAGAGCATCCTGAAGGTCAGGCGTTCGTGATGATACCTGCGAAAGAGAGGATCGCGCGCGAAGTAGTCGAGTGTGTCGTGCATCCACCCCATGTCCCACTTGAGGCCGAAGCCAAGCCCTCCCACGTACAGGGGACGCGACACCATGGGCCATGCGGTCGACTCTTCGGCCATGGTCTGCACGTCAGGGTAGTGCGCATACACTTCCTTGTTGAGGCGCCGCAAGAAGACAATCGCCTCGAGACTCTCCCTGCCGCCGTACTTGTTCGGAATCCACTCACCTTGTTTTCGCGAGTAGTCGAGGTAGAGCATCGAGGCCACCGCGTCGACCCTGAGTCCGTCGGCGTGGTACTTGTCGAGCCAGAACATGGCGCTGCTGAGCAGAAAGCTGCGCACCTCGTGCCGGCCGTAGTTGAAGATGAGACTCTGCCAGTCAGGATGGTAGCCCTGCCGGGGATCGGAGTGCTCGTAGAGATGCGTGCCGTCGAAGTAGCTCAGACCGTGACCGTCGCTGGGAAAGTGAGAAGGAACCCAGTCGAGGATCACCCCGATGCCGTTCTCGTGCAGGTGATCGATGAGGAACATGAAGTCCTGCGGGGTACCGTAGCGGCTGGTGGGAGCGAAGTAGCCCGTGGTCTGGTAGCCCCACGAGCCGTAGAAGGGATGCTCCATGACGGGCAGGAACTCGACGTGCGAGAACCCAAGGTTCAGCATGTGTTCCACCAGGCGGGGTGCGATCTCCCGGTAGCTGAGAAAGCGCCGCGGGTCTGCCGGATCGCGCATCCACGAGCCCAAGTGGACCTCGTAGATCGAGATGGGCGCTCCCAGGGCGTTCTTCTCGCCACGCGTGCTCATCCACTGCTCGTCGTGCCACTGGTAGTCCAAATCCCAGACCACGGAGGCGGTCTGCGGCGGGGTCTCCTGCAACCAGGCGTAGGGGTCGGCCTTCTCTATCTGGTAAGCCCCCCGATTCGCGACGATGTGGTACTTGTACAAGGCCCCCTTGCCCACGCCCGGCACGAACGCGTGCCAGATGCCCGACGAGCCCAGCGCGCTCAGGGACGAACCGCGTGGATTCCATCCGTTGAAGTCGCCCGTGAGGCTCACCTTCTCAGCATTGGGGGCCCACACCGCGAAGTAGACACCGTCGACGCCGTCGACGGTCATGCACCGGGATCCAAGCCTGTCGTACAGTCGCAGGTGACTGCCCTCGTTGAAGAGATACAGATCATCGTTGCTCAGCACGCCGAGGTCTTTCGGAGCCTTGGTCACTTCACACCTCCTCGTCGCTGGGGAGCGGGGACTGGGACGGTCGCCCGAGTGTGAAGTCCTCGGCCAGGTCGCGCATGCCCCGCAGAGGAATGCTGACCCAATCGGGGCGATGGCTCAGCTCGTAGCCGAGCTCGTACTCCGCCTTCTCCATCAGAAATACGTCGAGCAGACGGCGGATGTCGCCTTGTTCGGTGGGCAGCCAGGCCACCCCACTGGTCGTCTCGAGATAGGCCCGCAGGTAGGTGGCCGTGACCCACCTATACCAGAAGTCGGCCCACGGCTCGAGCAGGGGAAGATCCTCAGACCGCACGGCGCCCTGTCGCAGAGCCCAGGTGGCCGCGTAGCTGAACGAACGGATCATGCCCGCCACGTCGACCAGCGGGCAGCGCTTCATGCGTCGTTGGGTGAGCGGCCGGTTCGGCTCCCCCTCGAAGTCGATGATCACGAAGTCGCGCCCGGTGTGGAGCGCTTGACCAAGGTGGTAGTCCCCGTGGATGCGAATCCTTGTCGCCGCTATGGGATGGTGGAGCGAACGCTCCAGCTTGGTGTGGAGTCCACGTTCGAGGGCGAGCACCTGCTTCGCCAGTTCCGCGTCGGCCGCCCCAAGCCGGGGCAGGTGCCGTCGCAACAGGTCGAAACTGAGCTGGCCGGCGGTGCGCAGAGACTGATAGAGAGCCCGTTGATAGTGGATGGTGAAGGCCTCAGGCGCGAAACTGGGGTCTGCCGTCTCGACCGCGAGAGCCGCGTGAAGCTGCGCCGTCCTCTGCCCGAGCAGGCGCGCGACCGGCAGGTATTCCCCGATGAGGTCCTCGGCCTCGGGAGACATGTCCTGACCGGCGAGATC
>CAVSZN010000006.1:0-36596 GCA_963732425.1 uncultured Alphaproteobacteria bacterium
CCTTCCACACCGAAGGTGCCGGTGGCGGCCATGCGCCCGACATCCTGCGGCTGATCGGCGAGGCCGGCATCCTGCCGAGCAGCACCAACCCGACCATGCCCTACACGGTGAACACGGTGGATGAGCATCTCGACATGCTCATGGTCTGCCATCACCTCGACAAGCGCATCGCCGAGGATGTCGCCTTCGCCGAAAGCCGCATCCGCAAGGAGACCATCGCGGCCGAGGATATCCTGCACGACCTTGGCGCCATCAGCATGATGTCCTCGGACAGCCAGGCGATGGGGCGCGTCGGCGAGGTCATCATCCGCACCTGGCAGACCGCGCACAAGATGAAGGTGCAGCGCGGGCGCCTGCCGGAGGAGACCGGCGACAACGACAATCGCCGCGCGCTGCGCTACATCGCGAAATACACCATCAATCCGGCGATCTCGCCAGGGCGTGGCCGATCATGTCGGCAGCATCGAGGTCGGCAAGCTGGCCGACCTGGTGATGTGGTCCCCGGCCTTCTTCGGCGTGAAGCCGGAGATGATCCTCAAGGGTGGCGCCATCGCCATGTCGCTGATGGGCGACCCGAATGCCTCGATCCCGACGCCGCAGCCGGTGCATTACCGGCCGATGTTCGGCGCCTATGGCAAGGCGATGCGGGCGACCTCGATGACCTTCGTCTCCCAGGCGGCGATCGAGAACGACATCGCCGGTCGTGTCGGGCTGACGCGGCCGCTGGCCGCGGTGCGCAATTGTCGTGGCGGCATCGGCAAGCGCTCCATGCTGCACAATGACGCGCTGCCGCGTATCGAGGTCGATGCCGAGACCTATGAAGTGCGCGCCGATGGCGTGCTGCTGGTCGGCGAACCCGCCCGGGTGCTGCCGATGGCGCAGCGCTACTTCCTGTTCTGACGCAGCCCGATAACCGCAACGCCGGACGACGCACCGGGCCGGATCGGCCCATCATCCCTGCAAGGAGCAGCATGGACCAGGAGAACACCCCCCGCGCGACCGAGGTGCTGCGCGCCGGGCACATGGCCGGAGGGCGAGGCGCGCGACACCGTGCTGGTGGATTTCGACGACCGCTTCCGCCGCCGCAGGCTCTACACGGGGCAGGGCGGCCTCGCCTTCCTGCTCGACCTGCCCGAGGCCACCGTGCTGCGCGACGGCGACGGGCTGGCGCTGGCCACCGGCGGCTTCGTGCGCGTGACGGCGGCCCCGGAACCGCTGGTCGAGATCACCGCCAGGGACCACGAGCATTTCGCGCGCATCGCCTGGCATCTCGGCAACCGGCATCTGCCGACGCAGATCGACGGCGACCGGCTGCTGATCCGCGACGACCATGTCATCGTGCATATGCTGGAAGGGCTCGGCGCCATCGGTCCGCAAGGTGGAGGTGCCCATTCGACCCGGAGGGCGGCGCCTATGGCCAGCACAACCACGATCCCGGGCCAGCGGCACAGCCATCATCACCACGATCACGGCGACCACGACCATCACCACGATCACGACCACGCCGACCACCACCACTGACGCGCTGTACCGGCTGCTGGCCTGGCTGAGCCCGGCCTATCCGGTCGGCGCCTATACCTACAGCCATGGGCTGGAGACGGCGGTGGAGGATGGCGCGGTGCGCAACCGCGACGACCTGGTCGCCTATGTCGGCGCGGCGCTGCGCGACGGGGCAGGGCGGGTCGATGGCGCGCTGCTGGCCGCCGCGCATCGCGCCATGGCGGCGGGGCGGCCGCGCGTGCTGGACCGGCTGGTGGAACTCGGCGCCGCCTGGCGCGGCACGGCGGAGACCGCGCTGGAAGCCGAGGCGCAGGGCACGGCCTTCCTGTCCGTGACGCTGGCCGCCTGGCCGGAACCGCGGCTTGCGGCCTTGGCCGCGCGGCATCCGCGCCGCATCGTGCATGCGGTCGGCTTCGGCGCGGCGGCGGCGGCGCATGGGGTGGATCTGCGCGCGGCGGCTTTCGGCTATCTGTCGGCCTTCGCGGCCAATCTGGTGTCGGCCGGGGTGCGGCTGGTGCCGCTCGGGCAGACGGACGGGCAGAAGGCGACCGCCGCGCTGCTGCCGGTCGTCGCGGCGGCGACCGAGGCCGCGCTGACCGCCGATCTCGACCGGCTGGGCACGGCGAGCCCGGCGCTCGACCTGTATTCCATGCGTCACGAAACCCAGTACACGAGGCTGTTCCGATCATGAGCTCATCGACCAGCCCAACCATGGCCCCTTCCGCGTCGGCATCGGCGGCCCCGTCGGTTCCGGCAAGACCGCGCTGACCGAGCGGCTGTGCAGGCATCTGCGCGACCGCCACGACATCGCGGTCATCACCAACGACATCTACACCAAGGAAGATGCGGAGTTCCTGACGCGCGCCGGCGCGCTCGACCCCGCGCGCATCATCGGCGTCGAGACCGGCGGCTGCCCGCATACCGCGATCCGCGAGGACGCCTCGATCAACCTCGCCGCCGTGCACGACATGACGCGAGAAATTCCCCGGCCTCGAAGTGCTGTTCATCGAGAGCGGCGGCGACAACCTCGCCGCCACCTTCAGCCCGGAACTGGCCGACCTGACGATCTACGTCATCGATGTCAGCGCCGGCGACAAGATCCCGCGCAAGGGCGGGCCGGGCATCACGCGCTCGGACCTGCTGGTGATCAACAAGATCGACCTCGCGCCGCTGGTCGGCGCCGATCTGTCGGTGATGGACCGGGATTCGCGCCGGATGCGCGGCGCGCGGCCTTTCGTCTTCACCAACCTCAAGGAGAACAAGGGCGTCGCCGAGATCGCCGATTTCGTGCTGCGCCAGGGCGGGATCGCGGCATGAGCGCGCCACGCCGCCATGCCGTCGTCCTCGGCATGGGGCTGATGGGCTGCGACATCGGCGCGATCTTCCTCGCCGGCGGCTGGCGCGTCACGGCGGTGGAGACCGCGACCGGCGCGCTGGCCGGATGCCGAGGCGCGGGTGCGTTCCTCGATCGGCCAGCTCGACGGCGACCCGGCCGAGGCCGCGCATCTGACCCTGGTCGCCTCGATGGAGGCGCCGGACTACGCCTCGGCCGAGATCGTGGTGGAGGCGGTGCCCGAACGCCTGGCGCTGAAGCAGGAGGTGTTCGCCCGGCTCGACACGCTGGTGCCGGCCTCGCGTGCCGATCGTCTCCAATGCCTCGGGCTATCGCATCACCGATATCGCCGGGCACATCGCGACGCGGGCGCGCTGCGCCAATCTGCACTTCTTCCTGCCCGCGCATCTCGTGCCCGGCGTCGAGGTCGTGCAGGGCGAGCATACCGACCCGGCCATCTGCGATGCCGTCGCCGCCATCATGGACGGGCTCGGCCGCAAGGTGATCCGGGTGGCGCGGGACGTGCCGGGCTTCCTCGCCAACCGCATCCAGCATGCGCTGATGCGCGAGGCCTTCTCGGTGATCGACCAGGGCCTCGCCACCGCCGAGGATGTCGACAACGCCGTGCGCTACTGCTTCGGCTTCCGCTACCTCGCGGCCGGGCCGATCATGCAGAAGGAATTGGCCGGGCTGGAGACGCAGCTTGAGGCCGGGCGGACCATCTATCCCTCCCTGTGCAACAGCCCCGACCCGAGCCCGACCCTGGCGCGGCTGGTCGCCGAGAACCGGCTCGGCCCCAAGACCGGGCGCGGCTTCCGCGACTGGCCGGCCGATGTCACGGCAAAGGAACGGGCGCGGTATGAACGGGCGCTGCTCGCCGCCGTGCGCATCCTGCGCGAAGAGGATTGACGCGCGGGGCGTCCAGCTTCCAACGTCCGCCGCAAAGGGAGGAACAACCATGGCGGACGCCGCCCCGTATCGCCCGGTCGCGGCCGGCAGCCAGCCGCCGCTCGACCTGCCAAGTTATCTCAGCACGGGCAAGCGGCATCCCTCCGCCGCGCTGCTGCGCATTCCGACGACGCTGACCGAGGCCTCCGCGCCCCGATTCGCCACGCCCTGGTATGCGCCGCATGAGGATTTGTCGGTCGTGGACGGGCATACGGCCATGGGCGAGCGGATCATCGTCGCCGGCCGCGTGACGGATGAGAATGGCCGCCCGGTCCCCAAGGCGATGGTCGAGGTCTGGCAGGCCAATGCCTCGGGCCGCTACCACCATGCGCGCGACCAGCATGACGCGCCGCTCGACCCGCATTTCCTCGGGCGCGGACGCATCTTCACCGATGACGACGGGTCCTACCGCTTCACCACCATCCGCCCCGGCGCCTATCCGTGGCGCAATCCGGGGCCGGGCTGGCGGCCGCAGCACATCCATTTCGGCCTGCACGGAGCCGGCTTCGCGCAGCGCCTGGTCACCCAGATGTATTTCCCCGGCGACCCGCTGCTGGCGTTCGACGCGGTGTTCCAGGGCGGCGGCGATGCGGCGGCGCGCGAGCGGCTGGTCGCCGTGCTGGACCCCGCGCTGATGCAGCCCGACTGGGCGCTGGGCTACCGTTTCGACATCGTGTTGCGTGGCCGCGCCGCGACGCCCTTCGAGAATGCCTGAGATGACCGACGCGACCGCGAGCCAGACGGCGGGCCCCTACTGGCACCTGATCGACTTCCCCGAATGGGCGGACCTGTTGCGAGCCGATGGGCCCAATGCCGGTGCGTCAGGGCAGCGCATCATCCTGACCGGATGCATCACGGATGGCGCCGGCGCGGTCGTGTCCGACGCCATGGTGGAGATCTGGCAGGCGGATCCCGATGGGCGCTACGATTCCGGTTTCCACGGCTTCGGCCGCTGCGCGACCGATGCCGAGGGCCGCTTCCGCTTCGTGACCGTCAAGCCGGGCGCCGTGCCCGGGCCCGGCAACAGCACCCAGGCGCCGCATGTCGTCATCACCATCTTCGCGCGCGGCCTCATGGCCGCGGTGACGACCCGCGCCTATTTCGCCGGCGATGCCCTGCTGGCCGAGGACCCGATCCTCTCCCTGGCGCCACAGGACCGGCGGGCCACGATGATCGCCCGCGATGAGGGGGCTGGCACCTGGAGACTGGATATCCGCCTCCAGGGGGCGGAAGAGACAGTTTTTCTCGCCGTTTGACCAGGTTGCAGCGCAGCAAAAATCAGCGCATTGCCGATACATGCGCCTTGGGGCAGCATCATGCGCAAGCCGTGAGAACGGCGGGGAGTGACGAACAGGTATGTCTATCGCGCTTGAGCGGCGGCCCGTTGCCGGTCGCAGGTCTTGTTGAGCTTCGTGGAATCGCCGGTTCCTGTCCGCGCCATTCGGCATCCAGCCCCAGGGAGGCCGCGCGCGTGAAGCCGACGGACATCACGTCCCCCGACTATTTCCACAAGGTCGTCGATTGCCAATGGGCCTGCCCGGCGCATACGCCGGTGCCGGAATACATCCGGATGATCGCGGCCGGCCGCTATGCCGACGCCTACATGGTCAATTGGCAGTCCAACGTCTTCCCCGGCATCCTCGGCCGCACCTGCGACCGCCCGTGCGAGCCCGCCTGCCGGCGCGGCCGCGTCGAGGAAGAACCGGTCGCGATCTGCCGGCTCAAGCGCGTCGCCGCCGACAACAAGGGCGATGTCAGCCATCGCATGCCGGCCATCCCGGAGCACGCGGAACGGCAAGCGCATCGCCTGCATCGGCGCCGGGCCGGCCAGCCTGACGGTCGCGCGCGACCTCGCCCCGCTGGGCTATGAGGTCCATGTCTTCGACGGCGCGGCCAAGGCCGGCGGCTTCATCCGCCAGCAGATCCCGCGCTTCCGCCTGCCGGAGGAAGTGATCGACGAGGAATGCGGCTACATCCTCGACCGCGGCGGCGTGGTCAGCCACATGAACCGCCGCGTGGACAGCCTGAAGGGGCTGCTCGCCGATGGCTACGACGCGGTGTTCGTCGGCTCCGGCGCCCCGCGCGGACGTGAACTGGACGTGCCGGGCCGGCAGGAAGCGGCGGCGAACATCCATCTCGGCATCGACTGGCTGGCCTCGGTCTCCTTCGGCCATGTGACGTCGATCGGCAAGCGCGTGATCGTGCTCGGCGGCGGCAACACGGCGATGGATTGCTGCCGCTCCGCCCGCCGTCTCGGCGGCGAGGCGGTCAAGGTCGTCGTCCGCTCCGGCTTCGAGGAGATGAAGGCCTCCCCCTGGGAGAAGGAGGACGCGATGGGGGAGGGCATCCCCATCCTCAACTTCCTGGTGCCGAAGGAAGTGCTGCACGACAACGGCCGCCTGACCGGCATGGTGTTCGAGAAGGTCGCCGCGCAGTACGACGAGAAGGGCCGGCGCAGCCTGAAGCCGACCGGCGAGCCGGACGTCACCATCGAATGCGACGACGTGCTGGTGGCGATCGGCCAGGAGAACGCCTTCCCCTGGATCGAGCGCGATGCCGGCGTCGAGTTCGACCGCTGGGGCCTGCCGAAGCTCGACGAGGCAAGCCTGCAATCCACCCATGCCGCAGGTCTTCTTCGGCGGTGACGCGGCCTTCGGCCCGAAGAACATCATCTGGGCCGTCGCGCATGGCCATGACGCGGCGCGTGTCGATCGACCTGTTCTGCCGTGGCGAGGACGTGACGAAGCGTCCCTCGCCGGAGACGAAGATCGCCAGCCAGAAGATGGGCATCCACGAATGGGCCTATGACAGCGAGATCTCGCTCGACCTGCGCTTCAAGGTGCCGCACCTGCCGACCGAGACATCGCTGCGCGACATCACCGCGGAGGTCGAACTCGGCTTCGACCGGGAGATGGCCTATCAAGGAGACGCAGCGCTGCCTGAACTGCGACGTGCAGACGGTGTTCAACGCCAAGACCTGCATCGAATGCGATGCCTGCGTCGATATCTGCCCGACCGACTGCATCACCTTCACCGAGAATGGCGAGGAGGATGACCTGCGCACGCGCCTCAAGGCGCCGGCGGTGAACCTGTACCAGGACCTCTACGTGCAGGACGGCCTCAAGACCGGGCGCGTGATGGTGAAGGACGAGGATGTCTGCCTGCATTGCGGGCTGTGCGCCGAGCGCTGCCCGACCGGTGCGTGGGACATGCAGAAATTCCTGCTCGAGACCGCGAAGCCGAAGGCGCACGCATGCCACAGCCGATAACCGCGACGAACGACTTCGTCGTCAAGTTCGCCAACGTCAACGGATCCGGTTCCGCCTCCGCCAACGGGTTGTTCGCGAAATCCATCCTGCGCATGGGCGTGCCCATCGCGTCGCGCAACATCTTCCCGTCGAACATCCAGGGCCTGCCGACCTGGTTCGAGGTGCGCGTCTCCGAGGCCGGCCATCTGGGCCGGCGCGGCGGCGTGGACATGATGGTCGCGATGAACCCGCAGACCTGGGACCGCGACGTCGCCGAGATCGAGCCCGGCGGCTACCTGTTCTATGATTCGACGCGGCCGATGCCGAAGTCGAAGTTCCGCGACGACATCACCGTCATCGGCTGCCCGCTGACCGAGATCACCAACGCCGCCTATTCCGACCCGCGGCAGCGGCAGCTGTTCAAGAACATCGTCTATCTCGGCGCGCTGTCGGCCCTGCTCGACATGGATGTGGAGGCGGTCCAGCAATCCATCGCCGCGCAGTTCAAGGGCAAGGAGAAGCTGGTCCCGGCGAACTTCGCCGCGCTGGAGATGGGGCGCGAGCTGGGCGCAGGCGAACCTGGCCTGCCCGATCGGCCTGACGCTGAAGCGCGCCGATGCGGTCGGCGACCGCATCTTCGTCGAGGGCAATGCCGCCGCCGGCCTCGGCGCCGTCTATGGCGGGGCGACGGTCTGCGCCTGGTATCCGATCACGCCCTCGACCTCGCTCGCCGAGGCCTTCGAGAATTATTGCGGGCGCCTGCGCAAGGACCCCGAGACCGGTGCCAAGCGCTACGCCATCGTGCAGGCGGAGGACGAGCTCGCCTCGATCGGCATGGTGATCGGCGCGGCCTGGAACGGGGCGCGGGCCTTCACCGCGACCTCCGGGCCCCGGCGTGTCGCTGATGCAGGAATTCCTCGGCCTGGCCTATTTCGCCGAGATCCCTGCCGTGCTGTTCGACGTGCAGCGCGCCGGGCCTTCCACCGGCATGCCGACGCGCACCCAGCAATCGGACCTGCTGTCGGCGGCCTATGCCAGCCATGGCGACACCAAGCATGTCCTGCTGCTGCCGCAGGACCCGGGCGAATGCTTCACCTTCGGCGCCGACGCCTTCGACCTGGCGGACCGGCTGCAGACGCCGATCTTCGTCATGCTCGACCTCGACATCGGCATGAATGACTGGCTGTGCGAACCCTTCGCCTGGGACCCGGCGCGCCGGATGGATCGCGGCAAGGTGCTCGACGCCGCCGGCGCTGGATGCGGCCAAGACCTTCGGCCGCTACCTCGATGTGGACGGCGACGGCATCCCCTACCGGACCTGGCCCGGCACGCATCCGGAGAAGGGGGCCTTCTTCACCCGCGGCACGTCGCGCGACCGCTATGCGCGCTACACCGAGGAAGGCGCGCCCTATGTCGACAACATGCAGCGCCTGCTGAAGAAGTTCCACACCGCGAAGTCGCTGGTGCCGCGGCCCATCACCACGCCGGCGAAGGAGAAGGCACGCGACGGCGTGATCTTCTACGGCTCCTCCTCGGCCGCGATGGCGCGAGGCGCTGACCGCGCTCGAAGCCCAGGGCGTGCATCTCGATGCGATGCGCATCCGCGCCTTCCCCTTCCACCAGGACGTCGCCGACTTCATCGCGGCCCATGACCGCGTTTTCGTCGTCGAGCAGAACCGCGATGCGCAGCTGCGCACCCTCCTGGTGAATGAGGAGGAGATCGACCCCGCGAAGCTGGTGCCGGTGCTGCATTACGACGGCACGCCGATCACCGCCCGCTTCATCCAGGCCGCCATCGCCGACCGCGCGGCGTCGGCCAATGTCCTGCCGTTCCGCAAGGCCACGCCATGACCTTCCTGCCGAAGCCCAAGCTGCACCACCCCAAGCTGCCGACCAATGCGGTCGGGCTGACGCGGCGCGACTATGAAGGCGCCATCAGCACGCTGTGTGCCGGCTGCGGGCATGATTCGATCAGCGCGGCGATCATCCAGGCCTGCTTCAACCTGTCGCTGCCGCCGCACCGCATCGCCAAGCTGTCGGGGATCGGCTGTTCGTCGAAGACGCCGACCTATTTCCTCGGCGCCGCCCACGGCTTCAATTCGGTGCATGGGCGCATGCCCTCGGTGCTGACCGGGGCGTATCTGGCGAACCGCGACCTCGTCTATCTCGGCGTGTCCGGCGATGGCGACAGCGCGTCGATCGGCTTCGGCCAGTTCGCGCATTCGATCCGCCGCGGCGTGAACATGACCTACATCGTCGAGAACAACGGCGTGTACGGGCTGACCAAGGGGCAGTTCTCCGCCACCTCGGACAAGGGATCGGTCGCGAAGAAGGGGGCGGTCAACACCGACCAGCCGATCGACCTCGCGGCCATCGCCGTGCAACTGGGCGCGACCTTCGTCGCGCGGTCCTTCTCGGGCGACAAGGAACAGCTGGTGCCGCTGATCGAAGCGGCGCTGATGCATGAAGGGGCGGCCTTCATCGACGTGCTCAGCCCCTGCGTCGCCTTCAACAACCATCCCGGCAGCACGAAGTCCTACGACTATGTGCGCGAGCACAATGAGGCGCTGAACAAGCTCGACATCATGATCAGCCGGCAGGAGATCACGGTCTCCTACGCCCCGGGCGAGGTGACCGACGTCGTGCAGCATGACGGCTCCGTGCTGCGCCTGCGCAAGCTGCATGAAGGCCACGACCCGACCAACCGCGCCTCGGCCATGCACCACATCATGGAGCGCAAGGCGGCGGGGGAGATCGTCACCGGCCTGATCTATGTCGACCCCGAACCCTCCGCGCTGCATGAGCATCTCGGCACCGTGACCGGCCCGCTGAATGCGCTGGGTGACGCGGAACTCTGCCCGGGCGTCGATGCGCTGGCGAAGGTGAACGCGTCGCTGCGCTGATGACCGCGATCCCAGCCAGCGGCCGCAAGCGTTCGGACCTCATGGCCGACCTCGCGGCCCGCAAGGAGGGCGACCGCGACTGGCGGCGAGGCAGGATCGCCGTCTATTTCTACTGGCTGGACGAGGAACTCGAACGCGTCCAGCAGGAGGCCTATCTGGCGTTCTGGACCGAGAACAATCTCGGCCAGCGCGCCTATCCCTCCCTGAAGTCGATCGAGGATGAGGTGATCGGCATGGCGCTGTCGCTGCTCGGCGGCGGCGACGGGGCAGGGGGCACCTTCACGTCGGGCGGCTCCGAAAGCATCTTCCTTGCCATGATGGCGGCGCGGAACAAGGCGCGCGCGCAGCGGGGGGTTTCGCGCCCCAACATCGTCCTGCCGAACTCCGCGCACCTCACCTTCGACCGCGCGGCGGAAGCCCTCGGCATCGAGGTGCGCCGCGTACCGATCGGTTCGGACCTGCGTGCCGATGTCGATGCGATGGCGGCACGGATGGATGCCGATACCGTTGCGATCGTCGGTTCGGCGCCGAACTATCCCTTCGGGACCTTCGACCCGATCCAGGACCTCGCGGCGATTGCTGCCGCGCGCGGCGTCTGGATGCATGTCGATGCCTGCGTCGGTGGCTTCCTCGCCCCCTATGTGCGGCGGCTCGGACATGACGTGCCGGCCTTCGAATTGTCGGTTCCGGGCGTGACATCGCTCTCGGCCGACATCCACAAGCATGGCATGGCGCCGAAGGGGGCCTCGCTGCTGCTGGTTGCCGATGCGGCCGACCGCGAATGGCACAAGTTCGAAAGCCGCGCCTGGCAGCGCGGGCCCTATGCCGCCTACACCACCCAGGGCACCCGGCCCGGCGGCGCCGTCGCCGCGGCCTGGGCGGCGATGAACTACCTCGGTGACGAGGGATACCTGCGCTGCGCGCGGCTGATCATGGAAGCGAAGGCGATCATGACCGCCGGCATCGGCGCGGTGCCCGGGCTCGATGTCATGGCGCCGAGCGACCTGTGCATCTTCGTCTGGCGCGCGAGCGATCCGACGCTGGATATCGGCAAGGTCGCCGCCGCACTCGACGCCGAGGGCTGGCTGGTCGGTCGCCAGCAGGAACCGGACGGCATCCACCTGCATCTGAACCCGATCCATCGGGAGGTCGCCGAGGATTACGTGGAGGCCGTCGCTCGCGCCGTCGAGGCGGCACGGGGCGGGCAGGGGCCGCGCATCGGCGCGAACGAACGCACCTACTGACGGCTACAGGAACTTCGCGACGATATCCGTCGATGAGCGTTCCCCGATCGCGTCGAAATGCGCATCGAGAAAGGCCTCGGCCCGCGCCACGCCCAGCGCGCGCAGGTGCCTCAGGAAGGCGAGGGTCGCATTCATCTTGGAACTTGCATTCAAGGCGGCGAGTTCCTCCTCCGCATCGACCGTGTGGATGTAGCAGCGCAGGTGCTTTTCCTTCGGCAACTGCCCCTGGTCGATCAGGTCGGTCACGAAGCGGATCATCCGCATCTCGCGCATCAGCGATGAATTGAAGGCGAGGGTGTTCATCCGGTCGACGATGGCACGGATGTCGCGCGGCACCTCGGGGATGTTGATCGGGTTCAGCTGGACGATGACGATGTCCGGCGCGCCGCCCATGTAGATCAGCGGAAAGATCGGCGGATTGCCGCAATAGCCGCCATCCCAGTAGTGCTGTCCCTCGACCTCCACCGTGTGGTGCAGCAACGGCACGCAGGCGGAGGCCATGACCGCCGCGGCACTCATCTCCGCGCGCTCGAAGACGCGCAGGCGGCCGGTCAGCACATTGGTCGCGCAGACGAACAGCGCCGGGCCCGGGGCGCTGCGCAGGCGCGCGAAATCGACCATCGCGTCCAGGTGCTCACGCAGCGGATTCGCGTTCGCCGGGTTCAGTTCATAGGGCGAGAACTGCCGCATCAGCACGTCGGCGAAGCGCCACAGCGGCGAGAAATCCATGTTGCCCGCGCTGTACATCTGGTCGAGCGGGGTCGGCTGTATCGGCGACATCCGCGCCATCTCGCCGATCCCTTCCCAGAAGCAATCGAGCCGCCGCCGCGCTTCACCGGCGCCACCGGCGATCAGCCCATCGGCCAGCACGGCGGCGTTCATCGCCCCGGCGCTGGTGCCGACCACCGCCTCGATCTCGATCCGCTCATCGGCCAGCAGGCGGTCAAGCACGCCCCAGGTGAAGGCGCCATGCGACCCGCCGCCCTGCAGGGCCAGCTTGATGCGCTTCCGGTTGTCCCTGGCCATGCGCGTGCTACTTGCTCTCGAGCCGTGTCACCGGCGACCAGCCGGCCGGCGCGCCATCGGGGAAACGCGCGATCCGCGCGGCATAGGCCGCCACCAGCGGGTCCTGCGCAGGGTCGCCGGCGTCGCGCAGCGCCTCCGAGGCGCGGGCGAACTGCCCGGCGCGGAAGGCGCGGATCGCCTCGCCCCAGGCCGGCAGCCGCGCGACCAGCGAGCGGTCGGCCAGCAGCGGCGCGTCCTTGGGGTCCGTCGCGACCGACAGGCCGACCAGTTCATGCACCTCGACCGCATCCTGCGTGCCCTTGGCCAGCACCAGGTCGACCGGGCGGAACACGAAGCCGCTGCCCGCGCCGAGGCGCGTCGATTCCGAGACCAGGATCTGCGTGCCATACATCTTGTTCATGCCCTCGAGCCGCGAGGCGAGGTTCACCATCGAGCCGATCGCCGTATAGGCCATGCGGTCGGTCGATCCGACATTGCCGACCACCGCCTCCCCGCTGTGCACGCCGAAGCGGGTATGCAGGCGCGGCCAGCCGCGCGCGGCGAACTCCTCCTCCAGGCGCAGCGTCAGGTGGCGCGCATGCAGCGCCGCGCGGCAGCCGTGCAGCGCGTGTGCGAGGTCGCGCTTGGGCGCGTTCCAGATCGCCATCACCGCATCGCCGATATACTTGTCGATGGTCGCATCGTGTTCGAGCAGGTCGTCGGTCAGCGCCTGGAAATAGGTCGAGGTGATGCGCATCAGCTCCTCGGGGTCCATGCGCTCGGCGATGGAGGTGAAGTCCCTGCACATCGGAGAACATCACCGTCAGTCGCCGGCGCTCGCCACCCAGTTCGGCCTCGGCCCCCTCGGCCATCAGCTTGCGCACCAGGTCGCGCGGCACATAGACGCTGAACAGGCGCAGCGCGGCCTTCATGCCGCCCATCGCCTCACCGAGCGCATTGATCTCCGCCGCGCCACCCGGCGGCGCCACCGGGCCGGCGAGGTCCAGCCGACGGACGGCCTCGGCCTCCCGTGCCAGGTTCTGCAGGGCCGCGGCGACACGCTGCGCCACGAGCACGGCGCCGCCGCCGGCGACCAGCAGGCCGGCGGCGGCGAGGGCCATCGCGGTGGTCGAGACGGCGCCGCCAAGCGCCAGCGCGCCGAGGAGCAGGCCACTGGCCAGCCCGGCGACAAGCAGGAGCAGCAGCGCCAGGGACGGTCCACGCGCCGGGGCGCTCATTCCTCCGTCCCCGACCAGGCGAGCAGGGCCTCCGCATCGTCCGGGTCCATCGCGTCGAGCGCGGCGGCGGCCGCCTCGGCGGAGATCTGGGCCAGTCCAAGCCGCCTTGCGACCCCGGCATAGGCGGCCAGTTGCGCCGCCTGCACACGGTCGAGCCCGAGCGCATGCGCCGGTCCCGTCGCCGGCGGCATCAGGCGCAGCAGCGCGACCCGCGCGGCATGGGTGGCGACGCCCTCGGAAGCCGGCTGCCCGGCCATCGCCAGTTCGCGTGCCAGTTGCCGGCCGAGGCGTGGCCCCAGGCGCGGCAGGCTGCTGGCGAACAGATCCGCCTCCCGCGCGAGCCGGCCGGCGAGATCCGGTGCCTCATCATCGTCCCACGGCCAGGTGGTCGCGAGCACGATGCGCCGCAGCGTCGCGACGTCTTCGGCCGCCATGCCGTGCGCGAGCGCGATCCTGGCGGCGGTATCGGCCGAATGCCGTTCCAGCACGCCGCGCTCCGCATGAACCTGGCCATCATGTTCCAGGTCGTGCGCCACCATCGCCGCGACGGCCAGGGCGGCCTGCTCGGGCGACAGCAGGCCAAGCCGCCGGGCAGCGCCGGCCAGCCAGCCCATGGCGAGGGCTGCCTCGGCCTGGTGGTGGCGGTCGTGATAGGCAGGCTCCATCCCGGGTGGGAAGGCGGCGCCATGGCGCTCCACCGCCTCGGCGATTGCCTTCGCGGTGCGCGTGACGGGTGCGGGGGGCGGGGCGGTACCGACGGCATCCTCCAACGCGGCCTGGACGGCGGCCAGGACATCCGGCGCCCGCTCGCGCCGCTCGATCATCGCCTGTTCGGCCTGGTGGATGGCCGCAGCCGGTGCCCCCGCCCGAAGGGCAAGGTCGAGAACTGCCGTATTCTTTGCCCCTGGCGCGGCCATGGCTTCCGTCGGAAGTGGCCGGTCAGCCTACACCCATGAACCTGCGCATGGTGAGATATCAATCACACGGCGCCGTCATCGCCGCCGCGCATGCGGCAGGCGCGTCACACTCCGCGCATGGCTGCGCGATCGCTTGGGACGTAGGGCGCCGGCCCGCGCCCCACGCCGCGCATCCATGATGCTGCCATCGGTTGGCCGGTCGGCGGTGCGGGCCGCTGGCTGATCCGATGCTGCGCCTCGGGGCGCCGTTTTCAAACGGTGCGTCAGGCCGCTGCCGGCTTGGGGCCGAGGCCGAGGACCCCACGCAGTCGTCCCAGCATCTCCCGCGCCTTGTCACCGAGTTCGTCATCCGGGCCGGCGACATGCTCGACCGCGGCCAGCGCCTTGCGCCGTTCCGCCGCCGTGGCCAGCAACTGCGGCACGGCGGCCAGCGCCTCCTCGCGCAGCAGGGTCACGATCACGGTCTGTTCGCGGATCATCGCCTGGCGCGCGGCCGGGCTCATGCCGACGAAGGGCGGTTCGGTCGTCAGCAGCGTGTTCGAGCGCGCCAGCCGCGTCCGGCGCACGCCGCCGCGCGCATCGGCCAGCAGGATCATCATGCGGATCACCGCCTCGGCATAGCCGCCGACGGTCACGCGGCCGCGTGCCTCGTTCAACTGGGCCGGTTCGAGGGAGATGGAGCGCCGCGCGGCCTCGGCCTCCTCGGCGCTGTCGTCGCCGGTGACGCCGGCGGCGGCGAGGCCGCCATAGATGGCGTGGAAGGCGATCTCGCTCCAGGCGTCGCGCATGTCGCGATAGGTGTCGAGGCTGCGCTCGACACCGTCGGCCCAGGCCTTCTCGATCGCCAGGAAGGGGTTGTCCGCCGCCGCCGGGGCACGGTGCTGGCGGGCCATGCCGGCCATCGCGCGCACCGGCATCATCCAGGGGTTCATGTCGCTGAACATGTAGCGGCGCATGCGCATCGGGCTGGCCTGGCGGCGGGCCTCGGCGGCGCTCTCGGTGGCGAACTGGCGCACCAGCGGGGAGACCAGCACGTCATAGAGGTGCTGGTTCATCTCCGAGATCTTGGCGACCGCGGGGAAGGCCTCGTTCACCGCCTCACCCGACAGGGTGCGGATATCGGCGATCTTCCGCTCGACCAGCTCGACCTGCCATTCCTCGTTGCTGCCGGTGCCGTCATGGCCGGTGATCTTCATCTCATAGAGACCCGGGGCCACCGCCTCGATCAGTTCGAGGGTGGTGGCGATCTCGGAATGTTCCTTCTTGGCGATGGCGCCCGAGACGAAGATGCCGAGATGGCCGATCTGGTCGTGCAGCAGGTAGACGATGGTCTGGCCGAGCGACTTGATCTCCTGCTCGTCGCGATAGATGTCGGCGATCCAGCGCAGCGCCTGGCCGACCGGCGTGATGTTGTCGCCCGACGACGCGAAGACGATGACCGGCGCCTTCACCTCGCGCATGTTGAAGGTCTCGCCGCCGCCCGAGGAGATCTGCCCGGTCGAGAAGCGGTTGCCGATGAACAGGTTGTCGACGATCCAGCGGATCTCGTCGCGCGTCATCAGGAAGTAGCCGCCCCACCAGCGTTCGAATTCGAGGAAGCGCTGCTCCTCGGTGTCGACCTTCGCATAGAGGTCGAAATACTTGCGGAACCAGGTGGCACCCGGCGACAGGCTCTCGAAGTTCGAGACCAGGGAGGCGCCGTCGAACTTGCCGTTGCCGAGGTCGGCCATCAGCGAAGCCGGCCAGCCACCACCGGCGAGGCCGCCGAGGTAGCGCATCGGATTGCGCCCCTTCTCGCCAGCCCAATAGGAGAGCGGCGCGCCGTTCAGGACAAGCGCGCCGACCGCATCGGGCGCGGCGGCGCCCAGCATCATCGACGCCCAGCCACCCTGGCAGTTGCCGATGACAACGGGCTTCGGCGCCGCGGGATGGTCATGCGCGATCCGGCCGAGGAAGGTTGCCTCGGCCGCGGTGACGTCGAGGATCGTCTGGCCCTTCTCCGGGTCGCGGAAGAAGATGACGAAATAGACCGGATGGCCGCGGCGCAGGGCGACGCCGACCTGGCTGTCGGACTTGAAGCCGCCGATACCCGCCCCGTGCCCGGCGCGCGGGTCGATGATGACGAAGGGGCGCAGCTTCGGGTTGAGCGGCGGGGCATCCTCGGGCGGCTTGATGCGCACCAGCGCATAATTGACCGGTCGGGTGAGGCTGCGGCCATCGATGACCGTGTCGTAGTCGAAGAACAGCACCGGCGGGCAGCCGGCCTTCTCATGCGCGACGAAGTTGTTGCCGGCCTCGCGCATCACGTCCCAGAACATCACCATGCGCTGCGCGGCATCGGTGGCATAGGACTGCATGTCCTGCGCAAGCGTGGCGGGGGTGCGGCTGAGGGCGGCGGTGGCCTCGCGCAACCCGGCCATGCCCTGTTCGGGGTTCAAGGCGGGCATCAGCGCGGCGGCGTGGCGGCTGACGACATCCGTCATGTCGCGGACCTGGTCGAGCACGCGCGTCGCGGTCTCGCTGGCCTTTTCCATGGCTTCCCGGTTCGGGATGGCCGGCATCTTCGGCATGGCTTGCGTTCCCCTGGAGCGGATCGTGATCGGCAATCATCATCCAGCCGGACAAAATTGCTCACAAAAACAAAGGCTTGGAGCAAATTCCGTCAGGCGGCATGAACCGAGGCCCCCGTGTCGTACCCTTGTGATCCCCTGAAGGCCGCGGTTCAAGTGTTTGTGTTGCGATGCAGCAAGGCCAGGACGTGGCGGGCGATCATCGCTTCCTCGTCGGTGGCGCGCACCAGGACCCGTGTCGCGCCGCCCGTGGCCGATATCTCCGGCGCATTGGCGGCATTGCGCGCCGGGTCCAGCGTGATGCCGAGGAACCCAAGGCCTTCGCAGATGCGCATGCGCAGGTCGCGGGCATTCTCGCCAATGCCGGCGGTGAAGACGAGCGCATCGATCCCGCCCATCACGGCGGCCAGCGCACCGATTTCCCGCCGCACCCGCCACGCGAAATAGGACAGCGCGCGGGCCGCGCGCGGCTCCGCACTGGCCTCCAGGTCGCGGACATCCTGGCTGATGCCCGACATGCCCTTCAGCCCGGCATTGCCGTACAGCAGCGCGGTCAGCCCGGCGGCATCCATGCCTTCGCTCAGCATCAGGTGCAGCAGCACGCCGGGGTCGATCTGGCCGCAGCGCGTGCCCATCGGCACGCCGTCCAGCGCCGTGAAACCCATGGTGCTGTCGATGCTGCGCCCGGCATGGATGGCACACAGGGAAGACCCGTTGCCCAGATGCGCGACGACGACGCGCCCGGCGGCCAGGCCGGGGTCTTCCTCGCGCCAGCAGGCCGGCGATGTATTCGTAGGACAGGCCGTGGAAACCGTAGCGCCGGATGCCGCGGGCATAGAATTCGCGGCGGCAGGGCGAAGGTGTCGGCCTCCCAGGCGTGGCTGCGGTGGAAGGCGGTGTCGAAGCAGGCGATCTGCGGCACGCCGGGGAAGCGGCGGGCGGAGGCCTCGATGCCCGCGATGTTGTGCGGCTGGTGCAGCGGCGCGAGCGGCATCAGGGCGCGCAACTTCTCCATCGCCGCCTGATCGACCAGCATCGGCGCGGCAAAGTCAGGCCCGCCATGCACGACGCGGTGGCCGACGGCGATGATGCGCCGGCCCTCGATCGACGGCCCGATGCCTTCCATGATGCGCGCGAGGGCGCTGACGTGGTCCGCGACATCCGGGGCCGGCCAGCGGTGATCGGCGAGCACCTGGCGCTGCGCATCCCGCGCGATCAGGTGCGGCGAGGCGCCGATGCCCTCCATCTGCCCGTCGAGCCGGCTTTCGGCCTGGTCGCCGACCACCTTGAACAACTCGAACTTGATCGAGGAGGAGCCGGCATTGAGGACGAGGATGGCGTCGCTCATTCCGCGCCGGGCTCCGGCACCAGGCATTGGCCCGTGCGCCGCCAATGCCCGTAGAGGACGGCGAGCGCCGCCGACATCAGCCGCGCATGCTCGTCATCGGCGCGGGAGGTCAGCATCACCGGCACCTGCGCGCCGGTCACCAGCCCCCCGGTATCGGCCTGCGACAGGAACACCAGCTGCTTCGCCAGCATGTTGCCGGCTTCGAGGTTGGGCGCGACCAGCACATCGGCGCGGCCGGCGACCGAGGAATGGATGCCCTTGGTGCGCGCGGCTTCGAGGTCCACGGCGTTGTCCATCGCCAGCGGGCCATCGACCAGGCCGCCCTTGATCTGGCCGCGCTCGGCCATCTTGGCCAGCGCCGCGGCGTCGATCGTCGACGGGTATCGCCGGGTTGATCGTCTCGACCGCCGAGAGGACGCCCACGCGGGGCTCCTTGAGGCCGATGGCCCTGGCAAGGTCGATCGCGTTCTGCACGATGTCGGCCTTGGTCATCAGGTCCGGCAGGATGTTGATCGCCGCGTCGGTGATCAGCATCAGCCCCTCATGGCCGGGGATGTCGAGCACGAAGACATGGCTGATGCGCCGCCCGGTGCGCAGGCCGCCATCCGACCTGGTGACCTGCCGCAGCACCTCGTCGGAGTGGATGTTGCCCTTCATGATGGCCTCGGCACGGCCTTCATGGACCAGCGCGACGCAGCGGGCCGGGGCATCGTGGTCGGTGGTCACCGCCTCGATCCGGACACCGGCGAGGTTCCAGCCGATCTTGGCCGCCTCGGCGCGGATCGCCGCCTCGGGACCGACCAGGATGGGTTCGATCAGCCCCTCCTTCGTCGCTTCCCAGGCGCCGCCGAGCGAGTTCTCGTCGGTCGGCGCGGCGATCGCGGTCGGCATCGGCGGGATGCCGCGGCAGGCCTCCAGCAGGCGGGAGAACTTGCCCCGCGGCAGCAGCGTCAATTCGGGGATGATGACGCCATCGGTCTGCAACCGGACCAGCGGATGGGCTCACCTCGGCACTGCCGTCGGCCACCAGGGTGCCGTCCTGCTTCTCCAGCCGGCATTCCATCACCAGCGCATTGCCGGGCAGCTTCTCGCGCACCGTCACCCGCGCGATCACCGCGTCGCCGACCTCGACGCGGGCGTGGAACCGCAGCGCCTGGGACCGGTAGACCGTGCCAGGCCCCGGCAGCTTGTTGCCCAGCACGGCGGAGAACAACGATCCGCACCACATGGCCGGCGCGATCGGCGCATGGCCGGTTTCCTGCTCGGACTCGCCCGGCAGGTGGACCGGATTGAAGTTGCCCGAGGCATGGGCGAAGACGATCAGGTCGTTCGGCGTGCAGACACGGGTCAGCGTGGCGCTCTCGCCGACCATGATGTCGTCCCAGGCGCGCCCGACCAGGGCGGGGGCGGTGATCGTCAAAGGGCCATCTCCGGGACGGTATCGGGAATGATCAGCGGGGCGGTGGTGAGCGGCGAGGATCTGCTCGACCGTCGTGCCCGGCGCGCGTTCGCGCAGCACCAGGCCCTGGTCGGTCGGCTCGATCACCGCGAGGTCGGTCACCACCAGGCTGACCCGGCGGGAGGATGTCGGCGGCAACGTCAGTTCCGGGACGATCTTGGCTTCCCCCTTGGCCGCGTGCTGCATGGCGATGACGACGCGCCGCGCGCCGGCGACGAGGTCCATCGCGCCGCCCATGCCGGCGACCATCCGCCCCGGCACCATCCAGTTCGCGAGGCGCCCGCCGGCATCCACCTGCAGCCCGCCAAGCACCGTCATGTCGAGGTGCCCGCCGCGGATCAGCGCGAAGGAGGTCGCGCTGTCGAAGGCGTAGGCGCCCGGCATGGCGGTGATGAAACCGCCGCCGGCATCGGTGAGGTTGGGGTCCTCCATGCCTTCGGGCGGGCGGGCGCCGAAGCCGATGATGCCGTTCTCGCTCTGGAAGGCGACGAGCATGCCCTCGGGCACGTAATGCGCGACCAGGGTCGGCAGGCCGATGCCGAGATTGACCAGCGTGCGGTCGCGCAGTTCGCGCGCGACGCGGCGGGCGATGATCTCCTTCGCGTCCATCTCAGTGCGGCCTTTCCACCAGATGGGTCACCAGGATGCCCGGCGTGCGGACATGGTCGGGCGGGATCACGCCGATCGGCACGATCTCATCCGGTTCGGCGATGACCAGGTCGGCGGCCATCGCCATCAGCGGGTTGAAGTTCTGCGCCGTCAGCCGATAGGTGAGGTTGCGCGTAGTAGTCGGCCTCGAAGCAGTGCAGCAGCGCGACATCGGCGCGCAGCGGCGGTCTCCAGCAGGCAGTCGCGGCCATCGACCGTGACGACCTGCTTGCCCTCGGCGACCGAGGTGCCGAGCCCGGTCGGCGTCAGGATGCCGCCCAGCCCCGCGCCGCCGGCGCGGATGCGTTCGGCCAGCGTGCCCTGCGGCACCAGCTCGACCTCCATCTCGCCGGCGATCATCTTCTGCTGCGTGACGGGGTTGGTGCCGATATGGCTGACGATGACGCGCGCCACGCAGCCGGCGATCGACCAGCCTGCCGATGCCGAGGTCCGGGCGGCCGGTGTCGTTGCCGATGACGGTCAGCCCGCGCGCGCCGCGCGCCACCAGCGCGTCGATCACCCGGCGCGGGCGAGCCGACGCCGAGGAAGCCGCCGATCATCACCGTCGCGCCGTCGGGCACCAGCGCGGCCGCCTGTTCCGCCGTGAGTGGCCTTGCGCATCGCTGTCAGGCCACGTTGTGCAGGCCGGCATCGACATAGATCGTGTCGCCGGTCATGCCCGACGATGCGCCGCCCACCAGGAAGGCGACGACGCGCCCGACCTCGGCGATGTCCACCAGGCGGTGGGCGGGCGCGCGTTCGGTGCGCCATCGCGCACCAGCTCGTCGAAATGCGCGATGCCCGACGCCGCGCGCGTCTTGAGCGGACCGGGGGAGACGGCGAAGACGCGGATGCCCTTGTCGCCGAGTTCATCCGCCGCATAGCGCACGCCGGCTTCCAGCGCCGCCTTGACCGGGCCCATGATGTTGTAGTTCCCGACCACCTTGTCGGCGCCGTAGTAGGACATGGTCACCAGCACGCCGCCCTCGGTCATCAGCGGTTCGGCGAGCTTCGCCATGCGCAGGAAGGACCAGCAGGAGACGTGCATCGCCTGGGCGAAGCCCTCGGCGCTGCAGTCGACGACGCGGCCATGCAGGTCGTCGCGCGGGGCGAAGGCGATGGAATGGATGACGAAGTCGAGCCGTCCCCATTCCTTGCGCGATGCTGCTCGAACAGGGCTTCCAACTGGCCGGGCTGCTGCACGTCGAGCGGGGCGATGATCTCGGCCTGCAAGCGCCTCGGCCAGCGGGCGGACATGCCTGTCGGCCTTCTCGTTCAGGTAGGTGACGGCGAGGTCGGCGCCGAAGGCGCGCAGCTTCACCGCGCAGCCATAGGCAATCGAATCGGCATTGGCGACGCCGACGACAAGGCCGCGCTTGCCCTTCAGCATGTCGCCGACGCGGCTGTCGGGGTCCCAGACGCGGGGCAGGGGATCGGTCGGGCGATGGGTATCGGCCAAGGCGCGCCTCCAGACTCTGTCGGCACCGGATGGCACCGCCCGGCCGCGCCGTGCCTTGACCTAGGACAGATTCACCGGACCGTGCCAGCAGCAAATTGCTGCAATGCGATGGCGGTTGGCCGCTGGACCCGCCGGAGCGGCCGGTGGTTCGCTGTCCCCAAGACCAAGGCAGGAGGAAGCGGGCATGAAGGGCGTTGTCTTCACCGGCGACCGGCAACCTCGAACTGATGGAGTTTCCCGACCCGACGCCAGGGCCGGGGGAGGTGGTGCTGGAGATGCGCGCCTCCGGCATGTGCGGTCAGCGACCTGAAATTCTATCGCGCGCCCGGCGGGCCGGGGCGGACGGCCTCGCTGGGGCTCGGCGCGACATCCGGGCCGATCATCGCCGGCCATGAACCCTGCGGCGTGGTCGTCGCGGTGGGGCAGGGCGTGGCGGCGAACCAGGCCTGGGTCGGCATGCGCGCGATGCAGCACCATTACCGCGGCTGCGGCGTCTGCCCGCAATGCAACACCGGCTGGATGCAGCTGTGCGACGAAGGCGTGAAGGAGGTCTATGGCGCGACCGGCCATGGCGGCCATGCGCGCTACCTGAAATGCCCGGCGCGCACGCTGGTGGAATTGCCGGACGAACTGTCCTTCGAGACGGGGGCCGCGATCTCCTGCGGCACCGGCACCGCCTGGGGCGCGCTGCAGCGGCTGGGGCTGACCGGGGACCAGACCATCGCGGTGTTCGGGCAGGGGCCGGTCGGCCTGTCGGCGACGCTGCTGGCGGCGAAGATGGGCGCACGGGTGATCGCGCTCGACACCTCGCCCGAACGGCTGGCGCGGGCGAAGGATTTCGGCGCCGACCTGCTGATCAACCCGGCCGAGACGAACGACGTGCTCGGCGCCATCAAGGACGCGACGCATGGCCTGGGCGCGCATGCCTCGCTCGATGCCTCGTCCAACCCGCTGGCGCGGCGCCAGGCGGTGCAATGCGTGCGCACCTGGGGCAAGGCGTGCTTCGTGGGGGAGGGTGGCGAGGTGACGCTCGATGTCAGCCCCGACATGCTGCGCCGGCAGGTGACGCTGATCGGGTCCTGGACCTTCTCGACCGGCGGGCAGGCGGAATGCGCGCGCTACATCGCCGATCGCGGGGTGAACGTCGATGCGCTGTTCACCCATCGCTGGCGGCTCGACCAGGCGGAGGAGGCCTATCGCCTGTTCGACCGGCAGACGACCGGAAAGGGCGTCATCCTGCCCGCCGCCTGAGGGCCTGTGCCGGGCGGCGGCGGCCGCCCGGCGCCCGCATCGCCGCATCCGGGCGAAGCGGCCGCCACCCCCGTTGCACCTTCCCGCCGCCCGGTTGAAGGTGCGGCGCGCGCTTCAAGAGGACACGCCATGTACATCGAACACCGCCAATACACCTTCCATCCCGGCAAGCAGCCGCAATGGCTCGACGCCTTCGGCAATCACGGCTTCCCGTCCTCGGTCCGCACGCTGGGCGCGCCGTCGCTCGGCACCTTCACCACCGAGGTCGGCCCGATCAACCGCTTCGTCTTCATGCGCGGCTGGGACGACATCGACACCCGCGACGCCGGCATCGCCGCGCGCGAGGCCGACGCCGCAGTGGGGCGAGTTCAAGAAGGCCTCGGCCGGCTGCCTGATGGCGCAGGAAGTGAAGTTCCTGAAGCCGACGCCGTTCTCGCCCATCACCTCGGCCAAGGACTTCGCCTTCAAGCGGGAGATCGGCGGCACCGGCATGGTGGTGGACCACCGCACCTACGACTTCCATCCGGGCAAGATGCCGGCCTGGATCAAGGCGTATCAGGAAGTCGGCCTGCCGGTGCAGAAGCGCATCCTCGGCCAGTTGCTGGTGTTCGCCGTGACCGAGATCGGCCCGATCAACCAGGTGGTCTTCGCATGGCTGTATGAAGGCTTCGGCGATCGCGACCGCCGCCGCACGGCGATGGCCAACGACCCCGAGTGGCAGGAGTTCGGCAAGATGGTCGGCGGCCTCGGCGCGCTGAAGCAGCAGACCGTGATGGGCCTGAAGCCGACCTCCTTCTCCGTCGTGAAGTAGTGGCGCCAGCCGGGGCGAGGCGGTGGCCTCGCCCCGGCCCCATGCGCGCCGGGCAGGCGCGCGGTTAACCGGCGCTTCAGGCCCCGCGGCGAGTATGGGCATCCCTCGCCACGGTAGGACCATGCAGGAAACCGTTCGCCACCCGGCCCCCAGCGCCACGGACCGCTTCCTCACCTTCGCCTTCGCCGCCGCGGAGATGCTGGTCGAGACGGACGCCGCCGGCCGCATCACCTTCGCCGAGGGGGCCTTTCCAGCACGCTTCGGGCGTCCTGGCCGCAGCTTCCTGGGCGAACCGCTGCAGTCGCTGGTCGCCCGCGATCAACGTTCGGGCATCGGCACGGCGCTCGAATTGCTCGCGGCCACGGGGCGGATCCGCCCGACGGCCATCCGCCTGTCGGATGCCGGCGCGCTCCGCCTTCATCCATGGCGGGTCTGGCGGCGCCTGGGCGCAGCGGCCGCTTCTGCCTGACATTCGCACCCCTGCCGGCGGAACTGCCGGGCGGCCCCTTGCCTGGCGGCCCGGGCCTGGCCCGCGCGGCGGAGGAGATGCTGCGTGGCGGCGACGCGCCGAACAGCGCGCTCGGGCTGATCGAACTCACCGGCGATGGCGGTGCGCTGGCCCCGCGGGCCGACCTTGCCGCCCGTATCCAGGCGGTGCTGGCCAGCCATGGCGGCGCCGGGGCGGTCGCGGCGGATTTCGGCTCCGGCCGCTTCGGCGTGCTGCCGGCCGAAGGCGGGCCGGATGTGCAGGACCTCGCCGGCCAGGTCGCGCTGCTGCTGGCCCAGCATGGGCTGCCGGGGCAGATCGCCACGCGAAGCCTGCCGCTCGGCGCCACCGGCCTCAGCCCGTTGCAGACCACGCGGGCGCTGCGCTTCGCGCTGTCGGCCTTCTCGCGCGGCGGGGATGCCGCGCTCGCCAAGGCGGGCTTCGCCGGCGGCCTGGCGGGGTTCGTCTCCTCGGCGGCGGACCGCGCGACGACGTTGCGCCGGACCATCGCCGAGCGCCGCTTCCGCCTGGCCTTCCAGCCCATCGTGCTGCTCGCCGACCGGCAAGCCGCATCATTACGAGGCGCTGCTGCGCCCGATCCCGACCCCCGGCAGCCCCTATGACCAGGCCTCGGAGTTCATCGCCCTGGCCGAGACGGTCGGGCTGTCGGAAACGCTCGACTGGGCGGTGGTCGAGACCGCCTGCGAGGCGGCGCGGGCGGCAAGCGGCGCGCGCATCGCCTGCAACCTGTCCGGCCTTTCGCTGCAAAGCGCGCCGTTCCGCGAACAACTCTGCGCGCTGCTCGAAGCCTGCCCCGACCTCGCGCGCCGCCTGCTGGTCGAGATCACCGAAACCGCCGAGATCGAGGATGAGGACGAGGCCACCCGCACGGTCGATGCGCTGCGCGCCCTCGGCCTGCCGGTCTGCATCGATGATTTCGGCGCCGGCGCCGCGGCCTTCCGCTACCTGCGCATCTTCCGCGTCGATTTCGTGAAGGTGGACGGCATCTACGTGACCAATGCGGTCGAGAGCGGGCGGGACCGCGGCTTCATCGCCGCCATGGTGGACCTCGCGACGACGGTCGGCGCGCAGGTGGTCGCGGAACGCATCGAGACCGAGGCCCAGGCCGCCCTCATGCAGGACCTCGGCGTCGCCTTTGGCCAGGGCTACCTGTTCGGCCGCCCGGGCGCGCTGCCGGGCGGCTGATCCCGCAGGCGCCCTTGCCCTTCCGGCCCCGCCGGCGCAGGAAGCAGGGGCCATGACGGAGCCAGCCCCGCCACGACTCGCCGTGGTGATCCCCTGCTACAACGAGGCCGCGAACGTCGCCCCCATGGTGGAGCGGCTGGACGCGGCACTCGCCGGCATCGCGTGGGAAGCGATCTTCGTCGATGACGACAGCCCGGACGGCACCGCCGCGCGGGCCAAGGCGATCGCCGCGCGCGACCCGCGGATCCGCTGCATCCGCCGCATCGGCCGGCGCGGGCTGGCCTCGGCCTGCGTCGAGGGCATCCTGTCCACGGCCGCGCCCTTCGTCGCCGTCATCGATGGCGACCTGCAGCATGACGAGACCATCCTGCCGCAGATGCTGGCGACGCTGGAGGCCGACGAGGCCGAGGTGGTGATCGGCAGCCGCAACATCGATGGCGGCACCAAGGGCGAAGGCCTGTCGCCGATCCGCCGGATGGTCTCCGATGGCGGCGCGGCGCTCGCGAACGCCGCCCTGCCGGTGAAGGTCGCCGACCCGATGAGCGGCTTTTTCGCCCTGCCGCGCGCCTTGTTCGAGGAATTGGCGCCGCGGCTGACGGCGACGGGCTTCAAGATCCTGCTCGACGTGCTGCTCTCGGCCGGGCGGCCGCTGCGCGTGGCCGAAATTCCCTACACCTTCCGCGCCCGCGAGGCCGGGGAGAGCAAGCTCGACGCTGCCGTGTTGCTGGAATTCGGCGGCCTGCTGGCGGACAAGGCGCTGGGTGGGGTCGTGCCGCTGCGCTTCATGGCCTTTGCCCTGGTGGGCGTGATCGGCGTGCTGGTTCACCTGCTGGTGCTGGGCCTGCTCTACGGCCTCGGCCCGCTGAGTTTCCCGGCGGCGCAATGGAGCGCCACCGTCGTCGCCATGACGGCGAATTTCCTGCTCAACAACCGCATCACCTATCGCGACCGGCGGCTGCGCGGGGCGGCGCTGCCGCGCGGGCTGGTGTTGTTTTACCTCGTCTGCGGCATAGGGGCGGCGGCCAATGTCGGCATCGCCGGGCTGCTGGTGCGCGACGGGCTGGTGAACTGGGGGCTGGCCGGCGCGGCCGGGGCGCTGCTGACGGTGGTGTGGAACTACGCCGTTTCCTCGACGCTGGTCTGGCGGCCTCGCTGATGCGCTGGCTGGCCGCGCTGGCGGCGCTGACGCTGGTCCGCCTCGTTCTCTGCGCCATCCTGCCGCTGGCACCGGACGAGGCCTATTACTGGGTCTGGTCGCGCGACCTGCAGGGTGGCTATCTCGACCACCCGCCGATGGTGGCGCTGTTCATTCGCGCCGGCACGCTCCTGGCCGGGGAAACGCCCGCTCGGCGTGCGGCTGATGGGCCCGCTCTGCCTGGCCGTGGGCTCGATCCTGCTGGCACGCGCCACCGAGGACCTGTTCCCCGGCCGCCGCGCCGGCCCCTGGGCCGCGGCATTGTTCAACGCGACGCTGCTGGCGGGCATCGGTGCGGTGGCCATGACCCCGGATACGCCGCTGATCGCCTTCTGGACCGCGACGGTCTGGGCGCTGGCGCGGCTGCACCGCAGCGGCGACGGACGATGGTGGCTGGCGGTCGGCGCCTTGGCCGGGGCGGCGCTGCTGAGCAAGTACACGGCGGCGCTGCTGGGCCTTGGCATCGTCGCCTGGTTGATCCTGGATCGCATCCGCGCGGCGCTGGTTCCTGCGCTGGCCGCTCTGGGCCGGTGGGCTGGTGGCCGTGGCGATCTTTGCGCCGGTCGTGCTGTGGAATGCCGGGCATGGCTGGGCCTCCTTCGCCAAGCAGGGCGGCCGCGCCGGCGTGGCGGACACCGGTCGCAGGCACTTCGCTACCTTGGCGAATTGATCGGCGGGCAATTGGGCCTGGCAACGCCGCTGGTCTTCGTCTTCTGCGTCGCCGGGGTGGCGGCGGCGGCCTGGCGCTGGTGGCGGCTGCGCGATGGCGCCGCGCTGCTGCTGGCCGCGCTGACCATCCCCGGCGCGGCGATCTTCCTGTGGCAGGCGACCGGCAGCCGGGTGCAGGGGAACTGGCCGGCCATCCTGTATCCGGCGGCCTGCATCGCCGCGGCGGCGCTGCTGGGCTCGCCCATCTGGCTGCGGCTGCGCCGTCCGGCCGTGGTGCTGGGGCTTGTGCTGACGGGCGGGGTTTATCTCCAGGCCCTGGCGGCGCCGCTTGCGCTGCCGCGCCGCTCCGACCCGACGCTGGCGCGGCTCGGCGGATGGGATGGCTTGCTGGCCGAACTCGATGCCGCCATGGCGCGCGAGGGCGCGGCCTTCGTCGCGGCCGAGGAATATGGCCTGGCCGCCGTGCTGGCCTTCGGCCTGCCGCGCGGGCGTATCGTCATCGCCATGGACCCGCGCTGGCGACATTTTTCGCTGCCCGAGCCGGTTCCGGGCGTAACCGGCCTGCTGCTGCGCAGCGAAAGACGAGGCGAAGGGCCCCCTCTCTGGCCGGGCGCGGAAGCGCTGCCGGACGGCGCAGGGGCGGCTGGTCCGCAGCCGGCATGGCATCGAGGCGGAGGCTTATCGCCTCCATCGTGTCACGACGGCACCCGGACAGCCGCCGGCCGCGGTCCTGCCGAGGCCGGGTTCCTGACACGACGCTTGACCTCGGGCCGGGCAGCACCGATCTTTGAGGCAACAACGGAGGGACAAGCATGCCGATCCGCATTCCGCGTGGCTGGGAGATCCCCGAACGCCAGGCCAGCCCCGAGCATCTGGTGTTCGGGCGGCGCAAGGCCTTTGGCCTCGGGGCCGGGCTGCTCGCCGCGTCGCCCGCCCTGGCACAGGGGGCCGATGGCCTGCCGCCGGCGATGCGCAACACGCGCTATGTGCCGGGCCGCGACATCACCGCCGAGCGCGACGCCACCACCTACAACAACTTCTACGAATTCGGCACCGACAAGGGCATCAGCCGCGCCGCCCAGCGCCTGCCGCAGCGCCCCTGGACCGTGAAGGTCGAGGGCATGGTCGAGACGCCGCGCGAATTCGGCATCGAGGACCTGCTGCGCAGCATGCCGATCGAGGAGCGCGTCTATCGCCTGCGCTGCGTCGAGGCGTGGTCGATGGTGGTGCCCTGGACCGGCTTCCCGCTCTCGGCGCTGCTGTCGCAGGTCAAGCCGCTCGCCTCGGCGAAATACGTGGTGTTCGAGACGGCGGCACTGCCGCGACGTGATGCCGGGCCTGCGGCAATCCTGGTATCCCTGGCCCTATACCGAGGGCTGCACCATCGAGGAGGCCGGCAACGAGCTGTCCTTCATGGTGGTCGGCGCCTACGGCAAGCTGCTGCCGCCGCAGAATGGCGGGCCGATCCGCTTCCACCAGCCGTGGAAATACGGCTTCAAGGCCGGCAAGAGCATCACCACCATCAAGTTGACCGACCAGCGCCCGGTGTCGTTCTGGGAGCGCATCCAGGCGCAGGAATACGGCTTCTGGGCCAATGTGAACCCCGAGGTCAGCCATCCGCGCTGGAGCCAGGCGAGCGAGCGGGTGCATCGGCACCAGCGAACGCATGCCCGACCCGGCTTTTCAATGGCTATGCCGAGTTCGTCGCCCCGCTCTACACTGGCCTGCAGAACGAGCGTCTCTGGGCATGACATGGTTCTCCGGCTGATCGCAGTGCTGTTGCGCCGCCTCGGCGCTGGTGATGGGCGTTTCGCTCGGCTGGACGTTGCCGCTCATCAATGTGCTGGCCAGGGTGAACGCCAGGACGCTGGAGGCCGTGCACGACGGCGTGCAGCGGATGCTGTGGTGCGGGCGCCTGGGATTCGCTGTTTTGCCGGTGCTGTCGGTGCCCGCCTGGTCGGCGCCGGCGGGCCTTGCGCTGGTGTTCTTCGCCATCACCGCGATGCGACCAGGCAGGGGCTGACGCTTCGGCTGACGCGCCAGAAGCCAGCCGGCAGTGACGGGTCCGTATCCCTGGCCATTGCCGTCCGCACTGAGGCGAAGCGATGGCACGGCAGGTCTGCTTGGTTAGAGCAACAGGCATCGAGTTCAGCCGGCCTGACCCAGCGACCTTCCTGACATGGCCGCCGGCGCGCGCCGGGCGATGCCCTGGCCTATCGGCAGCGGCAGGCCCCACCGACATCCGATCGCAGGTTCTGGCGCACCCAGGTGACGCCATCCGGCTGGAAATCGAAGGACGGGCCGATGATGCAGATTTCGGAATGACCGCGGCCGCTCTGCATCTGCGACAAGGTGGCGCGCTCGACCATGATGCGGTTGTTGACGCAGTAGACGACGGCCGGCGTGCTCTGCGCCATGGCCGCCGACGCGACGGCGACGAAGGCGAGGCAGCAGATGGCAAGACGCCTCATCATGGCGGCAAGTTCCCGGCCTGTGCTCGGCGCTCACGATGCAGCACACGGTACGGCGTCGCAAGGACGCCGTGCCAGGCGGTATCAGGCGCGGAGCAGCGCCTCCCTCGCGGCGGCGATGGCGAGGTGCGTCGCCGGCGTCAGCGCGTAGCTGGCCAACTCGCTCCGGCCGCGCCCAGGCGACCTCGCTGACATCGTCGCCCGGCGCGCGGCCTCGCCGGCCACCCAGACCGCGGCGAAGTCGATGATCGTGTAGTGGTAGCAGCGCGCGGCCCTCGTCGTCATGGCGTGATCGCATCGACGACCGTGGCCAGCGCCAGGGGTCCGACCTCGATGCCGGTTTCCTCGATGCAATTCGCGCCGCGCGGCGGCCTCGGCGGTCTCGCCGACATGCTGCGCGCCGCCGGGCAGCGACCACTGGCCGATGCGCGGCGGCTTGCCGCGACGCACCAGCAGGACCTGCTCGCCGCGGAAGACGATGCAGCCGATGCCGACCCAGGGGCGGTCGGGGTATTCGCGGCCGGTCACTGCGGCCGCGGCGGCGTATCCGGGGGCGCCGGCGTCGGCGGCGTGCGGCGCGGCGTGCGGGCGCATCGTCAGCCGGGCGTCTCGGCGGCCGGCGGGGTCGGCTCCTGGCGCGCGCAGATCGGCCATCAGCGGCACGAAGGACTTCTCCTTCCACGGCCCGACCTGATAGGCCCAGCCGCGCCAGCGGGCATTCAGCCGCGCCGCCTCGTCATCGCCCTCGGCGGCGAGGGTGATCCAGATCGTCTCGCCGTCCTTGCGCGGGCGGACCACGATGGCGAGGTTGTCGGTCAGTTCGAAGCGCGCCTCGCCCAGCGCCTCGCCGGGGATCTCCGCCTCCGGCTTCACATCGAGGAAGGTGAGGAATTCGAAGGCGCGGCCGACCTCGTCGAGGCTCGTCTCATCGGTCGGCGGCGCATCGGCGGGTTCGGTGACCTGCAACTTGCCGTCGGGGCCCTCGCCGCGCGTCAGCACCAGCGCCGGCTGCGCCGGTGCGGTTGATGGCGACGCGGCGGACGCGTTCGCGCGGCAGGTTGGCGATGTCGCGGTCGAGCCAGAGCTGCGGGTCGGAATCGACCGGGATGCGCCCTTCGGCGAGCCAGGCCTGGTTCTCGTTCGGGCGGCGCACGAAGGCGCTTTCCGGCACATTGCCCTGGGTGCGCACGCGGCGCCGGCCGATCACCAGCTCGGCGATCACGCCGTCCTGCGCGTCGAGCACGCGCAGCAGCGTGGCGGTCGAACCCGCCCGCGTCGGGTCATCGAGGCCGAGGCGGTCGAGCATGTCCGGGTTGGCGGTGCGCGGTTCGGTCAGGCGCAGTTCGGTCAGGCCGACGAGCAATTCGCGCACCTTCTCCTGCCGCACCGGATAGCCGCCCTTGGCGGGCAGCACCCAGGTCTCGCCGCGGCGGGCGATTTCCAGCGTGCCGTCATGGCGCGTGGCGACGATCTTCGCGGCCGATTGCAGCCGCTGCGCCAGGCCCGGGAAGGCCAGCGCCGCCCCGGCCGGCGAGGGGGCGGGCGGTTCGGCCGGGTTCAGCAGCAGCGCGCCGCCGACCACCACGACCGCGGCGCCGCTGAGCAGGAGAAGCTGACGACGGTTCATCTGTCGTGCCTCCTCAGGACCGCGCCGCGCTGCGGCGGCGCGACCGGGCGATGCCGAGGCCGATGGCGAAGAACGCCAGCAGCAGCGGCACCGCGGCGATGTTGAGGATGCGCAGCCACACCTCGGTCCGTTCGATGTCGCGCCGCAGGTCGAGTTGCACGGCGCGCAGCTGCTGGCGGGTCTGCAGGATCTGCGCGCGGGCCGCGTCGATCTCGGCGCGCTGTTCCGGCGTGATGACGGCGGCAGCCTGGCCGCGCTCGCCGCCCTGGCCCTGGCGCAATTCGCGCAGGCGGCGTTCGGTCTGCTGCAGGCGTTCGGTCAATTCGCGCTCGGTCTGGCGGAAGCGGGCATCGGCGTCGCGGCGGATGTCGTCCACCACGGTGAAGGGGCGCATCGATTCGCCGCGCGAGCGCAGCGAGATCAGCGCATCGCCACCGGCGAAGGTGTCGACGATGTTCGCCACCAGCGAGCCGTTGTCGCTGAACGGCGTCGCCACCTGCTGGCCGAAGAAGTCCTGGGTGCGGACCCAGAAGCGGTCCTCCAGCACGTCGGCATCGGCGAAGACGACGAAATTCGCCGGCGCCCTCGCTGCGGGCGCGATGGGCCGGGAAGTCGGCCGGGCGCTCGGCTGCCTTCGGGCGGCGGCGGCGGGCCGTCGGGGAAGGCGGAGGTCAGCTCGCCGCGCACCCGCGCGGCGATGGTCCGGCGCAGGTTCTCCGGGCGGAACTCGGCGAGGATGCGGGCCGGGTCGGGCTTGTCGCGGACGCGCTCGACATTGGCGAGCATGCTGCGCTCGCTGCTCTGGAGCAGCGGCACGAATTCCACCGTCGCGCCGTCGCGCCGGCGCAGATGGCCGGCCGAGGCGACCGTCACCTGGTTGCAGCTGCGCCGTCGCCACCTCGGATCTGTTGATGGAATCGCCCTGCAGGTTGAACCAGGCGAGGTAGTCCACCGCCTGCACGCGGTCGTTCGGGTTGGCGCGCACGCGCCAGGCGCCGCGCAGGTCGAGCACCACCGCCTCGGACGGCGCATCGATGCCCCAGGCATTCAGCAGGCGGTTGAGCTGCGAGGCGGTATCGGTCGGCGGCCGCCCGCCGGGGCCGGGGCGCGAGGCCTGGCCCTCGGAATACGGGTCGACGAAGACCATCAGCTTGCCGCCGCGCATGACGAACTGGTCGATGGCGTATTGCGTCGCATCCGACAGGTTCTGCGGATGCACCACCATCAGCACCTGCACGTCGTCGGGGATGCGCTGGGCGTCGAGCGGCACGTCCTGCACGGTGTAGAATTGCCGCAGCGTCTGCATCACCGCGAAGGGCTGCGGCGCCGGGCCGCCGCGCATCATCATCATCATGCGCGGGTCGCCGTTCAGCGGCAGGGAGGACATCACGCCCACCACCGGCCGGCGCGGGTTCGACAGCTCATAGACCAGCCGCGTCAGGTCGAATTCCAGGAAGCGTTCGCGCTCCGGCTGGAAGAACGGGATGGAGCGCTCGTCGTCCAGCAGGTTGCTGCCGGCGAGGCCGAAATAGATCTGCTCGCCCGACTGGTCGACCGGCACGCCCTGCAGGCCGAAGGCCAGCGCGCGGTCCTCGGTCTCGCTGAAGGGTTCGGGGTCGAGCACTTCCAGCCGGATCTTGCCGCCGGAGACGGCGACGTATTCCTCCAGCATGGCGCGCACGCGCTCGGCATAGGAGCCATAGGCCGGCACCGCGGCGCCAAGGCGGCGCGAATAGAACAGCCGCAGCGTCACCGGGTCCTGCAGGCCGCGCAGCACGGACATCGTGCCGCCCGACAGCGTGTAGAGCTGCTGCTGCGTCAGGTCGACGCGCGCGCGCGGCGCCAGCCGGTCGACCAGCATGTTGACGCCGACCGCCAGCACGGCCGCCGCGACGAGCCCGAGCGCCGAGGACCAGATCCGCCGCGTGCCCGGGCGAGGGGAGGGAGAGGAGGTACCGCTCATCGGTCAGTCCGCCTTCCGGTGGTCGATGACCACGGCATTCACAAACAGGAAGAAGCCCATGAAGGACGCGAAGAACACCACGTCGCGCAGCGCGATGACGCCGCGCATCAGGCTGTTGAAGCGTTCGGTGATCGACAGGCCGCGCGCGACCTCGGCCAGCACCGGCATGCGCTGGGACAGGAAGTCGGTGATCATCGGGCTGCCCGGCCACGGTGAACAGGAAGCAGACCGCGACGGCGAGCACGAAGGCGATCACCTGGTTCTTGGTCATCGCCGACATCGCCGCGCCGACCGCGAGGAAGGCCCCGGCCACCAGCAGGCAGCCGAGATACCCCGCCGCGATCACGCCGTTGTCCGGCTCGCCGAGGTAGTTGACCGTCAGCACCAGCGGGAAGGTCAGCAGCCAGCGCGATGGCGCAGAACGCCCAGGCGGCGAGGAACTTGCCCAGCACCGCCTGCCATTGCGGCAGCGGCAGCGTCAGCAGCAATTCGATGGTGCCCAGGCGCCGTTCCTCGGCCCACAGCCGCATGGTCAGCGCCGGCACCAGGAACAGGAACAGCCAGGGCACGAAGGTGAAGAAGGGCGACAGGTCGGCCTGCCCGCGGGCGAAGAAGCCGCCCAGGGTGAAGGTCAGCGCGCCGGCCATCATCAGGAAGATGACGATGAACACATAGGCGACCGGGGTCGCGAAATAGCCGGCGAGTTCGCGCCGCGCGACGATCAGCGCACCCATCAGGCGGCTTCCTTCGGCATGGTCAGGTCGCGGAACACCTGTTCCAGCGAGCGGCCCGGCGAGACCAGCCCGGCCGGGGTGGAATCGGCCAGCACCTTGCCGCCGGCGATGACGATGGCGCGGCTGCAGACGGCGTCGACCTCCTCGAGGATGTGGGTCGAGATCAGGATCGCCTTCTGCGGCGCCATGCGGCGGATCAATTGCCGCACCTCGTGCTTCTGGTTGGGGTCGAGGCCGTCGGTCGGCTCGTCGAGCACCAGCACGGGCGGGTCGTGCAGCAGGGATTGCGCGAGGCCGACGCGGCGCTTGAAGCCCTTGGACAGCGTCTCGATCGGCTGCAACCGCACGCCTTCGAGCTGCGTCAGGTCCATCGCGGCCTCGACCCGCTCGGCCGCCTCGCTGCCGCGATAGCCGCGGATGCTGGCGACGAAGCGCAGGAAGCCGGTGACGGTCATTTCCGGATAGGTCGGCGCGCCTTCGGGCAGGTAGCCCAGGCTGCGCTTGGCGGCGACCGGGCTGTCCACGACATCCTGGCCGCAGATGCGCGCGGTGCCGGCGGTCGGCGTCACGAAGCCGGCCAGCATCTTCATGGTGGTGGATTTGCCGGCGCCATTGGGGCCGAGGAAGCCCACGACTTCCCCGCGATCGACGGAAAACGACACGTCGTCCACGGCGGTGAAGGCGCCGAAGCGCTTGGTCAGGCGCTCGATCTCGATCAAGGCGGGCAAGGCCGGTCTCCCTGTGCGGTCCGATAGGTCGGGCGGCGCGCGATTTGACCCTCGCGGGGCGGCGATGCAACCCCCGGCCGGTTCGGTCTGCAAGCCGCCGGCGGCTCACCCGGCGTCGAGCGGCGCCATGGTGATGTCGTGGCCGAACAGCGCCAGCAGCGTGCGCGCCGCCTGGCCGCGCGGCGAGGCCAGCGCCGGGTCGCGTTCCAGCAGCACCTCCGCGTCGTCATGGGCGATCTCGACCAGGCGGGCGTATTCCTCCGGGTCCTCGCGCGGGTCGAGCAGCCGGGCCCCCGGCAGCCCGGCCTGGCGGGTGCTGAGCGCATCGCCGCCGCCGCGCGCGCGCAGATCCTCCTCGGCGATCACGAAGCCGTCGTCGGAGTCGCGCAGCACCAGCAGCCGGCGCTTCTCGCCTTCCGTCAGCCCCGGCGAATGCACCAGCAGGCAGGAGGACGGCTTCGACGCCGCGCCCGACCCGCCCGCGCAGCTGGTGCAGCGCCGCCAGGCCGAAGCGTTCGGCCTGCTCGATCAGCATGATGGTGGCCTCGGGCACGTCGACGCCGACCTCGATCACCGTGGTGGCGACCAGGATCTTGGTGCGCCCGGCCGCGAAATCGGCCAGCGCGGCCTCGCGCACCGCGATGTCCTGCAGGCCGTGGGCGATGCCGACCTGGCCGGGGAAGCGCGCCGTTCAACTCGGCGAAGCGGTCCTCGGCGGCCACGGAATCGTCGCGCTCGGACCCGCTGATGGCGCGCACCACCCAATAGGCGCGTTCCTCCCGCCCGATCGCCTCGCCCAGGCGCTCGACGATCTCCGGCAGCCGGTCCTGGCTGGTGATGCGGGTGGCGATGGGCTGGCGGCCCGGCGGCTTGCCGGCGATGCGGCTGACCGCCATCTCGCCCCATTGGGTCAGCAGCAGGGTGCGCGGGATGGGGGTGGCGGTCATCACCAGCATGTCCACCGCCTCGCCCTTCTCGGCCAGCATCAGGCGCTGGGCGACGCCGAAGCGGTGCTGTTCGTCCACCACCGCCAGCGCGAGGTCGTGGAACGCGACGCCTTCCTGGAACAGCGCATGGGTGCCGAGCACCAGCGGGATCGACCCATCCGCCAAGCCCGGCCAGGACGCGCTTGCGTTCCTTGCCCTTCACGCTGCCGGTCAGCAGCGCGACCTGCACGCCGGCCGCGCCGGCACAGCGTCTCGAAGGTGCGCAGATGCTGGCGGGCGAGCAATTCGGTCGGCGCCATCAGCGCTGCCTGGGCGCCGGCCTCGGCCACGCGCAGCATCGCCATCACCGCGACCAGCGTCTTGCCGGCGCCGACATCGCCTTGCAGCAGCCGCAGCATCCGGCGCGGGGCGGCAAGGTCGGCATCGATCTCGGCGACCGCCTGGCGCTGCGCCTCGGTGGGCGGAAAGCCGAAGGCGGCCAGCGCCTTGGCGCGCAGGGTCCCGCCGCCGGCCAGCGCCCGGCCGGGCCGTTCGCGCGACCGCCGCCGCACCAGGCCGAGCGCGACCTGGCCCGACAGCAACTCGTCATAGGCGAGGCGGCGGCGCGGGGCCTCGCCGGGTTCGGCCTCGGGCGCCTGGATGGCGCGCAGGGCCAGCGCCGAAGCCGGGCCACTTCAGCAATAGGTC
>CAVSZN010000007.1:0-43174 GCA_963732425.1 uncultured Alphaproteobacteria bacterium
CACGCATCCAGCGCCCGTGCTTCCCGCTGCCGGCGCGCTTCAAGCGCATCTACCTGATCGACCTCGGCGACGTCGACGCCGAGGGCTTCGTGCGCAAGATCGGCCATATCGACCTGATGGCGATCCGCGATCCGCGCAACCTGGCGCGGCTGCGCGGCGACCGCCCGGCGGGTGCGCCGGATGACCGCTTCTCCTTCCCCTTCTTCACGATCGAGGACGTGGCGATGGTCGATGCCGACCACATCATCGTCGCCAACGACAACAACCTGCCCTTCTCGGCCGGGCGCCACCTGACGCGCGCCGACGACAACGAGTTCATCCTGCTGCGGGTGCCGGAGTTCCTGCGCGCGCGATAGGACCGCCGGGTTTCGCAGGGACCGCGGCGCCGCCGCCGGCGATCGGTTCCTGCGAGATCCTTCGCCCGGTCAGGCGGCAGGGCCTGACCGGGTTGCGCATTCTCCCCACCCTGGCCGAGGTCCGCGAGTCTTCGGCCAGGGTGGGGCGACATCCTGGAGGGGGGCGCGCCTGCTGGCGCCCCGCGCGACTGTGCCGGCCATTATAGCGGGCCAGGCGGCGTCAGGCCGGGTAGCGACCCGCGAGGTCGACCAATTCGCTGTTGATCCAGCCCGAGCCCATCGCGAGGGTGCCCTTGCGGTTCATCGTCACGTGCCGCCAGGTCGGATTGCCCAGGCCGGAGCGGAGATAGCCGAGCACCAGCAGCGGCAGCGTCCGGGGCGTTGTCGCATCGCGCCACAGTTCCGCATTGCGGCGCGAATCGCGCCCATGCCCCTTGGCGCCGGGACGGGCCGCTAACCAGTCGCAGATCAGATCGTCGGCCTTGCCGGTGCCGTGCTGGGTGATGAAGGCCTCGACATCCTCGCGCCAAAGGCCCTTTAGACTGCCCTGCTGCACCACGACGTCGAAAAAGAAGGCGACGCTCTGGCCCGAAGGCTCCTGGGTGCCGTCCCAGGCGCCGGCGAGATCGTAGGCTTTCGCGCCGCGCTCCCGCGCCGCGTCCATCATCGCCTGGTGCATAGGTGGGCTGGCAAGAAAGCGCCGCAGTTCGGCCAGCGCGATCGGATGGAACGTGCCGCTGGCCTGCCAGCCCCGCACGATCGCAAGGCCCGCAGGGATCGAGCCGGTGCAGGCGGTCCAGAATTCCGCGCCGAACATCGGCATCGCTTGGCCGACTGCCGGGCGACCCGCGCGCCGGACAACCGGCTGCAGGGAGTTCTGCCCGATGTTCCATTGCAGCGGGCCGCAGGAGATTCCCATGCCGTCGAAATCGTCGCTGACCGCGGTCCACGGATCGCCATCGGTCTCGAAATCGCCGGTGATGGCAAGGACGGCTTCAAGCCAAGGATCGCTCAGGGGCATTGCCGGGGTCCTCAGCCGTCCAGGAGAGTGCCGTCAAGGACGGCGGTGCGGAACATGAAGCTGCTGCTGGCGAGAAAGCGCGGGTCACCCTTTACCATCGCCATGAACTCGCGATGCCCCTTCGTCGTCCGACCGACCAGGCAGCCTGCTGAGGCGTCGCGAATGTCGTCCTCCGAGTAGTCGTAGCCCCAATGCTGGTTGATCCCGTGCTGGCCGACATCGACGAAATCCCCCTCGCGCTGGAAGTCCTTGTTCAGGTCTCGATGCACCGCGATATCCGCCCGCTGGATGAGTGCGAGGTTCTTGGGCATGCCTGGGTGGTCCCCGACGCGCCACGCCTTGAAGTCGTTGAACGCGATGCGCGCGGCACCGAGGACATTCTCGGGGATATTGGTGAAGGTACGCCCCGGTTCCGTCGTCGCCAGCCAGGTGGTGACGGACGGCACCCCCGCCGCATCGAAGCGGAGCACCGCGCGGACATCGTTGAACGCGTTTGGCTTGTTGCCGTTGGCCCTGCCGTCAACATCGACGCCTTCGAGATAGACGATGTTCACGCAGTCCGGATGGCGAACCAGCACATAGCCCAGGGCGAGCATGCGTTTCGCGATTGGCCCGGCAAGGTCGTTCCCGGACACGACCGGCAGCGGCACCGCCTCGACAAGCGCCTTGGCCAGTGGCGCGTCCAGGCGCTTGGCCTGCGGCATACGCATGCCGATGAATTCGTGCAGCGCCCAATGCGATACCGGGCCGAAATCGCCGTCCGGTGGGCCGTCGAGCAGGCCGAAGTTGAACAGGGAGGCCTGTACGTCGATAGCGAGCGGCACGTCGGCCGCGATGCGGTCCAGGTCCACCGCCGCCTGAACGACGGCGATCGTCGAAAGTCGCATGCGAGCCTCCCGATGCATCGCAGATCATTTCAAATAAGCATCAAAAATGGAAGAACCGATTTCGATCCCATCGCGCCATGGGCGTGCCGGCCGTGCGGTTGTCACGGCCTGCCCAGTGCTCCACTTTCGCGGCAGAAGCGTCGGAGCAAGCCGAATGGTCGATGATCCCGTGGGCGCCTTTGTCCCTGGCCCGCGAACCGAGCGCGCAGGCGCGCCCGCAGGGCCGCTCGCCGGGCTGACCTTCGCGGTGAAGGACCTGTACGACACCGCCGGCGACGTCACCGGCTACGGCAACCCCGACTGGGCGCGCACCCATGCGCCGGCGACCGCCGATGCCGCGGTCGTGACCGCGCTGCTCGAGGCCGGCGCCGCGGCTGGTGGGCAAGACCAAGACGGTCGAACTCGCCTATGGCCTGACCGGCGAGAATGTCTGGTACGGCACGCCGACCAATCCGGCCGCGCCGGACCGCTTCCCCGGCGGCTCCTCCTGCGGGTCGGCCGCGGCGGTCGCGGCAGGGCTCGCCGACATCGCCATGGGGTCGGACACCGGCGGGTCGGTGCGCATCCCGGCATCCTATTGCGGCATCTACGGCATCCGCCCGTCCTGGGGCGCGGTCAGCCTGACCGGCGCCTGCCCGCTCGGGCCGGCCTATGACACGGCGGGCTGGTTCACCACCGGCGCGTCCCTGCTGCGCCGGGTGGGCGACGTGCTGCTCGCCCCCGGCGGCGGCGCCGGCCGCGGGGCCGCTGCTGAAGGTGAAGGAAGCCTGGGTGAACGCCGACCCGGCCACGGCCGCGCGCTCTGGCCCCGGCGCTGGAGGCGGCCGAACGCGTGCTCGGCGCGGCCCTGTCCGTCCATCTCGCGCCGGAAGGGCTGGAGGCCTTCTACGAGGCCTTCCGCTGCGCCCAGGCGGTGGAAGCCTGGGCCAGCCTCGGCCCCTGGATCGAGGCGACCAATCCCGCCTTCGGCCCCGGCGTGAAGGAACGCTTCGCCGCGGCCAAGGCGATGGACCCGGCCAAGGCGGCGGCCGGCCGCGCCTTCCGCCGCGTGGCGCAGGCGCGCATCCGGGCGCTGCTCGGCGGCGGCGCGGTGCTGGTCTACCCGACCTCCCCGGCGCCGGCGCCGCTGCTCAGCGCCAGCCTGGCGGAACAGAACGCGGTGCGGGAGAAGACCATGGGCGTGACGGCGATCGCCGGGCTGTGCGGCCTGCCGGAGGTGACGATCCCGGCCGGGCGCGTGGATGGCGCGCCGGTCGGCCTGTCGCTGGTGGGGGCGCCGGGCAGCGACCGGGCGCTGCTCGCCCTGGCCGAGGCGGTGGCGACGGCCGCCGGGCTGCCGGCATGACGCTGCAGTGCGCGACGCGACGGCGGCCGATGTCCCGGCCATGACCGCCATCTATGCCCACCACGTCCTGCACGGCACCGGCACCTTCGAGGAAGACCCCCCGGCCGAGGCCGACTTCGCCGCCCGCATGGCGAAGGTGCAGGCCAAGGGCTGCGCCTGGCTGGTGGCGGAGGAGGACGGCATGATCCTCGGCTACGGCTATTTCGCGCCGTTCCGTGAACGCTCGGCCTATCGCTTCACCGCCGAGAATTCCGTCTATGTGCGCGACGACATCCGCGGCCAGGGCGTCGGCAAGGCGCTGGTGGCGGCGCTGCTGCCGCGGGCCGAGGCGCGCGGCTTCCGCCAGATGATCGCGGTGATCGGCGATTCCGAGAATGTCGGCTCGATCGGCCTGCACCTCTCGCTCGGCTTCCGCCAGGTCGGCCTGCTGAAGGCGGTCGGCATGAAGTTCGGCCGCTGGGTCGATGTGGTGCAGATGCAGAAGGCACTGGGCGAGGGGGAGAAGACCCTGCCGCCATGAGGCGCGTTGCGCGCCGCGCCGCGCCACCCCATCTCCTGCCTGTATCGACCACGGGTGGCCCAGCCCGGGCTGCCCGGCAGCCGAGGGGAGAGGGATGTGATGACCCCAGTCGATCCGACGGCGCGGCCGGACATCGAAAGGGCCCTGCTCGATCCATCGGCGGTCTTCGCGACGCCCGAGGCGGTGCGCGACCATGCCCGACCTGTCGACGGGCGCAGAAGATCGAGATCCTGCAACGCTGGCAGTACGATGCGACCGATATCTCGGTGGCGGTCGAGGAAGGCATGCCGCGGCGCTGGAGGAACCGCTGCTGCGCCGCATCACCCTCGCCTTGCAGGACGTCGCCGGGCCAGCCGATGTCGATCCGGCGGGGCCGAGCAAGCAGCACGGGCAGCAGCGCTGAGCCGCCCGTCCGGGGCGGCGACCGCCGGCCGGCCTTGCCCTGACGCGCGCGGCCACCGCCGATGAGGAACCGTCTCTACGCGTTTGTCGAATGGGTCGGCGACGTCTTCTGGGTGGTGCCCGCGCTGCTCGCGGTGGCGGGCATCCTGCTGGCCGAGGTCGCGTTGCGCTTCGAGGCGCCGGGTCTGGACCCGCTGCCGCAGGCGCTCATCTTCGCCGACAGCACCGCTGGTGCGCGCAGCCTGCTCGGCACCATCGCGGGGTCGGCGATCGGCGTCGCGGGCACCATCTTCTCCATCACCATCGCGGCGCTTTCGCTCACCTCGGGCCAGATGGGGCCGCGCCTGCTGCGCAATTTCCTGCGCGACACCGGGAACAAATGGGCGCTCGGCCTGTTCCTGCTGACCTTCGCCTATTGCATCGAGTTGCAGCGCGGCATGGGCGCGCCGGACACCGCCTCGGTGCCGCATCTGGGCCTGGCGCTGGCGGTGGCGCTGGCGCTGCTGTGCACGGGCCTGCTGGCCTGGTTCGTCCACCACGTCGCCGGCGGCATCAATGTCGAGACCGTCATCGCCCTGGTGCAGGATGAACTGATCGCGGCGTCCGAGCGGCTGACCACCACGGAGCCGCCGCCGGACGGGCTTCGCCTGGCCTGCCGCCGCCGCCCGGCGCGCCGGTGCGCTGCGCCGGCACCGGCTATCTGCGCGTGATCGACCATGACGCACTGGCCGACTGGGCGGCGGAACAGGGCGCGATGCTGTCGGTGCTGGCGCGGCCGGGCGACTATCTTCACCCCGCCGCGCGCATTGCCGAGGTGCGGCCGGAGCATCTGGTGCCGGAGGCCGCCGAGGCGCTGGCCGGGGCCATGACGCTCGGCCCGCGGCCCGCCGCGGCGCAGGACCTGGAATTCGCGGTGCGGCAGCTGGTCGAGGTGGCGGTGCGCGCCCTGTCGCCCGGCATCAACGACCCCTTCACCGCGATTGCCGTGCTCGACCGGCTGGGCGCGGTGCTGTGCGGGCTGACCGGGCGATACCTGCCCCCGGCCGTGCTGCTGCGCGACGGTGCGGCTGTGCTGTTCCGGCGCGGCACCACCTATGCCGGCCTGTGCGACGCCATGTTCCACATGATCCGCCAGGCCGGCGCCGGGCAGGCCGCGGTGCTGATCCGGCTGATCGAGGTGATCGACGACGCGCTGGACGTCGAGACCGAGCGCGCCCGGCGCGACCACCTGCTGCACCATGTCCGCCTCGCGCTCGGCGCCGGGCAGGCGGGGGTGGCGGATGTCGATGGGCGGGCGGAACTGCGCGCACGGGCGACGCAGACGCTGTCGCGCGGGTGAGGGTGGCGGGCCGGCGCCGGCGGCCCGATCGGTCGCTCACGCCCGCGCGGAACCGGGCCATCGTCAGCGCATCCTCCCGCAGCGCCGCGACCACCTGCTGCTGCGCCGCCGGGGTGGCGGCGACGCACGGCGACACGGTCGAACCACGGGCTGCGGCCCCGCGCGCGGCCCTGGAACAGGCGGTCGAGCGCGATGGCGGCGGCGGAGCGCCCGGCGCAGCAGGCGCAGCCGAAGCGATGCACGCGGCCGCGCGTCGAAGCGTTCGGTCGCCACCACGCCCGCGACCGGCTGCGGCATGTCGGTCAGCAGCGCCGCCGGGCCGCCCGGTCGAGCCACGACCGCCAGCGCCGCCGCATCGGGCAGGCATGGAGAGGGGGATGCGGCTGTCCTGGTTCTGGGTCATCGGATGCTGGACATAAGGATATCTTTATGAGTATGTCCAGACCATGGATGACCTCCTCACGCAACTTCGCGCCGCGGCCGAGCCGACGCGCCTGCGCCTGCTGGCGCTGTGCGCGCGCGGCGCCTGGTGCGTGTCGGACCTGGTGGCGATCCTCGGCCAGTCCCAGCCGCGGCTGTCGCGCCATCTGAGGCTGCTGGTCGAGGCCGGGCTGCTCGCCCGCACGCCCGAAGGCGCCAATGCCTGGTTCCAGGTGCCGCCCGAGGCCGACCTCGCGCGCCAGATCCTGGCCCGGCTGCCGGAGGAGGACCCGCTGCTCGCCGCCGACCGGCGCGCGGCGGCGCGGCTGGCGGCCGAACGCGCCCGCACCGCCTCGGAATCCTTCCGCCGCCACGGCGCCGATTGGGATGAGATGCGCGCGCTGGGCCTGCCCGGCGCCGAGATCGAGGCGGCGCTGCTTGCCGCACTGCCGCCGCGCGTCGGGCGGCTGCTCGATATCGGCTGCGGCACCGGCGGGCTGCTGGAACGGCTGGCCCCGCGCATCGAGGACGGGCTGGGCGTCGATGCCTCGCGCGACATGCTCGCCCTGGCGCGGACGCGGCTCGCCGAACATGGCCTGTCCAACATCGCCGTGCGCCAGGCGGACATGTACCGGCTGCCGCTGGCCGACGCCGGCTTCGACGCCGTGACGCTGCAGATGGTGCTGCACTATGCCGAGGACCCCGCCGCCGCGCTGGCCGAGGCCGGCGCGCGTGCTCAAGCCCGGCGGCGTGCTGCTGATCGTCGACCTGGCGCCGCATGAGCCGCGCCGACCTGCTCGGCGCCCATGCGCATCGCTGGCCGGGCTTCGACGATGCGGAGATCGCCGGCTGGCTCGGTGCGACCGGCTGCGTGCCGGCGCGCAGCCTGACCATCGCCGGCGCCTTGCCGGTCCGCCTCTGGGTCGCGGAGCGCAAGACCCATCCTGAAGCCGTCCTGACCGCCTGAAAGTCACGCCATGTCACGTCCCCATCTGCTCGATGCCCTGCGCGACCGCGTTCTCCTGTGCGACGGCGGCATGGGCAGCCCGCGTGCAGACGCATGGACCTCGACGTCGAGCGCGACTTCTGGGGCAAGGAGAACTGCACCGACGTGCTGGTGCTCTCGCGCCCCGATGTCGTGCGCGAGATCCATCGCGGCTACTACGAGGCCGGCGCCGACATGGTGCAGACCAACACCTTCGGCGGCTCGCCGGTGACGCTCGCCGAGTTCGAGCTGGAAGACCGCGCCTTCGAGCTCAACAAGAACGCCGTCGAGACTCGCGCGCGAGGCGGCGGAGACGCTTCGCCGATGGCCGCCACCGCTGGGTGATCGGCGATATCGGGCCGGGCACCAAGCTGCCCATCGCTCGGCAACATCGCCTATGACGCGCTGGAAGCCGCGCTTGCTGGTGCAATGCCGCGGCCTGATCGCCGGCGGCGCCGATGCGCTGCTGACCGAGACCAACCAGGACACGCTGTTCATCAAGGCGGCGGTCAACGCCGCGAAGATCGCGCGCGCCGAGGCGAAGTCGCGACATTCCCGATCTTCGTGCAGGTGACGGTCGAGACCACCGGCACGCTGCTGGTCGGCCCCGACATCGCGCGCGGCGGCGACGGTGGTCCATTCGCTCGACGTGCCGCTGATGGGGCTGAACTGCGCCACCGGCCCGCAGGAGATGGCCGAGCACGTCCGCTTCCTGGCGCAGAACTGGCCGGGGCTGATTTCCTGCCAGCCCAATGCCGGCCTGCCGGAACTGGTCGATGGCGCAGACGCATTACCCGCTGGGCGCGGCGGAGCTGGCGTCCTGGATGGAGCGCTTCGTCACCGAGGACGGCGTCAACCTGATCGGCGGCTGCTGCGGCACCTCGACGCCGCATATCCGGCGCTGGACGCGATGCTGCGCAAGGTCGCCGGTGCGGCGGCGCGGCCGGCGCCGGTGCGCGCGCAAGCCCGTCTGGGTGCCCGTCCGTCGCCTCGCTCTACAACGCCGTGCCGCTGCGCCAGGAGAACGCGTATTTCTCCATCGGCGAGCGCTGCAACGCCAACGGCTCCAAGGCATTGCGCGAGCGCCAGGCGGCGCGGCGACTGGGACGGCTGCGTCGCCATCGGGCGCGAGCAGGTGGCGCGAGGGCTCCAACAGCCTCGACATCTGCACCGCCTTCGTCGGCCGCGACGAGATCGCCGAGATGAACGAGGTGATCCGCCGCTTCACCAGCAGCGTGAACGCGCCGCTGGTGATCGATTCCACCGAGACGCCGGTGATCGAGGCCGCGCTGAAGCTGCATGGCGGCAAGCCGATCATCAACTCGATCAATTTCGAGGATGGCGAGCAGCGCCGCGATCGACCGGCTGGTGCTGGCGAAGAAGTTCGGCGCCGCGGTCATCGCGCTGACCATCGACGAAGTCGGCATGGCCAAGACCGCCGAGGACAAGCTGCGCATCGCCACGCGCCTGGTCGAATTCGCCTGCGACAAGTACGGCCTGCCGCAGTCGGACCTGATGATCGATCCGCTGACCTTCACCATCGCCACCGGCAACGAGGACGACCGCAAGCTCGGCCAGTGGACGCTGGAGGGCATCCGCATGATCCGGGACGAGTTCCCGGACATCCAGATCATCCTCGGCCTGTCCAACATCTCCTTCGGCCTCAACCCGGCGGCGCGGCATGTGCTGAACAGCGTGTTCCTCGACCATGCGGTGAAGGCGGGCATGACCGGTGCGATCGTGCATGTCTCCAAGATCAAGCCGCTGCACCTGATCCCGCCCGAGGAAGTGAAGGTCGTCGAGGACCTGATCTTCGATCGCCGCGCGAAGGCTATGACCCGCTGCAGAAGGTGCTGGAGATCTTCTCCGGCCGGAAGGCCGCCGACAGCGTCAAGAAGGTGCGTGCCGAGACGGTCGAGGGGCGGCTGAAGGACCGCATCGTCGATGGCGACCGCAAGGGGCTGGACGACGAACTGGCCGACGCGCTGGCCAAGGGCATCGCGCCGCTGGCCATCATCAACGACGTGCTGCTCGACGGCATGAAGGTGGTCGGCGAGCTGTTCGGCGCGGGCAAGATGCAGCTGCCCTTCGTGCTGCAATCGGCCGAGACGATGAAGGCCGCCGTCGCCTATCTCGAACCGCACATGGAACGCGTGGCGGGGCAGGAGAAGGGCATCATCGTGCTCGCCACCGTGAAGGGCGACGTGCACGACATCGGCAAGAACCTGGTCGACATCATCCTGACCAACAACGGCTACAAGGTCATCAACCTCGGCATCAAGGTGCCGCTCGCCGACATGGTCGACGGCGGCGAAGGAACACCGCGCGCATGCCATCGGCATGTCGGGCCTGCTGGTGAAATCCACCGTGGTGATGCGCGAGAACCTGGAGGAGATGGCGCGCCAGGACCTCGACATCCCGGTGATGCTCGGCGGTGCCGCGCTGACGCGCAACTATGTCGAGGACGATTGCGCGCGCGCCTATTCAAAGGACGGCACGACCGGCCGCGTCGCCTATGCGCGCGATGCCTTCGACGGGCTGCACCTGATGGACAAGGTGGTCGGCAACGGCTTCGACGACTACCTCGCCGCCATCCAGGCCAAGCGCGTCGGCAAGGCGCGCAACGAGAAGCGCGTGCTCGGCCAGGCCGACCCGCGCGGCTTCGCCCCGGTCGATGTGGCCTATGCCGAGCAGCGCCGTCGCCGCGTCAGCCGCGGAATCCACCACGCCCGTGCCGCCCTTCTGGGGTGCGCGGGTGATCGAGGCCGCGCCCAAGGCCATCGTGCCCTTCATCAACGAGCGCAGCCTGTATCAGTTCCAGTGGGGCTTCCGGAAACAGGGCCGCTCGCTGGAGGATTTCCTCGGCTGGGCGAAGCAGGAACTGCGACCGGTGCTGCGCCGCATGCTGGCATTGACCGAGGAGAAGGCCATCCTCAAGCCGCAGGCGATCTACGGCTATTGGAAATGCGCCGGCCAGGGCAACGACCTGGTCCTGTTCGAGCGAGGACGGCGTCACCGAGGCGACCCGCTTCGCCCTGCCGCGCCAGCCCAAGGACGATGGCGAATGCATCGCCGACTTCGTGCGCGATATCGGCGATGGGCCGGAGCACCGCGACGTGATCGGCCTGCAGGTCGTCACCGTCGGCCAGAAGGCGTCGGACGTCGCGCGGGAATGGTTCGAGGACAACCGCTACCAGGATTACCTGTACCTGCACGGCCTGTCGGTCGAGATGGCCGAGGCGATGGCCGAATACGCCCATAAGCGCATCCGCGCCGAATGGGGCTTCGCCGGCGAGGATGACCGCGACATGGACAAGCATGTTGCAGCAATGCTATCGCGGCGGCCGGTATTCCTTCGGCTACCCGGCCTGCCCGCGGCTCGAGGACCAGGAACCGCTGCTGCGCCTGCTGGGGGCCGAACGCATCGGCGTGTCGATCAGCGACGAATGGCAGCTGCACCCGGAACAGTCGACCAGCGCCATCGTGCTGCACCACCCCCGCGCGAAGTACTTCTCCGTCTAGGCCGGGGGGGCTAAACCCCCGCCATGACCGAAGGCAGGATCAACCGCGCCACGGCGCTGGCAATCGGCAGCGTCGTGGTGGCGATCGCGGTATTGGGGCTGAAGGCGGTCGCCTGGTGGCTGACCGGCTCGGTCGCGCTGCTGGCCGATGCGCTGGAGAGCATCGTCAATGTCGCCGCCGCGGTCGCCGCGCTCGTCGCGGTGAGCTTCTCCGCACGCCCGGCCGATGCCAACCACCCCTATGGCCACGCCAAGGCCGAATATTTCTCGGCCGTGCTGGAGGGGGCGCTGATCATCGTCGCGGCGATGCTGATCCTGCATCAGGCCTGGGGTGCCTTCCTGGTCCCGCGCGCGCCGGAGCAGGCGAAGATCGGCCTGGCCATCTCGACCGTGGCGACCATGGTCAATGCCGGCTGGGCGATGCATCTGATGCGGCGCGGCCGTGCGCTGCGCTCCCCCGCGCTGATCGCGGACGCGCACCACCTGTGGTCGGATGTGGTGACCTCGGCCGGGGTGATCGCCGGCGTCGGGCTGGTGGCGCTGACCGGGATGCTGTGGCTGGACCCGCTGCTGGCGGCGCTGACCGCGGGCAACATCCTGTTCTCCGGCTTCCGCCTGCTGCGCGAGAGCGTGGGCGGGCTGATGGACGAGGCCGTGCCGCCGGCCACCATGGAACGCATCCGCGCCATCGTCGCGCTGGAGGCCGAGGGCGCGATCGAGGCGCATGACCTGCGCTCCCGCCATGCCGGCCGCTACACCTTCCTGGAATTCCACCTGGTGGTGCCGGGGTCCATGACGGTGCAGGAATCGCACGACATCTGCGACCGCATCGAGGTCGCGCTGAAGGACGAACTCGACAGCGCCATCATCACCATCCATGTCGAGCCCGAGGCCAAGGCCAAGCAGAAGGGCGTGCCGGTGCTGTGACGGCCCGGTGGCAATGGCCGAAGGCGTCCGGCCCGACCCGACTGCCGGCCGAGGAGCCACGGCTGGATCACGCCGAGGTCCCGGCCGGGCCCCCCGATGCGGCCCTGGCGGCGCCGCCGCGCAGCCCTGCCGCCCGGCCGTCGCGCCGGACCGGCCGGCTGCTCGCGCTGGCGCTGGCCGCTTCCTGCGTGGTCCATGCGGCGGTGCTGGCGGCCCTGGTGTTCTGGCCCGATCGCGCACCGATCGAGGAACCGGGCGAGATCGGCAGCGTGTCCCTGGTGTTCGACGATACCGTCGCGCAGGGTGCCGGCGCCGCCGCCGCCCAGGCCCCCCGCCGGTCCCGGCTGCGCCGCCCGCGCCCGACCGGCACCGCGAGCCGTTGCCGCAAGCCGCGGCACCCGCACCGTTGCCGCAGGCCGCGGCACCCGCACCGTTGCCGCAAGCCGCCGCCACCGCCACCGGCACCACCGGCGCCGGCCGCCGCGCCGGCCCAGGCGGCGGCGCCGGCTCCGGCCCCGCCCGCCCCGGCGCCACCGCCCGTCGCAGCCGATGCGCCGCGTGAATTCGCCACCCTGCCGGCCGACCCGGCCGGGGATGTGCCCGCGCCCGCGCCGCCGCCGGACGCCCCGGCGCCCGAGGCCACCATCGCACCACCCGCCGCCCCGGACGCCCCGCGCCAGGAACCCCCGCCGATGCAGGCCGAAGCCGCGCCGGCACCGGAAATCCCGCCGGGAGAGGCACGCCAGGCCGAGGCCGAGCCGCTGCCGCCGCCGCCGCCACCACCCCCGGCGCCGCAGCAGCAGGCCGCCGCCCAGCCCCCGCCGGCGCCGCCGCCGCGCCGCCAACCCCCGTCCCCGTCGCGCAGGGGCCGGTGCGCCTCGATGCCGGGTCGGGCAACATGGCGGACCCCTCGCTCGAAGCCTTCGCCCTGGGGGCGGTGGTGCCGCCGGGAACCGATGCCGGCCATCGCAACACGCCGCCCGACTATCCGGCCGATGCCCGCCGGCGTGGCGAGGAAGGCGTGGTGCGCCTTGCCCTGCAGATCGCCCCGGACGGCACGGTCACGGCGGCCGAGATTGCCGATTCCTCGGGCTTTCCGGCGCTCGACCGTGCGGCGGCCGAGGCGGCGCGGCGCTGGCGCTTCCGCCCGGCGACCCGTGCCGGCCGGCCCGTCGCGGCGACATTGCCGACCACGGTGCATTTCCGGCTGTCCGACGCGCGCGGCCGATAGCGCCGGCAGCCCTTGCCGCCGCGCCACGCGGCGCCATAACGGAGCAGCAGAACGGGGGTGCGGCATGGTGAAGCTCGATGTCATCACGACACGCGGCGGCGATGGCGGGGAGACCTCGCTCGGCGACGGCACGCGCCTGCGCAAGGACGCGCTGCGCGTCGATGCCTATGGCACCGTGGATGAGGCCAATGCCGCGCTCGGCCTCGTGCGGCTGCATACGGTCGCGGATGTGACGGTGGATGCGATGCTTTGCCGCATCCAGAACGAGTTGTTCGATGTCGGCGCCGACCTCTGCGTGCCGGGGGAGGCGGGCGCGCGGCTGCGCGTGGCGGATACGCAATCGGTGCGGCTTGAGGCCGAGATCACCGCGATGAACGCCGCGCTGCCGCCGCTGCGCTCCTTCGTGTTGCCGGCGGGTTGCCCGGCGGCAGCGCATGCGCATCTGGCGCGCACCGTGGTGCGGCGGGCGGAACGCCTGGTGGTGGCGCTGGCGGCGCAGGAGGAGGTGAACGCGGCGGTGATCCGCTACCTCAACCGGTTGTCGGACCATCTGTTTGTGCTGTCGCGCCACCTGAATGCGGCGGCGGGCGGCGACGTCATGTGGGTGCCGGGGGCGACGCGGTAGGCCCGGCCGGCGGCGCGCCGGTCAGGCCATCTGCCCGATCGTCGCGCGGAACCGCGCCAGGGCGACGCCGAACAGCACGGCGCCGATGCCCGCCAGCGCGACGAATTGCGGCCACACCACCGAAAAGCCCGCGCCGCGATACAGGATGCCCTGCGCCAGCATGACGAAATGCGTGGTCGGCGCGGCAAGCATCACCACCTGGACAAGGATGGGCATGCTCTCGCGCGGCGTGGTGCCGCCGGAGAGCATCTCCAGCGGCAGCAGCACCAGGATCAGCAGCAGGGCGAATTGCGGCATCGACCGCGCGACGGTGCCAAGGAAGATGCCCATCGCCGTGGTGGCGAAGACATGCACGGCCGCACCGGCGAGGAACAGCGGCACCGACCCCTGGATCGGCACGCCGAGCAACCCCTGAACGACGACGGTGATGGCGACGGCGGTCGCCACGATCACCACCAGCGCCATCGCCCAGACCTTGGCGAGCATGATCTCGAGCGGTGTCACCGGCATCACCAGCAGATGTTCGATCGTGCCGTGCTCGCGTTCGCGGATCAGCGCCGCGCCGGCGAGGATGATCGAGAGCATGGTGATCTGGTTGATCACCTCCATCACCGCGCCGAACCAGGCTTCCTCCAGCACCGGGTTGAAGCGGGCGCGCAGCGCGAGATCGACGGCGGGCGTGGCCACCGCGCGGTAGTGCTGCGCGAAGGCGGTCACTTCCTCGCCGATGATGGTCTGGATATAGCCGCTGCCGGTGAAGGCCTGGCTCATCCGCGTGGCATCGACGTTCAACTGGATGGCGGGCTGGCGGCCGGCCAGCAGGTCGCGCTGGAAGCCGGGCGGGATGTCGATGGCGAAGGTGTCGCGCCCGGCATCCATCCGCGCATCCATCTCCGCCGCGGTGATCATCGCGGGCGGCAGGAAATAGGGTGGGTAGAAGGCGCCGGCGATGCGGGCCGACAGTGGCGAGCGGTCCTCATCGACGATGGCGATGGCGGCGCGGGTCAGGGTTTCCGGCACCGCGGTGGCGGCGGCGTAGATCGCCACGGTGAAGGAATAGGCGATCAGCACCAGCATGATCGGGTCGCGCAGCAGGCTGCGCAGTTCCTTCACGCCAAGGTTGCCGACATTGGCGAGGCGCATCGCTCAGCGCTCCTGTTTGCGCAGCAGCATCACGCTCAGCGCGATCAGCACCGGACCGGCGAGCGCCAGCGCCAGGAACGGCGTGTGCAGGTCCGCGAAGCCCAGCGCCTTGGAGAAGGTGCCGCGCGCGATCGTGACGTAATGTGCGGTCGGGTAGATGCGGCCGATCAGCGCGCCGACGCCTTCGATCGAGGCGACCGGGTTGATCACGCCGGAGAACTGCACCGCCGGCAGGATGGTCATCACCGCCGTGCCGAATATCGCCGCCACCTGGCTTCTCAGGAAGGTCGAGGCGAGCAGCCCGAGCGCCGTCGCCGCGCCGAGATACAGCAGCGTCGCCGCCGCCAGCGTCCAGAAGCTGCCCTTCAGCGGCACGTCGAACAGCGTCAGCGCGAGGCCCACCATCAGCAGGAAATTCACCATGCCGAGCACCAGGTAGGGCAGTTGCTTGCCCAGCAGGAATTCCAGCCGCGTCACCGGCGTGACGTAGAAATTGACGATCGAGCCCAGCTCCTTCTCCCGCACCACGGACAGCGCGGTCAGCATCGCCGGGATCAGCATGAGCAGGATGGGGATGACCGCCGGCACCATCGCCACCAGGCTGCGCACATCGGGGTTGTAGCGGTAGCGCGTCTCGATCCTGAACAGCGCCGAGGCGGTCGGCAACGAATTGCCCGCCGCGCGCAGGGCCAGCCATTGCGCGTGCATGGCCTGCACATAGCCGCGGATGGTCTGCGCGCGGGAGGGCATCGACCCGTCGATCCAGGCGCCGATCGCGGTCGGGCGGCCGCGCGCGACCTCGGCGCCGAAGCCGGGCGGGATCTCGATGGCCAGGGTGATCTCACCCGACTGCATGCGGCGATCGAGATCGGCATGGTCGATGATCGGCGGGCGTTCGGTGAAGTATCGCGATCCGGCGATGTTGAGCGTGTAGTCGCGGCTTGTCGTGGTCTGGTCGCGGTCGAGCACGGCGAAGGTCAGGTTCTCGACATCGAGCGTGATGCCGTAGCCCATGATGACCATGAGGATGAGGCTGCCGAGCAGCGCCAGCGTCGCGCGCACCGGGTCGCGGCGCAGCTCGATCGCCTCGCGCCGCGAATAGGACAGCATGCGGCGGATGTCGAAGCCGCGGCGCGGCGGATGGGCGGATGGCAGCGCGACGGCGGGCGCCCGGTCATCGGCCGGCGCCGGCTGCGCCGTGGCATCCTCCAGGTAGCGGATGAAGGCATCTTCCAGCGTCGCCGCGTCGCGCTGCGCCACCAGCGCCGCCGGCGTGTCGCTGACCAGCACGCGGCCGGCATGCATCAGCGAGATGCGGTCGCAGCGCTCCGCCTCGTTCATGAAATGGGTGGAGATGAAGATCGTCACATGGTCGCGGCGCGCGAGCTCGATCAGGATGCGCCAGAAATCGTCGCGCGCCACCGGATCGACGCCCGAGGTCGGTTCGTCCAGGATCAGCATCTCCGGCCCATGGATCATCGCGACCGCCAGCGACAGCCGCTGCCGCTGCCCGAGCGGCAACGCATCCGGCAGCGCATCCATGATCGCCACCAGGTCGAAGCGCCGCGCCATCTCCTCGACACGCCCGGGTATCGTCGCGGCCGGCAGGCTGAACAGGCGCGCGTGCAGTTCGAGATTCTGCCGCACGGTCAGCTCGGTATAGAGCGAGAAGCTCTGCGACATGTAGCCGACGCGGCGGCGTGTCTCGATGTTCGTCGCATCGACCGGCCTGCCGAACAGGAAGGCCTCGCCCTCGCTGGCCGGCAGCAGCCCGGTCAGCATCTTCATCGTCGTCGTCTTGCCGCAGCCATTCGAGCCGAGGAAGCCGAAGATCTCGCCGCGCCGGATGCGGAAGCTGACGTGGTCGACCGCGGTGAAATCGCCGAAGCGCATGGTCAGGTCGCGTGCCTCGATCGCTGCCTCACCCTCACCATCCTCGAATGGCTGGATGCGAACGGGCTGGTGACCGGCTCGCCTGGCGTCCGGCAGCAGGGCGACGAAGGCGGCTTCGAGCGTGGTCGTGCCGGTGCCTGCCAGGATTTCGGCCGGGCTGCCGGTGGCCAGCACCCGCCCGGCATCCATCGCCGCCAGCCAGTCGAAGCGCGCCGCCTCCTCCATGTAGGCGGTGGCGACCAGCACGCTCATCCCCGGCCGTCCGGCGCGGATGCGGGCAATCAATTCCCAGAATTGCCGGCGCGACAGCGGATCCACGCCGGTTGTCGGTTCGTCGAGGATCAGCAATTCGGGGTCGTGGATCAACGCGCAGCACAGGCTGAGCTTCTGCTTCATCCCGCCGGACAATTTGCCGGCCGGGCGATCGACGAAGGGTGCGAGGCCGGTCGCCGCGACCAGCGACGCGATGCGCTGCTCACGTTCCGCGCGGCCCTGGCCGAACAACCGGCCGAAGAAGTCGATATTCTCGGACACCGACAGCGTCGGATAGAGGTTCCTGCCCAATCCTTGCGGCATGAAGGCGATGCGTGGCCCGACCGCGTCGCGGTGGCGCGCCTGCGCCATGTCCCCGCCCAGCACGGTGACGCGCCCGGCCTGCACCGCGCGCGCGCCCGACACCAGCGCGAGCAGGCTCGACTTGCCGACGCCATCCGGCCCGATCACGCCGGCCATGCAGCCCGCCGGCAGGTCGAGCGTCACGTCATCCAGCGCGACGGCGCGGCCATAGCGCAGCCCGACCGCGTCCAGGCGGCCGATCACGCCGCTCATTACGGCAGCCTGACCTGGAGATTCGCCGGCCAGGTGGCGCCCGGGTCCAGCCGCACATAGGCGACGCCCGGCAGCCCGGTCTTCACCTGGGTGATGTGTTCGCGCAGCAGGGCGGCATCGATGCGGGCGCGGATGCGGAACACCAGCTTCAGGCGCTCCTCCGCCGTCTCCACCGTGCGCGGGGTGAATTGCGCGACGTCGGAGACGAGCGAGACCTGTGCCGGGATCACCAGCTCCGGCGCGGCATCGAGCACCAGCCGTGCCTCCGCCCCCAGCGCGATACGCCCGGCATCGGGGGTGGGCAGGAAGAAGGTCATGTAGACATCCGTCAGGTCCACCATGTTCACGATGCGCCCGCCGGCGGCGACCACCTCGCCCGGCTGGGCAATGCGGAACTGCACGCGGCCGGCGCGCGGCGCCTTGAGCGCGCTGTCGTCGATATCGACCTGGATGCGCTGGATGGTGGCGCGCGCGGCCTCGGCGGCGGCCTGGGCGCCGACAACCTGTGACCGCGCCGAGCCGATCGCCGCCTCGGCCGCCGCGATCTGCGCCCGCGCGGCACTTTGCGCGGCGCGCATGCCCTCGAAACTGGCGCGGTCGTCGTCGAGCGTCTGCAGCGGCGCATTGCCGCGCGCGGCGAGTTCCTCGGTGCGCGCCAGCCGGCGCTGCGCGGCGGTGACCTGCGCGTCGCGCTGGGCGGCGACGGCCTCCGCGGCGGTCTTCTCCGCCTCGCGCTGGGTGACCAGGCTGCCGGCCGTCTCGATGCCGATGATGGCGCGGTTGAGCTGCGCCTGGCGCCTCGCGCAGCTGGGCCTCCAGCGCGGCGGTGTCCATCCGCGCAACGACCTGGCCGGCGGTGACGAAGTCGCCTTCATTGACCAGCACATCGCTGATGCGCCCGGCGATCTTGGTGGCGATGTCGATCTCGACCGCCTCGACCCGGCCATTGCCCCGGGCGAAGCCGGGCGGCAGGCCAGCCGGACGCAGCGTCTGCCAGGCAAACCAGGCGCCGCAGGCGGCAAGCGCCAGCAGCAGCAGCAGGAACAGGGAAAAGGCCGACCTCGCCGGCCCGCGTCGCATCATCATGATCATGGTCCGGACACGGCGGTTTGGGCACGCATACCGCGTTATTGCACCGCAGCACGCCTTGCGGCAGCGCAAGATCGCGGGATCATGAAGCGGGCTTGCGACACGCTCGCCCAATCTGCCGCGACCGCGGTGCCGGGGCGGCCGACCCTCGCCGCCGGCTCGCGCGCCGACGGCAGGTATCCCGACGCCCCGGGATCTTCGGCGGGACGGCTTGGAGGGACGGCGCCCCCCAGGCCTTCAGAACGTCCCGCGCAGGCCGGCCACCGCGGTTCGCCCCGGAATGACGAAGCCATTCGCCGGTTCGTACTGTGTATTGCCGAGATTGCGGAACTCCACGAAGCCGGCGAGATGGTCGAGGATCGGCACGGTGGCGGTCAGGTTGAACACCGTGCCGCCATCGTTCTTGCCCGCCGTGGTGATGGAGGTCCCGTCGTCATTGTAGCGGGCATAGGCGCCTTCCGGCGACGGCCCGGTGTAGAGCACCTCCGGCACCACCACGATGCGGGCGTTGCGCGGCCCGTCCCAGGGCACCGGCGCGGCGAAGCGCATCGTCAGCGCGGCGATGTTGCGCGGCCGGCGCGCCAGTGGCTGGTCGGTGGTGGTGTCGCGTCGCTTCCTGCACGGTCCAGGACCCGGTCATCGAGAACCAGTCCGCCGGCCGCAGCGTCAGCGCGAACTCGCCGCCGCGGATGCGCGCGCGATCGACATTCTCGAGCGTGCTGAAGGACTGGTCGAAATTGATCAGGTTGCGGATGCGGCTGTCGAAATACAGCGCCGAGACCGTCGCCCAGGAGGCGATGTCGGTCTCGATGCCGGCTTCCCAGGCGATGCCGTCCTCCGGGCGCAGGTTGGGGTTGCCCTGGAAGAAGCCGGTGATGGTGCCGTAGCGCTGGAACAGCGACGGCGCCTTGAAGGAAGTGCCGCCCGAGACCCGCAGGCGGGACGACACTTCCGGCACCGCCAGCACCGCGCCCAGGCGCCAACTGGTGAAGCCGTCATATCCCTCGGGCCCGTCGTAGCGGATGCCCGCCGTCACATCGAGCCGTTCGAACAGCCGCCCCTGCAACGAGGCATACCCCGCACCCGAACGTTGCGACGCATCGACGATGGTGCGGAAGAAGGCCGAGCCATTGGCGCTGTCCGCGTTCTCCTTCTCCCACTGCCCGCCGAAGATGACGGTGAAGTCGGTCGCCACCCCGGCATCGGGCAGGCGCAGCGTATTGTCCCAGGAGATCGCCTGGCGGCTGGCGCGGATACAGGTCGTCGGCGGTGGCCGGGTTGGTCGGGTCGGCCAGGTTGGTGTAGCGGCGGCGGTTCTGGCTGCCCGACAGGGTGAAGCCGGTGGTCCAGACGCCGCCGAACAGGTCGGTCGTGCTGCGGCCATAGCCGAACCAGGAACGGTCCTGCCCGGTATAGTTCGGGTCATCGAGTCGGCACGTCGTCGAGGCCGACGGTGTTCTCCCGCCCGCGGATCAGGCCCTCGACGCGGGTGCGGCCGAACACCTCGCCGGGCACCGTCTCGCCCACCGTCAGGCCGAGCCGCGCGGTGACGATGGCGGAGCGGAAGCCGTCCTCCTCGCCGAGGTTCTGGGTGAAGCGCGGCGCCATGGCGTTGGAGCCGCGGGTGGACAGGCCCTGGCCGGTCACCTGGTAGTCCACCTGCCGATGGTGCCGCCCATGCCGGCGTAGCCGCGCACGGTCGAGGCGCTGCCGGCGCCGGCCTCGAAATACGGTGCCGCGACGCGGTCGGCGGGCGCGGAGCGGGTGATCAGGTTGACGACGCCGCCGATCGCCGCCGAGCCGTAGAGCGAGGAGACCGGCCCGCGCACCACCTCGATGCGCTCGATGTCGCCGAGCAGTTCGTTGCCGAAATTGAAGGCGCCGTTCGGCTCGGACGGGTCGTTCACCGGCACGCCGTTCAGCAGCACCAGCACCTGGCGCGAATTGGCGCCGCGGGCGAAGCCGGAGGCCTGCTGGCCGATGCCGCCGGCCTGCACCAGGCGGAAGCCCGGCACCGCCGCCAGCGCATCGGCGAGGGTGACGTAGCCGTTTTCCTCGATGGTCTGGCGGTCGATCACGGTGACCGGGGCGGGGATGCGGTCGCGCGGGGTCGGGATGCGGGTGGCGGTGACCACCATGTCGGGCACGGCGGCGCGGTTGCGGGTTCCTGCGCCCAGGCGGGGGCGAGGGGGGTGAGGGCGAGTAGAGCAAGGATCCGGTGTTTCATCCGGGGGTCCCTCCGTTGCACGGTCCGCGTTTCGCCCCGGTGCCGTGAGGCGCCGGGACGGGCTGGCGTCGTGCCCGCATGACGGAGGGGGCGGCCGCGCATACGCGGTCGCACCCTGGGTCCGTTGCGCCGGTGCTCCCCGCCCGGCACGCGCGAGACAACTCTGCGCCGGCCGGTCTCCTGGCTCGCGACGGGGCGGGGGCGCTGGCGCCCCTGCCGCCGGCCCCGCCTTCTCGCGCCTGGGGCGCAATGGCATGTGGGGCCGGTCTCGTCGCCTACAGTTGCGGGGGCAGCCGCGGATGGGCGGTGAGGGTCACCGCGTCGCGCGTTCCCGTTTCAGCCCTTTCGGGCCACCGGCGCATGGGCGGAAGCCTATGCCGGGCGACGGCGTCGCGTCCAGGGTGACGACAGTGTTTCGGCGCCGAGCCGACGTTCGAGGGACGCGCAGCACGTCTCGGATCGGGCGCGGCCTCGATCCCGGAGCGCGCGGCGCCCGCCGTCTGAGGGACGCGCCAGGAACCCTCGGATCGAGGCGCTGCCTCGATCCCGGAGCGCACGGCGCGACCGCGCCCAGACCCGCCCGCCGCCACCGATGCGCCAGTGCACGGCGCGAAGGCAAGCCGCGCGGATGCGCGGCGCCCGCCGTCTGAGGAATGCAGGACCCTCGGATCGAGGCGCGCCTCGATCCGGGAGCGCACGGCGCGACCGCGCCCAGACCCGCCCGCCGCCACCGATGCGCCAGTGCACGGCGCGAAGGCAAGCCGCGCGGATGCGCGGCGCCCGCCGTCTGAGGGCTCAGTAAACGTAGTGCAGCGCCTCGACCCCGAACCACACCAGTGCGACCAGCACGGCGGTGGCGAACAGGTTGCCCAGGATGGTCAGGGCCATGCCGATGCCCACCACCTTGCTGTCGTTCTCCACCAGGCCGAGCGCCATGACGATGGTGCCGAAGGCCGGCGGCCCGTTGGTGCCGGGGCCGGGCAGGATCAGCATCAGCGCGGCATAGGCGGTCAGCCAGCCGACCACCTTGTCGGCGGTGGCATTGGTGAAGGGCCCCGGGCGCGGCCGCACCCAGCGTTCGATCTTGGCGATGGCGCGCGAGACACGGGTGGTCGATCCGGGCGCGAGCCGCAGCAGGTCGGTCCGCTTCAGCGATTGGCGCGCGATGAAGGCGGGCAGCTCTCGGCTTGCGGAAGCCAAGCCCCATCTGCACGCCCAGGATCAGCATCGGCGTGCCGAAGACGCTCGCCATGCCGGGCAGCAGCCCCGGCAGGCACAGCAGCAGGATCAGCAGGCCGAAGGCGCGGTCGCCGAAGGCTTCGCCCATCTCGCCGAGGGTGATGCGTTCGCCGCTGCATTGCGCCGCGACCTCGGCCACCAGGCGGGAGATCGGCGCGCCCGGATGCTCGGCGGCCAGGTCGACCGTCGCCTCGTCACCGCTCGGCCGGTGTTGATCGTGTTGTGAATCCACGCCCTGTCACGTCCCCTGTCGGCCGGTTCGTCGGGCAATGCCCCGCCGGCCAGATGGGCGTAGCACGGCGGGCGGGGGTGCCGGAACGTCGCGCCGCATGTCAATTCGGCAACCGTGCCGTCAGGCCCCATTTGCCGGGCGCGGGCTGCCTGCGCGCCCCTGGCGCAGGCAGCAATCGCCGCTCAGCGGCCCTGGAAGGCCGGCTTGCGCTTCGCCATGAAGGCCTGGCGCCCCTCCTGGTAGTCGGCGCTGTCGAAGCAGGCTGCCATGGCGGCGTTGAGGGACCCCATGTCGCGATCGGCACGATCCTGCAACACGGCCTGCACCGTGCGCTTGTTGGCATAGAGCGAGAGCGGGGCGTTGACCGCGAGGGTCGCGGTCAATTTCGCGATCTCGCCGGCCAGCGCATCCGCCGCGACCATCTTGTTGATCAGCCCGACGCGCGGCGGCTTCCTGCGCGTCGAAGCGCTCGCCCGTCATCAGGATCATGTGCGCATGCGCCGGGCCGACCAGGTCCACCAGGTGGCGCACCATGTCGAAGCCATAGGCGATGCCGAGCCTCGCCGCCGGAATGCCGAACTGGCTGCCCTCGGCGGCGATGCGGATGTCGCAGGACATCGCGATGCCCAGCCCGCCACCCATGCAGAAGCCGCGGATCTCGGCGATCACCGGCTTGGGGAAGGAGGCGAGCTTCAGCCGCCCGCCGGCCGTCTGCTTGCTGTATTCGGCGCTGCGCATCGGCATCCGAGCGCAGCTTGTCGAACTGGCTGATGTCGGCGCCGGAGACGAAGGCCTTGTCGCCCGCCCCGGTCAGCACGACGCAGCGCACCGCCGCGTCCTTCTCGAACAGGTCGAGCGCCGCGCCCATGCCGCCCCACATCGTCACCGACATGGCGTTGCGTTTCTCGGGCTGGTTGAAGGTGATGCGCCCGACGCCGTCCTTGATTTCGGCGAGGATCTTGCCGTCCGCGAATTCCATCGTTGCTGCTTCCTACCCTTCGCCGATGACGCCGAGGCCGCGCAGCCGCGCAACGTCGTCATCGCTGTAGCCGGCTTCCCTGAGGATTTCGGCCGAATGTTCACCCAGGCGCGGCGGCACCATGCGCACCGCGCTCTCCACGCCCTCGATGTTGATGGCGGAGGAGACGAGATGCGTGTCGCCCCGCCCCGGGATGGTCACGGGCATCGCCATGCGCAGGTGCTGCACCTGCGGGTCGGCGAAGACCTGGTCCACCTTGTTGATCGGCCCGCAGGGGATGCCGGTGCGCTCCAGCAGGTCGATCCAGTACTCGGACGGCTTCTGCTGATCACCTCGGATGATGACGCGGCGTTCAGCGCCGCGCGGTTGGCGCTGCGGCCCTTGGCGGTCTTCCAATCCTCGACCTCGAGCCATTCCGTGTGGCCGAGCGCCTCGGCGAACTGCGCCCACATCTTCGGGGAGGAGGCGGCGATGTTCACCGGCTTGTCGGCGGTCGGGAAGGCGCCCATCGGGATGTTCACCGGATGGTCGTTGCCGGCCTGGCCGGGCACCTCGCCATCCATCAGGTAGCGCGCCGCCTGGAGGTCGAGCATGAACACCATCGCCTCCAGCAGCGAGGTATGGACGTAGCGGCCCTTGCCGGTCTTCTGGCGTTCCCACAGCGCCATCATCACCGCGAGCGCCAGCAGGTTGCCCGCGGTCAGGTCGACGAAGGGAATGCCCGCGCGCATCGGCCCGCGGCCCTTCTCGCCGGTGATCGTCATCATCCCGCCCATGCCCTGGGCGATCTGGTCGACGCCGGCACGCTCGGAATAGGGCCCGGTCTGGCCGAAGCCGGAGATCGACGCATAGATCAGCCGCGGATTGACCGCCTGCACCTGCTCGGGCGCGATGCCCAGGCGGTGCTTGACCCGCACGCGCATGTTCTCGACCAGCACATCCGCCGTCTCGGCCAGCTTGAAGAAGGCCTTCTTGCCTTCCTCGGTCTTCAGGTCGAGCGCGATGGAGCGCTTGTTGCGGTGCAGGTTCTGGAAGTCATAGCCGTCGCGCGACCCGCCCAGCCCATCGTTGAAGGATGGCGGTTCGATGCGGATCACCTCGGCGCCCCAATCGGCCAGGTGGCGCACGCAGGTCGGGCCGGCGCGGGCCAGCGTCAGGTCCAGCACGCGGATGCCCGCGAGCGGCAGCGTCGGCCTCCTGCGCGAGCTTCGGGTCGATATGGCTTTCCGGCATGGTTCGTCCTCCGTCGGCCGAGCCTAGGACGCGGTGGCGGAGGTGCCTAGGGCAGGGGGAAGGCCCTACCGGATGGTCGCGAAGATCTCGTCCTCGACCTCGATCTGGGCGCGTTCCAGCGCGCGGAAATCGCTGCGCAGCACCAGGGCGCGCACGCGGCCGCCCTCGATCACCGGCACATGGCGGAAGCCGCCGTCATGCATCAGGTGCAGCGCATCGATGGCGCGGTCGCGCGGGCCAAGCGCCTCGACCTTCGTCGTCATCACGGCGCCCAGCGTCGTCGTCGCCGGCGTCGCCGGGCATCGGCCAGCATCCGGCAGATGGCGTCGCGGCCGGTGAAGATGCCGAGAAGGTGACCCTCGGCATCCGTCACCACCACGGCGCGAGACCTGGGCTTCGCGCATGCGCGCGCAGGCCTCCTGCGACGGTGGTGTCGGGGGGCAGGCAGATGGTGTCGCGATGCGGTGCGACCTCGATCAGCGGGCGATCCTTCATGCAACGGCTCCAGCGTGGCTGTTCGGTTGCGGCGCGCGGCGCGGGCAGGGGCCCATGGCCGCCATGCAGGTGGCATGATAGCGCCGAACAGCCACCGGTGCGGCAGTTTTCACATCGGCCCGCGCCATCGGGGTCGCGCGAGGCGCGCATCGCGTGCCAGTCTCGCGGACATCTGCATCTCGGGAGGATCGTGATGACCCGGATCAATGGCATGACCCGCCGTCGCCACCTGCTTGCCGGCGGTGCCGCGCTGCTGGCGACGCCCGCCCTCGCGCAGGCGCGGCCGGTGGTGGTGGCCAGCAAGATCGACACCGAGGGCGGCCTGCTCGGCCAGATGATCGTGCTGCTGCTGGAAGCCGGCGGCCTGCGCGTGGAGAACCGCGTGCCGCTCGGCCCCACGCGCATCGTGCGCAGCGCGATCCTCGCCGGTGAGATCGACCTCTATCCCGAATACACCGGCAACGGCGCCTTCTTCTTCCAGATGGAGGCCGACCCGGCCTGGAAGGATGCGCGCGCGGGGTTCGAGAAGGTCCGCGACCTCGATGCGCAGCGCAACGACATCGCCTGGCTGCAACCGGCGCCCGCGAACAACACCTGGGCGATCGCGGTGCGCGCCGATGTCGCGCGCGGGGGCAGCCTGCGAACCCTTGAGGATCTTGCGCCGCACATCGCGGCCGGGCGGGCCTTCAAGCTCGCGGCTTCGGCGGAATTCGTCGAAAGCCCCGCCGCGCTGCCGGCCTTCCAGCGCGCCTATGGCTTCACCCTGCCGCCGGACCGGCTGCTGGTGCTGCCGGGCGGCGACACGGCGGTGACCATGCGCGCCGCCGCGCAGCAGTTGAACGGCGTGAACGCGGCGATGGTCTACGGCACGGATGGCGGCATCGCCGCGCTCGACCTGGTCGTGCTGCAGGACACCAAGGGCGTGCAGCCGGTCTATGCCCCGGCGCCGACCGTCCGTGGCGCGGTGCTGCGCGCCAATCCACGCATCGCCGAGATCCTCGCACCGGCCTTCCGCACCCTGGAACTGACGGTGCTGCAACGGCTCAATGCACGCATCGCGGTGGAAGGGCAGCCGGCGCGCGAGGTTGCCCGGGCCCATCTCGCGGCGGCGGGGCTGCTGCGCTGAAGGGCCTCCGCCGGGCCGGGCCGATGGAGGCGGCGTTGCTGGCGCTCGCCGTGCTGGCGCCGCTGCTGCTTGGCTTCGCCGTGCTGGCGCCGAACCGCATCGTGCCGCCGCGCGGCATCGGGGTGGCCGATGTGCCGGTCTGGGGCCTGCTGATCCCGGCGGTGCTGGCGACGCTGGCGGCGGCGGTGTTGCCCGGGCCGCCTTGCCGCCTGCGCCTGCGGCGTCGCGCTGTGCGGGCTGCTGGCCGCCATCGGGGATGTCGCCCTGCGGCTGACGGCCTCCGTCGCGGCGGCGCGCCTGGGGCCTGCCGCCGGTACCTGGATCGCCATTGGCGCGCTGCTGCTGGCGGCGCGGCTGGCGCTGGGGCGGGCAGGGGTCGGTGCCGCGGGGCGGGCGCTGGCGGCGGCGGGCTTCGTCATGGCCATCGGGGCGATGCTGGCGGCCGGAATGCTGGATCATCTCGGCCTGGTGCGGGAGGCTTCGGCGCGCGGCATGGAACTGCGCGCGGCCCTGGCCGGGCATCTGGAACTGGTCGCGGCGGCGCTGCTGCCCGCGCTGGCGGCCGGCGCGGCTTTCGGCGCGCTGGCCTTCGCGGCGCCGCGCCTCGCGCCGCCGGTGATCGGCGTGCTGGCGGCCTTGCAGGTGGTCCCGGCCATGGCGCTGTTCGCCTTGCTGATCGAACCCCTGGCCGCCCTCGGCCGCGCGGTGCCGCTGCTGCGGGAGGCCGGGCTGCGCGGCATCGGCGCGGCGCCGGCGGTGATCGGCGTGTTCCTGTACCTGCTGCTGCCGATCGCGGCGGCGACACGCGCGGCGCTGGGCGCGGCACCGCCGGCGGCGGTGGATGCGGCGCGGGGGCTCGGCTTCGCGCCGCGCCAGATGCTGCTGCGGGTGCGGCTGCCGCTCGGCGCACCGGTGTTCCTCGGTGGGCTGCGCACGGCGGCGGTGCAGGCGGTGGGGCTGGTGACGCTGGGCGCGCTGGTCGGTGCCGGCGGCTTCGGCGTGCTGATGTTCCAGGGCCTCGGGCAATTCGCGCCCGACCTCATTCTGCTTGGCGCGCTGCCGGTGGCCGCCCTTGCGCTGGTGCTGGATGCGGCGCTGCGGGCGGTGGAGGAGGGGTTGGCGCGCGACCCTGCCGGTGCCGCGTGATCCGCTTCGAGGGCGTGCGCAAATCCTTCGGGGGCGCACAGGCGCTGGACGGGCTCGACCTGGTGGTGCCCGAGGGCGCCTTCGCCGTGATGCTCGGCGGGTCGGGGGCGGGCAAGTCCACCGCGCTGCGCATGATCAACCGGCTGATCGAACCCGATGCCGGGCGGGTGCTGCTGCGGGGGCGGGATGTGGCGACGGAGCCGGCGCCCGCGCTGCGGCGGCGCATCGGCTATGTCATCCAGGGCATCGGCCTGTTCCCGCATTGGACGGTGGCGCGCAACATCGGCGCGGTGCCGCGGCTGCTCGGCTGGGACGCCCGGCGCATCGCCGCGCGGGTCGAGGAACTGCTGGCCCTGCTGCGGCTCGACCCGGATGCCTATCGGGACCGCATGCCCGCGCAGCTGTCGGGCGGCCAGGCGCAGCGCGTCGGCGTCGCCCGCGCCCTGGCCGCCGACCCCGACATCCTGCTGATGGACGAGCCCTTCGGCGCCCTCGACGCGGTGACGCGCCAGGCGCTGCAACAGGAGATGGCTCGGCTGCACGCCGCCACCGGCAAGACCATCCTGCTGGTGACGCATGATGTGGAGGAAGCCTTCGCGCTGGCCACGCGCCTTGCCGTCATGGCCGATGGCCGGCTGTTGCAGGAAGGCGCGCCGCGCGACCTGCTCGACGCGCCGGCCGATCCGCGCGTGCGGGACCTGCTGGACGGCGGCGCGATCGGGATGCGGCGGCTGGCGCTGGTGACCGCGGCGTCCCTCGCCGGCCCCTTGGGCGAGCCGCCCGCCACGCTGCCGCGCATCCCGGCCACCGCAACGGGGCGGGAGGCGCTGGAGGCGATGCTCGCCGCGCGCGCCGAGGCGGTCGTGCTGCTCGACGAGCAGCGGCGCCCCGGCGGGCCTGGTCGCGCTGCCGGACCTGCTGCGGGCATGAGGGTGGCGCCGCTGCTGCCGGCCGTGCTGTTCGCCGCCGCCCTGCTGGCGCTGCCGGCCACGGCGCCAGGCTTCGGCGCGCTGTTTCCCGAAGTGGCGGAGCCGCTGTACCGGCGCGAGACCTTCCTGGCGCTGACGCTCAGCCATGCCTGGCTGGTGCTGGCCTCCCTGCTGCCGGCGGCGGTGATCGGCATCGGGCTCGGCATCGCCGCGACGCGGCCCGGCGCGCGGGAGGTTCGCGTCATCGCCGATGCGCTGGTCGGCTTCGCCCAGGCGGTGCCGCCGGTCGCCGTCATCGCCATCGCCGTGCCGGTGATCGGCTTCGGCGCGGCGCCGGCGCTGGTCGCGCTGGTCTGCTACGCGACGCTGCCGGTGCTGCGGGCGACGACGGGTGCGCTGGCGACCGTGCCGCGCGATGTGATGGATGCCGCGCGCGGGTCCGGCATGACGCCGCGGCAGGTGCTGGTGCAGGTGGAATTGCCGCTGGCCGCGCCGCCGATCCTGGCCGGGCTGCGCGTTGCCGCGGTGCTGGCGGTGGCGACGGCGGCGGTGGGGGCCGTGGCGGGGGCGAGTTGCCTCGGCACGCCGATCATCGCCGGCCTGGTCAACGGCAACCCGGCCTGGGTGGTGCAGGGCGCCTTGCTGACCGGGCTGATGGCCTTCGCGGTGGATGGGCTGCTGGGCGCGCTGGCGCGGGCGCCGGCCTGACCACCCGCGCCGCGCGTCGGAGCGCGCGCGCGACGCGACTGAGCCGGATCGCCCGCCATGTGGGCGCAGCGACCCAGCGCGCGCAGCCAGGCAAAGACCCCATCGCGCGCCGGTGGCGACCGATGGGTTCAGCGCATCATCTCCATGAAGCCGGTCTCGTCATCCAGCCGCGCCTGTTCCTTCGCACGGAAGTCGTAGCGCGAGACGATGCCGACGACGCGCCCGTCATCGACCACCGGCAGGTGGCGAAAGCCCCCGTCGTTCAGCAGCAGCAGCGCGTCCATCGCGGTCGCCTTCGGGCCGAGGGTCGTCGGGTTCTTCGTCATCACCGCGTCGACCGGCGTCTTCTTCGCGTCCGCCCCTTCCGCCAGCAGGCGGACCGCGTCGCGGCCGGTGAAGATGCCAAGCAGGTGGTGGTCGGTGTCGAGCACGAGCACGGCGCCGACGCGGCGCGCATACATCGCCGCGCAGGCCTGGGCCACCGTCGCCGAGGGCGGCAGCGTCAGCGGCTTCTGGTCGCGGATGATCTCACCCATGGTGCGCTGGGGCATGATTGGGGCTTCCTCCGTCTTGCCCCTGTTCCATAGCGCCCCGGCGGCGGTGGCCGCTTGACGCAGCGCAATCAGTCCGGCCCCGTCTGCATCGGCAGCGCCGGGTCGCGGCCCCATTCGTCCAGGCTGCCGTCATAGACGGCGAGATCCGTCCAGCCCGCCCGCAGCAGGTTGAAGGCAAGGTTCGAGGCGGCGATCCCGCCGCCGCAATAGGCGATGACGCGACCCTCGCGCGCGATGCCGGCCGCCTCGGCCAGCGCGGCCACGGCCTCCGGCGCCAATGTCGCGTCCGCGAGCAGGGGCGCGGGCAGGTTGCGGCTGCCGGCGATCCGCCCCGCGCGGTGATAGGGCAGCCCCCCGGTGCCGGCATGCTGTTCCGCCGACAGGGCGTTCACCACGACGACCGCCGGCGCGCCAAGCGCCGCCAGCACCTCCGCCCGGTCGGCGATGGCGCGCGGGCGCGGCCGGGGTGCGAACGGTCGCTGCGCCGGGACGGGCGGCGGCGCCGGGCCGCTTTCCACCGGAAGCCCCGCCGCCTTCCAGGCCGCGAGGCCACCGGCCAGCACGCGCACATCCTCGAAGCCGAGCCAATGCAGCGTCCAGAAGGTGCGGGTCGCCCAATTGCCGCCGACGCGGTCATAAAGGACGACACGGCTGCCTTCGCCCACGCCGTGCGCGGCGAAGGCCGCGGCGGCTGCCTCCGGCGAAGGCAGCGCGAAGCGGAAGGGCACCGACCGGTCCCACAGCCAGTCCAGCGCATCGAGATGCACCGAGCCCGGGATGCGGGATTTCTCGAACGACGCCCGCGCGCTGTCCTGGAGCATGGTCGAGAGATCAGGCGCGGGGCGCTGGAAGACACTGCCGTCCAGCACCACCAGCCCCGGCGTGCCGAGTTCCGCCGCGAGCGCCGCCGGTGTGATGGTCAGGCTCATTGCGGCTCGAAATTGGCGATGCGGAGCAGTTCGGCGTTGCGCGCGACATCGGCGACGATGAAGCGTTCGAGTTCCGGCACCGTCTCGGCCACCGGTTCGAAGCCAAGGCTGGTGAGGCGCTCGACCACCGCCGGTTCGCGCATCGCCCTCGACGAGCGCGGCGTTCAGCCGGTCGACGATCTCGCGCGGCACCGACCGCGCCGCCCAGATGCCGTACCAGGAATAGAACTCGAAGCCGGGCAGCCCGGCTTCGGCCATCGTCGGCAGGTCGGGCGCGAGCGGCGAGCGCGGCGGCCGTCGCGATGCCGAGGCCGCGCAACTGCCCGCCGCGGATCAGCGGCAGCGTCGCCAGCACCGGGTCGAACATCAACTGGGCATTGCCCGCCGCCACGTCGGTCAGCGCGGGGGCGGAACCGCGATAGCCGACGATCTCGATATTCGCCCCCGTCATGCGGTTGAACTCGATCGAGCCCAGATGCCCCGCCGCGCCGAGGGATGACGTGGCGAAGGTCCATTTGTTCGGCTCGGCCTTGGCGGCTTCCACCACCTGCGGGATGGTCGTCGGCGGCAGGCGCGGGTTCATCACCAGCACCAGCGGCCCGCGCGCGGTGCGCGCCACCGGGATGAAATCCGCCACCGGGTCGTAGGGCGCGGCCTTCATCACATGGCGCGCCATCGGATGGATCGAGGCCGAGGCCAGGATGGTGTAGCCATCCGGCGGCGCCTGCAGCACCGCCTGGCTGCCGATCGCGCCATTCGCACCGGGCCGGTTCTCCACCACGATGGTGACGCCGAGCTTCTCCTGCAGCTTCTGCGCCGACAGCCGCGCCATCGCATCGGTCGCCGCGCCCGGGGTGTAGGGCACGATCATGCGGATGGTGCGGGCGGGCCAGGCGCCCTGGGCCAGGGCCGGGCGGGCCAGCGCGAGGCCGGCCGCGCCGCCCAGGATGGATCTGCGTCGCATCGTCGAGTCTCCCACGATATTCCCGCGCCAGAATGCACGCCGCGTCCCGGGCGTCCAACCACGACGGGCCGCGGCAGGTGCACGCGCCGGCCGTGCCATGCAAGAATCAGCCCATGGAGCAGGTCGACCTCGCCCTGTGCCTGGCGGTGGATGCCTCATCCTCCGTCGACCATGCCGAGTTCGGGCTGATGCTCGGGCGGCACCGCCGCTGCGTTCCGCGATCCGGCGATCGGCGCGGCGCTGGCGGCCGGGCCGCGCGGGGCGACCGCGGTCGCCCTGCTGATGTGGTCGGGGCGAGGGGCGCAGGCGGTCGCGCTGGGCTGGACGCGGCTCGATGGGCCGGCAGCCGCCGCCACCTTCGCCGAGGCGGTGGACAACGCGCCCCGCCTGGTTCCGGCGGGCGCCACCGCCCTGGGGGAAGGCATGGCGGCCGGCCTTGCCCTGCTCGGCGGCTTTCCCGGCCGAGGCGCGGCGGCTGGTGCTGGATGTCTCGGGCGACGGGCGGCACAACCAGGGGCGGCCCCCCGGCCCGGTGCGCGACATCGGCGTGGCCGCCGGGATGACGATCAACGCGCTCGCCGTGCTCAACGAGGAACCGGACCTGCTCGACCACTACCAGGCGGAGGTGATCGGCGGCCCCGGCGCCTTCGCCATGCACACGCCGGACTACGCCGCCTTCGCCGAGGCGATGCGCGCCAAGCTGCGGCGCGAGATCGGCGGCGCCTTCATCGCCTGACGCCCGATGTGGCGGCGGGAGGGCACCCCCGCGGCCGCCCGGCGCCGTGCGTCCGGCGGGCCGCGCCCAGGTTGCCGGTCCGCCATGCCGCGCGCGCAGGTTGCGCCACCATGGGCAAGCGGGGCAGAACCATCACCTTACCTTCCGCTGGAACGGCGACGCCATGCTCCTTCTCATCCCCGGCCCCGTGCAGACCCGAGCGGAGGTCCGCGCCGCCATGGCGCAGGACATCGCACCCTGGGACGTCGACTTCCAGCGCGTCTATGCCCGCATCCGCGAGCGTGTCCTTGCCATCGCCGGCGGCACCCCGGGCGAACATGCCACCCTGCCGCTGCAGGGCGCCGGCCATTTCGTGACCGAGGCGGCGATCCGCACCTTCGTCGCCCCCGGCGCCAAGGTGCTGATCCCGATGAACGGCGCCTATGCCCAGCGCATGGCGCGGCTGGCGCGCGAGGCCGGGCGCATCGTCGTCGAACTGCCGCTGCCCGACACGCGCGGCGCCACCGCCGCCGACATCCTGCCCGCGCTTGAGGCCGACCCGGAGATCGGCACGCTCGCCATGGTGTTCAACGAGACCGGCAGTGGCATCGTCAACGACGCCGAGGGCATCGGCGCGGCGCTGCGCGCAGGCCGGCAAGCGGATGATCCTCGACGCCGTCTCGGCCTTCGGCGCGCTGCCGTTCAGCCTGGCCGACCACCCGGAATGCGACGCGCTGGTGTTCACCTCGGGCAAGTGCCTCGAAGGCATGCCCGGGATCGGCTTCGCGGTGGCGCGCATCGACCGCGCGGAAGCCTGCGCCGGCAATGCCGGGTCCTGGTCGCTCAACCTGTCGGACGTGCTGGCGCATGCGAAGCGGTCCGGCTGGGGGTCGATCCGCTTCACGCCGGCGGTGCAGGCGATCGCCGCCTTCGACGTGGCGCTCGACCTCCATGATGCGGAGGGCGGCCAGGCCGGCGCGGCTGGCGCGCTACCGCGCGAACGTCGACGCCTTGTATGACGGCATCCTCGGCGCTCGGCCTGCGGCCCTACCTGGCACGCGAACACCAGGGGCCGGTGATCGTCACCGTGCACCAGCCCGACCGACCCGCGCTTCGACCTGCTCACCTTCGTCGAGGCGCTGAAGCGCCGCGGCGTGCTGATCAGCAATTTCTACAACACCGCCGCGCCCACCCTTCGCATCGGCGCGATCGGCGCGATCACGCCCGACGACATGCGCCGCGCGGTCGGCGCGATCGGCGCGACGCTCGACGACGTGCTGACGAAGGCGGCCTGAGCGGGGCGGCAGGAAGGCGCCGGATATCGCGGCGCCTCGCCTGTGTTTGCACCACCCGGCGCTGCCGGCCGAACCGGCCTTCGTGCCCGACGGCGTCAGCGGAACAGCCGGCGCGCATGTTCCCGGCAGCCGCGGGAGGATGTGCCGTCAGGCGCATTCTCCCGGCCGATGCCGGATGTTTCAGCCCGAGCCTCAGAACCGGTAGCGCACGCCGATGCCGAAGATCCACGGGTCGATGTTCGCCGTCGCGTTGATGCGCCCGACGGTGGTCTCGACCGCGACATCCGGGCGCAGGTACAGCCACTTCACATCGAGGTTCAGCGCCCAGTTCGGCGCGATCTCGACATCGAGCCCGGCATTGAGCGCGAGGCCCCAGGCGTTGCGCACATCGACGCTGGTGACCGGCGCCGAATACCCGCCGCCCTCACCATAGAACACCGTGTAGTTCACGCCGGCGCCGACATAGGGGCTGAAGCGTTCGCGCGGCAGGAAATGGTACTGGAAGGTCAGCGTCGGCGGCAGCGCCCAGACATGGCCGAGGTCGACGACGCCGAGCGCGCTGCCCGAGACTTCCGCGTCATGGCGCGTGGTCGCGGCGATCAGGTTCACGGCGAGGTTCGGCGTGAAGAAGTAGGTGAAGTCGAGCTGCGCGGTGACGGAGTTCGACACGTCCGGCGTGCCGCCGATGACGTCGACGCTGCCGCCATTCATCGGCACCACGCCGATGATGCTGGCGCCGATGACGAAATCCCCGGCCTGCTTGCCGCGGACGGGCGAGGCGCTGTCCTGCGCGGCGAGCCGGCTGGGCGAGCAGCCCGAAGGCGGCGACGCCGGCGAGCAGGATGGTCTTGCGGATCATGGTCGGGAATCCCCTGTGTTGACCGACGCGCAGGACTTATGAGCCTGTCGATGCGTGATCTTTGATGCACCGCAACCTGGCGGGGCCGCCTGGCGGGGGATGCAAAATGCGCAGCCGCCCTTGCAAGCGCGCAACACTGCCCGTAAGCGCGCGGGGTCTGGATCTGAGGGGGAACAGGGCATGGCGACGGACCTCGACATCGCGCGCGCCGCGACGCTGAAGCCGATCGGCGAGATCGCGGAGAGGGCCGGCATCCCCGCCGGTGCGCTGGAGCCCTACGGCAAGTACAAGGCGAAGATCGGCCTCGACTTCATCGCCGCGCAGCAGGACCGGCCCGATGGCGCGCTGGTGCTGGTCACCGGCATCAGCCCGACCCCGGCCGGCGAGGGCAAGACCACCACCACGGTCGGCCTCGGCGATGCGCTGAACGCCATCGGCACCAAGGCGATGATCGCGCTGCGCGAACCCTCCCTCGGGCCCTGCTTCGGGGTGAAGGGGGGTGCCACCGGCGGCGGCTATGCCCAGGTGCTGCCGATGGAGGACATCAACCTCCATTTCACCGGCGACTTCCACGCCATCACCAGTGCCAACAACCTGCTCGCCGCGATGGTGGACAACCACCTCTACTGGGGCAACGGCTCGGGGCTCGATGTCGCGGCGCATCTCCTGGCGGCGTTCGCTCGACATGAACGACCGCGCGCTGCGCTCGGTGGTCTCCTCGCTCGGCGGCATGCGCAACGGCTTCCCGCGTGAGGACGGCTTCGACATCACCGTCGCCTCGGAAGTGATGGCGGTGTTCTGCCTGGCGCGCGACCTCGCCGACCTGCAGGCGCGGCTGGGGCGCATGATCGTCGGCCAGCGGCGTGACGGCACCTCGGTCACGGCGGCCGACATCAAGGCCGATGGCGCGATGGCGGTGCTGCTGCGCGATGCCTTCGCGCCCAACCTGGTGCAGACCATCGAGGGTTCGCCCGCGCTGGTGCATGGCGGCCCCTTCGCCAACATCGCGCATGGCTGCAATTCGGTGGTGGCCACGCGCCTCGCGCTGAAGCTCGCCGATGTGGTGGTGACCGAAGCCGGCTTCGGCGCCGATCTCGGGGCGGAGAAGTTCCTCGACATCAAGTGCCGCCAGGCCGGGCTGAAGCCGTCCGCCTGCGTGGTGGTGGCGACGGTGCGCGCGCTGAAGATGCATGGCGGCGTCGCCAAGGCCGACCTCGGCGCCGAGGATGTCGCGGCGGTCAGGCGCGGCGTGGTGAACCTCGCCCGCCATGTCGAGAATGTCGGCAAGTTCGGCATCCCCGTCGTGGTCGGCCTCAACCGCTTCACCGGCGACACCGAGGCCGAGATCGCCGCCGTGCAGGACGCCATGCGTGCCCTCGGCACCGAGGCGATCCTGTGCACCCATTGGGGTGACGGGGCGAAGGGGGCCGAGACGCTCGCCCGCGCCGTGAAGCGGCTGATCGACGGCGGCAAGGCCGATTTCGCGCCGCTCTATACCGACCACGTCTCGCTGGCCGGCAAGATCGAGACGGTCGCGCGCGAGGTCTATCGCGCCGCCTCGGTCTCCATCCCCGCACCGGTCGCGGCGCGGCTGAAGCGGTTCGAGCAGGACGGCTTCGGCGACCTGCCGGTCTGCATCGCCAAGACGCAGTATTCCTTCTCGGCCGACCCGACGCTGCTCGGCGCCCCGGTCGGCCATGTGCTTCCGGTGCGCGAGGTGCGGCTATCCGCCGGCGCGGGCTTCGTCGTCGCCGTCTGCGGTGAGATCATGACGATGCCCGGCCTGCCGCGCGTCCCGGCGGCGGAGAGCATCCACCTCGATGCGCAGGGGCGCATCGAGGGGCTGTTCTAGAGCAGATCCCGCTCAGGTGGAACCACCTGAGCGGGTGAAGATGCTCGTAAAAACAACGTGATAGAGCGGAGACCGTCGGCCCGCGCGATCGGCTGGACGACGGCCACCGCAAGGCGTCGTCGATTGCCAGCGGCGCCGGCGACCGCCATGGCCTATCGCCGGGCTTCCTGCACCCCGTCCCTGATGAAGGCCGCCAGCGCCCGCGCCAGGCAGTCGTTCAGCTTGTCGATCTCGCCGGCGCGATGGTCCCGCGCGGCGCGCTCGACATCCACCGTGCCGGCCTCGGCCCAGGCGCGCATGATGTCGAAGCGCGAAAAGAAGCCGGCATGCCCGGCCCCGGCCACCACGCGCAGGGCGTCCCGGTATGGATCGACATCCACATTGGTGCGCAGGAAGCGGCTGAACTGGATGCCCATCACCACGGCGTCGATGCCGCGCGCATGAAGGCGGTCAAGCCCGTGTGTCATGATCGCGGCCATGTCCTCGATCGGCTGGTTGCGCAGCGCCTCGGTCATGCCGGCCTGCCAGATCACCAGGTCGATCGGGCCGGCGCGCATCGCCTCCTCGATCTGGCGCCACTGGTCGGCGGCGGTGCTGCCGCGGGCGCCGCGAACCTCGAAGCGCAGTTGCAGGTCGGGGCGTCGTTCGCGCAGCAGGGCTTCGAGCCGGGCGGGCCAGGCCGCCGCGGGGCTGCTGGCGCCCGGCCCGGTCACCGACGCCGAACCGACGGCGAGGATGCTGAGCCGGCCTGTCGAAATGCCGCTGGCCGTCGCGCGCAACGGCGGCGACTGCAGCCATTCATCCGGCGCGCCGCAACCCGGCCCCTGCACCGCCGAGGCCGGCAGCGAGAGGATCATGCCGATCAGCAGGGCGAGGATGCCGCGCATCTGACCTAATTCCTATCGGGCGCCGCGGCCGCCGGCAAGCCCGATGTCGCGGGACGGCGGCTGCTGCGCTTCTCGGAACCGTACCAGGCGGTCAGCGCGGCAAGGCCGACCAGCGCGGCGGCACCGAGGATGTTCACTGCCGCCTGCATCGGCAACCCTTCGCCTTCCTCAAGCGTGACGCGGCCGAGGAAGGACAGGGCGATGCCGGCGCAGAACACCGGCAGCGCCTGCTGGCCCATCAGGTTGAACGGCCAGGCCAGGCGGCCGCGCAGCCAGGCGGATTCCTTCGGCACCAGATGCGCGATCAGGTAGGTCAGCGCCAGGATGGTGGCCAGCCGCATCGGGTGCAGCGAGGCCTTGTCGATCGCCGCGATGAAGGGCGCGAAGGCCGGCAGCCGCGCCTGGGTGTATTCCCACTGGTTGTACATCAGCACCGTCATCACCGCCCCGGCGCAGAGCACGGCGACGCACAGCGCCCCGGCCCAGCGGCGCCACGGCACGCTCATCGGCTGGCCCCCGGGCGGGCGGTAGCCCAGCGCGCAGCCGATGAAGAACAGCAACTGCCAGGCGAGCGGGTTGAAGAACCAGTCCTCCCCCCGCCAGGAGGGCAGGGTGATGTCGAACACCCGCGCCGCCACCCACAGGGCCGCCGACAGCAGCAGCATCAGCGCGCGGCCAGCGCAGCAGCGGCATCGCCACCGCGAACATCGCCAGCACCGCGATATAGAGCGGCAGGATGTTGAGGAAGGAGGGCTGGTAGCGCAGCAGCAGGGCTTCCAGCAGCGCGCGATAGGGATCGGCGGCGAAGGGGTCGAGATGCAACTCGTCCAGATAGGCCGCGGCATCGAGGCTCGCCGCCGAGAGCCCGACCTGCGCGGTGAAGACCACCAGCAGGAAGATGTGCGCGACATACAGCGTGAACACCCGCCCCATCACGCGCGATGCGGCGAAGAACCAGCCCTGGCGGTCCATCGCCAGCCCATAGGCGAGCCCGGCGGCATAGCCGGCGAGCAGCACGAAGGCCTCGGTCGCATCGGCGAGCGTGTAGTTGCGCGGCGTCACGTAGCCGATGAGGTTGCCCGGCGTGTGGTTGACGAAGATCACCCACAGGGAGAAGCCGCGGACGAAGTCCACGCGCAGGTCCCGGTCCAGTCGTACGAGCGCGGCCATCCTGCTGGTGAACACCTTACCGGGCCGTGCCGCAAGACATGGCGTGTCACGCAGGCGCGAGCAGGCCGCGCGCGAGCGCCTCGACATCCTGTGCCGCCGGGCAGCCGGGGTGGCGCGTCAGCAGCGGCGACTGGTGGCGGATCGCGTCGCGCACCTTGCCATCCCGCCGGATGGTGCCGGCCAGCGGCACCGCCCGCTTGAGGAAGGTCGCGGCCGCGTGCGCCAGCGCGGCATGGGTGCGCGTCCCTGCCGCCGCATCCGTCGCCAGGTTGACGACGATGCGGGCATCGCCGCCCGGGCGGTCGCGGCCATGCAGCTTCAGCACGGCATAGGCGTCGGTCAGGCTGGTCGGTTCCTCGGTGGCGAGCACCAGCAGCGTGTCGGCGGCCGCGGCGATGCGCCGCTGCGGCGCCTCCAGCCCGGCGCCGAGGTCCACCACCACCCGGTCCCATCGCGCCGCGGCGCGCGGCAGCATGGCCAGCACCGCCCCAAGCGCCCGCGGCATCGAGCATCGGCCAGCGCGCCGGACCCCGAACGCCCGGCCAGGATGTCGAAGCCGGCCGGATGGGCGATCGCGGCTTCCTCCGGCGTTGCCGTCCCGGCGATCACCGCGGACAGGTCGCGCGCCGGCTGGAAGCCCAGTTGCACGTCGACATTGGCGAGGCCGAGGTCGGCATCGACCAGCAGCACCCGCAGCCCCTGCCGCGCGAGGGCGTGGGACAGGGTGATGGCGAACCAGGTCTTGCCGACGCCCCCCTTGCCGGAGGCGATGGCGAGGATGCGGCCCGCTTCCGGCGCGGGCAGGCTGGCGGGTCGGGTCATGGGGCGGCCTCCTCGGCCGGATGAAGGGCGCCGCGCCGCGGCGCGGCAGCAAGGCGCGCCGCCAGCCGCGCCGGGGTGATGGGTTCAAGGCCGTCCACCACCTCGGGGCTGGTGCCGCCCTCGGTGAGCAGCAGCGGGCCGGCCTGCGCGGCGGCCAGCACGCCGCCGAGCCGGCGCGCCGCATCGAGGCGGGTCGGCAGCAGGTGGCGTGCGCCGAGGGCTGCGAAGGCGCGGGCGAGGTCGGCGGCCTCCGCCGGCGTCGAGCCCGGCCGGCAGCACCAGGACCAGATCGGCCTGGGCGGCGGCAGCCAGGGCATGAAGCGCGATCGGCCTGGCGCGCGTCGAAGGGGTCGCAGCCGGCGCTGTCCACCAGGGCCGGCTGGCCGGCCGCGCGCCGCGCCAGCGCCTTGCCGAGTGCGGCGGGCGATTGCGCCACCGCGAGGGTCAGGCCCAGCACGCCGGTGAAGGCCGCCAGCTGCGCCGTCGCGCCGGCACGCTGGCCATCGGTGGTGGCGATGACCGGCGGCGCGCCCGCCAGCACCAGCCGCGCGGCGAGTTTCGCGCAGGTGAGCGTCTTGCCGGCCCCGGGCGGGCCGACCAGCATCAGCGGCCGGTCGCGCCCGTCGGGCAAGGGCGCGAAGCCGAGCGCCCCGGCCAGCGCCTGGCCGAGCGGGCCGCGTGCCAGCGCGGCGCCGAGTGCGGCGGGCACGTTGTGGAAGGCGAGCGGCCCGTCGGGTGGAACCGGCGTCGGGGCGGCGCCGGCCGGCGGGATCAGCAGCGGCTCCTCCGGCTCCAGCGCCGCCGTCACCTCGACGCCGTGGGCGGTGCGCCGTGTGGCGAGGATCACCGCATCGGCGCCCAGTTCCTCTCGCAGCAGCGCCATCGCCTCGGGCATGCGGGCGGCGCGATAGGTCTTCAGCCGCATGGGGCAGGCCCTGGAAGCGGCGAGGTTGCCGGATGGGCGCGGCCGGCCGGCGCCGCCCCACCATGAAGGGAGCGATGCCGGCGCCCACCGCCCCTGGGATCCTGCCGGCGCAACGCCCGTGTGAAAGGCCTCGCTTGGCCGATGCGCCCGGATGCCGCATCGCAGCCTGGCTGCCCCGGCACGGATGCGGACGCCGCCGCCCACCGCGCGCCAGGCATCGGCAGCCATTCGCCCCCGGGCCGATGGTGGGATGACCTGGAGGGGCAAGCCCCGGCCATGCGCCCCTCGCGCGTCACAGCGTCCCCACGGTGCGGATGCGCGCGCGCGGATGGATCTCGGTATGCGCCAGCACCATCGTCGCCGGCCGGAAGCGCTCGACAATGGCACGCACATGCGGGCGGATCGGTGCCGAGCAGATCAGCGCCGGCTGTTCCCCCACCGCCGTCGCCGCATCGAAGACCGCGCGCAGCCGTTCCATGAACTCCGACAGCCGCGACGGCGCCATGGCGAGCTGGCGTTCCTCCGGCGGGCCGACCAGGGCCTCGGTGAAGGCGACTTCCCAATCGGCGGACAGGGTGACCATCGGCACATGGCCCTGCGGCCCGCGCGCCGCGTCGGAGAGTTGCCGCGCCAGCCGGCGCGCACGATGGCCAGGATGGCGGGCACCGAGCGCGCCGCCGCCGCGCAGGCTTCCTGGATGCCTTCGAGGATGGTCGGCAGGTCGCGGATCGAGACGCGTTCGGCGAGCAGCGCCTGCAGCACGCGCTGGATGCCGCCCATGCCGATCTGCGCCGGGATCAGGTCGGCGACCAGCTTGCGGTGTTCGCGCGGCAATTCGTCGATCAGCTTCTGCGTCTCGGCGAAGGAGAGCAGTTCGGCCATGTTCTCCCGCACCAGCTCGGTGAGGTGGGTGGCGACGACGCCGGCGGCGTCCACCACGGTGCAGCCGCGCGCCAGCGCTTCCTCGCGCTGGGCTTCCTCGATCCAGATGGCAGGCAGGCCGAAGGTCGGTTCCTGGCAGCGTTCGCCCGGCAGGTTCGGCACGCCGCCGGACGGGTCGATCGCCAGCAGCAGCGGCGGCCGCAGCCGGCCGCGCCCGGCCTCGATCTCCTTCACGCGGATCGCGTAGGTGTCGGGCGGCAGAGCGCCAGGTTGTCCTGGATGCGCACGGAGGGCAGCACGAAGCCCATCTCCTGCGCGATCGACCGGCGCAGGCCCTTGATCTGCTCGGTCAGCCGCGGCGCCTCGCCGGCGGCGAGCGACAGCAGGCCGTAGCCGAGTTCCAGCCGCAGCAGGTCGATGCGCAGCGTCTCGGCGATCGGCGGCTCGGCGGCGATGGCCGGCGTGTCCTCCGGCTGCGTCTGCGGCGTTGGCGCGCTTGTGCGTCGCCCAGGCCGCGGCCCCCGCGCCAGCCGGCCAGGGCGAGGAAGGGCAGCATCGGCATCCCCGGCAGCAGCGCCATCATCGCCGCGACGCCGGCGGCGATGCCGAGCGGCTTCGGCCCGGCGCCCAGCTGGCCGAGCATCACCTCGTCGGCGGTGCCCTCCGTGCTGCCCTTGGTGACGACGATGCCGGCGGCGACCGAGACGAGCAGCGACGGGATCTGGCTGACCAGCCCGTCGCCCACCGTCAGCACGGAGAAGGTCTGCGCCGCCTCGGCCGATCGACATGCCCGTGCCGCGCAACGCCGATCGCCATGCCGCCGAGCAGGTTGATGCCGGTGATGATCAGCCCGGCGATGGCATCGCCGCGGACGAATTTCGCGGCACCGTCCATGGCGCCGTAGAAGCCGGTCTCCTCCTCCAGTTCGCGGCGGCGGCGGCGGGCCTCGGTCTCGTTCGACCAGCCCGGCGGACAGGTCGGCGTCGATCGCCATCTGCTTGCCGGGCAGGGCATCGAGGCTGAACCGCGCCGCGACCTCGGCGATGCGGCCCGAGCCCTTGGTGATCACCATGAAGTTCACCACCAGCAGGATGGCGAAGACGATCAGCCCGACGACGACATCGCCGCCCATCAGGAAGCCGCCGAAGGCCGAGACGACATGCCCGGCCGCGCCCTCGCCCTCATGCCCATGCGTCAGGATGGTGCGCGTGGTGGCGACGTTCAGCGCGAGGCGCAGCAGCGTGGTCAGCAGCAGCAGCGTCGGGAAGGAGGTGAAGTCGAGCGGCCGGCGCAGGAACAGCGCCACCATCAGCACCAGCACCGAGATGGTGATGGAAACGCCAGCGAGGCATCCAGCAGCACCGTGGGCAACGGCACCACCAGCACCACCAGCAGGGCGGCGACGCCGAAGCGCCAGCGTCATGTCGTTGCCGGGCTGCGCGCGGCGCAGCCAGCCGGGAAGTGCGATCGAGCCCACCGCGCTAGCCCGACCGGCAGGGCGAAGCGGCGCCTGGCCGGGCACCGGCGGCACCGCCGCGCCGGCGGCGCGGTATTCGTGCAGCTTGTTGCGCAGCGTGCGGATGGAGATGCCGAGCATCTCCGCCGCCCGCGTGCGGTTGCCCAGGCAATGCGACAGCGGTCTCCAGGATCAGGTCGCGCTCGACCTCCTCCATCCGCCGGCCGACCAGCGCGGCGACCGGCGGGGCGGCGAAGGCGGCGGGCGCGGGCATCGGCACCGGCGGCGCCGCCGCGGCCAGCACCGGCATGTGCTCCAGCAGGTCGATCGCCTCCGGCCCGATCGCCGGCCCTTCGGCGAGCAGCACGGCGCGGTGCAGCGTGTTCTCGATCTCGCGCACGTTGCCGCGGCCAGGGATGCGCCAGCAGCAGCGCCTCGGCCGCCGGCGTCAGCCCGCGCTGCGGCAGTCCGTTGGCGCGCGGCGTAGCGTTCGGCGAAATGCCGCGCGAGCGGCAGGATGTCGCCCGGCCGTTCGCGCAGCGGCGGGATGCGCAGGCGCACCACGGCCAGGCGGAAATACAGGTCCTCGCGGAAGCGGCCGCGCGCGACCTCGGTGGCGAGGTCGCGATGCGTCGCGGCCAGGATGCGCACGTCGATCTTCACCGGCGCGTTGCCGCCGAGCCGGTCGATCTCGCGTTCCTGGATGGCGCGCAGGATCTTGGCCTGCAGGCGCGGGTCCATCTCGCCGATCTCGTCCAGCAGCAGCGTGCCGCCCTCGGCCTGCTCGAACTTGCCGCGCGCGCGCGGCGACGGCGCCGGAGAAGGCGCCCTTCTCATGGCCGAACAACTCCGATTCCAGCAGGGCCTCGGGCAGCGCCGCGCAGTTCAGCGCGACGAACGGCCCGCGCGCGCGGCGCGAGGCGGCGTGGATGTGACGCGCCAGCACCTCCTTGCCGGTGCCGCTCTCGCCCATGATCAGGACCGAGGCCTCGGCGCGCGCCACCTGCTCGGCGCGGGC
>CAVSZN010000008.1:0-75703 GCA_963732425.1 uncultured Alphaproteobacteria bacterium
TGGACGTATCGCCACATGCATCGCCGCGCGCAGGTCCGGCCGGTACGACCTCACGAAGGGCGCTGCTCACGCCTTCACCACCCGTGCCGACCGTGCCGGCATTCGGCTGCCCCGCTGCGGTTCCAGGCCGTGACGGTCACCACATCCGGTGCCACCTGCGCCATGAAGACGACCCCCGATGTCGCCAGGGAGAGGCGGCGAGGCGAAAGTCCCCGGCCGCGCGCCCGGGCACAGCGCCAGGTTGACCTGCGCCGAGCCGCCTGCAGCGATGGAGGCCGGGTCCCAGCCCGCCTCCGCCACCAGCGCGTGCCATGCGGCAGGCCCGGCTGGCCGAACAGCAGCGGCGGTGCGAACAACGGGTCGCAGGCGAGGCGCATCGCGCGCACCTCATAGTCGGTGCCGATGCGCACCAGGCCGATGATGGCGTAGGCAACCTGCGGTTCCAGATGCACCACCTGTGGGCGCCAGCGTCGCATCCAGCATGTCGGCCGAGCCTTGCCACCAGCGTGCCGAGGATGTGGGGCCCGGGGACGCCAGCACCATCGGCGTGCCCTCGTTGGCACAACAGGTTCCGGCTGGCGTCGAGGATCACCGCCAGGCGTGCGCATCTCGCATCCACCGCCGAGTCGCCGGCAGCCACGCGCGGACAGCCGCGCCCCACCGGTGAGCACCACGCGCATGAAGCCGAAGGCATCGAGTGCGGGGAAGGCGAAGTCGGCCAGCGTGGTGGGTGAGCCGGCGACGTTGGAATACAGGCAGGCGAGCCTCTCGAACCCCCATTCCGCGTTCTCGAGGACGCAGCGCGCGGCCCGCAGGTCGACCTCGCGCCATGCCTCGCGGAAACCGCCGCCTGGTGGGAGGCGCGCACCACCGCGCCGGTGCGCGTGGCGCTCGGGGCATAGTCCACACCGACCAGGGTAGGCCTGGCTGGCCCAGGCCACTTCGTAGATGGGGCCGGCGCGCCGCCGGTGTGGCGTGCGACGAAGGGGCTGCACCCTTCCACGGCCGCGTGCCCAACCGACCTCGACCAGGAACGAATGCCGCTGATCGCCTGCTGGCTTGCTGCCTGCAACTCGAAAGCCGGCCCATCGAACAGGTGCCGGTCATGCGTGACATCGAGGCGCGGGCTGCGGTGGGCAGCACCGTACGCCATAGCGGTCCTTGTCCGGATGGACGCTGCTGCCGATGGCGAAGTGGCCGCCATAATAGCGCACCGAGGTATTCCACGCGCCTGCCGTCTCGGTACGCACGTCGAGCCCGATATGGTTGTTCACCACGCGCCCGAGGATCAGCGTCGAATCCTCGAAGCCGCGCTCGACGCCCTGGGTGCGGATGCCGATGGTGAAGCCCTCGACCTGGCGGATCTCGACCAGGGATGCATCGAGGTAGTTGCGCAGACCATGCATATCGGCCTCGTCCTGCCAATCCGACAGCGTGGCGCGCACCACGCGCAGGCCTTCATAGTGCTTGGCCGCGTTGCGCCGCCGCACCATCGCCGAGCGTCAGCGCCGCCTGCCCCAGCGGACCGGCATATAGGATCGAGCCGCGCATGCTCAGCCCCGCCGCGCCGCCGCCCAGCAACAGCGGTTGCGTGGTGCGAAAGGTGCCTTCGCCGATCTCGAGCACATGCCCCGACGACGAGCGGCGGCCATCGCCGCGGCGAGGGCGGGGCCATCGTCGGTCACGCCGTCGCGGGTCGCGCGAAGTCGCGCGCGACGCTCTTGCTCGACGCTGCGCGGCACGCTGCCGACGAAGGGCACGCCGAGCAATCCGGTGTCGCGGTCGAACATCGCGAGATCACCCGATCCGTCGAAGCCCAGCACGCGGTTGGCGCGCGCCGCGCAGCGGCAGCACGAGGCTGCCCGCATCGGCAGGCTTCAGCGACCGGCGCCACGTCGTTGGCACCTGCTGGATCGCCGCGTACTGGAGTTAAGCTCGTCGTTCAGGGTGCCGCGCAGCGAGCGTCGTCCTGGTAGTCGGTGGCACGGCGGCTCCCCACTTCCCCTGGCAAGGCGCTGCAACTGGCGCGCCCCGGCCGGCGGCGGCTCGGTGAACGTCACCGTGCCGCCGACCAGGCGCCGGCGCCGGTGATGGTCACGCCACCCGTCAGCACCGCGCCACTTCGAGGCGGATCTCGAAGGTTGCCTCCTCGAAGATCGGGAAGGGATAGGTGAAGTCGGCCAGCACGCCGTCCGCGCGGCACGCGCGGCGACATCGCCATCGTGATGGTGTTCGGCCATGGGTGGTCCTCGGTGTCCTGGGGTGGGGCGGGTTCGGCGCGTCAGCCTGCGAACCGCCGCCGAGGGTTCTCGTCCCACGCAGGAAGCTGTTGAGGCTGCCATCGGGCGTCAAGCGCAAGCCGTGCCGACATCACGGACGCATCCGATGCGCTGTCCTTCGCCGCGTCGGCCTGCAGCCCTGCCGTCAGGGCGGCCGCGGAGCCCCTGTCCGGCGCGATGCCGCCGGCGGCCGGCGCGCGCCCGGGGCAGGTACGCCATGGTGCGCGTCAGCCTGGCCTGCCGTTCCTGTTCATTCACCGCGGCCTGCACCGCGGCCTGGCCTGCTGGGCGGCCTGCTGCTGGCGCAGGTTCTCCTCCTGCGCGCGGTCGGTCGCCTTCCGCTGCTGTCCCTGGCGGACCTGGCCATAGACGCAAGACCGGTGCGGCGAGCGAGGAATGGTAGCGAGCAGCCATCAGTCGGTCATCCTGATCTCGGTGGTGGTACTGGAAAAGCAGCGTCATCGGCAGCGGCGCATCGCCTTCGATGCGCCAGACCGGACGCAGCCGGTCGCGCCGCCAGCCCAGGCCGCGCAGCGCGACATCGCCGGTGAACCGCGCCGGCGCCGCATCAAGCAGCGCGGTGTCGAGCGGCGGAACGGCACGGGGTCCCGACCACGCGAGATCGCCCGCAGCGCCGCCGTTCCAGCAGCCGGGAGGTTGCGGCCACCAGGCGCAGCGCCGGTCGCGAACGCAGTGGCGCCTTCGCGCTCGAGCGGTTCGAGCGGCCTCGCCCTCGATGCCGCGCTGACCGGCGAGGCCGCCACGGCGCAGGATGCCTGGAGCGGACTTGGCCATCTCGAAGGATACGAGGTCGGCGTGCTGGCCGATGGCGCGCCGCGCGCGACGGCGACGGTGGGCGACGGCGCGGTGGTGCTCGATCCGCCGGCCGCGACCGTGCAGGTCGGGCTGGTGTTCCGCCACGAGATCGAGCCGCTGCCGCCCGACCTGATCAGCCCCGGCGGTGCTGCGACCGGGCCGCTGCGCCTGGTGGCCGCGACCTTCCGGCTGCTGGACACGGCGGCGCTGTCGGTCGATCTCGGTCGTGGTGCGGAGCCCGTGCCGTTCCGCCGGCTCGACACCGCGCTGCTTGATGCGGCGCCGGCGCGGTTCACCGGCGATGTCACGCTGCGCGGCCTGGGCTGGCGGCGCGACCGGCTGCGCCCGATCTGGCGCATCGAAGGCGATGCGCCGCTGCCGATGACGCTGCTTTCCGTCACCACCGAGATCAGGATGACCGACTGATGGCTCAGCTCGCTACCATTGCCTCGCTCGCCGGCACCGGTCTCGCCGTCTATGGCCAGGTCCGCCAGGGACAGCAGCAGAAGGCGACCAACCGCGCGCAGGAGGAGAACCTGCGCCAGCAGCAGGCCGCCCAGCAGGACCAGGCCGCGGTGCAGGCCGCGGTGAATGAACAGGAACGGCAGGCCAGGCTGACGCGCACCATCGCGTCTGCCCGGGCGCGCGCGGCCGCCGGCGGCATCGCGCCGGATGAGGGCTCCGCGGCCGCGCTGACGGCAGGGCTGCAGGCCGACGCGGCGAAGGACAGCGCATCGGATGCATCCGTGATGTCGGCACGGCTTGCCGCCGGCCGGCGCTCGCTGCTGACGCCCGATGGCAGCCTCAACAGCTTCCTGCGTGCCGGACAGACCCTCGGCGGTGCGGTTCGCAGCCTGTTGGGCTGACGCGCGACCCACCGCCCCACCCCAGGACACCGAGGACCACCCATGGCCGAACACATCACGATCGGCGATGTCGCGCCGCGCGTGCAGTATGTCGCGGACGGCGTGCTGGCCGACTTCACCTATCCCTTCCCGATCTTCGAGGAGGCGGATCTCGAGATCCGCCTCGATGGCGCGGTGCTGACGGGTGGCGTGACCATCACCGGCGCCGGCGCCTCGGATGGCGGCACGGTGACGCTTCACCGAGCCGCCGCCGGCCGGCACGCGCGTCACGCTGCGCCGGCGGTTGAAGATCGCCCGCGCCACCGACTTCCAGGACAACGGCATCCTGCGCGCGCGCAGCCTGAACGACGAGCTCGACTACCAGGTCGCGGCCATCCAGCAGGTGGCGGACGATGTGGCGGGCGCCGTGCGGCTCGACCCTGCCGATGCGCGGCAGCCTCGTGCTGCCGCTGCGCGGCGCGCGCGCCAACCGCGTGCTGGGCTTCGACGGATCGGGCGATCTCGCGATGTTCGACCGCGACACCGGATTGCTCGGCGTGCCCTTCGTCGGCAGCGTGCCGCGCAGCGTCGAGGACAAGCTCGCCGAGCGGCTGACCGCGCGCGACTTCGGCGCGACCGGCGACGGCGTGACCGATGACGGCCCCGCGCTCGCCGCCGCGATGGCCGCCGCTGCATCCTCGGGCCATGTGCTCGAGATCGGCGAAGGCACCTTTCGCACCACGCAACCGCTGTTGCTGGGCGGCGGCGCGGCGGGGCTGAGCATGCGCGGCTCGATCCTCTATGCCGGTCCGTCCGGGCAGGCGGCGCTGACGCTCGGCGATGGTGCGGCGGTGCGCAACGCGGCCAAGCACTACGAAGGCCTGCGCGTGGTGCGCGCCACGCTGTCGGATTGGCAGGACGAGGCCGATATCGGCATCGTGCTGCGCAACCTCGATGCATCGCTGGTCGAGATCCGCCAGGTCGAGGGCTTCACCATCGGCATCCGCACCCAGGGCGTCGAGCGCGGCTTCGAGGATTCGACGCTGATCCTCGGGCGCATCGTGAACAACCATATCGGGCTCGACGTGCGCACCGAGACGGCAGGCGCGTGGAATACCTCGGTGCGCTATTATGGCGGCCACTTCGCCATCGGCAGCAGCGTCCATCCGGACAAGGACCGCTATGGCGTGCGGCTGTCCGCCGCAGCCGGCGCCTATGTCGCGCACAACCGGCATCTGTTCGACGGGCCGGGCTTCGAGTTGCAGGCAGCAAGCCGGCCGGCGATCAGCGGCATTCCGTTCCTGGTCGAGGTCAGCAGCCGGTCGGTCTGGGCGCGCGGCCTGCGCATGGAAGGGTGCAGCCCCTTCGTCGCACGCCACACCGGCGGCGCGCAGGACCACATCTACGAAGTGGCCTGGGCCAGCCAGGCCTACCTGGTCGGTGTGGACTATACCCCGAGCGCCACGCGCACCGGCGCGGTGGTGCGCGCCTCCCACCAGGCGGCGGCGTTCCGCGAGGCGTCGCGTGAGGTCGGCGGCGTCGGCAACCTGCGCGCCGCGCGCATTCGCTGGTCGAACACGGAATGGGGCTTCGAGAGGCTCGCCTGCCTGTCCTCCAACGTCGCCGGCTCACCCACGCACGCTGGCCGACTTCGCCTTCCCCGCCCTCGATGCCTTTGGCTTCAGCGACAATGGCGTGGTGCTCACCGGTGGGCGCGGGCTCGGCTTCGTGGTCGATGCGCGTGGCTGCCGGGACTTCGCGCTGGCGGTGGATGCCGATGCGCCGCGCCTGGCGGTGATGTGCTTCGACGCCAACCGGAACCTGTTGTCCGACGCGGGCACGCCGATGGTGCGTGCGTCCGGGCAGTCGCTGGCGTGGAACGCCTCGGCACGCTGGTGGCAAGGCTCGGCCGACATGGCTGGATGCGACGCTGACACGCCCGCAGGTGGTGCATCTGGAACCGCAGGTGGCCTACGCCATCATCGGCCTGGTGCGCATCGGCACCGACTATGAGGTGCGCGCGATGCGCCTCGCCTGCGACCCGTTGTTCGCACCGCCGCTGCTGTTCGGCCAGCCGGGCCTGCCGCATGGCACGCGCGAGCTGGTGGCGGAGGCGGGCTGGGACCCGGCCTCGATCGCTGCCGGCGGCTCGGCGCAGGTCAACCTGGCGCTGCCGGGCGCGCGGCCGGGGGACTTCGCCTCGGCCGCCTTCTCGCTGGCGACATCGGGCGTCGTCTTCATGGCACAGGTCGGGTGCCACGGATGTGGTGACCGTCACGGCCTGGAACCGCAGCGGGGCGGCGATCGATCTCAATGCCGGCACGGTGCGGGCACGGGTGGTGAAGGCGTGAGCGGCCCTCGTGAGGTCGTGCCGCGCGGGCCGGACCTGCGCGCGGCGATGGATGTGGTGACGGAGGAATATCTCCGCTTCCTGCGCGGCGGGCCGGACCCCGGCACGGGTGACGACACCAAGGCATTCACCGCGCATCACGCGGCATGCCGGGCCGCGCTCGCGCATCTCGAACACCTGGCGAAGCTCGCCCGGAGCATGGGCGAACCCGACAGCGGCATCGAGGAGGTGACGACCTTCCTCATCGAGGCCCGCCAGGCGCTTTCCGCGTTCGAGGAGGAGGACCTGCATGGCGAGGAGGAGCATTGCTGATGCCGGCTTCCTCGAATTCACCTGGGTGTGGAACCGGCGGCTGCACAACGACACGCCGTCGGTGCATCGCCGCATCGCGCGCTGGCTTGAAGCGCGCGAGGCGGCCGGGGAACGCCGCCTGCTGCTGATGGCGTTTCGCGGTTGCGGCAAGTCCACGCTGGTCGGGCTGTGGTGCGCCTGGCTGCTCGCGCGCCGGCCGCAGACGCGCATCCTGGTGCTCGCCGCCGATGCGTCGCTGGCGGTGAAGATGGTCGCCAGCGTGCGGCGCATCGTCGAACGCCATCCGCTGTGCCGGCACCTGTTGCCGGATACGGCGGAGGTCTGGGCGTCGGATCGCTTCACCGTGGCGCGCGACGGTGCGCTGCGCGATCCGTCGATGATGGCGCAGGGCATCGGCGGCAACGTCACCGGCAGCCGCGCCGAGGTGATCGTCTGCGACGACGTCGAGGTCGCCGGCAATTGCGACACGCCGGGCAAGCGCGCCGAGTTGCGTGAGCGCCTGGCGGAGGCGGAATTCATCCTGGTGCCGGATGGCACGATCCTGTTCGTCGGCACGCCGCATTGCGAGGACAGCCTCTATCGTCCGCCGACGGAGGACGGCGCCTTCCTGCGCGGTTATCGCCGCCTGGCGGTGCCGGTGATGAATGCGGCCGGGGCATCGGCCTGGCCGGAGCGGTTCTCGCGCGAGGCGGTGGCGGCGTTGCGTGACCGCGTCGGGCCGTTGCAGTTCCAGCGGCAGATGATGCTGCAGCCGGTGGCGTCGAGCGCCGTGCGGCTCGATCCCGCGGCGATCGTGCGATACGCCGAGGAGCCCGAATATCGGGAGGCGCAGGGCAGGGGCGTGTTGACGTTGCTGGGCCGCCGGCTGGTGTCGGGCGGTGCCTTCTGGGACCCGGCCTATGGGCGGCCGGGGGCGGGCGATGCGTCGGTGCTGGCCTGCACCTATGGCGATGGCGAGGGGCATCACTTCCTGCATCGCCTGGCCTATCTGACGCATGACCCGGATGCGGCGGATGACCCGGCGACGCAGCAATGCCGTGCCGTCGCGGCGATCGCCGGGGCAGTTGCTGCTGCCCTCGGTGCGGGTGGAGACCAATGGGCTGGGCCGGTTCCTGCCGGCGTTGCTGCGGCGGGAATTGGCGCGGGCGGGCGTGGCCTGCGCGGTGGTCGAACATGCCAGCACGCGGGCCAAGGCGGATCGCATTCTCGGCGCGTTGGAGCCGGCGCTCGGCCGCGCGTCGCCTGCATGCGCATGAGAGCGTGTTCCGCACGTCGTTTCCGGCCGAGATGTCCGAATGGCGCCCAGGTGCCGCAGGCGCGCGCGACGATGCGCTCGATGCGGTGCCGGTTGCCTGCTGTCCGATCCGGTCCGCCTGATCCAGCCGGCCGCGCCGCGCGTCGCGCCCGATTGGCGCGGCTGACCCTTCGCCCATGGGCCACGCCCTCGGCGTTGGCGCCCCCTGGTGACAGACAGAAAAAGGAGGGGGTCCGGGGGAGTTCGCTCCCCCGGCCTTGCCTAGGCCGCGCGCTTCTTCAGGATTTCGAGTTCATGCCGTGCGCGCCCGGCATCGGTGATCTCGAACCGCCCATCCGCGCGCGGCTGGGCCAGGCCCATCCCGGTCAGGCGGTTCAGGCAGGGCCCGTCCTTGAGACCGGGCGGGCGGCCGTGCGGCCCCACCAGCGTCAGCCGGTGGAGCGCCGAGCGGCAGCAGGTCTCGAGATAGGGCTCGTTCCACATCGCGGCGTCGGTTCTTCCCGGGGGTGCTTCCCCCAAGGGTGGGCCGGCGCCGCTTCCCGTTCAAGGTTCCAGCAGAAGGCAGGCGAGAGAATGCCGATCCAGATCGAACCCCTATGGTGGATCACGGCCGTGGAGGCGCCTGTCGTCACGGCGCTGTTCTGGATGATCCACGGGCTGCGCCGTGACATGCAGGAGCGCATCGAGCGCGGCGACCAGCGCGATTCCGATGCGCTGACGCGCACGCGGGATGAGTTGGCGCAGTTCAAGATCGAGGTGGCGCGGACCTACGTGCCGCTGTCGCTGATCCGCGATCTCGATCGACGCATTTCCGATCATCTGATCCGCATCGAGGAAAAGTTGGAGGAGGTCTCGCGCGCCGGCATCGCCGTCGCGCAGGCCGCCCGCCGCATGGAGGAACGGGAATGAGCGCCGCATTGCATCAGGGGCCGCGCGAGGCGGCTGTCGAGATCCTTGCCTTCACATTGTGGGGCGAGGCGGCAGACCGGCCCGTGCGCGCCATCGAGGCGCTGGCCGCGCTGGTGGTGAACCGCGCGCGCCAGGCGGCGGTTCCGGGCGGCCCGGCGCATTGGGGCCGGGGCGTCGCGGGGGTGTGCCGCGCGCCGTTCCAGTTCCCGTGCTGGAACCGGAACCATCCGCGCCACGCCGCGCTGCGGGAGGTGCCGCCAGGCGATGGCGCATTGGCGATCTGCCGGCGGATCGCGGCGCGGGCGATCGCGGGTGGCATGCCCGACCCGACCCAGGGGGCGACGCATTTCCATGACGCCGCGGTCCTGCCGGGCTGGGCGTCGGCCGGCCGGCGATGGCCGAGATCGGCGGGCTGTGCTTCTACCGCGCCGAGGACCTCGCCTGAGCGCCGCCATGCGCGCTACACCGCGGGTCATGGAACCCTTCATCTACACCCTGGTCCGCGAGGCCGATTGGCGCGCGGCGGAGGCGGCCGGCGCCTACGCCGGCAGCGCCGATGATGCGCGCGACGGCTTCCTGCATTTCTCGACCGCGGCGCAGTTGCGCGCGAGTGCGGCGAAGCACCGTGCCGGCGTGCCCGACCTGGTGATGGTCGAGGCCGATGCCGCGGCGCTCGGCGCTGCGCTGAAGTGGGAACCGGCGGCGGGCGGCAAGCGGCCCGGCCTGTTTCCCGCATCTGTACGGGACGTTGCCGCTGTCGGCGGTGACGCGCGTGGTGGCGCTGCCGCTCGCCGCGGATGGGCTTCACGTCGTTTCCCGACGGTTTCGACTGAGGGCGGCTCGCGGCCCGCTGGCTCATCAGGCAGGCGAAGACGACGATCACCGCGCCGCCCAGGGTCCAGACGCTCGGCCAGACATGCCAGATCGTCAGGTCGAAGCCGACGGCGAAGAGCAGCGCGCTGAATTCGAGAGGCGCGAGGCGCGCCGCCGAATCATGGCGGAAGGCGATGGCGAGGCACAGCGTCGCCCCGCCCGCCAGCAGCCCGTTCACCGCCAGCGCCGCGAGGTCGAGCGGCGAGGGCGCCACCCAGGACATCGCCGCGAAGGGCGACGACCAGGATCAGCCCGGGCAGGGACGACCACAGGATCAGCACGGCCGCGCCGGTTTCGTGGCGCAGCAGCCGGTTGATGGTCAGCACCGCCGCGTAGCAGACCGTCGCGAAGAAGGCCCAGAGATAGGCCCGCACCGGACCGCCGGCGGCGAGCCCCGGCCACATCGCCAGCATCACCCCGGCGAAGCCGAGCACGCGACCAGCGCCCAGACCGCCGGCCCGGTGCGTTCCTTCAGCACCAGCGCGGCGAGGCCAAGCGTCATGAAGGGGGCGGTGAAATAGACCAGGTAGCCCTCGGCCAGCGGGATCTCCCGCAGGGCCAGGAAGAAGCCGAAGCCGGAGCCGATCATCATCGCCGCGCGGGTCAGGTGCAGCCAGGGATGCGCGGTGGTCAGCCGCCCGCCCAGGCCGGGCACCACGGCGCGCGCGGCGAACAGCGCCAGCAGCAGCGTCGCGTAGCGCAGGACGATGACCTGGTCCGCCGCATAGCGCCCCGACAGCAGCTTGGAATTGGCGTCGAGCAGCGCGAAGAGCGCCATCGCCGCGATGATGAAGGCCGGCCCCCGCACGGGTCGTTCTTTCTGCGTGTGACACCGCGGTTCTGGCGCGGTGCGGCGGCGCGGTGCGTCAACCGGGCTTTCCCCGCGCGCCGGACCGGGGCACAAGAACCGCCGACATGACCCCAGCCATGCCTCCGCCCTCATGCCGCTGATGCGCGGCCTCGATGCCGAAACCGCGCATGGAATTGCGTTGAAGGCGCTGGCCGCCGGGCTGGCCGGCCGCGATTCGGGCCGCGACGACCCGGTCCTGGCGACCGAGGCCTTCGGCCTGCGCTTCCGCAACCCGATCGGCCTCGCCGCCGGCTTCGACAAGGATGCGGTGGCGGTGGTGCCGCTGATGCGTCTCGGCTTCGGCTTCGTCGAGGCGGGCACCGTCACGCCGCGGCCGCAGCCGGGCAATCCGCGGCCGCGGCTGTTCCGGCTGACGGAGGATGCCGCGGTGATCAACCGCATGGGCTTCAACAATGGCGGGCTGGACGGCTATGTCGCGCGGCTGCGGTCGCTGCCGCGCCCGCTGCCGGCCGTGTTCGGCGCCAATATCGGCATCAACAAGGACGGTGCCGATCCGGAGCGCGACTATCCGGCGCTGTATGCCGCCGTGGCGCCCTATGCCGACTACGTGACGGTCAATGTGTCGTCGCCGAACACGCCGGGCCTGCGCGACCTGCAGGGGGAGGAACGGCTCGCCGCCATCCTCGATGCCATCGCCGCGACCCGGGCGGGGCTGCCGCGCACGCCGCCGCTGCTGGTGAAGATCGCGCCCGACCTCGCCGATGACGCGCTGGCGCCGATCGTCCAGACCTGCCTGACGCGTGGCGTCGCGGGGCTGATCATCTCCAACACCACCATCGCGCGGCCGGCGCTGCGCTCGGCCCATGCGACGGAAGCGGGCGGGCTGTCGGGCGCGCCGCTGTTCGCGCCCTCCACCGAGGTGCTGCGCAAGGTGCATCGCATCGCGCGCGGGCGGCTGACGCTGGTGGGCGTCGGCGGCATCGCGACGGCGGAACAGGCCTATGCGAAGATCCGCGCCGGCGCGTCGCTGGTGCAGATGTACACGGGCTTCGCCTATGCCGGGCCGGTGCTGCCGCGGCGGATCGCCGATGGCCTGGCCGCACTGCTCAAGCGCGACGGCTTCACTTCTGTCGCCGACGCCGTCGGCAAGGATGCGTGATGGAAATCCTCGACGGCATCGCCGCGATCGCCGACCGCTATGACGGCTATGTGCTCGACCTGTGGGGCGTGGTGCATGACGGGCGCAAGCCCTATCCGGGCGTGCCGGAGGCGCTGGCGGAACTCAAGGCGCGCGGCAAGCGCGTGGTGTTCCTGACCAACGCACCGCGCCGCGCCTGGGTGGTGGCGGGGATGCTCGACCGGATGGGCCTGGATCGCGCGCTGTATGACGGCATCATGTCCTCGGGCGAGGTGTCCTGGCGGCATCTGACGCCATCGCAGCGACCCGTGGTTCGCCGCACTCGGCCGGCGTTGCGTGCATATCGGGCCGGAACGCGACCTGTCGGTGGTCGAGGACGGTGCCGCGCAGATCGTGGACGATCCGGCGAACGCGGATTTCCTGCTCAACACCGGCCCGGACGACCAGCGCGGGCCGACCAGCCCGGACCCCTATCGGCCGATGCTGGAAGCCTGCGCGGCCGCGCGGCTGCCGATGGTGTGCGTGAACCCGGACCGCGCCGTGATGGTCGGCGGACGGAAGGTGATCTGCGCCGGGGCGCTGGCCGACATCTACCTCGACCTCGGCTGCGCGGTGCGCGAGATCGGCAAGCCCGATCCGGCCGTCTATGAGCCGGTGCTCGAACTGCTGGGCCATCCGCCTCGGCATCGCGTGCTCGCCATCGGCGATACGCCGCACACCGACCTGGCGGGCGCGCAGGCGGCCGGGCTCGACGCGCTGTGGGCGCTGACGGGCCTCGCCGCCGAGGCGCATGGCGACAACCCGTCGCCGGACCACCTGGCATCGGTCGCGCATGAGGAAGGCGTTCGCCCGATCGCCGCTGTCCGGAGCCTGCGCTGGTGAGCACCCGCGTGCAGGCCCGCCTGCGCGCGATCTGCCTCGCTTTGCCCGAGGCGGCCGAGCAGGAGACCTGGGACCACCCGACCTGGCGCATCCGCGGCCGCATCTTCTGCATGTGGCGCCCGATGCAGGACGGCAGCGCCGCCCTGTGGTGCAAGGCGCCACGCGGCGTGCAGGAGATGCTGGTGGAAGCCGACCCCGATCGCTTCTTCCGGCCCGCCCTATGTCGGGCCGAAGGGCTGGATCGGGCTGTGCCTGACCGGCCGGATCGATTGGGATGAGGTTGCCGCCCTGGTCACGCGGTCCTGGCGCATGACGGCGCCGAAGCGGCTGGCGGCGACGCTGCCCGAACCGGCATGACGCGTCAGTCCACGATGAACAGTTTCGCCCCGGTCATCGTGCGCGACAGGTGCGGCTCGGCACCGTCGGCCACCTGGTAGGACATGCCGGGCTTCAGGGTGAACACGCGGCCATCGGCGAGGGTGGTTTCCAACTCGCCTTCCAGCACCAGCAGCACATGGCCCTTCTGGCACCAGTGGTCGGAGACATAGCCCGGCGAATACTCGACCATGCGGACGCGGATCGGGTTGCCCTCCGGCCCGACCTGGCGGGTGCGCCACAGCGCCTCGCCCGCCTCGCCGGCATGGCGGGTCGGCTCGATCGCCGACCAGTCGGTGGTGTCGAAGGGGATGGCGGCCATCTGCATCGGGCAGGGTCCTCAGGCGTGACCGGCGGTGCCGGACAGCAGGGCGGGGTCGACGCGCAGCTTGGCGAGCGCCGCTTCCCAGGTCTGGCTGGGATCGTCGCGGAACACCAGCGACCCGTCGGCCGGGACATTGAGCCAGGCATTGCGCTGGATCTCGTCCTCCAGCTGGCCGGGCGCCCAGCCGGCATAGCCCAGCGCCAGGACGCAGTCCTTCGGCCCGCCCCCGCCGGCGATCGCCTTCAGGATGTCGACACTGGCGGTCAGCGTCAGGCCCCGCATCACCGGCATGCTGCCATCGGTGGACCAGTCGTCGCTGTGCAGCACGAAGCCGCGGCCGTTCTCGACCGGGCCCGCCATCGAGCATGCGGATGCGCCGTTGCGGGGGCAGCGGTTCCACCTTCAACTGGCGCAGCAGGTCGTCGAACACCATGCCCGGCAGGGGGCGGTTCACCACCAGGCCCATCGCGCCATCGGCCGAATGCGCGCAGAGGCAGACGACGGTGTGGTCGAAGCGCGGGTCCTGCATGCCCGGCATCGCGATCAGCAGGTGCCCGGTGAGGTAGGTGCCGTCGGTGTCGGCCGACGGTTCGGAGGAAGAAGCCATGATTGCCATCTGGCGCCAGCCGGCCGGCGGCGCAAGGCTTTGTCGCCCGATGACACGCCGCCCGCGCCCGCGCTACATCCGAAGCAGGCAACGAGGAGGACGACATGCCGATCAGTGTGGGTGATGCGATTCCGGCCGTGAAGGTGATGCAGGCCACGGCCGAAGGCCCCAAGGAAGTGGATACCGGGGAGTTCTTCAAGGGTCGCACCGTCGCGCTGTTCGGCGTGCCCGGCGCCTTCACGCCGACCTGCTCGGCCAAGCATCTGCCCGAGCTTCGTGCAGAATGCCGATGCGCTGAAGGCCAAGGGCGTGGACGCGATCGCCTGCATGGCGGTGAACGACGCCTTCGTCATGGGCGCCTGGGCCAAGGACCAGGGCATCACCGACCAGGTGGCGATGATCGCCGACGGCTCGGCCGCCTTCACCAAGGCGATGGGCCTGGAATTCGACCTGACGGCCCGCGGCCTCGGCGTGCGCGCGCAGCGCTTCGCCCTGGTGGCGAAGGACGGCAAGGTCACGCATGTCGCGATCGAAGCCCCCGGCGCCTTCGAGGTGAGCAAGGCCGAGGCCGTGCTGGCGGCGCTTTGAACCCGTTCGACGCCTGGCGCTTCATGACCGAAGCGCATGCCGTGATGCTCCGCCGCAGCATCGCGCTGCTGGGGCGGAGCCTCACATGGCCGGCCCGGCGCTGGTCCGCATGGCGGTGGAGAAGCACATCGCCTTCTCAGCCGGGGCGGCCGCGGCGGGGCTCGCCCTGGCGCGCGGTGCTTCGCCCGACGTCGTCATGGCCGCGGCGATCCGCCCGGCACGCAAGCAGGTTCGGCGGAACACGCGCGGGACCGGGCTGGCATAGGGCGCCTATCGTGCGCATCCGTGCATGGGGCCCCTCCGGCCCTGTGCATGGATGAGCATCGCCACGCGATCCTGATCGGGGTGTGCTGCCCGCCTGCGCAGGGCGTCCTGGCATGAGGCGCAACCACGCCGGCGACGCACCGCCCGTATCGGGGTGGCGCCCCGCCGGCAGGATAGGCCTGACCCGATTCCATGATGGCCGCGCCACGAGGCTTTGCCTTGTGCCCGACTGGGTGGCGCCGGCGGGCCGCTGAAACCAGCAAGCCCGCAGGCGCGCGCCCGGCATCTGATGGCCTGACCGCGCTCGTGCCAATGATCGCGGCATTCGGCCGCTGGCGTGATGTCGAACCTCGCGGGCGCTGTCGGCCAGGCAATGACGCCTGACCGGCCACGGCCTATTCGACGAGGCGCAGGCTGCTCAGCGAGTTGGCGACCTGGCTGAAGGCGCTCTGCAAGGCCGAGGCGCTCGGCGCCTCGAAGTAGTAGGGGGACCCCGTGCCGCTCGCGCAGTTCTGCAGCATCGTCCGCTGGGCGCTGTTGCGCGACCTCGAAGCCGATCACATAGATGCGGATGCGATGGTCGGACGGATTGGTGCTGGTGGTGCCCTTCATCGCCGTGCAGATCGCGCTGAGGCGGGTGTCCAGGCGCGGGTCCGCATTGGTCTGGCTGACCGGGTTGATGGTCGCGCTCGGGAAGTTGGCGTTCCAGTCCGCAACGCGGCCATAGGCGTTGTAGAGAAGCTCGGTGGCGGTCGGCGATCCGCGAATGCCGCTGCCGTAGAAGCCCTGCCAGTTGTTGTCGCCGTCGGTCAGGATCACCACGGCCTTGGTCATGTTGCGCGTGTTGTAGGCGAGCGGCAGGGTGCCGAGGGCGCTGCCCGTGGCAATGTTCGGCCACCAGCTCTGCCAGTTCGGGCTGAGCGTGTACCACGCGCCCTGCATGCCGACCGGAACCGTGGTGCCGCCGCTCTTGACCGGTGCGGTGATGGCGTTCACCGCGGCCTGGACGGTCGTCCGGCTCGCCGTGAGCGGGAGGATGGAATTCATGGCGCAAAGCGTGTTGCGCCCGGCCGCCGCGATCGCGGTGTTGTTGTTGGTCCCTGACGTCAGGCCGTTGCTGATGCGCGCCGCGTATTCCGGATTGTAGGCGGCGCCATTGCCGGTGCTGGTCGAGAGGCCGTTCGGGTTCGACCAATCATTGTCGCCCCGGCAGAAACTGATCGAGTAGGCCGTCGTGTTCGTCGCGGTCGCCGTTGCCCGCATGTTCACCGTGACCGCGGAATACGCATTGGCCGAGGTGCAGGCGCTCGCACCGGCGTATTGGGCGCCGCCGGTTGCCGTGGTCCAGGCCGTCGCATTCACGGCGAGCTGCGCGATGGTGTTGGTCGGCGTCGTGCCGACCCAGCCCACCCGTCGATAGGTGCTGGCATAGAAATAGGGGCGGAACTGGCCGGCCGTGGTCGCCGGGCTGGTATCCGTGATGTCCTCGCCGCCGTCGCGCGCTTCGACGCAACCGGACCAGGATGCCACGTTCCATCCCGTGGCCATGTTCGTGGTGTTGAGGAAGTTCGTGTTGCCGCTTCCGACATTGATGGTGCGCGCGAAGGGCACCACCGACACCCAGAGGTTCCGCCTGGTGTCGGAGGTGCCATAGAGCGTTCCGAGCAGGGTGCCGACGGCGGACTGCGCGGCCGCCAGCTTGCTGGAGAACCCGGACGCCGAGGCGAGCATCGAGGATGTCTGGTCGAGCACGATGGCGAGTTCGAGCCCCGTGCCTTCCCGTTCGGCGAGCGACGTCTCCTGCACCAGCGTGGTCTGGCGGCTGATGATGCTGAACAGGGTGGTGTTGATGTTCGCCGTGGCGGTCACGCGGATCTGCGTGTCGCTGACCTGCTGGATGACCGGCTGCGTATTGGCGACGGTCGAGCCGAGATAGGTCTGCGACCAGCCATTCTGGTTGAAATTGGCCCAGAACAGCGCCGTCGTGTCGGCATCGCGGGTCGCGCTCGTCATGGTGCGCGCGGCGACGAGGCTCGCGGCATCCACCGCGGTCTTCAGGCGCGCATTGAGCAGCCAGATGCGGGTGAGATCGACGGCGAGGCCGGCAAAGCCGATGACCGGGATCATCACCACGGCGGTGACCGCGGCGATGGCGCCGCGGCGATCGAGCTTCATCGTCATGCTGTGCAGTCCGGTGTGCCGCTGTTCGCCGGGGCGGTTTGCAGCGTGGTGGGTTCAGGCGCGCGCGAGAGGAACAGCGTCGTGCCGTAGATGACCGAGGGCAGCGCCGTGCCGATCAGGCCGGCGGTCAGCGGAAAAGGCTGCACCACGGCGTAGACCTCGGTCACCAGCAGCGTCTGGCTGGTCGGAACGACGAAGCCGTTGGAAATGGTCGCGGTGCCGCCCGTGGTCGTGCCGACCCGGCTGATCGACGTGGCGTTGCCCGTGCGCATCTGCCACGACAAGCGGTTCGCATTGCCGTTGCGGCTCACCGCGCTGATGATCGTTGCTCCGCCGGTCGCGCTGTTCACGTCGATCACGCCGGCCGCGATGCGCTGGGCATGGGCCCAGAAATTGTTGCGGTCGCCCGGATTGGTGATGGTCCGGCACTGCGACACGATCTGACCGATCTGCACCGCGATGGTCTCGGCCCGCAGCTGGGCGCGGAACAGGCCGATGAGATCCGAGCAGCCAAGCGCTACAAGGAAGAACAGCGGCGCCATCAGCGCGAATTCCGTGGCCACGAGGCCGCGGCGGCCAAGCCTCCGGGGTCTAGCAGGTCGCATTTTCGAAGGGCTCGTTCTTGACCATCAGGAATGCACGGTGGGTGAATTCGGTGCCGCCGAACAAGGTGGATGCGACAACGCCGGTGATGAAGGGCTGCCGGTAGGTCAGGGTGTAGGAAATGATCTCCCCACCGGCGCCCGCACCGGCCGTGCCGGTGCCGGTGCCGGAACCCGAGACGTTCGACCAGTTCGCCGTCGCGATGGTCAGGTTGGCGGCCTGGAGCAGGCCGCCGGTTGATTGCGTGACCAGCCAGGCGATGTTCTGCGACCGGCAGGTCGGCACGTTCTGTTGGCCGGTGGTCTGCCACGATGGCGGCGTGTTGCTGCCGGTCATGCCGAACCGGCTGGCGCGCAGCGCGGCATGGTCGAGTGCGGCGCCGGTCGCCAATTGCCAGCCGACCTCCAGGCACCCGATCACCACGACGAAGAATGGAATCGCGATGAGGGCCAGTTCGGTCGTCGCGACGCCGCGACGGCCGATCCGGCGGGAGAGGCGACGCATGAGGCCAGGTTGGGGGCGCTGTGCGTCAGGCGAACCTTCGGCGGGCATCATTCTGCGGGTGTTCCAAAAAGAACCGTATAGAGTATGAACCATTCCACAACTGAGGGTAAATTTCTAGCAAATATTCTCATTTTGTGATGCACATCAACGTGAGTGCCCAATATGTGAGGCCCTTCGCATTGCCGGGCTGGCGCCACCGCGCAGCATGGCTAGCGTCTGTGCAGGGCCGTCGGCCGTTGGCTGTGCGCCACCGGCCGGCCCGGTGCCATGAGGAAGGTAGGGAGCCAGGCGGCATGGTTTGGGCAATTCTGGGCATCATCGCGGTCGTCGTCGTCTGGCTGGTCATCGTCTATAATCGCCTGGTCACGCTGCGGCAGGTCACCGGCCAGTCCTGGTCCGACGTCGATGTCCAGCTCAAGCAGCGGCATGACCTGATCCCCAACCTGGTCGAGACCGTCAAAGGCTATGCCGCGCATGAGAAGACGACGCTCGACGCCGTGATCCAGGCGCGCAATGCGGCCGTATCGGCCCAGGCACAGGGCCCGGCCGCGGCGGGGCCGGCCGAAGGCGCCCTCGGTGCGGCGCTCGGCCGGCTGTTCGCCTTGTCGGAGGCCTATCCGGACCTCAAGGCCAACCAGAACTTCCTGTCGCTGCAGTCGGAACTGTCGGATATCGAGAACAAGATCGCCGCGTCGCGGCGCTTCTACAATTCCTCGGTGGCCGAATACAACGCGATGACGGAAAGCGTCCCGGCGGTGTTCTTCGCCGGATCGATGGGCTTCCAGCAGCGCGGCTTCTTCGAAGTCCCCGAAGCCGAGCGCGCCGTGGTGCAGGCCGCGCCCCAGGTGAAGTTCTAGGGAGGCCGCCATGCAGGCCTTCGGCCTGCGCACCCACGCCTGGAACACCGCCTGGCGGTCGATGCTGCTGCTGGCGGGCTTCCCGCTGCTGCTGGCGGTCATGGCGCTCGGCCTCGGCATGGTCTTCGGCGGCGAGCAGCGCGACCTCGGCCGCGCCTTCGGCAATGCGCTGCGCAACCTGCCCGGCATCTACGTCATGTGCTGCGGCGCGGCGATCATCTGGTTCGCCATCGCCTGGGTGGCGCATAACCGCATCCTCGACTGGGCGACCGGCGCGCATCCGGTCACCCGCGCCGAGGAACCGCGGCTGTGGAACCTGCTGGAGAACCTGTGCATCTCGCGCGGGATGCGCATGCCGCGCCTGGCGGTGATCGAGACGCGCGGCGATGAACGCCTATGCCGCCGGCCTGTCGCGCGAGACCGGGTCGGTCACCGTCACGCGCGGGCTGATGGATGCGCTCGACGACCGTGAACTGGCGCGCGGTGCTGGCCCATGAACTCAGCCATATCCGCAACGGCGATGCGCGGCTGGGGCTGATCGCGGCGGTCTTCGTCGGCGTCATCTCGCTCGGCTTCGACATGATGACCCGCACGCGGCGCGTCGCGCGCGCCAGCGGCGGCGCGGCGGCTGGCGGGTCGAGCGGCAATTCCCGCAATGCCGGCTGGGCGGCGATCATCGGCGTGCTGATGATCGCGCTCGCCTGGCTGCTGGCGACCGCGCTGCGCATGGCGCTGTCGCGCAACCGGGAATTCCTGGCCGATGCGGGGGCGGTGGAACTGACCGCCGACCCCGATGCGATGATCACGGCGCTGCGCAAGGTCGAAGGCCATGCCGCCATGCCGGAGGTCTCGCCCCAGGTGCGCGCGCTGTTCCTCGAGGACGCGTCGGACAATGCGCTGTCCTCCCTGATGGCGACCCATCCGCCGATCGGCGACCGCGTCGCGGCGCTGGTGAAGTTCGCCGGCGGGCGCGACCCCGGGCCGATCGCACGCCCCGCGCCGGATGGCGGAGCGTCCCGCCCTGGGCGCAGGCAGGACGCCACGCGACGAGACGGTGCGCATCGCCCCCGCCGGCGGCCCCATGGTGGCAGGGGCCGGCGCAGGGCAGGCGGCAGGGAGCCGCGCTGGCAGGTCGGCGCCGGGGAGCCGGCGCTCAGACGGCGGAGCCGGTCGCTACGCGCTGGCGCCGTCTGCCGGCTGCTCCTCCCGCATGGCCGAGCGGATGCGCGCCTTCAGCCGGTCCGAGATGATCGTCACCTCGTGCTCGGCGCGGGCATGCGCCATGGCCTTGGCCATCAGTTCATCCTCGCCATCGGCGTGGATCACATGCGGGCAGCCCGGGAAGACCGAGCCGCAGTCGAGGACCTTGCTCATGACAGCCTCCTTCCCTGTGCGGTCGCGGGGACGCGTCCGACCGTGGATATGGGGCCTGCCGCGGCCGGCGCTGCACCCGCCTCACCAGACGGTGTTGGCGCGCCGCGGGGCTGCCGCGCGGGGATGGGCGCCGGTTTCGGTCCGCCGGCACCGCGGATCGGGCGGGATGGCTGCGACTGCCGGCCCTGGCGCGCACGCTCGCCGGGCACCGGGCGCGCGAGGTCGCTATGCCCCCAGCAGCCGCTTCAGCTTCAGCACCGCGCTATCGGGCGTCGTCAGCACCGGCCGGCCGGTCGCCTGCTCCACCATCGCCTTCGCGCGCGCCAGGCTGAACTGGCCGAGCGCGATGGCATCGCAATCCGCGAGGTCGCCTCGCCGCCTCGATCGCCAGCCGGTCATGCGTGGCGGTGTCGCCGGCATCGAGCGCCGCGAGCCCGCCCTCGGCGACCTTCGGCACCACGGTGATGCCGGCGGGGAATTCCGGCGTCATCGACGGGATGGTGCCGGCGAAGGTCACCAGCAGGCCGATGCGCCGCCCCATGGTCACCGCTTCCTCGATCATCGCCTCATTCGGCTTGAGCACCGGCAGGGGCGCGAGGTCGGCCGCGACGGCCTCGATGCAGGGACCGAAGGCGGAGCAGGTGAACAGGATGGCATCCGCCCCGGTGCCGGCGGCGTAGCGCCCCAGCGTCAGGAAGCGCTCGGTCATGCGCGGCGTCAGCGCGCCCCTCGCGCGCCAGGTCGGCCGAGAGGCTGTCATCCAGCAGGTTCATCAGGATCTGGCCGGGCCAGAGCCGGGCGAAGGCGGCCTCGATCGGCGGCGGCGAGTGCCGCAACGCGTGGATCAGCGCGATGCGCCTGCGGCGCGCCGCTCACCGATTCGGGCTCCCGCAGCGGCGCAGCGGGGACGGCATTTCGCGGCAATTCGGGAAGACGATCTCGTCCGGGCCGACCTGCTCGACCTCCAGCGTGTCGGGGCCGCCGGGGCAGCCGAAGCCGATCTCGGGCGGCAGGCGGCTGCCGGCCGGGGCCGCGGGGATGAAGCGGAAGGTGGTGGCGCCCGGCCGCGTCGCCGCCGTCTCCAGGAAGCGCTGGCGATAGGCGGGGTCGAGGATGCCGGTGCGCATCACCACCTCCCGCGTGAAGATCACGGTGGGCTGGGCGAAGCAGCGCGGCCCCTCGGTGTCGCCGGGCGGGTAGAGCCCGCCGGTCCAGGACCCGAACAGCCATTCATGCGGAACGGCGGGCGAGCCGGGGCCGCGGGCGCCGGGGCGGGCGGGCGGTGTGGCGGGCGCCGGCGCCGTTGCGCCACCGCGCCGGTGGCGAGCAGCGGGGCGGCGAGGATCAGGCAGCGGGCAATGTGTCGCATGGGCATGCTCCTTCCGGCGCGGGACTGGCGGTATGGCCTGTCCGGCGGGGTCGCGGCAAGCGGCCGGCGCGCGATGGGAGCTGCGAAATCGGCCCCCGATGCGCGCCGACCACACGCCCGGTTGACGGGACAGGGGCTGCGGACGTATCTCCCGCCCCCTCGGTGGCGGCCATAGCTCAGTTGGTAGAGCGCCAGGTTGTGGTCTTGGATGTCACGGGTTCGAGTTCCGTTGGTCGCCCCACCCTCCCCCCTCGCTTGCGCGACGCGCGGTTCCCGTCAGGATGGCGGCAACCGAAGGGGGAATATCCATGCAGTTATCGTTGAACGGCCGCGCGGCCATCATCACCGGCGGCTCGAAGGGCCTCGGCCTTGCGATGGCGCAAGGCCTTTGTCCAGGCCGGCGGCAATGTCGCGCTGGTGGCGCGCGGCGCCGAGGCGCTGGCGCAGTGCCGAGGCCGAACTGCGCGAGGCCGCGCCCACCGCCAAGGTCGCCGCGATCGCCTGCGACATCCGCACGGTCGAAGGCTGCGAGCAGGCCTATGCCGGCGCCGTCCGCGCCCTCGGCCAGGTGGACATCCTGGTCAACAATGCCGGCACCTCGCAGCGCGGGCCGTTCCTCGAGATCACCGACGCGCTGTGGCAGGACGACCTCGACCTCAAGCTGTTCGCGGCGATCCGCCTGTGCGCGCCTGGTCCTGCCGGGGATGCGCGACCGCAAATGGGGCCGCATCATCAACGTGCTGAACATCGGCGCGAAGGCGCCCAAGGCGACCAGCACGCCGACCTCCGTCTCGCGCGCCGCGGGCATGGCGCTGACCAAGGCGCTCGCCAATGAATACGCGCCGCACAACGTGCTGGTGAACGCCATGCTGGTCGGCATCATCGAGAGCGACCAGTGGGTGCGCCGCCACGCCGCCGACAAGCGCAACATCACCTGGGAGGAATGGAAGGCCGAGCAGGGCAAGCCCGTCCCGCTCGGGCGCATCGGCAAGGCCGAGGAATTCGCCGCCATGGCGCTGCTGCTGGCGTCCGACATGGGCGGCTACGTGACCGGCACGGCGATCAACGTGGATGGCGGCAGCAGCCCGGTGGTCTGAGCGTCCGCTTCACCGGGCGGCGTCAGCGGTTCATCGCGCCGACCAGCTTGCGCGCGATGTCCTGCTTGGCATGGGCCAGCACCGCCGCGCGCAATTCGGGCCGCCTTTCCAGGAACGGGCGCAGCCGTGCAACCGGCCAGCGGATATAGCGCCCGGGCTCGGGGAAGGCGGCATCGACGGGGGAGGGGTCCCCGGTCAGCACCATCGTGACCCCGATCAACTGGCCGGGCTCCAGCGCGTCGACCTGCCGCCCGTCGCGGGTCATGCCGACGCGGCCCTCGATGGCGATGCAGACATCCTCGCTCGGTTCGCCGCGCGTCAGCATCTGCTGGCCGGCCGGCGCATCCGCCCATTGTCCCTGCATGGTGAGCGCGAGGAAATCGCGCGGCCGGATCGAACCGAAGCCAAGCGCGTAGAGCCGCCTTTCGTCGGCCGAGAGCACCACCGGCCGGCGTTGCGCCAGGATCCGGGCGATCTGCGCCAGGTTGATCGCCGTGAAGATGCCGGCCCACATGACCGGCGGCCACAGGATCGTCTCCTGCAGCAGGAAGAACGGGATGTTGGTGAGCGCCGCGGCGACCGCGAAGGCGCGCAGCCACAGGATGTCGCGCACCGAATACGCCACGAGCAGCAGCAGGTTCGACCCATGCACAAGCAGGTTGAGCGGTTCGATGGGCATGGATTGTCTCCCCCGGCGCGGCTGTTGACCCGTGCAGCGCCGTTCCTCCGCACGCCGCCCCCTTGAGGTCGGGCCTTGGCGGGCGGATGTAACCGTTGGGGTGTTCACGGCTGCGTTATCGCGGGGCGGGCCCTGCGGCCCGCTGCCAGGCCCCGGCGCTTGGCAAGCCCCTGCACGATCGCGTCGCGCCATGCTAGGCGATGGCGCATGAGCAAGAACACACTCACCGTCGGCATCGCGGGTCTCGGCGCCATCGGCCTTCACCTGGCGCGTGCGCTGGATGGCGGCGTGCAGGGCCTGCGCCTGGCCGCCGTCTCGGCGCGCGACCTGAAGAAGGCGCAGGCCAATGTCGGCGGCTTCAAGGTGCCGCCGATGGTGGTCTCCAACGCCGAACTGGCGGCCTGCGACGTGGTGGTGGAAGCCGCCCCCGCCGCAGCCTTCGAGGAGATCGCCACCGCCGCGATCGAGGCCGGCAGGATCTTCGTCCCGTCCTCCGTCGGCGCGCTGCTGCCGCGCATGCACCTGGTGGAACGCGCGCAGCAGACCGGCGCGCGCATCATCGTGCCGACCGGCGCGCTGCTCGGCCTCGATGCCGTGCGTGCGGCCGCCGAGGGCGCGGTCGACAGCGTGACGATCGAGACGCGCAAGCCGCCGCGCGGGCTCGAAGGCGCGCCCTATCTGAAGCAGAACGCGATCGACGTGTCGCTGATCACCACGGCGACGCTGGTGTTCAAGGGCAATGCCTTCGACGCGGCGCAGGGTTTCCCGGCGAATGTGAATGTCGCCGCCGCGCTGGCGCTCGCCGGCATCGGGCCGGAGCGCACCATGGTCGAGATCTGGGCCGACCCCGGCGTCACGCGCAACACCCACACCATCCGCGTGGAAGCCGCCGCGGCGCGCCTGACCATGACGATCGAGAACGTGCCGAGCGAGGAGAACCCCCGCACCGGCAAGATCACCCCGCTGTCGATCCTGGCCTGCCTGCGTGGGCTGACCAGCACGCTGAAGGTCGGTTCGTAGCGTCCCGCGCGCGCCCTTCGCCGGCGCATCGGCGGACGGAGCGGACCGGCAGCCACGGCAAGCAGGGCGGGGCGCCCCGGGAACGCGGCCCGCAGGACGTCGCGGTCCGGCCACCGGATCGGGTTGCGGCCCGGCGAAATGACCGGCCGGGCCTTGATGCTTGCGAGGTCAGGCGACGGGATGGCTGCGTCCGCTGCCAAATGCGAGATCGCTCACCGGCATCGAGGCCAGGCGGCATGATGAACGGCATGGCGTCGTCCGGCGCAACGGTATCGGCCGCGCCGCCGGGCCGGTGATGCTCAGCCCCGTTCGATCGCGGCCCGCCCATCCTCCACCACCAGCCGCGCGGCGGTCTCGCGCGGCGCGCCTTCCTCCGTCACGAAGGGCAGCGAGACATACTCGGTGGTCAGCCGCGCCGCGCTGGCCTCGCTGACGCAATACCCGCGCTGCGCGTGATACAGCGCGATGTGCGGGTTGCGCTGGAGCATCGCCTCGCCGGCCGGCGTCATCGCCGCACCGTCGCCCTCGCTGGTGACCGAGGTCGCGGTGAACTCGACCGCGACGGGCGTGCTGGCCGCATCCTCCGGCCGCTGCCCGATGGTGGCGGCGAGCGCCACATGCACATCCCCCGACAGCACGACCGCGTTGCGCGTGCGCCGCGCCGCGATGCCGTCCAGGATGCGCTGCCGCGCCGCCGGATAGGCATCCCATTTGTCCATGGCGATGCCGCCGCCGCGCAGCAGCCGGCGCATCATCGGCACCTGCTGGGCCATGATGTTCCATCGCCCCGGCGATCGCGCCAGCCCGTCCAGCAGCCAGGCTTCCTGCGCGCGGGCCGAGCATCTGCGCATCGGGCCGCGACACCTCGGCGCAGGGCTGGCCATTGCGGTCGCCGCAGGGCTGGTCGTCGCGGAACTGGCGGGTGTCCAGCACATGGACGCGTGCCATGGTCCCGAAGTCGAGCCGGCGATAGGCGGTGATGTCCGGCCCGCGCGGCAGCGCGGCGCGGCGCACCGGCATGTGCTCATACCAGGCCTGGAAGGCGGCCGCCTTGCGCAGCACGAAGACCTCGGGCGGCACGGCGACGGGGAAGCGGCGGCCGCCATCCTCCTCGCTGTGGTTCGCCGGCCCAGTTGTTGTCGACCTCATGGTCGTCGTAGCTGGGCAGGAAGGGGTGCGCGGCATGGGCCGCCTGCAGGTCCGGATCGCAGCGGTATTGCGCGTAGCGCTGGCGGTAATCCGTCAGCGTCATCGTCTCCTCACCCAGATGCCCGCGCACGCGCGGCCCCCAGCCGGCCTGCCCGGGCGCGCGGCCGCGGTATTCGTAGATGTAGTCGCCATAGTGGAAGACGAAGTCGATCTCGGCCTCCTGCGCGACATGCGCCCAGGCGGTGAAATGCCCGTGCTCATAGTGCTGGCACCCGGCGGTGACGAAGCGCAGGCGGCGTGGCTCGGCGCCCGGCGCGGGGGCGGTGCGGGCGCGGCCGGTGCGGCTCGCCTCCGCCCCTGCGCGGAAGCGGTAGAAATAGGGCCGGGCCGGGGCGAGGCCGGCGACCTCGACATGGACCGCATGGGCCAGTTCCGGCCGGGCGATGGCGGTGCCGGTGGCGACGATGCCGGCGAAGCGTTCATCGGTCGGCGACCTCCCAGGTCACCGCCATGGCGGCGCGCGGCATGCCGCCATCCGGGGCCAGGGGCTCGGGGGCCAGGCGCGTCCAGATCACGAAGCCGTCCGGCGCGGGCTCTCCGCTGGCGACGCCGAGGGTGAAGGGGGGCGCGCGAAACACGGGCTGTGCCAGGGCGGTGCGCGCCGCGGGCATCGTCGCCGCCAGCGCCGCGAGCCCCGCGCCGCCGCGCAACAGGCCGCGCCGCGACAAATCGACGATGTGGCGGGCGGTGCTGTCCATGCGTCCTGTCCTTCGCGCGGTGTGCGCACTCTGCCGGGCGTGCCGGTGCCGCCGCGTGAAGCCTGCGTGACTGCTGCGCCCGGCGCCAGGGGCTTCCTGACGTCGGCGGAACCTGCCCAGATGATGCCCTCGACGGAGGAACGAATCCCATGAAGGCCACCCGCCGCGCAGCGCTCGCCGCGCCTGCCCTGCTGTTGCTGCCGCGTGCCGCGCGCGCGGCCTTCCCCGAACGCCCGGTGCGCATCATCGTCCCCTTCGCGGCCGGGACATCCTCCGACCTCCAGGCGCGCATGATCGGGGAGCGGATGGCCGCCACCCTCGGCCAGCCGGTGGTGGTCGAGAACCGCGCCGGCGCGGGCGGCACGCTCGGCGCCGACGTGGTGGCGAAATCGGCGCCCGATGGGCTCACGCTGCTGCTCGGCTCGAACGGGCCGCTGACCAATGCGCCGGTGCTGCAGGCGCGGCTGGCCTATGACCCGGCCAGGGATTTCGCTGCCATCTCGATGATCAGCCGCAGCCCGCTGACGCTGACCGTGCGGGCGGACAGCCCCTGGCGCTCGGTCGCCGATGTGCTGGCGGCGGCGCGGGCGGAGCCGGGCCGGGTCGCCATCGGCTCCTCCGGGCAGGGGAGTGCGACGCATTTCCTGATCGAGCAGGTAATGGTCGCGACCGGGGTGCGCTTCACCCATGTGCCCTATCGCGGCTCCTCGGTGTCGCTGCCCGATGTCATTGCGGGGAACATCCCGGTGGTGATGGCCGAGGTCTCGACGGTGCTGCCGACCTTCCAGGGCGGGCAGACGCGCATCCTGGCGCTCAGTTCGGCCGGCCGGATGCCGATCGCGCCCGCGGTGCCGACCTTGATCGAGAGCGGCGTGAACCTCACCGGCGGGTCCTGGGCGGGGCTGGTGGCGCCGGCCGGCACGCCGGCCGCGGCACTGGCGACGCTTGCCGCCGCGGTGCGGGCGGGCCTCGCGCAGCCGGCCTATCGTGACCGCCAGGCGCAGCTCGGCGCCGAGATCGTGGCGGCATCCGAACAATCCCCCGAAGGCTTCGCGGCCTGGCTGGAACGGGAACGCGCCTCGATCCGCGCCACCGCCGAGCGGGCCGGCATCCGGCCGGAATAGGCCGCCGGGGCTTGCCGCCCGCGCCGGTATCGGCCATATGGCGCCGGCCGGTCGGGGTTCGCCCCGCCCGGCAAATCCGCACGCGGCGCGCCCTTCCCTTGAACAGGCAGGGTCCGGTCCCCGGCAACGGGGGATGCACCGCGGAGGCCCAACCGGACTTGTGAAGGAGGCTCGCCCCATGGCGATGCGCGAAGTTTCTCTGCGTGCCCTGCTCGAAGCAGGCGTTCATTTCGGCCACCATACGCGGCGGTGGAACCCGCGGATGGCGCCGTATATCTTCGGCATCCGCAACCAGGTCCACATCCTGGACCTGCAGCAGACCGTCCCGATGATGGAGCGCGCCCTGCGCGCCGTGCGCGACACCGTCGCCGCCGGCGGCCGCGTGCTGTTCGTCGGCACCAAGAAGGCGGCGGCGGAATACGTTGCCGAATCCGCGACGCGCTGCGGCCAGTACTACGTCAACCATCGCTGGCTCGGCGGCATGCTGACCAACTGGAAGACGATCACCGGCTCGATCAAGCGCCTGAAGCAGATGGACGACCGCCTTGGCACCGACACGAGCGGGCTGACCAAGAAGGAAGTGCTGATGCTGACGCGCGACAAGGAAAAGCTTGAGCGCGCGCTCGGCGGCATCAAGGAGATGGGCGGCCTGCCCGACATCATCTTCGTGATCGACACCGTGAAGGAGAAGCTGGCGATCGAGGAGGCCAACAAGCTCGGCATCCCCGTCATCGCCGTGGTCGACTCCAACGCCGACCCCGAGGGCGTGACCTACCCGATCCCGGGCAATGACGACGCGATCCGCGCCATCACCCTGTATTGCGACATGCATCGCCTCGGCGGTGCTGGACGGCATCTCGGCCGAGATGCAGGCCTCGGGCGTCGATATCGGCGGTGCCGAGGACCTCGCCCCCGAGGAACTGCCGGAAGCCCTGGCCGAGACGATCCCCGAGGCGCTGCCGGAAGCCCCGGTCGAGCCGCAGCCGCAGGCCTGAACCTGACCTGCCGGGGCCCGCGAGGCCCCGGCCTTCTCTTCCACCTGGCAACCACGGAGCATTCCGATGGCCGAGATCACTGCGGCGATGGTGCGCGAACTGCGCGAAAAGACCGGCGCCGGCATGATGGACTGCAAGAAGGCGCTGGTCGAAGCGGCCGGCGACATGGAGGCCGCGATCGACTGGCTGCGCAAGAAGGGCCTCTCGGCCGCGGCCAAGAAGTCCGGCCGCGTCGCCGCCGAGGGGCTGGTCGCCGTCGCTTCCGCGCCGCGCACGGCGGCGATGGTCGAGGTCAACGCCGAGACCGACTTCGTCGCCCGCAACGAGCACTTCCAGACCTTCGTCGCGGCCGTGGCGGAACTCGCGCTGACCGTCGGCGACGACATCGAGGCGATCAAGGATGCCCGCTATCCGGGTTCGATGGACCTGGTCGAGGGCGGCACCGCGCATCGCACGGTGGGCGAGCAGCTGACGCATCTGATCGCCACGATCGGCGAGAACATGTCGATCCGCCGCGCCAAGCGCCTGCACGTGACCGAGGGCACCGTCGCCACCTATGTCCATTCGGCGGTGAAGCCGGGCATGGGCAAGATCGGCGTGCTGGTCGCGCTCGAAGGCGCCTCCGAGGCAGACCGTGATGGAGACGCTCGGCCGCCAGATCGGCATGCACGTCGCCGCGGCGCGCCCCGAGGCGCTCGATGTTTCCTTCGTCGAGCCCTCGGCGCTGGAGCGCGAGAAGGCGGTGCTGACCGAGCAGGCCATGGCGTCGGGCAAGCCCGAGGCGGTGATCCAGAAGATGGTCGAGGGCCGCATCCGCAAGTACTACGAGGAAGTGGTGCTGCTCGAGCAGGTCTGGGTGCATGACGGCGAGACCCGCGTGAAGGAAGTGGTGAAGAAGACCGGCATGACGCTGGCCGGCTTCGCCCGCTTCCAGCTCGGCGAAGGCATCGAGAAGCAGGCCTCCGACTTCGCGGCCGAGGTCGCGGCGGCGGCCGGCCAGGGCTGAAGCCCTGTCAGGGCGGGGCTTCGGCCTCGCCCGCCGCCATATTGTTGCCCTGCCGGCGCGGCGAGTATGGTACCGCGCCAGCCCACCCTGTCCGGAACCGCGAATCCCCATGCATGAGCGACAAGCCGAACTACAAGCGCGTGCTGCTCAAGGTGTCCGGGGAAGCCCTGATGGGCGACCGGGACTACGGCCTCGACACCATCGTCTGCCGGCGCATCGCCGAGGATGTGCGCGGCGTGATCGACCTCGGCGTCGAGGTCTGCCTCGTGATCGGCGGCGGCAACATCTTCCGCGGCGTCGCCGGCGCTGCGGCCGGCATGGACCGCGCCCAGGCCGATTCGATCGGCATGCTCGCCACCGTGATGAACGCGCTCGCGATGCAGGCCGCGCTCGAGAAGGCCGGCGTGCCGACGCGCGTGCAGTCCGCCATCCCGATGCAGTCGGTCTGCGAGCCCTTCATCCGCCGCCGCGCCGTGCGGCACATGGAGAAGGGCCGCGTGGTGATCTTCGCCGCCGGCACCGGCAACCCGTTCTTCACCACCGACACCGCCGCGGCGCTGCGTGCCGCCGAGATGGGCTGCGACGCGCTGCTCAAGGGCACCCAGGTCGATGGCGTCTATTCCGCCGACCCGCGCAAGAACCCCAAGGCCGAGCGCTACGTCTCGCTGACCTATCTCGACATGCTGGCGCGCGACCTCGCGGTGATGGACGCGGCGGCGATCAGCCTGGCGCGCGAGAACCACCTGCCGATCATCGTCTTCAACATCCACGAGCCCGACGCCTTCACCGCGGTGATGAAGGGCGAGGGCCGCTTCACCACCGTCCACGAGAATCAGACCTGAGGGAGACGGGCCCATGGCTGCCGACTTCAACGCCCTGAAGCAGGACCTGACGCGCCGCATGGATGGCGCGATGGAGACCCTGAAGAAGGAATTCCAGGGCCTGCGCACCGGCCGCGCCAGCCCCGCGCTGCTCGAACCGGTGCGTGTCGAGGCCTATGGCTCGGTGACGCCGCTGAACCAGGTCGCGAACGTGTCCATCGCCGGTCCGGGGCTGCTCTCGGTGCAGGTGTGGGACAAGGGGCTGGCCAAGGCGGTCGAGAGCGCGATCCGCGAGGCCAATCTCGGGCTCAACCCGCAGGCCGAGGGCCAGGTCATCCGCGTGCCGCTGCCGCCGCTGACCACCGAGCGCCGCAACGAACTGGCCAAGGCCGCCGCCCGCTATGCCGAGGGCGACCCGTGTCGCGATCCGCGGCGTGCGCCGCGACGGCATGGAGCAGGTCAAGGGCTGGGACAAGAAGCACGAGGTCAGCGAGGACGAGGCCAAGCAGGCCGAGACCGAAATCCAGAAGCTGACCGACCAGTACGTGAAGCAGGTGGACGTCGCGCTGGTCGAGAAGGAAAAGGACATCCGGACGGTCTGAGGAGCGCCGGAGATGAGCGTCGCAACGGAGGCGAAGTGCGGTTGAGCCTGCTCAGGGCCCGTCGCTGTGGGGAAGGGGGGGCATGAGCGCCGCCTCCGGTCCCGCGCGCGCGACCACCAGCCCCGCCGAGCCCCCGGCCCATGTCGCCATCATCATGGACGGCAACCGTCGCTGGGCGCAGGCCCGCGGCCTGCCCGTCGCGCTCGGCCACAAGGCCGGCGCCGAAGCGGCGCGCCGGACCATCGAGGCGGCGGCGCAGCAGGGCATCGGCTGGCTGACGCTGTTCGCCTTCTCCTCCGAGAACTGGCGCCGGCCGCTCGAGGAGGTGTCCGCCCTGACCGGGCTGCTGCGCCTGTACCTGCGCTCCGAGGTGGCCAGCCTGGTGAAGGAAGGCGTGCGGCTGCGCGTGATCGGCGACTGCGAACGCTTCGGGCCGGAGATGATGCGCTCGATCCGCGCCGCCGAGCAGGCGACGGCCGGCGGCACGCGGCTCAACCTCAATGTCGCGCTGTCCTATGGCTCGCGCGACGAGATCCTGGCCGCCGCGCGCGCGGCCGCCCACGCGGTGGCGGAAGGCCGGCTGGCGCCGGAGGCGATCGACGAAGCGACCTTCGGCGGCTTCCTGCAGACCGCGGGCATTCCCGATCCGGACCTGATCATCCGCACCTCCGGCGAGCAGCGCTGTCGAATTTCCTGCTGTGGCAGGCCGCCTATGCCGAGTTCGTCTTCCAGGACGTGCTCTGGCCCGATTACGGCGCCGAGCACCTGGCCGAGGCGGTGGCCGCCTTCATCCGTCGCGAACGCCGCTACGGGGCACGGCCCTGAGCGGGGCGCGCCGCCCTGACCGCGGAGCCCAAGCGCTGGAGGGATCTTCGCAAGCGCTTCCTGTCCGCCCTGGTGCTGGGCCCGACGGCGCTTGCCTGCATCTGGCTGGGCGCCGAACCCTGGACGATGCTGATCGCCATCGCGGCGGCGCTGCTGTCCTGGGAATGGGTGCATCTGTGCGGCTACCGGACACGGGCGTTGCCGGGCCTTGCCGTGCCGGTCGCGGTATTCGCGGCGGGCACGCTCGCGGTTGCCGAGCATCCGCTCGGCGCGCTGGCGCTGCTGGTCGCGCTGTGGGCGGTGGCCTGGTGGACGGCGGACCGCGGCCGCGAGGTCGATGGCCGCGGCCAGCCGGCAGGCTGGCTGGCGGCGGGGGTGCTGTACATCGGGCTGGCCGGCATCGCGCTGATCGAGTTGCGGCACGACAATGCGGCCGGGCAGGCCAATGTGCTGTTCCTGTTCCTCGTGGTCTGGGCGTCCGACATCGGCGCCTACATGGCCGGGCGGCTGTTCGGCGGGCCGAGGATCGCGCCGGCGGTGTCGCCCAACAAGACCTGGTCCGGGGCGGCCGGCGGCCTGCTCGCGGCCATGGTGGTGGGTGTCGCGACGGCGTTGCTGCTGGCCCCGGGCGGGCCGACGCGGGCCGCCGCCGTCGCGGCCATGCTGGGCGTCATGGCGCAGGCCGGCGACCTTCTGGAATCCTGGATCAAGCGGCGCTTCGAGGTGAAGGACACCTCCGCGCTGATCCCCGGCCATGGCGGCTTGCTCGACCGGCTCGATGGCGTGCTGGCCGCGGCGCCGATGGCCGCGTTGCTCGCCCTTGCGCTGGGGCAGGGGCAGCCGATTGTGGTGGTGACCGTCGCAAGGTCGGGAGCGCCGCCGGCCCTCCCGCCGTCGCCATGACCCGCAGCGTCACCGTCCTCGGCAGCACCGGCTCGGTCGGCCGCAGCACCGTCGCGCTGCTCGACGAAGCGCCCGGAAGGCGCCTTCCGGGTCGAGGCGCTGGTCGCCAATCGCGACGTGGCGGGCCTCGCCGCCCAGGCGCAGGCGGCTTGGCGCACGGCTGGCGGTGGTCGCCGATCCGGCCTGCTACGAGGCCCTGCGCGACGCGCTGGCCGGCACCGGCATCGAGGTCGCGGCCGGGCCGGAGGCGGTGGTCGCCGCCGCGGCACGGCCGGTGGACTGGACCATGGCGGCGATCGTCGGCGCCGCCGGGCTGCCGGCGATCCTCGCCGCCCTGGCGCGCGGCGGCGTGCTGGCGCTGGCCAACAAGGAAAGCCTGGTCTGCGCCGGGGAGATCGTGCTGGCGACCGCCCGGGCCGCCGGCGCGACGCTGCTGCCGGTCGATTCCGAGCACAACGCCATCTTCCAGGCGCTCGAGGCGCGCGGCAGCGCGGCCGACCCCTATGCCACGGTCGAGAAGATCGTGCTGACCGCCTCGGGCGGGCCGTGCCGCACGATGACGCTGGCCGAGATGGCCTCGGTCACGCCCGGAGGCCGCCGTGCGCCATCCGGTCTGGTCGATGGGGGCGAAGATCTCGGTCGATTCCGCCACCATGATGAACAAGGGCCTGGAACTGATCGAGGCGGTCCGCCTGTTCCCCGTGCCCGGAGTCGCGGGTCGAGGTGCTGGTGCATCCGCAATCGACCGTGCATGGCCTGGTGCAATACGCCGACGGCTCGGTGATGGCGCAGCTCGGCACGCCGGACATGCGCACGCCGATCGCCCATGCGCTGGCCTGGCCGGCGCGGATGCTGGCCTCGGTGCCGCGGCTCGATCTCGTCGACGCTCGGGCGGCTCGAGTTCTTCGCCCCGGACGCCCGTACGTTTCCCTGCGTTACGGCTGGCGCGGGAGGCCTTGCGGGCGGGCGGCGGGGCAACCACCATATTGAACGCCGCGAACGAGGTGGCGGTCGGGCTGTTCCTCGACCGGCGCCTCGGCTTCCTGGACATTGCCGCGGTGGTCGAGGAGACGCTCGCCCGCCTCGGCGCGCCGATGGTGGCGGACCTGGCCACCATCCTGGCATTGGACGGGGCGGCGCGTGCTGGAGGCGGCGAGCATCGCCGCGGAACGGGCGGCGGCCTGACGGCCCCGCGCAACGGATACGGACCCGATGGACATCCTGCCTGAGCCATTCCGCACCATCATCTCCTTCGCCGTGGTGCTCGGCGTGCTGATCTTCGTGCATGAGCTGGGGCATTACCTCGCCGCCCGCTGGCGCGGCGTGCATGTCGAGCGGTTCTCGATCGGCTTCGGGCGCGCGGTCTGGACACGGACCGACAAGCGCGGCTGCGAATGGCAGGTGGGCTGGATCCCGCTCGGCGGCTACGTGAAGATGCATGGGATGGAACATGCCGGGGAGGCCGAGCCCGACCCCGCATCCTATCGCCCCGGCGAGGCCTTCCATGAGAAGAGCGTGGGGGACCGCGCCATCGTCGTGGCCGCCGGGCCGCTGTTCAACTTCCTGCTGGCCGCCATCCTGTTCGCCGGCATCTTCGCCACGGTCGGCCGGCCGATCGGCTCCACGGCGATCCAGACCGTGGTGGCCGGTTCCGCCGCCGAGCGCGCCGGCCTGGTGCCGGGCGACCGCATCGTGGCACTCGATGGCGAGCGGGTCAGCCGCTTCGACGAGCTGCAGCGCCATATCCAGCCGCGCGCCGGACAGCCGGTCGAGGTGCTGGTCCGGCGCGGCGAGAGCGAGGTGAAGGTCATCGCCACCCCGGCCGCGCGTGCCGAGGACGGGCGCGGCATGCTCGGCGTCACCGGCGGGGCGATGGAGCGCGAGCGGCTCGACCCGTTCAGCGCGGTGGTGGCCGGGACCGGCCATATGATCTCGGTGTCCGGCCAGACCCTGGCTGGCGTGTGGCAGATGATCAGCGGCTCGCGCAGCGCCGATGAGATCGGCGGGCCGTTGCGCATCGCGCAGATGTCCGGCGAGGTCGCGGAGATGGGTTTCCTGTCCCTGGTGACGTTCATCGCCTTGCTGTCGGTGAACCTGGCGCTGATCAACCTGTTCCCGATCCCGATCCTCGATGGCGGCCATCTGGTGTTCTATGCGGCCGAGGCGATCCGCGGCCGGCCTCTCACGCTGCGGGCGCAGGAATATGCGTTCCGTGGCGGCTTCGCGCTGCTGGCCACGCTGATGATCCTGGCCACATGGAACGACCTGACGCAGCTCGGCGTGGTGCGCTGGGTGACCTCGCTGATCGGCTGATCGGCCGCCCGGGGATGCGCCGGGAGTCGCATTGCGGCCGTCGGCGCCGGCCGGCAGCCCCATCCGGGCACCCTTCCAGGACCCCGTCATCGGGCCGGGATGCGGGCTGGTGCCGCATAGCTCGAACGATCTCCGGGCGGCGGCGCGACAGCCGCAAGGGCCGCGCCGCGCCGGATTCCGGCGTGCGGGCGGGCTGCCCGGCGGGCCCGCCGGCCGCCCCGGAGCCATCCCTTCGATGCCCCGGGCCACTTATCCTGCCTTGTTGCTGCCGCGATGGGGCGCCAAGGGGTGACGGGACACGGGCACCTCGGGTAGTGTCCGCTCCCTCCGACCGCCCCCAAGATCAGGTGCCGATTCGTTGAAAAGCCTGCGCACCCTCCTATTCGTCCTCGCCGCGTTGATCGTGGCGCTTCCTTCCTCGGCACAGGCGCCCGGGCGCGTGACCGCGATCGAGGTGCAGGGCAACCAGCGCATCGAAGCCGACACCATCCGGTCCTACCTGCTGGTCCAGCCAGGCGGCTCGGCCGATGCGGACCAGCTTGACCGCAGCCTGCGCGCGCTGTTCGCGACGGGGCTGTTCCGCGATGTCGAGATCCGTCCCGAAGGGACGCGCGTCATCGTCCGGGTGGTCGAGAATCCGCTGGTGAACCGCGTCGGGTTCGAAGGCAATCGCCGCGTCACCAGCGAGGTGCTGCGCGGCGAGGTGCAGTTGCGCGCCCGCTCGGTGTTCACGCCGGCCGCCGCCCAGGCCGATCGCCAGCGCATCCTCGAGATCTATGCCCGCCGCGGCCGCTTCGGCGCGACGGTGGAGCCCAAGATCATCGAGCTGGACCAGAACCGCGTGGACGTGGTGTTCGAGATCAGCGAAGGCGAGACCGCCCTGGTCGCGCGCATCAACTTCGTCGGCAACACCGAGTATTCCGACAGCCGGCTCAAGGAGGTCATCGCGACGCGCGAGCAGGCCTGGTACCGGATCCTCTCCACCTCCGACAATTACGACCCTGATCGCCTGGCCTTCGACCGGGAGCTGCTGCGCCGCTTCTATCTGCGCTCGGGCTATGCCGATGTGCAGATCACCGGCGCCACGGCCGAGCTGGCACCCGACCGCGGTGGCTTCTTCCTCACCTATACGATCGACGAAGGGCCGCGCTACCGCATCGGCGACATCACCGTGACCAGCACGCTGCGTGGCCTCGACCCGGCCTCGGTGCAGCGCGAGATCGCGATCTCGACCGGCGAATGGTACGATGGCGATGCGGTGGACCGCGCCGACACGCTGTTGACCGACCTGCTCGTGACGCGCGGGTTCTCCTTCGCGAATGTCGAGCCGCGGGTCGTGCGCAACCGCGAGGAACGTCGCGTCGACCTGACCTTCGAGATCACCGAGGGGCCGCGTGCCTTCGTCGAGCGCATCGAGATCAACGGCAACACGCGGACCCAGGACCGCGTCATCCGCCGCGAGTTCCGCCTGGCCGAGGGCGATCCGCTGATCACCCAGCAGGTGCGCCGTTCGCGTGAGCGCATCCGCAGCCTCGGCTTCTTCTCCGATGTGCAGATCAACACGACGCCCGGTTCGGCATCCGACCGGGTGATCCTGAACACCCAGGTGACGGAGCGTGCGACGGGTGAATTCACCCTCGGCGGCGGCTATTCGACCGATGCCGGCTTCCTCGCGGATATCGGCCTGCGCGAGCGCAACCTGCTGGGCACCGGCGTCGACGCCCGCGCCAACCTGACGCTCGCGCAGAAGCGCAGCCAGGTGGACCTGTCGGTGACCGACCCGCAATTCCTCGAACGCAATCTCGCGGCCGGCGCGGACGTCTTCCTGGTTCAGCGCAACCTGCAGTCCACCTCGGGCTACAATGAGCGCCGCGCCGGCTTCGTCCTGCGCATGGGCTACGAGATCAACGAGCGGCTGCGCCAGACCTGGTCCTACTCGCTGGTCGATCGCGACCTGTACGACATTGATCCGAGCACCTCCCGCTTCATCCAGGAGCAGGCCGGCTCCACATTGCTGAGCCAGGTCTCGACCACCATCACCTATGACCGGCGCGACAGCCGCATCGAACCGCGCGACGGTTATGTGGCGCGGACCGGCGCGGATGTCGCGGGCATCGGCGGCGACGTCTACTACGTCCGCCTGCGTGGTGACGGGCAGTACTACATCCCGTTCGAGCGCCTGCTCGGCGACCCGGACTACGTGCTCGTCTTCGCCGCGGGTGGCGGCTGGCTGCTGCCCTACAATGGCGGCGACAGCCGCATCGTCGACCGCTTCTTCCTGGGTGGCGAAAACCTGCGCGGCTTTGCCATCGGTGGCGCCGGCCCGCGCGATATTTCGACGAACGATGCCCTCGGTGGCCAGATCATCTGGACCACCTCGGCCGAGTTCCGCTTCCCGCTGCCGTTGCCCTCCGAGCTTGGCCTGACGGGACGCGCCTTCGTCGATGTCGGCGGCAACTATGAACTGCCGACCAACGTCAACAATTCAGGATGCTCGTTCGGGATTACCAACTGCGTTCGCGACGATGCCGCCCCGCGGGTCGGCGTGGGCATCGGCTTTTCCTGGCGCAGCCCGATCGGCCTCATCAACATCGACCTTGCCCAAGCCGTCGTGAAGAAATCCTACGACCAGACACAGGTCTTCCGGCTCGGCTTCGGCACGCGTTTCTGATTCGGGAAAATAGCTGACATGGCACGTATTATTCCGGCCGCCTTCGCGGCCATGCTCCTTGCCCTTCCAGCCGCCGCGCAACAGAATCAGTGGTTCGTCCCCGGCCAGCCCCAGGGCAGCAGCAGCAGCAGCAGCGCCCGGCCGGGCCGCGCCCCGCGCAGCAAGGCCAGCGGCCGGCCCAGGCACCGACGGCGCCGACGCCGCCCGCCCTCGCCCCGGGTCAGCCGCCGCCGGCGGCGGTCATCGGCATCGTCGATGTGCCCGAGATCCAGCGCGTATCCTCCGCCTTCACCCAGGTGCGCGAGGCGATCGAGCAGCGTCGCGGCCGCCTGAACGAGGACCTCCAGCGCGAACAGCAGAGCTGGCGCGACGCCCAGCAGCGCCTCGCGACCGACCGCGCCACGCTGACGCCCGAGCAGTTGCGCACCCGTGAGCGCGAACTGCAGGACCGCATCACCGACAGCCAGCGCGTGCTGCGCGAACGCGCCCGGGACATCGAGCAACTGGCCCAGGGCGCCCTGCGCGAGATCGAGCAGGCGCTCGGCATCGTCATCCGCCAGGTCGCGAGCAGCCGGAGCGTGAACATCGTGCTGCCGCGCCCGCTGGTCATCTTCAACGAGCCGCCCTTCGACCTCACCGAGGAAGTCGCGGCCCAGCTCAACCGGATGATCCCCAACGTGACCCTGCCGCCCGAGGAGGGTGAGGCCGCACCGGCCGCGCCGCGCCCGGCACAGGCGCGTCCGGCGGCGCCGGCGCAGGGCCAGCGGCGGAACTGATCGTCATGGGCGCGGATCCGCGCTTCTTCCCCCCGAGCGGCCCGCTCACCCTGTCGGCCATCGCCGATGCGGCGGGGGTGCCGGCCCCCGATGATGGCGACCGGCTGTTCACGGATGTCGCGCCGCTCACCGAGGCCGGCCCGCAGGAGGTCGCCTTCCTCGAAGGCCGGCGGATGCTGGAGGCGCTGCGCGTGACCCGCGCCGGCGCCGTGCTGGTTGCCGCATCGGCGGTCAAGGATGTGCCGGCGGGCTGCATCGCGCTGGTGACGGAGGCGCCGCAACTCGCCTATGCGCGGGTGGCCGCGCTGTTTCATCCGCGCCCGGCGCCGCGGGCCGGGCATCCATCCGACGGCCTGCGTCGCGCCGGATGCCGTGGTCGGGGCCGGCACGGAAGTCGGGCCGCTTGCCGTGATCGGCGCCGGCGCCGAGATCGGCGAGGGCTGCATCATAGGCCCTCAGGCGATGGTCGGGGCGGGATGCGTGCTCGGGCCGCGATCGGTGCTGCGCGCCCACGCCTCGATGGAACATTGCATCGCCGGTGCGGGCGTGGTGCTGCACCAGGGTGCGCGCGTCGGCAATGAGGGCTTCGGCTTCATCACCACCAAGGCGGGCGAACATGTGACGGTGCCGCAGATCGGCCGCGTCATCCTCGGCGACGGGGTCGAGATCGGTGCCAATTCCTGCGTCGATCGCGGGGCCGGCGGCGACACGGTGCTGGGGCCGGGGACGCGCCTCGACAACCTCGTGCAGATTGGACACAACGTGAAAACCGGCCGCGGCTGTGTCATCGTGGCGCAGGTCGGCATCGCCGGGTCGGCGGAACTCGGCGATTATGTCGTGGTCGCGGCGCAGGCGGGGCTGGTGGGGCACATCAAGGTGGGCAGCCAGGCGCGCATCGGCGCGCAGGCGGGCGTCATGAACGACGTGCCGGCCGCGACCGACGTGGTGGGCAGCCCGGCCTGGCCGGCGCGCGAGACGCTGCGCGCCTTCGCCAGGCTTCGGCAGTTGGCGGCAACCAAAAGGGACGGGACATCGGGCGGGACGCCATGACCAGCGACAACGACAAGGCGGCCGCGGCGCCGCGCGTGATCGACACCTTCGACATCGCGCAGATCATGAACGCCATCCCCCACCGCTATCCCATGCTTCTGGTGGATCGCGTGGTGGACATGGTGCTCGGCGAATCCTGCACCGGCATCAAGAACGTCACGATCAACGAGAATTTCTTCCAGGGCCATTTCCCGTCCATGCCGGTGATGCCCGGCGTGCTGATCATCGAATGCATGGCGCAGACGGCGGCCGTGCTGGTGGTCACGACGCTGGGGCCGGACTGGGCCGGCAAGCTGGTCTATTTCATGTCCGTCGAGGGTGCGAAGTTCCGCAAGCCGGTGGTGCCCGGCGACCAGATGCGCGTCGATGTCGTCAAGCAGCGCCAGCGCAGCAACATCTGGAAGTTCTCGGCCGAGGCCAAGGTGGACGGCAAGGTCGTCGCGGAAGCGACCTACACCGCCATGATCCTGGATCGCTGAACGCATGAGCCAGATCCATCCCACCGCGGCGGTCGCCCCCGGCGCCGTCATCGGCGAGGGCTGCCTCATCGGTCCGGCCTGCGTGGTCGGGCCTGATGTCGTGCTCGAGGCCGGTGTCGAGTTGCTGTCCCATGTCGTCGTCGATGGGCATACGCGCCTTGGCGCGGGCGTGAAGGTGTTCCCCTTCGCCACCATCGGGATGGCGCCGCAGGACCTGAAGTACAAGGGCCAGCCCACGCGCTGCGAGATCGGCGCCCGCACCCTGGTGCGCGAGCACGCGACGATCCATCGCGGCAGCGTCGGCGGCCATGGCGTGACCAGCGTCGGCGCCGACTGCATGATCATGGCGGTCGCCCATGTGGCGCATGACTGCACGCTGCATGACCGCGTGATCCTGGCCAACAACGTCATGCTCGGCGGCCATGTCGAGATCGGCGACACCGTCTTCGTCGGCGGCGGCACGGCGATCCACCAGTTCGTGCGCATCGGCCGCCAGGCCGTGATCGGCGGCATGAGCGGCGTCGAGGCGGATGTCATCCCCTACGGCTCGGCGATGGGCAACCGGGCGCGGATGATCGGGCTGAACCTGATCGGGCTGAAGCGGCGCGGTTTCACCCGCGCACAGATCCACGCCCTGCGCGCGGCCTTCCGCCTGCTGTTCAAGGAACCGGGCGTGTTCAACGACCGGCGCCTGGCCGCCGAGACGCGCTGGCCCGACGACGCCCAGGTCGCCGAGATCCTGGCTTTCATCAAGGCTCCGTCCAAGCGTGGCCTGTGCAAGGCCGGCCGCGACGCCGACGGCGCCGACGAGGACGAGGAAGCCTGAGAGCGGCGGCCATGGGCGCGACCGAGCCCGCTTGGCATCGTTGCCGGCGGCGGTGGATTGCCGGTGCGCGTCGCCGAGGCGGTGGCGGCCTCGGGCCGGCCGGTGGTGGTCGCGGTGCTGGACGGGCATGGCGATGCCGGGGCCTATGGCGCCTTTCCCTCGCGGGTCTTCCGCTGGGGGCTGGTGGCGCAGCTGCTGGTCTGGCTGAAGGCCCAGGGTGTGCGCCAGGTGGTGCTCGCCGGAACCGTCGCGCGGCCGTCGATCCTCTCGCTGCGCCCTGATGCGGCCGGCATGAAGCTTCTCGCACGCGTCGGGCGCGCCGCCTTCGCCGGCGATGATTCGATCCTGCGCGCGGTGATGAATGTCCTGGCGGAGGAAGGTTTCGAGGTGATCGGCGCGCATGAGGTCCTCGCCGGGCTGCTGCCGCCGGCGGCCCTGCTGGCCGGCGCCGAGCCGGATCACCTGGCGCGGGCGGATATCCAGCGCGGCATCGCGGTCTGCCGGGCGCTCGGTGGCGTCGATGTGGGGCAGGGCTGCGTCGTGCAGCAGGGCCTGGTGCTGGCCGTCGAGGCGATCGAGGGCACCGACGCCATGCTGGCGCGCTGCGGCCCCCTGCATCGTGAAGGACCCGGCGGCGTGCTGGTGAAATGCGTCAAGACCGGGCAGTCGCGCCTGGCCGACCTGCCGACCATCGGGCCGCGCACGGTCGATGGCGCGGCCTCGGCAGGACTGCGCGGCTTGGCCTTCGAGGCCAACGGCACCATCCTCCTGGAACGCGAGGCGACAATCGCCCGGGCGACGGCGGCAGGAATGTTCCTGCTCGCCTTCGATCCGGCGGACTACACAGAGGGAAACACAGCATGAGCCAGGGCCGCTTCCTGCACACCATGATCCGGGTCGGCAATCTCGACCGCAGCATCAAGTTCTACACCGACCTGCTCGGCATGAAGGAACTGCGCCGGCGCGACGTGCCGGATGGCAAGTACACGCTGGCCTTCCTCGGCTACGGCCAGGGCAATGCCGAGGGCCAGGGCGAGATCGAACTGACCTACAATTACGGCGTCGAGACGTATGAGCAGGGCACCGCCTTCGGCCATCTCGCCGTCGGCATGCCGGACGTGGCGGCGGCCTGCGAGAAGGTCCGCAATGGCGGGGGCAAGGTGACGCGCGAGGCCGGGCCGGTGAAGCACGGCACCACCATCATCGCCTTCGTCGAAGACCCCGACGGCTACAAGATCGAGCTGATCCAGCGGTAGGGCGGCTTTCGTTCGCGCCGGCTCCCGGAATGCGCTCCGGCTCATTGTCTACGCGAGCATCTCCACCCGATCAGGTGACCCCACCTGATCGGCATCCGCTGTAGCCGGCCGCGGGCATGGACCCGATCGCTCTGATCCGTGGCGTCCTCGACACCACCGAGGACGCCGCCCGTGCCCTGGTCGGCCGGGAAAGGCTGCGGCTGGCCGTCACCGGCCTGTCGCGCGCCGGCAAGACGGTGTTCCTGACATCGCTGATCGCCAACCTGCTGGCCGCGGGGCGCGGCGCGCGCACGCTGCCCGCGCTCAGCGAGGCGGCGGGCGGGCGCATCCGCCGCGTCGCGGTGGTTCCCGCCGGAACCGAAACCGTGCCGCGCTTCGACCCCGAGGCCCATCTCGGCGCGCTGGCCGCCGACCCGCCGCGCTGGCCGGAACGCACCGAGGATTTCTCGACGCTGTCCATCGCCATCGATGTGGAGCGCCGCACATCGCTTGGCGGCCTGCTGCCGGACCGGCGCGTGACGCTCGACCTGCTCGACTATCCGGGCGAATGGCTGCTCGACCTGCCCATGCTGCAACAGGATTTCGGCGCCTGGTCGGCAGCGACGCTGACGCGCCTGCGGCGCGGGGCGAGGGCCGAGGCGGCGCGCGAGTTCCTCGCCTTCATCGATGCCCTGCCGGCCGATGCGGCCGCGCAGGACGCCTTGGCCAAGCGTGGCTACACGCTGTACCGCGATGCCATGCGCGCCTGCCGCGATGCCCATGGGCTGCGCTTCCTCCAGCCTGGCCGCTTCCTCAACCCCGGCCCGCGCGGGGAGGCGCCACTGCTGTGGTTCTTCCCCTTGCCGGACGCCGCGCGCGGCGGCCTCGCCGCGCTGTGTGCCCGCCGCTATGCGGCCTATCTCGACGACCAGCGCGCCAATTTCCTCGACCCGTTCTTCACCCGCTTCCATCGCCAGGTGGTGCTGGTCGACGTGCTCGGCGCCCTGCATGCGGGGCAGGAGGCCTTCGAGGACACCGCCGAGGCGCTGGCGGCGGTCGCCGCGGTGGTCTCGGGCGGCAACTGGCTCGAACGCCTGCTGGGTGCGGCGCCGACGCGTGTGGCTTTCGCCGCGACCAAGGCGGACCACGTCCCCGCCCGTGCGCGGGATGCGCTGGCGGCGCTGCTGGAACACATCGCGCTCGGCGCGCGGGGGCGGGCGGAGGCCTCCGGTGCGGCCACCTCCTATCACGCCCTGGCGGCGATCCGCTGCACCGAGGAAGCGGTGGCGACCCTGGCGGGCCAGGCTTTCGCCGCCGTGCGCGGCATCCTTTTGCAGGAGGGCCGCGGCGCCACCATCTATCCGGGCGAGGTGCCGATGAAACCGCCCGAGCCCACCTTCTGGCAGTCCGGACTCTTCCGGATGCCGGAATTCCGTCCGCCACGCCTGGACCCCGCCGGGGGCTCGGGCGTGCCGCATCTGGGCATGGACGGGTTGCTGGCATGGTTGCTGGGGGACGCGCTGTGACCCCCCCTTCGCCGCCGCCACGCGTCATCCTGGAGGAGCCTGCCGGCCCTGCGCAGCGGCTCGATTTCGGCTGGGAGGTGACGGTCGCCGCCACCGCGCCGGTGGGGCGCGGGTGGTCGTCGCTCGGCCTGGCCGGGACCGGGCTGGCGGTGCTGGTGCTGGGCTTCTCCCTGCTGGAGGCAGGCAATTTCATCGCCGCGCAATTCGCGCAGGGCGGCTGGCTCGGCTGGCTCACGCTCATCGTCGCGCTGGCGGGATTCGGGCTGCTGTTCACCGCGATCGGGCGGGAGGTGCGGGGCTATCTCGGCCTCGGCACGGTGGACCAGGCCCGCGCGGCCCATGCGCGCGGGGATGTCGCCGCGCTGCGGCTCGCGCTGCGGCAGTGGCAGGCCCGTCTGCCGCCAGGGCGGGCGCGGGCCGAGGGGCTGGCGACGATGCCGATGGATGCCGCCTGCGCGCTGGTCGAGGCCACGACCCTGGCGCCCATCGCGCGTGAGGCCGAGGCCCTGGGCCGCGGTGCGGCGATCCAGGCCTTTGCGATGACGGCGATCAGCCCGTCGCCCGGGCTGGACGTGCTGGTGTTCTCCTGGCGCGGCATCCGCCTCGTGCGGCAGGTGGCGGCGCTGCATGGCTTCAGGCCGGGCATTGCCGGCACGGTGGCGCTGCTGCGCCGCGTGGCGATGGATGCCGCCACGGTCGCCGCCACCGATGTGGCGGTCGAGGCGATGCTGCGCGGCGTGCTCAGCAGCCGCATCGCCGAACACGTCGCGGGCGAGGCCGCGGCGGGTGCCGTGGCGGCGCGGCGGATGATCCTGCTGGCGCGGGCCACCGATGAAGCCTGCCGGGTGCTGCCGCGGGCCTGAACCGGGCCGGTGTGCCGAGGAACGCCGGGCCGGCCTTGCCTTTCGCGGATGATTTGATGGGCGCGGTCGCGGGCTGGGCAGGCGGCAATATCCCCTGCGACCGGCGTCACTGCGCGGTGGCCGGCAGTCGCTTCACCGGCGTCGCGCGCCGCAGGGCCGTCGGGTAGAACCGCCCGGTCGGGCCGCGCATCGCCTCCAGCACGAAGCCGCCCGGCAACTCGATGGCCTCGCGCGAGGGTGACGCATCCGCGCCGGCGTCGATCGCTGCGCGCAGCGGTCGCCCTTCCATGCCTTCGCCCGGCAGCCCAAGGATATGCAGCACCGTCGGCGCGATGTCGGTCAGGTCGGCGGCTTCCTGTGCCACCGCCCCGCGCCGGAAGGGACCGCCCTGCATCACCAGCACCGTTGCCAACTCGGCCCGGTGCAGACCCCCATGCATGCCGCCGCCTTCCGGGACGTCCGGCGCATCGAAGGGGGCGTAGCCGGGCAGGCCCCATTCGTCGGGCGCTTCCGATCCGGCGAAGGTCGCCACCAGGTCGGCGCTGCGGGCATGGGCGCTGCCAAGCATGGCCAGCGGCAGGGCGCGGCCCGGCGGCAGGATGGCCGGATCGCGCGCCAGCAGCGGCCCGGCCCAGGCCTGGCGGCCCAGGAAATCCGCGATCTGCGGCGCCAGCGCGGCATCGCGCAGCCACATCCCCGGCGCCGCGGCGGGGGCGACGACGACATCGACATCCGGCCCCATGCCGGTGCCGGCACGAAAGCCGGCGCGCTGCAATTCCGTGCGCAGGCAACGCTTGCCGCGGCCGGTGACATGGCCGTGGTCGGACAGCACGATGATGGCGATGTCGTCGGCATCGGGCTGCGCGTCGCGCCAGGCGCGGATCCGCCCCAGCGCCGCGTCGGCGGCGCGCAATGCGTCCTGCGCGTGCGGCGCCCGCAGGCCGCCCCAATGGAAGGAGACATCGGGCTCCGACAGCCACAGCAGCGCGACATCGGGCCGGTGCTGCGGCAGTACGTGCTCCAGCAGCACGCGCGCCGCGAATTCAACCCGTGGCGTGTTCGGCACGCCGGGCGGCGGCGTGGGGCCAAGGGCATCGCGCACGGCGGCGGCCGTGGCGCCGTCGGTATCCTCGACGTTCCAGCGGAAGGAATCGAGCCGCTCGGCGGCCGGATGCAGCAGCCGCGCGGCCCCGGCCGTGCCCGCGCTGACGAGGGCGAAGCGCAGCCCGAAGGGTGCCATCCGCTCGGCGAGGCTGGCGCGCTGCAGCGGCGATTCCGCACCCGCCGCCATCAGGAGCACGTCCTCGACCAGTTTGGTGCGCAGCAGCCGGTCCGGGGCGACCGAGGCATCGAACAGCGTATTCGCGACCATCCCGTGCCCGCCCGGCCGGCAGCCGGTGATGAAGGACGGCGTCGCGACGCGCGTCTCGGAGGGGAAGACGCTGCGCGCATTGGCGAAGCGCGTGCCCTCGGCCGCCAGGGCGGCCAGGTTCGGCGTGGCGGTCGCGTCCACCATGTCGGGCCGCATCCCGTCGAGCGCGACCATGATGACCCGGGTCATGCGGCGCGCACCGTCTGGTTGGTCGTCCTGGGCATGGCGATTCTCCTCGGGCGGGCGGCATGGGGTCATGGTCCGCGCGGGGCATCGCGCGCGGCAGGAATTGCAGCGCGTCACACGGCATTCGCGATGCGCCGATGACGGCCGGATGAACAGCGCGTGACGATACCCCGGCGCGGTGTTTCACGATGCCCACGGCAGAATACGCGGTGATGCCATCCCGGTGCCGCGGCGCGTCTTGCCGAGGTTCAGCGGGCGGGACACCCTTCATCGCACAGGAGACAGAACCGGGACAGCATGGTCGCCCGCACCCGCATCACGCCGCGTCAACTGGAGGCTTTCCAGGCCTTCATGGAAGCCGGCACCGTCACCGGTGCCGCCGAGCATATGCGGCTGTCGCAATCGGCTGTCAGCAAGATCCTTGGTGGGCTGGAACACAACGTCGGCTATCCGCTGTTCCGGCGGGAGAAGCAGCGGCTGATCCCGACGCGCGAGGCGAAGCTGCTGCTGCGCGAGGTGGACCGCATCTTCCGGGGGCTTGAGGAACTCGGCGGCTTCGTGCGCGACCTGCGGACGCTCGAACAGGGCGAGATGCACATCGTCTCGACCCCGGCCCTGGGGGAGGTGGTGCTGCCGGATGTCCTGGCCGGCTTCCTGCAGCGCCATCGCGGCGTGCGCGTCGCCTTCCAGGTCCGCCATTCCGAGGTGATCAACCAGTTGGTCGTGGACCAGCAGACCGACCTCGGCTTCTCCATGGTGCCGTTCGACCACCCCTCGCTTGCCAGCGAGGAGTTGTTCCGCGTGCCGGCCGTCTGCGTCCTGCCGCAGGATCATCGATTGGCCGGGCAGGCCAGGATCACGGCGGAGGATCTGCGGGGCGAGGATTTCCTGTCCTTCGCGCGCGATGCGCGGATGCGCCACCTGGTCGATGCGGTGTTCGAGCAGCGGCAGATCCCGCGCAATCTGCGGCTCGAGGTCTATTCCTCGCTCGAGGCCTGCTCGATGTCGGCGCGCGGCGTCGGGGTGGCGATCGTGGAACCCTTCACCGCCCTGCGGGTGGCGCCGAGCGGGCTGGCGATCCGGCCCTTCGAGCCGCGCATCGACTACTCATTCCGGGTGATGCGCCCGCGCTTCCGCGATCCGTCGCGCCTGGCCGATGCCTTCCTCGACGCGGTGAAGGCCTGGGTGGCGGAGATGGTCTCGACCGGTGCGGTGGCCGGCATCGCGCTGCCGCGCTGATGTCCTGATGGTCATGGCCCGCGGCCGCCCTTGGCGACTGCCTGTCGGCCCCCTTCGCTGGACATCCGGCAAGGTTCGCGGCGATGCGGATGCGCACGGACAGGCCGGACCGGCAGCGCGGATGCTGCCGGATGCGCCCGGCCGGAACCTCCGTCGGGATTGGCCGAAGTCCAATTCGTCATGACCTGCTGCTTCGATTGAATGATGCATCCTTGGCGACGCGGTGCAGGATCACGGGACAGAAGAATACGGGACATGTCCGTCGCGGCATCCGCGGCACGCGAAGGTGAGCCAGCCATGGATACGACCATCCTGCATCCCGAGTTCCGCACCACGCCCTATTGGTGGGAAGCCGTGGCGCCGGATGAGTCGGTGCGGGAGCCCTTGCCCGCCAGCGCCGATGTGGTGATCGTCGGCGGTGGCCTGACCGGGTTGAACTGCGCCATCGAACTCGGCCGCGGCGGCGCCCATGCCGTGGTGATCGACGCCGAGGCGATGGGCTTTGGCGCCTCCACGCGCAATGGCGGCGGCGTCTCGGGCGGCAACAGCATCGGCAAGGGGCTGTCGGGGGCGAAGGGCCGCTCCGGCGGCACGGCGGATGACCTGGTCGCCGCCATGATCGGCGACGGCACCGAAAGCCTGACGCATATCGAGAGCATCGTCGCGCGCGAAGGCATCGACTGCCACTACGCGCGCACCGGCCGCTTCATCGGCGCCTTCACGCCGAAGCACTATACCGGCATGGCGGCGAAGTCCGAGCAGCTCAACCGCCTGGCGGAAGCCGATGCCCACATGGTCCCGCGTGAGCGGCAGCGGGAGGAGATCGCCTCCGACTACTACTACGGCGGCATGGTCATCAATCGCACGGGCAAGATCCATCCGGCGCTGTACCACCACGGCCTGATGGCGGCGGCGCAGGCGCCACGGCGCGACGCTGGTCAGCCACGCCCGCGCCGGCGCGCTGACGCGCGTGGCCGATGGCTGGCGCGTCGAGACGTCGCGCGGCGCGATCGAGGCACGCGAGGTGGTGATCGCCACCAACGGCTACACCGGCAGCCTGACGCCGGACCTGAAGCGGCGCCTGGTGCCGATCGCCTCGCACATCATCGCCACCGAGCCGCTTGATCCCGAACTGGCGGCGAGCCTGATCCCGAAGGCGCGGACGCTCGCCGACAGCCGGCGGGTGCTGTGCTACTACCGCATGTCGCCCGATGGCACGCGCGTGCTGTTCGGCGGGCGAGCGCGCTTCACGCAGGTCTCGCCGCAGGTCTCCGCACCGCTGCTGCACGCGATGATGCTGCAACGCTGGCCGCAGCTGCGCGGCACGCGGGTGACCCATGCCTGGACCGGCAACGTCGCCTTCGCCTTCGACTACCTGCCGCATATGGGCCAGACGCAGAAGGGGCTGCACTACGCGCTCGGCTGCAATGGGTCGGGCGTGGCGATCCTGTCGTATCTTGGCGCGGAGATCGGCAAGAAGATCCTCGGCCAGGCGAACCGCGTGCCGAGCTTCGACGGGCGGGACTTCCCGACGGTGCCGTTCTATTCGGGCAATCCGTGGTTCCTGCCGGCGCTCGGGAGTTGGTACCGCTTTCGCGACTGGCTGGACCGGACGCTGGCCTGAGGCGCGTCGCCCCCCGATCGCGTCACCTCAACGGCGCTGCCCACCCGGCACCACGCCACGGCCGAACACCGACGCCAGCCCAAGGCACACGCAGGCCAGCAGGATCTGCAGCACGGAGACCGCCGCGATGGTCGGGTCGATCTCCAGCATGATGTTGTCGAACATCTTCTTCGGCAGCGTCACCTGAGACCCCGACAGGAACATCGCGACCACCAGCTCATCGAAGGATCCGACGAAGGCGAGGAAGCCGGCAGAGATCAGGCTTGGCCGCAACTGCGGCAGCGTGATGCGCCAGACCGCGACCGGCCACGACGCGCCGAGGCCCATCGCGGCCTGCTCCTGCGCCTCGTCGAAGGTCCTGAGGCCGGCCGAGACGAGGATGACGACGAAGGGCAGCACCAGGATCGCATGCGCGATGGCGATGCCATACCACTCGCCGATCAGCCGAAGCTGCGAGAACAGGCTGTAGACGGCGATGGCGATGATGATGGTCGGCACGATGATCGGTGCGGCCACCAGCCGGTCGGCGATGCGCATGGCGCGCAGCCGCGACCGCACCAGCGCGAAGGACAGCGGCACGCCGAGCGTCATGGCGATCAGCGGTGCACAGCAGCGCCACCTTCACGCTGCGGACCGTCGCCTCGATCCAGATCTCGTCGCTCAGGTAGCGTTCATACCATTGCCAGGAAAAGCCCGGCGGCGGGAATTGCAGATAGGAGGCCGAGGACACCGAGATCGGGAACACCACGAGCAGCGGCAGCATCAGGAAGGCGAAGACCAGCCCGGTGACGATACCGAGGGCAACCCGCCCCACCGAGGCCCGCCGCCTAGCGCGCGCCATCAGGCTGCCCCCCGGTCAGGCGCGCGAGAACGGCGTAGATCGCCAACGTCACCGTCAGGAGCACTGTCGCGAGCGCCGCGGCGAAAGGCCAGTCGAGGAATTCGCGGACCTGCTGCTCGATGAGCATGGCGATCATCATGACCCTGCCACCGCCCAGCAGCGCCGGCGTGATGAAGAAGCCGAGCGAGATGACGAAGACCAGCGCGCAGCCGGCGAAGACGCCGGTCAGCGACAGCGGCAGCGTGATGCGCAGGAAGGCGCGCCAGGCCGGGGCGCCGAGACCTTCGGCGGCACGGCGCAGGTCGGGGTCGATCCGGATCAGCGCGGCGTAGATCGGCAGCACCATGTAGGGCAGCAGCACATGGACCATGCCGATCAGCACGCCGGTCAGGTTGTGCAGCAGGGGCAGCGGCGTGTCGATCAGCCCCCAGTCGCGCAGCATGCGGTTCACCACGCCGCTGCGCCCGAGCAGCACCATCCAGGCATAGGTCCGCACCAGCACGCTGGTCCAGAACGGCAGCAGCAGGAAGAACATCCCGAGCATCAGCCCGGTGCGACCCGCCTGCGCCAGCCAACTTGCAACCGGATAGGCGAGCGCCAGGCAGATCAGCGTGACGAAGGCGCCGATCTTGATGCTGTCCCACAGCACCGAGATGTAGAGGTCATCGAGCGCCGCCTTCTCGAAATGCGCGAGCGTGCCGCCTTCGACCGACATCGACAGCAGGCGCAGCAGCGGCCAGATGAACAGCACGCCCAGCACGATCAGCGCCGGCGAGGCGAGCAGCACCAGCAGGCGTTCGCGCGCACGCGCCGGGTCGGGGCGCGGGGCGGCGCGTTCAGCCGCGGCGGATGACATGCAGGTCCTCCGGCGCGAAGGCGACGGGCACCGCCTCGCCCTCCCTGGCGGGCGGGGTTTCGGAGGGGCGCAGCGGCAGGCGCGCCAGAAGTTCCGGCCCGCCTTCCACCTGCAGGCGCAACTTGACCGAGACCCCGAGAAAGACGCTTTCGACCACCAGCCCGCTTGCCTGGTGCCGCAGGCCCTGCGCTGCCGCGCCGACGCGCAATGCCTCCGGCCGCAGCAGAAGCGTCAGCCGCGTCCCTGCCGGAGCCTCCGCCGCGGGCAGCGCGACGCGCCCGAGCCCGGCGATCTCCGCGATGCCGTTGTCGAGCATGGTGGCGTCGAGAAGGTTGGATTCACCGACGAAATCCGCGACGAAGCGGGTTGCCGGCCGGGCATAGACCTCGGCCGGCGTGGCGACCTGCTCGATGCGGCCGGCGTTCATCACCGCCACCCGGTCGGACAGGATCAGCGCCTCCTCCTGGTCATGCGTGATGAACAGCGTGGTCAGCCGCAGCCGCCGCTGCAGGCGCCGCACTTCAAGCTGCATGGATTCCCGCAGCTTGCGATCGAGCGCGCCGAAGGGTTCGTCCAGCAGCAGCATCCGCGGCTTGAACACGATGGCGCGCGCCAGCGCCACGCGCTGCTGCTGGCCGCCGGAAAGCTGGCGCGGCAGCCGCGCGGCGTAGTCGCCGAGTTCAACCAGGTCCAGCGCCTCGGCGACGCGGCGCGCGCGTTCGGGCTTCGGCAGGCGTCGCATCTCCAGCGGAAACCCGACGTTCTGCGCGACCGTCATATGCGGGAACAGCGCGTAGTTCTGGAACACCATGCCGACATCGCGCTCACGCGGGGGCGAGCGTCACGTCGGAGGCGCCGAGACGGACGGTGCCTTCGTCCGGCACCTCGAAGCCGGCGACGACCTTCAGCATGGTCGTCTTGCCGGAGCCGGAGGGGCCGAGGATGGTCAGCAGCTCACCTTCCGCGACGCTGAGATCCACGCCGGCCAGGGCCGTCACCTGGCCGAAGCGCCTTACGATACCTTCAAGCGTCAGATCCACGCGCAATACCCCCAGACCGTCAACCGCGGCGCAGCATCCAGCGGTTCCACGATTCCTGCGCGCGCTGTCCGTTCTCGGTCCACCACGGCACGTTGATCCAGAACTGCTTTTCAAGATTGGCCGGCGTGGTCGGCAGATGCGGCTTCACGTCATCGGCGACGAAGTTGAGCGTCTCGGGGTTCAGGCCGGGATAGGCGAGCTCGGTGGCATAGACGGCCTGCAGCTCCGGTGTCGTCATCACCTGGAGGAATTCATTGCCCCAGCGCGTGTCGCGGGCGCCGCGCGGGATGCCGAAGGCGTTCTGCTTGGCGCTGCCGCCTTCGCATTGGATGGCGATCGGCGCACCACGCTTCGCGACATCGAAGAAGCGGCCATTCCAGCCGCTCGCGTACAGCACCTCCCGGTCCACCAGCAGCTGCGCCGGCTGCGCGCCCGTGGTCCACCAGACGGTGATGTGCTCGCGGATCTGGTCGAGCTTGCGGAAGGCGCGATCCATGTCGAGGGGATAGAGCTTGTCCTTCTCGACCCCATCGGCGAGCAGCGCGAATTCCAGGTTGTCGACCGGGTGGTTGCGCAGCGAGCGCGGGCCGGGGAAGCGCCGCACATCCCAGAATTCGGCCCAGTTGGCCGGATGCCCGCCATTCGGCATGGCATCGGTGCGATAGGCCATCACCGTCGAATAGACCGAGGACGGGAAGACATGGGTGTCGCGCACCGCTGCGGGGTATTTCGACAGGTCGATGATCGACAGGTCGAGCGGCGCCAGCAGGTTCATCTCCTTGGCGCGCACGAAATCCTGGCCACCGAGCTCGGTCACCGTCCATTCGACGTTTCCGCTGTCGACCATCGCGCGCAGCTTGCCGAAATCGACCGGCGAGGTGTCCACCACGCGGATGCCGTGGCGGCGCGTGAACTCGGCATTGTAGGTGCGGCGGAACAGCGCGCCCATGGCGCCGCCCGAGGCATTGACGACGATGCGGTCGGGCTTCGCGGCGGTCTGCGCGAGCGCGGGCAGCGGCAGCATCGCGGCCAGGCCAGTACCAAGCAGGGTTCGACGTGACGTCATCGCGGCTCTCCTGTGATGTTGGAGGATGCCGCTTCCATCGGGGCGTCCTCATTCCACGCGGCGACGAGGCGCGCCGGCGATCGCGTCGATCACCTTCGCGTCGCCATTCGCGTGGCGTCAATGTCGAAAAACGTCCGACATCATGAGGAAAGGGCATGAGCCGGACGCATCAAGCGGTTCAGCCCAGGCGGTAGAAGCGGCTCGCCGAGCGCCAGAACAGGTCGGCCTTCTCCTCGGCGCTGGCGCCCGCGGCGATGCGCTTGAAGGCGTTCCAGCCGGCGGCGTAGCCATAGCCGCCCTTGTCCACGGGGAAGTTGCTCTCGAACATGCAGCGGCTGGTGCCGAACAACGTCGATGCAGTGGTTCCATCCACGGCTTCCAGGCTTCGGCCAGCATGGTCGAGGACGGCGCGATCTCGCCCTCCTCCAGCCCCAAGCCCGGCAGTCGCATGCCGAGGCCGCCGACCTTCACCATCACGTTCGGGCAGGTCGCGAGGTCGCGCATGTTCGCCGACCAGGTCGCGAAGACCTCGTCGCGCCGTCCGGCATAGCCGCCGATGCCGAGGATGCCGCCGCAATGGTTGAGCACCATCGGCACCTCGGGGAAGGCGCGGGCGAGGGCGGTGAGCTTCGGGATCTGGTGGAAATACATCCAGGAATCGAAGGACAGCCCGCGCTTGCCGAGTTCGCGCGATGCCGGCGCGGAAGCCCGGCGCTGTCGAGCATGTCCTCGGTCCGGCGTATAGGCCGGGTTCAGCATCGCCGGGTCGGGGTCCCAGGTGGCGATGTGGCGGATGCCGCGGAAGCGGCCGTTGCCGGCGGCGATGATGGGCGTCGAGCACCGCGCCCGCCGCCGCGCCGCGCGTCAGGTCCGCGAAGCCGACGATGCCGGCGCAGACGCGCACATCGCCATAGATGCCGCTCTCGCACATCGCGGCGACGCCGGCGGCGTATTGCGTCTCGCCGACCGGGCGCAGTTCCTCGGGGCCATCGGCGCGGTGGAAGGCGCGCGCCTGCACCAGCACCGTCGCATACACGTCATGGCCGGTGCGGATGTCGGCCAGGATGTCGTCGAGCCGGTAGCGCCAGCCCGGCCGTTCCCACAGATGGTGGTGCGGATCGACGATGCGCTGGCCGGGGTCGAGGATCTCCTCCTGCCGCGCGGCAAGCCAGTCCTCGCGGACGGGGATGTAGTGCTGGCTCATGCGGCTCTCCGGGGTGGGTTGAGGCTGGGGCGGGCGTTCAGCATCGCCGGCTCGAAGCCGGCGAGGCGCTTGTAGTGGGCGGCGATCTCGGCACGTTCGGCCAGCGGCAGCACCGCCTCGATGTCGTCGAAGCCCTCCGGCGCGCGTTCCTCGGCCATGTCGAGCACCAGGTCCGGCCCGTCGCCGCGCGTGGCCTGCAGCAGCGCGGCGGTGGCCGGGCGGCGGATCGCCTCATAGGCCTGCAGCGCCGCGGCGCGGGTCGGCGATGCGTCGCGAGTTTCAGCGCCAGCGTCCGCGCATCGAGGATGCCCTGCGAGGCGCCGTTCGAGCCGATCGGATACAGCGGATGCGCCGCATCGCCGAGCAGCGTGACGCGCCCATGCGTCCAGCGCGGCAGCGGGTCGCGGTCGACCATCGGGAATTCATAGACCGACTGCGCCGAGCGGATCAGCGCCGGAACGTCGAGCCAGGGGAAGCGCCAGGCCTCGAAGGCATGGCAGGAAATCCTCGATCCGGCCGGGGCGGTTCCAATCCTCGCGCTTCCATTGCTGGTCGGCGGGGACGCGGATCTCGGCGATCCAGTTGGTCAGCCTGCGGCCATCGGGTTCCTCGGCGATCGGGTAGACGACGAACTTCACGTCGCGATTGCCCGACCACCGCCATGGTCGCGCCGGTCAGGAAGGGCGCGGCGATGGTGGTCGCGCGCCACAGGATCGGGCCCTTCCAGATCGGCGGGCCCTCATGCGGGTAGAACAGGCGTGCGCGCGGCGGAATGGATGCCGTCGGCGGCGACCAGGACATCGCCGCGCGCGCTGCGGCCATCCTCGAAGCGCACGGTCACGCCGGCATCGTCCTGCTCGAAGCCGGTCATGCGGGCGCCGAGGGTGATGCGCGCATCGCCGAGCCGTCTCGCGCGCCGCCGCGAGCAGTTCCAGGTGCAGCCGGCCGCGATGGATCGACACCTGCGGCCAGGAATAGCCGGCGTGCGCGCCCGCGCGGCTCGGACCAGATCATCTGGCCGAAGCGGTTGGCGTAGGCGAGTTCCTGCGTCGCCACCCCGGCCGCCACGACCCGTTCCTGCAGGCCGAGTTCGGTCAGTTCGCGCATCGCATGCGGCAGCACGTTGATGCCGACGCCGAGCGGCCTGATCTCGGGGCTCTGCTCGAAGACCTCGACCTCGATGCCGGCCTGGTGCAGCGACAGGGCTGCCGCCAGGCCGCCGATGCCGCCGCCGGCGATGATCACGCGCATGAACGGTCCTCTCCCAAGGCCGTCAGCCTAGCCGAGCGGTCCGCGTCAGGTCAGCCCTGGGCAAATCCGCCCCGCGGTTCCAGGCTGCGGTCCGGCAAACGCGAGGAGATGACCGATGGCGCGCAACATCCTGATCACCGGGGCGGCCGGAGGCATCGGCCGGGCCATGGTCGCCGCGGCCCTCGGCGCCGGGCATGCGCGTGGCGGCACTCGACCGGGACGCGGCGGGGCTGCGAACACTGCGCGGCTGAGCATCCCGGCGCCGCGCTGCATCCGATCCGCGCCGACCTCGCCACCGAGGCAGGCTGCCGCGATGGCGTCGCCGAGGCCGCCGTCGCGCGTTCGGCCGGGTCGATGCGGTGGTGAACAATGCCGGCATCGGCGTCTCCAGCCTGCGTCCGGATGCGGAGACGCGCGTGCCGTCGCATCGAGGAACTGGACGCGCGCCACCTGGGACCGCTTCTTCGCCATCAATGTCCGCGCGCCGATGCTGCTGATGCGCGCGGCGCTGCCGATGATGCGCGCGGGCGGCTGGGGCAGGGTGGTGAACAACACGACATCCTTCCGCACCATGCTGCGCGTGCTGCCCTATGGCGCGACCAAGGCGGCGCTGGAGGCGGCCTCGGCGGTCTGGGCGCAGGAACTGGCCGGGACCGGCATCACGGTGAATGTGCTGATACCGGGCGGGCCGACCGATACGCCCTTCATCGGCGCCGATGCCGGCTGGTCGCGCGACGCGATGCTGAAGCCGGCGATCATGGGGCCGCCGCTCGCCTGGCTGCTGTCCGGATGCGGCGGGCCTGTCACCGGCCAGCGCATCATCGCCGCGCGCTGGGATGCCGCGCTGCCGGGGGCGGAGGCCGCCGCGAAGGCGGTCCGCGCGATCGGCTGGCCGGAACTCGGCGCCGACGCGGTGTGGCTGCAGGGCGGTTCAGCCGGGCGCTGAACCGATCCTGGACGCGATCGCCATCGCCGCCGCCGCCGTGCCGTCGCCGCCGCCGATATCGGCGGTGCGCAGGCCGTCGGCGAAGGCCGCATCGACCGCCGCATCCAGTTCGGCGGCCGCATCGGCATAGGCCTGGCCGGCACCCTTGTCCGCCAGCCAGTCGAGCATCATCGCCGCCGACAGGATCGTCGCCGTCGGGTTCGCCAGGCCCTGGCCGGCGATGTCGGGCGCCGTGCCATGGGCGGGCTGGAACACCGCATGGGTGTCGCCGACATCGGCCGAGGGCGCGAATCCCATGCCGCCGATCAGCCCCGCCGCGAGGTCGGAGAGGATGTCGCCGAACATGTTCTCGGTGGGCAGCACGTCGAGCGTCCAGGGCTTGCGCACCATGTCGAGCGCCATCGCATCGACGTAGTGCGCGCCATGCGCGACGTCGGGATAGGCCGGCGCGATCTCGTTGAAGATGCCGCGCATGAAGGCGAAGGCGCGGAACACATTGGCCTTGTCCACCAGCGTGACGGTGGCCGGCTTGCCGCGCCGCGCCGCCCGCCGCTGCGCCAGGTTGAAGGAGAAGCGCGCCAGCTTCTCGGTGACGGCACGGGTGATGCGCATGCGTCTCCTCGGCCATGTCGTGCGTCACGATGCCGCGGTCGCGCGAGTAGAACAGGCCCTCGGTGCTTTCACGAACGAGGACGAAGTCGATGTCCCGCGCGCGCGGGTCGGCCAGCGCGACGGGCACGCCGGGCAGGGCGCGGAAGGGCCGCACGCCGGCATACAGGTTCAGCCGGAACCGCAGGTCGAGTTGCGGGGCGATCTCGGTGCCGTCATCGGTGCGGATCGCCGGCCAGCCCATGGCGCCGAGCAGGATCGCATCGGCCTTCGCGGCGCGCTCGAAGGTTTCCTCGCTCATCGCCGTGCCGGTGTCCCGGTAGCAGAAGGCGCCGGCGCGCAGTTCCTCATAGACGAGGCCGAGGCCGTGGCGCTTGGCCAGCGGTTCGAGCACGGCAAGGGTGGCCGCCGTCACCTCGGTGCCGATGCCATCGCCCGGCAGGACGGCGATGCGATGCGTGTTGGACGGCAAGGCCATGGTGTTTCCTTCGCAATTCCCTCGCCGGAAATCTCCCATGCCGGCCCCCCGGGCGCCAGCGGCGCCTTAACGCCTCGGTAGAAAGCGATGCCGCATGATCCGCCCGCCATGTCCCGCGATCCGCTTGCCACCCTGTCGAAACTCCGCGCCATCGAGGTCCAGGATGCGCAGCGCAGCCTGGCCGATGCCCGTGCCGCGCTGGCGGCGCAGCAGCAGGCCGCCGCCGCCGCCGAGGCGGCGCTCCGCGCCGTGCAACCGGCCGGGGTGCTGTTCACCTATGGCGCGTTCCTGGCCTGTGGCCTTGCCGCGCGCCAGGCGCAACGGGAGGCCGTGGCGCGTGCCGAGGCCGCGCAGGAGGCCGAGCGCGACGCCCTGGCGCTGGCGCGCGGGGCGGAAAAGGTGCTTGCCATTCTGCGCGACCGCCGTGCCGCCGCCCATCGCCGTCGCGTGGCGCAACGCGAGCGTGCCCGCTTGGAGGATGCGCTGACCGGTGGATAGACTGCGATCTTCCGGAGGAGACCACCAGAACATGCCCATCGCCCGCCGCGCGCTGCTCGGCGCCGCCAGCCTGCCCTTGCTGCCCGCTGTCGCGCATGCGCAGTCCGACTGGCCGAACCGGCCGGTCCGCATCATCGTGCCGTTCCCGCCCGGGCAGGCGTCGGACATCATCACGCGTCTGGTGGCGGATGAATTGTCGAAGCGCTGGCCGCAGCGCGTCGTGGTCGAGAACCGCGCGGGCGGCGCGGGCGCGCCGGCGCTGGAGGCCGGCGCCCGCGCCGCGCCCGATGGCTATACCCTGACGGCGGGCACCTCCGGCACGCTCGGCATCAACCCTTCGGTGCTGCCGCGCCTGCCCTATGACGCCGAGAATGATTTCGCCGCGATCAGCAATGTCGCGATGGTGCCGCTGCTGGTCATCGCCCATCCGTCGCTGCCGCAATCGACGATCCAGGACCTGATTGCCGCGGCGCGGGCGAAGCCGGGCGAACTCGACATGGCCTCGGCCGGTCCGGCGACCAGCCAGCACATGGCGGCCGAACTGCTGATGCTGCGCACCAACATGCGGTTCAACATCGTGCACTACCGGGGCAGCGGGCCGGCGATCGCCGATGTCATCGCCGGCAACGTCAAGCTGATGACCGATTCCGTCGCATCCGCCCTGCCGCATATCCGCGATGGGCGGGTCAAGGCGATCGCGATGTGTTCGCTGCGGCGCGTGCCGCAACTGCCCGATGTGCCGACCATCGCCGAGACGATGGTGCCGGGCTATCGAGGCCGCGGGCTGGTCGGGCCTGGTGGCGCCGGCCGGCGACGCCGCCGGCGATCATCCGCCGCATCAACGCCGATGTCGTCGCGGTGCTGCGCGACCCGGCGATCGCCGGGCGCATCGCGGGCATGGGCGCGGTGGCCGACCCGCGTTCGGTCGAGGAGATCGCCGCCTTCATCCGCGCCGAGATCGCGAAGTGGCGCGAGGTTGCCCGCGCCGCGAATGTGCCGTCTGGAAGGATGACGCAGGCGCCCTTGGCTGCACCCGCCGCCTGGCCCTTCCGCGCAGGCGGCGCCCAGCCAGGCGAATGCCCACCCCGCCCGGCGCCAGGTGACGGTTTCCAAAGGCCCGGGCCTTTGGCGGGGTGAGGTTCGGAGAGGGGCGGCGCCCCTCTCCGATCCGTCAGGCGATATCCGGCTCCAGCCCGAGCCCCGGCGCCGTCGGCACCGCGATGACCCCACCCTTCGGCACCAGCGCATCTCCATAGGGCGCGCGCTTCAGGTCGGCGAAGTAGATCTCGATCGGTTCGGCTTCCTCGGTGGCGGCGAGGAAATGCAGCGTCGCCAGCAGCCCCGGCCCGAAATAGGGACAATGCGGCACCAGTCGCACGCCGGCCTCGCGCGCCAGTTCGGCGATTTCGAGCATCGCCGACATGCCGCCGATCTTGGTGATCGAAGGCTGCGCGACATCGACCGCGCGTGTTTCGAACATGCGGCAGAAATCCTCGACCGTGCCGTTGCATTCGCCGGCCGAGATCGGCACCTCCGCGGCGGCGCGGATGCGCGCGATGGCGGGGATGTCCTCGGGCGGCCAGATCGGTTCCTCGACCCAGGCGATGTTGAGCGACGCGACGTCCTCGCAGAACTGCACGGCGTCGGCCTCGGTGTCCCAGACGCAGTTGATGTCGAGCATCAGCGGGACCTCGCGCGGGGCGGCGTCGCGGGCGGCGCGGATGCAGCGCAGGTCGAATTCGTGCAGCTTGATGTGGCGATAGCCGCGCGACAGGGCGTCGGTGACGTTGCGCGCGACATCCTCGGGCGCGCCATAGCGCAGCAGGGATGCATAGGCCGGCACGGCCGGACGCGCGGCGTTGCCCAGCAGCGCATGCAGCGGCTTGCCCGCCGCCTTGGCGCGGATGTCCCACAGCGCGATGTCGATTGCCGAGAGCGCGAAGGTCACCGGCCCGTTGCGGCCGAAATTGTGGAAGCGGCGCGCCAGCATGCGCATCAGCGCGGCGATGTCGCGGACGTCCTGGCCGATGCAGGCGGGTCCGACCAGCCGGTCGATCGCATCCTTCGTTGTGTCCACCAGGGTGAATCCGAATCCCTCGCCCCAGCCATGGATGCCGGCATCGGTCTCGACGCGCACCAGCAGCGTGTCCATCGCCTTGAGGTGCAGGTTGCCGCCCACGCCGCCGGCGCTCGCGCCATAGGTGAAGTCGGTGCGGTGGTGATGGGTGGTGACCTTGGTGATCTTCATTCGGCGTTCCCTTCCGCGCGCGGCGCGATTGGCCGATACTGCCCCCAAGCCCCTGCGTACAGAAGCCGGGCATGGAGGATTCACGATGGACCGCAGGTCCCTGCTCGGCGGCATTGCCGCCATTTCCCTCGCAACGCCCGCCCTCGCGCAGGCCGCATGGCCGGACCGGCCGATCCGCGTGATCGTGCCCTTCGCGGCGGGCGGACCGTCGGACATCATCGTGCGGGTGCTCGCGCCACGGCTGACCGCGACGCTGGGGCAGCCCGTCGTGGTCGACAACCGGGCGGGCGCCGGTGGCGTGACCGGCGTGGACGTGGTCGCGAAGGCGGCGCCGGATGGCTACACCTTCGGCATCGGCAGCGCCGGTGGGCTCGCCATTTCGCCCAGGCTGGACCGCGGCACGCCGTATGATCCGTTGCGCGACCTGGCGCCGATCACCCTCGCGGCGCTGGTGCCCGAGCCGCTGGTGGTGCCGGCGGCGACGCCCTATCGCACCGTGGCCGAACTTGTCGCGGCGGCGAAGGCGCAGCCTGGCAAGCTGAATTACGGTTCGGCCGGATCGGGCAGCATGCCGCACCTGGCTGGCGAATTGCTGCGCGCGGCGGCCGGCATCGACATCACGCATGTCTCCTATCGCGGCGGTTCGCCGCTGACGACCGCGCTGCTGCAGAATGAGGTGCAACTCGGCTTCGCCGACCTGCCGATCCTGCTGCCGCATCTGCGCGCCGGCGCATTGCGGGCGCTGGCGGTCGGCACGCAGCAACGCCTGTCCTGGATCCCGGATGTGCCGACCATGACCGAGGTCGGGCTGCCCTCGGTCGATGCCAACAACTGGCATGGCTTCGTCGCGCCGGCGCAGGTGCCGCAGCCGATCCTCGAGAAGCTGCACGCGGCGATCGCCGGGGCGCTGAACGACCCCGAGATCCGCCAGTCGCTGAGCAACCAGGGGGCCATCCCGGGCGGCAATTCGCGCGCCGAATTCGCCGCCTTCATGCGCTCCGAACTCGACAAATGGGGCGGCGTGATCCAGCGCAGCAACATCCGCGCGGACTGAACCGATGGACGACCGCGCCGCCTGGGAGGCGGTGGGCGACTGGTACCATGCCTGGTTCACCGGCACGGTGCTCGCCGCCGTGTCGCGACGCGGGCCGGCGGATGCGGCGGAGCTGGTGTTCCGCGTATTCCGCCGCCAGCAGCAGCAGACCTTCCTGCCGGGGCTGGCGAAGCTGGGGCTGGACAGGTTGCCGCCGGCCGTCGCAGCGGCGCGCTACCACTACCTGTCCAACTTCATCGGCGGCGTCGGCGTCGAATATGTCGAGGAAAGCCCGCGCAAGGCGTGGATCCGCTATCCGCCGCCGCGCTGGGTGTGGCCGGGGGCGACGATCTGCGGCATCCCGTCGGCGGTGAATGCCGCCATGTTGCGCGGCTGGCACGCCAATAACGGCGTGATGCTCGGGCGGCTCGGCCTCGGCTTCGTCTGCACCGGGCAGACGGTGGATGGCGATCCGGGGCTCGAAGGCTACTACATCGAGCATGACCGCGACCTCGCCGAGCATGAGCGGCTGCGCTTCGCGAAGCAGGAACGGATGCCGCGCTTCGATCCGGCGCAGGCGCCGTCATTGCCGGCGGCGGATTGGCCGGCGGCACGCGTCGCCAAGGCGAAGCGCGGCTATGCGATGGAATACGCCCGCACGGTGATGCAGGAGGCCGTGGCGCTATGGGGCGAGGAGGCTGGCGGGCGACTGCTCGGCCACGCGGCGCGACTGGTCGGCATGCAGCATGTCCATGCGACGGCGGCGGCGTTGGGCGCGACCGATTTCCCCGCCTTCATGGTGGCGATGGCGGCAGCGGAGGGCGATACGGCCGAGGCCAGGCCGCAGGCCGATGGCGGCGTGGTCGTGACGCGCCACGCATTGCCGCTGTTCCGCGGCATCGACGACCCGACGCAGGCGATGCGTGGCGCCTGGGAGGAACTGACGGTCGGCGCGCTGGCCGCCTGGGACCGCTTCGCGCGGATCGAGCGCAGCGGGCCGCTGGCCTGGCGCATCGCGGGCGGCTGACGCCGCCCGCGACGTTGCTCACTCCGCCGCGGCGAAGATCCGCAGCAGGCTCTCATCGCGCCCCAGCGCCCACAGCACCGAATTGATCGGCGGGCTGGTCGTGCTGCCCGACAGCGCGGCGCGCAGCGGCTGCGCCACCTGGCCGAGCTTCACGCCCTTCACATCGGCATAGTCGCGCAGCCATTGCTCAAGGTCGGCCTTTTCCCATGGCGCATCGGCGAGGAATTCGGCGAGGTTCGCCAGCCGCGCCTTGGCCTCGGGCGTCAGCAGGGCGAGCGCCTTCGCCTCCATCGCCGGCGGGCCCTCATGCGCGGCGAAGGCGGCGGCGCCGGCGAGTTCCTCGATCGTGCGCGCGCGTTCCTTGAGGTCCGGCATCAGCATGCCGACGCGCTGCGCGCCATCGGTGCCGAACAGGATGCCGCGCCGGGCGAGGAGTCTCCAGCACTTCGCGTGTCAGCCGCTCGTCGTCGGCCTGGCGCAGATAGACGCCGTTGAGATGGGTCAGCTTCGCATAGTCCATGCGCGACGCCGATCGGCCGACATCCTTGATGTCGAACAGCTCGACCGCGCGGTCATGCGGGACGACTTCCTCGTCGCCATGGCCCCAGCCGAGGCGCAGCAGGTAGTTGTTCACGGCTTCGGGCAGATAGCCCTGCTCGCGGAAATCGAGCACCGAGACCGCACCGTGGCGCTTGGACAGCTTCGCCCCGTCGGCGCCGTGGATCAGCGGGATATGGGCGAAGTGCGGCCGCCGCCAGCCCATCGCGTCATAGACCATGCATTGGCGGAAGGTGTTGGTCAGGTGGTCGTCGCCGCGGATGACATGGGTGATCGCCATGTCGTGGTCGTCCACCACCACCGCATGCAGGTAGGTCGGCGTGCCGTCCGACCGCAGGATGATCATGTCGTCCAGTTCGGCATTGCCGACGCGCACCTCGCCCTGCACCAGGTCCTGCACGACGCGTCTCGCCATCGAGCGGCGCCTTGATGCGGATGACGTAGGGCTTGCCCTCCTGCTCGGGCCCCGGCTCGCGGTCGCGCCAGCGGCGGTCGTAGCGCGGCGGGCGGCCCTCGGCGGCGGCGCGCTCGCGCATCTCGGTCAGTTCCTCCGGCGTCGCCCAGCAGCGATAGGCGTGGCCCATGTCGAGCAGCGCGCGGGCGATCTCGGCGTGGCGCGCCTCGCGGCTCGCCTGGAACACCGGCGCCTCGTCCGGGGACAGGCCAAGCCAGGCGAGGCTTTCGAGGATCTGGTCCACCGCCGCCTGGGTGGAGCGTTCCTTGTCGGTGTCCTCGATGCGCAGCAGGTAGGCGCCGCCATGGTGGCGGGCGAACAGGTAGTTGAACAGCGCGGTGCGCGCCCCGCCGATATGCAGGTAGCCGGTGGGGGAGGGAGCGAAGCGGGTGCGGACGGACATGATACCTGGGCTCAATCGCGAAGGTGCTCCTTAGACCAGATCGGCCGCCCCGGGTGAACCCGCCCGGCGCAAGGCACTCCCGCCTCGCCCGTCAATGAGGCTACGATGAACCGCATAAGTTGTGGATCATCGCCCTGTCCAGCACCGTGGCGCGCATTGACCTGGACCGTGCCCTCGACCGTCTGCGCGCCGTCGCGCATGCGGCAGGCCTGTTGCTGGCCGGCGAACGTGGCAGGCTGGCGCCGTGGCTGGCGGTGGCGATGGGCGCGGGCGTGGCCGCCTATTTCGGCCTGCGGGAGGAACCGCCGGGCTGGAGCCTGGCGGCCGGCCCGGTGCTGGTCGCGCTGGCGATCCTGGTGGCGATCCGTGCGCCGCAGGCGGGCTGGGCGATCGGCCTGGCCGGCGCGGCCGCCCTCGGCTTCGGGGTCGCGGCCTGGCACGCCTGGCGGGCCGCGCCACTGGCCACGCCGCCCAGCCGGGCGGTGGTGCTGAGCGGCATCGTGCAGGATGTGAGCCTGCTGCCGGAAGGGCGCCGGCTGACCCTCGCCGAGGTTCGCTTCGGCCCGGAGGAACCCGTCCAGCCGCGCAGCTTCCGCATCCGCCTGCGCGCCAATGACCCGGCGCGGCCTGAACCGGGCGACCGCGTCACGGTTCGCGCCCTGGTGCGCCCGCCCTCGGCGCCCGCCTTTCCCGGCGCGTGGGATTTCCAGCGCTCGGCCTTCTTCGCCGGCCAGGGCGGCGCGGGCTTCGCCATCGGCCCGTCGGCGGTCGAGGTGGCGGTCGGCAGCGGGCGACCGCTGTCAGGCGTGCGGGCGGCGCTGGAGGCGCGCGTCGCGGCGGTGGTGCCGGGTGCTGCAGGGGCGGTCGCCGGCGCGCTGCTGACCGGCGGGCAGAGTGCGATCCCGCGCGCCGACCTTGCCGCCATGCGCGATTCCGGGCTGGCGCATCTGCTCTCGGTGTCCGGCCTTCACATCGCCATCGTCATGGGCGTGACGTTCTGGGTGGTGCGCCTGCTGATCGCCTGCTGGCGCTGGCTGGCGCTGCGGGTGGATGGCAAGGCCTGCGCGGGGGTCGCCGCCCTGGTCGCGGGCGGCTTCTACATGCTGCTGACCGGTTCGCAGGTGCCGATGCAGCGCTCCTTCGCCACCGCGGTGCTGGTGACGCTGGCGCTGCTGACGGGGCGGCAGGCGGTGTCGATGCGCAGCCTCGCCCTGGCGGCCGCGGCGGTGATGGTGGTCTCCCCCGAGGCGCTGCTGGGGCCGTCCTTCCAGATGTCCTTCGCCGCCGTGCTCGCCCTGATCGCGGGGTGGGAGGCACTGAAGGGGCCGATGGCGCGGCTGCGCGGCGATGGCGCCTGGTGGCGGAAGGGGCTGGTTTTCGCGGCCGGGCTGGTCGGGCACCTCGGTGCTGGCGGGGCTGGCCACGGCGCCCTACGGCCTCGCGCATTTCGGCCGGCTGCAATGGTACGGCGTGGCGGCCAACGCGATGGCGGTGCCGTTGACCTCGGTGCTGGTCATGCCGGCCGGGATGCTCGCCGCGGTGCTGATGCCGGTGGGGCTCGAGGGTCCCGCCCTCACCGTGATGGGCTGGGGGTGCGAGGCTGTGCTGGCCGTCGCGCGGGAGGTCGCGTCCTGGCCCGGCGCGGCGCAGACGGCCCGGCCGCTGTCGGCCTGGGGCCTCGCCGGCGTTGCCTTCGGGATGACCTGGCTGTGCCTGTGGCGATGCCGCTGGCGATGGGCGGGTGTGCCGGTGCTGCTGCTGGGCCTGCTGAGCCCGGTGTTGCATCGTCCGCCCGACCTGTTCGTGTCGGGTGACGCGCGGCTGATCGGGGTGGCCGCCGGTGGCGAGTTGTGGCTGCAGCGGCAATCCGGCGCCTCGGCGCTGACGCGCGACGCCTGGCTGCGCAGCCACGGCCTGCGGGAGGCGCGCGCGCTGCCGGCGCTTGGCGAGGAGGCCGGCGGCGCCATTTCCTGCGTGCGCGGTGCCTGCCGTTTCCAACCGCTGCCCGACGGCGCGGTGGCGTTGCTGTTGCGCGGGGAGGCGGCGGGCGATGCCTGCGGCCGCGCGGCGTTGGTGGTCTCGGCCGAGCCGCTGCGCGGGCGCTGCGCGGGCAGCCAGGTGATCGACCGCTTCTCGGTCTGGCGCAACGGACCCCATGCCGCCTGGTTCGCGGCGGAGGGGGTGCGTGTCGTCTCGGATCGCGCCTGGCGCGGTGAGCGCCCCTGGGTGCCGCCCATGCCGGTGCCGCGCGGGCGGGAGGAAATGCCGCCCGCGCCTATCGAGTAGCGCCGCGCGGAGGGCGTGGCCGTCAGCGCCGCATGTCGTTCGTGGGCGCCGGGGCACGCTGCCCGGGGCAGGGGCCTTGCGCCCCTTCGGGCTTCAATACCGCCGCAGCAGCCCGACCAGACGCCCCTGAACCCGCACCCGATCCGGCCCGAAGATGCGTGTCTCATGCCGCGGGTTCGCCGGCTCCAGGGCGATCGAATTGCCGCGCCGGCGGATGCGCTTCAGCGTCACCTCGTTCTCATCGACCAGGGCGACGACGATCGAGCCGTTCTCGGCCGTCTCGGCGCGATGGATGATGACGGTGTCGCCGTCGAGGATGCCGGCATCGATCATGGAATCGCCGGCGACCTCGAGCGCGTAGTGGTCTCCGTTGCCGATCAGGCTGGCCGGGACATCGACGCTCGCGCCATTGTCGCGCAGCGCCTCGATCGGCAGGCCGGCGGCGATGCGGCCATACAGCGGCAGGGTGACCGGGGCGCTTTCATGGAGATCGGCCGGCGGGCGCGCCGGCTGGTGGGTGCCGAAGGGGCCGCGGATGACATTCGGGCCGAGCGGTGCCTCGGGCAGCTTGGGCGCGGCGCGGCCCGTCCGCGGGGCGAGGTTCTCGGGCAGGCGGATGACTTCGAGCGCGCGGGCGCGATGGGCGCGGCGGCGCAGGAAGCCACGTTCCTCCAGGGCGGTGATCAGCCTGTGGATACCTGACTTCGACTTCAGGCTGAGCGCGCCCTTCATTTCCTCGAAGGAAGGCGAGAACCCTGTCTCACGCAGGTGCCGGTCGATGAACATGAGCAGTTCGTGCTGCTTGCGCGTGAGCATTCCTGCTCCTCCTCCTGGCGCCGGGTCCTGCAACTCGGTCGGAACAAATGGGCAACGTCGACGGATGTTCTATTTAGGTTCCGCAGCCACAGTCAAATGCTTTTGCTTGTGGATGAATCTGTGGATGGATTGATTCACCCTGGCCACCGGCGGGGCCTCGCCTCCGGTCGCGCCGGCTGGCAATGATGCGGGCCATGGCTCGCCCCGACCTTTCCATCCTCATCGCCGCCCATCGCCTGCGGCGCGAGGTGCCCGGCGCCGTTGCATCGGTCCTGGATCGCGCGGGCGGCGTGGCCGTCGAGGTGGTCGTCGCCTCCGATGACGGGACGGACTATGCGGATGTCCTGCCGGCCGACCCGCGATTGCGCTTCGCCGCGGTCGGGCCGGTGGCGAGTGGCGCCCATGCCGCACGCAACCGGGCCTTGTCGATCGCAACCGGCGCCCATGTCCTCATGCTCGATGGCGATGACGCTCTCGAAGGCCCGCCCGATGCGCTGGCCGGCGCCCTGGCGGCGATGGGCAAGGCCGGCGCGGTGGTGGTGCCGAGCATCGTGCGCGACGCCGCGGGCCAGGCGGTGCGCCGCATCCCCGCCGAGGGGACCCGGCGCTTCGGTTTCGCCGGCTGGGCGTCGGCCTTCGCCTCGCTGCACCTGGTCGCCAGGCGCGACCTCGCGCCCGCGTTCCGGCCGTTCCGGCTGATCGACGACGTGATGTTCGACCTGGCGGTGCTGGCGGCCGCGGGCGGAGAGGTGCCGGTCGCGGACGGCCTCCTCTACCGGTACCAACTGCGGGCGGGGCAGGCGACGGACACCGAGGGCGGGCGGTTCGATGCCGAATACGCGCAGGCGCTCGGCCTGATCGCCGCCGATGGCGCCGGGCTCGGTCGCCATGCGCGGGACGCGGCGGCGGTGCTGCGCCGCTGGCGGGCGATGAACCGCCTGGTCGGCGGCGGCCCTTCGCGGCCGGGACTGGGGGAATATCACCGCGCCGTCGCCGCCTACCTGGACGGCGCCTGGCCGGCCGGGCGGCGCCGGTAAGCCCATCGTCCCCGCCGCCCATTGCCGGGCCGTGACGGTGCGATGCCCTGGCCAGCCCGGCCGATGGCATGGCCGGGACCCCGGGTGCGAATCCCCCCGTGCAAAGGCGCCGCCGATCGGGCAAAGCGCAGCCATGACCACTGGCCGCTTCGTCGAACCTCTGGGCCTCATCATGGGCCCCGTTGCCTTCCATGCCGTGCGCGAGGGCTTTGCCCTGCCCTTGCAGGGCGGTGCCATCGCCTTTGCCTTCGTCCGCCTCATCGAGGATGGGGAGGATCTCGGCGTCGGCCCGATCCGCGAGGTGCCGGAGGATTGGCACGACGCGATGCACGCCATCGCCCAGCGACCGGCCCCCTTCGCCGGCCTGCCGACCGATCGCCCCCTGGTGATGGGGGTGGTGAACGTCACGCCCGACAGTTTCTCCGATGGCGGCCGTCATGCCGAGGCCGCGGCCGCCATCGCCGCCGGCCATGCCATGCTGGAGGCGGGCGCGGACATCCTCGACATCGGCGGTGAATCCACCCGTCCCGGCGCGGCCGCGGTGACGGCGGAGGAGGAGATCGCGCGCATCCTGCCGGTCATCAGCGAACTCGCGAAGGCCGCGCCGGTCAGCGTGGACACGCGCAACGCCGCGACGATGCGCGCCGCGCTGGATGCCGGGGCGGAGGTGATCAACGACATCTCCGCCCTGCGCCACGACCCGGAGGCCCTGACGCTGGTGGCGCGCTCGGAGGTGCCGGTGGTGCTGATGCACATGCCCGGCGATGACCCGGCCACGATGCAGTCCCTCGCCGACTATGACGATGTGGCGGTGCATGTGGCGGGCTTCCTGCGCGACCGGGTGGCGACCTGCGAGGCGCTGGGCATTCCCCGGGCGCGGATCGCGGTCGATCCCGGCATCGGCTTCGGCAAGACCATGGAGCACAACCTGGCGCTGATCGACCGGCTGCCGCTGATCGCGGCGCTGGGCTGCCGGGTGGTCTTCGGCGCATCGCGCAAGCGCTTCATCGGCACGCTGTCGGGCGTCGAGGCGGCCGGCCAGCGCGTGCCGGGCAGCCTTGCGGCGGCGCTGGCCGGCGCGGCGCGGGGTGCCTCCGTGCTGCGCGTGCATGATGTGGCGGAGACGGTCGCAGGCGCTGGCGGTGTGGCGCGCCTGCGCGTCGGGGCGCGTGCCGGAATAGGGCGGCGCCCCTCCCGGCTTCCCTACAGCGTCTGCGACCACGCCTCGGGGAACAGCCGGTACCCATCCCCCTCGCGCCCCAGATGCGCCGTCGCCGGGAAATGCAGGTGCATTCCCGCGATATGCGTCTTCTCGGTCGCCACCATGTCGAAGACGCGCCGGCGCGTCGCCGCCGCCTGGGGCGGGTCCACGTCGAACAGGATGGTCACCTCCGGCCGCGGCACCTGCACTTCCGGCAGGTGGACGATGTCGCCCCAGATCAGCAGCGACTGCCCGCCCGAGGCGATCAGATAGCCGCAATGGCCTGGCGTATGGCCGGGGAAGTGCATGGCGGTGACGCCCGGGAACACCTCGGCGCCGCCCTGGAACAGCCGCATCCGGTCGGCATAGGGCGCGATCTGGCGCTTCGCCATGGGGAAATAGGCACCGCCGGTTGGCACGCCCTGGCCGGACCGCGCGACCTCGGCCTCCGCCTCGGCGCTGTTCCAATAGGCGTGCTCGGCCTCATGCATGGCGAGTTCGGCCTGCGGGAAGAAGGCGCCGCCCTCGGCGGTGGCCAGGCCGTTCGAATGGTCCGGGTGCAGATGCGTCATCAGCAGCGTGTCGATCTCGCCGGGCGCGATGCCGGTGGCGGCCAGGTTGCGCAGCAATTGGCCGGACGTCTTCTGCATATGCGTGCCGGCGCCGGTGTCGATCAGCGCGGTGCGCCCGCCGGACTGGATGATGAAGCAGTTGAGCGAGGTCCGCCGCGGCACCGGGCGGAACACCGCGCGCAGCATCTCGGAGCTGTCCTCCACGCTGATGTTCTGCAGCACCGCCATGGACCCCTCGAGGAAGCCATCGCTCACCACGGTCAGGCAGATGTCGCCGACGCGACGGTGGTGGATGGCCGGCACCTGCTGGGTCGGGGGTTCGGTCATGGATCGCTGCGCTCCGCGTTTCCTGGGGGCGGAGGAAAGCATGCTGCCGGCGGCACGCCAAACGCCGGGCAGGGGTGCCGGGACCTTCTCAAACGACCATCGCGCGCTGTAGGTGTGTGGCAAGAGGATCTCGCCATGCCCAAGGACGACGTCATGCCCCCGCCGTCCGCCCGTCGCCTGTTCGGCACGGACGGCATTCGCGGCACCGCGAACCAGGCGCCGATGGATGCGGCGACGGCGTTGCGGCTCGGCCAGGCGGCCGGGCGGTATTTCAACCGCGGCGCGCATCGCCACCGCGTCGTGATCGGCAAGGATACCCGCCTGTCGGGCTACATGCTGGAACCGGCGCTGACCGCCGGCTTCATCGGCGCGGGCATGGATGTGGTGCTGGTCGGGCCGCTGCCCACGCCGGCGATCGCGCTGCTGACGCGCAGCCTGCGGGCCGATCTCGGCGTGATGATCAGCGCCTCGCACAACCCCTATGAGGACAACGGCATCAAGCTGTTCGGCCCCGATGGGCTGAAGCTGACCGATGACCAGGAATGCGAGATCGAGGCGCTGATGGCCGGCGACCTGACGGCGGCGCTGGTGGCGCCGTCGCCGCCTCGGCCGCGCCAGCCGGCTGGAGGATGCGCCGGGCCGCTACATCGAGGCCGCCAAGCAGTCCTTCCCGCGCGGCCGCACGCTGGAGGGGCTGCGCGTCGTCGTCGATTGCGCCCATGGCGCCGCCTACAAGGTCGCGCCGACCGTGCTGTGGGAATTGGGCGCCGAGGTGGTGTCGGTCGGCGTCGCGCCGGACGGCTTCAACATCAACAGGGGCGTCGGCTCGACCGCGCCGGCGGCGCTGGCGACGCTGGTGCGAGGAACGCCGCGCCGATCTCGGCATCGCGCTCGATGGCGATGCGGACCGCGTCGTGCTGGTCGATGAACGCGGCCAGGTCGTCGATGGCGACCAGATCCTGGCGCTGATCGCGCGGTCCTGGCATGGCGCAGGACCGGCTGCGCGGCGGCGCCGTGGTGGCCACCGTGATGTCCAACATGGGGCTGGAGCGCTTCCTCGCCGCGCGCGGGCTCGGCCTGCTGCGCACCGCGGTGGGCGACCGCTATGTCGGCGAGCGCATGCGCGAGACCGGCTGCAACCTCGGCGGCGAGCAGTCGGGCCACATGATCATGCCGGATTTCGGCACCACCGGGGATGGGCTGATCGCCGCGCTGCAGGTGCTCGGCGTGCTGGTCGAGGAACAGCCGCCCGGCCAGCGAGGTGCTGCGCTGCTTCGCGCCGCTGCCGCAGCGGCTGGTCAATGTCCGCTACGCCGGCGCCTCGCCGCTGCATGATGAGGCGGTGAAGGCGGCGATCGCGGCGGAGGAGGCGGCGCTCGGCGCGCGCGGGCGCGTGCTGATCCGCGCCAGCGGCACCGAGCCGGTGATCCGCGTCATGGCCGAGGCGGAGGACGAGGCGCTGGTGGAGGACACGGTGGCGCGGCTGGCAGACGCGATCCGCGCCAAGGCGCGGGCGGCATGACAGCCCCGACCGCGCGGCTACCCCCCCATGCCGACGGCACCGCGCCAGCCCGCCTGGCCCGGTGCCGGAAATCGGTTTCCAAAGGCCCTGAGGCCTCTGGTGGGGTGGCTTGGAGGGGCAAAGCCCCTCCAACCTTCGTCGCGCCCATGAAGGGCCGCGTCCTCATCATCGCCGGCAGCGATTCCGGCGGCGGCGCCGGCATCCAGGCCGACATCAAGGCGGTGACGGCGCTGCGCGGCTTCGCCATGACCGCGATCACCGCGCTGACCGCGCAGAACACGCTCGGCGTGCATGGCGTCATGGGCGTGCCGATCGACTTCATCCGCCAGCAGATCGCCGTGGTGCTCGACGACCTCGGCGCCGATGCGATCAAGACCGGCATGCTGCACGCGGTGCCGGTGATCGAGGCGGTGTGCGACGAACTCGCCGCGCGCGCGCGGGGCATCCCGCTGGTGGCCGACCCGGTGATGGTCGCCAAGGGCGGCCACCCGCTGCTCGCCGCCGATGCGGTGGAGACGCTGAAGGCGCGGCTGCTGCCGCTCGCCACCGTCATCACCCCGAACCTGCCCGAGGCCGAGGTGCTGGTCGGCCGGCCGATCCGCACCGTGGCCGACATGCGCGAGGCGGCGACGGCGCTGCGCGGCGCTTGGCGTGCCGGCGGTGCTGCTGAAGGGCGGGCACCTGGAGGGCGATGTCGCTCACCGACCTGCTGGTGACGGCGGACAGGCGCGGAGGAATTCACCTCCGCGCGGATCGACACGCGCCACACCCACGGCACCGGCTGCACGCTGGCGAGCGCGATCGCCGCGGGCCTGGCGCAGGGGATGTCGCTGCGCGATGCGGTGATCCGCGCGCGCGCCTATGTGCTGGCGGCGATCGCGGCGGCGCCGGGCTTTGGCGCGGGGCATGGGCCGCTCGACCACGGCATCACCTTCGACCCGTCGCGCCTGCCGGGTTAAGCCGCGACTTCACCGGTCCGGGCGCAGGCTGGGGCATGGACCTCTCGCTCTCGCAGGTGCAGGCGCTGTTCGGCGTGTCGTCATCGACGCCACGAGCACCGGCTCGGCGGCGACGGCGATCCCGGCGCTGCACCGCGCCACCGCCGAGGGCGCCGAGGCCAAGGGCATCGAGACGGGAGAAGAAGGACGCCGGTCTCGATCTCCGCCCTGGCGCAGTTCCGCACCGCGCTCGACAAGGCCGAGACGATCGAGACGGCCTTGCAGGATCCGCGCATCCTCAAGGTGCTGCTGCCCGCGCTCGGCCTGGCGGGGCAGGAGGGCAACGGCGCGCTGGTGCGCCGCGCCCTGCTGTCGGACCCGGACGACAGCGACGGCCTGGCGGCGCAACTCGGCAGCACCTGGCAGGCGGCGGCGGCGACGCTCGGCGTTCATGCGACCGGGCTCGACGGGCTGCGCGACAGCGCGCTGGTCGATCGAGCCTGACCAATGGCTTCCTGAAGTACCAGTACCGGACCGGGCTCGACGACACCCAGGCCGGGCTGTCGGACGCGCTGTATTTCCTGGAATCGGCCAGGACCGCGACCGATGTCTACGACGTGCTGGGCAACACGCGTGCTGCGGCGCGTGGTGACCGGCGCGCTCGACCTGCCCGACGCCATGGCCATCCAGTCGGTCGAGACGCAGGGTCGCGCGGTCACCTCGCGGCCTCAAGATCGACAGCCTGCAGGACGACAAGGCGGTGCGGAAGCTCGCGGAACGCTACCTGATCGCGGCGGCGAATGCGGCGGCGGCAGAGCGATTCCAGCGCGACCGATCCGCTGTCGCGTCGATCGCTGCAACGCTCGCGGTCAGCCTGCGGCGGCATCGACGCCCGGCCGGCGCCGGGTCGCGGCCGAGCCAGCCCGTCGGCGCTATCCGCCGCGATCGGATCAGCACCGCGGCCACCGCGGCGAGCTCGACGACAGTCCGACGCTACGCCGGCAGCCCGAAGAAGGACGCCATCGGCAGCCTGCGCGATGCAGCAGCGCGGCCGGCGGCAGGCCGAGGCCAGCTCCGCGCCGCACCAGCGGCGTCAGGATATTGCCCTCGGTGAATTGCGCGGCTGAGGAACAGCAGCGCCACCCGCGGCGAGCCAGGGCGAGATCGTCGCCGCCAGCAGCATGGCCGCAGCGCGACGGCGACCGGGCCGATATTGCGGGATGAAGTGGCCGAGCAAGCGCCGCCAGCACCGCCAAGGCGCCGCGAGCGGCACGCCGAGCAGCGTCAGCCCGACCCAGGTCGAGCGTGCCGATGACGATCATCGCGAAGGCCTGGCCGGCCAACCAGCCGCGCAGCACCTCGCCGCATTCGCGCAGCGCCTCGGCCGCCGGCGCGTCGAGGCTGGTGCAGCAGCGCCCGCAGCCCCGCCACGTAGTCCGTCGCGGCGCAGCGCAGGTAGACACCGACCAGCACGATGACGGCGACATTGCCGATCCAGCCGCAGCGTGGTGCTGGCGGCGGTGGCGGCGAGGCCCATCGCCGCGCGGTTGCGCCTCCTCCGGCAGGCGTCACGCGTCCGGCAGCCAGGCGCCCCAGGGCTCTGCGCTCATCGCTCGCGCAGGGATTGGATGGAGCGCGGCAGATCCTCGGTGAGCTTGTGGGCCTGCTCGCAGAGCGGCCCGGCGGCGAGCGTCCCGGCACGCGATGGCGAGCAGCACCACCCCCAGCAGCACGACCAGCACCGCGACCCAGCGTGGCGCGCCGGCCAGCGCGATTCACCATCCCCGACGGCATGGCGCCGCCGCAGCGCTCCGCGATGCGGCACGGCGCCAGACGACAGCGCGCCCAGGCCGACCGAGGCGCCGAACGCCTGACGACCTGTGATGCACGGCGCAGCCGGCCTGCGCGTGACGCGCTGCCGGCGCGGGCCACGCCCCCCCACCGGGGCGCATTCGCTTCTGGAAGGGAGCTGCATCATGGCAAACGCCACCCGCAAGCCCGGACTACGTCCGGCGAACCCCGCTTTTTCCTCTGGTCCCTGCGCCAAGCGTCCCGGTTGGTCGCTCGCCGCGCTGGAGCCCGCGCTGCTCGGCCGCAGCCATCGCGCGAAGGACCCCAAGGCGCGCCTCGCCGAGGTGATCGACCGCTCCAAGGCCGTGCTGGGCATGCCGGCCGATTGGCGGCTGGGCATCGTGCCGGCCTCCGACACCGGCGCGGTCGAGATGGCGCTGTGGTCGATGCTCGGCGCGCGCGGCGTCGATATCCTGGCCTGGGAGATCCTTCTCGAAGGAATGGGCGACGGATGTCGTCAAGCAGCTGAAGCTGAAGGATGCGCGCGTGCTGGAAGCGCCCTATGGCCGGCTGCCGGATCTCGCGCAGGTCGACGCTCGACCGCGACGTCGTCTTCGTGTGGAACGGCACGACCTCCGGCGTGCGGCTGCCGAATGCCGACTTCATCGCCGCCGATCGCGAGGGGCTGGCCATCTGCGACGCGACCTCGGCGGCCTTCGCGATGGACCTGCCCTGGGACAAGCTCGATGTGGTCACCTGGTCCTGGCAGAAGGTGCTGGGCGGCGAGGCCGGCGCACGGCATGCTGGCGCTGTCGCCGCGCGCCGTCGCGCGGCTGGAATCGCCACACGCCCGCCTGGCCGATGCCGAAGATCTTCCGCATGACCAAGGGCGGCAAGCTGATCGAGGGCATCTTCAAGGGCGAGACGATCAACACGCCCGTCCATGCTCTGCGTCGAGGATGCGATCGACGGGCTGCGCTGGGCCGAGAGCGTCGGCGGGCTGAAGGGGCTGATCGCGCGCTCGGAGGCGAACCTCGCCGCCATCGCCGCGCTGGGTCGCGACCAGGCCGGGCTATGACTTCCTGGCCGAGGACCCGGCGACGCGGTCCTGCACCTCGATCTGCCTGACCATCACCGCGCCCTGGTTCACCGTGATGGGGGCCGAGGCCCAGGCGGCGGCGGCGAAGAAGATCGCCTCCCTGCTGGAGAAGGAAGGCGTCGCGCTGGACGCCGGCGCCTATCGCGACGCGCCGGCCGGGCCTGCGCATCTGGGGCGGCGCGACCGTCGAGACCAGCGACATCGAGGCGCTGCTGCCCTGGCTCGACTGGGCGTTCGCGATCGTCGAATCCGAAGTCGTGGTGGCCTGAGCGATGCCGAAGGTCCTGATTTCCGACAAGCTCAGCCCCGCCGCCGTCCAGATCTTCCGCGATCGCGGCATCGAGGTGGACTTCAAGCCGGGGCTGTCCCCGGCCGAACTGCGCGCCATCATCGGCGACTATGACGGCCTGGCGGTGCGTTCCGCCACCAAGGTGACGCGCGAGCTGATGGAGGCCGCGCCGAAGCTCAAGGTGGTCGGCCGCGCCGGCATCGGCGTGGACAATGTGGACGTCACCACCGCCACCGCGCGCGGCGTGGTGGTGATGAACACGCCCTTCGGCAACGCCATCACCACGGCCGAGCACGCCATCGCCATGATGTTCGCGCTGGCCCGGCAATTGCCTGACGCCTCAGCGTCGACCAAGGCCGGCAAGTGGGAGAAGAACCGCTTCATGGGCGTCGAGCTGTTCGGCAAGACGCTCGGCCTGATCGGCTGCGGCAATATCGGCTCCATCGTCGCCGACCGCGCGCTGGGGCTGAAGATGAAGGTCATCGCCTTCGACCCCTTCCTGTCGGAGAAGCGCGCGGTCGAGATCGGCGTCGAGAAGGTCGAGCTGGACGACCTGATCGCGCGGGCCGACTTCATCACCCTGCACACGCCGCTGACCGAGCAGACGCGCAACGTCATCTCGCGCGACGCCATCGCGCGGATGAAGAAGGGCGCGCG
>CAVSZN010000009.1:0-202954 GCA_963732425.1 uncultured Alphaproteobacteria bacterium
CGAGGCCGAGGCCGCGCACATGCTCGATCGCCGCGGCTTCCGGCATGGTCGAGACATCGTGGAAGCCGTCCACCGCCGCGCGCAGGCGTTGCTGCACCGGGTCCCCGGTCAGCCGGCCGAGGGAGATGGCGTGCACCTCGAAGGCCGAGCGGTCGTGCAGTTCGAGCAGCCGCGCCATCAGGTGGCCGACGGCATGCTCGCGCAATTCGCCGCTGACGTAGCCGATGCGGATGCGCCCGCCCTCCGCCCGGGCGGGCAGCGCGGCGCGGCGGATCGGCAGGAATTCCCGCGCGAAATGGCCGGCGCAGCGCAGATGCAGGGCGGGGTCGTCGACGATGCACAGCGCCTCGAATGGCGGCAGGCGCAGGCTTCCCTCGGCGGCGCCGGAGAGGACGGCGTCGCGCGTTGTCGCCGCACTCCGTCCAGTCGCAAAGACGCAGCCGGTTGAACAGCAGCAGGGCCAGTGCGGCATCGGGCGCGGAAGCGGGCGGCAGGCGGCGGCGCGGGCAAGGGCGGCGATGGCGCCTTCGGCGTCCTTGCCGACCAGCCGGACATTGCCGCTGACGAGATGCACCGTGCGCGACGTGGGATGCAGCGTCGCCGCGCGGTCGAGCGTGGCCATGGCCTCATCGTGTCGTCGCTAGGCCGCTCAGCGCGAGGCCGCGGCCGGTCAGGCCGCGTTCGAGGTCGGGCTGGTGGCGCAGCACCTCGTCATAGACCTCGAGCGCCGGGCCGAAGTCGGTCAGGTTCAGCAGCCCCTGCCCGAGCGTGGTCAGCACCTGGACGTGGCGCCGCCGCGGCGCGCGGTGTCGCGCAGGAAGGCCACGGATTCACTGTTGCGGCCCAGCCGCTGCAGCGCAGCCCGGCATGCGCGGCGGCGGCGACATGGGTCGGGTCGGTCTTCAGCGCGGCGCCGAAGGCCGTCAGCGCCTCGGCCGGGCGGTCGAGCGCCATCAGGCAGGTGCCGAGGTTGTTGTGGAAATCCGCGTCGATGCCGTCGAGGCGGCGCATCAGGATGGTGCGGTACACCTCCAGCGCCTCGGCATGGCGGCCCATCTCCAGCAGGCCATCCGCCAGGTTGAACTGCGCGAAGGCGAAGCCGGGATTGGCGGCGATGGCACGGCGGAAGGCCTGCACGGCGTCGGGCCGGCGGCCCAGGGCGCGCAGCACATTGCCCATGTCGTTGAGCAGGGCGGGTTCGCTCGGCGCGCGGTCGAGCGCGGCGCGAAGATGCGTCAGCGCCTCGGCGGCATCGCCCTTCGCGAACAGCGCGAGGCCAAGAAGCCGATTGACCTGCACGCCGGCGCGGTCCTGCGGCAGGGCCTGGCGATAGCAGGCGATCGCGTCATCCAGCTGTCCGGCCTGGTGAAGGGCGATGCATGGGTTGAGATCGACGGCGGCCGCCATCGGCAGATCCCTTGGCTGGTCGTGTCGACGCGAGGCCCGTTGGAAGCGCCCCACAAACACGAAGGGCGGCAGGGTTTCCCCTGCCGCCCCCGTTGCTTCCGTCCCGAAGGATCAGAAGGCGAGGCGGATGCCCACCACGCCGATGTTGATCGTGCGCGTGTTGCTGCCGTTGAACGAGGCCAGGTTCGTGCCGGTGCCGCCCGTGTAGCGGGCATTGGTCGGCGTGTTGGTCGGCACGTTCTCGTCGTTGATGTTGTTGTACAGGCCGAACAGCACCAGACCCGGCGCCAGGTTGTAGGCAACGCCCACGCCCCAGAGGCTCTGCTTGCGGTCGTCGAGGTCCGTGAAGATCGGAGCCGCGGCAGTGCCCGTGCGGCTCACGCCGTTGCCCTGCGTACCCTGGCCGTAGACAGCCCCGAAAATCAGCGGGCCCATCGTGTAGGTCGCGCCGAGCAGCCAGTGCTGCGAGTCGTCCACACCGGCGTTGACGGCGCTGCGGCCGACGGAGGCGCCACGATACTGGCCGAAGGTGTATTCACCACCGAACGAGAAGCCGTAGCCCGTCAGCACGAGGCCGGCGGTGTAGGCATTCACGCTCTGCGGCCGCGGGTTGCCGATGGCGCCGAACGCCTGGCCGGCGGTATTCGCGACTGCGCGCTGGCCCACATGCCGCCGATGCCGGCGATCACGCCCACCGGGCCGAAGGTGCCACGATAGCGGATGGCCGCCGACATCTCGTTCTCGATGCCGGTGCGGTCGCGCTGCGACGTGGTTGCCGAGTTCTGCTGGTTGGTGCGCTCACCTTCGCCACCGTTGGCGGCGTAGGACATGCCGAAGTCAAAGCCGGCGAACTGCGGCGACAGGTAGATGACCTTCGTCGCGTCGGAGCCGTCGTTGATGCCCGACATGATGTAGGGCGAGCCGTCGGCCAGGCCGGTCTGGACGATGAACTCGTCCCATTCGGCGTCGCCGCCGAGGGCCTGCGAGGCCGGGGCGCGAACCTGCAGCAGCGAGGCGGCGCTGTCTTCCTGGCCGAAGCGGAAGGTGCCCAGGCCGTCGAAGCCGATGAAGCCGTACAGCTCATCGAAGGAGACGGCCGTGCCGTCACCCGAAGCGGTAACGGTGTTGTCCATCTGCAGTTCGAACACGGCGCCGTAGGTGATGCCGTTCGAGGTGCGGCCGTCGACGAAGACGTTCAGTTCCGCGTCGTTGCGGAAGTCGTAGCGCGAACGGGCATTGGCGTTGTTGGTGCCGCCGGAGCTGTTACGGCTACGGGCACGGTCCCAGTCGTCCTGCACCGCGGCGCCCGTGAAGGCGAAGTAGCCACCCAGGCGGATGGTCAGGCCACCGGCACCGGCCATCGCCGGGGTCGGGGCTGCCGTCACCTGCGTCGACGGGGCCTGCGGGCCCACGTTCAGCGGGGTCGGGGCGACGCCAACGGTACCCGGAGCCGTTCTGGAGCGGAACGCCCTGACCAACTGCACCACCGCCGCCACGCGTCGTCTGGGCGAAAGCCCCCGGCGCGAGCAGGGCGGCGCCGACAACGGCGGTCGTCCCCAGCAGAATCTTGCGCATTCTAGTTCTCCTCATCGCCGGCATACCGGCAGTTCCGACGGCCACCCTGCCCCCCCGGACAGGGCCCGCCGCCGCATTCCCCCAATTGGGGCGAAGGACGGCGTCGCGGCCTGCACCGGACTATGTCTCGGCACCGCGCCGTGCGGCAACCGCCCAGTCGCGCCCTCCGCGACTTACCTGAGACAGTGTGGCGAAGCGGCAACAGCCTGTGGCGCGAGCCCGTCGATCGCCGCGAGCCCCCTGGCCTGACGCGGAACCCGCCGGGCCGTCGCCGCCGCCACGCCGCCGAGGGCGATGGCCGGCACGCCAAGCCGCCGCGCCGCCGCCAGCCAGCGCAATGGCCCAAGTGCCGAGGCGCCGGGGTGGCTGCGCGTCGGGAACAGCGGCGACAGGAAGGCGAGATCAGCGCCCAGCCGTCGCGCCCGTGCCGATGCCGCGCCGCCGCCATGGGCGGCGATCGTCAGCACCGCCCAGGGTGCGCCCGCCCGCCGCGCCAGCAGGAAGGGCAGCAGGCCCTGCGAGGGGCGGCGATCCGGCAGGTGCAGCCCGGCATGGGCCGCCAGCGCCGCCCGCCCGTCGCCGGCCACCAGCACCGTCAGGCCCCGCCGGCGCGCGATCCGGGCCAGGCGCGCCCGCACCGGGGCCGCCGTGCCGCGCGCCAGCACCCCGGCCCCGCGCGGCAGCCCGCGCCGCCACCGGGCATGGGTCGGGCAGCCGCACCGGGTCGGAGACGAGCCACAGCGCCGGCAGCCGCCGGCCACGCCGCAATGGCGGCACCAGGCGCCGCGCCCGCGCTGGCAGCGCGGCGGCATCATCCATTCGATGGATTCCGGTCCACGCCGATCTGCCCTAGCCTTGCCATGCCATGTCCTATGCCACCGATATTCCCGTCCAGCTGGCGGCGATCCGCGCCAGGATCGCCGAGGCCTGCCTGCGCGCCAACCGCGCCCCGGAGGCGGTGACGCTCGTCGCCGTCTCCAAGACCCACCCGCAGGAGGCGGTGCGTCGCGGCCCTCGCCGCCGGGCAGATGCGTGTTCGGCGAGAACCGGGTGCAGGAGGCCGAGGCGAAGTTCCCCGCCCTGCGCGCCGCCCACCCGGCCATGCGCCTGCACATCATCGGCGGCGTTGCAGACCAACAAGGCGCGCGACGCGGTGGCCGTGGCCGACGTGATCGAGACGCATCGACCGGCCGAAGCTCGCCGCCGCCATCGCCGCCGCCATGGCGAAGGAAGGCCGCCGGCCCGATTGCCTGGTGCAGGTGAATACGGGGGACGAGGCGCAGAAATCCGGCATCCCGCGCGCCGAGGCCGATGCCTTCATCCGCGCCGCGCGCGACGACCACGGCCTGCCGGTCACCGGCCTGATGTGCATCCCGCCCGCCGAGGGCGACCCCCGGCCGCATTTCGCCTTCCTGCGCGAGTTGGCCGCCCGGCACGGCCTGTCCGTGCTGTCGATGGGCATGAGCGGTGATTTCGAGGCGGCGATCGCCGAGGGCGCCACCCATGTGCGGGTCGGCACCGCCATTTTCGGGCACCGGCCGGCACCGGCCTGAGCGGCCGGCCATGCCGTGCCCGGCATCGGCGCGCGGCATGGCGCGTCGAGCAGTATCCGGGACTGGCGCGCGGCGTGCCCCGCGCCGCTGCTCGGCCCCCGGTCCGACGCACCATGCGGGAGGCAGCGCGATTGGCAGGCATGCCGGTTGCGACCGCCGCCGACGCGCCAGGCGCGCGGCCCGGCGACGGCGAGGCGGCGCGACCCGCCCTGGCAGGCGACATGAGGGAAGAGCCATGTCCGACATCTACACGGCGCGCGGCTACGGCAGCCGCAAGCAGGGGTTCGGCGCCAAGCCCGGCCTGGTGGTGGTGGATTTCCAGCGCGGCTTCACCGACCCCGCCTTCCCCATGGCCGGCGCGCCGATGGTCGATGCGGCGGTGCGCAACACCGTGCCGCTGATCGAGGCCGCCAGGCGCGCCGGCCTGCCGGTGGTCGCCTGCGTCAACGGCTATCACAGCGCGCGCGCCGCGCCGCATTGGAAGGCCGACCCGGTCTATGACCTGCTGGCGGGCACGCCATCGGTGGAACTGGACCCCCGCATCGCCGCGGCGGGGCCCGACGTGGTGCTGATGAAGTCCGCGCCCTCCATCTTCTTCGCCACGCCGGCCGCCTCGATCCTGACGAAGGAACGCGTGGACACGGTGATCGTGACCGGCTGCATCACCTCGGGCTGCGTGCGGGCGAGCGTGATCGACGCCTTCTCCCTCGGCTTCCGCGTCATGGTGCCGGCCGATTGCGTGGGCGACCATGACCAGGCCGCGCATGACCAGAACCTGCTGGATGTGGACCGCCGCTATGCCGATGTGATCGACGGCGCGGCGGCGATCGCGGCGATCGAGGCCTGGGCGCGGACCAACGACCGGCCTTGACGCGCCCGCCCCGAAGCGGGATCACGCCTGCCCCACATCCATGATGGTCCTGTGCGATGAGCCGCGTCTTCTCCGGCATCCAGCCCTCGGGCGTGCCCACCCTCGGCAACTACCTCGGCGCCATCCGCAACTGGGTGCCGCTGCAGGACACGCAGGAGGCGATCTATTGCGTCGTCGACCTGCACGCGATCACGCAATGGCAGGACCCGGCCGAGCTGCGCCGCCAGACGCGGGAGATGGCCGCGGCGCTGATCGCCTGCGGGCTCGACCCCAAGCGCTGCATCCTGTTCGTGCAGTCCCATGTGCGCGCGCATGCCGAACTGGCCTGGATCTTCAACTGCGTGGCGCGGCTCGGCTGGCTGAACCGCATGACGCAGTTCAAGGACAAGGCCGGCAAGAACCAGGAGGCGTCGTCGGCCGGGCTTTACGTCTATCCGAACCTGATGGCGGCCGACATCCACGCCTATCACGCCACCAAGGTGCCGGTCGGCGATGACCAGAAGCAGCATCTGGAACTGGCCAACGACATCGCGCAGAAGTTCAACCACGACTACGGCGTGGAGTTCTTCCCGAACATCGAGCCGCTGATCCAGGGTGTCGCCGCCCGCGTGATGTCCCTGCGCGACGGCACGCAGGAAGATGTCGAAGTCCGACCCGTCCGACCAGTCGCGCATCAACCTGACCGACGACGCCGACACCATCAGCCAGAAGATCAAGCGGGCGAAGACCGACCCGGAGCCGCTGCCCGAGCACATGGCGGGCCTTGAGGGCCGGCCGGAGGCGCGCAACCTGGTCGGCATCCTCGCCGCCATCACCGGCACCCTGCCGGAGAACGTGCTGCGCGAGCATGGCGGCCAGGGTTTCGGCGCGTTCAAGTCCACGCTGGCGGATGCGCTGATCGCGCATCTGTCGCCGATCGCGGCGGAGATGAAGCGGTTGCTGGAGGACCCGGCGGCGCTGGATGCCGCGCTGCGGGTCGGGGCGGACCGCGCCTCCGCGATCGCCGAGCCGATCGTGGCGAAGGCGCGGGACATCGTGGGCTTCCTGCCGGCGCGGTGAGACGGTGGCAGAGGGGCTTTGCCCCTCCAAGCCACCCCACCAAAGGCCAGGGCCTTTGGAAACCGATACTGGCGTTGGGCACGGGCTATGCCGTGCCGGGACCCCGTACGTGCCCGGCACCAACTCAAGGTGTCCAGAGGCCCTTAGGCCTTTGGTGGGGGAGGTCCGGAGGGGGCAAAGCCCTCTCCGGTCCCACCGTGCAATCAACGCAAACGAAGATCGGCGCGCGGCCGACGCCGCTCACCCCGGAAAGAACCGGTTGCGCGGCATCTCCAGCCCGAGATGCCCGCGCAGCGTCGTCGCCGTGTAGTGCGTGCGGAACAGCCCGCGCCGCTGGAGTTCGGGCACCACCTCATCGACGAAGCCGTCGAAGGCGCCGGGGAACCAGGCCGGCAGGATGTTGAAGCCATCCGCGGCACCCGTCTCGAACCATTCCTGCAAGGTGTCGGCGATGTCGGCGACGGTGCCGGCGATCACCCAATGCCCGCGCGCCGCCCCGGTCAGGTTGTGCATGTCGCGCCAGGTCATCCCTTCCCGCCGCGCCTTGGACAGCATGGCGCGGGCGAAGCCGTGCGAGGTGTCGGGCAGCGGCAGGTCCGGCACCAATTCATCCAGCGCGAAGCCCGACACATCGACGCCGAGGCGCGACGACAGCAGCGACGCCGCATTGGTCGCGTTGACGAAGGACTGCAACTGGTCGAGCACGTCGCGCGCTTCCTGCCGCGTGCGGCCGAGGATGGGCATGACGCCGGGCAGCACGGCGATCTCCTCCGGCCGGCGCCCGAAGCGTGGCATGCGGTCCTTCAGCGCGGCATAGGCGATGCGCGCCTCCTCGATGTCCTGCACCACGGAGAACACCACATCGGCGGTGCGCGCGGCGAGTTCGAGCCCAGGTTCCGATGAGCCCGCCTGCAGGATGATCGGCCGGCCCTGCGGGCAGCGGCCGATGTTCAGCGGCCCCTTCACGGTGAAGAATTCGCCGGCATGGTCGAGCGCGCGCATCTTCGAGCCGTCGATGTAGCGGCCGGTGTCGCGCTCGGCGACGATGGCGCCGTCATCCCAGCAATCCCACAGCCCCATCACGACATCGACGAATTCCTCCGCCACGCGATAGCGCGCATCGTGGGGTGGATGCGCGCGGCCGAAATTCGGCGCGGCGCGCGGGTTGGATGACGTCACCGCGTTCCACGCCGCGCGCCCGCCGCTGAGGTGATCCAGCGAGGCATAGAAGCGCGCCACGTTGAAGGGCTCGGCATAGGAGGTGGACATGGTCGCGCCGAGGCCGAGATGCGTCGTCGTCGCCGCCAGCGCGGCCAGCATGGTGATCGGCTCGAACCGCGCGGTGAAGGAGGGATGGTCGTTCGCCCCGGCCTGCAGCCCGTCGCCGAGGAACAGCAGGTCGAACAGGCCACGCTCGGCGATGCGCGCGATGTGCTGGATGACCGGCAGGGACTGGAAGGAATCATAGGCGCCGGGCATGCGCCAGCCGGCGACGTGGTTGCCGGTGCCCAGGACGAAGACGCCCAGATGCATCTGCCGCTGCGCCATGGTGCCCCCTTCTGCCGCGTGCCGGGCAGGGTGGGCGCGGCGCGGGGGATCGGCAAGACGCCCGATGCCGTTCACGGGCCGGCATGTGCCTTGCGGGGCGCTGGCACATGCCTTGCAAACCGCGCAGAGTGAAGTGCGGCGCCGCCGGGGCCTCGCGCTGCCTCGGAGTATCCGCCATGCCCAGCCTCCGCGCCGCCTTCGCCGCTGCCCTGCTGCTCACCGGCGCATCGCTGCCCGCTTCGGCGCAGACGCTGCGCATCGCCTTCAAGGCGTCGATGGACGGCACCGACCCGCACCAGACCTTCACGCCCAACCGCAATGCGCAATTGCATGTGTGGGAGACGCTGCTGACCCAGGGCCCGACGCTGCGCCCGGAGCCGCTGCTCGCGGAATCCTGGCGCGCCATCGATCCGGTCACTTGGGAATTCAAGCTGCGCCGCGACGCGGTGTTCCATGACGGCACGCCCTTCACCTCGGCCGATGCGGCGTTCTCGATCACGCGCGCCCGCGCCGCCACCGGCCCGCGCACCTATGCCGCCGCCGTGCGCAACGTCGCCGCCGTGGAAACGCCCGATCCCCACACGCTGATCGTGCGCACCACCGTGCCGACGCCCCTGCAGCCCGACTTCCTGGTGGCGATCGCGATGGTGAGCGCGCGCGCGGCAGAAGGGGCGACGGATGCCGATTTCAACGGCGGCCGCGCCGCGATCGGCACCGGCCCGTATCGCTGGGGCCGCTGGACGCCATCGCAGGACGTGACCTTCGAGCGCAGCGCGAACTGGCGTGGCACGCCCGAGCCCTGGGCCCGCGTGCAGATCCGCTTCGTGCCGAATGACAGCGCGCGCGTCGCCGCCCTGCTCGCCGGCGATGTCGATGTGATCGACAACGTGCCGACCGGCCTCTACCAGCGCATCCGCGAGAACCCGGCGACGCAGCTCGTGCTCGGCAATTCGGTGTTCACCTACTACTTCTACCTCGATGCGATGAGCGCGCAGGCGCCCAACATCACCGGCGCCGATGGCCAGCCGCTGCCGAGCAATCCGCTGCGCGACGTGCGGGTGCGCCGCGCCATCACCCACGCCATCAACCGGGAGGCGCATCGCATCCCGCGTCATGGAAGGCGGCGCGACGGCAACCGGGCAGATCGCCCCGCCCGGGCTGATCGGCCATGTGCCGAACCTGCCGGTGCCGGCCTATGACCCGCCGCGCGCCCGCGCGCTGCTCGCCGAGGCCGGCTACCCGCAGGGCTTCACCATGACCATCCACTGCACGCAGGACCGCTTCGCCGGCGACGCGCGCAGCTGCCAGGCGATCGGCCAGATGCTGACCGCGATCGGCATCCGCACCAATGTCGACGCGCTGCCGATGCCGATCTATCTGCGTCGCAGCGCGACGCTGAATGCGGCGGGCGCGCCGGAACTGTCGGCCCATCTCGCCATGTTCGGTTCCTCCTCCGGCATTGCGTCCGAGGGGCTGACCGCGCTGCTGCGCACGCCCAACGCCGCGCGTGCCCATGGCGGCTGGAACCGCACCCGCTTTTCCAATGCCGAATTCGACGCCATGCTCGACCGCGTGGACAGCGAATTCGACCCCGCGACGCGCGAGGCCCTGACGCAGGAAGCGATCCGCTGGGTCGCCGACCAGGTGCCGCTGGCGCCGATCTTCCATGTCGGCGCGTCCTGGGGGATGCGGCGTGGCCTCGCCATGGCGCCGCGTGCCGACCAGTACACGATGGCGACCGAGGTCCGCCCCACCCCATGAAGCAACTGCACCTCGGCGCCTTCTTCTTCACCCCCGGCAGCCATTCCGCGGGTTGGCGCCACCCGCTCGCCGTCGCCGACACGGACATGAACTTCGCCCACTACGTCCACATGGCGCAGGTGGCCGAGAGCGGCTGCCTCGATTGCGTGTTCTTCCAGGACACCGTCGCGGTGAACGGCACGGCCAATCTCGATGGTGCGGGCCCCTGGCGGCCAGGCATGGGCCGCCAGGTGTTCCCCGAGCCCGCGACGCTGATCGCGGCCTTGGCGCCGGTGACGAAGCACATCGGGTTGGTCGCGACGGCCACCACGACCTACAACGACCCCTATACCATCGCGCGGCGCTTCGGTTCGGTGGACCACATCAGCGGCGGGCGTGCCGGGTGGAACCTGGTCACCTCGCAGATCGAGGACGAGGCCGGCAATTTCGGCTTCGACCGCCACCCCGACCATGCCAACCGCTACGAGCGCGCCGAGGAGTTCTTCGACGTCTGCGCCGGGCTGTGGGATTCCTTCGAGGACGGCGCCTTCATCCGCGACAAGGCATCCGGCCGCTACCTCGACCCGTCCAAGGGCCACATCCTGAACCACCAGGGCGAATTCTTCCGCGTGCGCGGGCCGCTCAACCTGCCGCGCACGCCGCAGGGGCGGCCGGTGATCGCGCAGGCCGGGTCGTCGGGCGACGGGCGCAAACTGGCGTCACGCGTCGCCGACATGATCTTCACCGCGCAATCCGTGCTGTCGGAAGGCAAGGCCTTCTACGACGACCTGAAGGCCCGCGCCGCCGCGCATGGCCGCGACCCCGACCATGTGAAGATCATGCCGGGCTTCATGACCATCCTCGGCGAGACCAAGGACGAGGCCGAGCAGATCGCCGGCGAACTCGGCGACATGATGGAGGAAGCCAACGCCATGCGCCTGCTGGCGCGGCTGTGCGGCGACCTCGACATCCACTCTTACCCTATCGACGGGCCATTGCCGGACCTGCCGCCGTCCAATGCGGCGCGGGCGCGGCAGGAGCACCTGATGGCGAAGGCCCGGGCGGAGAACATGACGATCCGCCAGGTGGCGCGGTATCTCGGCACCTCGCTCGGCCACCAGCTGGTGGTCGGCACGCCGATGCAGGTGGCGGACACCATGCAGGAATGGTTCGAGGCCGGGGCCTGCGACGGCTTCACCCTGCTGTTCCCCTTCTACACCAGGCCGCTTGAGGATTTCGTGCGGCTGGTGGTGCCGGAACTGCAGCGGCGCGGGCTGTTCCGCACCGCCTATCCGGGGACGACGCTGCGCGACAGCCTGGGCATCCCGGCGCCGGCGAACCGCTTCGCCTGATACGTCGCGGTCGCCTGGCCCGGCCTTGCGACGGTATCGCTTCCGCGAGGCCGCAGCCCGGGGCCGGCGGCAGGATGAGCGTCATCGGCCGCGGGATCCTCACCGTTGCGCCATTGTGCGGAGGCCCACCCGATGGCCTGCCGCGACCGGTCGCGCTCACCCGCCCGGCAGCCAGATCCGGAAGGTGGTGCCGGTGCCTTCCTCGCTCTCGATCGCCAGCGTCCCGCGATGCCGGTTCACGATGTGCTTGACGATGGCAAGCCCCAGCCCCGTCCCGCCCGCGCTGCGCGACCGTCCCTTGTCCACCCGGTAGAAGCGTTCCGTCAGCCGCGGGATGTGCTCGCGCGGAATGCCCGGCCCGTCATCGGATACGGCGATGACGATGCCGGGCCGCCCGTCGCGGCTGGCACCCTGGGCCACCGAGAGCCGAACCTCCCCGCCCGGGCGCCCATGGCGGATCGCGTTGTCCAGCAGGTTGCGGATCACCTGCCCGATCTGGTCGGCATCGGCCGGTTCGGCGATCGCCTGGCCCGGCAGGTCGAGCACCAGCGCCACCTTCCGCGCGGCGAGGATCGGCGCCAGCGCCTCCGCCTCCGACCGCGCGACCGAAGCGGCATCGGCGCGGCCCGACGGCGCCTGGTGCTCCGACACCTCGATGCGCGACAGGCCGAGCAGGTCGTCGATCAGCCGGCGCATGCGGTCCGCCTGCTCGGCCATGATCTGCAGGAAGCGCTGCTGCGCGGCGGGGTCGTCGGCGGCCGGGCCGCGCAGCGTCTCGATGAAACCGATCAGGGAGGCGAGCGGCGTGCGCAGTTCGTGGCTGGCATTGGCGACGAAATCGGCGCGGGTGCGTTCCACCGCGCGTTCGCGCGTGCGGTCCGACAGCAGCACCAGGATGCGCCCGCCATCGGCCAGCGGCGGGTCGAGCGGAATGGCCTGGGCCACGAGTTCGCGCGGCATCGGCACCGGCAAGGCGAGGTCGGCGATCGCCGGGCTGCCGGTGGCGAGCGCCCGGCCGAGCGCTTCGGCCAGCGCCGGGTGGCGCAGCAGCACCGCCACATCCGCCGGTGCCGCACCGGCCCCCTGCGGCGCGCCAAGGGCCTCGCGCGCCGCGCGGTTGGCGCGCAGCGGCACACGCTCGGCGGACAGCACCAGCAACGGGTCGGGCAGCGCCTCGATGATCGCGGCATCGGCGCGCCGCATCCGTTCCACCAGGGCGCCGCGTTCGGCCAGGCTGCGGGCCAGCCGGGTGACGCCATCGGCCACATCCTGGACCGAGGGCAGCAGCGGCGTGACCGAGAGGTTCGGCACGTCCCCGCCGGCCGTCGCGGCACGGATGCCGGCCGCGAGCCGGGCGAGGTTGCCAAGCCAGATGCGCGCCACCAGCGCCGCCGCGGCCACCGTCACCACCAGCGCGGCAAGGCCCGGGCGGGGCGCCAGGGCGCCGCCGCCCATCAGCAGCAGCAGCGCGACGGCAGGCGCCAGCGAGACGACCAGGGTCGCCCGCAGCCAGGGTCCGAGACGCGGGAGGTCACCCGTCATGGCGCAGCCTCATGCCGCACCGGCCCGCTCGGCGCCGTCCGGGCGCATCGCGCGTTGCTGTCAGGATCCGGCGCCGCCCGGCTGGGGGGCGGCTTCGACCATGCGTGGTTCGCCCATCGCCTCCACGGCGAACAGCGCCAGGCCACGCTGGACGACGCCGTTGGGCTGCAGGCGGACCGGGCCGTCCACGCCGTCGAAGATTTCGCCCGTATTGGGTCCTGCCTGGCCGCGCGGCGTCAGCACCACGCGCGCCGCCACGCCTGCCGCGTCATAGGCGACGCCGGCCAGGCGCGGCGGGCGTTCGCCGAAGGCGCCTTCGTAGCGGGCATCGAAGCCGGCGCGGCTGCGCGGGTCGGGCGCGGCGAACAGGGCGCCGTGCAGCGCCACTTCCTGGCCCAGGCTGTCATCCTGCGCCCACAACGCATGGCCGAGGATGCGCGGCGCGGGGTTGGCGAGCCCGGCCGGCCCGAGCGCCGCGGCGATGCCGCGCGCCGCGCTGCCGGTGCTGCCCAGCATCACGGCATCGAGCCCGCCCGGCGCGCGCGCCGCGAGGTCCTGCGCCACCGAGCCGGGGCTGGCGCGCGCGCTGTGCAGGATGATGACGGGTTCCTGCAGGCCCCAGGTCGAGGCTTCCGTCCGCATGGCTTCGGCCAGGGCGCGGCCGAAGGCACCATCCGGCGCGACCAGGGCGAAGCGCTGCGCGCCGGCGGATTGCGCCGCACCCATCGCCCGGCGCACCTGCTGTGCCGGCGTGACGCCCAGGGTCCAGACGCCGGGTCCGGCCTGCGCGGAATCATTGGTGAAGGCGATGATCGGGATGCGCGCCGCGCGCGCCGGCCCGGAGGCCGCGGAGGTTTCGGAGGCGGTCAGCGGACCGACGATGACGCGCGCGCCGGCCGCGGAGGCGCGCCGGGCCGCCTCGGCGGCGCCGGAGGTGGTGCCGCCGGTATCCATCGGCATGAAGTCGACCGTGCGGTTGCCGCGCTCGAACAATGCCAGTTCGGCGGCCTGTTCCATCGCGGTGCCGAGCGGGCCCTGCGGCCCCGACAGCGGCAGCAGCAGCGCGATGCGCGAGCGTGGTGGCTCCTGGAATGGCTGGCGCGACCCGATGTTCGGGTTCGAGCCTTGCGGGGCGCAGGCCGCGAGGCCCACAAGGGCAGCCAGGACAGCCAGGGAGCACGGGCGTGGGAGGCGAAGGCGAGACAGTAGGGACACGATGCGAGGATCCTCCCGCTGATCCGGCCGGCCGGCCAGCCTTGGTACTTGTCGCGACGCCGATCGGCAATCTCGGCGACCTGTCGCCACGCGCGCTGGCCGCGATCAGGGACGCCGACGCCGTGCTGTGCGAGGACAGCCGGGTGACCGGCGGCCTGCTCGCGCGGCAGGGCATCGCGGCGACCATGATCCCCTTGCACGATCACAATGAGGCGGCGCAAGCCCCCCGTCTGGTCGAACGCATGAAGGCAGGGCAGCGTTTCGTCCTGGTCTCGGATGCCGGGACGCCGTTGGTGAGCGATCCGGGCTATCGGCTGGTGCGCGCGGCCATCGCCGCGGGGGTGACGATTTCCGCCGTGCCGGGGCCGAATGCGGCGGTCATGGCGCTGTCGCTGTCGGGACTGCCGCCGCACCCCTTCCTGTTCCTGGGCTTCCTGCCGGCGCGCGGCGGGCCGCGCGCGGCGGACCTCGCGACGGCTGCGCGGGATCGAACGCGCCGGCCTGTCGGCGACGCTGGTCTTCTATGAGGCGCCGCACCGGCTGGCCGAGGCTTTGGCGGCGATGGCCGAGGGGCTGGGCGCCGACCGCCCGGCGGCGGTGGCGCGCGAATTGACCAAGCGGTTCGAGGAGATCCGCCGCGGCACGCTGGGCGAGCTGGCGTCGCATTACGCGGCGGCGGAGGCGCGGGGCGAGATCTGCATCGTCATCGGCCCGGCCGCCGAGGAGGCAGCCGCCGGCGCCGAGGAACTGGACGCGAGGCTGCGCGCCGCGATGGATGCGGGCATGAGCCTGCGCGACGCGGCGGCGAGCGTGGCCGAGGCGACCGGGCTGAAGCGCCGGGAGGTGTATCGGCGGGCGCTGGAACTGGGCGGCGGGGACGGGTCCGCCTCCGACTGAGCGCATGCCGGCCCGAACGCTGCGGCTGTCCGAGGCGATCCGCGATGGCGCCGTCCGCATGGCGCGGGTGACCGCCGTGGCGCCCTTCAACCCCGGCGGGCCAGGGAGCCGGCCGAGATCCGCTGGCGATGGCCCGCGCCTGCCATGGGCCATCCATCCCGCGCGTCTTCGTCGGATGGCCGGCTGGTTGAGCGGCCGGGTGCCGACTGGCGCAGCCTCGAACGGTCTGCCTGGACGACAGGACCATCGGCGGCGCCGCCACGGCGACGGGCGTGGCTGCAGCGGGCGGGCGGGCTACGCCTCCGCCCGCGGCACCATCCGCCCGATCCGCCGGCCACCGAAGATGTGGACATGGAAGTGCGGGACTTCCTGGCCGCCATCCGCGCCCATGTTGGTCAGCACCCGGTAGCCACCGGGTTCGAGCCCGAGATCCTTCGCCACCGACGCGACCGCCCGCCAGAAGCCGGTGATCTCGGCCTCGGTCGCGGTCGCGCTGAAATCCGCGATCGAGACGTAGCGCCCCTTCGGGATCACCAGCACATGCACCGGCGCCTGGGGATTGATGTCGTGGAAGGCGAGGGCATGCGCGTCGTCATGCGCGCGCTTGCAGGGAATTTCCCCACGCAGGATGCGGGCGAAGATGTTGCTGTCGTCATAAGGCGGCAGGCCGGACACGGACATGGTGGTCTCCTTCTCGCAGGCGCGCATCCTCACCGGGCGTGGCTGCTGCGCAAGGCCCTGCCGCGAGGGCTGGCGGGGGAAGGCGGCATTCCCCGCGGGCCGGCCCGGCGCGCGCAGCCGCGGCACCCGGGCCTGGGCGGTGACACGCTGCGCGCCAGGCCGGCGATGGCAACCGGGGCCGACCCATGGCGCGACGTGCGGGCGGGGCGGGCGCCCTCACGCGCGGATCGCCGTGGCCTTCGTGCGGCCATGGTGGGCGTCTTGCCCGCTCGCACATGGTCCCCAGGAGCGTCGAAAAATCTTACACAAGTCCAGCAGGGCTGATCGGTCCCACGATAATGCATTGAATCCAGCAGAAAAATTCCGTGGCATGGTTATTGCGATTTCGGTTCCAGGGGCTGCTTCGTGGCCCAAGTGAACGGTCTGAGCGGGATGCCGCGGCGACCAAACCGAAGGGAGATAGCGGCATGTCATTCTCAACCATGGTAAAGGCCGGCGCTTTCGCAGTCCTGATCGCGGGGGCCTCGGCCGTCAGCGCCCAGGCGGCTCCGATCATCTTCTTCGGCGAGGATCTCGGCCTTGGCGAGGGCACCCGCCTTCCCGCCACGCCGAACGCCAATGCGGCGCGCAACGACTTCTTCTCGAACCTCGTGGGCGTCGGCACCCAGACCTTCGAGGGCTTCGCCGCCGGGACGAGCACGCCGATCAACGTGTCCTTCGCGGGCGCCGGCACCGCCAGCATCGCGGCGGGCGGCACCGTCGTGAGCGTGCCGAGCGGCACCAACGGCGTTGGCCGTTACCCGATCTCGGGCAACCAGTTCCTCGAGACGAGCTCCGGCGCGCTGGTCATCAATTTCAGCCAGGCGGTCGCCGCCTTCGGCTTCTACGGCATCGACATCGGCGATTTCGGTCGGCCAGGTGACGCTGACGCTCGCCGGCGGCGGCGCGCAGGTGCTCAATGTCGGCAACACGGTGAACGGGGCCGGCGGCGGCGTGCTGTATTTCGGCGTGATCGAGACCGCGACCTTCACCTCGATCACCTTCGGCAACACCGCCGCGGGTTCCGACTTCTTCGGCTTCGACGACTTCTCGATCGGCTCGCTGCAGCAGGTGCAGGTGCCCGAGCCGATGTCGCTGGCGCTGTTCGGCCTCGGCCTCGCCGGGCTGGGCGTCGTGGCGCGGCGCCGCAAGGCCGCCTGAACTTGGTGGTTCGCCGCGCCGGTGGGCGCGGCGGCACGCCATGGCCCGTGAGGGCCGTGATCTGGACGGCCCGGGTGGAAACGCCCGGGCCGTTCTCACGAATCCTGCCCTGATCGCCCCGCATCGGCGCCCCGCCGCGGGGAGCGATGCCGGCTGCGGCTTTCGGGCTTCAGGGCAGCTTGGTGGTGCCTGCGGCGCGCAGGATGCCGCGCGGCCGGGCGGCCTTCTCGGCGATGCCGGAGATGCCCTGCCGCCGCGCCAATTCGGACCAGACTTCCTGCGGCTGGATGCCGGCATCCACCCAGACCACCATCAGGTGATAGAGCAGGTCGGCGCTTTCCAGCACGGTCGCCGTCACGATTGCCGGTGGCGGCCTCGATCACGCATTCCACCGCTTCCTCGCCGAGCTTCTGCGCGACCTTGGCGGTGCCGCGGGCGAGCAGCCGGGCGGAATGCGATGTCATGGTGTCGCGCGACAGGCGCCGTTCCTCCACCACCTGCCACAGCCGGTCGAGGATGGTGGCATCGGCGCCCGGCGATCGCCGGGGCGAGCGGCGCGAGCAGGCGCCTTTCCGCCTTGCGCAGCACCTTGGGCAGCTTGGCCTTGGCCGCGGCGCGCGTCGTCTTCGGCACCGCCGCCGGCAGCGGCACCTTGGACTTCTTCGTCGCCGGTGCCTTGGCGACCGCCTTCTTGGCGGCCTTGCGGGCGTCCGATCTTCTTGGCGGCGGCCTTCTTGGCGGTGGCCTTCTGCTTCGTCGTCTTGGCCATCAGCCGGCCCTCCTGCTGGATGGGGCGTGGCGCACCGGCAGGCCGGCGGCGGCGAGCGCCGCCTTGGCATCGGCGATGCGGAACTGCCCGTAGTGAAACACGGACGCGGCGAGCAGGCCGGTCGCCCCGGCCCTCGCGCCATCGACGAAATGCTCCACCGCGCCGACGCCGCCCGAGGCGACGATGGGCAGGCGGATGGCGGCGCGCACCGCGCGCGTCAGCGGCAGGTCGAAGCCCTGCTTGGTGCCGTCGCGATCCATCGAGGTCAGCAGGATTTCCCCGGCGCCGAGCGCCTCCACCTGCTGCGCCCAGGCCACCGCATCGATGCCGGTGCCGCGGCGGCCGCCATGGGTGAAGACCTCCCAGCCCTCGCCCGCTTCCTGTTTCCGCGCGTCGATGGCGACGACGATGGCCTGGCTGCCGAAGGCCTCGGCGCAGCGGCGCACCACGTCGGGGTCGGCGATGGCGGCGGAATTGATCGAGACCTTGTCGGCGCCGGCCAGCAGCAGGCGGCGCGCATCGTCCACGCTGCGCACGCCGCCGCCGACGGTCAGCGGGATGAAGACCTCCGCCGCGGTGCGCGAGACGACGTCGAGGATGGTGTCGCGGTTCTCGTGGCTGGCGGTGATGTCGAGGAAGGTGACCTCGTCGGCGCCCTCGGCGTCATAGGCGCGGGCCTGCTCCACCGGGTCGCCGGCGTCGCGCAGTTCGACGAAGTTCACGCCCTTCACGACGCGGCCGTCCTTGACGTCCAGGCAGGGGATGACGCGCAGCGCGAGCACGGTGGCGGATGACCTTTCGATTTGTCGGCAGATCGGCGCCGGTGACGGCGCGACGCTTCCACCGCAAGCGAGTGCGGCGGAATGATGGGTCAGGTCAAGTGATGCGCTGCGGACGGAAGGACAAGGCTGATGCGCGGTATCGGCGTGCTGGAGGACGGCTTCGTCTTCACGGAGGCGGAACTGGAGCGCGGCACGCCGCGCTTCTGGTGGGGGCCGCGCCAGCCGTGCGGCATATGACCGCGCGCTGGCCCGGCGAGGGATGGCGCGCAACGATGACCGGGACGAGAATGAGAGCGGATCACTCCTCCTCGGATCAGCATGACGGCCGTTGGGCGTCCTCCGCCGTCGTGGCGGGCGCGGCCGTCATCGTTGCATCGGAGACCACCGAGAAGAAGACCGAGGGCGGCTCGTCCTCCTGGTTCGGATCCTGGGGGGGCGAGGGCGACAGTGGCGGGTCGTCCGACGGCGGGGGCGGATCGTCGGACAGCGGCGGCGGGTCGTCGGATGGCGGCAGTTCGGGCGAGTAGAGCCGGACCGGGATGGGGGAAGGCTTCGAGCCGATCGCGTTCAGGCGGAACCACCCGAACGCGGTGAATGCTCGCAAGACAACAGGGTGAGCGTGCGGCGTGAAAGCGTGCTCGCGAGCGGAATCGTCTCGCCTGCCGTGGCGCCAGTTCCGGCAGAAGGCGGCGCTTTTGCGACCCCTGTGGCCGCAGGGCGGCCCGTCGCCTGCATGTCCACGATGGCGCTGCGGCCGGGCCGCCATCTTGCGCATGAGGCGCGAAGGCACACGCGAATTATTCCCTCGCAATGCACGAAATAGGCGCATTATATTCCGGCCGGGTTACGAAATGTGGAGCGCGCAGATGAGTCCAACCGCCACGCCAACGGCGCTTAAACGCCTCGCTTTCGCGGATTTCCAATCCAGTGTGATGCCGCATCTCACGCAGTTCATGAAGGACAACGCGGACTCCTTCACGGGAAAAACCTTCGATCCCGCGGCCGCCGTCGCCGACATGTTCAAGCTGGTGCAAGGCCAGTACGCGATCTCGCTGATCCCGGCGCCGATTCCCTCGCCGCCGACCGAATTGGCAGTGGGCGTGTCCGCCTGCGCCACCATGATCGTGACCACCTCGATCGATTGCGCGATGATCGTTCTGCAGGCGATCGGCGTGCCGGAAAACGTCGCGAAGATCTGTGGCCAGGCCATTGTCGCGGAAGCCGGGCCTGAAGCCCTCAGCGGCCTTGAGCAAAGCTTCAAGGACATCGAGGCGGCGACGAGCAATCGCTCCAAGGCACTCAAGATCTTCACGCTGTTTGGCGAGATCTACAAGATCACGGGGATCCGCCAGATCCTCGGTGCTCTCGAACACCACATGGCCTGGTATGAATGGGTTCTGATGGGGGTGATCATCATCGCCCAGGTGACCGCCTGGGTCGCGACGGATGGGGCTGGCGCGGTCGCGGAAATCCTCATCTTCGCCGCGCTGCTCATCCAGACTGGCGTCGACGTGGCCACGACCTGCAAGGATTGCGGCTGGGTTTGAGGCGCGCGTCGCGGAGCGGCCGCAATCGTCCCTGCCCGGCATGGACCCGTTCGAATTGCCGAGCGCGGTCTTTGCCGAGGCCTGCGGGGCGGTCAGGCCGCGGCCAGCGCCGCCTTTGGCTCGATGCGTCCGTCATACAGCGCGCGACCGATGATCGCGCCCTCGATCCCCGCCTTCGCTTCACGCAGCGCGACCAGGTCCTCGACCCCCGCCACGCCGCCCGAGGCGATCACCGGCAGGGAAACGGCGCGCGCCAATGCGGCCGTCGATTCCACATTCACCCCGCCGAGCATCCCGTCCCGCGCGATGTCGGTGTAGATCACCGCCGCCGCGCCGGCGCCCTCGAAGCGCTGCGCGAGGTCGGTCGCGGAGACGTCGGAGGTCTCCGCCCAGCCTTCCGTTGCCACCATCCCGTCGCGCGCATCGATGCCGAGCGCCACGCGGCCGGGGAAGGCGCGGCAGGCCGCGCGGGCGAAATCCGGGTCCTTCACCGCCGCGCTGCCCAGGATGATGCGGGTGACACCCGCCGCGAGCCAGGCTTCGGCCACCGCCATGGTGCGGATGCCGCCGCCGAGTTGCACGCGGGCGCCGGGCACCGCGGCCAGGATGGCGCGCACCGCTGCGGCATTGGCGGGCTTGCCGGCGAAGGCGCCGTCCAAATCCACCACATGCACCCAGGAAAAGCCGGCCGCGATGAAGGATGCCGCCTGCGCGCCGGGGTCCTCGGCATAGACCGTCGCCTGGTCCATTTCCCCGCGCTTGAGGCGCACCACCTGCCCGCCCTTCAGGTCGATGGCGGGATACAGCGTCAATGTCATCTGCAAAGCACCCTGGATCGGGGGAGGCGACCCTCCCCCGCAAGCCTCACCGGCCGGTCATGATCCGTTCGACGAGCTGCTTCACGGTGGGCACGAAGCCGTTCGAATAGAAGGGATCGGCGCCGAAGCGATAGGCGTTGTGCCCGGCGAACATCAGGTTCTGTTCCATCGAGCCGTCATGCGCGACGTCCTGCAGCGTCTTCTGGATGCAGAAGGAGCGCGGGTCGGCCTTCTTGCCGTTGGAATATTCGGGTTCATGCTGCGACCAGTTGCTGAACCGGCACTGGGACAGGCAGCCCATGCAGTCCACCTGGTCCTTCACGATTTCCCGCGCCTTGTCGGGCGTCACGAAGATCAGCGAATTGTCCGGCGTGCGCATCGCCTCGGTGAAGCCCTCGGCCTCCCAGTGGTTGATGCGCGCGAGGTCGTGCGGCGTGACATAGACGATGCGCTTGCGCGGACCCACGCCGTATTCCGCCAGGTGGTCGCCGATCGGCTCGCCGGTGAAGGCGACCTGGCGCTCGTTGCGGTCCTCGAGCTCCTGCAGGAACTCGTTGCGCACGGCGGAGCAGTAGAAGCCGGTCGGGCTGAAGCGGCTGCAGCAGGATGTCGCCCTTCTTGAGGGTGACCAGCCGCTGCTTCCAGGCGTCCGAGATCGGGCTTTCCTGGGTCAGCAGCGGGCGGGTGCCGAACTGGAAGGCGATCGGGCCCAGTTCGGGGTTGTCGATCCAGTCCTCCCATTCCTCCAGCCACCAGACGCCGCCCGCCATGATGATGGGGGTGTCGTCCAGGCCGAATTCGCGCATCTGCTGGCGCAGCTTCAGCACGCGCGGATACGGGTCCTCGGGGATCTTGGGGTTCTCGGAGTTCGACAGGCCGTTATGGCCGCCGGCGAGCCAGGGGTCCTCGTAGACCACGCCGCCCAGCCATTCGCGGGTCTTGTGGTAGGCGCGCTTCCACAGCGCGCAGAAGGCGCGGCCGGAGGAGACGATGGGGTAGTAGTGCACGCCGTAGTCGCGCGCGATGTCGGCCAGGCGATAGGGCATGCCGGCGCCGCAGGTGATGCCGTGGATCAGGCCCTTGGCGCCTTCGAGCATGCCGCGTGCGACGCGCTCCGCCCCGCCCATCTCCCACAGGATATTGACGTGGATGCGGCCCTTCGGCCGCCGGCGATGTCGTGGGCGCGCTTGGCCTGGGTGATGGCGCCGTCGATCGCGTAGCGGACGAGTTCCTCGTGCCGGTCGCGGCGCGTCTTGCCGTGATAGACCTGCGGGATGACCTGGCCATCCGCGTCGTAGGAATCGGCGTTCACCGCCGAGAAGGTGCCGACGCCGCCCGAGGCGGCCCAGCGACCCGCAGGTCGCACCGTTCGATACCGCGACGCCCTTGCCGCCTTCGACAAGCGGCAGGACGTCCACGCCGCCCATGCGGATTGCGTTGATGGCCTTCAAGTGACGGGCGCTCCCGGTAACAACATGGCGGGTATATGGCACCGACCGGGGCTCCTGTCAGGGACCCCCGGCCTCGCCGTTTCGGGTTGTCAGTCGGCTGCGTCGCCGCGCTCACGCCGCGGGCCGCGGTCACGGCGCTCGCCGCTGCGTTCCGGGCGGTCGCCATCCTCGCGCGGGCGGCGGGCGCCGACCTGCTCGGTGATGTCGGCACCGGTCGCCTGGTCGACCACGCGCATGGACAGCTTCACCTTGCCGCGGTCGTCGAAGCCGAGGACCTTGACCTTCACCTGGTCGCCTTCCTTGACGATGTCGGTGGTCTTGTTCACCCGGTCCTGCGGCCAGCTCGGAGATGTGGACCAGGCCGTCCTTGGCGCCGAGGAAGTTCACGAAGGCGCCGAATTCGACGGTCTTCACGACCTTGCCGTTGTAGATCACGCCGACTTCCGGCTCGGCCACGATGCCGCGGATCCAGTCGATCGCGCGCTGCGCCGCCTCGACCGAGGTCGCCGCCACCTTGATGGTGCCGTCGTCCTCGATGTCGATCTTGGTGCCGGTCTGCTCGGTGATCTCGCGGATCACCTTGCCGCCGGAGCCGATCACGTCGCGGATCTTGTCCTTCGGCACGCTGATCACGGTGATGCGCGGCGCGGTCGCCGCCACGTCCGAACGGTTGCCCGACAGGCCCTTCGACCATCTCGCCCAGGATGTGCAGGCGGCCGTCCTTGGCCTGGTCCAGCGCGATCTTCATGATCTCGAAGGTGATGGACGTGATCTTGATGTCCATCTGCAGGCTGGTGATGCCCACCTCCGTGCCGGCCACCTTGAAGTCCATGTCGCCGAGGTGGTCCTCGTCGCCCAGGATGTCGGACAGCACGGCGAAGCCGCGGTCTTCCTTGATCAGGCCCATGGCGATGCCCGCGCACGGGGCGCTTCAGCGGCACGCCGGCATCCATCATCGACAGCGAGGTGCCGCAGACGGTGGCCATCGAGGAGGAACCGTTGGATTCCGTGATCTCGGACACCACGCGGATGGTGTACGGGAACTTCTCCTTCTCCGGCAGCAGCGGGTGGATCGCGCGCCAGGCGAGCTTGCCGTGGCCCACTTCACGCCGGCCCGGGGAGCCCATGCGGCCCGTCTCGTTCACCGAATACGGGGGGAAGTTGTAGTGCAGCATGAAGTCCTCGCGGTATTCGCCCGCGAGGGCGTCGATGATCTGCTCGTCCTGGCCGGTGCCGAGCGTGGCGACGCACAGCGCCTGCGTCTCGCCACGGGTGAACAGCGCCGAGCCATGCGCGCGCGGCAGCACGCCGACTTCCGCCATGATCGGGCGGACCGTCTTGGTGTCGCGGCCATCGATGCGGATGCCGGTGTCGAGGATGTTGTTGCGGACGACATCGGCCTCAAGCGCCTTCATCAACCCCTTGGCGGAGGCGACGTCGGCGCCTTCGGCTTCAAGGGCAGCCACCACGGCCTTCTTCACCGCGCCGACCTTGTCCTGGCGGAGCAGCTTCTGCGTCTCGGTGTAGGCGACGGCCATGTCGGCGCGGCCCAGTTCCGAGATGCGAGCCTTGAGCGCCTTGGTCGCGTCGGATTCCTCGGGCACCGCCCAGGGCTCCTTCGCGCGCGACCTCGGCCAGCTCGATGATCGCCTGGATCACCGGTGGAACGACTTGTGGCCGAACTCCACGGCGCCGAGCATCACGTCCTCGGTCAGCTCGGTGGCCTCGGATTCCACCATCAGCACGCCCTCGGCGGTGCCGGCGACGCATCAGGTCGAGCTTGCTTTCCTTGCGCTGGTCGGCGGTCGGGTTCAGCACGTACTCGCCGTCGATGTAGCCGACGCGCGCGCCGGCGATCGGGCCGAAGAACGGAATGCCCGACAGCGTCAGCGCGGCGGAGCAGCCGACCATGGCGACGATATCGGCCTCGTTCTCGAGGTCATGCGACAGCACGGTGGCGACGACCTGGACCTCGTTGCGGAACCCGTCCGGGAACAGCGGGCGGATCGGGCGGTCGATCAGGCGGGAGGTCAGCGTCTCGAACTCGGACGGCCGGCCTTCGCGCTTGAAGAAGCCGCCCGGGATCTTGCCGGCGGCGATAGGTCTTTTCCTGGTAGTTCACCGTCAGCGGGAAGAAGTCCTGGCCGGGCTTCACCGCTACGGGCGCCGACGGCGGTGCACAGCACGATGGTGTCGCCCAGGCGGGCCACCACGGCGCCATCGGCCTGGCGGGCCATCTTGCCGGTTTCCAGCACCAGGGTCTTGCCGCCCCAGTTGATTTCCTTGCGGAAGTAATTGTCGAACATCTGTCGTCCTCTCGGGTGCGGCGCCGTCCTGCGCCGCACGACCCGTGCCCGCCCGACCTTCGCGGGCGGCGGCACGGCGGATGGGGCCGCGATGGACCCCGGAATGCGACGCGGAGGGCTCAACAGGTGCGGTCCAAGGGTCCTGGACGTCCGGTTTGCTCGGCGTCTCGGGCGGCATGGGGTGGGCCCATCGCGGGTCACGCGACGGGAAGGCCGCCCATGTGGCCGGAAACGCCGCGCCGGTCCAATCGAGGGGTCCCGCGGCTTTCTCTGTCGGCCCGCCGCGGTCGCGGCGGTTGGCGCGCCAGCCTGTGGCTGGACGGCACCGGGCGCCCGTATGGCGCGGATCGGGCCAAAACGCCATCGCTATCTGTGCGAGGGCAGGGCCGGAGCAGCCTTGCCCCGCCGGATTGCCCCGCCAGCGGCCAGGCGGCCCGGCCGGAACGGCGCCGTCCGGCCCTGCGCGCCGACCCACGGGGCCCTTCGAAGTGGTTCACCGCAACCATGACCCGGCATGGTTCAGGGGCTGGAGCGGATCGCGTCGACTGACCGGAACGGCAGCAGGCGGCGTCTCGGCGCTCCCGCTTGGGCAGGGGCGCCCACCGGCGGCGCGGGCCGGCGCCGCCCGCCTGTCATGCTGCCATCGAGAAGGTCTTCAGCCGCTCCGCGATCACCCGGGCCACCGCCTCCACCGCCGCCCGGCGGGGGAAGGCGGCGCGCCGGGCGATCCGCACCGTGCGCGCGACACCGCGGCGCAGCGGCACCAGCGTGATGCCGGCATCCTGCGCCGCGCCGGCCGCCAGGCCCGGGATCAGCGTGGTGCCATACCCGGCCGCGACCATGTTGATCAGCGTCGCCAGCGATGATGCCCGCAGCGAGCCGCCGCGCGGCCCGGCCAGGCCGCAGGCCGCCAGCGCCTGGTCGCGCAGGCAATGGCCATCGGCCAGCACCAGCACGTCGGGTGCCAGTTCCTCCTCGCTGACCCTTGCGCGGCCGCACAGGGCGTGGTCGGGCGGCAGGGCGGCGATGAAGGGCTCGGTGAACAGCGGTTCGGTGACGATGTCGGCGCCCTCGGGTTCCGTCGCCAGGATGGCGGCGTCGAGGTCATGCCCGCGCAGGCGCTCGACCAGCACCGTCGTCACATCCTCCCACGGCTCGATCTCGAGACCGGGCAGGGCCTCCCGCAAGGGGCCGAAGACCAGCGGCAGCAGATAGGGGCCGAGGGTGGGGATGATGCCGATGCGCATGCTGCCGCGCAGCGGGTCCATCGCGGCGCGCGCCACGGCGGCCATGGTGTCGGCCTCGGCGACCGCGACGCGGGCATGGGTCAGCAGCAATTCGCAGACCGGGGTGGGGACCACCTGCTTGCTGCTGCGCTCGAACAGGACGGTGCCGAGTTCCTCCTCCAACTTGCGCAACTGCACCGACAGGGTCGGCTGGCTGACGCGGCAGGCCTCGGCCGCGCGGCCGAAGTGGCGATGCTCGGCGACGGCGAGCATGTAGCGAAGGTCGCGCAGGTTCATGGCAACGCCGTATTCCAGGATGGTGCGGCGCAGCATGATCCTGCGCCCGCGCAACACGGGCCCGGGCATCCCACGGCATTCCTGGATCATTGGCAATATCTATCGGCCTGTTCGGAACTTGTGACTTCCGTAATCGTTGGAGGCCTGACAGGTTGGCGCCATCACCACCGGTGGATCATGGGGAGACGTATGACCGAACGCCTGACGATGCGCGGCCGGACCGTCCCCCGCGGTTGCTTTCCCCGGCCCGGTGCGTTCCACCCAGTCACGATCGGAGAATAGAGATGGACGGAAACAGTGGCGCCAGCGCGGGCAAGTGCCCCGTGATGCATGGCAAGCCGACGGCGGCGCGCTTCACGACCCGGTCGAACCGCGATTGGTGGCCGAACCAGCTCAACCTGCGCATCCTCAGCCAGCAATCGGCCAGGTCCAACCCGATGGGCGCGGCCTTCGACTACGCCGAGGCCTTCAAGACGCTCGACCTCGAAGCGCTGAAGAAGGACGTCATCGCGCTGATGACGGTCAGCCAGGATTGGTGGCCGGCCGATTACGGGCATTACGGCCCGCTGTTCATCCGCATGGCCTGGCACGCGGCGGGCACCTACCGCACGGCCGATGGCCGCGGCGGCGCCGGCAACGGCGCGCACCGCTTCGCGCCCGAGAACTCCTGGCCGGACAACGCCAACCTCGACAAGGCGCGCCGCCTGCTGTGGCCGATCAAGCAGAAGTACGGCAACAAGATCTCCTGGGCCGACCTGTTCGTCTTCACCGGCAATTGCGCGATCGAATCCATGGGGCTGAAGCCCTTCGGCTTCGGCGGCGGCCGCGTCGACATCTGGGAGCCGGAGGAGGACGTCTACTGGGGCGCCGAGGACACCTGGCTGGGCGACACGCGCTACAGCGGTGACCGCCAGCTGGAGAACCCGCTCGCCGCCGTGCAGATGGGCCTCATCTACGTCAATCCGGAAGGGCCGAACGGCAACCCCGACCCGGTCGCCTCGGGCCGCGACATCCGCGAGACCTTCGCGCGCATGGCGATGAACGACGAGGAGACCGTGGCGCTGACCGCCGGCGGCCACACCTTCGGCAAGTGCCACGGTGCGGGCGATGCCGCGCTGGTGGGGCGTGAGCCGGAAGCCGGCGCGATGGAGCAGATGGGCCTCGGCTGGCTCAGCAGCTTCGGCACCGGCAAGGGCGTCGATGCCATCACCAGCGGCATCGAGGGCGCCTGGACGCCCACGCCGACCGCCTGGGACAATTCCTACTTCGACATGCTGCTCGGCTATGAGTGGGAACTGACCAAGAGCCCGGCCGGCGCGCATCAGTGGCGCCCGAAGGACCCGGCGGCGCACACGCTGGTGCCCGACGCGCATGACCCGTCCAAGCGCCACCCGCCGATGATGACCACGGCGGACATGGCGATGAAGATGGACCCGGAATACCGCAAGATTTCCGAGCGCTTCCACAAGAACCCGGACCAGTTCGCCGACGCCTTCGCCCGCGCCTGGTTCAAGCTGACCCATCGCGACATGGGGCCGAAGGTGCGTTACCTCGGCTCGATGGTGCCGGCCGAGGACCTGATCTGGCAGGACCCGGTGCCGGCCGCGACGCATCCGGTGATCGACGCGGCGGACATCACCGCGCTGAAGGCGCAGATCCTGGCCACCGGGCTGTCGGTCTCGCAGCTGGTGTCCACCGCCTGGGCCTCGGCCTCGACCTATCGCGGGTCCGACCGTCGCGGTGGTGCGAATGGCGCGCGCATCCGCCTCGCCCCGCAGAAGGACTGGGAGGTGAACCAGCCTGCCCAGTTGGCTGAGGTGCTCGGCAAGCTCGAAGGCGTGCAGAAGGCGTTCAATGCCGCCGGCGGCAAGAAGGTCTCGCTGGCCGACCTGATCGTGCTGGGCGGCGGCGCCGCCATCGAGCAGGCGGCCAAGGCGGCCGGCCATGCGGTGACGGTGCCCTTCGCACCCGGCCGGACCGACACGACGCAGGAACTGACGGATGTCGATTCCTTCGCGCCGCTGGAGCCGGAGGCGGACGGTTTCCGCAACTACCGCAAGGCCCGCTTCACGGTCTCGGCCGAGGAGCAGCTGATCGACAAGGCCCAGCTGCTGACGCTGACCGCGCCGGAGATGACGGTGCTGGTGGGCGGCATGCGGGTGCTGGGCGCCAATGCGGGTTCCTCCCCGCATGGCGTCTTCACCAGCCGCCCGGGCACGCTGACGAACGACTTCTTCGTCAATGTGCTCGACATGGGCACGGCCTGGACGCCGACCGACGAGAGCGCCGAGACCTTCGAGGGCCGCGACCGCGCGAGCGGCACGGTGAAGTGGACGGGCACGCGCGTCGACCTGGTGTTCGGCTCGAACTCGCAGCTGCGCGCGCTGTCGGAGGTCTACGCCCAGGGCGACAACGGGACGAAGTTCGTCAACGACTTCGTCGCGGCCTGGGTGAAGGTGATGAACGCGGATCGGTTCGACCTGCGCTGAGGGTGCGCCGGAGAGGGGCGCTGCCCCTCTCCGGGCCTCTCCCCGCCAAAGGCCGGAGGGCCTTTGGAAACCACGACCCGGTGCCGGGCGCCAAGCGGAATCCGGCGCCGAAACCGACAGTCGGGCCCGGCGCCAAGGGACGGCATTCGAAAGGGCACTGCCCTTTGGCGGGGTGGCTTGGAGGGGCAGCGCCCCTCCAACCTTCTGGTGCGTATCGTGCCGCCACCACCAGCCGCCGCCGGACTAAACGCCATGGCCAGTGCGGCGGATGACGCATTGCGCGAGAAACCTCGCCGGTCCGGCCGGCCGCGCGCGGCCCCGAACCGGTAGCCCTGGCGCCCGGCACCCCATATAAGGCGGCGCGAGGCGCCATCCCGGGATGGCGCCGGACGGCGGCTGAGGGCGAAGGCGAGCGATGAACTGGATTTCCGACTGGGCCCTGCCGAAGATCTCGGGCCTCTTCAAGCGGGATGTGCCGGAGAACCTCTGGCACAAATGCCCCGCCTGCGAGCAGATGATCTTCCGCCGCGACCTCGATGCCGCGCTGAATGTCTGCCCGCATTGCGGCCACCACATGCGGATTTCCGGCGTGCGACGGCTGGAATGCACGCTCGATCCGGGTTTCTCGCGCATCGAATTGCCCAAGGCGCCGGCCGACCCGCTGCGCTTCCGCGACCAGCGGCGCTATTCCGACCGGCTGAAGGAAGCGCAGGTGAAGTCCGCGATGGATGACGCCGTGGCTGTCGCCCATGGCACCATCGAGGGCCAGCGCGCCGTGGTCGCCGCCTTCGAATTCGCCTTCATGGGCGGCTCGATGGGCGCCGGTGTGGGGGAGGCGATCGTCACCGCCGCGAAACTCGCCGTGCTGCAGGACAGCCCGCTGATCGTCTTCACCGCATCGGGTGGCGCGCGCATGCAGGAAGGCGCGGTGTCGCTGATGCAGATGCCGCGCACGGTGATCGCCACGCGCCTGGTCAAGGAAGCCGGCCTGCCCTTCATCGTGGTGATGTGCGACCCGACGACCGGCGGCGTCACCGCCTCCTTCGCCATGCTGGGCGACATCCACATTGCCGAGCCCGGCGCGATGATCGGCTTCGCCGGTGCCCGCGTGATCGAGCAGACGGTGCGCGAGAAACTGCCCGAGGGCTTCCAGCGCGCCGAATACCTGCTGGAGCACGGCATCCTCGACCTGGTGGTGAAGCGCGGCGAGATGCGCGCCACGCTGGCGCGCGTCATCGGCCTGCTGCGCGTGCCGCTGCTGGAAACCGGCCCGGCGGCCGAGGTGGTGGACCTGCCCGCCCTGCCGCCGCCCGAGGAACCGGCCACCCCCGCCCAGGCCTGAGCGCATGTCCCGCGCCGAGGCGATCGTCGAGCGCCTGCACGCGCTGCATCCGAGGCTGATCGACCTCAGCCTCGACCGGCTGGAACGCGCCCTGGCCGCGCTGGGTCATCCGGAACGGCGGCTGCCGCCGGTGGTCCATGTCGCCGGCACCAACGGCAAGGGCTCCACCTGCGCCGTGCTGCGCGCCATCATCGAGGCGGCGGGCCAGCGCGCGCATGTCTATACCTCCCCGCATCTGGTGCATTTCCATGAGCGGGTGCGCCTCGCCGGCACGCTGGTGACCGATGAGGTGCTGAGCGCCGCGCTGGAGGAGACCGAGGTCGCCAATCGCGGCGAGCCGATCACCGTCTTCGAGATCACCACCGCCGCCGCGCTGCTGCTGTTCAGCCGCGTGCCCGCCGATGTGCTGGTACTGGAGGTCGGGCTTGGTGGGAGGTTCGACGCGACGAATGTCGTGGACCGTCCGGCGGCGACGGCGATCACCTCGGTGTCGATGGACCATATGGACTTCCTCGGCGACACGCTGGCGGCGATCGCCGCGGAGAAGGCCGGCATCATCAAGCCCGGCGTGCCCTGCGCCACCGGCAGCCAGGCGCCCGAGGCGCGCGCCGCCATCGAGCGCATCGCGGCGGAACGCGGCGCGCCGCTGCTCGAACGCGGGCGGGACTGGCGCTGTGACCCGGCGCCTGGCGGCCTGCTCTATGCCGATGCGCGGGGCGAGGTGGCGCTGCCGCCGACCGCCCTGCCGGGGCCGCACCAGGTGGAGAATGCCGGCATCGCCATCGCCGCGCTGCGCGCCTGGAACCCGCCATGGCTCACCGATGCTGCCATTGCCCGCGGCGTCGGTTCGGCCGAATGGCCGGCGCGGCTGCAGCGGCTGGGTGGCGCGCTGGCGCGAAGCCTGCCGGCGGGGTTCGAGTTGTGGCTCGATGGCGGGCACAATGCCGGGGCGGGGGTGGCGCTGGCGGCGCATCTGCCAGCCTGGGCCGACCGGCCGCTGCACATCGTCGTCGGCATGAAGAAGGGCAAGGCGAGCGGCGAGTTCCTGCGCCCGCTGCTCCCCTTCGCGACGACGCTGACGGCGGTGGCGGAACCGGGGCAGCACCTGGCGATGAGCGTGGAGGACATCGTTGCGGCGAGCGGCGGCCTGGCGCGGCCGGGGCCGACCGTCGCCGCGGCGCTCAGCCATATCGCGCGGGCCGAAGCGCCCGGGCGCGTCCTGGTCTGCGGCAGCCTCTACCTTGCCGGCGAGGTGCTGAAGGCCGAGGCGGGCTGACACTGCGGACTCGTGCCCTGCGCGGGCCGGGGCGGCGAACCGCGCCGATCCGCGGGCCGCGGCACACAGGGCCTGGTGTCTCGACGCCGCGATGCGCCGGACGCCTCGGGCACGGGGCCAGCCCCGATGCCGCTGGCCGATCGGCGCGGCACCGCTATGCTTTGAACGGGATGCTCCAGCCAGGAGGGTGAATGGTCAGCGCCGTCGAACCGGGCCACCCGCAGCATTTCTTCCGCGATTTCATGCGGCTTTCGGGTGGCTACTGGGCGGGCAAGGGCTGCTGGCGGCCGCGCCTGCTGACGGTGGCGCTCGCGCTTCTCGTCGTCGCGCAGGTGGGGCTCGCGATCCGGCTCAACATCTGGAGCGCGGACCTGTTCGACGCGCTGGAGCGGCGCTCGACCGACCGCGCCATGATCCAGATCGGCATTTTCGTGCTGATCATGCTGGGCACCATGGCCGCCAACACGGCGCATCTGATGGTCCGCCGATCGCTGCAGTTCGACTGGCGGCGCTGGCTGACGCAACGCGTGATCGGCGACTGGATGGAGGATGCGCGCCACTACCAGGCCGACCTCGTGCCGGGCGACCACGCCAATCCCGACGGCCGCATCGCCGAGGACATCCGCATCGCCACCGAATTCGCGATCGACCTGGCCAGCACCCTGTTCTACTGCGTGCTGCTGCTGGTGAGCTTCGTCGGCATCCTGTGGTCGCTGTCGGGCTGGATCTCCGTCGCCGGCCTCGACCTGCCGGGGCATCTCGTGGTGCTGGCGTTCTTCTATGCGGGCCTGGGCACGGTCGTCGCCTTCCTGCTCGGCCGGCCGCTGGTGCGCGCCACCGACACGCGGCAGACCAAGGAGGCCGATTTCCGCTTCGGCCTGGTGCGCTCGCATGAGAATGGGGAACCGATCGCCGTCGCCCGCGGCGAAGCACTGGAGCGCGTGCGGATCGAGACGGTCTTCGAGACCATCGCGCAATCCTGGCGCGCCCAGACCATCAGCCTGGCGCGCCTGCTCACCTTCTCGGCGGGCTATGTGACGCTGGCGCCGGTGCTGCCCATCCTGGTCGGCACGCCGCGCTTCCTCGACGGCTCGCTCTCCCTCGGCCGGCTGGTGCAGTCGGGGCAGGCCTTCCAGCAGGTCACGGCGGCGCTCTCCTGGCCGGTCGACAACCTGGCCCTGATCGCCGGATGGCGCGCCTCGGTCGAGCGCGTGCTGATGCTCGACGAGGCGGTCCGCATCGTCGCCCTGGAAGCCGCCCGCATGGGTGAGACGGCGCTGAACCTCGACCGCGCCCCGACTCGCCGCTCGGTGTGCGGGACCTGTGGATCGCCGCGCCCAACGGCACCGCTGATGCTGTCCGACCTGACGCTGCGGGTGGTGCCGGGCGAGCGCGTGCTGGTGGATGGCGACGCCGAGGCGGCCGCCGCCCTGTTCCGCGTGCTGGCCGGCATCTGGCCCTGGGGGCGCGGCCATGTCGACCTGCCGGCCGATGCGGTCATCATCGCGCTTGGCCCAAGGCCCTATCTGCCGGAGGGTTCGCTGCGCCAGGCGCTCGCCTTTCCGCAGCCGCCGCCAAGCCGGCACGATGATGCGACGCTGGTCGCCGCCCTCGACAGCGTGGGCCTGCGGCACCTTGCCGGACGGCTGGAGGAGAGCGGCGACTGGGTGCGCCTGCTGAACCCGGCGGACCTGCAGCGGCTGTCGGTCGCGCGCCTTTTGCTGCTGGGCCCGGACTGGGTCCTGCTGGGTGAGGCGACGAATGCGCTCGACCCTGAATCGGCCGACGCCCTGCTCGCCCTTCTCGCGCATCGCCTGCCGCTGGCCGGCGTCCTGATGATCGGGCGTCATCCCGGATCAAGCGAAGCCTTCCATCGGAGGCTTGTGCTGGAGCGCGCGGCCGATGGCGAGGTTCTGCTGCATGAGGTTCACGCGCGCCGCCAGGCAGCGTTGCAGCCCCGGCGCCGGCCGCTTCCGGTGGTGGATCTGCTGCGCAAGGGATACCCGCGCTGACCGGGCGGGCGGTGCCGGCACGGCATTCCGGGCCGCGCCGCGCGCCGACACGAACCGAAACCGCTTCAGCCCCATCGTCGCGCGGGCGCCTTCGCCCCGCCGGGGGGCTGCACCCGGCCGGGCGCTACCTCAGAGCCGCGTCGGTTCGCGCCGGCTCACGGCAACCTTCCACGTCCTTGCCTTGGCGAGCATCGTCACCCGATCGGGACCTGCCCTAATGCTCCGTGGTCAGGCTGCGGATCAGGTCGAAGACGCGCTTGCGCAGCGCCGGGTCGGGCATGGCGTAGTAGGCGCGAATCAGGTCCAGCGTCTCGCGCTGGTGCAGCAGGTCGTCATCGGCCCCGCCTGGCACCGCAGCGGGCCGCAGGATCGGCGGCGCGTCACGATTGTCACCGCCCTTCGGCGGCAGGGCGTCGAAGAAATAGGACACCGGCACATCGAGAATGCGGGAGATGGCGTGCAGCCGGCCCGCGGCGATCCGGTTCAGGCCGCGCTCGAAATTCTGCACCTGCTGGAAGGACATGCCGAGCGCATCCGCCAGCGACTTCTGGCTCATGTTCAGCAGGTGCCGCCGCAGCCGCACCCGCGCACCGACATGCACATCGATCGGGTTCGGCGCATGCGCGCTTGCCGCGGGGGGCGAGGTGACGGCGTCCGGGCCTGCTTCGCGCGCGCCGGCCGGTTCGGCCCGGCGTGGCGATCGCGGCATGTTCGCGCTGGTCAGCGCGGCCTGCTCGGCGGGGCCAAAAGCGGCAGGTCCCTCGCCAACCGCAGGGTTTTCAGCTCGTCCGGCCATGCCTTCACCGTGCTCCTTGCCTTGCGCCGCGTGCAACACCCGATTAACTCACAAAATACCGCGATGTTGCGGATTAGCTGAGTGAAATTTTCGTGCGCTGCTACTTGAGGCCACGCGCCGGTTCCGTGCAGTGATCGAGATCATAGTTCCTGAGATTATTTTCGGCCCACGCATCGCGCACCGAGGGCTTGAAGCGGTCGGGCCGTGCGCGACGCACCGCCTGGCAGGGATTCTGGTAGAGGCCCGCCGCTGCACTGATGCTCCGGGAATACGTGTCGCCGGCGCAATCTCGGCGCCTGGCCAGGACCGCGGGCGACCCGCGCATTGTGCGGCCTTCCGGCGATGGCGGCGGCACCCCCGGCTGCCCCATCTCCCGGTCCTGACAACGAAGCTGCGGCCCGCGGCGGGTGCCTGGCAGCGCCGCCCGCACTGCTGATCGACATCGCCGGCAGGCTCGTCGCCGACGCGCCACGGGTGCCGCCGGGCATCGCCCTCATGCATCGGCCGCCACGCGCGCGAACGGAACACCGTCGAGAAGCTCCGCCGGCCAAGACGCGACCGCAGGCGGCCGGCGCGGCTGTTTGCCGCCACGCGCGCCATCGTGGATGCCTGCCGTGCCGCGCGGAACATCCTGACCGCGGCGGTCTGCCCGATCCGATCCCGCACCGACTTCCGCCGGCCGCGACCGGCCGACCCTTCATGCGCCGGGCCTGACGTCGCGCCCATGCGCCTGCGGCACAACACCATCGCCCCGCAGGAGGATTCGACCATCCCGCATCCGGCGTGACCGATGCCCGCTTGCGCACATCTTCTCGATCGCGTGCCGGGCCCGCAGCTTCGGGACATCGCTGCCGCTGTCGAACCAGGCCGCCCCCGATGGCGGCGTGGGGGCAATTCGCGGCTGCCCGCCGCATGGGCGGCAGCGCCAGCACGACCGGGGCGAGGCGCCGTCGCTACGAGACCGCGGCCGCCCCCATCACGCCTGCTTCCGCTCGATCAGCTCCCTGCGGATCTTTCGCCCGCGCCGGATCCTGTCCTCGATGAACTCCGCCTGGCCGTAGCGCACGGCGCGGCCCAGCGCGTGCGCGTCCTCGCTGAAGCGCGCCAGCATCTCCAGCAGCGCCTCGCGGTTGTTGAGGAACACGTCGCGCCACATGTCGACATCGCTGGCCGCGATGCGCGTGAAGTCGCGGAAGCCCGGCGGCGGCGAATTTCAGCACCGCCTCCTTCGTCTCCTCCGCCAGGTCATCCGCGGTGCCGCAGATGGTGAAGGCGATCAGGTGCGGCAGGTGGGACACGATGGCCACCACGCGGTCATGCGTGGCGGGGTCCAGCGTCTCGATCATCGAGCCGCAGCGGCGCCAGAACTCGCGCACCTTGCGCGACCGCCGCGGGGTCCGAGCCCGGCAGCGGCGTGACGATGCAGTACCGCCCGTCGAACAGTTCCGCGAAGCCGGCATCCGGGCCGGAATGCTCGGTGCCCGCCATCGGGTGCGCCGGCACCAGGTGCACGCCCGGCGGCAGCAGCGGCGTCAGGTCGCGCACCACGCTGCCCTTGGTGGAGCCGACATCCGACAGCACGCAGCCCGGCATCAGGTGCGGCGCGATCTGCCGCATCACGCCGGCATAGGCGCCGACCGGCACGCACAGGATCACGCCGTCGCAGCCCTCGACGGCGCGGGCGGCGTCGTCCTCGACCACATCGACGATGCCGAGCTCGCGCACCCGCGCCAGCGTCTCCGGCCGCCGCGCCGTGGCGACCACGGTGCGCGCCAGGTCGCCGCGCTTGCGCGCCGCCCGCGCGATGGACGACCCGATCAGCCCGATGCCGACCAGGCAGAGCCGGTTGAAGACAGGCTCAGCCATGCTGCGCCATGAAGGCGGTCAGCGCCTCGATCACCATGGTGCATTCCTCGGCGGTGCCGATGGTGATGCGCAGGCAGGAGGGCAGGCCATAGCCGCCCATGGCGCGCACGATCAGCCCGCGCTGCTTCATCGCGTCATCGGCGGCCTTCGCCTTGGCGCCGCGTGCCGAAATCGGCGAGCACGAAGTTGCCCTCGCTCGGCCACACCGTGATGCCGGCGGCTTCGAGGGCGCTGGCCACCTTCGCCCGCCATTCGGTGTTGTGCGCGACGGATTGCTCGACCCAGCCCTGCTCCGCCAGGCGGCGATGCCGGCGGCCATCGCCGCCGCGTTCACGTTGAACGGCCCGCGCACGCGGCCCAGCACGTCGATCACCTCGGCCGGCGCATAGCACCAGCCCAGCCGCATCCCGCCCATGCCGAAAATCTTGGAGAAGGTGCGCGTCATCACGGTGGTGCCGAGGGCGCGCCCATCCACCATGCTGCCCGAGGCATCCACCAGCTTCGCGCCGGCATCGTAGTCCGGCCGCGTGACGTATTCGGCATAGGCGCTGTCGAGCACCAGCAGCACGTCGTCGCGCAGCCCCGCGCGCAGGCGTTCCACCTCGGCCTGCGGCAGGATCGAGCCGGTCGGGTTGTTCGGGTTCGCCAGGAACATCAGCCGCGTGCGCGGCCCGACGGCGGCCAGCATCCCGTCCACATCGGTGGTCAGGTTCTTCTCCGGCACCTTGATGATGCTGCACCCCGCCCAGCGGCCGGTGATGTCGTACATCATGAAGCCGTGCGCGCTCATCACCAGCTCGGTGCCCTCGCCGCCATAGGCGAGGATCAGCAGCGCCAGCAGTTCGTCCGAGCCGTTGCCGACCACGATGCGCGCCGGGTCCAGCCCGAAGCGCGCGCCGATCGCCTCGCGCAGCGCCTTGGCGCCGCCATCCGGGTAGCGATGCGCCTCCGCCGCCATGGCGCGGATCGCCTCGACCGCGCCGGGCGGCGGGCCGAAGGCGCCCTCATTGGAGGACAGCTTCACGATCCGGTTGACGCCCGGGATCTTGGACTCACCGCCGACATAGGGTTCGACCGACAGGATCGAGGGGCGCGGCATCACGGTCATGGAGCGTCTCCGGCAGCCGGCGCGGCATAGGCGCCGAGGATGGTGCGCCGCGCCCAGGGCAGCGCCGCCAGGCGCGCATCCTCGGCCGACAGGAACCCGTCGATCTCGGCAAGGGCGAGCGTCGCTTCCCCGACCCGCGCCAGCAGCAGCGAGTGCACGGGCAGCCCTGCCTCGGCGAGGATCTGCGAGACGCCGGCGCGCGAGGCGCGCGTCTCGGCCTCGACCAGCAGCAGCGTCCGGTCATCGCCGGACGCATCGGGCGGCACCGGGGCGACCACCAGCGCGCCCGCACCGTCGCTGGACGACAGGAAGGGCAGCCGCGCCACCACCTGCAGCCGCGGCGTGTCGAGCCGGGCCCACCAGGCGGTCTCGCCCGCCTCGCCTTCCGCCGGCACGGGCAGCACGGCGACCGAGGCGTCGCCCTCGCTCACCGCCGCCAGGGCGCGGGCGGCGGTCGGATGGACGCGCATCGGCGTGATCGGGCCGAAATGCTCACGCGCCAGGCTCGCTTCCTCCGACTGGCCGGAAGGCGCGAAGGCGGCGACCGTGAAGCCGCCCTGGATGGCGGTGCTCGCCATGAAGATCTCGCGCCAGATCCGCACGATGCGTTCGCGCGCCAGCGGGCCGTGGTGGCGGTCGAGCAGCCGGCGCAGCACCGCGGCCTCTCGCCCCGGACGCAATGGCGACCCGGCGCCCTTGGCGCGGCTGCCGGCGAGGCGGCCCACCACGGCGGAACGCTGGATCAGCAGGTCGTGCATGGCGTCGTCGATCGCGTCGATCTCGGCGCGAAGGGCGGCAATCTCGCTGGCGGCGGGGCGTCTGGGGGGTGTCTGGCATGGGCGGTCATAGACGGCGCGGCCTCGGCAGCGCCAGCGGTCGCGCGGATGCGCCGGCTGTGCGCGACATCGCCGGCACGGGCGCGCGCGCGGCCGGCCGCCCGCCACGAGCGTCGCCGTGCCCGTCTGCGGCGCCGCGCGTTCGGATGATTTCACCGCGCGCGCTGAATGCTGCCCGCCCGATGTCCCAGGCGATCGCCCCTTTCCCCGAGGTGGACCACCAGCACGCCGTCTTCGCCGACGGCATGCCGCTGGATTGCGGGGCCGTGCTGGTGCCGCTGACCGTCGCCTACCGCACCTACGGCACGCTGAACGCGGCGAAGACGAATGCCGTGCTGGTCTGCCATGCGCTGACCGGGGACCAGTACCTGGCCGAACCCAGCCCCGTCACCGGCAAGCCCGGCTGGTGGGAGAGCATCGTCGGGCCGGGCAAGCCGCTCGATACCGACCGCTACTTCCTGGTGTGCGTGAATGTGCTGGGCGGCTGCATGGGCTCGACCGGCCCGCGGAGCGAGATGACGGATGCGCAGGGGCGTGGGCTGGGCCGCCCCTGGGGGACCGATTTCCCGCAGGTGACGATCCGCGACATGGTTCGCGCGCAGAAGCGGCTGATGGACCACCTGGGCATCGGGCGCTGGCTTGCGGTGATCGGCGGGTCGATGGGCGGGATGCAGGTGCTGGAATGGGCGGCGACCTATCCGGACCATGTGCTGGCGGCCGCACCGATCGCCTGCGCGGCGCATCATTCGGCGCAGAACATCGCCTTCCATGAGGTCGGCCGGCAGGCGATCCATGGCGACCCGGACTGGGCCGGCGGGCGGTACTGGGAGGATGGGCGCATCCCGGCGCGCGGGCTGGCGGTGGCGCGGATGGTGGCGCACATCACCTATCTGTCGGAACAGGCGCTGACGCGGAAATTCGGGCGGCGGCTGCGCGGGCGCGAATGCGCTGACCTTCCTGGAGGACGTGTTCGAGGTGGAGTCGTATCTGCGCCACCAGGGTTCGACCTTCGTGCAGCGCTTCGACGCGAATTCGTACCTGACCATCACGCGGGCGATGGATTTCTTCGACCTGGCTTCCGAGCATGAGGGCGACCTGTCGGCGGCGTTCCGCGGCACGGCGACGCGGTTCTTCCTGGCAGTCGTTCAGCAGCGACTGGTTGTTCCCGACGTCAGAAAGCCGCGCGACGGTGCGGGCGCTGAACGCGGCGGGGGCGAGCGTGTCGCTTCGTCGAGATCGCGTCACGACAAGGGGCATGACGCGTTCCTGCTGGAGGAACCGGATTTTCATGCGGCGCTGGGGGGGTTTTTGCGCGGGGCGGCGGAGAAGGCGGGGGTTTAGAACGATGCTGAAGATCATCGGCTTTATGATCTGGGGAGCGTTTTCTCTGGCTGGCATGGCAGTTCGAATTTGCTCTCTAACCGTTCGGAGATGTGTTGTGAGAGTACTCTACGTCGCTTCGTTCACTCTTCTAGCATTAAACGCCGGCGCACAGTCCGGACCTGTCGATCTGGCGATGGGATGCCGTGCCGCAATTGCCGTGGAGTTTAGCCGCAGACCCACGAACCATGTCGGTTTCTTCTCAAGGTCCGTTGGTCGCGCTGTCCTATGTGCGCTCGGATGATCGAACGACGTGGCGTTTCATGTGCAGACTGGGCGCAACCACTGCCAGCGGGACTAGGATTGAATGGGCCGCTGTCCAGGAAAGTGGGTCCTTGGGGCGTTGGCGTACCGACGGCATCAACGACATGGTCGTAACCGTACGCCGTGAAGGCGGCACTCTGATCGTACGCATGGATATGCCAAGCGGCGGCAACATTCGCACCCGCAGTTTCCCGATTTCTTCGGTACAGGGGCGGGGCCCCCGCTGACGCACCTGCTTCGGCCGACGCGCAAGCGCTATTCGGCCGCCTGCGCGCCGGCGCGCCGGGTCGCAGATCGATCCGCTGGCTATCGTCCCGAGACCAATCTAAACCCCGCCCAGCATTGCTGAAGCGCAGACCATGCCCGACGCCCCCACCGACATCCGCTACGTCGCCAAGAACATGCGCCTCGACCTCCGCCTGATCGCGGAGATGATCCCCCATGGCGCCAAGCTGCTCGACATCGGCTGCGGCGACGGCGCGCTGATCGAACACCTCACGCGCGAAAAGCAGGCCGACGCCCGCGGCATCGAGATCGACATGGCCGAGGTCACCAAGGCGGTCTCCGCCGGCCTCGCGGTCATTCATGGCGATGCCGACAACGACCTCGCCTTCTACCCCGATGGCGGCTTCGATTTCGTCGTGCTGTCGCGCACGCTGCAGGCGGTGGAAAAGCCGCGGGAAGTGCTGCGCCAGATGCTGCGCATCGGCCGTCACGCCATCGTCTCATTCCCGAATTTCGGCCATTGGCAGATGCGCTGGCGGCTGCTGACGCGCGGGCGCATGCCCGACACCGACACCTGGAACCGCCCCTGGTACGAGACGCCGAACATCCATCCCTGCACCATCCTCGACTTCCTCGCGCTGTGCGAGATGGAGGGCTACCGGGTGGAGAAATGGCTGGCGGTGGATGAGCGCGGGCTGAAGGCGCCGTGGCGCCGTTCCGTGCGCCTGGCGAACCTGTTCGGCGAACAGGCGCTGTTCCAGCTCAGCCGCGAGGGCTGACCCGCAGGGTGCAGGCGCGCGCATCGCGCGCCGCGCCCGCAGGCCGCCGCAGCGTCAGTGCAACGGCATCAGCGGCAGCACGGCCGAACCGTTCGACCGTCGCGGTGAAGCCGGCGAACCGGAGGGCGACAGGATCGTCGCCGCCTGGGCCGCGTGCTGCGCCGCTTCCGTCACACCGAGCCTGCGACACTCGGCCTCGACATAGGCCAGCATCATCAGGATCGCGGACCTGTCGGTACGCTGGTCGTCATGTTCAGAACCGGAAATCAGTGCATCCATGACCATCTCTCAATGCCCCGCCCCTCAGGCACCATCGCAAACGTGAGGTGGGCGTAAGAGTCCTTTAACGCTGCTATGGCGGTAGCCGACAGGGTCATGACGCTGCGACTCACGCGATTGACGGCGTTTTAACGGCCCTCTAGCGATAGGGCCGAATCCGCAGCGAAACGCTTGCCCAGCGTGAAAGTGCTGTTCCGGTCCATGCCGCACGCCGGGCCATCGCGGCCGCGTCAACGCGGATGCGCCGCCTCGCCAGGCCAGACGATGGGCCGAAGCCGCAGCATCGGGATGCCCGCCAGCGTCAGGGCGCCGCCCTCGATCCCGACCGGGGCCTCGACACGCGGCGCGCCACCGGCCTCCGGCACGCGCGCGATCATGCCGAGCACCGCCGCCGCCGTCATCGCGGTGCGTGCCGGGATGGCGCCCACCGCGGCGAGCGCGGCGACCATCTCGCCTGGCCGTTCCACGGATAACTGGCCGGTGCCCACCGGCTGCAGCGCGGCATCGAGCCGCAGCGCCATGCGCAGTTCGCCCACCAGCGGCCCCCAGCGCAGGGTGGCCGCGCGCAGGTCCAGCGTGGTGCCGTTGGCGCGCCAAACCTCCGCTCGCTCACGCGGCGTCATGGGCAGGGGTGGTGGTGGCGGCCCGACCAGCACGGCCTCCAGCGCCGCGAGTGCCAGATCCGGCCCGAAGGCGGCAACCTCGGGCCAGGGCGGCAGGCTGACCTGCCGGGCCTCGACGCGCAGGCCGAGGCCGGGCTCGCCCTCGGCACCGCCAGGCGCCAGGCGGGCATGGATGCGTTCGGCGTTCAGCGGCCCATCCGGGGTTGCCGCGCGCAGGCCTTCCAGGGTCAGTTCAGCCGGCCGTGGCAGTGGCCCAGCGTCGAGCGCCACCACCGCCTGCACCCGTTCCGCGGTGTAGGGCACCGACACGGCACCGGCGGTGATCCGCTGCGCCCCTCGCGCCGCCAGCATGAGGCGGTCGAGGCGCGGTGGTGCGATGGCGAGGTCGAGCCGCTCGGCCTCCCACACGAAGCCCTGCGGCACGCCGCCCGTCCAGCCGGCGATGCGGATGCCCGGCACGGTCAGGCGCGCGGTGAAGGGCCAGCCGCCGCGCGCCGGCAGGGCGTGCTCCACCTCCCACCCCCGGGCGCGCTGCTGTGCCACCCAATCGGAGAAGGAGACGGTGATGGCGCCGGTCAGCCAGAGCCAGCCCAACCCATGCGCCGCTACGGCCAGGCCCAGGACGGTGAGCATTGTCATCGCCAGACCGCGCACGGCATGGCGGCGGCCAGGCCGGCCCGGCGTCTTGGCGCTTGTCATCCCGGGCGGTATAGCGCCGCGCCCACCCGGACGCGACCCGGGCGCGGCGCCGACGGAGCCCGAATGCGCCACGACGACGCGACCAGCGACAGCCTGGATGCCGACGGGCATCTCTACGTCTTCGCCTATGGCTCGCTGATCTGGCGGCCGGGCTTCGCGCATGTGGCGGGGCATGCGGCGCTGCTGCGCGGCTTCCACCGGCGCTTCTGCCTGTGGTCGCACCGATACCGCGGCACGCCCGAACGCCCGGGCCTGGTGCTGGGGCTCGATCGCGGTGGCGCCTGCCGCGGCCTGGCGTTCAGCGTGGCGGGGCGGGATGCGGCGGCGGTGCTCGCCTACCTCGACGACCGCGAACTGCCGGACGGGGCCGAGCAGGTCTATCACCGGCGCCTGCTGCCGCTGCGCCTGCTGGAAACGGGGCGGATGGTGCGCGCGGTCGCCTATGTGGCGAACCGGGGCTGCCGGCTCTATTGCGGGCGGCTGCCGGCGGAGCAGGCGGCGGTCGCGATCGCCCAGGGCCATGGCGAGATGGGCGCGAACCGCGACTACCTGATGAACACCCGTACACACCTTCGACAGATGGGCGTGCGCGATGCCGGGCTGGACCGGATTGCGGGGTTGCTGGCCGGCTGACGGCGGGCGTTGCCGTGCCGCTTCCGCGGGCCAACCCCCGCCGGAGCAGTCGCGCGGGGAAGCACCGCGCCGCGCTGCCGCCGCCCACCTTTTCCCCGCTCCATCAGGCTGCTTCATCCACAGCGGAGGAGCGTGGCAATAAAATGGCTTTATATCAGATAGTTACCCTGGCGCCCTGACCCCTGGGATGAGGTTCTGCACACCCTCTCTCCCCAGACTTATCCACAAACCCTCACAGGCTGTACAACCGGCTTGTCTCGGTCTCGATCGTCTCCTCCAGCGCAGCCATCAATGCCGCGCGGGGCAGCCCTACCGGCAAGGGCGGCAGGATCGAGATATGGATGACGCCCGGCGTCTTGCGGAAGGCGCGCCGGCCCCACCGGCAGCCGCTGTCGGTCGCGACCGGCACCACCGGCGCTCCGCTTGCCGTGGCCATGGCCGCCACGCCGGGCTGGTAGGGCACGCGCTGGCCGGGCGCGGTGCGGGTGCCTTCGGGGAAGATCACCACCGGCCGCCCCTCGGCCAGCCGCGCCTTCGTCTCGCGCACCAGGGTACGCATCGCCGTGGCGCCGCCGGCGCGGTCCACCGACAACTGGCCGCAATGGCGCGCCAGCCAGCCCCAGCCGGGGATCTGCAGCAATTCCTCCTTGGCGATATAGACGCTGTTCGGCACCAGCATGAGCCAGACCATCGTGTCGAAGGCCGATTGGTGCTTGGCGGCGATGATCGACCCGCCGGGCGGCAGGTTCTCCATCCCCGTCACCTCGAGCCGGATGCCGCAGATCACCCGCAGCCCGACGATCATGCTGGTTGCCCAGAACACGATGAAGCGGTTCAGCAGCGGCGGCGGAAAGGCCAGCATCGGCGTGCCGATGATGATGGTCAGCGCCGTGCCGCCCATGAAATAGATGTTGAACAGCAGGGAACGCAGGGTGGTCATGGATCGCGCGTCTCTCGTCTGGGGCTTGCCAGCGCCGACAGCCCGGCGCGTGCCAGCAGGTAGCGCCCGTACTCGCCGAACAGAAGGCCCCACACCGGTTCCCGCCACAGCGCGCCCGCCTCGCGCAGGGAAGGCGGCACCACGGCGTGGGGCACCAGTTCCACCCCCGGCAGCGCGCGGCGCAACTCCAGCAGCGCGCGCGGCATGTGGTAGCTCGCCGTCACCACCCGCAGCGACTGCACCGCCTCGGCCCGCGCCCAGGCCGCCGTCTCCACCGCGTTGCCGCGGGTGGTTGCCGCCGCGCGGCCGATCGCGACGCGCCCGCTGAGCGGCGCGGCGTCCTGCCCCGCCGCGGCGGCGATGCCGGCAAGCCCTGCCTCCGGATGGGCGCCGGAGATCAGCAGCCGAGGCGCCTGGTTCTCGGTGAGCAGGCGCAGCCCGGTGGCCACGCGCTCGCTGCCGCCGGTCAGCACGACGATGCCATCGGTCGCGCGCATCGGCGGGTCGGGCACGTCCAGCGACTGGGAGACGAAGGCCGCGAAGCCGGCCAGGAAACCGATGAGCGGCAGCAACACCGCGGCCGCCACGGCCGCCCGGCGGCGCCATTGCCGGCGCGGGGCGGGCGCCGCGGCCGTGCGCGGCGGGGCCTCCGCGGCGGGTGGGGTTGGCGCCTCGCTCACCGCCTCCTCCCCGCTCACGGCAGCCGTCGCAGCCAGCGGCGCACGGTCGCCTGCGCCGCCAGCCAGGCGACGGCCGCCGCCATCACCGGCAACAGCGCCAGGTCGAGCCAGGGCAGGCCCTGCCACGACGCCTGCCCCGCCAGCGGCCCGGCCAGCGCCGCGAGGCCGGCCAGCGCCGGCACCGCCAGCACGGTCCCGCCCACCGCGCCGACCCCGGCCAGATGCGCCGCCCGGCGGGCGAAGCGGCCGGCCACATCGGCGTCCGTCGCGCCCAGCCCGTGCAGCACCAGCACCGCATCGCGCCGCGCCGACAGCCCGGCCCGCACCGCCACGCCCACCACCGCCGCCGCCACCGCCGCGACCATGGCGAGCACCGCCAGCGCCAGCCCCTGCACCGCGCGCGCCAGCGCCGCGAGATGCGCGACCCAGACGCCATGCGCCTCGGTCACCGCGCCGGGCACCTCGGCCGCCACGCGGTCACCGATCAGCGCCGCATCGGCGGACAATTCCGCCAGCCGCAACTCGATCACCCCGGGCAGCGGCAGGCCGTCCACGCCGCCCAGCCAGGGGCGCAGCAATTCGGCCATGCGGGCGGGGTCCACCGTCTCGGCATGGGCAACCTCGGGCAGGCCGCGCAGCACGGCCAGCGCAAGGTCCATCCGTGCCGGCGTCGGCTGCGGCACCTGCACGGTGACGGCGGCCTGGGCGCCTTCGCGCCAGCGTTCCGCCAGCCGGTCCGCCCCCGAGCGCCCGGCCAGGGCAAGTGCCGCCAGCAACGCCATCGCCGCGACCAGCCCGATCAGCAGCCGGTCGGCCATCGCCCGGCGCAGGCCGAGCGGGTCGCGCGCCAGGCGACGGCGCGGTTCAGCCATCGGCCACCAGCCGGCCGCCCTCGAGCGTCAGCATCCGCGCCGGGTGGCGGCCCGGCAGGTCCTCGGAATGGGTGGCGACGACCACGGTGGTGCCCTGGCGGTTCATCTCCAGCAGCAGCGCGAGGGTGCGCCGCGCCTGGCGGGCATCGAGTTCCGAGGTCGGCTCATCCGCCACCAGCAGGGCGGGGCGGGTGACCACGGCGCGGGCGATCACCAGGCGTTGCTGTTCGCCGCCGGAGAGTTCCTCGGGCCGCCGTTCCTCCTTGCCTTCGAGACCGATCCAGTCGAGCAGGTCGGAGACATCGGCGCGGATCGTCGATTCCGCGACACCCGAAAGACGCAGCGGCAGCGCCACGTTGTCCCAGGCCGACAGGTGGGACAGCAGGCGGAATTCCTGGTGCACGGTGCCGATGCGCCGGCGCAGCGGCGGCAGGTCCCGCCGGCGCGCGCGCGACAGCGGGATGCCGAGCAGTTCGACCTCGCCCTCGGTGGGGCGCAGCGCCGCCTGCATCAGCCGCAGCACCGAGGTCTTGCCCGCCCCCGAGGGGCCGAGGATCCAGGTGAAGGAGCCTTCGCCGAGCGTGAAGGACAGGTCGCGCAGCACCTCGGCACCAGGCCGTCCGCGCGGATCGGGGTAGGCGAGGGCCACACGGCTGAATCGCACCATGGGGCTGTTGTGCCCGTGCGGCGCGCGATGCTCAACCGCTGCTTGCCGCGCGGCGGCCCGGCAAGGGAGGATATGCGCAAGATGCGTATCGCCTGCCCTGCCTGCGCTGCCGCCTATGACGTGCCGGACCGGCTGCTTGCCGGGCCGCCGCGCACGCTGCGCTGTTCGCGCTGCGGGACGGACTTCGCGCTGCCGCGGGCCGAAGCGCCCGCCGAGGTGCCATCCGCCGAGCCGCCACCCGCTGCACCCGCGCCGGCAGTGCCACCCCCGGCCGAGCCGCCGCCGGCCGCGCCACCCGACCCGCCCGCCGTGACGGAACGGGAGCCGCCCCCGCCCCCGAGGCCGCGCCCCGTGCCCCTTGCCGCACCGCGGCGCCCCATGGATGAACCGGTGGAGGTGCCGCCGCCGCGAGGCCTGGCCGGAGCCTGGGTTGCCTCGATCGCCCTCGTGATGGCGGCGATCTTCGCGCTGCTGGTGTTCCGCGCGAAGGTGATCGAGGTCTGGCCGGCGAGTGGGCGGTTGTTCGCTGCGTTGGGGCTGACCTGAAGCCGGAGGGGCGCCGCCCCTCCGAACCTCCCCGCCAAAGGCCCGCGGCCTGGAAACCCCCGCCCGGCGCCGGGCATTGCGGGTCATTTTCCCGCGGCGATGGTGCCGCTGCGCAACAAGCGGCATCGGGCATGCATCCCGACAGTGGCCCCGGGCACAGCGGTTTGCGACAGCGAGCGAGGCGCAGAACGCACGAACGACCACGCGGGCTGCCATCAGGCGGGCCAACAGCCCGTACCGAGCGCCTTCAGTCTCGGCGGCGCGGAGCCGCCGATGGCGATGGCGACGCGACCGGATCGATGCGGGGCCTCCCGCCTCCCGGCGCGTCGATCGTTGATGATCGCGACCCGCGCGCGCCAAGCCAGATGGACGCCGCGATACAGCGCCAGGAACACGCCCCGTCGCGACCGGCGCAGCGCTGCCTCTGACACGATCGATCGACATCGCGGCGTAGATCGCGAGCGGCACAAGGAATTGCACGTCGGTCATGGGCTCGCGCCACAGCGTCCGGCGCAACGTTCGTCCGATGGCGAACAGCACCGCACAGCCGACAAGGACCAGCAGGATGCCATCCAACGCCCCCAGCACCGGCCCGAACCGCACCACCCACGCCTGATAGGCCGAGACGACAACCAGCGGAACGATGATCAGGGGGAGGAACAAGGCGATGCCTGGCCAAAATCTGATCACCGGCATCGCCCAGCATACTCCCGTTGGCAGCGCTCCATTGCGGCCAGCATATCCCCCCCCCACGGATCAATCCGTCAGGGCCCGATCCGGCTTGCCCCGCCTCTGCAGCCACGCCACCACCAGCAGCAACACCACCGACAGCCCGACCAGCATCGCCGCCGCCGCCGTCGTGGTCAGGCTGATCGTGTCGTTCGAGCCCTGCGAACATCTGCCGCGGCAGCGTGCGTTGCGCGGGGCCGGCGATGAACAGCGCGATCACCACCTCATCCAGCGAGGTGGCGAAGGCGAACACCGCCCCCGCCGCCACGCCGGGCGCTATCTGCGGCAGGCACACCCGGAAGAACGCCCGCAGCGGCCCCGCGCCGCAGGCCGAGGCGGCGCGCAGTTGCACCGGGTCGAACCCCTCCAGCGCCGCCAGCACCGTCACCACCACGAAGGGCACGCCAAGCGCCGCATGGGCGATGACCAGCCCGGTATAGGTCGCCACCAACCCGATCGGCCCGAAGGCCAGCAGCAGCGCCACCGCGATGACGATCACCGGCACCACCATCGGCGCCAGCACCACGCCCATCGCCACCGCGCGGGCGGCCCCGCGCATCCGCCACAGCCCGAAGGCCGCCGGCGTGCCGAGCGCCGTTGCCAGCCCCGCCGCCGCGCTGCCGATCATCAGCGAATTCCACAGCGCCGGCAGCCAGAAATCCGACCCGAAGAAATCCCGGTACCAGCGCAGCGACAGCCCCGGCAGCGGATAGAACAGGAAGGACCCGGCCGAGACCGACAGCGGCAGGATCGCGACGATCGGCGCGAGCAGGAACAGCGCCACCAGCACGCCCGCCACCCACAGCAGCCCGCGCGCCATCACGCCGCCCCCGGCCGGCGGAAGCCGGCCAGTTTTCCATACAGCGCGACGCACAGCCCGACCGCCGCGAGCAGCATCACCGACAGCGCCGCCGCCAGCCCCCAGTTCACGCTGCGCGTCGCATAGAAGCCGACGAACCAGGCCAGCATCTGGTCATTCGGCCCGCCCAGCAGCGCCGGCGTGACGTAGAAGCCGAGCGCCTGGATGAACACCAGGATGCACCCCGCGCCGATGCCCGGCAGGCACAGCGGCAGCGTGACGCGCAGGAACACCCGCCATGGTGCCGCGCCGAGCGAGGCCGCCGCGCGCGGCAGCCGCGGGTCGAGCGCGCGGAAGGCGGCGACCAGCGGCAGCACCATGAAGGGCAGCAGGATGTGCACCATCGCCAGCACCACGGCGAAGCGGTTCATCATCAGCGGCAGCGGCGCGCCCGGAATGCCGAGCGCGCCCAGCGCCGCATTCACCACGCCCTCGCGTTGCAGCAACACCATCCAGGCCGCGGTGCGCACGATCAGCGAGATCCAGAACGGCAACATCACCGCCGCGAGCAGCAGCGTGCCGGGCAGGCCGCGCGCCGTCGCGATCAGCCAGGCGATCGGCCAGCCGAGCAGCAGGCAAGCCGCCGTCACCGTCAGGCTGATCCACAGGCTGCGCATCAGCACGGCGCGGAACACCGCCTGGTTTTCCGGCACCGGTCCGATCCGCCCCGCCGCATCCTGCCGCAGGTCGAGCGCCGTCAGGACGTGGAAGGTGGACAGCGGCCCGCCGGCACGCTGGATGGCGCCCCAGGTCTCGGGGTCGCGCCATTCCTCGCTGATGGCGAACAGCGCGTCGCGCGCGCTGCCCTCGAAGGGGGCCTCGGCGCGGCGGGCGGTCATCGGCAGCAGGCCGCGGAAGCCGGGGCGATCGGCATTGAGGCGGGCGGCGGCGCGGGGGATGGAGCCGATGCCGGTCTCGCGGTCGCGGGCGCGGGCTTCGCGCAGGTCGGCGACCAGGGCGGCGAAGGCGGCTTCATCGGGCGCGGCCTGGCCGTCCCAGGTGGCGAGGGCGGCCGCGGTGCGCGGCAGCACCGGGGCGACCTCGGTGTCGGTCACGCCGCGCCACAGGAAGGCGCCGATCGGCGCGACGAAGGTGACCAGCAGGAACAGCAGCAGCGGCGCGGTGAGCAGCGCGGGGCGGTTCATGGGGTGATCCGGGCGTGCGATGCCGCCCCCGGCCGCCGAAGCGCCAACCCGCTGCCTGGACCGTGCGGGGAACCGCCACCGGGCCGCACGGCATGGTTCGGCGCCCCGCATCCGGATTGTCGGGATGGCATCGCCTGGCGCCGGGCGCGGATGTCGTCCTGGCAAATGCCAGCCGCCGCGATGCACGGCGCGGGCGCCCGCCACGCAGCGCAATCGCGCCGCCCGGTGTCAAACATGGGTTTCCAAGGGCCTCGGGCCTTTGGTGGGGTGGCCAGCAGGGGCGATGCCCCGCCAGCCTCCCGCCCCGTCCTCACCCGGCGCGCCCGATCAGCGCGACACCCAGGTGTTGAACCGCTGTGTCAGCCGGTCGAGGTTGTCCAACCAGAACCGGTCGCTGAGTTGCAGGGCGGTGGCGATGTTGGCCGGTGCGGTCGGCAGGTTCGCCAGCAATTCGGCCGGCAGACCGTCATTCGCCCCCTTGGCGGTCACGCCATAGGGGATTTTCGGCGGCAGTCCGGCCTGCACCGTGGGCTGTCCGACGAATTTCAGGAATTCCAGCGCGCGCGCCTTGTTCGGGCTGCCCTTCATGATCACCCAGGAATCCAGGGTGAAGATGTTGTTGGTCCAGACGATGGCGAAGTTGCGCCCGTCCGACGCGTTCGCCGCCGAGATGCGCCCGTTGTAGGCGACGGTCAGCGCCACCTCGCCCGAGGCGAGCCATTGCGGCGGCTGGGCGCCGCGTTCGAACCAGGCGAGGTCGGACTTGATGCTGTCGAGCTTGCGGAATGCGCGATCCACGCCGGCGGGCGTGCCGAGCACGGCGTAAACCTCTCCGGGCGGCACGCCATCGGCCATCAGCGCCATCTCAAGCGTTGTCTTCGGCCCCTTGCGCATGCCGCGCTTGCCGGGGAAGCGCGCGGTGTCGAAGAACTCGGCCCAGTTCGCCGGCCCCTGCGCCATGCGGGCGCGGTCATAGGCGATGATGAAGGAATACAGGATGGCGCCGACGCCGAAATCGTTCACCGCCTCGGGGATATAGGCGTCGCGGCCGCCGATCGCGGCCCAGTCCATCGGCTCGAACAGGCCTTCATCGGCGCCGATCAGCAGTTCCTCGGATTCGACCTGCACCACGTCCCAGGTATTGGCGCCCGAAGCGATGCGGGAGCGCAGCACGCCGATGCCGCCATCCCAGGTTTCCTCCAGCAGGCGGGTGCGCGTGGCCTGCTGGAAGGGGCGGAAATAGACCTCGCGCTGCGCGTCCTGATAGGCGCCGCCCCAGGAGACGACGGTGAGGTCGCGGCCCTGCGCATGGACGGCAGACGGCAGGACGCTGGCGGCCAGCGCCCCCTTGAGGATCGTGCGGCGTTGCATGGCGGTCGTCTCCTTCATCCCGGGCAGGGACGGAGCCTAATGCGGGATCGGCCAGGGCGGAATCACCGAAAGGCGTGAATTGGCCACGGATGCCATTGCGATCGGGGCGTCAGCCCGGGGCCCCGCGGCGCCCGCATGCCAGATGCCGGGCGAGACCGGAACGGCATTGCTCCATCAGCGGGTGATGAAGCCCTGATGGCCGCGCAGTGGTTGTGTTCGCGGCCCAAACACAACTTCACGGCCGGCGCCGGGGATCGGCTTCCAGAGGCCGCGGCCGTTTGGCGCGGTGGCTCCGGGAGGGGCAAAGGCCCATCCCGGCGTGCCGGCCCCGCGCGGGTGCCGTCATCGCGTCGTCGCGGCATCCCGGAATGCGAAGGCCGCGCCGTCCGGCCAGGCGATCGCGGCCGGTCCGCCGGGTTCGGGCAGGGCACCGATGCCGGCCGGGCGCTTGGCCAGGATCTCCCCGCCATCACCCACCGCGAGCCGCAGCCGCACATGGTCGCCGAGGAAGATCGCCTCCTGCAGCACGGCCGGCAGCGCGCCTTCACCGAGGTCGGAGGCGGTGACCGCGGCGACGGCGATGCGTTCGGGCCGGATCGCGACCAGGCACCCTTCCCCGGCCTTGCCGCAATCCACCGCCTGGGCGGCGACCAGCGGGCCGCAGCGCAGCCGCACCATGACGTCGTTGCCCTCGCGCGCCTCGATCCTGCCGGGCAGCAGGTTGTTCTCGCCGACGAAGCCGGCGACGAAGGCATCCGCCGGGCGGTCGTACAGCATCTTCGGGTCGGCGCATTGGCGGATGCGCCCGCCCTCGAACACGGCGATGCGGTCGGACAGGGTCAGCGCCTCGGCCTGGTCATGCGTCACATACATCATGGTCACGCCGAGCCGCTGGTGGATGTGGCGGATCTCCAGCTGCATCTCCTCCCGCAGCGCCTTGTCGAGCGCGCCGAGCGGCTCGTCGAGCAGCACGATCGGCGGCTCGAACACCAGCGCCCGCGCCAGGGCGACGCGCTGCTGCTGGCCGCCCGACAACTGCACGGGGCGGCGCTCGGCGAGGCCGTCCAGCCGCACCATCCCCAGCGCCTTCAGCACGCGCGTGTCGCGCTCGGCCCGGCCGATGCCGCGCACCGAAAGCGGAAAGCCGACATTCTCCGCCACCGTCATGTGCGGGAACAGCGCGTAGGACTGGAACACCACGCCGATGCCGCGCCGGTGCGGGACGGTATGCGCGATGTCGCGACCCTCAAGCAGGATGCGCCCGGCGCTCGGCATCTCGAAGCCGGCCAGCATCATCAGCGTGGTGGTCTTGCCCGAGCCCGAGGGGCCGAGCAGCGTCATCAATTCGCCGCGGGCGATATCGAGGTCGAGCCCGGCCACGGCCGGGGCGATGCCCCCGCCATAGGTCTTCCGCACGCCCTCGAAGCGCACCAGCGTATCGGTCATGGCCTTGCATCCGGCGCCGGGCGCGGCTTGTCAACGGCCGGATGCGACGGTAACGCCGCCCTCGGCCACGGGTGGGGCGACCGGCCCTGCCTGCCACCGCCACGACCAACGTCATCCGCCCGGACCCTGTTCATCCGGACGGCAATGGCCCGAGGGGAACGAATGCCATGAGCGAGACCGCCGAACCCACCCTGATCGCTGCGCGGGAGGGTCTCGCCGGCACCCTGCTGATGAACCGGCCGAAGGCGCTGAACGCGCTGACGCTCGAGATGATCCGCGCCTTCGCCGAGGCGATCGATGCGTGGAAGAACGATGCCTCGGTGAAACTCGTGGTGCTGGAAGGCGCCGGTGGGCGCGCCTTCTGCGCCGGCGGCGACGTGCGCGCGGTGCGCGAGGCCGCGATCTCGGGCGACGCCGCCGCGGTGGAGGCCTTCTTTTCCGAGGAGTACGCCGTCAACACCGGCATCGCGACCTTCCCCAAGCCCTGGGTCAGCCTGATCGATGGTGTCTGCATGGGCGGCGGCATCGGCGTCGCGGTCCATAACGGCCCGGTCGTCGTCACCGAACACGCGCTGGTGGCGATGCCGGAGACGGCGATCGCGCTGTTCCCCGATGTCGGCACCTCCTTCGTGCTGCCGCGGTTGCCGGGCGCGGTGGGCACCTGGCTGGCGCTGACCGGCGCCAGGCTGACCGGGGCGGATTCGGTGCATGCCGGCCTTGCCTCGCATTTCGTCCCGCGCGAGAGCCTGGCCGCGCTGCGTGCCGCGCTGGTGGCCGAGGGGGCGGATGCGGTGGCGCGCTTCGCCGCGACGCCGCCCGAGGCCTCCTTCGCGCCGCATCGCGCCGCCATCGACCGCTGCTTCGGCCAGGACAGCATCGCCGGCATTCTCGCCGCGCTCGATGCGGAAGGCACCGACTGGGCGGCGGCGCAGGCGAAGATCCTGCGGCGGATGTCGCCGACCTCGCTGTGCGTGTCGCTGGAGTTGCTGCGCCGTGGCGCGCAGCAGGACCTGGCCGGTTGCCTGGCGACGGAACTGGCGCTGACGCGCGTCGTGGTGAATGTGCACCCCGACTTCGCCGAGGGCGTGCGGTCGGTGCTGGTGGACAAGGACGGCGCGCCGAAGTGGCAGCCGGCGAAGGTCGAGGACGTGGACCCGGCGGCGATCCAGGCGATGTTCGCGGGGTAGGCGCCCAGGGGTGCAGGGGCGCGAAACCGGACGCGGAGAGGGGCGAGGCCCCTCTCCGTCCGCCGCTCAGCCGCGCTTGATGTTCCACGGATAGGGCGCGTTCCCCTTCACGAAGCCCGACAGCCCGCTGCGATAGGCCGTGGCGATGAAGAACTGGCCCAGGGGCAGGATCGGCGCGTTCTCGAAGGATTCGCGCTGGATCAGGTCGGCGAGGCTTTTCTGCTCCGCCTCGGTCGCCGCCAGCAGCCATTGCGCCGCGGCTTCCTCGACGCGCGGGTTGGCGTACCAGCCGAACCACCCGCGTTCCCCCTGGCCGCGCAGCGTGGCGTTCACCGCCGGGTTGATGATGGACACCCCCGGCCACCAGGTGTGGAACATCGACCAGCCGCCCTGCTCCGGCGACGATCTTGCTGGCGCGGCGCTGCACCACCGAGCCCCAATCGTCTCGACCAGTTCGACATTCATGCCGAGCCGGCGCAGCAGGTCCGCCGTCACCTGGCCGAACGGCCCGATGGTCGGGGAAGTCGGTCGGGTTGATGATGACGACCTTCTCGCCGTTGTAGCCGGCGGCGCGCAGTTCGGCGCGGACCTTGTCGAGGTCGCGCGGGCCGCGCAGCAGGTCGTTGCCCGTCGCGCTCTCATAGGGCGTGCCGCACGGCCACATGGACGGGCAGAGCCGGAAGGCTGACGGATCGTTGCCGCGTCACGCCGCGCAGGTAGTCGTCCTGGTTGATGGCGCCGAGCAGCGCGCGGCGCACCGCCGGCTTGTCGAAGGGCGCATGCAGGCAGTTGAAGCGCGCCACGCCGATGTAGCCGAGCGTGTTCAGCACCTCGACCTGCACGCCGCGGGCGCGGCGCAGCAGCGGCGCGAGGTCGGCGTTGATCTGTTCCCACCAGTCGATCTCGCCGGCCTGCAGCGCCGCGGCGGCGGTCGCGCTGTCGGGCATGATGGTCCATTCGACGCGTTCCATCATCGCGACCTTGCCGCCGGCGGTGCGCGAGGGCGCTTCCTGCCGCGGCACATAGCCATCGAACTTCTGATAGACCGCGCGGCTGCCGGAGACGTACTCGTCCTTCATGAAGCGATAGGGGCCGGAGCCGATCACCTCGGTCATCTGCTGGAACGGGTCGGTGCGCGCGATGCGTTCGGGCATCATGAAGGGCACCACGGCGGCGGGCTTCGCCAGGGCGTCGAGCAGCAGCGGGAATTTCGACTTCAGGCGGATGCGGATGGTGCTGTCGTCGGCGGCTTCCCACGCTTCCACCACGGCGCCGAGCGACTGGCCGAAGGTGTCGCGCCTGCTCCAGCGCGCGAGGCTGGCGGCGCAGTCGCGCGCCGTGACCTTGGCTCGCCGTCATGCCACAGCAGGCCGTCGCGCAGCTTGATCAGCCAGGTGAGGCCGTCATCGGAGACCGTGTGGCTGTCGGCCATCTGCGGACGGACCTTGAGGTCCTCCGTCATGCCGTAGAGCGTGTCGAACACGGTCCAGCCGTGGTTCTCGGTCACCGCCGCGGTCGTCCAGATCGGATCGAGCGAGGTGAGGTTCGCCTGCGGCACGAAGCGCAGCACGCGCGAATTCGCCGACTGCGCGAGCGCCGGTGCGGCGAGCGTGGCGAAGCCGGCCGCAAGCAGGTCTCTGCGTTGCATGTTCGTCTGCCCCTTTTGTGTCCCTGTCTGGCGCGAGCATGCCACCGCGGGCCCCTTCAGGACAACCGCAGCCGGGCCGGCACCGGAGGATCGACGGCAGCATGCCGCCTTCGCATGACTGTCGCCGGGCCTGGCGCCCCCCGCATCCGACGCCGTGCCGCCAAGGCTGGATGCGGCGACCCACGGATGCGCCAATGCCTGCGGCGTGGCATGGGCGCGTCGGTTCCAGGTGACGTGCGCATGGGCCATTGGGCGGCAAAGCCGGCTGCCGCGTCCAACCGGCAGCCGAAGCGCGTGACGGGCGCATGCAGCCCGCCCGCGAAAGGCGAAGCCGACGCGGCGCAGGCACATCTCATCGAACCTGCCGTCACTGCCGGCCGGGGCATGCCACCGCTGGCGGGCCCGCGAGAACGTTCAAGGCGGAGATCCCGCCGGTGCATCGTCAGATGCGTTCGGCCGCACAATTCGGCGGCCTGCGTCGTCGCACCCGGCCCTGGCGCGTTGCGGTGCGCCGGGCGCTGCTACGCCGCCTTCTTCGCCGCCCGCACCGCTTCCGACAGGGCGCGCACCTGGTCGAGCACCTTGCGCACGGTATCGGGCTTCGCGCGGCCGCTGCTCGTCGAGGCTCGCGGCCAGCGTATCGACCAGCGCGGTGCCGACCACCGCGCCATCGGCGATGCGCGGCGGCTTCCGCCGCCTGTTCCGGCGTGCGGATGCCGAAGCCGATCGCGATCGGCAGGTCGGTGTGCTTGCGCAGGCGCGGGATGGCGGCGGCAAGGTCCGCGCCGGTCGCGCTGCGCGTGCCGGTGATGCCGGCGATCGCGACGTAGTAGACGAAGCCGGAGGTGGCCGCGAGCACGCGCGGCAGGCGCGCATCATCGGTCGTCGGCGCGATCAGGCGGATCAGGTCGAGGCCGTTCGCCTTGGCCTGGCGGCTCGATCTCGTCGGCTTCCTCGGGCGGGACATCGACGACGATCAGCCCATCGACGCCCGAGGCCGCCGCATCGGTGCAGAAGCGATCGACGCCATAGGACAGGATGGGGTTGTAGTAGCCCATCAGCACGATCGGCGTCGTCGTGTTCTCCTTGCGGAAGTCCCGCACCATGGCGAGCACGCCGGCCAGTGTCGCGCCGGACTTCAGCGCGCGCAGCCCGCCGCGCTGGATCGACGGGCCATCGGCCATCGGGTCGGTGAAGGGCACGCCGATCTCGATGATGTCCGCACCCGCGCCGGGCAGGCCGCGCAGGATGGCGAGCGAGGTCGCGGGGTCCGGGTCGTAGCCTTCGAGGAAGGTGACGAGCGCGCCGCGCCCTTCCGTCTTCAGCGCGGCGAAGCGCGTGGCGATGCGGCTCACAGCTTCACCCCCAGATGGGCTGCGACGGTGAAGATGTCCTTGTCGCCGCGGCCGCACATGTTCATCACGATGATCTTGTCCGCCGCCAGGCGCGGCGCGAGGTGCATCACATAGGCCACCGCATGGGCGGGTTCGAGCGCGGGGATGATGCCCTCGAGCTTCGAGCACAGCTGGAAGGCGTCGAGCGCCTCCTTGTCGGTTGCGTGCACGTAGTTCACGCGGCCGAGTTCATGCAGCCAGGAATGCTCGGGCCCGATGCCGGGATAGTCGAGGCCGGCGGTGATCGAATGCGCCTCCAGGATCTGGCCGAATTCATCCTGCAGCAGATAGGTGCGGTTGCCGTGCAGCACGCCGGGCCGGCCCTTGGTCAGGGATGCCGCGTGCTGCTTGGTGTCGACGCCGTGGCCGGCGGCCTCGACGCCGTACATCGAGACGGATTCATCGTCGAGGAACGGGTAGAACAGCCCCATCGCGTTCGAGCCACCGCCGATGGCGGCGACCAGCGCATCCGGCAGGCGGCCTTCGGCGGCCATCATCTGCGCGCGGGTTTCCTCGCCGATGACGGATTGGAAGTCGCGCACCATGGCCGGATAGGGATGCGGGCCGGCGACGGTGCCGATGCAGTAATAGGTGTCGTGGACGTTCGCGACCCAGTAGCGCAGCGCCTCGTTCATCGCATCCTTCAGCGTGGAGGCGCCGGAGGTCACCGGGATGACCTCCGCGCCCAGCAGCTTCATGCGGAACACGTTGGGCTGCTGGCGCTCGACATCCGTCGCACCCATGAACACCGTGCAGGGCAGGTCGAACAGCGCGCAGGCGGTGGCGGTGGCGACGCCATGCTGGCCGGCGCCGGTCTCGGCGATGATGCGCGTCTTGCCCATCTTCTTCGCGAGCAGGATCTGGCCGAGCACCGCGTTGATCTTGTGCGCGCCGGTGTGGTTCAGCTCGTCGCGCTTGAAATAGACCTTCGCACCGTTGCCCGGCGCCGCCTTGGCGCGCAGATGCGTCGTCAGCCGCTCCGCGTACCACAGCGGGGAGGGACGGCCGACATAGTCCTTCAGCAGCCGGCGCCATTCGGCCTGGAAGGCGGCATCCTTCTTCGACGCCTCATAGGCGTGCTCGACCTCGAGGATCAGCGGCATCAGCGTCTCGGCGACGAAGCGGCCGCCGAACTGGCCGAAACGGCCACGGGCGTCAGGGCCCTGACGGTAGGAATTGGGCAGTGGCTTGTTCAAGACGGTCACTCGGCGTTCCCAGGAAGCGATCCGTTTAGCGGATCGACCGGCGACGCGGCCATAGAGGGGTGGCCATGCGCCGCCGGGGATCTTGTCCCCGCCACCAGGTATCGGTTTCCAAAGGCCTCGGGCCTTTGGTGGGGGAGGCCGGAGGGGGCAAAGCCCTCTCCGGTCCCGCCTTCGCGCCGATCGGGTGCCCCGGCCCTCTACCGCGCCCTGACGCTGATGACGTGCTGCTGCATATGCCCGGCCACTTCACCCACCGCCCGCGTGCGCAGCGCCGCATCGCCCTGGGTTTCGGTCCCCAGCGTCCGGCACGCCTCGCGGCTCCGCACATAGGCCGCGACCGTCTGGTCATTCGCCCCGATGCGGAACAGCGACGCCCCCGACACGCCCGAGGCGCGTTCCCGCCACAGCCCGTCCGGCCCCTGCTGCCAGACGCAGCGGGTGATGTTCTCCCCCTGCGGGTCGGCGCGCACGGCGCCGGGCGGGTCGTCGAAGCCGTGGCGGGCATTCTGGTAGGTGCTGACCGTCACGTTGCCGCCCGCTGCGCGCAGGTAGGACCCGAGGTCATCGCAGGCCGGCTTGCCGGTGCGGTTGTCGCGGTCGCCGACGATGATGCGGATCGGCCGCCGCCCGGTGTCGCGGTTGCCGACGCGGTAGGAACATTCCGGCTGCACCGCCGCCACCGCCAGGAAGCGCGCCGCATTGGCCGGGCGCGACTGCAGCAGCCATTGATGCGCGGCGAGCAGCGACCCGCCGCCACCGCCCTCCCCGAAGCCGACCAGCCCGGCGCGGCGCGCATCGATGCGCGGGTTCTCGCCCGCCTTGTCGAGCGCGGCCAGCGCATCGAGGGCGAAATCCATCGAGGTGAACCAGGCCCGCTGCCCGGTCGGCTGCGACGGGTCGATGCTGCGCGGCCCGTAATGGTCGAGCACGATGACCGCCGCACCCGCCCCCTTCAGCGCATCGACATAGGGCTGCAATTGCGCGTCGCGCTTGCCGCGCACGTCGTGCGACAGGATGACGACCGGCACGCGCTCGGTGCCCGGCGGCAGGTGCAGTTCGGCCGCCATCGGCTGGCCGCCGGCGCCGGTATAGGTGAAGGGGTCGGGCCGCGGCCCGCCGCCGCCGCAGGCCGTGAGCAACAAGGCGAAGAACAGCGGCAAGATGCGCATCGGGCGGTTCTCCGGGGCATCAGCCGGCCGGCGGGCCGGCTGTGCTCGCTACGACAAAGGCCTGGAGCGGTCGGGCTGATCATTCCAGTGGCGACGCCACGCTGCGGCGAGCACCCCCGTCGCGTCAACGTCTCGTGTCACACCGCCCTGGCGGCGGCGATGAAGGCGCGGATCAGCGCGGGGTCCTTCACGCCGCGGGCGCGCTCGACACCGGAGGAGACATCGACGCCTGGCGCCTGCGCGGTGCGGATGGCCTCGGCGACGTTGCCGGGCGTCAGCCCGCCGGCCAGCAGCCAGGGCTTCGGCACGGTGCGCCCGGCCATCAGCCGCCATTCGAAGGGCTGCGCATTGCCGCCGGGCAGCGGGCCGCCGGGTGGCGGCTTGGCGTCGAACAGGAAGCGGTCCACCACCGGGGCGAAGGCGTCCACGGCGGCGAAATCCTCGGGCGCACCGATGCCCAGCGCCTTCATCACCGGCAGGCCGAAACGGGCGCGGATGGCGGCGGCGCGGGCGGGCGTCTCCTCGCCATGCAACTGGATCAGGCCGAGCGGCACCTCGGCGAGGGTGGCGGCGAGGTCCTCATCGGTCGGGTCGACGAACAGCCCGACGCGCACCGGCCCGCCGGCCTGCCGCGCCGACAACGCCGCCGCCCCGGCCGGCGTGACGGCGCGCGGGGAGGGTGGAAAGAAGACGAAGCCGATATAGTCCGCCCCGGCCTCGATGGCGGCGTCCAGCCCCTCGGCATCGCGGATGCCGCAGATCTTCACCTCGACGGCCATGGCGGTCAGCCGGGCAGGGACGCGGCGATGGCCATGGCGGCGGCGGCCGGGTCCACCGCGCCGGTGATCGGCCGGCCGATCACGATCCAATCCGCACCGGCGGCCACCGCCTCGGCCGGTGTCGCGGTGCGCGCCTGGTCGCCGGCGTCGCTGCCGGCGGGGCGCACGCCGGGCACCACCAGCACCGGGCCGGGGCCGAGGTCGGCCCGCAGCATCGCTGCCTCATGCGGGCTGCACACCAGGCCATCGGCGCCGGCGGCGACGGCCATGCGGGCAAGGCGCCGGACCTGCTCGGCCGGGGTGTCGGCAACGCCGGTCGCGGCGAGCGCGGCGGCATCGATGCTGGTCAGCACCGTGACGGCGAGCAGGATCGGGCGGTCGGCGCCCGTCCTCTCGGCCTGGTCCCGCGCGGCGGCGAGCATGGCGGGGCCACCACCGGCATGCAGCGTCACCATGGCCGGCTTCAGCGGCAGCAGGGAGCGCAGCGCGCCGGCCACGGTGTTGGGGATGTCGTGCAGCTTCACGTCGAGGAAGACCGGGCGATGGCGTGACACCGCGGTGACCGCCGGCCCACCCGCCGCGCAGAACAGTTCCAGCCCGACCTTGAGCAGCCCGCAATGCGGCGCGAGCGCGGCCGCCATCGCCTCGGCCCGCGCCAGGTCGCCGGTGTCGAGGGCGGGGATGATGCGCGACGCGGCGCTGGCCGGCCGCGCGATCACGAGCGCCTGGCCGGCGAGCCGGTTGGCCGCCTCGGCGCGTTCGCGCGCGCGGATGGTGTCCACCTCCCGCTGCAGGCCCTCGGCGCGGCGGATCGAGGCGCGCGCGCGGCTGCGTTGCGGCATGCCCGACACCCAGACGATGCCCGCGCCGACCAGGAAGGCCATCGCGGCGGCCCCCAGCACGGCGAAGGAGAGCGGCGTCTGCCACACCAGGTCGAAGGGCCACAGGCGCAGTTCCACCGGCTGCCGGTTCGACAGCGCGAACAACACCACGAGCCCGGCGAATGGGATGAAGACGATCCAGCGCATGATCACGGCCTTAGAGCAGAACGCGTTCGGATGGAATCACCAGAACGCGTGACGATGCTCACAATACGAGGGGCCGGGGCACGCGGCATGCCCCATCAGGCGGCCGTGGGCGCGCGAACCGGCGCGCGCGGCGCTGCCGGCTTGTTGATCCGTTCCCGCAATTCCTTGCCCGGCTTGAAATAGGGAACGGATTTCGCGGTGACCGCCACCGATTCCCCGGTGCGCGGGTTGCGACCCGTGCGCGGGTCGCGTGTCTTGGTCGAGAAGGCGCCGAAGCCGCGCAGTTCCACACGGTCCCCGCGCGCCAGGGCGGCGGTGATCTCGGTGAAGATGGTGGCGACGATCAGTTCCACATCCGGCAGGCGCAGATGCGGATTGGCCCCGGAGAGATGCGCAATCAACTCGGATTTCGTCATCCCAGGCCTTCCCATCGCGCGCCAGGACCGTGGCGCATCCGCGTTCGTTCAGCGTGAAGGCTGCCAAAGCGCGCGGGGGGCGTCAACGCCAAGCCATTCCGAAAAAAGGCTTTTCATCATCGATTCGGTCACGGATGAGAGCAGGCGCTCGGCCGTGCCGCGCGTCTCGACGTCGCGCATCGGCAATGTGTCGGGCACCTCGCGCTCGGCGGCGAGCCAGGCGCGGGCCTCGCGCTCCCCGCCGATCGCGTCGACCAGCCCGGCGGCAAGCGCCTGGCGGCCGGTGAAGATGCGCCCATCGGCCAGGGCCCGCACCCGGTCCGGCTCCATGTGCCGCCCGGCCGCGACCATCGCGACAAATTGCGCGTAGAGGTCGCCGATCACGCGGTTGAGCGCGGCGCGGCCTTCCTCGGTCAAGGGGCGGAAGGGGCTGGGCTGGTCCTTGAGCGGGCCGGAGGCGATGATCTCCGGGCGCACGCCCAGGCGCTGCAACAGTTCCGAGGCTTCGAAGGATTGCAGCAGCACGCCGATCGAACCGGTGACGGTCGCATCGCGGGCGAAGATGCGCTGCGCCGGCAGCGCCACCATGTAGCCCGCCGAGGCGGCGGTCGCCCCCATCACCGCCACCACCGGCTTGCGCTCGGCGATGCGCGCGAGTGCGGCGTGAATCGCCTCCCCACCCGCCATGGTGCCGCCGGGGCTGTCGATCGCGACCAGCACGGCGCGCACCGACGTGTCGGTCGCGGCGCGGTCCAGCGCCTGCAGGATGCGGCGATCCTCGGTGATCATGCCGGAGACCGGCAGGCGCAGCACATGCGCCCCGCCCGGCAGCCGCTCCGCACCGCGCGAGCCGGCGACGAAGGCGATGGCGCCGAACACCGCCATGATGGCGAGGGCACGCCACAGGGTCAGCCGACGTCGTAGGCGGCGCCGGTCGGCGAGGAGGTCGGGTTCGAGCGACATGGGACCTCAATGGCGATCCGGGGCCGGCGGGGCAAGGCCCCGCGCACCGGCATGAGGCGTCCGGCCAAAGGCCATGGCCCGCGGCCGCGCGTCCAGGCCCCCCGAAGCGGGCGCGGGGCCGCCATCCTGGCCGCATGCCACCGCTGGCATCCACATCCGGCCAGGTGGTTCCGCCTGGCCGGGCTCCGTTCAGGCGATGATGATGAAGTCGCCGGCGCCGAGCGTCTGCCCTGCTATGCCAAGCAGGTCGGCAATCGCGACCGCCACCGTCCCACCGGTGCCGTCCACGTCCCACCACAACCGGCCGATGTCCGTCTCCTCGATGAATTGCCCGAAGGCGCTGGTCGCGAGGCCGGTGGTGTTGGAGACGAACCGCCCCAGCGCCGCGAGATCCGCGCCGGCGAAGAGGCCGCCGCCGAATCCCGCCGCCGAGATCACGAAATCGTCCACCAAGACGGTGAAGTCGGTGATGATGTCGGTGCCCTGGGAGGCGGAGGTGAACACGAACCGGTCCGCATCGGCGCCACCGGTCAGCGAATCATTGCCGCCGCCGCCGGTGATGCTGTCAGTGCCGCCGCCGCCGTTGATGGTGTCGCCGCCGCCACTGCCGATGATCGTGTCATTGCCCTGGTAGGTGTTGATGGCGGCGACGTTGGACACGGTGGAAAAGATCGAGAAGTTCAGGAAATCCGCCCCGGTGGTGCCCTGCACGACCGAACCGGCGCCGTCGAAGACCTCGATCTGGGAGAAGTTCTGCGTGGTGCTGAGCGTCAGCAGGCCGCTGCCGGCGCGGACCTGCAGGTGATCGGTGCCGATGCCGCCATTGATGGTGTCCCCCACCGCCTCGGTGCTGCCGATCAGGAACCAGTCGTCGCCATTGCCGCCAAGCATGCTGTCATTGCCGCCGCGGCCATCGATGGTGTCGGCGCCGCCGCTGCCGACAACGGTGTCGTTGCCCTCATAGGCGATGATGGAGGCGACATTGACCACCGAATTGAAGGTCGAGAAGTTCAGCAGGTCGGCGGAACTGGTGCCCTGCACGATCTCGCCCGACCCGTCGAAGATCTCGAAGCCGGTGAATTTCTGCAAGGACGTCAGGGTCAGCGCGCCGCTGCCTGCGCGGACCTGCAGGGTGTCGAGGGTGCCGCCGCCGCCGTCGAGCGTATCCGCCAGCGCCTCGCTGGTGCCGATCAGCACCACGTCGTCACCGTTGCCGGCCAGGATGCTGTCATTGCCGCCGCGGCCGTCGATGACATCGGCGCCGCCGCTGCCGACCACCGTGTCGTTGCCCTCATAGGTCACGATGGACGCAATGTTCAGCACCGTGCCGAAGATCGAGAAATTGAGGAAATCGGCCGTGGAGGTGCCCTGCACGACCTCGCCCGACCCGTCGAAGGTCTCGAAGCCGGTGATGTTCTGCGTGGTGGTCAGCGTCACCAGGCCACTGCCCGCGCGCACCTTCAGCGTATCGAGCGCGCCGCCGCCGCCGTCGAGCAGCATGTCATAGAGGGCCTCGTTGCTGCCGATGAGAACCACATCGTTGCCATTGCCGGCGCGGATGCTGTCATTGCCCCAGCCGCCGTCGATGGTGTCGTTGCCACCGGAGCCGATGACGGTGTCGTTGCCGCTTAGCGCGTTGATGGCCGCCACATTGACCACCGCGGCGAAGATCGAGAAATCGAGGCGGTTGGCACCCGCCGGTCCCCTGGATGATCTCCCCGGCGCCGTCGAGTGTCTCGATACCACTGACGCTGCTCAGCGCGTTCAATGTCAGCGGCCCGCTGCCGGCGATCACCTGAAGGCGGTCATTGCCGCTGCCGCCCCGGATGACGTCGCTGATGGCATCGGCACCGCCGACCAGCAGCACGTCGTTGTCGTTGCCGCCATCCAGCGTGTCGATGCCCGCACCGCCGGACAGCGTGTCGTTGCCGGCCTGGCCGAGCAGGCTGTCATCGCCATCGCCGCCGGTGACCTGGTTGGCACCCGCGTCGCCCACCAGCGTGTCGCTGAACGACGAACCCAACAGGTCCTCGATGCGGATCAACGTGTCGCCGGCCGCGTCCCCGGTGAAGGTAACGCTGCCATCGAGTGCCACGCGCACCCCGCTGCTGCCTGCGTAGGAGGCGAGGTCGCGGCTGCCGCCGCCGCCGTCCAGGCTGTCACCATTGGTGCCGCCGATCAGCGTGTCGTCGCCATTGCCGCCGTCAAGCAGGTCGTCCAGGCCAGCGATGACGCCTGTCCCGCCGCCGATCAGCAGGTCGTTGCCTTCGCCGCCATAGATGTCGTCGTAGAATTCGCCGCCATCCAGCGTGTCGTTGCCGCCAAGGCCGTGGATCTCGTCGTAGCCATCAAGGCCCTGCAGCAGATTGCCGCCGTCATTGCCGTTGAGCGCCTGGTTGACCTCGTTGCCGGTGAGGTTGATCGCCGCGACGCCCATGGCATCGGCGGTCTCGATCACCTCGACCTCGTTGCCGGCGCCCAGCGCGTAGCTGACGGATGCGCGCACCGTGTCGGAGCCTTGGCCGGTCGCCTCGGTCACCACGTCGCCGGCATTGTCCACGCCGTACAGGTCGCTGCCCAAGCCGCCGCGCATCGTGTCCGCGCCGCGCATGCCATACAACGTGTTGTCGGCGTCATTGCCGATCAGCACGTCGTTGCCGTCGCCGCTGACGGCGTTCTCGATCGCGTTAGCGCCAATGATCTTCACCAGCGTGCCGTCGATCCGCGAATAGGTGTTCGCGTTCAGGTTGATCACGCTGCCGCTGGTCACCGCGGCGGCGTTGATCCAGTCGGTGCCGCCGTCGAGGTCGCTGATCGTCCGGCGGCTGGACTGCCCGGCCAGCGCCGAGAGCTCCGAGAATTCGTCGGTGAAGTGGAAGACGTCGTTGGTCGTCGGCGCCTGGCCGCTGAAGGTGATGGCCCAGCCGTTCAGCGTGCCGGTCTGGCCCGCCACCACGTCGTTGATCTTCAGGGTCCAGCTGCCGTTGAAATTCTCGCCGCGCAGCGACTCGATGCCGAAGCTCCAGTTCAGCGGGCTGTCGGAGGTTGCGCTGTTGCCGGCCTTGCCGTCGGTCAGCTTGATCTCGGTGCCTTCGGGCGAGACGATCGAGATGCGAAGCTGCGTCCAGTCGGCATGGGTGATGTTGAGCCGGACCGAAAGGTATTCGGCCTCGACGCCGGTCTCGATGAAGGGCGTCCCGACAGCATAGGTGAACAGGCCATTGTCCACGAGATTGAGCGGCAGGCCACCGAAGGTCGAGGTCAGGTTCACCTGGTTCGTCGTGGTCGCCGCGGCGCCGAACAGCGTCCAGACCTCGGCCATGCGCACCGCGGCATAGGCGTCGATCGCGCCATAGCCGTAGTTGCTGTGCACATGCATGCCGCCACCGTTCCAGGTGTTGGCCTTGTTGAACTGCCAGACCCCGTCCTCGAAGGACCCGGGGGCGGTGGCGCCATAGGCGCTGCCGGTATGGTGCGCCGAGGCGGCCAGGATGTTCTGCACGTCGCGCCAGCCGAGGCCCGCATTGGCATCGAGCATCAGCGCCGTCACCCCGGCGACGATCGGCCCCGCCGCGGAGGTGCCGCCGAAATCGTCGGTGTAGTCGTTCGCCGAGCCCGGTGCGGCGCGGGTGTTGTAGCCATCGGTGCCCAGCAGGTCGGTGGAGGTGATGCCGAGGCCGCCATTGAAGTCGAACTCGCTGCCCGGCGCGCCGACCAGGATGCTGGCGCCGTAATTCGAGTAGGAGGCGGCGAAGCCGCTGTCGCCGATCGCCGAGACGGTGATCGTCACCTGCGCGGCGTTGGCGCCGTCGCCATTGGCGTCCTTGTCGTCGTTGCCGGAGGATTTGACGACGATGGTGCCGAGTCCGCCGCGCCCGCCGGCCGCCGCCGAATTCCAGCCCGCGACGGTCTGCGCCGAGAAACTTCCCGTGTTGAGGTTCTGGAACGCGTCGTAGGACGGCACCGACCCCCAGGAATTGTTCACCACGTCGTAGCGCGAGGATTGCGCGATCGCGTTGTAGAACGCGGTCGGCACGCCGGCGTTGATGAACAGCGCACTCGCCGGGTCGAAGATGTTGACGCCGGTGATGTGGGCACCGAAGGCGACGCCGACCGTGCCGACGCCGTCATTCTCCCCCGCGATCAGCCCGGCGACTGCGGTGCCGTGTCCGTCGGCGCCGGAGGTGTTGATGCCGTCGAAGGTGGTCGGCCCGATCACCACATGGTTCGAGGCGTCGTAATTGTCGTTCAGGTCGTGGTGCGTGTACTGCACGCCATCGTCATAGATGCCGACCTTGATGCCGGCCCCGGTGAACTCGTCCCAGATCCGCTCCAGGTCGCCCATCGCGAGCAGGTGCCATTGCTGCGGCACCAACTCGTCGGCGGGGAAGAAGTCCGGCGTGATGGCGCCGCCGCGGTCCGGCACGGGATCGAGGGGCGGCACCCATTCGGCGCCCGGCGGCGGTTCCGCCGCCGCGGTGGCCGCGACCGCTGAACCGAGGACGAGTACCTCGGCCGGGAGGCGCAGGGGCGCATCGTCATCCGGAAACGCCGCGTACCAACCATCCACGCCAAGGCGGAATGTCGTTTTCATGGCGGCAAGCCTTCCCGATCACATTTTAGCGACGACCAGATGGCAGGAGAGCATTGAAATTAAGGATGCGCAACGAACCTGCATCACATGGACGAAATCCTAAAATCCCGCGGCTGATCCGCGGGGGGGGGGGGCGGATGGCCGGTGCGGACCGCGGCGCGCTGGCCCGTTCCGCCGAGATGGCAGGCACCAACGAAAAACCCCCCGGCGCCTCTCGGCACCGGGGGGTTCCACGCCTTGCCCGCTGTCGCGGGGGAGGTCTTACTCCTCGCCGGCCATCTCGCGGCGGCGGCGGATCGCCGCGCCCAGGATGTCGCCGAGGGAGGCGCCGCTGTCGGCGGAGCCGTATTCCTTCATCGCCTCGCGCTCCTCCTCGATCTCCTTGCCCTTGATGGTCAGGGCCAGGCGACGGGCGGCACGATCCACGGCGGTGACGCGCGCATCGACCTTCTCGCCGATGGCGAACTTGTCGGGGCGCTGGTCGACGCGGTCGCGGGCCAGTTCGGCGCGGCGGATGAAGCCGGTCAGCACGTCATCGACCTTCACCTCGATGCCGTTGGCCTCGACCTTGGTCACGACGCAGGTGACGATGTCGCCCTTGCGCACGCGGTCCAGCACCTCGGCGGCCGGGTCGGCCTCAAGCTGCTTGATGCCGAGGGAGATGCGCTCCTTCTCCACATCGACGTCGAGCACCTTCGCCTTGATGACCTGGCCCTTGTTGTAGGCCTGCATCGCGGCTTCGCCGGCCTCGTCCCAGGACAGGTCGGACATGTGCACCATGCCGTCCACATCCGGGCCGACGCCGATGAACAGGCCGAACTCGGTGATGTTGCGGATCTCGCCCTCGATGATCGAGCCCGGCGGATGGGCTTCGAGGAACAGCTCCCACGGGTTGCCCTGCGCCTGCTTGAGGCCGAGCGAGATGCGGCGCTTCGGCTCGTCCACGTCGAGGATCATCACGTCCACCTGCTCGGAGGTGGCGACGATCTTGCCCGGATGGACGTTCTTCTTGGTCCAGGACATCTCGCTGACGTGCACGAGGCCCTCGACGCCCGGCTCCAGCTCCACGAAGGCGCCGTAGTCGGTGATGTTGGTGACGCGGCCGCCGAACTTGGCGTTGACCGGGTACTTCAGCGCCACGCCGTCCCACGGGTCGGACATCAGCTGCTTCATGCCGAGGCTGATGCGCTGCGTCTCGGAGTTGAAGCGGATGACCTGCACCTTCACCGGCTGGCCGATGGTCAGGGCCTCCGACGGGTGGTTGATGCGGCGCCAGGCGATGTCGGTGACATGCAGCAGGCCGTCGACGCCGCCGAGGTCCACGAAGGCGCCGTAGTCGGTGATGTTCTTCACCACGCCGTCCAGGATCATGCCTTCCTTGAGGCCCTGGATCAGCTCGCTGCGCTGCTCCGCACGGGTCTCCTCGAGCACCGCGCGACGCGACACCACGATGTTGCCGCGGGCGCGGTCCATCTTGAGGATCTGGAAGGGCTGCGGCGAACCCATCAGCGGGCCGACGTCGCGCACCGGGCGGATATCGACCTGCGAACCCGGCAGGAAGGCGACCGCGCCGCCGAGGTCGACGGTGAAGCCACCCTTCACGCGGCCGAAGATCACGCCGTTCACGCGCTGGTTGGCGGTGAAGGACTTCTCGAGGTTGGTCCAGGCTTCCTCGCGCCGCGCCTTCTCGCGCGACAGGACGATGGTGCCGTCCCGGTCCTCGTAGCGCTCGACGAACAGCTCGATCAGGTCGCCGGGCTTCACCTCGGCCTTCTGGCCGGGGGCAGCGAATTCCTTGAGGGGCACGCGCCCCTCGCTCTTCAGGCCGACATCGACGACCGCGACATCGTCATCCACGCGGATGACCTTGCCGGTGACAACGGAACCGGCAAAGCCGGTGTCGGCACCAAGGGTCTCGTCGAGAAGGGCGGCGAAATCCTCGCTACCCACGCGGTCGGCGGTAATGGTGGCCATGCAGATCTGTGCTTTCCGGTATCGACCCGCCACGCTGCGGCGGGAGATGCGGCCTGCGCGCCCGCCAGAAGCGGGAACGACGTGACCCGACGCGCCTGATGCGGCTGCGAAAACGGGTCCGATGGATGGGCGCGTGACGGTCCGCCCAGGTTCCGGCCCCGCAAGCGAGGCATCGCCCTTCCAACTACGGAAGGACAGGGGCGCTTAGTCTCGGGCAGGAAAAGAGTCGAAGGAGGAAGCGAATGCCGGCGCGCGTCGTGCCGGGAAGCGAGGGCCAGCGGCCCCGCGGCCTTTGGCGGGATCGGGCGCGGAGACGGGCGGGGCCGCTCCGCGACGCTCCCTCACGCCGTCGGCAACCGCACCACGAAGCGCGCGCCCTTGATGGTCCCCTCCGCATCCCGGCGGTTCTCCGCCGAGATCGTCCCGCGCAGCCCCTCGACGATCTGCTTGCTGATCGACAGGCCGAGGCCCGGAATGCTGGCCGAAGCGCTCCCCGCTCGGGCGCTCCGAGTAGAAGCGCTCGAAGATGCTCTCGAGCTTCTGTTCCGGGATGCCGGGCCCTTCATCCTCGATCGCCACCTCCACCACCGAGCCGGCCGGCCGCGCCTTGACCAGCACGCGGCCGCCGCGGCGGGCTGAAGGACAGCGCATTGCCCAGCAGGTTGCGGAACACCTGCACGATGCGCCCCTCGACCCCGCGCACCACCAGCGCGCCAGGCTCGGTCTCCAGCACCACCTTGGGGGCGTCCGCCTCCGCCCGCGTCGCCTCATGCAGTTCCGCCAGGGCGGAGAGGATCGGCGCGATGTCCACCGGGGTGGAGATGGTGCGCGACAATTCGGCATCGACGCGGGAGGAATCGGAGATGTCGGCGATCAGCCGGTCCATGCGCACGGCGTCGTCGGCGATGATCGCCAGCAGGCGGTTGCGGTTTTCCGGGTTCTCGATGCGGCGCAGCGTCTCGAGCGCGCTGCGCACCGAGGTCAGCGGGTTGCGCAATTCATGCGCCACATCGGCGGCGAAGCGCTCATTGGCATCGATGCGCGCCCACAGCGCGCGGGCGGAATTCTGCAGGTCGCGCGCCAGCGTGCCGATCTCGTCATTGCGGGCGAGCAGCGGCTCGGGCACCGATTCCTCGCGCCCCTCGCCCTCGCGGATGCGCTGGGTGGCGCGGGCGAGGTCGAGCATCGGCGTCGCGATGGTGCGCGCCAGGTAGAAGGACAGCATCACCGTCAGCACCAGCGCCGTGCCGAACAGCAGCAGCACCGAGGCGCGGATCTGGAACAGCCGTTCATCGACCTCGCGCGCCTCGCGCGTCAGCAGCACGATGCCGACCGATTGCCCGCCGCGGCGGGCGGGCTCGGCGACGGAGACCAGCAGGCGGCCGTCGCCGGTGCGGCGGATATAGGGGCGCACGCCGCCTTCGAGGGCGAGGCGCAATTCCTCCCGCCGGTCGGGGCCGAGATCGGGCTGCCAGTCGAAATCGGGTGCTTCCGGCCCGACGCTGACGGCGACGCCGCCAGCCTCGGTGCCGCCGCGCAGCGTGCCCGGCAGCACCGAGATCAGCCGGTCATAGACGCCGGCGACGGTGGTGGTCAGCGCGCCGCGCGGCTCGGGCGGCGGCAGCGGCTCGGAGGTCACCGCCCCGCCGGGGCCTTCGCGCACGCGGCTATCGGCGACCATCAGGCCGGTATTGTCGAACAGCCGCGCCTGGGTGTTGGGGGATGGCTCGACCAGGCGGCGCAGCAGCGGCCGGGCGGCCTCGGGCACCAGGATGGCGCGGTCGCCATCGATGCGCACGGCGGCCTCGGCGATGGCGCCGGCATAGATGCGCGCCTGGGTGCGCAGCGCCTCGACCTCGGCGGCGATCAGGCCGTTCTGGTACTGGTCGAGATAGAGCAGCGAGGCCGCCAGCAACGCCGGCGGCACGGCATTGACCAGCAGGATGCGGCGCAGCAGCGGCGAGAAGCGGCGCCGCGGCGCGCGCGGCACCGATGGCACCGAGGCGCTGGCAGCCTTGCCCTGCGGCCGCGCGGCGGCGCCGTCGTCAGGCATCGGTCACACCGGGCTGCGCGGTCATGGTGTCGTCCTCTTCAGGCGGTCATGTGGGCCGCGCCTGCCCGCACCGGCCGCTCAGGCTTCCTTGTAGCGATAGCCGATGCCGTACAGCGTCTCGATCTGGTCGAAGTCGTCGTCCGTCTGGCGGAACTTCTTGCGGATGCGCTTGACGTGGCTGTCGATGGTGCGGTCGTCGACATAGATGTTCTCGCCATAGGCGGCATCGATCAGCTGGTCGCGGTTCTTCACCATGCCGGGGCGGACGGCGAGCGCCTTGACCAGCAGGAACTCGGTGACGGTCAGCTGCACCTGCTTGCCCTTCCAGACGCAGGTGTGCTTCGTCTCGTCCAGCACCAGGTCGCCGCGGGCGATCACGCCGCCCGGCGGCGCGCCCGAGCCTTCGGCGCGCGATGCCTCGTTGCGGCGCAGCAGGGCGCGGATGCGTTCGAGCAGCAGGCGCTGGCTGAACGGCTTGGTGATGTAGTCGTCCGCGCCGAGGCGCAGGCCCATCAGCTCATCGACTTCCTCGTCCTTCGAGGTCAGGAACACCACCGGCATGTTGGACCGCTGGCGCAGCCGCTGCAGCAGCTCCATCCCGTCCATGCGCGGCATCTTGATGTCGAGCACGGCGAGGTCGGCCGGCTTGGACAGCAGGCCCTGCAGCGCGCTTTCGCCATCGGTGAAGGTGCGGACGGTGTAGCCTTCCGCCTCCAGCGTCATCTGCACGCTGGTCAGGATGTTGCGGTCGTCGTCCACGAGGGCGATGGTCTGCGGCATTGCTGTTTCCGGTGCTCGGGCATTGCGGCGCCGCGGTTGCACGGCCGCGGCGCCGAAGCCAGTGTCTCGCTGAGATTGTGGCACGAGACGGGCCGGAGGAAGACATGGCATCGCAGGACGGCATTCGCGAGGCCATCGGCCTGATCCGGGGCGCGACTGCCGCCACCCTCGCCTCCTCGGCCGAGGGCCAGCCCTTCGCCAGCCTGGTCACGCCGGCGCCGGCGCCCGACCTCTCGCCGCTGCTGTGGCTGTCCACCCTGTCGGCCCATACCCGCCAACTGGCCGCGGAGCCGCGCTGCGCCCTGCTGTTCACCGGCACGGCCGAGGGCCCGAACCCGCAGACCGCGCCCCGCGTCACCGTCACCGGCCTGGCCGAACGGGTGCCGGAGGCCGAGGTCCCGGCGCTCAAGGCGCGCTGGCTGGCGCGCCACCCCTATGCCGCGCTCTACGCCGATTTCGCCGATTTCGGCCTGTGGCGGGTGCGGATCGGCGGCGCGCTGCATGTCGGCGGCTTCGCCCGCGCCGAGCGGATCAAGGCCAGCGAACTGGCGCCGGACCCGGCGGCGGTCGCCGCCATCCTCGCCGCCGAGGCCGACATCATCGACCACATGAACGCCGACCACGCCGACGCGGTGGCGGCGATCGCCCGGGGACTGCTCGGCGCGCGCGGCCGGGCGATTGGCGCCTGGTCGCGGTGGATGTCGATGGCTGCGACCTGTCCGATGGTAACCAGACGGTTCGTCTTGCGTTCTTAGCGCAGGTAAGCGATGCGGAGGCCGTACGCGCGGCGCTGATCCGCGCGACGCGGGAGGGACGGGCGCGCCTGACCGGCTGAGATGCGGCGATTTTCTGCCGCAATTCTGCCGTCCGGGCCGCTCGAAACGGCACTGTCACCCAACCGCGACGTGACCCCCAGGAGAGTGGCCCCGCATGTCTTCCCCGAACCCCGCCGTAGCCGGCACTGGCGTCTCCCCGACCGGCGAGGTCCATCCCAACCTGACCGCCCCCGCCCTGGTGGCGCAGGCGCTGCGCCGCGGCGAGGGCCGGCTGTCCGCCGATGGCGCCTTCATCGCCGTGACCGGCCAGCACACCGGCCGTTCCGTGCAGGACAAGTTCGTGGTGGATGAGCCCGAGACGCGCGAGGCGGTCTGGTGGGGCAAGATCAACCAGGCGCTGCCGGCCGAGAAGTTCGCCGCGCTCGCCGCCAAGGTGCGCGCCTATCTCGGCCAGAAGCCGGAACTGTTCACCCAGGACCTGCACGCCGGCGCCGACACCGCGCACCGCATCCGCGTGCGCCTGGTCACCACCAATGCCTGGCACGCGCTGTTCGCGCGCAACATGTTCATCCGCCCGGAACGCGATGCGCTGGACGGCTTCGCGCCCGACTGGACCATCCTGCACGCCCCGGAATACGAGGCCGACCCGGCGGTCGATGGCTGCCGCACCAGCACCGTCATCGCCCTGTCGCTGGCGACGCGCACCATCCTGATCGCCGGCACCTCCTATGCCGGCGAGGTGAAGAAAAGCATCTTCACCGTGATGAACTGGCTGCTGCCGGCGCGCGACGTGCTGCCGATGCATTGCTCGGCCAATGTCGGCAAGGATGGCGATGTCGCGCTGTTCTTCGGCCTGTCGGGCACCGGCAAGACCACGCTGTCCTCCGACCCCGAGCGCGCGCTGATCGGCGATGACGAGCATGGCTGGTCGGATACCGGCGTCTTCAACTTCGAAGGCGGCTGCTACGCCAAGGTCATCAAGCTGTCGCAGGAGGCCGAGCCGGAGATCTGGGCCGCGACGCACCGCTTCGGCACCGTGCTGGAGAACGTGGTCGCCGATGCCGACGGCGTGCGTCGACCTCGATGACGGCATCGCTGACCGAGAACACCCGCGTCCTGCTACCCGATCGACTACATCCCCAACACCGCGCCGGGCGGCACCGCCGGCCTGCCGAAGAACGTGGTGATGCTGACGGCCGATGCCTTCGGCGTGCTGCCGCCGATCAGCCAAGCTGTCGGCCGGCGCAGGCGATGTACCACTTCCTGTCGGGCTACACCGCGCGCGTCGCCGGCACCGAGAAGGGCCTGGGCAAGGAGCCGCAGGCGACCTTCTCGCACCTGCTTCGGCGCGCCCTTCCTGCCGCGCCACCCGGAAGTCTATGGCCGGATGCTGCAGGAGCTGATCGCGCAAGCACGGCGCCGATTGCTGGCTGGTCAACACCGGCTGGTCGGGCGGCGCCTATGGCACCGGCTCGCGCATGTCGATCAAGGTGACGCGCGCGCTGCTGCGCGCGGCGCTCGACGGCTCGCTCGCCAAGGTCGAGTTCGTCCGCGACCCGTTCTTCGGGCTGATGATGCCCGAAGGCCGTGCCCGGCATCCCGGCCGAGGTGCTGAACCCGCGCGACGCCTGGGCCGACAAGGCGGCCTATGACCGCACGGCGGCGAACCTGGTCGGGCTGTTCGAGAAGAACTTCGCGACCTTCGCCGGGGCGGTCAGCGAGGATGTGAAGGCGGCGGCGATCCGCGCCGCCGCGTAGAGCAGATCCCGATCAGGTGGAATCACCTGGTCGGGTCAAGATGCTCGCGAAAACAACGGCGTAGGGGCGTTGCCGTGAGCCAAGGCGAACGGAAGCCGGCGCTGGGCGCCGCCCGTCCCGGCCCCCGCCAGCCCAGGACTCAAGGCCCTTGGCTGCGGCGAAAATCACGCACGCGGTTGCGGACCTGACGCGCTGCCTGCGGACGCCGCGATCCCGTTCCCGTATCGGTGTCCAGAGGCCCTGGGCCTTTGGCGGGGTGAGGTCCGGAGAGGGGCAAAGCCCCCCTCCGGCCGCGTGTCGCGACTCGGGCGCGGCGTGCGGACGAACCGCGAACGCCCTTGTGGCGGCCCCGGGCAGGCACCCACAAGCCTTTGATTTCAAGCATCTTTGCGACTCGGGCCGACTTCGTCAGCGATTCGTTCGCGCGACTCGGGCCAAGTGATTGATTCGGAATGAGCGGTTCCGGCGCGAATCGGCCGTGCCGAATCACCTTCTGTTCCAGCGCCTCAGGCCGGGCGTCGGGCGAGCGACCAGGACAGCAGCGCCAGCAGCCCGGCCGCGATGCCGAGCGACGGCCCCAGCCCGATCGTCGTCGCGCCCAGCCCGAAGGCGATCGGGCCGAGCGATTGCCCGGTGAAGAACGAGAACGCGTGCAGCGACACGGCGCTGCCGCGGAACTGCTGCGAGAGTTCGGTCGCCCGCGTCTGGATGGCGTTGTGGATCATGTAGAAGGCCATGCCGAGCAGGAAGCCGGACAGCACGGCGACCGCGAACGCGGGCGCCATCGCCAGCCCGGCCAGCGCCAGGAAGCCGATGCGCGCCGCCCAGCCGCACCACCCCCGCCTGGCCGAAGCGGACCAGCAGCGGGCGGGCGAGCGCCGCATAGCCGAGCCCGCCCACGCCGAAGGCGCCGATCACCAGGCCCGCCTCGGTCGTGCCGCCGATGCCGCGCGCGAGCATCAGCGTCGCGATGAAGGGGAAGGACCCGAACACCAGCGCGCCCTCGGCGGCGACGGTGGCATAGAGCGGGATGGCCTGCGGGTTGGACAGGATGGTGCGGTAGCGCTTGGCCGCGACCACCGGGTCGTAGCGGGTGACCGGCTCCTTCGCGGTGCCACGCGAGGCCGCGACCAGGGCGACCAGGCCGATCACCGCGGCGATGGCGCAGAACACCAGCATCCCGCGCCATCCGGCGAAGGCCGCGACCGGCCCGGCGATCGCCCCGCCGGCGATCTGCCCCGAGATGCCGAAGACCAGCATGCGCGACAGCGCCACCTGGCGGTCCCGCATCGGCACCGCATCGGCCATGATGGCCAGCGTCAGCGGCATCATGCCGCCGGCCGCCGCACCCGACAGGGCGCGGAACGCCATCAGCCATCCGAGGGAGGCCGCGACCGCCGAGAGCAGCAGCAGCAGCCCGAGCAGGCCGACGCACAGCGTCACCACCCGCCGCTTGCCGACGGAATCCGCGATCGGCCCCAGGATCGGCTGCACCAGGGCGAAAGGCAGCGTGTAGGCGGTGCCGAGCAGCGCCACCTGCGCCGCGGTGCTGCCGAGATCGGCGGCGATGTCCACCACCAGCGGGTCGGTCGCCCGGGTGGCCAGCGCCCCGGCGAAGACGGCCGGGCCATACATCGCCAGGACGCGGTTCATCGCCGTGCGGCTGGTGGTTTCGTTCTGGTTGGCGCCGGGCGCGGTCATCGGCGCCATGCTGCGCCGCAGCACGAGCCCGGCACAAGCCGCGCCGGCCGCAATGCTTTGCCGCGCCGCACGCGGGCCGATAGGCTTCAGCCCGGAAGCGGAGACCAGACCCATGGCCGAGACACTCGCCGTCGCGCCGCCCGATGCGGCGCCGGCCGAGCATGTGGACGTGCTGATCGTCGGCGCCGGGATTTCCGGCATCGGCGGTGCCTATCACCTGCAGGAACAATGCCCCGGGCGGCGCTTCCTGGTGCTGGAGGCGCAGGACGGCTTCGGCGGCACCTGGCGCACGCATCGCTACCCGGGCATCCGCTCGGACAGCGACCTCTACACCTTCGGCTATCGCTTCAAGCCCTGGGTCGGCCCGCCGATCGCGACGGCGGAGGAGATCCGCAAATACATGGGCGAGGTGATCGCGGAGAACGGCCTCGACCGCCACATCCGCTATGGCCACCGCATCCGCGCGGCGCGCTGGGATTCGGCGGCGAACCTCTGGACCATCGAGGCCGAACGCGCGCGACGGCACGCACGGCGCGCTTCACCGCGAACTTCCTGTGGATGTGCCAGGGCTATTACCGCCACGAGGAAGGCTACACCCCGGAATGGCCGGGCATGGCGCGCTTCGGCGGGCCGCATCGTGCATCCGCAGACCTGGCCGGAGGACCTCGACTACGCGGGCAAGCGCGTCGTGGTCATCGGCTCCGGCGCGACCGCCGCGACGCATCGTGCCGGCGATGGCCGAGACGGCCGCGCATGTGACGATGCTGCAGCGCTCGCCGACCTTCTTCCGCACCGGGCGCAACGCCATCGAGATCGCCGACGAGCTGCGCACCCTCGGCATCAACGAGGAGTGGATCCACGAGATCGTGCGGCGGAAGATCCTGTTCGAGCAGGCACGCTTCATCGACCGCACCCGCACCGAGCCGGAGACGGTGAAGGCGGAACTGCTCGGCCAGATCCGCGCGCTGCTCGGCGACGACTACGACATCGACAAGCACTTCACGCCGCGCTACCGGCCCTGGCAGCAGCGCCTCGCCTTCGTGCCGGATGCCGACCTGTTCCGCGGCATCGCCGCCGGGCGGGCCTCGCGTCGTCACCGACGAGATCGAGACCTTCACCGAGACCGGCCTGCTGCTGAAATCGGGCGAGACGCTGGAGGCGGACATCATCGTCACCGCGACGGGCTTCCACCTCAGCGCGCTCGGCGACATCGACTTCGCGATCGACGGCGAGCCGCTGGTGTTCGGCGACACCGTCACCTATCGCGGCATGATGTTCACCGGCGTGCCGAACATGGCCTGGGTGTTCGGCTACCTGCGCGCCGCCTGGACGCTGCGCGCGGACATGGTGGCGGATGTGGTGTGCCGCCTGCTGAACCACATGCAGCAGACCGGCGCGAAGCGCGTCGAGGTGGCGCTGCGCCCGGAGGACCACAACATGCCGCTCGGCCCCTGGATCGACCCGGAGGAATTCAGCTCCGGCTATGTCGCGCGCGGCAACCACCTGCTGCCCAAGCGCGGCGACAAGCCGGAATGGCAGCACATGCATGACTACTGGTCGGAGAAGGACGCGCTGCCGGCGATCGACCTGACGGACCCGGCCTTCGTCTATCGCTGAGCGGGCGCATCGCCGCGCAGGGACCGCCGCTTCGCCACGGATCCCGGCGCTGCGAGGAGCCGCTGGGGGCTCATCGCGCATGGATGGCTGGGCCGATGTGGGCTGCGCAGTGGCCGCATGCGCCGCCGTGCCGCACGGCGCCATCGGCGGCTTCGTGGCGCCGTCATGACGGTGGTTGGAGGGGCGGCCTCCGCCAATGCTCGCGCCGCGCCAGGTTCAGATCGTCACGGCCACCAGGGCGAAGGTGCAGTCATGCGGCAGCGCCGCGACGAAGCACCGCAGCGCCAGCAGCGGCGGCGGGTCCTCGCCCGGGCGCGCCGTAGACGTCGTTCAGCAAGCGCGTCGATCTCTGGCGGCACGACCAGCGCGCACCAGCAGGCGCGCGGCGGTCTGCCGGCCGTGCAGCAGGCCGCTGCGGATGCGCTCCACCACCTCGGCGAAGACATCGGCCTGGGCGCGGCGGGCGGGAAGAAGGGGCTGATCCGGTACGGCGCCCCGTCGATCGCCGCGATGTGGCCGCGCAGGACCGGGGCGACCAGATCGGGCCCCCCGATATAGACATCCCTGTACCGCGCCGCCGCCATTGCGCCTCCGTCACCCGACCTTGTTGTCGATCAGTTCCTGCACCACGCCCGGGTCGGCGAGGGTCGAGGTGTCGCCGAGCCCTTCGGTTTCGTTCGCCGCGATCTTGCGCAGGATGCGGCGCATGATCTTGCCGGAGCGTGTCTTGGGCAGGCCCGGCGCCCACTGGATCGCATCGGGCGTCGCGATCGGCCCGATCTCCTTGCGCACCCAGGCGACGAGTTCCTTGCGCAGCGCTTCGGTGGTCTCGATGCCGGCCTTCAGCGTGACATAGGCGTAGATGCCCTGGCCCTTGATCTCGTGCGGCATGCCGACGACGGCGGCTTCCGCCACGGCGGGATGCGCGACGAGGGCGGATTCGACCTCCGCCGTGCCCATGCGGTGGCCGGCGACGTTGATCACGTCATCGACGCGCCCGGTGATCCAGTAGTAGCCATCGGCATCGCGGCGCGCGCCGTCGCCGGTGAAGTACATGCCCTTGAAGGTCGAGAAATAGGTCTGCCCGAAGCGCGCGTGGTCGCCATAGATGGTGCGCATCTGGCCGGGCCAGGCGTCCAGGATGACGAGGTTCCCCTCGGTCGCGCCGTCCAGGATGTTGCCCTCGTTGTCGACCAGCGCGGGCTTCACGCCCGGCAGCGGCAGCGTGGCCGAACCCGGCTTCTGCGCGACGGCGCCAGGCAGCGGGCGAGATCAGGATGCCGCCGGTCTCGGTCTGCCACCAGGTATCGACGATCGGGCAGCGTTCGTCGCCGACCACGCGATAGTACCAGAGCCAGGCTTCCGGATTGATCGGCTCGCCGACGGAACCGAGGATGCGCAGCGACGACCGGTCGTGCTTCTTCACCGGCGCCTCGCCGTCGCGCATCAGGGCGCGGATGGCGGTCGGCGCGGTGTAGAAGATGTTGACCTTGTGCTTGGCGCAGACCTGCCAGAAGCGGCCATTGTCGGGCCAGGACGGCACGCCCTCGAACATCAGCGTGGTCGCGCCGTTCGCGAGCGGGCCATAGACGATGTAGGTGTGCCCGGTGACCCAGCCGACATCGGCGGTGCACCAGTAGATCTCGCCGTCGCGGTAGTCGAACACGTTCTCATGCGTGAAGGACGCCCACACCATGTAGCCGCCGGTGGTGTGCAGCACGCCCTTCGGCTTGCCGGTGCGAACCGCTGGTGTAGAGGATGAACAGCGGGTCCTCCGCGCTCATCGGCTCGGGCTCGCAGGTCGCGCCCTCGCCCGCGGTGATCGCGTCCCACCAATGGTCGCGGCCCTGTCATCATCTCGACCGCGCCGCCGGTGTTCTTCGCGACGATGACGTGGCGGATCGACGGGCAGGTCAGCAGCGCCTCGTCGGCATTGGCCTTGAGCGGCACCTTGCGGCCACCGCGGCGGCCTTCATCGGCGGTGATCAGCAGCGCGCATTCGGAATCCTGGATGCGCGAGGACAGGCTGTCGGGGGAGAAGCCGCCGAAGACGATCGAATGGATCGCGCCGACGCGCGCGCAGGCCAGCATCGCGACCGCGGCTTCCACGATCATCGGCAGGTAGATGCAGACGCGGTCGCCCTTCTTCACGCCGAGCCGGCGCATCGCGTTGGCCAGCTTGCAGACGCGCATGTGCAGTTCGCGATAGGTCACCTTCGCATCGGTGTTCGGGTCGTCGCCCTCCCAGATGATCGCCACCTGGTCGCCACGCGTCGCCAGGTGCCGGTCGAGGCAGGAGACGGAGGCGTTCAGCACGCCATCCTCGAACCACTTGATCGAGACGTCGCCGGTGAAGTCCACCGCCTTGATCTTCGTCGGCTCCTTCATCCAGGCGACGCGGCCCATCTCGCCGCGCCAGAACGCATTCGCGTCGGCGGCTTCCGCGGCGACCATCGCCGCGAGCTTCGTCGCATCGATGCGCGCGCGGGCGGCGATTTCGGGCTTCACTGCAATGATGTCGTCCGCCATGGACTGGCCTCCCTGACCGTGGGTTATTCTCTGCGGCGGGATTTGGTGCCTCGATTTGATTCAGGTCAACATTCGCGATTGCGCGGGTTTGGCGGGCCGAAATGACGCCGCCCGCCCGGCGGGGCCGGACGGGCGAGGCTGACGGGATCGGGACGAAAGGCGTCAGTTGGTGCGCACCGGCGCGGGCGTCGCCGGGGTGGCCTGGCTGCGCTGCTCGGCGCGGGCCGTGGGGGTGCCGGTCGCCGCCTGCGGCGCGGGTGTCCGCGCGTGCGGCGCGGCGGGGGCTGTCGCGCGCTGCGCCGTGGCCGGCGTGCCGCCCGTGGCCGATGGCGCGGCCGGGCGGGCCGCCTGGTGGGTGGCGGTGGCCGCAGGCCGGACCGCCTGCGCCTGGTGCGGGACCGGGGCCGTCTGCGCCTGGGCGGGGGTGGGGGCGCCCATGGCGGGGCTGCCACCCTGGGCGAAGCCCGGCACGGCGATCAGCGCGATGCCGGCGGCGAGAAAGGCGGTGCGGGAGATCTGGCGCATCTGGTCCTCCTGTGTTGGTCCGAACGCAGGAAGGAGTTGACCCCGTTGCCGCGTCCGCGCCGCGGCGATGGCAAGGTTCTTTCGGGGCGATCGCGGCGGATCGGCGGCAGGTGCGGCGGAATGGTGGCGGGGCGCTACAGCCCCGCATCCTCCGGCACCAGCACCTGGTCCTGGTCATTCACCTGCGCGCGCACCGCTTCGAGGAATTCGCCGTAGCAGGGGCCGGAGGTGCAGAAGCCGTCCTCCACCCGGAACCGCGCACCATGGGTGGAGCACAGGATGTTCTGCTTCTTCGTATCGAGGAACCGGTCCGGCACCGGGTCCAGCGGCACGCCGATATGCGGGCAGGAATTGACATAGACCCAGACCTGCCGGCCCGCGCCGCACCGCGAACAGCCCGGTGAAGGCGCCGGGGACGGGCGGGAAGCCCTTGGAATTGCCGTCGGGAATGTCCTCGAGCGCGCAGAGCACGCGCTGTGGCGGGTTGGTCACTTGCCCTTCCACCCGCCCATCTTCGCCAGGATCGTCCAGTGCTCGGGCGCGATCGGCATGACCGACAGGCGCGACATGCGCACCAGCGCGATGCCCTCCAGCGCCGGTTCCGCCTTGATCGCCGCCAGCGTCACCGGCCTCGGTACCGGCCCGACCGCCTTGAGGTCCACGCAGACCCACGGGCTGCCCGCCTCGGCGGTCGCGTCCGGGTAGGATTCGCGCACCACCTCGACGACGCCGACGATCTCCTTGCCGACATTGGAATGGTAGAAGAAGGCGCGGTCGCCCTTGCGCATCGCGATCAGGTTGGCCTTGGCCATGTGGTTGCGCACGCCGGTCCAGGGCTCGACGCCGTTGGCCACCTGCTGGTCCCAGGAAAACGCGTCGGGTTCGGACTTCACCAGCCAGTGGTTCATGCGTTCCATGATCCCTCAAACGGCGGGCGCCGGCCATCCGGCAGGCTTGCCTTCGCGCCGTGCATTGCCGCATCGGCGGCGGTGGGCGGCCTGGGCGCGGTCGCGCCGTGCGCTCCGGGCCCGCTTGCCGCGGGCCGGCCGGGGCGGGTCATGGCGCGCCGCGCGCATCACTCGGCCAGCGCCCCGTCCTGGTAGACGATGCGGTACGGGTTGATCGAAACCCGCGCGAAGCAGCCGGCCTTGGCGAAGGGGTCGCCATCGGTCAGCGCCTGCACGGCGGCGCGGTCCGGCGCCTCGATCACCCGCACCGAGCCGATCGACAGCCCCTCGCGCATCCATGATCGGCCCGGCGATGACCAGCATCTCCCGGTGTCGTTCCAGCCAGTCGAGATGCGCCGCGCGCACCGCCCGGCGCGTCTCGCCCATGCCGGGCTTGTCCTCGATGGTCACGGCGAACAGCATGTCCGACCCCCTGACGCAGGCGCTGCCGCGGTGCAACCACCGGCGCGGAACAACCATGGCCCGCGCCGGACCGCGAGCGCGGTCGCCCCGCCGGGGCACGGCAGCAGGCGCCCCGGCAGAGGCGCCGCCACAGCGCAGGTAACGCCGACCGGGTCCGGCATCAATATGGCGCTTCGGCGCGGCGTAACACGGCGTTACGTCGCCATCAGCGCCGGACCGCTTCAAAGAACGCGCGGCATCACCTAGTTTGCCAGCGTGGATCATCCCCTGGCCGCCGCCACCGGAGCGACGCCCGCCAGGCCCGTTGCCGGCGGGCGCAGCCTCCATCGCTTCGCCAATCCCGGCCGCTTCCTGCGGGCGACCGGCAGGCTGCTGCCCGTGCTCTGGGCGGCGGCGGTGCTGGTGCTCGGCGTCGGGCTGGCCTGGGGGCTGTGGCTCTCGCCGCCCGACTGGCAGCAGGGCGAGACGGTCCGCATCATGTATGTCCATGTGCCGATGGCCTGGCTGGCGATGGGGGGCTACAGCGGCCTCGCGCTGCTGTCGGTGATGTCGCTGATCTGGCGCCACCCGCTGGCCGACCTCACCGCGCGTGAGCTTTCACCCGTCGGCGCCGCCGCCACCGCCCTGTGCCTGGCCACCGGCAGCCTGTGGGGCAAGCCGATGTGGGGCACCTGGTGGGTGTGGGATGCCCGGCTGACCTCGGTGCTGGTGCTGTTCTTCCTGTGGCTCGGCCACGCCGCCCTGGTGCGCGCCTTCGACGACCCCGAGCGCGGCGCGCGCGCCGGCGCCATCCTCGCCCTGGTCGGCATCGTCAACGTGCCGATCGTGAAGTTCAGCGTCGATTGGTGGAACACGCTGCACCAGCCGGCTTCCGTCGCACGGCTGGCGGCGCCGGGCATGCATGTCGACATCCTGTATCCGCTGCTGGTCTGCGCCGTCGGTTTCTCGCTGCTGTTCGGCGCCGTGGTGCTGGCGCGCACCCGGGCGGCGGTGATGGAACGGCGCGTGCGCGCCCTGCAGCTCGCCCGCGCGCGGCGCGAGGATGCGGCGGCATGACCCTGCATTGGTGGCATGTCGCGATATCCTATGGGATGACCATGGCGGTATTCGGCGCGCTTGCCCTCGGCGCCGCCGTCCGGCACCGCGCGGCGAAGCGGATGCTGGCGGAACTCGACCCGCGGGGTGACCGGCCATGACTTGCGCCGCATCAATGCCGGCCCCGGCCACACGCCATATTTCCAGGGCTTCGCCGACCAGCCCGGCCCCCGAGGCATAGACCCATGACCCGCAAGAAGCGCCGCCTGATGGTCCTGCTGCTCGCAGGCCTTGGCCTCGGCACGGCAACCGCGCTGACGCTGACAGCCTTCCAGGACAACCTGGTCTTCTTCCTGTCGCCGTCGGATATCGTCGCGCGGCAACCCTCCGGGGAACGGGCCTTCCGGCTCGGCGGGCTGGTCGAGACCGGCTCGGTCGAGCGCCATACCGGCAGCGATGGCCGCCCGGCGGCGACCTTCCGCGTCTCCGATGGCCCGAACGCCATCACGGTCACCTATGCCGGCGTGCTGCCGGACCTGTTCCGCGAAGGCCAGGGTGTCGTCACCCTGGGCGGCTGCTACCGGATGGCAGTTTCCGCGCCACCGAAGTGCTGGCCCGCCACGACGAGACCTACATGCCGCCCGAAGTGGCCGACGCGCTGCGCCGGTCCGGCCACTGGAACCCCAGCCAGGGCGCCGCCCCGCCGGCGGCGACCTGGAACACCGCGCCGCGCGACGGACGGAGCGGGGGATGATGCAGTCGGCACCACGCGGCGATGGAATGGCCAAGGGGCTCTGCCCCCCGGACCCCCCGCCAGGGAGGCGACGGCCTCCGCAGACCCCGCGATCCATGGGGTGTCGGCAGGGTGGGCCATGTCGTGCCCGTCGCCTGCGGCGCGCCATTGAGCCCCCCCCTGCCGCCACCCCATGAAACTCGCGGGCACGGGGGCACGCAGGCCCCCGGCGTGGGGCTCGCGCGGCTGGCCCCCCGCCCCGCCCCCCGTCGCCGGAGCCGCCACGCATGATCCCCGAACTCGGTCATTTCGCGCTGGCGCTGGCCTGCATCATCGCCGTCGTGCAGTCGGTCCTGCCCGTGGTCGGCGCCGCGCGGCGCGATGCGCGCTGGATGGCGACGGCGGCGCCCCTGGCGCTGGGGCTGTTGCTCGCGGTGGGCACCGCCTTCGGCAGCCTGCTCTGGGCCTATGCCGTCAACGACACGACGGTGGCGAATGTCGTCGCCAACAGCCATTCGGCCAAGCCGCTGATCTACAAGATCTCCGGCACCTGGGGGAACCATGAAGGGTCCATGGTGCTCTGGGTGCTGATCCTCGCGGTGTGCGGCGCGGCGGTGGCGCTGTTCGGGCGCGACCTGCCGACCGCGCTGAAGGCGCGGGTGATCGGCGTGCTGGGCTGGATCGCGGTGGGCTTCCTGCTGTTCATCATCCTCACCTCGAACCCCTTCGACCGCGTCTGGCCGCCGCCGGCCGATGGGCGAGGGCTGAACCCGGTGCTGCAGGACCCCGGCCTCGCGATGCATCCGCCGACGCTGTATCTCGGCTATGTCGGCTATGCGGTGACCTTCGCCTTCGCCATCGCCGCGCTGCTCGAAGGCCGCGTCGATGCCGCCTGGGGGCGCTGGGTGCGGCCCTGGGCGCTGGGCGCCTGGTGCTTCCTGACGGTCGGCATCACCATGGGGTCCTGGTGGGCCTATTACGAACTCGGCTGGGGCGGCTACTGGTTCTGGGACCCGGTGGAGAACGCCTCGCTGCTGCCCTGGCTCGCCGGCACCGCGCTGCTGCATTCCTCGATCGTGGTGGAAAAGCGCGACACGCTGAAGGTGTGGTCGGTGCTGCTGGCCATCCTCGCCTTCGCGATGAGCCTGCTCGGCACCTTCCTGGTGCGTTCGGGCGTGCTGAATTCGGTGCATGCCTTCGCCAACGACCCGACGCGCGGCGTGTTCATCCTGGCGCTGCTGATGATCTATGTCGCCGGCGCCTTCGCGCTGTTCGCCTGGCGCGCGCCGAAGCTGACGCCGACCGGCATCTTCGCGCCGATCTCGCGTGAGGGCGCGCTGGTGGTGAACAACCTGCTGCTGTGCTCGATCGCCGCGGTGGTGCTGGCCGGCACGCTGTGGCCGATGTTCGCCGACATCCTGACCGGGGCGAAGATCTCGGTCGGCCCGCCCTTCTTCAACATGGCGACGGCGCCGCTCGCCATCCCGCTGGTCGTCGCCATGCCGATCGGCGCGATGATGCCGTGGAAGCGCGGCGACCTCTGGGCCGCGCTGCAACGGTTGTGGTGGGCGGCGGCGGCGGCGCTGCTGGTCGGCTTCCTGGTGCTCGCCGTCGCCGGCTATCCGGTGTGGCCGGCGCTGGGCATGGCGATGGCGGCCTGGCTGGTGATGGGGGCCGCGGCCGACGTCGCCGACCGCATCGGCCTGTTCCGTCGCCCGGCGCAGGCCTTCCGCCGCGGCGCTCGGCCTGCCGCGCGCGGCCTGGGGGGCGGCCATCGCGCATGGCGCGCTCGGCATCTCGATCGCCGGCATCGCCGGCATGGGGGTGGCGACCGATACGCTGGTGCAGCTGAACCCCGGGCAGAGCGCGCGGCTCGCCGGCTTCGAATGGCGCATGGATGGCCTGTCCGACGTGACCGGGCCGAATTATCGCGCCCGCCGCGCCACCGTGACGGTGCTGCGCGACGGCGCGGTGGTGACGGTGCTGCACCCCGAACGCCGCACCTTCATCGTCGACAACCAGACCACCGGCGGAGGCCGCCATCCACACCAACGCGATGCGCGACCTCTATGCCGTGCTGGGCGAGGAACGCGCCGGCGCCGCCGTGCTGCGCCTGCACCACAACCCCTTCGCGCCCTGGATCTGGTTCGGCGGCCTGGCGATGGCCTTCGGCGGCATGCTCTCGCTGTCCGACCGCCGCCTGCGCGTCGCGGCACCCGGCGCCGAAGGGTGCGACGGTGCCGGCATGAGCGACGCACCGGCCACCGCCGCCGCGCAGCCGGCGCTGGATGCTGTATGCGCCGCTCGGCCTGGCGGGTGCGGCCGGCGCCGGCTTCTGGGTGATGCTGCGCGGGCTGCAGACCGGCGACTACAACCCGCGCGGCGTGCCCTCGGTGCTGATCGGCCGCGCCGCCGCCCGACTTCACCCTGCCGGCGCTGGAGGCGAGCGGCCTGCCGGCCTTGTCCGCCGCCGATCTGCGCGGCCCCTTCCCGGCCCCGGTGGTGGTGAATTTCTGGGCCTCCTGGTGCGTGCCCTGCATCGTCGAGCACCCGCAGCTGATGCGCCTGAAGCGCGACGGCGTCCCGGTCTTCGGCATCAACTACAAGGACAAGCCCGCCGATGCGGCGGCCTTCCTGGCGCGCCACGGCGACCCCTTCGCGCGGCTCGGCCGCGACGAGCCGGGGCGCGTCGCCATCGACTGGGGCGTCTATGGCGTGCCGGAGACCTACCTGATCGACCGCCAGGGGATCATCCGCTGGCGCTATGCCGGGCCGTCACGCCCGAGGTGCTGGACCAGGACCTGCGGCCGCTGCTGCGGCGGTATGCGTGATGGGCGTGTGCTTGCCCCAGGCGCCGGCATCCACCGGCTTGGCCTTGCGCGCCATCCACCTTTGCGTTGGCGGGACTGGGGTGGTCCGGGCGCGACTCGGCGCCGATCGGCTCTCGGCGTGCGCGCAAGCGCCCGGCGCCAGGGACAGGCGTCCAGAGGCCCGTAGGCCTTTGGCGGGGCGGTTTGGAGGGGCGGCGCCGCTCCAATTCTCTCCCTGGCGATCGCTGGCCGCCGCCTTCCTCCTCGTCGAGCTGCCCGGCCGTCGCCGCCGTCGGCCGCCCCGAGGATCGCCTGGCCGACCCCGCGCTCGAATCCCGCGCCGAGGCGATCGGCCGCGACCTGCGCTGCATGGTCTGTCAGAACCAGTCGATCGAGGACAGCGACGCCGACCTCGCGCGCGACCTGCGGCGGCTGGTGCGCGAACGTGTCTCGGCCGGCGACAGCGATGCCAAGGTGGTCGACTTCGTCCATGACCGCTATGGCGATTTCGTCCTGCTGCGGCCGCCCTTCAATCCGGTCACGGCGCTGCTGTGGGGCATGCCGCTGATCGCCTTCGGCGGCGGCGTGCTGGTGATCCTGGCGCGGCGGCGGCGCGCGCCGGCGGGGACCGAACCGGCGCCGCTGACCGACGCCGAACGCCAGCGCCTGGCGGAAGTGGAGCGCGGCGACAGCGCATGATGATCTGGATCCTGCTGGCGTGTATTCGCGCTGCTCGCGCTGCTGCCGCTCGTCGCCGCCGTGCTGCGCCCGCAGGCGGCGCGCGGGCGGCGCGAGGCCGATATCGCGCTGTATCGCGCGCAACTGGCTGGAACTCGACCGCGACCGCGAGGCCGGCCGGCTGGATGAGGCCGGCCATCGCGCCGCGAAGGTCGAGGTGCAGCGCCGCCTGATCGCCGCCGCCGACCAGTCGGAAGCCGAGGCGACCGCGGCGCGCGGCCCGGGCATCCTGCTGGTGATGGTGCCGCTGATCGCGGCGGCCGGGCTCGGCCTGTATCTGCTGCGCGGCACGCCGGGCATGCCCTCCGCGCCCTATGCCATCCGTGCGGAGGCGATGGCGCGCGACGAGCAGATCATGGCGACGCTGCGGACGCGCCTCGCGGCGATGGACCCGACCAGCGAGCAGGCCCGCCAGGGCTGGATCCTGCTCGGCAACGCCGAGCGCGGCCGCGGGCGGCCGCAAGCGGCGATCGAGGCCTGGCGACGGGCGATCGAGGCGCGCTTCGATGCCTCCCTGGCCGGCGACATCGCCGAAGTGGAGATCGAGCGCGGCGCGCCGGCCGAGGCGGCGCCGTGGGTCGCGCCGCGCACTGGCCGAGGCGCCGGGCGACCCGCGGCTGCGCTTCCTCGCCGGGCTGCTGGCGGCGGAGGCCGGCCGGCCGGCGGAAGCGCGGGCGCTGTGGCAGGCGCTGCTCGCCGATACGCCGGCGGATGCGCCGTGGCGGGGGATGCTGGAACGCGCGGCTCAGCGCCTGCCCTGACCGGCCGCGTGGGCGGGCCGGCGGGCAGAGGCAGCCGGCGCCAGGGCTGCGGTGCCACCAGCAGGGCGGCGGCGCCATCGGCAGCGCAGGCGCGGGCCTCGCGCGCGGCGGCGAGGGACTGCATCAGCGCGACCACCTCGGCATGCAGCACGTTCCTGCTTGTCGATCGAGATGTGGGATTCGCCGGGCACCAGCCGGTTCTCCAGCGTGCCGGTGAAGCCCGTGCCGCCGGCCAGGGTGCGATCCACCGTGTCGCGGTCCTGGTAGAAGTTCAGCACACGCAGCACGCCCGGCGCCGACCGGGTCGCCCGCCGTCGGGTCGAAGGTCACCAGCAGGTCCGTCTCGACACCTTCCCGGCCGAGGTGGTTGGCCATCACGATGGCGTCGTCGGCACCATAGGAATGGCCGATGATGGCAAAGGGCCGCACCAGCGTGCCGGCGCGCGCGGCCTGCGCGATGGCATTCGCCTGGGCGCGCCATTCGACATAGTTGTGGACGCTGGCGTCGAAATTGACCTCGCGCAGATCGGCCGTGAGGAAGTTCAGCCCGGTCGAGAACATGTTCAGGAGCCCGCGCAGCAGGACGATGCGCCCGCGCGGCGGCGCGGTCAGCGGTGCGAGGCGCGTCGGCCCACAGGCGGCAAGGGTGGCGAGGCCCGCCAGCGCGGCGCGGCGGGGCAGGCGGCGATGGCAGGTATCGCAGGCGGCATCGTCACATCAACGCAGGAGGAAGCGGGTCGGGGTTGTGCCGGCATCGCCGGCAGGGGCGTGGCACGGATAGTCAGGACAGGAAGGGAATGACCCTTGGCGTGCGGGCGGCATAGTCGTCCCAGGCGGTGCCGAAGGTCTCGCGCATCAGCGCCTCCTCGCGGCCCACGCGCAGCAGGTAGAGCAGGCCGAAGCCGATGATGCCGGCCGGTCCGGCCACCCAGTTCTGCAACGTCAGCGCCTGCGCCATCGCCCACATCCAGAACGCCGTGTACATCGGGTGGCGGACGAAGCGGTAGACGCCGCCGGTGACCAGCGAATGTTCCGCCCGCACCGCCAGCGTGACCGACCAGTTGCGCCCCAGCGCCTTGTGCGTCGCGTAGAACAGCGCCAGCGCCGCGACGAACAGCAGCAGCCCGGCCACCGCGCGCGGCGCGGAGAAGGCCTGGTCCAGCGCCTTCGGAAAGCCTGTTGCGATGTAGAGGAGCGGGATCAGCCCCAGCCCGGTCAGCGAGACCAGCAGCAAGGCCTTCTCCCGCAGGTCCATCGCATCGCGCAGCAGCACGTTGCGCTTCGACTTGCGCTCGAAGGGCCGGCGGATGACCCACCAGGCAATCATGCACAACCCGTGCAGCAGTTTCGCGACCAGCGGTGTCACGCGGCATGCTCCAGCGATGCGGTGGCAAGGGCGCCACCCGGCCCGAGCAGGCGGTCGGGGTAGGGGTCGAGCCCCACCGCCCCCGGCCCGCAGGCGATCAGCCCCCAATCGTAGAAGTAGCGCCGATCGCAACCGGTGACGTAGATGCGATGGGCGCGCAGCATGGATCGCCGCACCCGGCACCAGGCCTCGTGCCGGACCATGGCGCGCGGATGGATGCACTCGACGCGCGGCCCATGGCCCGCCAGGCCGAGGGCGGCCACCGGATCGGCCCGGTGGAAGCAGACCAGGTCGCGGCGGGAGGTGAATTCCAGCCAGGCCAGCCCCGGCGCCGCGGCGACCCGCGCCACCGCATCGCGCAGCCGGTGCGCCTGCGGCATCAGCGCGATCTTGAGGACGGAGGAACCGAGGCCGACCAGCGCGACCCGCGGCGCCGGGCGCGGCGGTGCCGGCTCCCGCACCAGGGCGATGGCGAGGGCTTGCGTCAGCAGCACCATGCCGAGGCTGTGGCCGGCCAGCACCACCTCATCGACGTCGCGGCGGCGGCGCGCGGCGATGATCTCCCGTGCGAAGGCTTCGATGCGGGCGGTGACCTCCGGCCGCGTGTCGCGTGCAAGGTCGCGCGCGAAAACCCAGTCGGCGAGGAGGTGACGCAGGTGCAGCCACCGATCCGCCGCGCCCAGCAGCGCCGTGGCGATGGCCAGGCCGGCCGGGAACCCCGCCCATCCGCCCAGCAACACCCCGCCCAGCAGGCCGCCCAGCAGCGCGCCGGCGAGGATGGCGACCGGCAGCGCGACAAACAGCAGGTAGCGCCAATGCGCCGCGCGATACCGGCGCAGCGTGCCGTCCCGCAGCAGGCCGGCCAGCGCCGCCCCGCCGCGCAGGATCAGCCGCGGCAGCGGCACCGCGATGTCGTGCGCGATCAGGTCGTCCCAGGCGAGGATGCGGATCTCGGTCTCGGTGGTCCAGTCCGGCCCGGAGAGGCGGGCGTCGAAGGCATGGGCGACGCCCTCGGTCCGCCCGGCCTGAGCCACCGCCACCAGGCCCCAGGCGGCGGCGCTCCTGTCGAGCGTGCGCACCAGGCGCCGTCGCTGCGCCTCGGCGCTCAGCGGCTCATAGCCGGGCACATGCAGCATCAGCCGCCGGCGGACGGACCGGGTTGGTTGCCTCGGCAGGCAGGTCATGGCGCCGGCGCTCCTTCCGGCCTGCAACGCGCGCAGCGGTCCGAAGTTGCGGGCAATCATGCGCCCCGCAGCGGCGCGGGCGCGGCGCGTCCGGCCAGGCGGCGGATGGTCGCGAGGAATTCCGGCGCATCCCACGCGGCATCGCCTTCCAGCCGCGCGCGTTCGCGGCCGCTGCGGTCGACGATGATGGTGGTCGGCAGGCCGCGGGCGCCCAGCGCGCGGGTCGCCGCGCCGCGCGGGTCGAGCCAGATGCGCAGGGTGCGGATCTGCGTGCGTTCGTAGAAGCCCTGCACCGTGTTCAGCCCGCCGCGGTCCGAGGAGAGCGGCAGCACGACGATGGCGTCCGTCGCCAGCGCCGCCGCGGCGCGGTCCAGCGCGGGCATCTCGGCCACGCAGGGCGGGCACCAGGTGGCCCAGAGGTTGACCACCAGCCCGCGCCCGGCGAAGTCGGCCAGGGTCGGTGGCCTTGCCCTCGGCGTCGGTGAAGGTGATATCGGGCAGGGCGGCCTCGCCCTCGCGCAGGCGAGACAGGCCATGGGGCGTTGCCGCCAAGCCTTGCCGCGCCGGAAGGGCGGCGAGTAGGGTCCCGCCCGACGCCAGCGCCGGGGCGGCCTTGAGAATGGAACGGCGCGTCGGAACCAGCACGAAAGACACCCCTCAGGTGAGCAGCAACGCCAATCGGCAATGGGGCGGACGCTTCGCGGAAGGCCCCTCCGCCATCATGGAGGCGATCAATGCCTCGATCGGCTTCGATCGCAAGATGTGGCGCCAGGACATCCGCGGCTCGCTCGCCCATGCCGCGATGCTGGCGCATGTAGGGATCATCTCGGCGGATGACGAGGCCGCGATCCGCGGCGGGCTGGCGACGATCGCCGAGCGCATCGAGAAGGGGGATTTCCCCTTCGACGAGGCGCTCGAGGACATCCACATGAACATCGAGGCGCGGCTGTCCGCGACCATCGGCGATGCCGGCAAGCGCCTGCACACCGGCGCGGTCGCGCAACGACCAGGTGGCGCTCGATGTCCGGCTGTGGGTGCGCGACGCCATCGATGGGCTGTCGGACCAGTTGCGCGACGTGATGCGCGCCCTGGTCGATCGCGCCGAGGAACATGCCGGCACGGTGATGCCGGGCTTCACCCACCTGCAGCCGGCCCAGCCGGTGACGCTCGGCCACCATTTCCTCGCCTATGTCGAGATGCTGTCGCGCGACCTGTCGCGGCTGGCCGGACTGCCGGGCGCGGCTGAACGAATGCCCGCTGGGTGCGGCGGCGCTCGCCGGCACCGGCTTCCCGATCGACCGGCACATGACGGCCAAGGCGCTGGGCTTCGACCGGCCGACGCGCAACAGCCTCGATTCCGTGGCGTCGCGCGACTTCGCCGCCGAATTCCTGTTCTGCTGCTCGATGTGCGCGACGCACCTGTCGCGCTTCGCCGAGGAGATCGTGATCTGGACGAACCCCTATTTCGGGTTCGTGAAGCTGTCCGATGCCTTCACCACCGGCAGTTCGATCATGCCGCAGAAGCGCAACCCCGATGCCGCCGAGCTGGTGCGCGGCAAGACCGGGCGCGTGGTCGGCGCGCTGGTCGGGCTGCTGACCGTGATGAAGGGCCTGGCGCTGACCTATTTCAAGGACATGCAGGAGGACAAGGAAGGCGTGTTCGACGCCGCCGAGACCATGACGCTGGTGCTGCGCCGCCGCCGCCGGCATGGTGCGCGACCTGAAGCCCGATGTCGGGCGCCTGGCCTCGGCCGCCGGGGCGGGCTTCTCGACCGCGACCGACCTCGCCGACTGGCTGGTGCGCGAGTTGAAGATGCCGTTCCGCGACGCCCACCACGTCACCGGCGCGCTGGTCGCCAAGGCGGAGGGGCTCGGCGTCGACCTCGCCGGCCTGACCATCGAGGAAATGCGCGAGGCCGAACCACGCATCACCGACGGCGTCTATGGCGTGCTGTCGGTCTCCGCCTCGGTGCGCTCGCGCACCTCCTTCGGCGGCACGGCGCCGGCCAACGTCGCGGCGATGGCGGCGGAATGGAAGGCGAAGCTCGCATGACGCGCGCCGCGCTCGCCGCGCTGGCCCTGCTGCTGCTGGCCGCGGCCTGCGGCAAGGTCGGGCCGGTGCGCCCGCCCGGGCCGCCGGACGCAGGTCACCCACCCGCGGCAATATCCGAGCCTTCGCTGCACGCCGGCCGAAGCGCCTGACCCAGGATCAGTCCGCCACAGTAAAATGTCATAGGAACGGATGACTTAACGACTTGATCGGTTGCTGTGGCATCATTGGCGCATCAGTCAGCCATGGTCGCGCCGCGCGCATGAATCATGAGATCGAACGCAAGTTCCTGGTGGCTGACGATGGCTGGAAGCCGATGTCATCGAGACGCTGCACCTGCGCGACGGGCTGGTGGCCACCTTCGGCGGCGGCAAGGTGCGGGTCAGGATCGCCACCGGTGCCAATGCGGCGCCGCGCGCCTGCGTCACGCTGAAGGGTCCGCGCAGCGGCATCACCCGGCGCGAATTCGAATACGAGATTCCCGCCATCGAGGCCGAGGCCATGTTGGCGGAATTCTGCGGCGAGCAGATCGTGGAAAAGACCCGCCACCTGGTGCCCCATGGGCGCCATGTCTGGGAGGTGGATGTCTATGCCGGCCGTCTTGCCGGCACGATCTATGCCGAGGTCGAGCTCGACCATGTCGCCGAGGAGGTCGACCTCCCGCCCTGGCTGGGCCCGGAGGTGACCGGGCAGGCGCAGCACAGCAAGCGTGTCCTGGTCGCCGCCAGCGTCGCTGGGGCGGCATGACGCACGCCGCCACAACGCCGCCTGATACGGGTCACGGGTCACGGCCCGGCCAGCCGCCCTGCCTTCCGGCATGAGCCGGGCAAGGCGGAGGGTCGCGCGCAAGACCAACGCCTTCCTTCAAGCATCGTCACCCGCTCAGGTGATTCCACCTGAGCGGGACCTGCTCTAGGCGCCGCCCGCCTCCGGCGTGCCGGCCGACCATTCCTCGATCCGCGCCAGGTGGTCGAAATCCCCCCCGCCGCGCTGCGCGCCGGATGCGGGCGGGACGCGAAGGGCGCCGCCCCCAGCAGCCATTTCTCCGCCAGTTCCACCAGCCGGTCGCGCGCCAGCGCCGCGAAGGGCGTGCCGTCCTCGGCAGCGGCGCCGAGCGACTTGACCTCGCCCGCCTGTTCCCCGCCCGTCAGCCGCCAGTAGAGCAGGTCGGTGACGGTCCCGCCCTCGCTGCCGGCGAAGGCGCCCTGCTCCAGCAGCCAGGCCTCGATCGGCAATTGCGGTGCGCCGCCGGCGGCAAGGTCCTTCGCCCTGCGGCACCGTGCCGGTCTTGTAGTCCACCACGCGCCAGCCGCCGTCGGGCAGTTGGTCGAGCCGGTCGGCGCGCGCCTCGATCTCGATGTCGCCGCCCGGCAGGCGCAACTGGCCGGTGCCCTTCACCTCCACCAGGCAGGCCCGCAGCGCGCCGGGCGCCCGCAGCGCGGCTTCCTCCTCCAGCACGAAGGCGCCGATATTGGCCAGCCGCGGCGTCCAGAAGGCGAGGATGCCGGGCCGGTCGCGATAGGCATCGAGCGCCGCCTCGCTCGCCCGCGCCCAGGCTGCCGCGGCCGCGTCCATCGCCCGGCCAGCCGGTGCCGATGGCGCGCAGGAAGCCGGCCATCGCCGCATGCACCAGCATGCCGTAGTCGATGGCGCCGACCTCCTCCTCCAGATCCTTCAGCGGGTTCAGCCGCAGCACGCGCTTGGCATAGAAGGCATAGGGGTCGGCGATCAGCAGCGCGGCATCCGAGACGGTCAGCCGGCGCGGCCGCATCGCGGGCGGCGGCGCGGGCGCCGGGCGCGGGCAGGGCGCGACGACATCCGGCGCATCCAGCGCGGCGGCCCAGGCGGCGGCCGGCGAGGCCGGCAGCGCCAGCCCGTCCTGCCCGGCCAGGAAGGTATCCAGCCGCACCAGCCAGCGCGCCGGCACGGTGGGCGACCCGCCGCGCCGCGCCGCTGAGGACAACACCGCCTGCGGTGCCGCAGGCCGCCGCGAACAGGAAATCCGCCGCCACCCGGCCGATCCGCGCCTCGGGTTCCGGCAGGCCGAAGGCGGCGCGCATCGGGCGCGACATCCACGGGCCGGGGTCGGTCGCCTGCGGCCAGGCGCTCTCCTCCAGCGCGCCGAGCACCACCCGGTCGAAGGATTGCAGCCGCGCTTCCAGCAGGCCGAGGATGGCGATGCGCGGATGCGCCGCGTCGCCGCGCCCGCGCGTCGCACGCAGGGATGGCGCGACCGGCCCGGCCAGCGCCGCCTCGAACAGGTCCGGCCAATCGGCCGGCGCGATCGGCGGCAGGTTCGGCAGCGCCTCGGTCAGGTCGTGCAGGTGGCGGGCCAGGGGTTCGCCTTCCTCCCCGGCATAAAGCCGCAGCCCGCCGGGCATCTCCGGCGTGGCGGCGAGCGCCTCGGCCGCTTCCATATGCGCGCGCAGCAGGTCGGCCGGCGGGCGGGCCGGCGCGTCGGGCAGCGTCGTCGAAGCCATCCAGCGCCAGCTTCCAGCGCATCGAGCAGCGCCGCCACCTCGGCCAGCGCGTCCGCCCTTCGACCGCGCGCCACCGAGGCGCGCAGCCCGGCCAGCCCCGCCGCCGGCCGCGGCCCGCGCAGCGCCGCGCGTTCCAGCCGCCGCGCCGCCACCACCCAATCGGTCCGGTCCATCCCGCCGGCACAGAGCGGGTGCTTCAGCACCGCGAGCAGCGGCACCGGCGCGAAACCATCCGCCACCATCCGCCCGACCAGGCGCAGGAAGGCGGCGGCCGGCGTCTCGGCCAGCGGTTCGCCGGCCGAATCATCGGCGGTGATGCCGTGGCGGGCCAGTTCGGCCGAGACGCGCCGCGCCAGGTCGCGGTCGGGCGTGATCAGCGCGGCGCGTTCGCCGGGCGTCTCGATGCTTTCGCGCAGCAGCAGGGCGATGGCGGCGGCTTCCTGCTGCGCATCGGCGGCGACCAGCCGCGACAGGCCGGACATCGCGGCCGACCAGCGCGGCGGATCGCGTTCGGTCCAGGCACGGCAGGCCCTCGGCCGGGTCAGCGCGCGGCCGAGCAGCACGGCGCGGTCCGGCGCGGCGCCCGGGTCGGTGCGGGGTCGTGCCAGGGGCGCAGGTCTGCCGGGGTTGCGCCCATGGCGGCCAGCAGCCGCGCCTGGCCGGCCAGCGGATGCGTCGGTGCCTGGCGCACCGCCTCCCACAGCGCGGCGTCCATCGGTTCCGGCAGGCCTTGCAGCACCACCGCCCCCTGCGGCGCGGCGGCCAGAATGCGCAGCAATTCCGCCGCCGCCGGGATGGTGCCGCCGGCGCCGATGCCCGCCGCGATGGTCGGATGGTCCGGCGGCGCATCGCGCCAGGCCGCCGCCTGCGCCGCCAGCGCCTTCACGCGCCGCGCGCCGATATCCAGCAGCCCGCGTTCGGTCAGCCAGCGGTTCCAGTCGATCGCCGCCGCGCGCAGCACCGCGGTGGTGATCTGCCAATGCGCCGCGTGGCGGTCCGGCACCAGCCCTTCGAGCCGCGCCAGCCAGGCCTCGGCGAAATCCTCCGCCGGGGCGTGTTCCAGCATGTCGAGGTCGCGTTCCTCGAGCGCGATCTCGTCGAACAGCCGCGCCAGTTCGCCGGCCAGCAGCCAGGCCTGTTCGGGCGTGGCCGGCCCGCCATGGCGGCGCGGAATGCGTTGCGCCATCGCCGCCAGCACCGCCTGGCGCGTCAGCGGCGCCACCGCCGGCGGCAGGTCGAGCAGGTCGGGCAGGGCGAGTTCGTCGGCTTCCTCGGTGGACAGGCCGGCCAGCGCGCGCATGCGCGGCAGCAGCAGGGCGCGGCCGCCGGCGGCACGCAGGAAGGCCTCCCGCAGCCCGCGCGCGGCGCGGCGGGTGGGCAGCAGCAGGGTGGCGCGGGCGAGGGCCTCGGGTTCGTCGGAGGGCAGGCGGGCGAGCAGGCCGGCGGCGAGGGTTTCGAGGAAGGGCGCGGCGGGCGGGATGGCGTAGAGGTTCATGGGGCGGCCTTGGAGCAGCGGGCCCTGCACCGCTCCAAACCTCACCCCGCCAAAGGCCGGATGGCCCCGGGAGACCATCGGTTGGAGGGGGCGCCCCGAGGGACAAAGGCAGCGCAGTTGCGGCACGGGGGGCGGGCCGCCTGCCGGGCCGGCGATCCCCGGAAGGTTCGGCCAAGGCCGATTGTCCAGGGACAGCCATGCTGCCGGGCGCATTGACCGCAGGCACTGCCTGACCCTCGAACGGCGCGCTTCCCGGCGTCATCGATTTCGCGGAAATCGCCCGAAGGTGCGGGAAACTCAGTTTCCTGCCGGGGTGCTCGAGGGGAGGCGCGCCTCGACCTTCGTCCCGTCCCCTCATCAGAACAACGCCCGCGCCAGCCCCGCCCGCAGCGTTGCCTCGGCCTGCTCCAAATCCTCGGGTGTCGAGAGGTGGAACCACACCCCATCATGCACCAGCCCGTAGAGCCGGCCATCCTCGATCGCCTGGTCATACAGCCGGTTCAGGCTGAAGGCGCCTTCGGGCGCGTCCTTGAACAGCCGCGGCGAGAGGATCTGCACCCCGGCATAGATGTAGGGCGCGATCTCGCGTTCCTTCGGCCGCCGCATCCGCCCGATCGGGTCGAGCAGGAAGTCGCCCTTGCCGACCACGCCTTCGACCTGGGTGGTGCGCACCATCAGCAGCAGCGCGTCCATCTCGCCGTCGTCGAAGGCGGCGGCCAGGCGCCGCAGGGCCGGCGACGGCCCGTCCAGCCAGAAGGCATCGCCATTGACCACGGCGAAGGGGCCCTCGCCGAGTTTCGGCAGCGCCATGGTCACGCCGCCGCCGGTCTCCAGCAGCGCGTCCTCCTTCTGCAGGATGATGCGCGGATCGGCCCGCCGCGCCATGGCGGCCTCGATCTGCTCGCCGAGCCAATGGGCGTTGACCACCGCCTGGGTGACGCCGGCCGCCTGCAGCCGGTCGAGCGCGTGGTCGAGCAGCGACCGGCCATCCAGTTCCAGCAGCGGCTTCGGCCGGTCGTCGGTCAGCGGGCGCATGCGCGTGCCCAATCCGGCGGCGAGCACCATGGCGTGGGTCAGGGCGATCATGCGGGCTCCGTCACGGCCATGGGGTTGCGACGCAGTGCCGGCGGCACGCGCGCATCGAGGAAGTCGCGCAAGGGGCGCGTCGCGGGGTGGGCCAGCGCCTGGTCGAGCAGCCGCCAGCAGCGCGGGCCGTGGGCGAGGTAATGCGGCTTGCCGTCGCGCCGGTCCAGCCGCACCCACAGTGCCGCGACGCGCAGATGCCGCTGCGCCGCGCAGGCGGCCATGGCGGCGGTGAAGGCCGTCGCGGTCCACATCGGGGCGGGCGTCGAGGTAGCGGGTGATGGCGGCGGTGCGGACATCCGGCGCGACGTCGCGCCGCGCATCCTCGACCAGGGAGACGAGGTCATAGGCAGGGTGGCCGATGGCGGCGTCCTGGAAATCCAGCAGCCCGGTGCGGCGCGGGCCGGCGCGATCGGCCAGGCGCATCAGGTTGGCGGGGAAGAAATCCCGATGCACGAAGCCGCCGGCCGCGGCGAAGGGGGCGAGCATCGCCTGGATGGCGGCATCGCAGGCGGCGCGCGTGGCGGCATCCGGCGCCGCGCCCATCGCCGCCGGCCACCACCATTCCATGAAGGTCGCGGCGGTGGCGCGCGCCATGGTGGGCGGGTCCCAGGCCGGCAGGGTGGGCGGCGGCGGGGCGGCGTGCAGGGCGGCGAGCGCCTCGGCCGCCTCGAGGTACAGCGGCAGCGGCTCGGCGCCGGCATCGAGCAGCGCGGCATGGGTCGCCTCGCCGAAATCCTCGATGACCAGGAAGCCCTGCTCCTCATCGGCGGCGAAAATCTCGGGCACCGACAGGCCAAGCCCTGCGATGTGGCGCGCGACGGACAGGAAGGGGCGGACATCCTCGGGCGGCGGCGCGTCCATCAGCAGCGCCGGGCGCGGCCCGCCGCGCAGCCGGGTGTAGTGGCGCAGGGAGGCATCGGCCGGCAGCCGGTCGGCCGCCGCCTCGCCGAAACCGGCACGCCGCAGGAATGCCGCCGCGTCCCTCATGGCGCGAGGTCCTTCAGCCGCCCGTCCCAGCCGCTGAGGTGGGCGATGCGCGCATCCTCCGCAATGCCTGGTTCCAGCGCGATACGCAGCGCATCCGCCGGCGCGCATGCGCCGAGCCGGTCCGGCCATTCCACCAGCACGATGCCCTCCAGCGCCTCATCCCAGCCGAGTTCATCGAGCCCCGCCGGCCCGTCCAGCCGGTACAGGTCGAAATGATGCGCGGTACCGGCAGGCAGGTCGTAGGACTGCACCAGGGTGAAGGTGGGGCTCGGCACTTCGAGGCCCGGGTCCGCCGCGGCGGCGCGCAGCACGGCGCGGGCGAATTCGGACTTCCCCGCGCCCAGCGGGCCTTCCAGCAGCACGGCATCGCCCGGGCGCAGCAGCCCGGCGAGGCGCGCGGCGAGGGCATGGGTGGCGGCGATATCCTTGAGGTCCAGCGTCACGGTCCGGGGCATGTCGGGCGCGCCAGGCACGGCGCGGCTATGATCCTTGGCCCGGTCCGTCTATCACGCGGGCCGGGATTCGGGGGAGTGGCCATGACGGCCGTCATCGATACGGATGTGGCGATCATCGGCGCGGGGCCCGTCGGGCTGTTCGCGGTGTTCGAATGCGGCATGCTGCGCATGAAAAGCGTGGTGATCGACGCGCTGGAGGGCGCCGGCGGGCAATGCACCGCGCTGTATCCGGAAAAGCCGATCTACGACATCCCCGCCCATCCGGCGATCGCCGCCGCCGACCTGATCGCGCAGCTGGAGACGCAGATCGAACCCTTCGCGCCGATGATGCTGCTCGGCCGGCGGGTCGAGACGCTGGCGCGGGAGGGCGAGGCGCTGGTGCTCGGCACCTCGCGCGGCGACACGGTGCGCTGCAAGGCGGTGATCATCGCCGCCGGGGCCGGCGCCTTCGGGCCGAACCGGCCGCCGCTCGATGGGCTGCCGGGCTACGAGGCCTCCGGCGCCGTGCGCTACATGGTGGCGCGGCGGGAGGAGATGCGCGGCAAGCGCGTGGTGATCGCCGGCGGCGGCGATTCCGCGGTGGATTGGGCGCTGTCGCTGAAGGATGTCGCGGCGAAGGTGACGGTGGTGCATCGCCGCCCGAAGTTCCGCGCCGCACCCGAGACCGCCGCCCAGCTCGACGCGGCGGCGGCGGCGGGCGAGGTGGAGATGGTCATCCCCTACCAGCTGCACGGGCTGAAGGGCGATGGCGCGCGGCTGGACGCCGTGACGGTCGCGACGCTGAAGGGCGAGGAGCGCGACATCCCGGCCGACCACCTGCTGGCCTTCTTCGGGCTGTCGATGGAACTCGGCCCGATCGCCGATTGGGGCCTGGGGCTGGAGCGCAACCACATCGCGGTGGAGCCTTCGACCTGCGCGACGACCGTGGATGGCGTCTATGCCATCGGCGACATCGCGACCTATCCGGGCAAGCTGAAGCTGATCCTGCAGGGGTTCAGCGAGGCGGCGATGGCGGCGCATGCGATCCATCCGCGGGTGTTCCCCGGTGAGGCGCTGCATTTCGAGTATTCGACGACGAAGGGGGTGCCGGCGGGGTAAGGCCGGCAGCGGCTACGCCATCCCCGCCGCCGTCCGCGCCCCGACCCCGCCGCCGCCCGGCTGTTCCGCCGTCTCCAGCGCGCCTTCCAGCGCGCGGCGCAGCACCCTCAGCTTGCGCTCGTTCTCGACCTTCAGCCCGAACACGTCCTTCACGTAGAAGACGTCCACCGCCCGCACGCCATAGGTGGTGATGTGCGCCGAGGCGATCTGCAGCCCCTGGTCGCTGATCGCCGCCGTCACGTCGTGCAGCAGGCCGGGCCGGTCGCGCCCGTTCACCTCGATCACGGTGTGGGTGTTGGACGCGTGGTTGTCGATCACCACGCGCGGCGGCACCGTCACCGCGCGCAGCCGCGCCGGTTCGCGCTTCAGCTTGCGGATCTCGTCGCGCAGCCGCAGCCGGCCGGACAGCGATTGTTCCACCAGCACCGCCAGCCGCGCCAGGCGGTGCGGCGCCTCGAAGGCCCCGCCCTGCGCGTCCTGCACCCAGAAGGTGTCGAGCGCCATGCCGTCGGTCATGGTGTGGATGCGCGCATCGACGATGGTGGCGCCCGCCACCGCCAGCGCGCCGGCGATCGGCTGAACAGGCCGGGATGGTCGGCGCAATAGACCGTCACCTCGGTCACCGCGCGGCTTTCCAGCACGCGGGTGCGCACCGTCAGCGGCGCCTTGGCCTCCTTCGCCTCCTGGATCATGGCGGCGTGGCGCGCATGGGTCTCGGGGTCGAAGGACAGCCAGTAGCCGGGGTAGCCGAGTTCCAGGAAGGCAGTCGACTTCCGGCTTCGGCCGGTCGGCCAGCAGCATGCGCGGCGGCTTCCTTGGCGCGGGCCACGCGCACGTCGCGCTCGGGCACCGACAGCCCGCCGGCCAGCACTTCGGCCACGCGCCAGTACAGTTCGCGCAGCAGCGTCGCCTTCCAGCCGTTCCACACCTTGGGGCTGACCGCGCGCATGTCGGCGACCGTCAGCACCAGCAGCAGGCGCAGCCGTTCGGGCGACTGCACGACCTCGGCGATGTCGAGGATGGTCTTGGGGTCCTCGATGTCGCGCTTGAAGGCGGTCTGGCTGATCATCAGGTGATGCAGCACCAGCCAGGAGACGGTCTCGGTCTCCTCCGGCGTCAGGCCGAGCATCGGGCAGATGGTCTGCGCCAGCTCGCGCGCCGAGTTCCGAATGGTCCCCGCCGCGCCCCTTGGCGATGTCGTGCAGCAGCACCGCGACATACAGCGCGCGGCGCGACTGCAACTGGCCGATCAGTTCGGAGGCGACGGGCGTGATCTCGTTCAGCGCGCCGCGTTCGAGCGCGGCGAGCACGCCGATCGCCTCGATGGTGTGCTCATCGACGGTGAACACATGGTAGGTGTCGAACTGCATCAGCCCGACGATGCGCTGCCAGTCCGGCACCAGGCGGCGAGATCAGGCCCGCCTCGTTCAGCAGCGCGCAGCCAGGTCGCCGGGTCGCGGCCCGACAGGATGTCGAGGAATTCGGCGCTCGCCTCCTGGTCCCCGCGCAGCCGGGAGAGCGTGGCGCGCATGGCGGACGATGGCGCGGAAGGCGAGCGGATGGATCTCGAGCCCGCGGTCGCGCGCCATGCGGAAGATGCGCAGCATCAGCACCGGGTTGATGGTGAAGTCGTGCCCCGGCGCGGCGATCACCTTGCCGTCGGCCAGCGCGAAGCCCGCTTCGGTCAGCGCCTTGTCCGAGGCCGGCACCACCGCGGGCGGCCCGAGCGAGGCGCGTTCGATCGCCGGTTCCAGGATGCGGGTGAAGCGGGCGACGTCGCGCACCATCAGGAAGAAGTGCTTCATGAAGCGCTCGACGCCGTCCTGCAGGCCGTGGCGCGTATAGCCCATGCGGGCGCCGACGACGGGTTGCAGGTCGAAGGTCAGGCGTTCCTCGGCGCGGCCGGTGACGATGTGCAGGTGGAAGCGGACGGTCCAGAAGAAGTCCCAGGCGCGGCGGATGGCGCGCGCCTCCTCGCCGGTCAGCAGCCCGCCGCCGGGCGCTGTCGGGGCCGACCAGCTCGGGCATGCGCTGCACGTTGAAGGCGTAGCGGGCGAGCCAGTACAGCGTCTGCAGGTCGCGCAGGCCCGCCGCGGCCTTCCTTGACATGCGGCTCGACCAGGAACGGGCTTTCGCCGTAGCGCGCATGGCGCTGCTGGCGTTCGGCCCGCTTGGCGACCAGGAAGGGGCGCAGGCCCCATTCCGCCCGCACCTCGCGGAAGGCGGCGGCGAAGCGCTGGAACACCGCCTCGGCGCCGGCGATGTGGCGGGCATCGAGCAGCGCCGTCAGCACCGTCGCGTCGCCCTCGCGCATCGACCAGGCAGTCGGCGCGCGAGCGCGTGGCGTGGCCGACCTTCAGCCCGAGGTCCCACAGCAGGTAGAGCATGAACTCCACCGACTGCCGTGCCGCGCGCGCCCATGCCGGCATCGGTCAGGAACAGCAGGTCGATGTCGGAGGACGGCGCGAGCACGCCGCGCCCATAGCCGCCGGTCGCGACCAGCACCCAGGGCTTCTCGCCGGGCGCGGGCGGCAGGGTCGCCTCGGTATAGGCGCGGATGCCGACCATCACCGTGTCGGTCATCGAGGCCAGCCATCGCGCGGCCGGCAGGCCGGTGATCTCATGCGCCTCGAAGGCCTGCTGCACGCGGTTCTGGATGCGGCCGAGCGACCGGCGCAGCAGCGTCACCGCCTCGTCGCGCGGCAGCGGCCGGCCGTCGGGGATCAGCTCCGCGAGCAGGCTGGCGAGCAGGACAGGGGGTTCGCCCGCCACCGGGGCCGGGCGCCGGGCCGGGCCCATGGCGGGTCCGGTGTCGGTTCCGGCGTCGTCCAGGGATGTCATCGGCGTGAACACTAACTATTCCGCATCGCCTGCGACAGGCCCCAGCAGCGATTTCAGTCGGTAGAGCATGCGCCTGCGCTTCTCGCGGGCTGAGCGCGTCGGCGTCGAGTTCCGCCAGGGCCGTCAGCGCCGGATGGGCCTCCGGTCGACCGGGGGTGGCGCCGGCGCGGCGCGAACAGCGGCAATTCGTCGGACAGCGGATCGAGGCCGCGGGCGCGGGCTTCCAGCGCCTTCAGCACCTCCTGCGCGCGCGCCAGCACCGGGCGCGGCACGCCGGCCAGGCGGGCGACATGCACGCCCCAGGATTTCTCGGCCGCACCCGGGCCGACGCGGTGTTCGAACACCACCTCGCCGCGCCATTCGCGCACCTGCATGGTCGCCGGCGCCAGTTCCGGCAGTTTGCCGGCCAGCGCCGTCAATTCATGGAAATGGGTGGCGAAGATGGTGCGGCAGCGGATGCGGTCGTGCAGCGCCTCCAGCACGGCCCAGGCGATGGCCAGGCCGTCCCATGTCGCGGTGCCGCGCCCGACCTCGTCCAGCACCACCAGCGACCGGGCCGTTGCCTGGTTCAGGATGGCGGCGGTCTCGGCCATCTCGACCATGAAGGTGGATCGCCCGCCGGCGATGTCGTCCGCCGCGCCGACGCGGGAGAACAGCCGGTCCACCAGCCCGAGCCGCGCGCTTTCGGCAGGCACGAACAGCCCCGCCTGGGCCAGGATGACCAGCAGCGCGTTCTGCCGCAGGAAGGTGGACTTGCCGGCCATGTTCGGGCCGGTGAGCAGGCAGAGCCGGCGGCCGGCGGACAGGTCGCAGTCATTCGGCACGAAGGCCGGCCCGCGCGCGCGGGCCAGCGCGGCCTCGCACCACCGGATGCCGCGCGGCGGTGACGGCGAAATCGGCGCGGTCGGTCATCTCCGGCCGGCACCAGCGGCCATCGGCGGCGAGTTCGGCGCCCGCGGCATGGACATCGAGTTCCGCCATCGCCGCGGCCGCCGCCGCGATGCCGGGTGCGACCGCCAGGCACAGCCGGCGCAGATGCTGGGCCACCAGGCGTTCGCGCTTGCCCGCCTGCTCGCCGGCCTCGGCCACGCGGCGGTCGAGGTCGGCAAGCGCCGCGCAGGTGAAGCGCATGGCGTTCGCCATGGTCTGGCGGTGCACCGGCGCCTGCGGGCCGTCCTTCGGCGTCTCGCGCAGCAGCTTCTCACCGGCGGCCGAGGGCACTTCCGCCAGGAAGCCGAATTGCTGGTGGTGGCGGATCTTCAGGCTGGCGACGCCCCAGGCCTGGGCGAGGTCCATCTGCAAGGCGGCGATCGCCTCCCGCGCGCCGTCGCGCAGGGTGCGCAGCGCATCGAGTTCGCCGTCATAGCCGGCGGCGACCAGGCCGCCATCCTCCAGCCGTGCCGGCAGCGGGTCGGCCAGCGCGCGCTGCAGTTCGGCGCGCGGGCTTTCGGCCGGGCGCAGCGCGGCGCGCGCGGCGGCAACCAGGGCCGGCACCGGCGGCACGCCGGCCGCATCGCCAAGGGCCGCGTCCATCGCCTCGGCCCGCGCCAGGCCTTCGCGGATGGCGCCGAGGTCGCGCGGGGCGAAGCGGTCGAGCGACAGCCGCGCCAGCGCGCGGGCCATGTCCGGCGCGCCCTTCAGCGCCGCGCGCAGCGCGCCGCGCACCGCCCCGGCCGCGAGCAGGAAATCCACCGCATCGTGCCGCGCGGCGATCGGCGCGGCCTCGGCGAGCGGGGAGGCCAGCCGCGCCGCCAATTCCCGCGCCCCGGCCGGCGTCACGGTGCGGTCCACCGCGCCGAGCAGCGCGTGGCGCGGGTCGCCGCGTTCGCTGCGCAGGATTTCCAGGCTGCGCCGCGTCGCGCCATCCATCTGCAACACGCCATGCCCACCCGAGGGCACCGGCGGCGACAGGCGCGGCAGGCCGCCCGCCTGGGTCAGCTTGACGTAGTCCACCGCCATGGCGGCGGCGGCGATCTCCTCGGCGGTGAAACTGCCGAAGCCGTCCAGCGTGGCGACGGCGAAGGCCTCGGCCAGCCGCCGGGCGCCGTCGCGTGGCATGGTGACAGGGGCGACGCGCTCGGCAAGCGGCCGCAGTTCCGGGCTTCGGGTGAAGTCTTCCGGCGCCAGGATCTCGGCCGGTTCCAACCGCGCCAGCAGGGCCGGCAGATCGGCCAGCGCCAGGCGCTCGGTAGCGAAGGCGCCGGTCGTCACGTCCAGCCAGGCCGCGCCCAGCGCATCGCCCTGGGGTGCGAGCGCCAGCAGCCAGGCCGGGCGCGAGGCTTCGAGCAGCGCCTCCTCGGTCACCGTCCCCGGGGTCACCACGCGGGTGACCTCGCGGCGGATGGTCGGGGCCTTGCGGCGCTTCTGCTCCTCGGGCGTTTCCGTCTGGTCGCAGATGGCCACGCGGAAGCCCTGGCGGATCAGCCGGGCGAGATAGGCCTCATGCGCATGGGCCGGCACGCCGCACAGCGCGACCTTCTCGCCCTGGTGCTCGCCGCGGGAGGACAGCGCGATGTCGAGCGCGGCGGAGGCGACCTCGGCATCCTCGAACAGCATCTCGAAGAAGTCGCCCATGCGGAAGAAGATCAGGGCGTCAGGATGGGCGGCCTTGGCGGCGAACCATTGGGCGATGGCGGGGGTGGCACCCTCGGTCGAACGAAGGGGCTTGCGGTTGTGCGTCGGCGCGCCTGTCATGGCGGTCGGCTCTAGACCGGAAACCGGCACAAGGGGAGGGAGCGATGCACCTCGAAGGACTCGACCACGCCAATGTACGCCTGCGGCCACAGGACCTGCCGGCGGCGCTGGCCTTCTACCGCGACCTGCTGGGGCTTGAGGAAGGGCCGCGGCCCAGCTTCGCCTTCCCCGGCGCCTGGCTCTATGCCGGCGGACGGCCGATCGTGCACCTGGCCTGCCGGGACACGGTGGAGGCGCCGACCGGCCCATCCCCCAGCGTGTCCTTCGAACACATCGCCTTCCGCGCGCGCGGACTGCCGGGGGTGCGGGCGAAACTCGCCGCCGAGGGCATCCCCTATGCCGAGGCGCCGCTGCCGGGCTTCCCGCTGCACCAGCTGTTCCTGACCGACCCGTTCGGGCTGCGGGTGGAACTGACCTTCGACATGACGAATGCGGAGAACGGGCCGGCGTGACGGCAGGGGCCTTGCCCCGCCCCGGCCATGCCGGGCAATCCAGCGGGTGAGGGTGTCGCGTCACGCCGCCTGGCTCGTCGCGGTGGGCGGCCAGGACCGGCGTGGCGGCGGCCCGGGGGCCGCGCCGGCAGCCAAGGCCGACCGGGAGGCGCCATGGGGGGGGGAACGCCGAAGCGGGCCACCGCGCGCCGGGCCTTGACGCAAGGCCGCTTGCATCCTGGCCGCCGAGGCGTCATAACGCCCGCCAGACATTCCAACCGGTTCGACGGGGGGTGGCCTTGCAAGGGGCCGCCTTTTTTGTTGCTTGAACGACACTGACGACCAGCCACGCCATGAAGGGCTCGAAGCCCGCATCGCCGACGCGATCCTGCCGACGCTGGGTCACCTGGGCTATGAACTCGTGCGCGTGCAGGTCTCGGGCAAGGAAACCCCGACGGTGCAGGTGATGGCCGACCGCGCCGACGGCGCCATCTTCCGGGTCGAGGATTGCGAGGCGATCAGCCACGCCATCGGCGCCGTGCTCGACGTGGCGGATCCGATCAAGGGCGAATGGAACCTTGAGGTGTCCTCGGCCGGGATCGACCGGCCGCTGACGCGCGCCAAGGACTGGAACCGCTTCGCCGGCCATGTCGCGACGGTGGAACTCGCCATGCCGCAGGATGGCCGCAAGCGCTTCCGCGGCATCGCCCTCGGCGCCGATGCGGAATTCGCCCGGATGCGCCTCGACGACGGGGCGGAGGCGGCCTTTGCGCGGTCGAACATCCGCCGCGCGAAGCTCGTGATGACCGATGAACTGATTGCCGCGACCGCGGCACCGCAGACCGAAAACTAGGGCGTGATGCGTTCACCTTCCTTCATGCATCACGCGCTGCCCCCTGTGTTTGATCGCGTGATCCAGACCCTCGGTGCCTTCGCACCCGCGGTCGTCACGCTCTAGGAGAGAGGCTCCATGGCCGTCGAGATCGCCATTGCCCGTCCCGAACTGCTGCAGGTCGCCGACGCCGTCGCGCGCGAGAAGATGATCGAGCGCGACGAGGTTCTGGAGGCCATGGAGCAGGCCATCCAGAAGGCCGGCCGCGCCAAGTACGGGCATGAGAAGGACATCCGCGCGGTCATCGACCGCAAGACCGGCGAGGTCCGCCTGTCCCGCTGGACCGAGGTGGTCGAGGCCGAGCCGGTCGAGAACGAGGCGACCCAGCTCTCCTACCGCATCGCGCAGAAGATCAAGCCGGGCATCAGGCCTCGGCGAGTTCATCATCGACCCGCTGCCGCCGATCGATTTCGGCCGCATCGCCGCGCAGACCGCCAAGCAGGTGATCGTCCAGCGCGTGCGCGAGGTCGAGCGCGGCAAGCAGTTCAACGAATACAAGGACCGCGTCGGCGAGATCGTCAACGGCATCGTCAAGCGCACCGAGTACGGCAACCTGATGGTCGACCTCGGCCGTGCCGAGGCCCTGCTGCGCCGCGACGAGACCATCCCGCGCGAGGCCTTCCGCAACGGCGACCGCGTGCGCGCCTACATCTACGACGTGCGCGAGGAACCGCGCGGGCCGCAGATCTTCCTCGTCGCGCACCCATCCGGGCTTCCTGGCCAAGCTGTTCGCGCAGGAAGTGCCGGAGATCTACGACGGCATCATCGAGATCAAGGCGGTCGCCCGCGACCCGGGTTCGCGCGCCAAGATGGCGGTGATCAGCCGCGACAGCTCGCATCGACCCGGTCGGCGCCTGCGTCGGCATGCGCGGCTCGCGCGTGCAGGCGGTGGTGGCCGAATTGCAGGGCGAGAAGATCGACATCATTCCCTGGTCGCCCGACTCCGCGACCTTCATCGTGAACGCGCTGGCCCCGGCCGAAGTGTCGCAAGGTCGTGCTCGATGAGGATGGCAAGCGCTTCGAGGTCGTGGTGCCCGACGACCAGCTTTCGCTGGCGATCGGCCGCCGCGGGCAGAATGTGCGCCTTGCATCGCAGCTCACGCGCTACGATATCGACATCCTGACCGAGGCCGAGGAATGCGAGCGCCGGCAGGAGGAATTCCGCAAGCGCACCGGCCTGTTCGTCGAGGCGCTGGACGTCGACGACGTCATCGCCGGCCTGCTGGTGCAGGAAGGCTTCGGCACCATCGAGGACATCGTCACCGTCGAGGACGAGGAACTGGCCGAGATCGAAGGCTTCGACGAAGAGCGTCGCCGCCGAGCTGCAAGCGCCGCGCCAGCACCTTCATCGAGAAGCGCGACGGCGAACTGGACGAGAAGCGCCGCGAACTGGGCGTGGACGACGTGCTGTCGCGAGATCGGCGGCTTCTCGCCGGCCATGATGGTGACGCTGGGCGAGAAGGGCGTGAAGGGTCTCGAGGACCTGGCCGATCTCGCCGGCGACGAGCTGATCGAGATCCTCGGCACCGAGGTGGTGGACGAGGAAACGGCGAACGCGATCGTCATGGAAGCGCGCCGCCGGGCCGGCTGGCTCGGCGAGGATGAGGATGCTGGCGCGGGTGACGGCAACGATTGACGCCGATGCCCCGGAGGAGGAGGAGCCGGAAACCGGCCCGCTCCGCCGCTGCATCATGACGCGAGAGGTCCAGCCGAAGGAGCGCATGCTCCGTTTCGTGCTGGGTCCGAACCGTGAAATCGTCCCGGATATCGCCGGCAAGCTGCCGGGCCGGGGAATGTGGTTGAGCGCGCGGGGCGATGTGCTAGAAACCGCCCTGAGCCGCGGGGCCTTTTTGCGGGCCGCGCGTGGGCAGGTGACGTTTCCCCCCGACCTTCGCGCGCGGATCGAGGACGGTCTTCGCAGTCGTGTCCGCGACCTTCTGGGCCTGGCCCGGCGGGCCGGACAGGCCGTATCGGGCTGGCAGGCGGCGCGCGAATGGCTTCAGGCCGGCCGCGCCGGGCTGCTGGTACAGGCCGCCGATGGCAGTCTGGCCGAGCGTGCGCGCTTCGGCGGACGGGACCTCCCGGCCGTGACGCCGCTGACGGCGGTGGAGTTGGGTGTTGTTTTCGGGCGTGACCACGCCGTGCATGTCGTGGTTGCGCCGGGCCGGCTGGCAGAAGCCATCCGGGTCGAGGCGGAAAGGCTGGCAGGATTTGCCGGCACCCCGCCGGATCACGCGTAAGGGCCGCAACGTTCGTCGCGGCTTAGGAAATTTTGTGGAATCGGGTTCGGATCGGCGGATGAGCGACCAGAACGAGCAGGACGCGGGCAAGAGCAGGCTGAGCCTTCGGCCCGGCGGACGGCTTGAACTCGGAAAGACGGTGGATGCCGGCAGTGTGCGGCAATCCTTCAGCCATGGCCGCAGCAAGACCGTGCAGGTCGAGGTTGTGAAGAAGCGCGCGGGTGCGCCGCCGGCGAAGCCCGGTGTGGCAGCGCCTGCCGCGCGCAGCGCCGCGCCGGCGGCCGCGGGCCCGCAGGGGCCGCAGGCCCGCACGGTCGCGCCGCCGAATACCGGCCCGCGCGTCGCCCCCCCCGGGCGGCCGTTGACCCAGGCCGAGATCGCGGTCCGCCAGCGCGTGCTGGAGGAGAACCGCCGCGCCGAGGCGCAGCGCCAGCGCGAGGAACGCGAGCAGCAGGCGCTGATGGTGCGCTCCGCCGCCGAGGAAGCCGCCCGCAAGGCCGAGGAGGACCGCCGCGCCGCCGAGGAGGCCGCGCAGCGTGCCGAGGAGGAGGCCCGCGCCGCCGCCGCCGAGGCCGCCCGGCCCAAGACCGCTGAGGAAGTTCGCAAGCCTGTCGCCGCAGCCCCGGCGGCTGCCGCAACCCCTGCGGCGCGGCCTGCCGCGCGCCCCGGCGCCCCGCGCCGGTGCCCCGGCCGCCCGCAAGCCCGAGGGCGACAGCCCCGCCGCGCGCCTGACCCTGAAGGCGCGTTCACCCTCCGAGGAGGAGGATGAGCGTCGTCCGGCGATGCGTCGCCCTGGTGGCCCGCCGGGCGCGCCTGGCCGTCGCCCGATGCCGGTGCCGGTCAAGAAGGCCGCACCGACCACCGACCGTCGTCGCGACAGCCGCATCGACGTGCAGGCCGCGATCGAGGGCGAGGATGAGCGCAGCCGCTCCATCGCGTCCCTGCGGCGTGCGCGCGACCGCGAGCGCCGGCAGCAGGAACTCGCGCGCCTGCGTTCGGGTGCCGAGCGCGTCGTGCGCGACGTGGTGGTGCCGGAAGCCATCACCGTGCAGGAACTGGCGAACCGCATGGCCGCGCGTGGCGGCGAAGTGGTGAAGGCGCTGTTCCGCATGGGCGTCATGGCGACGCTGACGCAGTCGATCGATGCCGACACCGCTGAACTCGTGGTCCAGGAATTCGGCCACCGCATCAAGCGCGTGAGCGAGAGCGACGTCGAGATCGGCCTTGAAGGCAACGAGGACACCGATACCGACCTCGCGCCGCGCCCGCCGGTCGTGACCATCATGGGCCATGTCGACCACGGCAAGACCTCGCTGCTGGACGCGCTGCGCAAGACCGACGTGGTCGCGCACGAGGCCGGTGGCATCACCCAGCATATCGGCGCCTACCAGATCACGGTGCCGGACGGCACCAAGGTCACCTTCATCGACACGCCGGGCCACGAGGCCTTCACCGCGATGCGTGCGCGCGGTGCCTCGGTGACCGACATGGTCGTGCTGGTGGTGGCCGCCGATGACGGCGTGATGCCGCAGACGATCGAGGCGATCCGCCATGCCAAGGCGGCGGGCGTGCCGATCATCGTGGCCGTCAACAAGATCGACAAGCCCGGCGTGAAGCCCGAGCGCGTGAAGCAGGAACTGCTGCAGCACGAGATCGTGGTGGAATCGCTCGGTGGCGACACGCAGGAGATCGAGGTCTCGGCGACGCAGAAGATCAACCTCGACAAGCTGCTCGAGGGGATTTCGCTGCAGGCCGAGGTGCTCGACCTCAAGGCGAACCCGGATCGCGCGGCCGAAGGCACTGTCATCGAGTCCAAGCTCGATCGCGGCCGCGGCCCGGTGGCGACCGTGCTGGTCCAGAAGGGCACGCTGCGGACGGGCGACATCGTGGTGGCCGGTGCCGAATGGGGCCGGGTGCGCGCGATGCTCGACGACAAGGCGCGCCAGGTGAAGGAAGCCGGCCCGTCGCTGCCGGTCGAGATCCTGGGCCTGTCGGGCGTTCCCTCGGCCGGCGAGAACTTCATCGCCGTCGAGAACGAGGCGCGTGCGCGTGAGGTCTCCGAGTTCCGCCAGCGCAAGCTGCGCGAGAAGGCGTCCGCGGCGGCCGGTGCCGGCCGTGGCAACCTGACCGACATGCTGGCGCGCATCCAGGCGGGCGAGCAGAAGGAAGTCGCCGTCGTCGTGAAGGCCGATGTGCAGGGTTCCGCCGAGGCGATCGGCGTGACGCTGGGCAAGCTCGGCAACGACGAGGTGAAGGTCCGCGTGCTGCATTCCGCGGTGGGCCAGATCACCGAATCCGACATCCAGCTGGCCAAGGCCTCGGATGCCGTGATCGTCGCCTTCAATGTCCGCGCGACGTCGCAGGCGCGCGACCTGGCGGCCAAGGAAGGCGTCGATATCCGCTACTACTCGATCATCTACGAAGTCGCCGATGACATCGAGAAGCTGTACAAGGGCAAGCTCGCCCCGGTGCAGCGCGAGAAGTTCCTGGGCTACGCGCAGATCCTGCAGGTCTTCGAGGTCAAGAAGATCGGCAAGGTCGCCGGCTGCCGCATCACCGAAGGCGTGGTCAAGCGCGGTGCGGGTGTCCGCCTGCTGCGCGACGGCGTGGTGATCCACCAGGGCGAGCTGTCGACGCTCAAGCGCTTCAAGGACGATGTGCGCGAAGTCGGCAACGGCCTCGAATGCGGCATGTCCTTCGCGAATTACGACGACATTCGCGTCAGCGACCAGATCGAGTGCTACGAAGTGGAGACGGTGGCCGCCACCTGAGGGCGGCTGCCACCCAACTTTCTTTGCCCTCAAACGCCGAGCGCGCGCATCCGCGCGCTTGGCTTTCGCGCCGTGCGCTGTTGCACCGGCGATGAATGATGGTCTGGGCGCGGTCGCGCTGTGCGCTCCCGGCGCATCTTCGGTGCGCCGAAGGGTGCTTGGGAGGCTGAGTAGGTTCCATGAGCAAGCCAAAGCATCGCGGCCAGGTGGAAGGCCCCTCCCAGCGCCAATTGCGCGTCGCGGAGGAAATCCGCCACACCCTATCGGCTGTTTTCGCGCGGGAGGAATTCCGCGACCCCGACCTGCATGATTTGCGCGTGACGGTGACGGAGGTCCGCGCCTCGCCGGACCTCAAGCACGTCACCGCCTTCGTCTCGGCGCTGGGCAAGGAACTGACGAAGGAACAGCTGGCCGCGCTCAAGCGCGTCTCGCCCTTCCTGCGCCGCGAAGTCGCCCATGCCGTGCGGCTGAAATACGCCCCCGACCTGCATTTCCAGCCCGATACCGCGCTGGAATACGCGACGCACATCAATGAGGTGATGCACCGCCCGGAAGTGGCGGCGCGACCTCGAGCCACCCGCCAAGGACGACGATGACGTGACCGCCGCCCCGCCGGATGAGGCGCCACAGGTCCGCGTCATCGCCATGCCGGCCGACGCCAATCCCGCCGGGGACATCTTCGGCGGCTGGCTGATGGCGCATATGGACCAGGCCGGTGCGTCGGTCGCGCTGCGCGCGCGCACGCGGCCGCGTCGCCACCGTGGCGGTCGAGGCGATGACCTTCCACCTGCCGGTGCGCGTCGGCGACGAGGTCAGCCTCTATGGCAGGCTGCTGGGTGTCGGGCGCAGTTCCATCCGCGTCCATGTCGAGGCCTGGCGCCGCGACCGCACCGCCGAGGACGATGCCCGCGTGACCGAGGCGACCTTCACCTTCGTCGCGCTGGATGACGCCAGCCGCCCGCGCCCCGTTCCCGCCGCCTGATCAGGAGGCGCAGCTGAACACCTCGAGCACCACCAGGATGCCCAGCAGCACGTTGGGCAGCATGAAGCCAAAGGCGGCGATCGGGGCGGCGACCACCGCGCCGAACAGCGCCGAGCCCCAGCCATCCCCCGCCAGCCCACCGATGGCCGCGCCGGTCGCCAGAACGAGGCGGCGATCAGCGATCGCACCCAGAACGGGTGGTCGGTGTCCTCCTCGCCATCCTCGGACATCGGCGGCCAGACCTTCTGAAACGGCGCCCCCCGCGCCCACGAACATCGACCGGATCATCGCATGGCCCATCACCGCCACCGCAAGCCGAAAGGCCGCCCGCTCGACGGCTGGCTGATCATCGACAAGCCGACCGCGATCGGTTCGACCGACGTCGTCACCATCTGCAAGCGCGCCTTCCAGGCGCAGAAATGCGGCCATGGCGGCACGCTCGACCCGCTGGCGACCGGCGTGCTGCCGATCGCCTTCGGCGCCGCGACCAAGACCGTGCCCTATGTGATGGACGGCACGAAGCAGTACCGTTTCACGCTGCGCCTGGGCGAGGCGCGCGATTCCGACGATGCCGACGGCAAGGTCATCGAGACCACCGATGTGCGGCCGACCGATGAGCAACTGCGCGCCGCCCTGCCCGCCTTCATCGGCGACATCATGCAGGTGCCGCCGATCTTCTCGGCCATCAAGGTGTCGGGCGAACGGGCCTATGACCTGGCCCGCGCGGGGGAGGCGGTGGAGCTTGCCGCGCGCCCGGCGCGCGTCGATCGCTTCGAGCTGATCGAGCGCCCGGATGCCGATACCGCCATCTTCTTCGTGGAATCCGGCAAGGGCGTGTACATGCGCTCCCTGGCGCGCGACATCGCCCGCGCCTGCGGCGCGGTGGGCCACATCGCCGCCCTGCGGCGGATGCGCGTCGGGCCGTTCCATGAGAAGGATGCGGTTCCGCTGGACAGGATCGCCGTTTCCGGCGATACCCCGCCCCCTTCCCCGGATCTTCTGCTTCCGGTGACGACCGCGCTGGCCGACATCCCGGCTCTGGCCCTCACTGAAGCAGAGATTGCCCGCCTGTCCTTCGGCCAGCCGATACCGCTGGTCGAGCTGATGGGCCGGGTTCCGCGCGAAGCCAACCCCGATGGTGGGCTGGCCAGGGCGATGGCGGGGGAGCGCCTGATGGGTCTCGCCCGCTTCGAGGAAGGCTTGCTGAAGCCGGAGCGGTGGCTGGGCCAGGGCGGTTCCTCGGCTGATCGATGACTGTGGCGCCGCAAGGCGCGCGCCGTCTCGGCCAGCCAATCATGAAGCCGTTGGCGCGCGCGCCCGGCCAACCCGAAGGATACCCCGATGTCGATCACTGCCGAACGCCGCCAGGCGGTCATCAAGGATTACGCGACCGGCCCCAACGACACGGGCAGCCCGGAAGTCCAGGTCGCGATCATGTCCGAGCGCATCCTGAACCTGACCGAGCACCTCAAGACCCACGCGAAGGATTTCCATTCGCGCCGTGGCCTGCTCGTGCTGGTCGGCCAGCGCCGTGGCCTGCTCGACTACCTGAAGCGCAAGAGCCAGAAGCGCTACGAAGTGCTGATCGGCCGGCTGAACCTGCGCCGCTGATCCCTGGAGGGGCCTCGCCCCTCCATCCCGCCGCGTCAAGGGGCTCCAGAGCCCCATGGAACGTTGAACCGTCCCGAGCCCGCCCCGCGCTTCCTGCGCGGCGGCGGGTTCGGCGTTTGAGGCGGTCAGTTGGCGGGGCGCCGCGCCAGGGCCAGGCCGATGCCGAGCGCCACCATCGCCGCCCCCGATGCTTCCCGCAGGTGGCGGATGTCGAGGGGCGGGCCATGGCACCATCGCGCAGGCGGCTCGCCATGACGGCGACCACGATGTCCGCCAGGGTATTCAGCAGCACCGATAGGAAGCCCAGCACCACGAATTGCACCGCCACGGAGCCCCGGGACGGATCCACGAATTGCGGAATGAAGGCCAGGAAGAAGGCGGCCGTCTTGGGATTCAACGCCTCGACCAGCACACCCTCGCGGAATGCGGCCCGCGGCCCGACCGGGCGCGCGACCGATCCGCCTGCGAGCATCGCCGCGGCATCCCGGCGGGCGGCCCGAACGGTGCGCAGGCCGAGCCAGACCAGATAGGCCGCACCGGCCAGCTTCAGGCCGGCAAAAAGTTCGGCGCTGGTGAGCACGATGGCAGAAACGCCGAGGCTGCCCGCCAGCACATGCGCCATGCCCCCCAACCCGGTGCCGAAACTCGAGGAGACGCCTTCCGCACGCCCGCCGGCGAGAGTGCGCGCCGCGACATAGAAGATGCCGGGACCCGGCGTGACGGCGAGCAGCAATGCCGCGGCGACGTAGACGATGATCTGGCTGATGTCTGGCATGGCCGGGGTGTCTACAGCACCAGGGTAACCATCCCAAGGCTGCAACCTGGCCCGCGCTTACCCGGGTGGGGCCGCTGCGCGCCGCCGGCCCCTGGTCGCTCGCTTGACCGGTGGAACTGCCTCGCGTAAGTAACCGTTTGGTTACTGCATGGCGGGGAAACGGGTGTGGGGCTAAGGCGAGAGGATTGGCCGCGGGCTGTGGTCGCCCGATTGGCGTCGGGCTGCACCATCCCGGCGCATCCCCTGGCGCTGACAAGCGGGCGCGAACTGGACCCCGGCGCCAGAAGGCGCTGTCGCGCTACTACCTCGATGCCGGATCCGGCGGCCTCGCCGTCGGCGTCCACACCACGCAATTCGCGATCCGCGAGCGCGGCCTCTACGAGACCGTCCTGCGCCTCTCCGCCGAGGTCGCCGCCGAACGCACGGACACGCCCATCCTCGTCGCCGGCGCCATCGGCCGCACTGCGCAGGCGGTGGCGGAGGCGCAACTTGCCCGCGGTCTCGGCTACCACGCCGTGCTGCTGTCGCTGGCCGCCTGGAAGGGTGCCTCCGAGGACGAGATCATCGCCCATTGCCAGGCCGTCGCCGCCGAGATGCCGCTGTTCGGCTTCTACCTCCAGCCCGCGGTCGGCGGCGTGCCCCTGCCGGCCTCCTTCTGGAAGCGCTTCGCCGGCATCGAGAACGTCGTCGCCATCAAGATGGCGCCCTTCAACCGCTACGCCACGCTCGACGTGCTGCGCGGCGTGCTGGAAGCCGGCGCGCAGGATCGCATCGCGCTCTACACCGGCAATGACGACCACATCGTCGCCGACCTGCTGACGCCCTTCACCCTGGTGCATCAGGGGCGGCCGACGACGCTGCGCATCGTCGGCGGGCTGCTCGGCCATTGGTCGGTGTGGAACCGCGCGGCGGTGGAACTGCAGAAGCGCTGCGCGGCCGTCACCGGTGCCATCCCGGCCGAACTGCTGGCGCTCGACGCCGCCGTCACCGAGATGAACGCCGCCGTCTTCGACGTCGCGCACGACTTCCACGGCGTCATCGCCGGCTGCCACGAAGTGCTGCGCCGGCAAGGGCTGCTCGAAGGCACCTGGTGCCTGGACGAGCATGAATCGCTCTCGCCCGGACAGGCGGATCTGCTGACCGCCGTCGCCGAACGCTATCCGCATCTGACCGATGACGCCTTCGTCGCGGCCAATCTCCATCGCTGGCTTTCTTAGGGAACACGACACATGGCGGAACGCCGCATCGGCCTCATCATGAACGGCGTCACCGGCCGGATGGGGATGAACCAGCACCTGATCCGCTCCATCGCCGCGATCCGCGCCGATGGCGGCGTGAAGCTCGCCAATGGCGACACCATCATGCCGGACCCGGTGATCGTCGGGCGCAACAAGGCAAAGCTGGAGGCGCTGGCGAAGGCGCACGGCATCACGCGCGTCTCCACCGACCTCGATGCCTGCCTGGCCGACCCGAAGGATGAGGTGTTCTTCGACGCCGCCACCACGCAGATGCGCGCCGGGCTGCTGCGCAAGGCGATCGCCGCCGGCAAGCACATCTATTGCGAGAAGCCGACCGCCGACAACCTGGCCGATGCGCTGGACGTCGCGCGTCTCGCCAAGGCCGCCGGCATCAAGAACGGCGTGGTGCAGGACAAGCTGTTCCTGCCCGGCCTGCGCAAGCTGAAGATGGTGATCGACAGCGGCTTCCTCGGCCGCATCTGCTCCGTGAAGGGCGAATTCGGCTACTGGGTGTTCGAGGGCGACCTGCAACCCGCCCAGCGCCCGTCCTGGAACTACAAGAAGGCCGAGGGCGGCGGCATCATCCTCGATATGCTCTGCCACTGGCGCTACGTGCTGGACAATCTGTTCGGCAATGTCGAAGCCGTCTCCTGCCTCGGTGCCGTGCACATCCCCGAGCGCATCGGCGAGGACGGCAAGCCCTACAAGGCGGATGCCGACGACGCGGCCTATGCCACCTTCCAGCTCGAAGGCGGCACCATCGCGCATATCAACTCCTCCTGGGTCACGCGCGTGCGTCGCGACGACCTCGTGACCTTCCAGGTCGACGGCACGCATGGCTCCGCCATCTGCGGGCTGCAGAAGTGCTGGACGCAGTCGCGCGTCGCCACGCCCAAGCCGGTGTGGAACCCCGACCAGCCGCAGAGCATCGACTTCTTCGCCGGCTGGCAGGAAGTGCCGACCACGACGGATTTCCCCAACGGCTTCCGCGTGCAGTGGGAGGAATTCCTCAAGCACGTCGCCGGCGAGCGCGCGGATTATCCGTGGGACCTGATGGCGGGGGCGAAGGGTGTGCAGCTTGCCGAGGCCGGGCCTCAAATCCTGGGCCGAGCGGCGCTGGATCGACTCTGCCGAAGCTGGCGCTCTGAAGGGCAGGGGAAGGAGAACCTTCCCCCGCACCCCCATCCCTTTTTCTGGCACTTGGCGCCGGTCCCCCATGGCGCGCGGAAAGGACATTCGGATGCCGACCATCAATCTGCCGAAGGGCAGCGCCATCGAAGCCTTCACCACCAGCCCGCCGCGCGACTTCCCGAAGGCGACGCCACCCTTCCCGCGCATCGCCCTCGCCGCCGCGCATGTCGTCGCCGACCCGCTGGCCGAACAGGACCCCTGGCTCGACGCCAAGGTCGATTGGGACCGCACCATCGCCTTCCGCAAGCACCTCTGGTCGCTCGGCCTCGGCGTGGCGGAAGCGATGGACACGGCGCAGCGCGGCATGGGCCTCGACTGGGTCGGCGCGCAGGAACTCATCCGGCGCTCGCTCGATGCGATGCAGGACCATCCCGGTGCGGTGATGGCCTCCGGCGCCGGAACCGACCACCTCGCCGCCCGGCCCGGATGTCACCATCGACGACGTCATCCGCGCCTATGAGGAACAATGCGAGGCCGTCGAGGCGATGGGCGGGCGCATCATCCTCATGGCCTCGCGCGCGCTGGCCAAGGCCGCGACATCCCCGGCCGATTATGAGCGCGTCTATGCCCGCATCCTCGGCCAGGTGAAGCAGCCCGTCATCATCCACTGGCTCGGCGAGATGTTCGACCCGGCGCTCGAAGGCTACTGGGGCAACCACGACCACATGGCGGCGATGGACACGGCGCTCGCCGTCATCACCGCCCATGCCGACAAGGTCGATGGCGTGAAGGTCTCCCTGCTGGACGACCGGAAGGAGATCTCGATGCGCCGCCGCCTGCCGAAGGGCGTGCGCATGTACACCGGCGACGACTTCAACTACGCCGAACTGATCGCCGGCGACGAGCACGGCCATTCCGACGCGCTGCTCGGCATCTTCGACCCGATCGCCCCGGCGGTGGGCGCGCACTCGCCGCGCTGTCGCACAACGACCTGTCCACCTTCCACGACATCCTGGCGCCGACGGTTCCGTTGAGCCGCCACATCTTCAAGGCGCCGACACGCTTCTACAAAACGGGCGTCGTCTTCATGGCCTGGCTGAACGGGCACCAGGACCATTTCGTCATGGTCGGCGGGCAGCAATCGACGCGATCCATCCAGCATTTCTCGCGAACTGTTCCGCCTGGCCGACAAGGCGGGGCTGCTGCGGGACCCGGAGATGGCCGTCGCGCGGATGAAGTCGCTGCTGGCCGTGCATGGGGTGGCGTGATGGCATTCGCGTCGGAAAGGGGCGTTGCCCCTCTCCGAACCTCTCCCCACCAAAGGCCTGAGGGCCTCTGGACACCTCGACCTGGTGCCCGGACCCGGCATTGCGCAGGACGGGCGCTGCGCGCCAGCACCGCCCCGCACCAGAAGATGGCTTTCCCAATGACCCTGTCATTTGGCGAGGTGAGGTCTGGAGAGGGGCAGGGCCGCTCTTCATCCACCTTCCCGCCACGGCACGAACCCCCTGCGCGCCTTCACTGCCCGACGGAGCACACCGCATGACCACCGCCGGCCCGATCAGCCTCAACACCATCACGGTGAAGCCCTGGTCCCTCCCGCAGGTCATCGAGGCCTGCGCCCGCCACGGCATCGGCGCGATCTCCCCCTGGCGGGACGTCGTCCAGGCCATGGGCATCGAGGCCGCCGCGAAGCAGATCCGCGATGCCGGCCTCAAGGTCACCGGCCTGTGCCGGGGCGGCATGTTCCCCGCCGCCGATGCCGCCGGCCGCGCCGCCGCCATCGAGGACAATCGCCGCGCCATCGCCGAGGCCCATGCCATCGGTGCCGACTGCCTGGTCGTCCTCGGCGGCGGCCTGCCGCAGGGCTCGAAGGACCTGCCCGGCGCGCGGGAGATGATGCGCGAGGGCCTGCACGCCATCCTGCCCGATGCGCGCGCCGCCGGCGTGACGCTGGCGCTGGAGCCGCTGCACCCGATGACCTGCGCGGACCGTTCGGTGCTCTCCACCCTCGGCCAGGCGCTCGATCTGTGCGAGGAACTGGGCGAGGGCACCGGCATCGCGCTCGATGTCTATCATGTCTGGTGGGACCCCGACCTCGCGCGGCAGATGCTGCGTGCGAAGGGCCGCATCGCCGGCTTCCATGTCTGCGACTGGAAGGTGCCGACCACCGACCTGGTGTTCGACCGCGGCATGCCGGGGGAGGGTGTCATCGACATCCCCGCCATCCGCGCCATGGCCGAGGCGGCCGGCTGGACCGGCGGCGTCGAGGTCGAGATCCTGTCCAACCGCTGGTGGGCGGAAGACCCCGAGGCGGTGATGCGGGCCGTGAAGGCCAGCCACGCCTTCTGCTAATCAGCACCATCGAACGTCCGGGACAAAGACAATGAAGACCACACGCCGCGCGCTGCTCGCCACCACCCTCGCCACGCCGGCGCTGGCGCAGGCGCCATGGACCGCGACGCGCCCCATCCGCTTCGTCGTCCCGTTCCCGGCCGGCGGGGCGACCGACGTGGTGGCGCGCGTCCTGGCCGAGCGCCTGCAGGACTCCCTCGGCCAGCCCGTGGTGGTGGAAAACCGCACCGGTGCGGGCGGCAATATCGGCGTGGAGAACGTGGTCCGCAGCGCCCCCGACGGCACCACCCTGCTGATGGGCACCACCGGCACGCTCACGGTGAACCCGCATCTCTACAGCACGCCTCGGATTCGATCCGCTGCGCGACCTCACGCCGATCTCCATGGCCTTCACCACCGATCACGTCCTGGTCGTGAATCCGCAGGTCCAGGCGCAGACGGCGCAGGAATTCCTGGCCCTGGTCCGCGCTCGCCCCGGCGCGTTGTCCTACGGTTCGGCCGGGGCCGGGTCATCCACCCACACCGTGCCCGAATTGTTCAAGCTCGCCGCGCGGGTCGAGATCACCCACGTTCCCTATCGCGGCAGCGCGCCGGCACTGAACGACCTGGTGGCCGGGACCGTGCAGGTGATGCTCGACCAGATCCCCTCCGCGATCGGGCAGATCCAGGGCGGGCGCGTGCGGGCACTGGCCGTCACCGGCGCGCGACGGTCGCCGCTGCTGCCCGATGTCCCACCCTGGCCGAGATCGGCCTGCCCGAGGCGCAGGCGACCTCCTGGGGCGCGGTCATGGCGCCCGGCGGCACCGCCGCGCCGATCGTGCTGCGCGTCAACGCCGCCATCCGCGACGCCCTGGCGCAGCCTGCCGTGCGCGAACGCCTGGCGGCGGCGGGCGCGGAAGGCGTGTCCTCGACGCCCGAGGAACTCGCGACCTTCCTGCGCTCGGAATCGGCCAAATGGGCGCGTGTGGTGCGGGAGGCCCGGATCACCGTGAACTGACGGTCTTCACGTTTTGGCATCTTGAGATGTGGCAAGGCTCCGGGCAGTTTGCGGTGCAACATGGGTCGCATCGCGACAAACGGAGCATGGCATGGCCGATCGTAAACTGTGGTTCGTCTGGGGCGGCATCTTCACCGATTCCACCTGGAAGGACCTGGAAGCCGGCACCGAGGAATGCCACGGCCCCTATCACGACCTGGCGACGGCCGAACGGATCTGGCGCGACGAGATGCGCCGCCGTGTCGATACCGCCCAGCACCGCCTGTTCGTGATCGAGGCGCCGCGCCCGGGCGGCGGCTGATCAGCGCGGCAGGAAGGGTTCGTCCCGCCGCGCGGACAGGGCGTCCCACGCCGCGCGCACCGTCGCGGCGCCATAGGTCCGTTCCAGCCGCCGCAGCGCGAAATGGCCGCGCGCGACGTCACGGAAATGCGCCAGGAACGCCAGGTTCACCGCCACCCCGGCCGCCGCGCCCAGGATCGGCGCGGCCTGGGCGGAGAGTTTCAGCCCCACCGTGCCACTGAACCGCGCCGCCACGCTGGCCACGAAGCGCGGCACCAGCGCCTGGCCGACGGTGCCCTTCAGCGCCTCGGCGAGCGCCAGGCGGACGGCGAAATAGCCGCTCTCCGCCGCGTCATCCGACGGACTGTTGCCGCCGAGCGCGAATACCTTGAGGCATTCCGCAGCGGCGCCGGGGGCGGACAGGTCCTCCCCCTCCTCGGCTGCCACGGCGGCGACCTGGCGCAGCAGGATGGTGGTGGAAACCGGCAGTTCCAGGATCGTCCCAGGCAGGCCGAAGGCGCCGCCAACCGCGCCCGACGCCGCCGCCAGCCCCCGATGGAACCAGCGGGACGACACCGGCAGCGGCACCACCGACGGGCCGGACCGCAGCGCGGCGCTCATCGCGGCCGACAGGGCGGAGCGAACCGCGCCATCGAGCCCGCCCTGCACCACGGTGGGCAGCCGCGCGCGCAGCGCCTCGATCGGCATGCCGGCCGCATTGGCCAGCCGCGCCGCGAGGGATGGATTGTCGAGCGCCAGGCGCGCCGCATGAAGGTCGCGCTCGGCATCGGGCGGCAGGATGCCGGGGACAGTGGTCGCGAGGCTCATGCTGGACAGGTGGACCCCGCGAAGCACCGGGACAAGGGCGTGAAGGCATGGCCCTGTCCGTCCCGGCCGCCTGATGCCAGCGGCCTTGGGCCGATGGAAGCCATGGCCATGCGACAGGCGCAGCCCTCGATCCCGGTGCAGGAGCGAGCCCCTGCGGAACGCGGGCGCCCGCCATCTGGCCGCATCCCGGCCGCGCAGTGCCGGGGATGGCCGCCAAGGGCCCACCGGCCTGTGGCGGGAGGGGCTTGGGAGGGCAGCGCCCGCCCCGGCAGGGTCAGGCCGCCGCCGGCTGACCGCTGCCGCGCATCCCCGCGATGAGCGCCGGCACGGCCAGCGCCCCCACCAGGACCATCGCCGCGATCTTCTCCAGGTTGTCCGGCAGGCCGAGGGTCTCCGCCCAGCGCGGCAGGTCCACCGGGCTGAAGGGCAGCAGCGCCTGTTCCTGGAACTCCTGCACCGCGGCCGCCGCGAGCCGTGCGGCCATCACCAGCAGGAAGACCGAGGTGCCGAGGAACAGCGGCCGCAGCGGCAGCCGCAGCGCCAGCCGCGTCAGCGCGAACCACAGCGCGGCGAGCAGGATGGCGGCCACGATCATCCCCGGCACGAGGGCGGCCGGTGACGGCGCATCGCCCAGCAGGGCGGCGAGGAACAGCACCGTCTCCGCCCCTTCGCGGAACACCGCGAGGAAGCCGATCGCCGCCACCGCCAGCCCGACGCGCGGGGAGGCCATGGCCGTTTCCGTCTTGCGCCGCAGTTCAGCCGTCCAGGCGCGCGGGTCGGACCGCCGCGCCAGCCAGCCGCCGGTCCACAGCATCAGTCCGGCGGCGAGCAGGCAGACGATGCCTTCGAGCCGGTCGTCATGGGCGCCATTGCGCCAGGCCATGAAGGCGGTGGCGGCCAGCAGGCTCGCCGCCACCCCGGCCAGGGCGCCATAGCCGAGTTCGCGGCCGCGCTCGGGCGCTGCGCGTTTCAGGAAGGCCGCGAGGGCGGCGAGGACAAGGATGGCCTCCATCCCTTCCCGAAACAGGATCAGCCCGGCATCGAAGGCGTGTGAGGACATGGCGCATACCATCCGCGATTGCGAAGCGTTCGCAATTAATGACGGAAGACACCGCGCAAGTCGCGTGAACAATCTTCCATGTTTGGGCCAGGGCGGAGTCTGCCCGGGTGCGGATGGCCGGCGCCCGGATGAGGCTTTCGGCCAGCCGATGCGCCGGGGGACAGGCGCCGCCCTGTTGGAACCGCAGCCCGGCGAACGCCATACCCAGGCTGCCGGCGCCGGAGCCTCTGCCGCTCGCACCGGCTCACGGCACCGTCTCCATGTCATTGTTCCGGCGAGCATCGTCACCCGACCAGGTCATTCCACCTGATCGGGATCTGCTGCCCGCTTCGCCGGCCGGACGCTACAGGATGAACCGCGACAGGTCCGCGTTGCCCGCCAGCGGCGCGACCTTGCCGCGCACCATCGCGCCATCGACCTGCACCGTCTCCCCGCCCCGGTCCGAGGCGGTGAAGGAGATTTCCTCCAGCAGCCGCTCCAGCACGGTGGCCAGGCGCCGGGCGCCGATGTTCTCGACGCTGGCATTGATCTCGGCGGCGAGGTCGGCGAGCGCATCCACCGCATCGGCGTCGAAGTCGAGCGTCACGCCCTCGGTGCCCAGCAGCGCCGTGTATTGCTTCAGCAGGGAATGCTCGGGCTCGGTCAGGATGCGGCGGAAATCGTCGCGCGTCAGCGCGGCGAGCTCCACGCGGATCGGCAGCCGCCCCTGCAATTCCGGCAGCAGGTCCGACGGCTTGGCCAGGTGGAAGGCGCCCGAGGCGATGAACAGGATGTGGTCGGTCTTCACCGGCCCGTGCTTGGTGGTGACGGTGGTGCCTTCGATCAGCGGCAGCAGGTCGCGCTGCACGCCCTCACGCGAGACGTCGCCGCCGCGCACGCCGCCCTCGCCGGTGCGGGCGCAGACCTTGTCGATCTCGTCGAGGAAGACGATGCCGTTGTTCTCGGCGTTCGAGACCGCGTCGCGCACCAGCGCGTCCTGGTCGAGCAGCTTGTCGGCTTCCTCCTTGGTCAGGGCGATGCGGGCCTCGGCGACCGTCATCTTGCGCGGCTTCTGGCGGCCGCCGAACATCTTGCCGAGCATCTCCTGCATGTTCTGCATCTGGATGCCCTGCTGGCCCGGCAGGTCGATCATGCCGATCGGCATGCCGCCTGGCGCATCGGCGACCTGCACCTCGATCTCGCGGGTCTCGAGCTGGCCGTCGCGCAGCAGGCGGCGGAACTTCATGCGCGTCTCGCCCGATGCGCCCTCGCCGACCAGCGCGGTCAGCAGGCGTTCCTCGGCGGCGAGTTCGGCCTTGGCCTGGACGCCGCGGCGGGCCTGTTCGCGCGCCATGGTGATGGCGGATTCGACCAGGTCGCGGACGATGGATTCGACGTCGCGGCCGACATAGCCGACCTCGGTGAACTTGGTGGCTTCCACCTTCAGGAAGGGCGCATTGGCGAGCTTCGCCAGGCGCCGCGCGATCTCGGTCTTGCCGACGCCGGTCGGGCCGATCATCAGGATGTTCTTCGGCACCACTTCCTCGCGCAGGCCTTCGGGCAGCTGCTGGCGGCGCCAGCGGTTGCGCAGCGCGATGGCGACGGCGCGCTTGGCGTCCTGCTGGCCGACGATGTGGCGGTCGAGCTCGGAGACGATCTCGCGCGGGCTCAGATTGATGGATTCAGACATTTTGCTTGCCTTCAAACGCCAGGCGCCGCGCATCCGCGCGGCTTGGCTTCGCGCCCTGCGCTGGCGCGCCGGCGGCCATGGGTGGTCTGGGCGCGGTCGCGCTGTGCGCTCCCGGATCGCGGCTTGCCGCGATCCGCGGGGGCGGCATAGGTGGTGATCGGGGTGGCGCTCACGCGTCCAGGCTTTCAAGGACGATGTTGCCGTTGGTGTAGACGCAGATATCGGCGGCGATCTTCATCGAGCGGCGGCAGATCTCCTCCGCGTCGACGCCTTCGACCGGCAGCAGGGCGCGCGCGGCGGCCAGCGCGATAGTTGCCGCCCGAGCCGATGCCGATGATGGCGTCCTCCGGTTCCAGCACGTCGCCCTGGCCGGTCAGCAACAGGCTGCGCTTGCCGTCGGCGACCGCGAGCAGCGCCTCGAGCCGGCGCAGGTAGCGGTCGGTGCGCCAATCCTTGGCCAGTTCGACGCAGGCGCGTTCCAGCTGGTCGGGGAAGCGTTCGAGCTTCGCCTCCAGCCGTTCGAGAAGGGTGAAGGCATCGGCGGTGGCGCCGGCGAAGCCGGCCAGCACGCGGCCCTGGGCGATGCGGCGCACCTTGCGCGCATTGCCCTTCACCACCGTCTGGCCGAGCGACACCTGGCCATCGCCGGCCATGGCGACGCGGCCATCCTTGCGCACGCACAGGATGGTGGTGCCGTGCCACCCGAGGGGATCATGTTGTGAGGAGGTCATGGTGCGGCGAATGTGGGCGCGACGCGCCCGCGACTCAACCGGGGTGCCGGGCGGTTACCGTTGGTAAGGGATTGGCGTGGTTACCTGCCGCCGCCGGAACAACGCCCGCGGATGACGGAACCCCAATGCGCGTCAGGATCGCCCCGCTGCTGCTCGGCCTGCTGGCTGCCATCATCGTCGCCAATGCGGCCGCCTCCGTCCATGCGCTGGTGGCGCTGCGCCATGACGCGGCTCTCGTCGAGAATTTGCGGACCGGCACGATCCGGCCGCTGCGGGACCTCAAGGCGCTCTCCGACGCCTATGCGGTTTCGGTGGTGGATGCCGCGCACAAGATGCGCAACGGCAACGCCACCTGGGAGGAAGGGTCCGCCGCCGTCGCCGAGGCCGCCCGGGTGATCGAACGCAGCCTGGCCAGCCTGGCGCCGCAGCGTTTCGATGCCGCCGGCCAGGCCGCCCTGGCCCAGGCCACGCAGCGCCGCGCCGAGGCCGAGGCCGTGGTTCGCGACCTTGGGCGCATCGTCGCCGCACGGGACCCGGCCGGCCTCGATGCGCTGGTTCGCCTGCGCCTGTATCAGGCGATCGACCCCTTCACCGATGCGATCGGCGCCATGATCGATGCCGTGGTCGCCGCCGCCGACCGCCAGGTCGCCGCGGAGGCGGAATCGATCGGCGATGGGCTCGCCATCCTGGCATCGCTCGCGCTGGTGGCGATCCTGACGGCGCTCGGCGCGGGCTGGATCGTGGTGGCGCGGGTCACGGCCCCGCTGTCGCGATTGACCCGCTGCATGGATGCGCTGGCGCGCGGGGAGCGCGGCGCGGCCATCCCCGGGCTGGGCCGGACGGACGAGATCGGCGCCATGGCCGCCACGGTCCAGGTTTTCCGCGACGCCGGCGAGGAGAATGCCCGCCTGAGGGCCACCCGGGCCGACGCCGCCGCCTTGGCCGAGACCGCCCGGCGCGAGGCGCTGGAGGCGATGGCCCGGCGCGTCGAGGATGAAACGCGCAGCGTCGTGAACAGCATCAGCGACCGCATGGGCGTGGTGACCGGCGCCGCCGGCGGGATGGGCCTGGCGACCGGCCGCATCCGCTCCGAAAGCACGTCGGTCGCCGATGCGGCGCGATCGGCGCTCGATGCCACCCAGACCGTGGCCGCCGCGACCGACCAGCTCTCCGCCTCGATCAGCGAAATCGCCTCCCAGGTCGGCCGCGCCGCCCAGGCGGCCCGCAGCGCGGTGCAAGGCGTGGAACACGGCACCCGCACCATCGCCAGCCTGCAGGAGGCCGTGACCCGCATCGGGGAGGTCGCCGGCCTGATCGCCGACATTGCCGGCCAGACCAACCTGCTGGCGCTGAACGCGACGATCGAGGCCGCCCGCGCCGGGGAGGCCGGCAAGGGCTTCGCCGTGGTGGCCGGGGAGGTGAAGTCCCTCGCCACCCAGACCGCCCGCCGGACCGAGGACATCGCCCGCCAGATCGCCCTGATCACCAATGCCACGGCCGAGGCGGTGGCGGCGGTGCAGGGCATCGCCGGCAGCGTCGGCGCGCTCGACGCCATTGCCGGGGGCATCGCCGATGCGATGGAACAGCAAACCCTGGCAACCGGGGAGATTGCCCGCGCCGTCTCCGGCGCCGCCGGGGCGGTGCGCGACGTCGAGGGACGCATGGGTGGCGTCGCCCGCGAATCGCACGGCAGCGCCGAGGCCGCGGAAGCCATGGCGCGCGCCGCCCAGGATGCGCAGGAGGCGGTGGCCGACCTGCGCGGCCGGCTGGTGCGCATCGTCCGCACCTCGACCGGCGACGTCGATCGCCGTGCCGCCGCCCGGGTGCCGTTGCGCTGCGGCGCCATGCTGGAACTCGCCGGCAGGCGCGCCGTCGCCGCCAACCTGCTCGACCTGTCGGAAGGCGGCGCGGCGCTGGACCTGGGCGAGACCGACGCCAGGCCGGGCATGGAGGGCACCCTTGTCATCGGCACCAGCGCGCTGTCGGTGCGCGTCATCGCCAATGCGGAGGGACGCATCGGCCTCGCCTTCCAGGCGCCGTCGCCGCAGGCCCTGGCGACGATCCGGAGCCTGATGGGCGAGGTGTGCGAGGCAGCACGGGCGGCCTGACGCCGCAGCGCCGCCAATCCGGGCGGGCCGGCCGCTCGCCATGATTGCGGGATCATGGTCCGGGGGCGTAGGAAGCAGCCCATGGATGGTCCCTCCCCCCCGCCGCGCCGCGCCGAGATCACCCGCGAGACCGCCGAAACCTCGATCCGCGTCTCGCTGGACCTGGACGGCTCCGGCCAGGCCGAGATCGCCACCGGTATCGGCTTCCTCGACCACATGCTGACCGCGCTGGCCCGCCACGCCCTGTTCGACATGACGGTCGCCGCCAAGGGCGACCTGCATATCGATTTCCACCACACCGCCGAGGATGTCGGCATCGTGATCGGCCAATGCCTGAAGACGGCGCTTGGCGACAAGCGCGGCATCCGCCGCTATGGCGCCGCGCTGCTGCCGATGGACGAAGCGCTGGCCGAATGCGCCATCGACATCTCCGGCCGGCCCTTCCTGGCCTGGTCCGTGCCCTTCGCCCGCGACAAGGTGGGCGAGATGGACACCGAATTGTTCGAGGAATTCTTCCGGGCGCTGGCCTTCAATGCCGGCATCACCATGCACATGACCTTGAAGGCCGGCACCAACGCGCACCATGTCGCCGAGGCCTGCTTCAAGGCCGCCGCCCGCGCCCTGCGGCAGGCCACCGAGCCCGATCCGCGGGCCGGCGGCGCGATACCCTCCACCAAAGGGGTGCTGGAGGCCTGAACATGCGGGTCTGGACCGTTCACGCGAGGCCGCCGGAGGCCGGCAGGCCGCCGCGCGCCGTGCTGCTGCGCGACGGCTTCTCGGTGTTCGCGCTGGTCGCGCCGCTGCTGTGGTTCCTGGCGCATCGGCTGTTCGCGCTGGCCGGCGCTGTATGTGGCCGCCGTCGTGGTGCTGGGTGTCATGCTGCCGGCGGCGGCGGCGGCGGCGCTGTCGCTCGGCCTGCAACTCTTCATCGGCTTCGAGGCGCGCACGCTGCAATCCTGGTGGCTGGGCCTGCGCGGCTGGCGGACCGAAGCCGTGGTGATGGGCCGTGATGCCGACGCCGCCTTCCTGCAACTCGCCGCCTGGCGGCCCGATCTCGCCCATGCGGCGGTCTGAAGGGGGCGGGACATGACGCAGCGCATCGCGGTGGTCGATCCGGGCTCGGGCAACCTCGCCTCGGTGGTCCGCGCCTTCGAGAAATCCGCCGAGGACCATGACATCGACGCGGTGGTGAAGGTGGTCACCGCCGCCGCCGACCTGCGCCTGGCCGACCGCATCGTGCTGCCGGGCCAGGGCGCCTTCGCCGCCTGCCGCCGCGGGCTCGACGCCCTGCCCGGCGTGGTGGATGCGCTGGAGCAACGCGTGCGCGGCCACGGCGTGCCCTTCCTCGGCATCTGCGTCGGCATGCAATTGATGGCCTCGCGGGGTCTGGAGCACGGTCAGACGCCCGGCCTGGGCTGGATTCCGGGCACGGTGGCGCCGATGGACCCGCGCGGGCCCGGCAATGCGCCGCTGCCGCTGCCGCAGATGGGCTGGAACGCCCTGTCCTTCGAGGAAGGCTTCCACCCCTGCTCGACGGGGTGAAGCCCGGCGACCAGGTCTATTTCGTCCATTCCTTCGCCTTCGAGGCGGAGGATCCGGAGGACGTCGTCGCCACCACCGACTATGGCGGCCCGGTGACCGCGATCATTGCGCGCGGCAACCTCGCCGGGCTTCAGTTCCACGTCGAGAAAAGCGGCCCGATCGGGCTCGCGATGCTCGCCAACTTCATGCGGTGGGAACCTTGAACGCCTCCGTTGCCGTGCAACCCCCCGGCGACCTCGTGGTCGAGCGGGTCGAGCGACTGTCCGACGCCGACCTCGCCGACCTGGCCGAGGCGACCGACGCCGCCATCATCGAGGGCGGCGGCTTCGGCTGGGTGGAGCCGCAGGGCCGCGCCGCGCTGGAGCGCCATTTCCGCGGCGTGCTGCTGGTGCCGGAACGCGAATTGTTCGTCGCCCGGCTGGACGGCCATGTGGTCGGTTCCGCGCTGCTGGTGCGCCCGCCGCGCAACAATGAGGCGCAGGCCTTCGCCGCGACGCTCACCCACGCCTACATCGCCCCCTATGCGTCGCGGCTTCGGCCTGGCGCGGCTGATGGTGACGAAGGTCGAGGAACGCGCGGCCGCGCTCGGGCATCGCGTCATCAACCTCGACGTGCGGGAGACGCAGGTCGACCGCCATCGCGCTGTTCGAGAGCCTGGGCTACCAGCATTGGGGCACGCACCCCTTCTATGCCCGGGTGCGCGGCCAGACGGTGGCCGGGCTGTACTACATGAAGACGCTGGAACCGGGCCGCGGGCGCAGCACCGGCGCGCTGATCGACGGGGCGGTCTGACCCTGCTCGCGGGGGCGTTCGCGCGGCCGGCCGGGCCGTCGCCGGCCGCCGGCTTCGCCGCGCCAGGCCCGGGTGCCGCGCCATGCTGATGTTCGGCGCCGTCGTGCTGCTCGCCGCCATGGCCTGCCTCGGCTACGGGCTGCTGGCGCTGCGCCTGGCGGAGCGGCTGAACCCCGGCATGGGCCGCGGCTGTCACGGTCGGGGACCTCGGCATCATCGGTTATGCCGTGCTCGGCCTTATCGCGAGCCTTGCCCATGTCGTCACGCCGCTCGGCGGCGCCCCGGCGGCCTTCGCCTGCCTGGCGCGGGATAGCGCTGCTGCTGGCGCAGAGGCGGACCCTCGCGCGGCAGGGCGACGCCTTCGGCTGGGGCATGGCGGCCACGCTGGTGCTGCTGGTGGCCGCCTGCCTGCGCCTCGGCGCGATGATCCCGGGCTCGACGACCGGGCATTTCGATACCGGGCTGTATCACATCCAGGCGGTGCGCCAGGTGATGGAGTTCCCGCTGATCCTCGGCAGCGCCAACATCCATATGCGCTTCGGCTACAATTCGGCGGTGTTCCCGACCGCGGCGCTGCTGTCGGGCGGCTTGCCGGGCCTGGTCGGGCGCGGTCACCACCAATGCGGTGCTGATGGCCTTCGTCATCCTCGGGGTCGGGCAGCGCGCGCTGTCGCGGGCCGATGGCGCCGGGTTGCGCTCGACGCTGTTCGGCCTGCTGGCGGTGGGGCTGGCGCTGTTCACGCCGCTGCTCATCCTGCGGGTCTGGGCCGGGTCGCCCAACAGCGACATCCCGAGCGCGCTGATGGTGCTCTACGCCTTCCACCTGGCCCTGCGCCTGTCCGACCTCGGCGGCGACGCAGCGGCGGCGGCGGAACGCGGCGGCACGGCGGCGTTGCTCGCCCTGGTGGTCGCGCTGGCGGTCACGTTGAAGCTCTCGGCGCTGCCGGTGGTGCTGCTGATGGCGCTGCCGGCGCTGGCCTGGCGGGGTGGCCGCGTCGCCGGGCGGGACATCGCGCTCGGCGTCGGGGCGGCACTGGCGATCGGGCTGCCCTGGCTGCCGCGCGGTGTCGCCACCTCGGGCTGCCTGGCCTATCCGCAGCCATCGAGTTGCCTGCCGGTGCCCTGGCGGATCAATGCCGCCGTCGCGCAATCGGATCTCGACTGGATGCGGTCCTGGGCCCGGCGCCCGGATGCGCGGCCCGAGGCGGTCCTGGCCGACTGGTCGTGGTTCCCCGACTGGGTGGGCCGGCTTGCCATCGAGCCATCGCGCGGGACCTTCCTGCTGCTGGGCGGCCTCGTGCTGCTGCTGGTGGTGGCGCGGCTGCTGCTGGGGCGCCGGCTGGTCATCGTGGCGGACCTGCTGCCGGGCGCGGCGCGGCGCGACATGGCGGTGCTGCTGGCCATCGCCCTGGCGGGCATTGCGTTCTGGTTCCTCTCCGCGCCGCTGGTGCGCTACGGGCAGAGTTGGCTGGTGCTGCCGTTGTTGCTGGTCATCGCCCAGGCGGCACCGGTGGGCTGGCGTCGCAGCCGTGCCGCCGATGTCTTTGCCGTCATGGCGCGGCCGCGGTTCCGCACCGGGGCCGCGCTGGCGCTGGGGTTCGCGACGCTGCTCTCCCTCGCCGGCAATGCGCCGCGCCGGCTGTTCGACACGCGCGGGGTGACGCTGCCCGAGGTCGCGGTCGAACCGCGTGGCGACCTGGCGGGCATCCCCATCCATGTCCCGCGCCAGGGCATCCAATGCTGGGATGCGCCACGACTGTGCACGCCGCATTGGCGGGATGGGCTGGTCGCCACGCCGTTCCTGTGGGGTTGGATGGTCCGCGATCCGTCATGACCCGCGCGCGGCAGGGCGCTTGATGCACGAAGCCGCGCCCGGCAGCGGGCCACGCCCCAATCCCCGATGGGGCTGAAGATGCTCGCCAGCCGGGAACCTGGAGCCGATCGCGTGAGCCTGTGCGGCCGGACCGCCGCCTTCGGGGCCCCGGTCGTGGTTTCCAAAGGCCCCGGGCCTTTGGCGGGGTGAGGTTCGGAGAGGGGCAGGGCCCCCCTCCGTCGCCACCCGTCCCGATGGCGGCACCTCAGGACATCGGCGCGCCCGTCACTCCACCCGGGCGCCCGATGCCCGGATGATCGGTGCCAGTCGCCGTTCCTCCGAGGCGCGGAAATCGGCGATCTGTTCAGGCGTGGTCCACCAGGCCGTCGCCCCCTGGTCGAGGTATTGCCGCTTCAGGTCTTCCGATTCCAGCGCCCGGCGGGACAGCGCCGACAGCCGTTGCACCATCGCCGGCGGCAGGCCGGCCGGCCCGCAGATGCAGGTCCAGGAGGACATGTCGTAGCCCGGCAGCGTCTCGGCGATCGAGGGGGTGTCCGGCACCACCGGGCTGCGCTGTTCGGAGGTGACGCCGAGGGCGCGCACCCGGTTCTCCCGCGCCTGGGCCAGCGCGCCGGGGATGTTGTCGAAGATCATGTGCACCCGCCCGGCGATGATGTCCGGATAGGCCGCCGCGCTGCCGCGATAGGGCACATGGGTCATGTCCACGCCGGCCATGGTGCAGAACATCGCGCCCGAGATGTGCAGCGTGGTGCCCGCCCCGGCCGAGGCATAGGAATACTTGCCCGGATTGGCCTTCAGGACGGCGATGAGTTCCGCCACCGACCGCGCCGGCAGGTCGTTGTTCACCACCAGCAGGTTCGGCAGCCGCCACATGCCGGTGACCAGGGTGAAGTCCTTCTGCGCGTCGAACGGCATGCGGGCATAGAGCGTCGGCGATATGGCGTGCGAGGCGATGCCGCCGAGGCCGATCGTGTAGCCATCGGGGGGCGACTGCGCGATCACCTGGTTGCCGACCAGCCCGCCCGAGCCGGTGCGGTTCTCGACCACGAATTGCTGGCCGGAGAATTCCGACATCTTCTGGCAGATCTGGCGCGACAGCGTGTCGGTCGGGCCGCCGGCGGAATAGGGGTTGATGTAGCGGACCGGCCGGTTGGGCCAGGGATCCTCGGCGGCGGCGCTGCGCGGTGCGGCCAGGATGGCGGCGGCCGCGCCGAACAGGGCCCGGCGATCCAGGGTGTAAGGCGGCATGTGTGTTCCTCCCCCGGCCGTCATGGCGGCCGGTTGAGCGTGAAGCCTAGGACGGCCGGCGTCCCGTGTGCGAGATGAAATGCAGCGGTTTGCCGCCCCCGTCCCCGCGTGCTAACCGCGCCGCCACCCTGCCGGGTCGCTCCGGCACGCCCGACCCGAGAGGCCCCGCCATGTCCGACCAGCCGATCCCGCCCAATGGCGTCAACGGGGGTGCGAACCCCGCCACCGGCCCCGTGGTGCTGAACCTGCAGTTCACCAAGGACCTGTCCTTCGAAGTGCCGGGCGCGCCCGAGATCTACCTGTCCATGCGCGACGCACCGCGGATCGACATCGCGCTCGATGTCCAGGCGCGCCGGCTGCAGGAAGGGCAGGAGACCTACGAGATCTCCCTGCAGATCCGCTGCGACGCCAAGGCCGCCGAGGACAAGACCGCCTTCATCGCCGAGCTGGTCTATTGCGGCATCTTCACCCTGAACGGCGTGCCGCAGGAAATGCTGGAGCCGGTGCTGCTGGTGGAATGCCCGCGCCTGCTGTTCCCCTTCGCCCGCAACATCCTGGCCGATGTGACGCGCGATGGCGGCTTCCCGCCGGTGCTGCTGGCGCCGATCGACTTCGTGCAGCTGTGGCAGTCGCGCCGCGGCCAGGGCGCCGGCGCCCCCGTGGCGAACGCCTGAGGGGGTTGCGGCGGTCGAAGGCGAGGGCGCCTTGCCCGCTCACGCTTCCCCCCCAGGGGGTGCGGGCCCGTTGGAGTGCCGGCAACCGGCGCCGTGCCAACCGGTCCGGATGCAGGCCGGGGCCGGCTTCCGGGCGGTTGGGCGCAGCGTATCGTCGCGGCGGGCCGAAGCCCTGCCCCGCCGCGCCGCGCCGCAACGGTTCGCCAACCCTGCCAATGCCTTGACGCGTGCCGTGACGGCGTCATCTGGGGCGACATCATGACCAAGCGCCGCGTTGCCATCGTGCTGTTCAACCTCGGCGGCCCCGATCGGCCCGAGAGCGTCCAGCCATTCCTGACGAACCTGTTCTCCGACCCCGCGATCCTGCGCGTGCCGGGCTTCGTGCGGCCCTGGCTCGCCCGGTTCATCGCCTGGCGACGGACCAAGCCGGCGCAGGAGAACTACGCCGTGATCGGCGGCCGCTCGCCGCTGCTCGAACTGACCGAGGAGCAGGGCCGCACGCTTGAGGCCGCGCTCGCCGACGACCCGGCGATGGAGGCGCGCTGCTTCGTCGCCATGCGCTACTGGCACCCGATGAGCGAGGCCGTCGCGCGCGAGGTGCAGGCCTGGCAGCCCGATGAGGCGCTGCTGCTGCCGCTGTATCCGCAGTTCTCGACCACCACGACCGGCAGTTCCATCACCGCCTGGGACGACGCCTGCCAGGCCATCGGCCTGTCGGTGCCGACCACGACGCTGTGTTGCTGGCATTCGCATGGCGGCTTCGCGGCGGCGACGGCGGCGCTGGTGCGCGACGCCTACGCCCGCGCGCGCGCCGCGCTGCCGGCGGAGGTGCCGCTGCGCGTGCTGTTCTCCGCCCACGGCCTGCCCGAGAGCATCGTCAAGGCCGGCGACCCCTACCAGTGGCAGGTCGAGCAGACCGTCGCCGCGGTCGTCGGGCAGTTGGGCGACATCGCCGGGCTCGACCACACGGTCTGCTACCAGTCGCGCGTCACGCCGCAGAAATGGATCGGGCCGTCCACCGAGGCCGAGATCGAGCGCGCCGCGCATGACAAGGTCGCGCTGCTGATCTGCCCGATCGCCTTCGTCTCCGAACATTCGGAAACCCTGGTCGAACTCGACGTGGAATACCGGGAGGTGGCGGAGAAGCTCGACGTGCCCGGCTATTTCCGGGTGCCGGCGCAGAACAGCGACCCTGACTTCATCGCCGCGCTGGCCGACCTCGCGCGCGGGGCGCTGGGCTCGGGCCGGTCGCTGTGTTCCTTCGCCGGCGCGCGGCAATGCCCGCGCCAGCATGGCGACTGCCCGCACGCCAAGGCGCGTGCGCCGGCGCAGGCCGCGGCATGACCCCGCGCGCCGTCCTGTTCGACTGCGACGGCGTGCTGGCCGACAGCGAGATGGTGGTGAATGCGCTGGTCGCCGACCAGATCACCGCGCTCGGCTGGCCGATGACGGCGGTGCAGTCGCGCGAGACCTTCCTGGGCCTGGCCCTGCCCGACATGGTGCCGCGCATCGAGGCGCGCGTCGGCCCGCTGCCGCCGGGCTGGGCGGAGGAGATCTCGGCCCTGATCGCCCTGGAGATGACCGAGCGAACCCCGGCCATGCCCGGCGCGGTCGAGGCGGTGCACCGCGTCGCCGCCGCCGGCATCGCGGTGGCCGTCGCGTCGAATTCGGCGCGGGCGGAACTGATGGCGAAGATGCGCTCGCTTGGCCTGGCGACCATCTTCGCCGGGCGGGTCTTCTCCTTCGAGGATGTGGACCGGCCGAAGCCATGGCCGGATATCTACCTGGCCGCGGCGGCCGCCTGCGGGGCGGCGCCGCGCGATTGCGTGGTGGTCGAGGACAGCGTGCCCGGCGTGCGCGCGGGCATCGCCGCCGGCTGCCGCGTGCTGGGCTTCGCGCGCGAGACGCCCCGCGGCGTCCTCGCCGCGCATGGGGCGGAGCCGTTCGGCGACATGGCGGAACTGGATGCGCTGCTGCGGATCGGGGCCGGCCAGGCGTAGGCCATTGCCGCCCTGGCGGGCCGCATGGCCGCTTGCCTCACACGCCCGGGCAGCCCACCACCACGCGCTGCAACGTCCGCACCCCTTCCGCCGTCTGTGTCCAGCGCGCATCCGATTGCGGCGGGTTCAGCAGCCGCGCCGCCTCGGCAAGGTCGGCGCAGCGCTGGTCCTCCGCCCCGCAGGACACCGAGACGCCGATCATCCGCGCGCTGGCGCCGTGGAAACGCGCGCTGGCATTGCCGGGCGCATCGCGCAGCAGCGTATCCGCCTCGGCGCGCATCAGGTCGTTGTCGGGGCAGATGCTCGCCCGCGGCGTGCCCGCCCGGCGGTCATACAATGCGGCGAGCAGTTCCTCCCGCCAGGCATTGCGTTCCGCCTGGCTGTTGGCACCGCCGGCGGCGAGTGCCGCCTGCCCCGCGGTGACCGCGCAGTTGAGATAGCCGGCGCGCTGGTCGGCCGACGCGCCGGCGGCCTGGCGGCGGCAGGCGCGGGCGCGCAGTTCCTGGGCCTCGGCGCAGGGCTTGTCGGCGGCGCCGGCGCAGGCGGCCACGGGTTCCTGCGCCACGGCGTCCCACGCGCCCTGGGCAGCGGCGGTGGACATGCGCGTCAGTTGCGTGACGGCGATGCTGGCCCCGGCCCCGGCGGCCGCCCCCGCGACCTGCCCGGCCGGCCCGCCCACCGAACCGGCGACCGCGCCCGCCGCGGCGGACCCGGCGATGCCGCCGGCCGCCGCGCCTGCCGCGCTGCCGGCCTGTTCGCAGCCGGCCAGCAGGCCAAGGCCAAGCACCAGGAAGACGGGACGGAGGGGCAAGCTGCGGACCGGCATGGTTTCTCTCCTGCTGTCGGCGCAGGCTAGGCCGAAACACGGGCCGGGTCATGCCGGCGCGACATATGCCTCATTGCGGCACGAAAAGCCGGAAGCCGGACAGTGATTCGGGCAGCGGCACCGGGCGCAGCCAGGCCGGCGCGGCGTCGTCGCGGATCAGCGCCGCGAGGCTGCCGGGCACCACGACAAGATCGGGCGCGCCGGGGCAGATCAGCAGCAGCGCCACCTGCCGGCGATGCAGGACGGCGCGCGCCGCGTCCATATCCGTCGCGGTGAAGACCGCCAGCGTGTCGGCGAAAGCCGCGCCGCCGCGATGATAGGGGCCGGACACCGCATGGTAGGGCGCCCGCCAGGCGATCTCCGGCCCCAGGAAGATGTCCGACGCCATCAGGATGGGCGGCGGCTGGCCCGGCATGACGCCGGGCCGCGCCTCGCCCAGCCAGCGGGCCATGGCGGTGCCGTCGCAGCCCGCGGCGCTGGCCTGGGTTTCCTGCTGCCTTGCGCGGGCGACCGGGGAGGGGCCGGCCAGCGACAGCAGCGGCAGCCCGAGCAGCCCGAACAGCAGGCCGGCCGCCAGGACGGCGCGCCATGCCTCGGCCCGCGGCCAGCGCGCGGCCAGCAGCAGCCCGACCATGCCCGCACCGCCGACCGCGGCCGGCACGGCGAGGTCGAGCGCGAAGCGCCGCGCGGCGAAGGCGGCCACCAGCCCGGTCGTGAGCGCCATCGCCACCACCAGGCCCGCCGGCCAGCGCCCATCCCGCCGCCAGGCAGGGGCGGCAAGCATGATCGCGATGATCGCGATGAAGGGCGGCCCGCCGATCGTCGCGAGGACCGTGCCGAGCCCCCCTTCGGAAAAGGGCGGCAGGGGCTGCATTTCCTGTACCGCCGGCAGCATCACCTGGCGCGATGCCTCATCCGCCTGGGCCAGCGAGGCGAGCAGCGCGCGCGGAAACACCAGCAGCAGCGCCGCCAGGGCGATGCCGGCCGCGGCCGAGCAGGCGGCGATCCGGCCCCCGCGCGGCCAGGCCCCGACCCGCGCGGCCACCAGGAAAACCACCGCGACCAGCAGCATGAGCACCAGGTGGTGCAGCGAAACGCGGTCATAGGCGATGTCGAACCAGCCATGCGGCGGCCGTTCCACCACGATCGCCACCAGCACCGTGGCCGCCGCGCCCAGGGCCATGCGCAGCCCCTGCAGGGCCAGCGGCCGGCCATCCCGCTGCAGCATCGCCGCCGCCCCGGTCGCCAGCAGCAGCGGTGCCGCCCCCAGCAAAACCTCGGGGCTGACCCAGATGCCGGCACCGAAGGCCACGCCGGCCCCGGCCGCCGCCCGCGCCGTGCCGCCCGGCGACACCGCCCGGATCGTGGCGCCGAGCCCGAGGGCCAGGGTCAGCAGCATCAGCGCATGATGGTCGGCCCGCCCGGCCGTGCAGTACAGCGTCGCGGTCGGCGTCGCGATCATCAGCAGCACCGCATGCCAAGGTGCCTTGCCCGGCCACAGCCCGCGCGCCGCCCAGGCGGCGGCGACCGCCGCGCAGGCGTGCAGCACCGGCGAGACGACAATGCCGGCGATGAAGATCGCCCGGCGCGGACCGAGCCCGCCGAGCCATTCCAACGCCAGGGCGGGCAGCAGGATCAGCACGTCGAGCGGCCGGGTCCAGTGCAGCACCAGCCCCTCGGGCGCCATGACGGCAAGGGTCACGTCATCGAACCAGCCGCCGCCCATCCGCAGCGTCAGCACGCGGTCGAGACGCAGATAGGCATCCGGATCCGTCAGCCGGCCGAAGGGCAGCGTCGCGAAGGGGGAGGCGAGCGCGCCGAGATTGACCGCCGCCACGGCAATGATGGCGAAGAGGATGAGCGGCATGCCGATGCGGGCGGGCGGTTCGGACGACATCGGCGGCCAGCGTCCTCCATCATGCGCGGCCCCGGATGTGCGCGGCGGCGTCGCGTCGCGTCAAGCGCCGCGGCGAGGTTGCCGGCCGGGCGCGCGCGCCACGCTGCATCCGCTCCGGCAGGTGCATCCGCTCCGGCAGGGCAGGTGCATCCACGTCACCACGCGCATTCGCTTCGGCACACGCATCCGCTCCACCACAGGCATTTGCTTCACCACACGCATTCGCTCCACCACACGCATTCGCTTCAGCAAGGGCAGGACCATGGCGCGCCACCAGCTTTTCGTTCGACTGGGTGAAACCCGCTACCGCATCGAACGCCCCTGGGGCGAGGTGCCGCAGGGCGGCGGCGTGCCCAGCGACGTCGCCTGCGATGCCGAGGGCCGCGTCTATGTCCAGCTGCGCCAGGACCCGATGACCGACGCCGAAGCCCCGGCGGTGGTCGTCCTGGCGCCGGATGGACGGCGCATCGACGCCTGGGGCGGGGCAGAGGTCGCCGATGGCCACATGCTCTCGGTGCATCCCGACGGCCGCGTCTTCGTGGTCGATCGCGACGCGCAGGAGATCATCGTCTTCTCCCGCGACGGCAGGCGGCTCGGCGGTCTCGGCCGCCGCCACCATCCGGGCGAGCCGTTCAACGCGCCCTGCGATGTCGCCTTCGGGCCGGACGGTTCGATCTATGTCGCCGATGGCTATGCCGCCTCGGTGGTGCATCGCTTCAGCGCCGAGGGGACGCCGATGGGCCATTGGGGCCGCGAAGGCACCGGGCCCGGCGAATTCTCCACCCCGCATTCGGTGTGGGTGCTGCCCGATGGGCGCGTGACGGTGGCCGACCGAGAGAACAACCGCGTGCAGGTGTTCACGGCGGATGGCGGCTGGCTCGCCGACTGGCGCGGCAACCACAAGCCGATGAGCGTGCATGGCGGCGCCGGACGGCGCGCTCTTCGTCACCGACCAGGTGCCGCAACTGTCGATGCTCGCACCGGATGGCACCATCATCGGGCGCTGCCGGCCGGTGCTGAACGGGGCGCATGGGATGTGGCGCGGGCCGGACGGGCGCATCTTCCTGAGCGAGCAGAACCCGTCGCGGGTGACCTGCCTGGTGCCCGTCGAGGCGTAAGGTCGGGGGAGAGAACTCCCCCGAACCCCCTCCTTTTTCTGTCTGTTGGCGCCGGCCGCGAGTCGGTTCCAAGGTAAAAACGGAGGGGATGGGGGAGGGTTCTCCCCCGTCTTCCTGTCACTCCGCCCAGGATGACCGCCCCTGGATCGCCCAGCGCCCATCCTTGAACGTCACGATGTAGAAGGACTTGTACGACCCGATCAGCGACCCGTCGGGGCGGAAGCGGCTGAACTGCACGCGGAAATGCACCTTGTTCGGGCCGGCATCGACCAGTTCCACATAGTCCCACGCGCTGCGCGCCCATTCGCGCGCCTGGCCCTGGCGGTTGAAGACGAGGCTGCTGAAATCCTCGGGCCGCTCGAACACCGTGACCTTGCCGCTGTGGAAGCGCACATGCGGGAAGTGATACCAGCGGGTGCGGATCGCCTCGGCGTCCTCGGCGCTGAAGGCCGCCATGAAGCCGTCCATGGCTTCACGCGCGGCGGCAATGTCGTCGGTCTCGCTCATGTCGATTCGTTCCCATGCACGGTGACCCAGGTATCGAGCAGCATGTCGCGCCGCCGCGCGAACAGCGCGCCCCATTTCGCCCGCTGCGCCTGCTCCGCGGCACCGGCGGCGGCGGCGTTCCAGAAGCGGCTGCCCTCCCAGGCGGCAAGCGACGGGTACCACGTCATCAGCAGCACATGCGCCGGCCCTTCCGCCGCGCGGTCCTGCCACAGGCCGAGCGGCTCGGAGCCGGTGTCGCCCTCGAAGCCGACCCAGGCCTCGGTGGTGATGGCCACCATCTCGGTGACGCGATCGGCCGGCAGGATGAACCAGCGATGCGTGACGATGCCCCCGCGCGCCGGGTCGGGCGGTGTCTGCCCGCGCGTCAGGATGGTCAGCACGCGGGTGCGCAGCGCGGCGACATCGGGGTCGGCGGCCTCGGGCGCGGTGGGCGGTTCGCCTGCCCACAGCGACGCACGCGTGACGATGTTCATCGACGGCCCGATCTGCGCCCGCCACAGGCCGAACATCCGCCCGCCCGGCACGTCGCCGAGCCTCGCCTGCAACGCCGCGGCGCGGCGCGGGCGCGCGGTGAATTCCTCGAAGCGCAGCAGCGCCATGCCGGTCATCCTCCCAGTGTCAGCCCGGTACGGGCGATGATGTCGCGCCAGCGGATCCGTTCCGCGGCCAGGAAGGCGCGGAACGCCGCCGGCCCCAGGAAGGCGGGGTCGAAGCCGAGCGCGCGCAGCCTTTCGGCGGTCTCCGCCTCGGCCATGATGCGGCCGAGCAGCGCGCCGGTCTGCTCGACGAAGGCGGGCGGGATGCGGGCCGGGGCGGACAGCGAATAGAAGGCCGAATGGTCGTATTCGGCGAAGCCGGCCTCGATGACGGTCGGCACGCCGGGCAGCGACGGCTGCCGCACCGGCCCGGTGACGGCCAGCACGCGCACGCTGCCTTCGCGCAGCAACGACAACAGCCCGCCGGCCGAGACGGCGTAGAACTGCAGCCGCCCCGCCACCAGTTCCTGCAACGCCGGGGCCGCGCCGCGGAACGGGATGTGCTGCATGTCGAGCTGCTGCGCCCTGGCTCATCATCTCCCCGATGACATGCGCCAGGGTGCCCGGCCCGGCCGAGCCGTAGTTGACGCTGCCCGGATTGGCGCGCGCCCAGGCGATGAATTCGGCGAGCGTGTTCGCCGGCACCGCGGCATGCACCGCGATGGCGTACCAGGAGATCACCAGCCGGGCGATCGGTGCGAAGTCGCGCTCCGGGTCATAGGGGATGCCGCGACGCAGCATCGGGTTGCGCACCAGCGATGAATCGCTGCCCAGGACCAGCGTATGGCCGTCCGGCTCGGCGGCGGCGCCGGCCTGCATGGCCAGGTCGCCGCCGGCGCCAGGCTTGGCTTCCACCACCACCGCCTGGCCGGTCATCGCGGTGATGCGGGCACCGACGATGCGGGCGAGCGCATCCGTCGCGCCGCCGGTGGCGAAGGGGGTGATGATGCGCAGGGGGCGCTGCTGGGCATGCGCCGTGGCCGGAAGCAGCAGCGCGGGCGCGGCGAGCAGGGCTCGGCGGCTGGACATGGTCGTTTCCTCCGCCGCCGATGCTGCGCCGCGCGGCAGGCGAAGGGAAGATGCGGCGCGCCGGCCTGCGGGCGTCCTGCATCCGAAGTCCTGCGGATCTCGGTCGCGGGCCACCAGCCGCTGTCTTCAGCGGCGGTCGCGCCGGCTTCGGCCGCTGGGCATCCGGTGGGCGTCGCGGGCGGGACCCTGGCGCGGATCGCACCGGGTCCGGCTCACGGAATCCTCTCCGGTTCCTGGTCCTGCGAGCATCTTCGGCCGGTCGGGATCTGCCCTATCGCTTGCGCGCGACGACGAGGTGCGTCAGCCCGAACAGGTCGAGCGTGGTGTAGCCCCGTGCCACCAGGCCGCGCAGCAGCGCCGGGTCGTAGCCTGACTGTTCCTCGACAGCGATCTCGTTGCGCAGGATCGCGACGTCGTCGAGCGTCGCGCAGGCGTCCAGGTATTCATGTGCCCGGCGGCGGTTGAACAGCATGGGGTCGGTCAGGATGTGGCGCAGCCAGTCCGCGTCGTAGGCGGCGCTGTCCCGCCCCCCGGCCCGCGCCCGCGCCCCGAGCGCGACGACGTCATCGGCATCCAGCCGCAGATGGGGCCAGGGGTCGTGGTCGAAGGCCGACCCCCAATGCGGACCGGAGCGGCTGCACCACAGCGGCGCCGCCGCGCTGTAGAGGATGCCCCCCGGCGCCGTGACGCGTGCCATCTCGCGGAATCCTGCGACGACGTCCGGCACATGCTCCAGCGTGGCATAGGCGAAGACCAGGTCGAAGCGGCCGCTCTCCAGCGGGATACACTCAGCCGACGCCGACACGTAGTGCACCGCGGGGTTGGCGTAGGCGCGCCCGATCTCGTCCATCACGTCCAGACCGACGACGCGGGCCGCGCCGAGATCGACGAAATGCGCGCAATCCTCCCCGCGATTGCAGCCGATGACGAGGACGCTGCGGCCCGTCACGTCGATCCAGTGCATCGCCTGCGACTGGTGATACCGCTTGTAGTCGGGCGGGTCGGCGGCAACGGCCGCGGCCGCGTCGGCGTCGCGCAGCTGCATCCAGCCCGGTGGATCGGGTGGTGGCGGCGGGGGAGGCGGCGGCGGCGGTGGCGGCGGTGGCGCGATGCGGTCCACCAATCCCAGCAATCTGTCGCGCAGGGCCATCGCCACGTCTCCGGGTCAGGGGCTCACTGTGGCGCGTGCGGGTCCAGCACGGCATCAGGCAATGTCATGACGCGGGCGCCATAGGTCCAGACCAGCGCGCATTCGACGCGGCGGCCCGGGAAGGCGGCGCGCAGCAGCGCGCGATACGCCGCCATCTGGCGCAGATACAGCGGTGCCACCGCCTCGGGCGTCGAGGGCGGCGGGCGGTTCGTCTTGTAGTCGAGCACGAGCACACGCTCGCGCGTGACCAGCAGCCTGTCCACCTGCCCGGCGATCAGCCTGTCGCCGACGCGTCCGGCCAGCGGCGCTTCCGCCAGGCTGTCCGGCCCGATCGCGGCGGCCAGCATCGGGTTGTCGAGCAGCGCCAGCACCTCGGCCAGCACCGCGTCGCGCTCCGCCTCATCCAGGCCGTGGCCCGGCCGGTCGAGGAAGCGGCGCGCCATGGCCGCGCGCCGGTCCGGGGCATGGTCCGGCAGGTGCTGCAACAGGGCATGCACCAGCCGTCCGCGGCGGAAGCGCAGGCCGCGCGGATCGTCGCTGGGGCGCGGCGGGGCGGCGGGCGTCTCCTCCTCCCCAGGAAGGGCGGATGGTGCGACGGAGCCTGCCGGTGCCTCGGGCGGCGCCGGGCGGCGCGCCCAGACCGGCAGGGCGGCGGCGGTGACGCGGGCGCGGGGCGGGTCCTCCGGCTTCGGCGGGGCGGCCTGCGGCCCATCGCGCCGGTGCAGCACCGCCTCGGGCGGGAACAGCCCGGCGGGAGCGCCAAAGGCGGTTGGATCGAAGGCCGCCGCGGTCGCGCCGGGCAGCCGAGCGAAGCCCTGTTCCACCAGCCGGTACCACGACCCGTCCGGCACCTTCGTGCCGCCCTGCCAGCCGCAGACGATCAGGCGGTCCTCCGCCCGCGTCAGCGCGACATACAGCAGCCGGTGGCGTTCGCGCGCATCGGCGTCCTGGTCCTGCTGGCGGCGCGCGGCGAGCACTGCGGCGTCGAAGCCCTCGGTGCGCGGCGCCCAGACGGGCAGGTCCTCATCGAGCCAGCGCAGCGTGGTGCGGTCGCGCGGCTCGGCGGTGGTGTCGGGCAGGATGACGATGGGCGCCTGCAATCCCTTCGCGCCATGCACCGTCATGATGCGCACGGCATCGCCGGCGCCCTCGGCCTCGCGCTTCACCTCGGCGCCGCCCTGGCGCAGCTGCTGCACGAAAACCTGCAGGGACGGCGGATGCGCGCGTTCATGCTGGAGCGCGGCGTTGAGGAATTCATCGAGCGGGTCCGCCGCATCGGGCCCCAGCCGCGACAGCATCCGCGCCCGCCCCGCCGCGGCATCGAGCGGCCCCGGCGCGCCGAGCACGCCGGCGAACAGGGCATGCGGCGTGGCGAAGTCGGCGCGGGCCATCAGCGCCGCCAGCCAATCCGCGACGCGCCCGACGCGCGAGGACGCGCCGCGATGGGCCGCCAGCGCCGACCACAGCCGGCCTTCGCGCGGCTGCGCGAGCGCCAGCAATTCATCCTCATCCAGCCCGACCAGCGGCGATTTCAGCAGCGCGGCGAGGGAGAGGTCATCCTCCGGCAGCAGCAGAACATCGGCCAGCGCGAGCATGTCCTGCACGGCGATCTGCTCGGCCAGCACCATGCGATCGACGCCGCCGACCGGAATGCGCAAATCCTTCAGCGCGCGCACCAGCGAGGGCACGAAGCCGCCGCGCGCCCGTGCGCGCACCAGCACCAGGATGTCACCCGGACGCACGCGGCGGCCGGCGGGCTGTTCCGCCGCGCGGCCGGTATCGACGCGCGCGGGCAGCGTCTCGGTGGCCAGCATGTGGTGGATGCGGCCGGCGAGCAGCGTGGCCAGGCGTTGCGGCGCGCCCTCGGCATCGACGGGCGTGTCGGGCGGTGCCCAGGGCGGCGGCTCGGCGGCATCCACGGCGGTCAGCAGCGGCCACAGCTCGACCTGCCCGGCCTGGCCGGCGCGGTCGGCGAAGTGGCGCAGCGTCTCGCCCTCCGCCACCACGCCCTCGCGCGCCGCGCCCTCGGCGAAGACCGCATCGACCAGGGCGAGCACCGGTTCGGTCGAACGGAACGACACGTCGAGCGCGACGGGGCGGAATTCCTGCCCGGCGTCGGGCACCGCTGCGGCGTAGTGGTCGCGCTCCCGCGCGAAGCCCTCGGCATCGGCGCCCTGGAAGCGATAGATCGACTGCTTCTCATCGCCCACGGCGAAGATGCTGCGCCCGGCATCCCGCGCACCCAGGCCGGCGAAGAATTCCGAGGTCAGCGCGCGGACGATGCCCCATTGGTCGGGGTTGGAATCCTGCGCCTCATCCAGCAGCACATGGTCGAGGCCGCCATCGAGCTTGAACAGCACCCAGGCACTGCCGGGGTCCTCCAGCAGGCGTTCCGCGCCGCGGATCAGGTCGTCATAGTCGAGCATGCCCGAGCGGCGCTTGGCGGCATCGTAGCGCTGCAGCACCGGCGCGCCGATCGACAGCAGCGCGATGGTCGCCGCCAGCAGCCGCGCGGCGGCGCGGGATTCCTGCACGGCGGCGACGCGCTCGGCCTCGGCCCGCATGGTGGCGAGAAGGCCGTCGTAATCGGCGGCGATGCGCTTGTCCTTGGTGACCAGGCCGCGATCGGCGCGCTGTTCGTCCTTGGCCGTCAGGAACAGCGACTTCCATTCATCCCAGCGCGCGGCGCGCCCGGCGATGTCGAGCACCAGCCAATCCGCCATGCGCGCGGCGTTGCGCTGGTCGGTCTTCTCATTGCCGCTCTGGCCGAGCCGCCGCGCGGCCGCGAGCAGCGGCGCGGCATCGATGTCGCAGGCGGCGGCGATCAGCGCGTCCTCCCGCGCCTCACCTGGCGTGAGGCCGAGCGCGCGCGCCAGCGCCGGTTCCAGCCCGGCGATGCCCTGCCGCTGCTCCACCGCGCGCAGCAGCCGGCCGCGGTCGTGCGCCAGCGTGCCGACCACCTCGCCGAAGCGTGTCGGCGGCACCAGCCTCGCCAGGTTCTCCAGCGCCGCGCGGTCGGGGGCGGCGGCGAGCACCGCCTCGCGTTCCCGCGCCAGCATCGCGCGCGCTTCCTGTTCCTCGACCACGGCGAATTGCGGTGCGAGCCCGGCTTCCAGCGGAAAGGCGCGCAGCAGGGACTGCGCGAAGGCGTGGATGGTGGAAATCCGCATCCCGCCCGGCTGTTCCAGCACCCGCACGAACAGGGCGCGGGCCGCGCGCAGGTCATCCGGCGCGGGTTGCCGCCCGGTCAGCGCGCCGAGCGTCTGCGCCAGCGCCGCATCCTCCGCCGTCGCCCAGGCGCCCAGCGCGCGGGCCAGGCGCGTCGCCATCTCCGCCGCCGCCGCCTTGGTGAAGGTCAGGCACAGGATGCGCCCGGGCTGCACGCCGGCCAGCAGCAGCCGCAGCACGCGGTCGGTCAGCAGCTTGGTCTTGCCCGACCCGGCCGAGGCCTCGACCCAGGCCGAGGCGGCGGGGTCGGATGCGCGGGCCTGCGCCGCCTCGGCGCGCGCGCGGGGCGTGGCGGCAGGCACGTTCAGAAGGCGCGCCCCGCCGCCGCATGACCGATCAGCGGCGCCACCGTGCGGGCGAGCAGGGTGAACATCGCCGCATCGTCGCTGCCTTGCCGGTTGCAATTGAGCACGGCGGTCCAGACCACGCGGCCGGTGGCGCGCTCACGCAGGTCGACGGTGCCGGAGACGCGCAGCGTCGGCACCGTGCGCCCGCCCGCGCGTGGCACGTTCTGCGCCCAGGTGATGTCGTCGCTCTCACGGAAGGTGCGGCCGGAACGGTTGTCGTTGAAGCCGCCGAAATTGTCGCCCTCGATCGAGGTGCCGCCACGCCAGGACAGGATGTAGGGCGCATTGGCATCGACCCGCCGGCCGGCCGCGGCGATGGCCGCGACCGCCGCCTCGCGCAGCGCGCGTTCATTGGGGCTGCCGCCGCTGCGGTCGGGCACCGCGATCGCCGCATCGGCCGGCACCGGGGCGAAGACATTGGCGGAGATGCGGCCCGGGCAGGCGGATTGCGCCAAGGCCGGCGCGGCGCCGAACGCCAGGGCGGCGACGGCAGACAGGCGAAGGGCGATGCCGCGCATGGGCGTTTCCTCGGTCAGGACGACGTTGTTCGATGCCGCCAGAGTAGAGCAGCCGGCACGCGCCTGGAACCACAGGTAATGGCTTTGGGGTTTGGCAACCGCGGCGCGGTTATCGACGGTCGGTACAGCCCCACGGGCGCTTGACGGTCAGGGCCCGGCGGCTCATGCCGCGCGCGCCGTTCCAAGGAGATCAACCATGCGTCGACGCAACCTGCTCATCACGGGAGCCGCGGCGGCCGCCTTGCCGCGCATCGCGCTGGCCCAGTCGCGCCCGATCCGCGTCATCGTGCCCTTCGCCCCCGGCGGGCAATCCGACACCGTGATGCGTCTGCTGCAGCCGAAGATGAGCGAATTCCTCGGCGCCTCCATGATCATCGAGAACCGTCCCGGCGGTGGCGGCGCGGTCGGCGCCGGCGTCGTCGCCTCCTCCCCCGCCGACGGCATGACGCTGTATTTCGACAGCTTCGGCTTCGTCGTGCAGCCGCTGATCCAGCGTGGGCTGCCCTTCGACTACGCCACCGCCTTCGCCCCGGTCGCGCAGGTCGTCGCCGCGCCCTACGTGCTGGTCGTGAAGAAGGACTTCCCCGCCACCGACCTCGCCAGCTTCATCGCCGAGGTGAAGCGGCAGGGCGGCATCCCGTACGGCTCGCCCGGCATCGGCACGGTGGGGCACCTGGCCGGCGCGCTGCTCGCCAACCGCGCGGACATCGTGCTCGAACACCTGCCCTATCGCGGCGGCGCGGAAGCGGCGCGCGATGTCGCGGCCGGCAATCTAGACGCGGCGATCGGATCGGCGAACTCGCTGAAGCCGGTGATGAGATTCCGGCCGGGGGCGCGGCATCGCGTTGACCAGCGGGGAACGGCGGGGGCCCCTCGCGGCCACGCTGCCGACCATCGCCGAGAGCGGATTTCCAGGGTTCGACCTGACCTCGTGGAACGGCATCTTCGTCGTGGCGGGCACGCCAGCGGCGATGATCGCTCGCTTCGAGGCGGCCGCGGCGCATGCGACCTCCGACGCGGTCACGCAGCAACGTCTTGCGGCCAGCGGGAATGATCCGGTGACGGGAAGTGCGGCGGATTTCGCGGCCGTGCTGCAACGGGACGGGGCGATGGTCAGGCGGCTGGTGGCGGAGACGGGGATGCGGCTGGACGGGTGAGGGAGACAAGGGCGGGGGAGTGAACTCCCCCGGACCCCCTCCTTTATTTGTCTGTCGGCAAGTTGCGCCCGGGGCGGAGGAGCGGCCCATCCGGCATCGGGTGGTGCCCTGTCGATGGATGCCGGGGCGGATACAGCGCGTCGTTACCGACGCTGGCGCCCGGTACCTATTGACGGCACCCAGGCCTTTGGTGGGGTGGCCAGGAGGGGCAAGGCCCCTCCAGCCGTTTCGCGCCTACAGCGCGCCGCCCTTGCGCCCGGCCATCGCGCCCAGCCGCAGCCGCAGCGCGTTCAGCTTGATGAAGCCCTGCGCGTCGAACTGGTCGTAGGCGCCCTGGTCGTCCTCGAAGGTGACGTGCTTCATCGAGTACAGGCTGTTGCGGGATCTGCCGGCCCGACGACGATGGTGTTGCCCTTGTAGAGCTTCAGCCGGACGGTGCCGGTCACGCTCTTCTGGCTCTCGTCGATCAGCGCCTGCAGCATCCGGCGCTCCGGGGCGAACCAGAAGCCGTTGTAGATGACCTCGGCATAGCGGGGCATCAGGCTGTCCTTGAGGTGCGCGGCCTCGCGGTCCAGCGTGATGGATCTCCATCGCGCGATGCGCCACGTACAGGATGGTGCCGCCCGGCGTCTCGTAGCAGCCGCGGGACTTCATGCCGACGAAGCGGTTCTCGACCAGGTCGAGCCGGCCGATGCCGTTCTCGCGGCCGAGCGCGTTCAGCCGCGTCAGCAGCGTCGCCGGGCGACAGCCGCTCGCCATTGATGCCGACCGCGTCGCCGCGCTCGAACTCGATGGTGATCTCGGTGACCTTGTCCGGCGCATCGATCGGGGAGATCGTGCGCTGCCACACCATCTCATCCGGCGCGTCCCAGGGTTCCTCGAGGATCTTGCCCTCGGAGGACTGAGTGCAGGAGGTTCGCGTCGACGCTGAACGGCGCCTCGCCGCGCTTGTCCTTGGCGATCGGGATCTGGTGTTCCTCGGCGAACTGCGATCAGCCGGGTGCGGCTGGTCAGGTCCCATTCGCGCCAGGGCGCGATGATCTTGATGTCGGGCTTCAGCGCGTAATAGGACAGCTCGAAGCGCACCTGGTCGTTGCCCTTGCCGGTCGCGCCATGGGCGACGGCATCGGCGCCGACCGCCTCGGCGATCTCGATCTGGCGCTGGGAGATCAGCGGCCGGGCGATCGAGGTGCCGAGCAGGTACATCCCTTCATACAGCGCATTGGCGCGGAACATCGGGAAGACGAAGTCCTTCACGAAGGTCTCGCGCAGATCGTCGATGTAGATGTTCTCGGGCTTGATGCCGAGCAGCAGCGCCTTGTCGCGCGCCGGGCCGAGTTCCTCGCCCTGGCCGAGGTCGGCGGTGAAGGTCACCACCTCGCAGCCATAGGTGGTCTGCAGCCACTTCAGGATCACGCTGGTGTCGAGCCCGCCGGAATAGGCGAGCACGACCTTCTTCACGTCCTTCACGCGCATCGGGCGCTCCCAGTCTTGCAAATCCGGGGCGGTATGGCGCCGGGACCGGCGGGAGTAAAGGTCGGCGGCCGGCATCGGCCCGAATGATCGCACCGCGGGCCGGTGCCTGGCGGTTCACGGTGCAACGGCGCCCGGGCCAAACCGCCGCCAGCCGCCCCGCGCAAGCCTTGCCAGCCAGGCCGGCGCGGGCGTCGAGGCAGGAAGGCCAGGACAGGGGGGCGGGGGAGTTCCCTCCCCCAACCTTGCGTCAGATGCGCAGCGTGCCGCCTTCGCCGCGGCGTAGCGCTCGCCGATCTTCTCCCAGTTCAGCACGTTCCACCACGCCGTCAGGTAGTCCGCCCGGCGGTTCTGGTAGCGCAGGTAATAGGCGTGCTCCCACACGTCGTTGCCCATCAGCACGCGCCCGCCATCCATCAGCGGCGTGTCCTGGTTGGGCTTGGACACCAGCGACAGGTTGCCCCCGGGCGTGACGGCGACGAACACCCAGCCCGAGCCGAAGACGCGCGTGCCGGCGGTGTTGAAGTCGGTCTTGAACTTGTCCATGCCGCCGAGGTCGCGGTCGATCGCGGCCTTGAGGTCGCCGGCCGGCTCACCGCCGGCGCCGCCCATGATCTCCCAGAACATGGAGTGGTTGGCATGGCCGCCGCCATTGTTGCGGATGGCGGTGCGCACGGCGTCCGGCGCCTGGGACAGGCGCATCAGGATCTCGTCCAGCGGCATCTGCGCCAGGGCCGAATGGTCCTTCACCGCCGCGTTGAGGTTCGCGACATAGGCCGCGTGGTGGCGGTCGTGGTGGATTTCCATCGTCATGGCGTCGATGGCGCGCTCATTCGCGTTGTTCGCGTAGCCGCAGCGGCGGCAGCGTGAACGGGCCGGCCGGGGCCTGCGCATAGGCAGGACGGCGCGTGGCGGCCGCGGCCAGAAGCCCGGCCGTGCCCAGCAGCATGCCGCGGCGGTTCAATGTCGTCATGGGAAAGCCCTTCCTCCAGGTGGAGGGAGGATGGGCATTGGTCCGCCCCACCGCAACTGCCGTGACGGCAGCGGCGGCGGGAAAGCGCCGTTCCTCAGCCTTCCTCGTCGCGCTCGGTCTCGACCTCGATCGCCTCGTCGATCTCGTCGGCGTCGTCGTCCAGCTCCTCGGCGTCCTCGATCGCCTCGTCGCCCTCGACCTCCACCTCAAGCTCGTCGGCCTCGGCCTCCGGCGTGGTGGCGCGCTTCTTCACCTTCTCATCCGGGATCGGCGCGGCCGCGACGCGGCGCTGGCGCGGCTGCTCGGCCGGTTGCTCGGTGCCGCATTTCGGGCAGACCGCCGGGGTCTTGGCGAGGTCGTAGAAGCGGGTGCCGCAGGCCACGCAGCTGCGCTTCAGGCCGAGTTCGGTCTTCGCCATGGGTCACATCCGTCTCGCGCACGGGGCACCGCGCGCCTGTGCAAAGGGTCGGGCGCATTGCCACGCCCTGCCGTGGCATGTCAAACGCGGCTCATGTCCCATCCCGATCCGCGTCCCCTGCAGGCCCAGGCGCCGGCCGCTCCGCTGACCGGCCGGCTTGGCGTGCCGGGCGACAAGTCCATCAGCCATCGCGCCCTGATGTTCGGCGCGCTGGCCGTCGGCACCACCGAGATCAGCGGCCTGCTGGAAGGCGAGGACGTGCTGCGCACCGCCGCCGCCATGCGCGCCCTGGGGGCCGAGGTCGAACGGCTCGGCCCAGGCGCCTGGCGGGTTTGCCGGGCGCGGCGTGGGCGGGCTGGTGGAACCGGCGGATGTGCTCGACATGGGCAATTCCGGCACCGCGGCGCGGCTGCTGCTCGGCCTGCTGGCCGGCCATCCGGTCTTCGCGGTGATGACCGGCGATGCCTCGCTGCGCAAGCGACCGATGAAACGGGTGACCGACCCGCTTTCGGCAACCGGTGCGTCCTTCTGGACACGGGAGGGCGGGCGGCTGCCGCTCGCGGTGCGCGGCGCGGTCGATCCGCTGCCGATCGATTATGTGCTGCCGGTCGCCTCGGCCCAGGTGAAAAGCGCCTGCCTGCTGGCCGGCCTGTGCGCCGCCGGCACGACGCGGGTGGTCGAGCGCGAACCGACGCGCGACCACACCGAGAACATGCTGCGCCATTTCGGCGCGACCGTTTCGGTGCAGGACACGCCCGAACAGGGCCGCGTGATCCTGCTGGAAGGCCAGCCGGAACTGGTCGCCGCCCCCGTGCTGGTGCCCGGCGACCCGTCCTCGGCGGCCTTCCCGATCGTCGCCGCGCTGCTGGTGCCGGGCTCGCGCGTGGTGGTCGAGAATGTCGGCCTGAACCCGCTGCGCACCGGGCTGATCACCACGCTGCGCGAGATGGGCGCGGCGCTGCGGGTCGAGAATGAACGCGTCGCCGGCGGCGAGCCGGTCGGCGACATCGTCGCCGAATACACCGACCTGCGCCGGCGTGACGGTGCCGCCTGGCCGGGCGCCGTCGATGATCGACGAATATCCGGTCCTCGCCGTGGCCGCCGCCGCCGCGCGCGGCACCACGCGCATGAAGGGCCTGGCGGAACTGCGGGTGAAGGAGAGCGACCGCCTGGCGGCCACCTTCGCCCTGCTCGCCGCCAACGGCATCGAGGCGGAGATCGACGGCGACGACCTGATCGTCCATGGCACCGCCGGCGCCATCCGCGGCGGCGGCACGGTCGAGACGCATATGGACCACCGCATCGCCATGTCGGCGCTGGTGATGGGCCTCGCCGCCCGCGCGCCGGTGGCGGTGGATGACGCGGCCTTCATCGACACCTCCTTCCCCGGCTTCGCGACGCTGATGAACGGGCTGGCGGGCGGTGCGCCGATCGGGCCGGCCTGACGCCATGGCGCGCCCGGTCATCATCGCCGTCGATGGGCCCGCCGCGGCCGGGCAAGGGCACGCTGGCGCGGCGGCTCGCGGCGGCGCTGGGGCTGCCCTATCTCGATACCGGGCTGCTGTATCGCGCCGTCGGGCGGCGCGTGCTGGATGCGCAGGCCGACCCGCGCGACGCGAACCAGGCCGAGGCCGCCGCGCGCGGCCTGACGCCGGCCGATCTCGAACGGGCGGACCTGCGCGGCCCGATGGCCGACATGGCCGCGAGCGCGGTGGCCGCCATCCCGGCGGTGCGCGCGGCGCTGCTCGATTTCCAGCGCGCCTTCGGCCGTGAGCGCGGCGCGGTGCTCGATGGCCGCGACATCGGCACGGTGGTGTTCCCCGAGGCACCGGTGAAGCTGTTCGTCACCGCCAGCGTCGCAGGAACGCGCGCGCCGGCGCTTCCTGGAACTGCGCGGCCGCGGCGTGGCGGCCGACCCGGCGCAGGTCGAGGCCGAGATCCGCGACCGCGACGCGCAGGATGCAAACCGCCCGGTCGCGCCGCTGAAGCCGGCCGATGATGCCATGCTGCTCGATACCACGGCGCTCGACGCCGAGGCGGCCTTCGCCGCGGCGATGGCCATGGTGCAGCGGCGCCTGGCGGTCGAGGGCGCGGCCGCGACGGCGTGACGGGGCTTTCGCGTGCGCGGGCGAAGCCCCGCGCGCCGCGTCAGAACTGCCGCAGCAACCGGTCGATGTAGTCCAGTTCCGCCGGCGGCCGCTCCCGTTCGCCGCCACGGCGGCGCAGTTCCTCCTGGATCCGCCGGGTCTTGAGCAGTTCCGCCTCATCCGGCACGCGGGTGTCGGAGGCATTGTCCTGCCCGCCGGTCTGTTCCCGCGTGCGGCGGCCGAGCGGGTCGCGCCCCTGGCCCTGTTCCTGCGCCTGGTCCTGGCCTTCGCCGCCCTGCTGGCCACCGGCCATGCCCTCGCCCTCGCCCTCGCCCTCCTCCTCGCCCTCGCCGGGCTGGGCCTGGCCGAACTGGCGCTGCATCTGCTGGGCCATCTGGCGGCCGCCCTCGGACAGCGCGCGGATGGCGCGCTGCTGGTCCTCGCGCGCGTCACGGCCTTCGCGCAGCGCCTCGGCCGAATCGCGCATGGCACGGTCGGCTTCGCCGAGCGGCTGCGGCACGTCGCCGGTCAGGTCGCCGAATTGCTGCATCAACTCGCCCAGCGCCCGGCGCAGGGCGCGCTGCACCCGCGCATCCTGCTCGCTCTCGGCCTGCTGCTGCGGGTTCGGCTGCGCGGCCTGCGGCGGCGCCGGCGGCTGCGGTGGGCGCGGCCAGGTGAAGGATTGCGATTGGCGGCGCTGCTGCGCGCGCTCGCGCTCCGCCTGGTCGGCGCGCTGCTGTGCGCGGTCGAGCATCTGCGCCTGGCGCTGGACCATGTCCTGCACCACGCCCATCTGCTGCTGGCCGCGCTGGCGCTGCTGCTGCCGCTGGCGGTCCTCGGCGCGCATGTTGCGGCCTTCCTCCAGCGCGCGGAGCATCTGTTCGAGTTCGGCGAGTTCGCGCTGCGCGTCCTCGTTGCGGCCCTGGCGGGCGGCGTCCTGCATGCGCTGGGTGCGGCGGTCGAGTTCGCGCTGGTCCATCAGCCGCTGCTGCGGGTCGTAGGGCAGCGCCTCGGCATTCTCGCGTTGCAGGCGTTCGGCCAGGGCCTCGAGGTGCTGGCGGATCGCCTCGCGCAGGTCCTGGATGCGGCGCTCCAGTTCGGCGCGCTGCTCGGGCGTGGTCTGCTCCGGGTTGCGGCGCGCTTCCTCCAGCGCCTCGCGCAGCGCTTCACGCGCGGCGGCCAGGGCGCGCGCGGTGCGGTCGGTGCGGCCTTCCTCCAGCGCGACGGCGACGTCCCACAGCGTCTCCTGCACCTCGGCGACGGCGCCGGGGCGCTGGTCGCGCAGCAGCCGGTGCCGCGCGCTGCGCAGCGCGAGATAGGTGCCGGCATCGTGCTCGAAGGCCTCGGGCGCGGCGGCGATGCGGTCGAGTTCCTGCCGCGCCGGCTCACGGCCCGACGGGTCCACCGACAGCGCCTTGCGCAGCGCGATCAGCAGTTGCGAGACCGGGTGCGTGAAGGAGCGTTCCGGCAGTTCCAGGAAGGCTCCGTCGCTGCGCCCTTCCTGCCCGGCATGGTCGCGGGCGACGAGGCGTGCCTCGACCTCCAGCCCCGCCCAGGGATGCGCGGAAAGGTCGGGCTGTCCGGCGCCATGCGCGCTGCGCGGGCTGCCTGGCGGCAGCGGCAGGTCGAGCACGACGGGCTCCGCCTCCGGGCGTGGCTTCAGCCGCAATTCGACCCGCAGCGAGGCCAGCCCCCAATCATCCTCGGCACGCCACGGCAGGCGGATGGCCAGGCCCCGTTGCGCGCGCGCCGGCGGCTGGTCCCAGCTGGCGACGGGGGGCGCATCGGCGCGCACCGTCAGCGTCCATTGCGCGATCTCGGCGCCATCCCGGCGCACCGCGAGCCGCGCGCCGGCATCGAGCACCGCCTCGGCGGCGAATGATGAACGGTCGAGCGTGCGGAAGGGCGTCGCCGCGCTGTCGATCACGAGGTCCGGCACGCCGCCGGCACCGCCGGAGACGGCAACCTGCAGCCGGCTGCCCGCCGGCACCGACACCGCCCCGCCGGCGGCGGCCAGGAAGACCGGCGCCGCGCCGGTATAGGCCGGCGGCGTGATCCAGGCCTCCAGCCGCACCGAAGGCGTGGCCGGCAGCGCGGCGCCGGCGAATTGCGGCAGCAGCGCGCGACGGATGCGTTCGGGCGCCTCCGGCCCGGCGACGACCAGGGCGGCGGCGAGCGCCACCACCAGGCCGCCGCGCAGGGCCAGCCGGTCCCGCCTCGCCAGGCCCGGCTTCGGCGCAGCCACCCGCAGCGAGGCCAGCCGCTCCGCCGCCCGGCGGCGATGCGCCTCCCACAAGGCGAGCGCCACCGGGTCGTCGCCGGTCGGCCGGTCGCCGAGCGTCGCGATCGGGCGATGGGTCAGGCCCGGAATCCCGCTCCAGCCGGCGCTGCGCCGCCGCGGTGCCGGGCAGCGCCAGCAGTCGCGCCGCCCGCCAGCCCGTCCAGCCCAGCGCCGCGGCAAAGGCCAGCAGCAGCAGCGCATGCAAGGCGCCGGGCAGGACGAGCGGCAGGCCTGACAATGCGACCAGCAGGAAGGCGCCCGAGCACGCCAAGGGGCGGCCAGAGCGCCGGCCAGGCTGCCTCCCACCACAGGACAAGGCGGGCGAGACGGGTGCGGCGGGTGAGCTGCGTCATGCGGCGCGCTCCTGGAGGGGCCTCGCCCCACCAGACCACCCCGCCAAAGGCCCAAGGGCCTTCGGAAACCAATACTCAGGTCGGGGCAGAGCGGGGGGCGTGCGGTTCGGCGATGGGCGGGCGGGGCAGGAATGGCGGCTGTCGGCACATGATGGGCTTCCAAGGGCCCCAGGCCCTTGGCGGGGTGGCGTGGAGGGGCGGCGCACCTCCAACTCCACCAGGGCGTTCACGTCGCCAGCCACTCCGGCAGGCGCTGCCCGTGCAGCAGCGCGTCATGCGTCTGGCGCTCGCGCACCACGGCGAAGCGGCTGCCGTCCACCAGCACCTCGGCCGCCAAGGGCCGTGCATTGTAGGTGGATGACATCACCGCCCCATAGGCGCCGGCATCGAGGAAGGCGATCGCATCGCCGGTCTTGAGCATCGGCATCAGCCGCCCGCGGGCGAAGGTGTCGCCGCTCTCGCACACCGGCCCGACCACCTCGGCGGGCGACAGCGGCGCGGCGGCGCGCGCGCCGGAGACAGGCACGATGCCGTGCCAGGCCTCATACATCGCGGGCCGGATCAGGTCGTTCATCGCCGCATCCACCACCACGAAGCGATGCGCGGCGCCCTGCTTCTGCAACACGACCGAGGCCAGCAGCACGCCGGCCGGCCCGGCGATCCAGCGTCCGGGTTCCAGCATCACCGGCAGGCCGAGTTCACCCAGCGAGGCGCGGATCGCCCCGGCCAGGGCCTCCGGCGATGGCGCCGGTTCGTCGCGGTAGGGAATGCCCAGGCCGCCGCCGCAATCGACCCGCTGCACCGGCAGGCCCTGCAGGCGCAGCGCCTTCACCATCTCGGCCAGCCGCGCATAGGCGGCGCGATAGGCCGACATGCCGGCGGTGATCTGGCTGCCGATATGCGTGGCGACGCCGATCGGCTCGATGCCGGGCATCGTGGCCATCCGAGCGTAGATCTCCATCGCATCGGCGATGGCGACGCCGAACTTGTTCTCGCTTTTGCCGGTGGTGATCTTGGCGTGGGTGTTGGCGTCCACGTCCGGATTGACGCGGATCGCCACGCGGGCGGTGCGGCCCATCCCGGCCGCGATGGCGGAGATCATCTCGATCTCCTCCGCGCTCTCGGCGTTGATCTGGAAGATGTCCTCCTCCAGCGCATGGCGGATCTCGCCGGCGGTCTTGCCGACGCCGGAGAAGACGATGGCCGAGGCCGGGATGCCGGCGGCGCGGGAGATGCGCAGCTCGCCCTCGCTGACCACGTCGGCGCCGAGGCCCTCGGCGGCCAGCACGCGCAGCACGGACAGGTTGTCGTTGCACTTCATGGCGAAATGGATGGTGGCGGCCAGCCCGGCGCCCGACAGCGCGGCCTTCAGCGCGCGGGCGCGGCGGCGCAGCGCCCCGGCGGAATAGACCCAGGCGGGGGTGCCGACCTCGGCCGCGATGCGGGCAAGCGGCACATCCTCCATCACCAGCCCGTCCATCGCGTGGAGGGACAGATGCGGGCGTAGGGCCAGAAGCTCCGCGAAGGAGGGATCGGCGGTGTCGGTCAATGCAAGCGGAGCGGCCATTCCGCCATTGTCGGGATGGTGCGGCGCCTTCGCAAGGCGCGTTACGTGCCGGCATCAGGATTCACGCGGCAGAGCCACCGCCAGACGCCGGGCAATGCGCCGCAGGCAGCGGGCCGTGACGTCCACGCCCCGCAGGGGGCGACCCAAGGCGGGCGCCTACGGATTGCAGCGGCGCCAAGGCCGCAAGCGCGGCCAGGATCAGGCAGCGCCCTCATCCGACCGGCCGGCGAGCGCACAGCGCGACCGCGCCCAAACGGCCCTTGGCCCCCCGCACGGCAGCACGGGGCGCGAAGGCAAGGCGGCCGGATGGCCGCCGCCCGCCGTTCGAGGGGCCTGGAGGCTCCTCAGCCGACGCCGAGCAGCGCGACCTCGAAGACCAGCGTCGCATTGGGCGGGATCACCCCGCCGGCGCCGCGCGCGCCGTAGCCGAGCTCGGGCGGGATGATCAGCGTGCGCTCGCCGCCCACCTTCATGCCGGCGAAGCCCTGGTCCCAGCCGCCGATGACCTGGCCGACGCCGAGCTGGAACTCGAAGGGCTGGCCGCGGTCGCGGCTGCTGTCGAACTTGCGGCCCTTGTTCTCCGGCGCGCTCTCGTCGAACAGCCAGCCGGTGTAGTGCACCTGGATGTGCTGGCCCGGGGTCGCTTCGGCGCCGGTGCCGATCTTGGTGTCGATCATGGGGTGGTCATGGTCCCTGTGGTGGTTGCGGGCGGCACCCTACACGTCTTGGCGGGGCCGCGCTGCCGGCCGGCTGACGCCGCCGGGCGGGGCTGGCATGGCGGTGGCGCGGGCCAGCAGGTCGGCCGCCTCCCGTGCCGCCCGCCGGGCCAACCAGCGAGCGCAGCGGGCACGCAGGCCACTAGTTCAGGAACGGGTTCCCCCCCGAGGCCCGCGCTGCCGCGGCCCATACTGCCCGGCCAGGTAGTCCACGATGGTCTGGCGCAACTCGCCTTCCAGCGGGTTCATGCCGTGCTTCTCGGCCATCCAGTCCATCAACTCGTCCCAGCGGTCGCGTGAGAAGGCGCTGCGCCGGATCAGCGCGGTGTTGTGGCAGGCCGTGCAGTAGCCGAACACCTCCGACCGGCCGGGGCCTTCGGCGAGCACGCTTTCCTCCTCGGTGCGCGCCGCCGCCGCCGCCGCGGCCTCGGCCTGGCGGCGGGCGAGGGCGGCGGTCTCCTCGGCGGCCCGCTGTGCCTGGTCGAAGGCCAGGCGGGCCGGCGTGGGCGGGTGCGGGGCGGGCGGCGCGTTCCGGCCCAGCAGCCCTTCCCGCTGGGCGTAGAGCGCCACGGTCACGAGCAGGAAGCCCGCCACGAACAGCTTCATCAGCGACATGATGGACGTCAGCCCACCAGGATCGCGGCGCGGGTGATCGGGTTGCCGCCATAGCCGGACGGGTTCCACACCCCCGGGGCCACGGTCTGCGCGCGGCCCTTGTCGTCGGTCGCGCGGTACCAGATCTCGAAATACCCGTCAGAGGGCAGGGTGATCGCGCCCTGCCAGCGCTGCCAGGAATGGCTGTTGGGCGGCGGGGAGACGGTGGTCCCCGTCCAGGTCGCGCCGAAATCGACAGAGACATCGACGGCGCGCACCGTGTCGTCCCCGGCCCAGGCGTGCCCGCGCACCTCCAGCCGGCGCGTGCCGGCGGGCAGGCGCGTGCCATGCGCGATGTTCGTCAGGACCGAGCGGACCGGCATGTTCTCGAGGTCACGGAAGGTCGCGCCGTTGTTGCGGCTGCCCGGGACGATCGGCGCCGTCGGCACGCGATAGGAGGTGCCGCCCATGCCGCGGCCCGTATGCGGCTGCGCCTTCAGCTCGATGCGGTTGAACCACTTCTGGCTGAGCGAGCCCGGCCAGCCCGGCACGATCAGGCGCGCCGGCGCGCCATGCATCTGCGGGATGGGCTGGCCGTTCATGCGGAAGGCGATCAGCGTGTCCTCGTCGAGCGCCTTCTCGATGCGCATGCCGCGGCTGATCGCCTCGCCATTGCCCGAGAGATGCAGGTCGGCGCCATGGTGGCCGGTGAACTTCGCGCTGTCCTTGAGCCCCGCGGCGCGCAGCACGTCGCGCAGCCGCACGCCGGTCCATTCCGCATTGGCGATCGCGCCGGTCGACCACTGGTTGCCGCTCGCCTGCGGCTGGAAGAAGGAACGGCCATTGCCGCCGCATTCGATCTGCAGCCGCCGGGTCACCACCTCGAAGCGCTGCTGCAGGTCGCCCAGGCTCAGGTCGAGCGGCGTGTTCACCTCGCCCTCGACCTTGATCTTCCAGGCCATCGGGTTCGGCATCCGCGTCCGGCACCTGGCCGTTGTTGCGGATGAAGAAGTTCGCCGCCGGCGTCACCTCGTCATCGAGCAGATGCTCCGGCGTCTCGGCGTTGAGCGGCCGCTCGCCGAGCAGCACCAGCCGCGCCTTGCCTTCCATCTCGAGGTATTGCGGCCCGCCCGAGCCCTGCGCCAGCGCGGCCGGCAGCAGCCCTTCGGGCATCCGACGGGCGAAGGGGATGGTGCCGCCGACAGCCGCGCCCATCGCCATCAGCGCCGCACCCTTCAGCGTGCCGCGCCGGCCCCAGACCAGCGCATCGGCCCGCTGGGGGTCGTCGCGATACAGTTCCTGGACAGATCGTTCCCCAACCCGGCGTCCCGGCATTGTTTCCTCCATTCGGGTTTGCGCAGTGACTCGATGTTGCACTCATGCGGAATCGAGAAGCAAGCGGTCTCGGCCGGCCTGGTCCGGTCGCCGCGGGCGGCCAGGCGCATGGCCCTCGCGCCGCGCCACTTGCCATCCGGCCGGCATCGGGGGATGCCCCGTCGCATGACCAGCAACGACCCGCGCCGCTTCGCCCCCGCCGCCGCGCGCAACCGCGACCCGATCCTCGATGCGCTGCGCCGCCATCTGCCCGCCCGCGGCCTGGTGCTGGAAGTGGCCAGCGGCAGCGGGGAGCACGCCCTCCACTTCGCCGCCGCGCTGCCCGGCCTGGTGTTCCAGCCGAGCGACCCCGACGCCGACGCGCGCGCCAGCATCGACGCCTGGGTGGCGCAGTCGGGCCTGGCCAACATCCGCCCGGCCCTGGCACTCGATGCCGCCGGGGCCTGGCCGCTGGCCGCTGCCGATGCGGTGGTCTGCATCAACATGATCCACATCGCGCCCTGGGCTGCCACCGAGGGGCTGCTGCGCGGCGCCGCGGCCATCCTGCCGCCCGGCGCGCCGCTGATCCTGTATGGCCCCTACCGGCGTGGCGGAGCGCATACGGCGCCATCCAACGCCGATTTCGACGCCGACCTGCGCGCCCGCAACCCGGCCTGGGGCGTGCGGGACCTCGAGGCGGTCGCCGCTCTGGCCGCCGGGCACGGCTTCGGGCCGCCGGCGGTGGCCGAGATGCCGGCGAACAACCTGACCGTCGTGTTCCGGCGCGCGTGATGGCCGGCGGCCGCATCCAGCGCGGCGGCGCGGCGCTGCTGTGCGCCGGGGCCGGCCTGCCGGTGCTTGCCCTGCTGATGCTGGGCTGCGGCATCGCCTCGGCGGTGATGGGGGCGGATCGCGGCTGGGATGCGCAGAACTACCATGTCTATGCGCCCTGGCGGCTGTTCGTGCCGCGGCCGCTCGACCTGCTGCCGGCGGGCATGCAGGGCTTCCACAACCCGCTGCCCGACATTCCCTTCGCCTGGCTGCTGTGGCGGATGAACGGCTGGCCGCGCCTGGTCGCCTTCCTGATGGGGTTGCCGGCGGGGGCGGTGCTGTGGGTCGCCTGGCGCTGCGCGCGGCACATCCTGGCGAACGAGACGCTGGCCCTGCTGGCCGCCATCGGCACCGCGGGCGGGGCGGTGTTCCGCAGCCAGGTCGGCACCACCTCGGGCGATGTCGTCACCGGCGGGCTGGTGCTGCTGGGCGTGCTGGCGCTGCTGCGGCCGGGGGGCGGGCATCCCTGGCGCGCGGCGGCGCTGGCGGGGCTCGCCTGCGGCGCGGCGATCGGGCTGAAACTGACCAATGCGCCCTTCGCGCCGGCCATCGCGGTGATGGTCGTCGCGCGGTTCGGCTGGGACCGACGGCTGCCGCTGGCGCTGCTCGCCTGCGCGGCCGGCGGGCTGGCCGGCATGGTGGCGACCGGGCGGCTGGTGGGCGGCGCATCTGGCGGCCGCCACCGGCAACCCGGTGTTCCCCTATTTCAACGAGTTCTTCGCCGCGGGCGAGGGCATCCCCCGCGCCGGCCGCGACCTGCAATTCATGCCCGCCACGCTCACCGAGGCCCTGGTCCGGCCCTTTCTCTGGGCGGTGTCGGACCTGCCGCGCGTTACCGAGGAACGGATGCGCGACCCGCGCCTCGCCGCCGGGCTGGTGGCGGCGCTGGCGCTGCCTGTCCTGCGCGGTGCGCCGGCCCGGCGGGCGGCGCTGCCGGCGGCGGCCTTCCTGCTGGTGGCCTATGCGATCTGGCTGCCGGTGTTCTCGATCTACCGCTACGCCTTCGTGCTGGAGGCATTGGCGCCGGCGCTGCTCATCGCGGCCCTGACGGCGCTGCCCGCCCGCGCGGCCACGGCCGCCGCCGCCGTCGCGGTTCTCGCCGCCTTCCCCCTGACCAAGCCGGTGCCGGCGCTGCGCGCGCCGCTCGGCGACCGCTACCTGGCGGTGGACTGGCCGGACCTTGCCCCCGGCGCCACCGTGCTGGGCACCGCCAAGCCGACCGCCTTCCTCGCCCCGGGCCTGCCGCCCGAGACCGCGCTGTGGAGCCTGACGGGCATCGCCGAGGTTGGCGGCGCTGGCGATCGCGCCGCGCTGGCCGCGCTGCGGGATGGGCCGGCGCCGCTCTATGCCGTGGCGCCGGGCGATGGGCAGGGCCTCGACATGCTGGCCCCGCTCGGACTGTCGGCGGTGACGGAGGGTTGCCGGCGCATCTGCACCAACTGGTCGCCGGCCGGCGCCGGGCCGCTGGTGTGCCCGGTGGTGCGGGACGGGCGGGACATCCCGCCGCCGCCGCTGCGCCACGCCGGGCCCGCGGGCCGGCTGTGCGAGGCCGCCGGCCCCGGGCTGGTCAGCGCCGGGCGTCGCGGCTTGCGGGTGGCCGGGGAGGCGCTGCTCGATTTCGGCGCCGGCTGCCGGGTTGGCGCGGTGGTCGCGCCTGGCGCCGGCCACCTCGATGCGACCCCCGCGGCCGAGCCGCAGCCGGGCGGCGGGTTCCGCTTCACCCTGCCGCCGGATGGGCTGGTGCGGCTGCGCGGCGACGCGGTGCTGGCCGAAGCGCGTTGTATCGGGCAGTGATGCCGGCGCGGCACAGCGGGTGGGCAGGCATGGCGGCAATGGACAATTCGGCCCGGGCGGCACGGACGCGGCAGCGCGTCGCGGTGCTGATCCCCTGCTACAATGAGGAAGTCGCGATCCCGCGCGTGGTCGCCGCCTTCCGCAGCGCGCTGCCGGGCGCCACCGTCTATGTCTATGACAACAACTCGACCGACCGCACGCGGGAGGTCGCGGCCGAGGCCGGCGCGGTGGTGCGCCGCGAGCCCCTCCAGGGCAAGGGCAACGTCGTCCGCCGCATGTTCGCCGACATCGAGGCCGACGCCTATGTGCTGGTCGATGGCGACGACACCTATGACGCCGCCGGCCGCGCCCGAGATGGTCCGCATGCTGCTGGCCGAGCGGCTCGACATGGTGACCGCCGTTCGCGTCACCGAAGCGGATGCCGGCCGCGCCTATCGCCCGGGCCATCGGTTCGGCAATCGCGTGCTGACCGGGATGGTGCGGCGCATCTTCGGCGACCGGGTCAGCGACATGCTGTCGGGCTATCGCGTGTTCTCGCGCCGCTTCGTGAAGTCCTTCCCCGCGCTGGCCTCGGGCTTCGAGACCGAGACGGAATTCACCGTCCATGCGCTGGAACTGCGCCTGCCCCTGGGCGAGGTGCGCACGCGCTACCAGGAACGGCCGGTGGGTTCCGTCAGCAAGCTGAACACCTGGCGCGACGGCATGCGCATCCTGCGCACCATCCTGCTGCTGGTGCAGCGTGAACGCCCGCTTGCCTTCTTCGCCGGGAGCGGAGCGATGCTGCTGGCGCTGGCATTGATCCTCGCGGTGCCGCTGCTGGCGACCTATGTGGAAACCGGGCTGGTGCCGCGCTTCCCGACGGCGCTGCTGGCGACCGGGCTTGCGATCCTTGCGTCCCTGTCGGTGGTCTGCGGGTTGATCCTCGACACCGTGTCGCGCGGCCGGCTGGAGACGCGGGTGCTGGCCTATCTCGCGATCCCGGCGGCGGCGGAGGACGACGGCGCGTCATAGGGCGGGTCCGACCGCGAGGGATCAGCCGGCCGTCCTCCGATGGTCGTGCAACAGGATCGCGGCGCGTGTGATCGCTGAAATCCCGGCCGATCCGAGCCCGCATCGGCAAGGCAGGCCCCCGGGGCGGCGCCCCTCCATCCGTCACGCCCCCAGCAGCCGCGACACCGCCCGCGCTTCCTCGACCACCATCGGCGCGATCCGCGCCGCCTCTGCCGCGCCGAGCCGCAGCACCGGCCCCGAGACGCCCAGGGCGCCGACCAGCCGGCCGGTTCGCCCGAATACCGGCGCGGCGACCGCGGCGATCTCCGGGTCCCGCTGCCCGATCGAGATGGCGAGCCCGGCCGCGCGCACCGCGTCGTGGATCGGCAGCGTGCCGTCGGTGAAGGCCATCAGCACATGGGCGCTGGCGCCGCGGTCGAGCGGCATGGCCGCGCCTTCCTCGATATGCAGCCGGATCGGGCGGGGGGAGGCTTCGCGGAACAGGCAGATGCGACGGTCACCGTCGCGGACGTAGAAGCCGCCGGTCTCCCCGCAGCGCGCCACAAGCCGTGCCAGGGCGGGGCGGATCTGGTCGGCCAGGTCGTAGGCGGCGCGATACAGCCCGCCGAGGCGGAAGGGCGTGGGGCCGAGGCGGTAGCCGCCGGCCGCGCTGCGCGCCAGGTAGCCGAAGCGGAGCAGCGAACCGGCCAGGCGCAGCGCCGTGCTGGGATACAGCCCGGCGCGGTCCGCCAGTTCCGCCAGGGTCAGCACCTTGGTGCCGTCGGCGAAGCATTCCAGCAGGCCGAGGGCGCGTTCCACCGCCTCCACCCGCTGCGCGGCGGCGGGCGGTGCGGTGCGGGCCGGGCGACCGCGGCGGCGGGCGGCGGGCTCCGGGTTGACATCGGGGCTGCTCATCAGGACTATTCTTTCCTACAGAATTCAATTCTGTGAAACAGAATTATTGATGCCGGGCCCACCGGCCAGGGGAGACGGCGATGACCGACCTGCCGCGCAGCGTGCGCATTGCCGAGGAAGGCCCGCGCGAGGGCTTCCAGATCGCCACCACCCCGGTGCCCACCGCCGACAAGATCGCGCTGATCGATGCATTGTCGGCGACGGGCGTGGCGCGCCTGCAGGTCGCTTCCTTCGTCAGCCCCAAGCGGGTGCCGGGCTGGGCCGATGCCGACCAGGTCGTTGCCGGCTTCACGCCGCGCCCCGGCGTCACCTGCACCGCGCTGTGGTTCAACACGCAGGGGCTGCAACGCGCGCTCGCCTTCAAGGACCGCCTGTCGATCAACGGTTCGATCACCGTCGCGGCCTCCGAGGGATTCTCCCTGCGCAACCTGAACCGCGATCGCGCCGGGCAGATCGCCGCGATGCGCGAGAACATCGCCGGACACCAGGCCGCCGGCGTGGCGGTGACGCGCGCCTCGGTCCAGGCCGCCTTCGGCTGCAATTTCCAGGGCGAGGTGACACTGGCCCAGACGATCGCCGCGGTCGGCGACGCCATGGCGCTGGCCGAGGAGACCGGCTGCGCGATCGAGCGCATCTCGCTCGCCGACACCATGGGCTGGGCCAACCCGATGCAGATCGAGCGTGTCGTCGGCGAAGTGCGCTCACGCTGGCCGGGCCAGGCGGTGTCGCTGCATCTGCACGACACGCGCGGCCTCGGCATCGCCAATGCCCATGCCGGGCTGCGCATGGGCGTGGCCGAATTCGACGCGGCCGTGGGTGGTGCCGGCGGCTGCCCCTTCGCCGGGCATCCCGGCGCGCCGGGCAACATCGCGACGGAGGAACTGGTGATGCTGTGCGAGGAAATGGGGATCGCCACCGGCATCGACATCGACGCGCTGATCGCGGCGGGGCACCTGGCCGAGACGGTGCTCGGGCGCAGGCTGCCCTCCGCGCTGCTGCGGGGCGGGTCGCTCACCGCGTTCCGGGCGAAGGCGCGGGCGGCGTGAGGGGGGATCAGGGAGAGGCATTGCCCTTCCCCGAACCTCACCGCACCACGTGTCGCCCGACGACGCAGCAAGGACTCACGACATGACCGCACCGCTCCCGCTCGCCGGCATCCGCGTCATCGAATTCTCCCACATGGTGATGGGCCCGACCTGCGGCCTGGTGCTGGCCGACCTCGGCGCCGAGGTCATCAAGATCGAGCCCCCCGGAAAGGGCGACCGCACCCGCTACCTGACCGCATCCGGCACCGGCTTCTTCCCCGCCTTCAGCCGCAACAAGAAGTCCGTGCAACTCGACACCGAGGATGCCGAGCGGACCTCGGGACGCTGAAGCGCCTGATCGACACCGCCGACGTGCTGCTGGAGAATTTCCGCCCCGGCGGGCTCGATGCGAAGGGCCTCGGCTATGAGGCGCTGTCGGCGCGCAACCCGCGGCTGATCTACCTTTCCCTCAAGGGCTACCTGCCGGGGCCGTATGAGAACCGCACCGCGCTCGACGAGGTGGTGCAGATGCAGTCCGGCCTCGCCTACATGACCGGCCCGCCGGGCCGCCCGCTGCGCGCCGGCGCGCCGGTCAACGACATGATGGGCGGCATGTTCGGCGCCATCGCCATCATGGGCGCGCTGCGCCAGCGCGACGCCACGGGGCGCGGCCAGCATCTGCAGGCCGGGCTGTTCGAGAATGCCGCCTTCCTGGTCTCCACCGCCATGCTGCAACAGGCGTTGACCGGGCAGGACCCGACGCCGATGCCGGCCGGCCGCCGCGCCTGGGGTGTCTATGACGTGTTCGACACCGCCGATGGCGGGCAGATCTTCATCGGCGTCGTCACCGAGCGGCAGTGGGAGATCTTCCGCCGCGAGTTGAACGAACCGGTGCTCGACAACCCCGACTACGGATCGAACACCGAGCGCGCGAAGCGGCGCGACACGCTGATCCCGCTGGTGCAGTCGCTGCTGGTGAAGCACGACATCGCGTCGCTGGAGACGATGTGCGAGCGCGCCGGGCTTCCCTTCTCCCGCATCGCCAGGCCCTGGGACCTGTTCGAGGACCCGCATCTGAAGGCGAGCGGCGGGCTGTTGCCGGTGACCCTGCCCGATGGCCGCCCCGCGACGGTGCCCGCCCTGCCGATCCAGTTCGGCGCCGAGCGCCTGGGCGTTCGGCTCGACCTGCCGAGGATCGGCGAGCATGACGAGGAGATCCTGGGCCCGCTGCGCGCGCGCCCCGATGCGGCCGGGTGACGCCCGGCGCCAGCCCGGCATGACGCTTGCCTGCGCTTCCCCGCGGTGGACATGATCGATGCCATGGACGGACCGATCCGCTTCACCCTGAATGGGCGTGGGGTCACGCTGCCCGCCGATGCCGCGCCGACCATGACGCTGCTCGACTGGCTGCGCGGCCCGGCCCGGCTGCCCGGCACGAAGGAGGGCTGCGCCGAGGGCGATTGCGGCGCCTGCACCGTCGTCATCGAGGACGGCGACGCGCGCATCCCGGTCAATGCCTGCCTGATGCTGCTCGGCCAGGTGGCCGGTCGCGCCATCCGCACCGTGGAAGGCCTGGAGGGTGCCGGTGGCGGTGCCCATCCGGTGCAGCGCGCCCTGGCCGGGCACGACGGCACGCAATGCGGCTTCTGCACGCCGGGCATCGTCATGTCCGCCTGGGCCTGGAGCCGCGAAGGCGGCGACGCGCACGACGCGCTGGCGGGCAACCTGTGCCGCTGCACCGGCTATCGCCCGATCCTCGACGCCATGGGCGCGATGACGGATGACGGCGCCACCGCGCCGCCGACGCCGCCGGCGCCGGCCCGGCTTGCCACCGGGTCGCAGCATTTCTGGCTGCCGCGCTCGCTGGCGGAAGCGGTTGGCCTGCGCGCCGCGCATCCGGCTGCCTGGCTGCTGGCCGGCGGCACCGATCTCGGCCTGCGCGTGTCGGAGCATCGCGAGGCGCCGCCCGAGATCATCTGCCTGCTGCGGGTCGAGCCGCTGCAGGCGCTGGGCATCGGCCCCGAAGGCATCACGGCCGGGGCGGCGGTCTCCTATGCCCGGTTGCTCAAGGCCTGCGCGGAGGATGCCGATTTCGCGCCCCTCGCCGCGCTGCTGCGGCGGCTCGGGTCGCGCCAGATCCGCGGCCTGGGGACGCTCGGCGGCAATCTCGGCACGGCGAGCCCGATCGGCGATGCGCTGCCGCCGCTGATGGCGCTGGGCGCGCGCGTGACGCTCGCCTCGCCGCGCGGCGAACGCGCCGTCGCGGTGGAGGATTTCATCACCGGCTATCGCACCTGCCTGCTGGCACCGGATGAGATCATCGCCAGCGTCAGCATCCCGCGCCCGCCGCGCGGCGCGCTGCTGGCGTGCGAGAAACTGTCCAAGCGCCACGACCAGGACATCGCGACGGTCGGCTTGTCGGCTGTGCTGGTCCTGCGCGGTGGCGTGGTGGCGGAAGCGCGCATCGCCCATGGCGGCTGCGGCCCCCGCGCGGCGCGCGCCCCGGCGGCGGAGGCGGCACTGCTGGGCGCGCCCTTCGATGCCGCATCCGCCGACCGCGCGGCCTCGGCGCTGGAGGCGGAGATCGCGCCGCTGTCGGACCTGCGCGGCAGCGCCGCATACCGGCGCATGGCCGCCGGCAACCTGCTGCGGCGGATGGCGCTGCGCCGGCCAGGCATCGCCGGTGAGGTCATGGCGCTCGACGCGCCGCACGCGCCGGGCTTCGTCGCATGAGCGTCGGCGCCGCGGTGCCGCACGACAGCGCGCTCGGCCACGCCGCGGGCACCGCGCGCTTCGCCGACGACCTGGCGGAACCACCCGGCCTGCTGCATGGCGCGCTGGTGCTCTCGCCGGTCGCGCATGGCGTGCTCGACGGGCTCGACATCCCCGCCATGCCGGGCGTGGTGCGCGTGCTGACCGTCGCCGACATCCCCGGGCCGAACGATATCTCACCCTCCGGCAAGGCCGGCGAGCCGCTGTTCGCCGAGGGCATCATCCGCCACCACGGCCAGCCCATCGCGCTGGTGCTGGCGGAGACGCGCGACGCCGCCCTGCGCGCCGCCGCCGCGATCAGGCCCGCCATCACGGAGCGTCCCGCGCTGCTCGACGCGGAGGAGGCGCTGGCGCGCGCCGACTACCTGATGCCGCCGCAGGTCATCACGCGTGGCGACGCGACCGCTGCCATCGCCGCCGCGCCGATGCGGGCGGAAGGCCGCTTCAGTGCCGGCGGGCAGGAGCATTTCTACCTCGAATCCCAGATCGCCATCGCCGTGCCGGGGGAGGATGGCGAGATCGCCGTCACCTCATCCACCCAGCACCCGACCGAGGTGCAGCACATCGTCGCCCGCATCCTCGGCTGCGACTACAATCGCGTGCCGGTCACCTGCCGGCGCATGGGCGGTGGCTTCGGCGGCAAGGAGAGCAACGCGTCGTGGATCGCCGCGGCGGCGGCCCTCGGCGCGCATCTCGCGGGCCGGCCGGTGAAGCTGCGCCTGCCGCGCAAGGCCGACATGGCGGCGACCGGCAAGCGCCACCCCTTCCTGTTCCGCTGGACGGCCGGCTTCGACACGGATGGGCGCATCCTCGCACTCGACGCCACCCTGGCGGCCGATGGCGGGCACAGCCTGGACCTCACCCCCGGCGTGGTGTTCCGGGCGTTGACCCATGCGCTGAACTGCTACGACGTGCCGGCGGTGAGCCTGACGGCGCTGGCGCTGCGCACCGACACCGTCTCCCACACGGCCTTTCGCGGCTTCGGCGGCCCGCAGGGCATGCTGCTGATGGAGGACGTGATCCGCGCCGTCGCCCGCGCCACGTCCCTGGCGCCGGAGGCGGTGCGCGAACGCAATTTCGCCGGCGGCCCGAACGATGCGCTGACCCCCTACGGCCAGGCGCTGGAGGGCGACCTGATCCGCCGCGCCTGGGCCGAATGCCGCGCCGATGCGCGCTGGGATGACCGTCGCGCCGAGATCGACGCCTTCAATGCATCGCATCCCTTCCTGCGGCGAGGCCTTGGTTCCTTCGTGCTGGCCTTCGGCATCTCCTTCGGCGTTCGTCACATGAACCAGGCCGGCGCGCTGGTGCATGTCTATGCCGATGGCTCGATCCGCCTGAACCATGGCGGGACCGAGATGGGGCAGGGCCTCAACATCAAGATCGCGCAGGTGGTCGCCGAGACATTCGGCGTGCCGCTTGCCCGCGTGCGCATCACCGCGACCAGCACGGCCGAGGTGCCGAACACGTCGCCCACGGCCGCCAGCACGGGTTCCGACCTGAATGGCTGGGCCGCGCATCGCGCCGCCGCGACGATCCGTGGCCGCATGGCCGAGGTCGCCGCCGCGCTGTGGGAGGTGCCGGCCGACGCCGTCGCCTTCGCCGGGGACCGCGCCTTCGTCGATCGCCCCGGCGACAACCGCGCCATGGGCTTCGCGGACCTTGCCCATCGCTGCTGGATCGAGCGCGTCTCGCTCTCCGCCACCGGCTTCTACCGCACGCCCGACATCCACTGGGACCCGGTGGCGATGCGGGGCGAGCCCTTCTTCTATTTCTCCTACGCCGCCTCGGTCGCCGAGGTGGTGGTCGATACGCTCACCGGCGAGCATCGCGTGCTCCGTGCCGACCTGGTGCAGGATTGCGGGCGGTCCCTGAACCCCGCCATCGACCGCGGCCAGATCGAGGGCGCCTTCGTCCAGGGCCTCGGCTGGCTGACCTGCGAGGAACTGGCCTGGGACGACCGCGGGCGCCAGCGCACCCTCGGCCCCTCCACCTACAAGATCCCCGGTTCGCGCGACGTGCCGCCTGGCTTCAACGTCCGGCTGCTGTCGGATGCGCCGGCGCGATCGGACACCATCTTCCGCTCGAAGGCGGTGGGCGAGCCGCCGCTGATGCTGGCGACCGCGGTGTGGAATGCCCTGCGCGACGCGGCCGGCGTCGAGCGGCTGGACCTTCCGGCGACGCCCGAGCGGATCCTGTGCGCGATCAGGGCGCCGGGATCGTGAAGGCCGGCACCGCGACGCCGAGCGGCTGGCCGAGTGCGGCCTTCACCTGCACCCCGGCCACCGCATAGCCATCGGCCGTCGGCACCAGGATCGGCGCGCCGCTGCTGCCGACCGTGCCGGCGCAATTGTGCCCGACCAGGATGCCCTGCGCGCCGAAGGTGCTGACCGTGACGATGCGGCAGCCCCGGTCGGCCATCAGCATGTCGGGCCGGTCGAATTGCCAGGCGGCCAGCGTCGCCGGCGAATCCTGGCGCGGCGGTTCGCGCAGCAGTGGCAGCGGGTGGCCCTGGGGGAACGGCGCGGCCAGGGTCACCAGGGCCCAGTCGGCGCGCCAGGGTTCCTCCCGCCGCGTGTCGAAGCCGCGGCCGCTGCGCAGCGCGCGGCCATGCACGGTGCGCCCGCCCAGCCGAACGCTGATGGTGCCGGGCGGCACCAGGCGGGATGCGTCGGAGGAAACCAGGCAATGCGCCGCCGTCAGCACCACGCGCGGTGCGACCAGCGCCCCGGTGCAGCGCCCGCCCGCCGTGGTTTCGATCAGCGCGATGGCGTCGAAGGGGGCTTCGCGCGGCGAGACCTGCCGGCGCGTATCGACCGCGCCGAGGCCAGGAACCTGCGCCGCGCCGGGCAGGGCCAGCAGCAGTGCCATGGCGCCGGCTAGGCCGCGCAGGACAGGATTTCGCATCCGCGAAGGCTAAAGCAGATGGCGTCCAGGGGGAATCACCCGATCCGGCTGCCCGTCCCGCGCAGCGGGTGGTGCCGGGGCGACTGCCGCGCCCACGGCAGGGTGCGCCGGCCTCGGCGGAACGCCGCCGGCCGCGCGGTGCCCGCCCCGCCTGGCCGGTGTCCGGCCGCCATCTGGTCGGCCGGGTCCCGGCGGGCGATGCTGTGCGGCATGATCCGCGCCGTCTTCCTGCTTGTCCTGCTGGCCGCGCTCGGCGCCACCATCGCGTGGCTGGCCGGCAACCCGCCCGCGCGCGACAGGGCCATGCCCGGCCATGCGGCAGCCCCGGCAAGCCCGGCGGCGCTCGGTTCGCCGGCGGGCAGCAGCCAGGCGGCGCTGGCGACGCCGTTCGGCGACGCCCTGTTTCGCTGGCGCTGCACCAGCGGCCTGAAGGATACGGTGGGGGACCGGCCGGACTGGCCGCTGGAACGTGTCGCCAATCTCTGCCTTTGCGCCGCCGAGCGTCTGCGCGAGGACGGGCCGCGCGATATCATCATCGGCGCCGGGGAGATCGCCACGGCCTTGGAGACCGCCGAGGCGCGGCTGTGCCGGCCTCGCTGAAGCGCCGCCCTGGCGGCCCATGGCGCAGGGGCCCGACGCCGCGCTGGTGGCCTGATCCAGCCGTCCCGCGGAATCAGGACGCTAGCGCCGTTCCCGCTCGCCATGGCTCACGGCAACGTCTCTAGCCCGTTGTTTTCGCGAGCATCTTGACCCGATCAAGTGTTTCCACCTGATCGGGATCTGCTCTAAGCCGTTCCCGCTCGCCATGGCTCACGGCAACGTCTCTAGCCCGTTGTTTTCGCGAGCATCTTGACCCGATCAGGTGTTTCCACCTGATCGGGATCTACTCTAGTTCGTCGGCCGCCACGCCACGGCGGTGGCCCCGATCTCCTCCAGCCGCGCCGCGAAGGGGACCGAGCGGCGACCTTGCAGCAACCCCTGCAGCCGGGGCAGCGTCGATCGGCGGTTGAGCCACAGCATCAGGCTGCCGATGGCCCCCGCATCGGGCCGGTGCCGCAGCCGCTCCGCCGTGTCGAGGTCATAGGGATGGCAATAGGACCACAGCGCGCCGCCCTGTTGCTGCCTCGCCCAGTCGGTGGACAGGGCGCGCAGGCGCCAGGCCGGCAGCCAGCGCAGGTACATCCCGCCCAGGAACGGCATCGCCAGCGGTCCCATGCGTCCCAGCGGCACCGGCAGTTCGAGCAACCCGCCGGGCCAGCGGAACGGTTGCCGCGGCGCGCCCGGCCAGCCCGCCAGGGGGTTGCGTGCCGGCAGCAGGGAGGAGGAATAGGCGAAGCCGAGTTCCGCCAGCAGCGCGGGCGCCCACCCCGCTGCCGGCGTCAGCGAGAAGAACGGCGCGCGGTAGCCCTCCGGCGCCCGGCCCGCGAGATCCGCGAGCCGCCGCCGGGCCGCCGTCATGCCGGCCCTGAAGGCCGCCGGCCCCTCCGCCGCCAGGTGCCGGTGGGCGTGCCCGTGGGAGGCGACCTCATGCCCGCGCCGGGCGATGTCCCGCACCAGCCCCGGCTCGGAGCGGGCCACCTCGTCCAGCACGAAGAAGGTCCCGAGCGATCCGGTATCCTCAAGCAGGTCCAGCAGGCGGCGGGTCGGTGCGGCCGCGCCGCTGCCGCCGGGGTGCGCCTCGACGTCGACGGTGAAGGTGAACAGGGCCGGAAGGGCGGCGAAGCCCAGGGCGGCCCTGTCGGTCGCCCTTGTTCGGCCGCTTTCGCATTGATAGGTATGGGTTCCGGGACCAGGCTGCATGGTGACTGAGGTCGCCGCCAGGACCGTCTGCGTCAAGGCCATCGGCTTGGCCGGCGGCAGTTCCGGGTTGGCATCGAAGTCGCGCGGCGGGAGTACAGACTTGACCACAACCCTCTCCTTGGAAGCGGAGGTCGCGCGGCTGATCGTCGAGGCACTGCACCTCGAGATCGCGGCGGAGGAGATCGACCCGGAGGCCCCGCTGTTCGGCGAGGGGCTCGGGCTCGATTCCATCGATGCGCTGGAGATCGCGCTGGCGGTGTCGCGCCGCTACGGCTTCCAGCTGCGCTCGGATGATGAGCGGAACCATCGCATCTTCGCCTCCCTGCGCGCGCTGACCGCCCATATCGAGAAGAAGCCGGGCGGCCTGACCGCCATGGCCGTCCTGCCGCTGACCGCCCGCGGGCCGCAGGAAGTGATCTTCCACCGCGGCGCGGTGCCGGTGACGACGGCGCGCTTCCTGGCGGAGGTCGCCGCGCTCGCCGCGCGCCTGCCCGCCGAGGGGCCGGTGCTGAATTTCTGCGCCGACCGCTATCTCGCGCTGGTCGCCTTCGCCGCGGCGCTGTCGCGCGGGCAGGTGACGCTGCTGTCGGCCGACCGGTCGCCGCAGCGCCTGGCCGATATCGCGCATGGGCATGGGGCGCGATACGCCCTGTCGGACACCGGTGCCGCGCTGCCGGTGCCGGTGCTGTCGCCGGACGTCGCACCCGGCGATGCCGCACCGAACCCCGTGATTCCCGCCGGGGCGATCGCGGCGATCGGCTTCACCTCCGGCAGCACCGGGGAACCACGGCCGCATGCCAAGCCCTGGGGCGCGCTGGTGGCCGGGGCGCGCGGGGCGGCCGAACGCTTCGGCGTGACGGCGGGCATGAGCATCCTCGCCACCGTGCCGGCGCAGCACATGTATGGCTTCGAGACCACGGTGATGATGCCGCTGCATGGCGGCGGGGCGGGTCATGCGGGGGTGGTCTTCTACCCATCGGACATCGCCGAGGCGCTGGCCGGGCTGCCGGCGCCGCGCCTGCTGGTGACAACGCCGCTGCAGATGCGCGCGCTGCTGGGCAGCGGGGTGGCGCTGCCGGCGCTGGCCGGCGTGATCTCCGCCACGGCGCCGCTCGCGCCCGCGATGGCCGCCGAGGCCGAGGCCGCCTGGGGCGCCCCGGTGCGCGAGATCTACGGCGCCACCGAGGCGGGCTCGATCGCATCCCGCCGCACCCTCGATGGCGAGGCCTGGACGCCCTATCCGGGGATGCGCTTCGCGATCGACGATGGTGGCGCGCGCGTCACCGTGCCGGGCCTGCCGGCCCCGGTGCCGCTGTCGGACCGCCTGGAATGGGTGGGCGAGGGCCGCTTCCGGCTGGATGGGCGGCTGGCGGACATGGTGAAACTGGCCGGCAAGCGCGCCTCGCTGGCCGGGCTGACGCGCATCCTGACGGCGATCGAGGGCGTCGAGGATGGGGTGTTCGTCGCGCCCGACGACCTCGATGCGAACCCGCGCGCGAGGCTTGCCGCCGCCGTGGTCGCGCCGGGCATGAGCGCCGCGGCGGTGGTCGAGGCGCTGCGGGCGAAGGTGGAGCCGGCCTTCCTGCCACGACCGGTGGTGATGCTGCCGGCGCTGCCACGCGATGCCGTGGGAAAAGTCAGCCGCGGGGCGATCATGGCGCTGGCCTGGAAGCGCTGACCGCGGCCAGGGCGGTGCGGCCTGGCCGGCGTGACGACCCGCAGGCTCAGGTGGCGTAGTCGGGTTCCTCGCGGTCCAGCACGCGCCGCCAGGCATCGAGGTGCAGCCGCGCGTCCAGTTTCTCCCCCCAGGCGCCGGTGTGATGGCGGCGCAGCCCGTCCGGCAGCCTGTGCAGCGGCAGCCCGGTCTGCATCGCGGTCATCTGGTACATGGTGGTGCGCTCGGCCATGTAGGTTTCGTCGAAGGCGTCGTGCACCGTCGGGCCGACCACCGTCACGCCATGGCCGCGCATCACCATGATGGTCTTGTCGCCCATCAGCCGCGCGATGCGGTCGCCTTCCTCGTTGCTGTGCACGGGCTGGTCGCCCTCCCCGTCATAGACGGTGCGGTCGTTGAGCAGCAGGGAGTTGTGGTGGGACAGCGGGAACTCCGCGCCCTCGATCATCGACAGCGCGGTCAGCCAGCGCGGATGGACATGGACCACGCAGGCCGCATTCGGGTTCGCCAGGTGGATGCGGCAATGGATGTGGAAGGCGACCTTGCGGAGTTCGCCCTTGCCCTTCAGCACGCGGCCATCCAGGTCGCAGACGATCAGGTCCGACGCCCGCAGTTCCTGGAACAGGTAGCCGCGCGGGTTGATCAGGAAGCGCGGCTCGGCCTCATCGGGCAGCATCAGCGAATTGTGGTTGCCGATATGCTCGTTCCAGCCGAGCCGCGCGCCGATGCGGAACACCGCGGCCATGTCGCAGCGCAGCGCCCATTCGCGTTCCTCCGCGCGGCTGTCGGTGAGGGTGTGGACCACGTTCGCCATGGGGAGCCTCCTGCCGGGGGCGAAAGGCTCGCACGATCCAGGCGGGGCGCCAATCGATTGACGCGTCGCTGCATGGGGCGGAGGCTTCGCGCGCCGCGCCACCGAGGAGCTCCGCCATGTCGCCGCCGACCGCCTGTCGCGGAATTGCCGATCACCGGGTATCTCGACCGCTTCTCGCACCGGCCCGGCGAACGCTTCGACGCACGCGTCAGCGTGCGCGACGGCGGGCAGGCGCGGGCGCGGCTGGTGCGGGTGATCTCGGGCGACCCGAACCCGGCCGGGCCTGGGCTGCGCTTCGAGGATCTGTCCCATCGCTTCGACGTGACCTTCGAGGGGCAGCGCCAGCCGATCCGCCTCGGCTCCCATGCCGTGGTGCCGCGCCGCCGCAGACGCGAGGCCGGGCCGCTGACCTGGACGGCGCTGGTGTGGCTGGCCGCGATGCCCGGACCCGGCGGCGCGACGGTGCTGAGCGAAGCCGGGGAGGGCGCCGGCGCGACGCTGTCGATCGGGCCGGAAGGCGTGATGGGTGTCGTCACGGCCGCGTCGGGCGCGGTGGCGGTCACCACGGCCCGCGCGCCGGCGCTGCGGTGCTGGCATCGCGTCTGGTTGAGCGCGGACCCCGGCAGCGGGCGCATCGCCGTCGGCGCGGCGCCGCTCGATGGCGGGGCGGAGATGGTCGCGACCGCGGTGGCGGCGGGGCTTCGCCTGCCGGCTGGCGGCGGGCGGCTGACCATCGCGGCGGATGCCGCCTTCGGCGCGCACCTGACCGGCAAGATCGAGGACCCCGCGCTGCTGTCCGGCTGTCGCGACACCTGGCCGCGGCCGGCGGAGACGCTGGCGGATCTCGGCGCCGTGCTCGTCGCCGGCTGGGATTTCGCGCGCGATATCCCGACGCAGCGCATCATCGATGTGGGCGCGCAGGCCTGCGATGGATACCTGGTGAATGTGCCGACGCGCGCGGTTGTGGGCGCGCGCTGGATCGGGGCGGAGATGTGCTGGCGCCACGCGCCGCGCGACTATGGCGCGATCCATTTCCATGCCGATGACCTCGAGCGATTGCGGCTGGCAGACGTCCGTCACCTTCACCGTGCCGGACGACCTGCCGAGCGGCGCCTATGCGCTGCACCTGACCTGCGCGGGGGGCGAGGATTGGCTGCCGCTGTATGTGCTGCCGCCGCGCGGGCAGGCGCGCGCGCTCGGTGGTGTTCCTGGCCTCGACCTTCACCTACCAGGCCTATGCCAACCATGCGCGCGGCAATGCCGATGCGGCCTACAGGGCGCGCGTCGCCGCCTGGGGCGCCTATCCGCACAACCCGGATGATTATCCGACCTACGGGCGTTCCACCTACAACAAGCATCCCGATGGCAGCGGCATCGCCTTCTCGTCCCGGCTGCGGCCGATCCTGACGATGCGGCCCGGCTTCCTGACCTTCAACGATGCGCGCGGATCGGGGCTGCGGCACTATCCGGCCGATACGCATCTGCTTGCCTGGCTGGAGGCGAAGGGCATCGCCTTCGACGTCGTGACCGACGAGGACCTGCACGAGGAAGGCGTCGATCTGCTCAGGCCCTATCGCGTCGTGCTGACCGGCTCGCATCCCGAATATCATACGCCGCAGACCCTCGATGCGCTGGCCGCCTACACCCGCGATGGCGGGCGGCTGATGTATCTCGGCGGCAATGGATTCTACTGGCGCATCGCGGTGACGCAGACGCTGCCGGGCATGATGGAACTGCGCCGGTCGGAAGGGGGCATCCGCGCCTGGGCGGCGGAACCGGGCGAATACTGGCACCAGACCGATGGCGGCTATGGCGGGCTGTGGCGGCGCAACCGGCGGCCGCCGCAGATGCTGGCCGGCGTCGGCTTCTCGGGCCAGGGGCTGTTCGAAGGCACGCATTACCGCCTGCTGCCGGCCGCCCGCGACCCGCGCCACGCCTGGATCTTCGACGGCATGGAAGGCGAGACCTTCGGCGATTACGGCCTGTCGGGCGGCGGTGCGGCGGGCTTCGAACTCGACCGCGCCGATTTCACGCTGGGCACGCCGGCGGGCACCGCCATCCTCGCGCGGTCGGAGGACCCGCCGGCGTCCTTCGTGACGGTGCCGGAGGAATTGCTGTCGCATATCGCCACGATCAGCGGCGAGACGCACGGAGGCGCTGAAGCGCGCCGAGATCGTGTATTTCGACACGCCAGGGTGGTGGTGCGCGTGTTCGCCACCGGATCGATCACCTGGTGCGGCAGCCTGTGGCAGGATGGCGCTTTCCAGGGCCCGGTCAGCCGCATCATGGAGAACGTGCGTCGCGCGCTTCGCCGCACCCTGACGATGATCACCGTTGACACGTCGCGTGGCGCGTCGGACGCTTCCTGCCACGTAAGGCTTCCACGCAATCTTCGGGGAATGGGCATCATGAAGCGCTCTCGCATTGCGTCTTCGATCCTGGCGTTTGGACTTGCCCTGCCGGCGGCGGCCGTCGCCGCACCATTCACCTGCCCGTCGCGCGGCGGCGACATCGTCTTCGGGCAGGAAGCCAATGTGAATTCGCTGGACCAGATGACGTCCAGCACCATCTCGACCCGCAACATCGCGATGAACATCTACGAATCGCTGATGACGCGCGACGAGAACAACCGCCCGATCCTCGAACTCGCCGAGAGCATGACGGAATCGCCGCGACGGGCTGACCTACACCTTCAGGCTGCGGCCGGGCATCACCTTCCACAACGGCAAGCCGCTGACCTCGGCCGATGTCGCGGCATCCTTCAACCGCTACAACCGCATCGGGTTGCAGCGCAGTCCACGCTCGACAACGTCGCGGGCTGGGACACGCCCGACCCGATGACCTTCGTCATCCGCATGAAGCAGGTGCAGCCGACCTTCATCGAGGCGCTGTCGTCCTTCTCGGTGCCCATCGTCATCATCCCGTCCGAGCACGAGAATGACGAGCGCCAGCAGCTGCGCACCGTCGGCACCGGGCCGTTCCGGCTGATGGAGTTCGTCCCGGGCAGCCATGCGCGGCTGGGGCGCTTCGATGCCTACAAGCCCAATACCGCCTTCGAGCAGCGCACCGGCTTCGGCGGCTATCGCGTCGCCTGCGTCGATACCGTGACCTTCCGCATCGTGACGGAAGCGAGCGCCCGCGTCGCGGGCCTCGAGACCGGCGCGCTGCAGGCGGTCGAGGATGTGCCGACGCGCTCGCTCGCGACGCTGCGCGGCAACAGCGCCATCACCATCCTGCCGCTGGAGAACTGGTGGATCCAGATCGCGCTGCCCAACACCGCGAACCCGCCGACCGACAACCTGGCCTTCCGCCGCGCGGTGCAGGCCGCGATGGGCATGGAAGACATCATGGATGCGGCGACGGACGGCAACTACCGCCTGAATGTCGGCTTCCAGTTCCCCGGCCGGCCCGCCTACACCGATGCGGGGCGCGAGACCTACAACATCAATGACCAGGCGCGTGCCCGCGCACTGCTGCGCGAATCCGGCTATCGCAATGAGCCGATCGTCATCCTGACCAACCGCGACTACCCGCCGATGTACAATGCGGCGCTGGTGATGCAGCAGCAGCTGCGCGCTGTCGGCATCAACGCCAACCTGCGCGTGGTGGACTGGCCGACCTCGGTGCAGATGTCCCAGCGCGTGAACAGCAACGAATGGCACTTCTTCCATTCCGGCTGGGGCACGCAGCCCGCGCTCGGCGCGCTGGCGACGATGCAGTTCCTGGTGGCGCCGGGCGCCAATTACCGCCCGCGCGACGACAAGGACGACCCGGATGTGCTCGCCGCCTGGAACGACATGAACAACCTGCGCGACCCGGCGGCACGGCAGGACGCCTTCGCCCGGATGCAGCGCCTGGTGCTGGAACGCGCCTATGCCTACCCCTTCGGTTCGCTGACCAAGGTGCAGGCGGTGCGCTCCAACGTGCAGGGCTTCGTGCCGTTCCGCATCCCGCGCTTCTCGAACGTGTGGTTGCAGCAGTAGCGCCGTGATCGGGGTCGCTGCCGGTCGCCTGCTCAGCGCGATCCCGGTTCTTCTCATCGTCAGCCTGATCATCCTTCGGGCTGATGCGGCTGATCCCCGGCGACCCGGCGGCGGCCATCGCCGGGATCGCCGCGACGCCGGCGCAGATCGAGCAACTGCGCCAGGACCTCGGCCTCGACCGGCCGGTGTGGATCCAGCTGCTGAACTACTATGAAGGGTTGGCGCAGGGCGATCTCGGGCGCTCGCTGCTGCTCGGCAAGGGCGTGTTTGCCGCGACGATGGAGCGTCTGCCGGTCACCATCGGGCTGTCGCTGTTCGCGCTGGTGTTCACGCTGCTGATCGGCATCGCCAGCGGCATCATCGCCGCGCTGCGCCAGAATACCTGGATCGACCAGGCGGCGATGATGTTCGCCATGATCGGCATCTCGGTGCCGAGCTTCTTCCTCGGCCTGCTGATGATCATCCTTTTCGCGGTGCATCTGGGCTGGCTGCCCTCCGGCGGCTACGTGCCGTTCAGCGAGAACCCGCTGGACTGGCTGCGCAGCATGACGATGCCGGCCTTCTCGCTCGCCTTGCTGCAGGCGGGGCTGCTGGCGCGCATCACGCGGTCCTCGATGCTGGAGGTGCTGCGCCAGGACTACATCCGCACCGCCAAGGCCAAGGGCCTGCCGCATCGCCGCGTGGTGCTGAAGCATGCGCTGGCCAATGCGCTGATCCCGATCGTCACCGTGGTCGGCATCATCGTCTCCCTGCTGATGTCGGGCGCGGTGGTGACGGAGGCGCTGTTCTCCATCCCCGGCATGGGCCAGTTGCTGACCCAGGCGGTGCTGAACCGCGACTATCCGATGGTGCAGGGGGGCCTGCTGCTGGTGACGACCTTCCTGGTCATGGTGAACATCACCGTCGATGTGCTCTACGCCGCGCTCGACCCGCGGGTGCGCTATGAGTGACGCCGCGCTCGACGCGGAGGCGATCGCCCTCAAGCGCGAGCACCCGGCGCGGGCGACGCTGCGGCGGCTGTTCCATCACCGGCTGTTCGTCACGGGCCTGGTGCTGTTCGGCATCGTCGCCGGCATCGCGGCGGCCGCGCCCTGGATCACCGATGTCGATCCGCAGCGCCTGTCGATGCGCAACAAGTTCCTCTCGCCGAGCGAGACCTGGCTGTTCGGCACCGACAATTTCGGCCGTTCGCTGTGGTCGCGCGTGGTGTGGGGGGCGCAGCTGTCGATGATCATCGGCGCCTCGGTCGTCGCGCTGAACGCGGTGTTCGGCACGCTGATCGGCGCGGCGGCGGGGTATTTCCGCCGGCTCGACAATGCGCTGATGCGGGTGAACGACGCGCTGATGGCCTTCCCGGCCATCCTGCTGGCGATCGCCGTCACCTCGGTGCTCGGGCCGTCGACGCTGAACGTCATCCTGGCGCTGTCGATCGTCTACATCCCGCGCACGGCGCGCATCGTGCGTTCCTCGGTCATCGTGCTGCGGGAGATGGAATACGTGCAGGCCGCCGTCGCCGCCGGCGCGGGGCATTGGCGCATCCTGCGCCGCCACATCCTGCCCAACGCCATGGCGCCGATGATCGTGCAACTGTCCTTCCTGTTCGCCTATGCGGTGCTGTCGGAAGCGACGCTGTCCTTCCTCGGCGTCGGCGCCGTGCCGCCCACGCCGACCTGGGGCAACATCATGGCCGAGGGCCGCGACTTCATGCGCGAGGCACCCTGGATCATCACCATCCCCGGCGTCGCGCTGATGATCACGGTGATGGGCCTCAACCTTCTCGGCGACGGGCTGCGCGACGTGCTCGACCCCCGGCTCAGGATCCAGCAGTGAATCTCCTGGACGTCAGTGGCCTGACCACCGCCTTCATGACCGGACGCGGCGAGGTGAACGCCATCGAGGATGTCTCCTTCTCGCTGAAGGAAGGCGAGATCCTCGGCATCGTCGGTGAATCCGGCTCGGGCAAGTCGGTCACGGCGCTGACCATCATGGACCTGCTGCCCAAGCCGCCCGCGCGCGTCGCGGCGGGCGAGGTGACGTTCAACGGCCAGCGCCTGACCGGCATGACCGACCGCCAGATGCAGCAGGTGCGCGGCCCGGGGATCTCGATGATCTTCCAGGAACCGATGACCTCGCTGAACCCGGTCTTCTCCATCGGCGACCAGATCATGGAGACGATCGCCGCCCATGAACGCCTGTCGCAGGCCGACCTGCGCCGCCGCGCCGTCACCATGCTGGACAAGGTCGGCATCCCGTCCGCATCGCGCCGGCTGGACGACTATCCGCACCAGATGTCGGGCGGGCAGCGCCAGCGCGTGATGATCGCCATGGCGCTCGCCTGCAACCCGAAGCTGCTGATCGCCGACGAGCCGACCACCGCGCTCGACGTCACCATCCAGGCGCAGATCCTCGACCTGCTGATGGATTTGCGCGACGAGTTCGGCATGGGCGTCATCATCATCACCCACAACATGGGCGTGATCGCCGAGACCGCCGACCGCGTGCTGGTGATGTATGCCGGCCGCGTCATCGAGCAGGCGCCGGTCGCCACCATCTTCGACCGCCCGCTGCATCCCTATACGCGCGGGCTGCTGGAATGCGTGCCCTCGCTGACCGAGGACAGGCCGCGCCTGGTCGCCATTCCCGGCACCCTGCCCGAACCGGCGCGCCGCCCGCCAGGCTGCCGCTTCGGCCCGCGCTGCGCCCATGCGCTGCCGGCCTGCGCCACCGCCGTCCCGCTGCTCGAAACCCTCGAACCGTCCCACGCCGCCGCCTGCTTCCGCGCGAAGGAGCTGGCGCCGGCATGACCACGCCGCTGATCGAGGCAACGGCCCTTTCCAAGCATTTCGAGGTCGGCGGCGGCGGGCTGTTCGGCCTGCGCAAGGGCGCGATGCTGCGCGCCGTGGACGATGTCTCGCTCACCATCAATGGCGGCGAGACGCTCGGCCTGGTCGGTGAATCCGGCTGCGGCAAGTCGACGCTCGGCCGGCTGCTGCTGCGGCTGATCGAGCCGACCGGTGGCCGCATCGCCTTCGACGGCAACGAGATCACCGGCATCGGCCGGGCGGCGATGCGCGGCTTCCGCCGCTCCATGCAGATCATCTTCCAGGACCCCTATGGCGCGCTGAACCCGCGCATGTCGGTCGAGGACATCATCGCCGAGCCGCTGCTGATCCACGGCGCACGCATGAATGCCGAGACGCGCGGCAAGGTCGCGGCGATGCTCGAGAAGGTCGGCCTGCCGGCGCGCGCGCTGGATCGCTTCCCGCATGAATTCTCCGGCGGCCAGCGCCAGCGCATCGGCATCGCGCGCGCGCTGGTGCTGCATCCGCGCCTGATCGTGTGCGACGAGGCGGTCTCGGCGCTCGACGTCTCGGTGCAGGCGCAGATCGTCAACCTGCTGCAGGATCTGCAGCGGGAAATGGGCCTCACCTACCTGTTCATCGCGCATGACCTGTCCGTGGTGCGCCACATCTCCGACCGCGTGGCGGTGATGTATCTCGGCAAGGTGGTCGAGGTCGCGGACAAGGCCACCATCTATGCCGCGCCGCTGCACCCCTACACCCAGGCGCTGATCGCCGCGGTGCCGGCGCAGCACCCGGCGCAACGGTCACGCGGCAAGCGGCAACGCATCGTGGGCGACATCCCCTCCGCCTTGAACCCGCCTTCGGGCTGCCGTTTCCACACGCGCTGCCCGCATGTGATGCCGGTCTGCCGCGAGGCCGCGCCGGAACTGCATGAGACCGCACCCGGCCACCAGGTTGCCTGCCACCTGATCGACCCCTGAGGAACGCCATGCCAGAAGCACGCAAGTCCCGCCTGATCCCGGAAGTGGACTTCGCCAGGGACGGCAAGCAGACCGGCTTCATCCGCCTGTTCCATTCGACGCATGACAGCGCCTACGGCTTCCTGCCCATCCCGATCGCGGTGGTGAAGAACGGCGAGGGTCCGACGGCGTTCTTCTCCTCAGGCAATCATGGCGACGAATATGAAGGCCAGGTGGCGCTGACCAACCTGATCAAGTTCCTCGAACCCGGCATGATCCGCGGCCGCGTCATCATGCTGCCGATGGCGAACTACCCGGCGGCGCTGGCCGGCCGCCGCGTCTCGCCGATCGACGACCTCAACATGAACCGCATCTTCCCCGGCGACCCGGACGGCACCGTGACGCGGCAGATCGCGCATTACATCGACAGCGAACTCATCCCCCTCGCCGACCTGGTGATCGACCTGCATTCGGGCGGATCGTCGCTCAACTACATCCCGACCGCGCTCGCGAAGCAGTCGGCCGATCCCGCGCTGTACCAGAAGCAACTCGCCGCGCTGCGGGCCTTCGGCGCGCCCTACACCTACATCCAGGGCGGCGCGCAGGGGCAGGGCGGCGACCAGACGCTCGGCGCCGGCGCGGATCGTCGCGGCAGCATCGCGCTGGGCACCGAACTCGGCGGCGCGGGGGCGGTGAACGCCTCCGGGCTGGCCATCGCCGAGCGCGGCCTGCGCAACCTGCTGGTGCATCTGGGCATCCTCGGCCGGGACCACTGGGTGGAACCGCCGGTGGCGACGCGCTTCCTCGATGTGCGCGGGCCGGAGATGTACGTCTATGCACCGGAGAACGGCGTCTTCGAACCGCTGGTCGAATTGGGCGACACGGTCGCCATCGGCACCCCGGCCGCGCGCATCCACATCCCCGAGACACCCTGGCTGCCGCCGGTCGAGATCGCCTTCAAGGCGGCCGGCATCGTGATGTGCAAGCGCATCCCCGCGCGGACCAAACGCGGCGACTGCCTGTTCCATCTGGCGAACGACCTTGCGGTCTGAACCCCTTGCGGAAGGGCCGCCGGGCGTGCTGAAGCCCGGTGGTGACCGAACGCCACGACACCGGCTTCACCATCGCGCCTGACCATCCCGCCTTGCCCGGGCATTTCCCGGGCCGCCCGGTGGTGCCCGGCGTGGTGCTGCTCGACCACGTCATCGCCGCCGCGCGCAGCGGCTTCGGGCTCGGCGCCGCGACCGCCCTGCCGCGCGTGAAATTCGCCGCCCCCGTGCTGCCCGGCCAGCGTGTCGATGTCGCCCTCACGCGGCCAGGCGCCGGGCGCATCGCCTTCGTCTGCAGCGTGGAAGGCCGCCCGGTCGCCACCGGCGAGTTGCGCTTCGCGCCATGAACACCTCCGCCGCCTGGACGCGCGTGCCCGAGCGTGGCGGCGGGCCGCTGCTGCGGCTGATCACGCGCATCGCGCTCGGCCTCGGCTGGCATGTCGCGCATGCGCTGCTGTATCCGATCACGCTGTTCTACCTCACCACCTCCCCGGCGGCGCAGAAGCGCGCGGTCCGTCGCTACCTGACGCGCGCGCTGGGGCGGGGTGTCGCCTGGCGCGACCTGTGGCGGCTGTATTTCTGCTTCGCCGCCACCATGCTCGACCGCGTCTTCCTGCTGACCGGGCGGACCGCCGGATACCGGGTGGAGATCGAGGGCCTCGACCTGCTGAAGGATGCGGCGGAGGCCAGGCGCGGCACCGTGCTGCTCGGCGCCCATATGGGGTCCTTCGAAGCGTTGCGCGCCGTCGGCGGCGCCGGTGCGCCGGTCGAGGTCCGCATGCTGATGCACGCATCGCCGGGCGGCGCGGCCGATGCGCTGTTCGACAGCCTCGACCCGTCGCGTGCCGCCGCCGTCATCCGCCTGGGCCAGCCCGAGGCGATGCTGGAAGCGCGCGAGGCGCTCGACCGTGGCGGCGTCATCGGCCTGCTGGCCGACCGCGCGCCACGCGGCGAACGCATGCTCGCCGTCCCCTTCCTCGGTGCCGAGGCGCCCTTTCCCGGCGGGCCGATGACGCTGGCCGCGATCCTGCACGCGCCGGTGGTCCTGGGCTTCGGCCTGTGGCTCGGCCCCCGCCACTACCTGCTGCGGTTCGAACCCTTCGCCGACGCCATCGACCTGCCGCGCGCAACGCGGGAGGTGGCGCTGCGTTCCTGGCTGGCCCGCTATGCCGCGCGGCTGGATCAGGTCTGCCGGGCGCATCCGTACAACTGGTTCAACTTCTACGATTTCTGGCAGGAGGAACGGTGACGCGGCGCGCCACCTTGTTCGCACTGCTGCTGCTGCCCGCCGCAGCGGGCGCGCAGGACGCGATGGCATCCGTGATGGCCGCCCTCGCCGCGGTGCGCGAAAGCCGCGCGCGGTTCGTCGAGGAGAAGGAGATCCCGGAACTCGAAGGCCTGCTGACCTCGCGCGGCCTGCTGTCCTGGCGGGCGCCGGACCGGCTGGAGAAGCGCACCACCGAACCCTTCGACGAACGCCTCCTGGTCGAGGGCGATCGCCTGCTGCTCGAACGTCCGGATCGCGATATCCGCCAGGAAGTCGCGCTGGACACGGCACCGGAGATCCGCCCGCTGGTCGAGGCCATCCGCGCCACGCTGGCCGGCGATGCCGCGACGCTGCGCCGGCATTTCCGCATCGACTTCTCCGGCGACCTCACGCGCTGGCGCCTGGTGCTGACGCCATTGTCGATGCGGGTGCTCGCCGCCGTTCAGCGCATCACGCTGGAAGGGGAAGGGGCTGCGGTGCTGGTGGTGGAAACCCAGGGGCGCGAGGGGCGCAGCCGCATGATGGCGACGCCGCTGCCATGACCGGGCGCGCCATGCGGCCTGCGCCGCCGCCGCCCTCCCCGCGGAATGTGCCGGCGTGCCATGCCATCCCCTGGCGCCCCGCGCTGCCGGTGGCGGACTTCCGCCGCGCCTTGGCGCCGGCTGCCGCCTGGCCGCGCTCCGGGCGGCCGTTGCGCCCTGGCGGGGAGGGTCCGGCAGGGGCGGCGTCCCTCCCGCCGTCCTGGTCATCATGACCCGGCGCCTGCGCTTCCTGCCACTGCTGCTGGCCCTGGCCATCCTGGGCGCCGCCTTCCCGCTGGTGCTGCGCCATGTCGAGCTGCGCAGCGACATCAGCGACTTCCTGCCCGACACGAAATCCCGCGAAGCCGCCTTCCTGCTGCGCGAACTGCGCGAAGGGGCGGCGACGCGCCTGCTGATCGCCGGTATCGAGGGCGCATCGGCCCAGGACCTCGCGCGCATCTCCCGCGCCATGGCCGGTGCCCTCGATGACAGCCGCCTGTTTGCCGTCGTCGCCAATGGTGCGCCGCGCATCGATGACGGCGAGGCCGCGCTGCTGTTCGCCCATCGCTATGCGCTGTCGCCGGCCGCGACGCCCGGATCCTTCACGGAACCGGCGCTGCGCCGCGCGCTGGAGGCCCTGCTCGACGGGCTGCGCTCCTCGGCCGAGCCGCTGGTCCGCCGCTTCGGCTTCGCCGACCCGACCGGCGCCTTCCTCGCGCTGCTGCGCGGCTGGTCGGCGGAATCGCGCATCGCGATGGAGGGCGGCGTCTGGATGGCGCCCGGCCCGCGCGCGCTGATCCTGGCGCAGACCCGCGCGGCGGGCCTCGACACCGAGGCGCAGCAACGCGCCGCCGCCGCCTTCCACGCCGCCTTCGCCGCCGCCGGTCCGCCGCCCGGCGCGCGGCTGCTGCTGTCCGGCCCCGGCGTCTTCGCGGCGGAGGCGGCGGCCTCGGTGCGGGCCGATGTGAAAATGGTCTCGACGCTGTCCTTCCTGCTGGTCGCGGCCTTCCTGTTCTGGCGCTACCGCTCGCCGATGATGCTGGCGGTGGTCGCCGTGCCGCTGGCGCTGGGCACGCTGGCCGGCCTGGTCGCGGTGAATGCCGTCTTCGGCCATGTGCATGGCGCGGCCTTCGGCTTCGGCATGACCATGCTCGGCATCTGCGTGGACTACCCGATCCTGCTGGTGACCGGCCGCGCCCCGGACGAACCGCTGCGCGGTGCCGCGCGCCGGATCTGGCCGACGCTGCGCCTGGCCGCCGCGGCTGCCATCGCCGGCTTGCTGCCGATGCTGGCCTCGGGCTTCCCGGGCCTGGCGCAACTCGGCCTGTTCGCGATGGCAGGGCTGGCGGGGGCGGCGTTCGGCACGCGCCTGCTGCCCATCATCCTGCCGGTGGAAGGCCTGCCGGTGCGCCCGCTGCCCGAGCGCGCCGCGCATGCGCTGTTGCGCCTGCAGGCGCTGCGCGGGCCGGTGCTGGCCGGGCTGGCTTTGGTCGCGATCGGCTTCGCCATGGCCGGCGGGCCGCGCCTGGCGCGCGACATCGCCGACCTGTCGCCGGTGCCCGAGGCGGTGCGCGCGCTCGATGGCGAGTTGCGCGGCCAGATCGGCGCGCCGGATGTGCGCGTGCTGCTCTCCGTCACCGGCGCGGATGCCGAGGCCGCGCTGCGCGCCACCGAGGCCGCGGCCGCCACGCTGATGGCCTCGGGCGCCATCGCCGGGCTGGACCAGCCGGCCCGCTACCTGCCGAGTGCCGCGACGCAGCGCGCCCGCATCGCCGCCTTGCCGGACCAGGAGATGCTGGGCGCGCGGCTTGAGGCGGCGCGCCTGGGCCTGCCTTTCCGCGCCACCGCCTTCGTCCCCTTCCTGGATGGCATGGCCGAAGCGCGCCGGCTGCCGCCGCTGACCCCGGCCGATCTCGGCCAGGCCCCGCTGCTCGCCGCCCGGCTTTCACCCCTGCTGCGGCAGGAGGCGGATGGCTGGCGCGCGCTGCTGCTGCCCGAAGGCATCCGCGACCTCGCGGCGCTGCGGGCCGCCGCGGCGAGCGTGCCGGGCCTGCTGCTGGTGGACATCAAGGCCGAGACGGAGGCGTTGCTTGGCCAGGGCATCGCCACCGCGCTGCGCTGGGGTGCCGTGGGCGGCCTGCTGGTGCTGCTGCTGCTCGGCGCCGGGCGTGGGCTGCGGGACGGGCTGCGCGTCGCCCTCACGCTGGGTGGCGCGCTGTTGCTGACCTTCGCCGCCCTGGCCGCGCTGGGCGAGCAGATCAGCATTTTCCACCTGACCGCGGCGCTCTTGCTGGCCGGCGTGGGCATGGACTATGCCCTGTTCATCTCGCGCATCCGTGAGGAGGATCCCGAGGGCGCCGCCCGCGCGCTGGGCGCCGTCGTCAGTTGCATGGTCACCACATTGCTCACCTTCGGTCTTCTCGCGCTGTGCCGCACGCCGGTGCTGCACGCGACGGGGCTCACCGTCTGCATCGGCGTCGCCAGCGCCTTCCTGCTGGCCTGCGCGATGGCGCCGCGGCGCGGGGCGGCGGCGTGACCCCCTTCCGCATCACCGCGATCACCGCCAGCAGCGCGATGGGCGTCGGCATGGGCGCGACGCGGGATGCGCTGCGCGCGCGGCGCGGCGGGCTGCGCCCCTGCGACCTGCCCGCCATGCCGGAGGGTGTCTGGATCGGCCGTGTCCAGGCGGCGGAGGCGATCATGCTGCCTGACGCGCTCGCCGCCTTCGCCTGCCGCAACGCGCGCCTGGCGGAACTCGCGCTGCGGCAGGACGGCTTCATCGGCGCCGTCGAAGGCGCCAAGGCCCGGCACGGCGCCGCCCGCATCGCGGTGGTGCTCGGCACCTCGACCTCCGGCATCGAGGAGACCGAGCGCGCCTGGGCGCGGCGCGGGCCGGATGGCGCGCTGCCCGCCTATGACTTCGCGCGCACGCATGATTTGCACGCGCTGCCGCGCTACATGCGGGCGCGCCTCGGCCTCGAAGGCCCCTGCGTGTCGATCTCCACCGCCTGCACATCGGGCGCGCGATCCTTCCTCGATGCGGTCTCGCTGATCGAGGCGGGGCTGGCCGATGCGGCGGTGGTCGGCGGGGCGGATACGCTGTGCCGGCTGACACTGCATGGCTTCGGCTCGCTGGAATTGCTGGCGCGCGGCCCGACCCGCCCCTGCGCCGCGGACCGCGACGGCATCAGCATCGGCGAGGCCGCCGCCTTCGCCCTGATCGAGCGCGCCGAAGCTGGTGATGCCGGCCGGGTCGGCCTGCTCGGGGCCGGCGCATCCTCCGACGGCCACCACATGTCCTCCCCGCATCCGGAAGGGCATGGCGCGGTCGCGGCGATGCAGGCGGCGCTCGACAGCGCGGGCCTGGCGCCTGGCGCGATCGACTATGTGAACATGCATGGCACCGGCACCCGCGCGAATGACGCGATGGAGGACCGCGCCATCGCGCGCATCTTCGGCGACGGCGTGCCGTGTTCCTCGACCAAGGGCTGGACCGGCCACACGCTCGGCGCCTCGGGTGCGCTGGAGGCGGCGGTCGCCGCCATCTGCATCGAGGATGGGCTGGTGCCGGGGTGCCTCGGTGTCGAACATGTCGATCCGGCCTTCGCCGCGGGCATCGTGGTGGCCAACCGGGCGGGCAGGGTCGATCGCGTGCTGTCCAATTCCTTCGGCTTCGGCGGCAGCAATTGCGCGCTGGTGATCGGGCGGCTGCCATGACGCCGGCAGTGGGCATTGCGGGCATCGGCCTGCTGGGGGCCGGGCTGCCGGGGTGGGCGGCGTCGCGCCCCATCCTGTCCGGCGCCACGCCGGTTGAACCCGCCCCGGTGACGCCACCGGTCCCCAGCCTGCTGCCGGCAACCGAGCGCCGGCGCACCGGACCGTCGGTGCGCCTGGCGCTGGCCGTCGCGGCCGAGGCGGTGCAGGCCAGCGGCCTGCCGGCGGAGGATCTCGACACCGTCTTCGCCAGTTCGAACGGGGAGGCGCAGGTCATCGTCGCCATCCTCGAAGCCCTGCATGCGCCGGGTGGAGCGATCTCGCCGACCCAGTTCCACAACTCGGTGCACAATGCGGCGGCCGGGTATTGGGGCATCGCCGCCGGGTCGGCGCGGCCCTCGGTCAGCCTGGGCGGGCACGATTTCGTCTTCGCCACCGGGCTGATGCAGGCGGTCGCGCATGTCACGGCCTGGCGCGCCCCGGTGCTGTTCGTCGCCCATGACGTGCCCTTGCCGCCGCCGCTGACCGCGCTGCGCCCAGGCGACGGGTCCTTCGCCGTGGCGCTGGTGCTGGTGCCGGGCGAGGGGGAGCACGGCTCGCTTGCGCGTCGGCTACGGTGAAGCGGAAGGCGCCGCGGAACCGCCCCTGCCGGCGGAATTCGATGCCATGCGCGCGGGCAATCCCGTCGCACGCGCGCTGCCGTTGCTGATGGCGATCGCTTCGCGGCCGCCCCGCGACGCTGCGCCTCGCCTTGCCCGAGGCGGCCGCCCTCGTCATCGCCGTGGCACCGTGACCGGCCTGCCCGCCAGCCGTGAGGAGGTGGCCCGCTGGTTGCCGCATCAGGGCGCGATGTGCCTGCTCGACCGGGTCGAGGCCTGCGATGCCGCATCCATCGCCTGCGGCGCCACCAGCCACCGGCACCCGGCCCATCCGCTGCGGCGGGATGGCGTGCTGCCAGCGGTTTGCGGCCTGGAATACGCGTTGCAGGCCATGGCGCTGCACGGCGCGCTGACGGCCGGCGCGGCGCAGGGCCAGGGCTTCCTGGCCGCGCTTTCGGGCGTGGAGATGGCCGTGGAACGGCTGGACGATGTGGCGGGGGACCTGCGTATCGCCGCCACCGCCCTGGTGCAGGAAAGCCGGGGCTTCATCTATGGCTTCGAGGTCACCGGGGATGGGCGGCTGCTGCTGTCGGGGCGAGCGACCGCGGTGCTCGCATGAGGACGGCACCAGGCGGTTGCCGGGGAGGCGTCGCGCCATGGGCTTGAGCACCGAGCGAAGCAACGGCACGGAGCGAGGCGCCGCATTGCGCCCGGCCGCGCCGCGCCGAATGCCTGCGGCCCGCGGAAACCGTCGCCTCGCGCCAATCGATGGCGGCCGTGGCGGAAGGCCAGGACTGGCGGCCCGCGCGCCGGTCACCTCCCGCGACGATGGCCGGCGGCCGCCCAGGGGGCGGGACTCCGGCGATGGGCGGCCTGGCCGGGGGAAATGCATCCCATGATCCGCCGCCTCGGCATCCTGCTCGAATCCGGCGGGCACGCCCGCGGGCACTACGCCCTGGTGGTCGCCGCGGGTGCTGCGGCGCTGGGGCGCGCGGTGACGATCTTCGCGACCAACCAGGGATGCCTGCTGCTCGCGGCGCCATCCCCGCTGCTGGCGGACCCGCGCGAAGCCGCCATCACGGCGCGCGGCGTCGCCGGCATCGGCGTGCTGCTCGATGCCTGTGCCGAACTGGGCGTGCGGCGCATCGCCTGCGAGGCGGGGCTGAAGGCCGAGGGCCTGACTGGCATGGCGCTCGCCCATGGTGTCGAGGTGGCGGGCATCGCGACCTTCCTGGAGGCGGTCGGCGATGGGCAGATCATCACCCTGTAGCGCGACGCTTGACCCGGCAACGGCCGGGGGTGGACAGAAGGGGGCATGACGGCCCTTCTGCGACCCGGATTCATTGCGCTTTCGTTGCTGGGCGCCCTGCCCGCCGCCGCGCAATCCACCCTTGGCGGCGCCGGCAGCCTGCCGCCGCCCCAGCCGCGCGCCGCGACCGCGCCCGCCAGCCCGGCGCCCCCCGCGACACCGGCCCCGGCGGCCCCGCGCCGGCCGCCCGCCGCCAGCCCGCCCGCCCCGGCCGCCAGGACGGCGACGCCACCGGCGCCACCGCGCCCCCGGCGGCGCGCAACCCCACCCAACGTGCCACCCCGGTGGTGCGGCCGCCCAACCGGCCCGATGCGCGCCCGCGCACGCCGCCCGCGACGACCCAGGCGACCCGGCCGCCGAACCAGCCCGCCGCGGCCAGTCGGGGCCGGGCGGCGGCTGGTGCGGCCGCCGGTGCCGCCGCCGGGGCTGCCGCTGCCCGGCCGGCCGAACCGGCGCAGCCCGCGCCGGCGCCCGAGCCGCAGCCCTCGACCGGCTCGGTGACCGGCCTCGCCCTGCCGCGCTTCGCCGCCCTGCGGTCGGATGAGGTGAACCTGCGCACCGGGCCGGGCACCCGTTTCCCGATCGAATGGACCTTCCAGCGGCGCGAATTGCCGGTCGAGATCACCCGCGAATTCGAATTGTGGCGCCGCATCCGCGACCCCGAAGGCACCGAGGGCTGGGTCCATCAATCCACCCTGATGGGCCGCCGCAGCGCCATCGTGCGCGGCGCGCCGGGCACCGAGGCCGCGCTGCGCCGCCGCCCCGAGGATGATGCCGCCCCGGTCGCGCGGCTGCGGCCCGGCGTGGTGGTGCGGCTGCGCCAATGCGAGGCCCGCAACCCGTGGTGCGAGGCGCAGGCCGGCGACTATCGCGGCTACATCCGCCGCGCCGAGGTGTGGGGCGTGATGGCGGATGAGGAAGTGAAGTAGCCAGCCGATCCCGGCCGGCGCACCGCGCGCCCGCTCGGCCTGACCGGCATCGCGCGCATGCCAGGCCGGGCTTGCGCGGTGGAACGGTGCGGTCCGCGGGATGCGCGAAACCGTGCAGCGCCGCCAGGGGCAGTGCCCGCTTCCATCGGCGGTGATCACGTTCTAGCCTTCCGCCATGCCAGACGACACGCCCATCCCCGCTATCCACGACCTCGGCGGCGCGGCCCGCTTCCACTGCACGCCGGTCGAGCATGACGAGGCCCCGCCCGACGCTTTCGGCCGCAAGGTGGACGCGCTGCGCCAGATCCTCGCGCAGAAGGGCCTGATGACGGTCGATGAGCTGCGCCGCGGCATCGAGAGCATCCCGGAGAGCGAGTATTTCGCCCTCGGCTATTACGAACGCTGGCTGCGCTCCATCACCCTGCTGATGGTGGAGAAGGGACAGGTCGAGAAGGATCTGCTGCCGTGAGCGAAACGCCCCGCTTCGCCGCCGGCGCCACCGTGCGGGTGAAGGATGACTGGCCCGAACGGCGCGGCCCGTGCCACATCCGCACGCCGCACTATATCCGCGGCCGCACCGGCACCGTGGTGCGCGCCGCTCGGCGCCTTCGCCAACCCCGAGGACCTCGCCTTCGCGCGGCCGGCGCCGAAGCGCACGCTGTACCATGTGCTGTTCGCGCAGGAACCGATCTGGCACGAGGGCAGGCCCGGCGACACCGTGATGGTCGAGGTCTTCGAGCATTGGCTGGAACCCAACCCCACGGCGCCCGGCGCCGCGGCACCCCGGAGAAAGCCTGACCATGGCCGCCCCCCCGCGTCCCGACAGCATCGCCCTGCTCGACCGCCTGTTGCCGCGCTCGAAGCCCGCGGCATCGTCACCGAGGCCGAGATCGCGGCGCGCCAGGCGAATACCGACAAGGCCAGCCCGGAGACCGGCGCGCGCATGGTCGCCCGCGCCTGGACCGACCCGGCCTATCGCGCGCTGCTGCTGGCGGACGGCAAGGCCGCCGCCGAGCGATGGGTGTCTCGATGGCCGGCGCCCCGCCGCTCGGCGTGCTCGAGAACACGCCGGGGCGGCACCACCTCGTCGTCTGCACGCTGTGTTCCTGCTACCCGCGCGCGGTGCTGGGCTATCCGCCGAACTGGTACAAATCCTTCGCCTACCGGTCGCGCGCGGTGCGTGAACCGCGGCCGTGCTGGCCGAATGGGGGCTGAACCTGTCCGACAGCGTCGAGATCCGCGTCGTGGACAGCACTGCGGATTATCGCTGGATGGTGCTGCCGATGCGCCCGGCGGGGACCGAGGGCTGGGATGAGGCGCGGCTCGCCGCGCTGGTGACGCGCGATGCGATGGTCGGCGTGGCGGTGCCGGTCGCCGGCTGACCCCACGGCGCGCGGCTTCCGTTCGCGGAGGACCGGGCCGGGCGGCGGGCATGCCGCCACCAGGCGTGAGAGGCGCTCGCAGGGCATGCCCGTGGCGGCGCTCGCGGGGCCTGGCAGAGCCGGTATCATGCCGTCGGCCTGAGGCCTCGCTGCCTGCAGAGACACCGTATGCGGCCCGCCGGACGGCGGGCGCCACGCCGAAGGTGACCCTCCGGCGCGAAGCCAGGCAATCCGCGGGATCGCGCCCGGTGCACGAGGGCCGGAACGGGCGAAAGCCAACGGTCGAAGGCCGTGGCTGTCGGCATCAGGCCTGCGCCGGGGCATCCTCCTGCGCGGGCGGCGCGTCCTGCGCCTGCGGCGGCGGGTTGTCGCCCACCTCGACCGTGACATCGACGCTCAGACCCAGGAACGCATCCGGGTCGCCAAAGAAGCCACCGCCCACCGGCACCGCCTGTTCCGGCGTGCGCGTGGCGCCGACGCGGATCAGGTTCGCGCCCGCCACCAGGCCGTTGGTCGGGTCGTATTCCACCCACCCCGCGCCGGGAACGTAGATCGCGCACCAGGCATGGGTGGCGCCGCCGCCCACGGTGCCGCCGCCATTGTCCTCATACAGGTAGCCGGTGACGAAGCGCGCGGCGAGGCCCAGGCTGCGCGCCGCCTCCATCATCAGCAGCGAGAAGTCGCGGCAGGCGCCGCGCCCGCTTTCCAGCGTGACGACCGCGCTGTTGGTGCCTTCCGCCTCGCGGCCCTCATAGGTGAATTCGTCGCGGATGGCGCGCGTCATCGCCTCGAGCATCGGCAGCGTGTGGGTCGCCTCCCGGTGCGCCAGGAAGCGCCGCGCCCAGGCATCGACCTGGCGCTGCGGATCGGGCAGGTGCCGCTCGCGCAGCCGGGCGAGGTCCGGCGCCTCCTCCGCGCCGTAGGAAAACGGGAAGATCTCCACCCCGGGATCGATCGTCGCCAAGGGCAGTTCGGGCCCTGCCGGAAAATGGGTGAGGTCGAGTTCCGAGACGATTTCGAGATGATCGGTCTGCACATCCCGCCCCCAATCGATCAGGCAGACCGAGTTGCCGAAGACGTCATGCGCCCACCGGGTGACCGTGGGCGTGGGCGAGATGGCCAGCGTCGCGTCATGCAGCCGCAGGTCATGGCTGTCGCGGGGGCGCACCATCAGGCGGTGCTGCGTCAGCCCGACCGGGTTGCGATAGTCGTAGCGCGTGAGGTGGCGAATGCGGACGCGGGCCATATGGCGAATTCCCTGGCAAAGAACGCGCGGCCGGGTCGCCCCGGCCGCAAGCCATCCTAGCGCAGAAGCGTCGCCGCAGGTTTCATCACCTCGCCGGCAGGCAGTGCCGTCAGGCAGCCGGGGAATGCGCGGTCCGGCGCAGTCCCGCGCCCGCCCTCACGCGGCGCCGTAGATGAAGACCGGCATCGGCTGGGTGTCGTCCTCGACCCCCTTCACGCCCGGGACATTCTCGGCCAGCACGCGCAGCGCCTTCTGCACCGCGTCGGAGCGGCGGAAGCCGTGGAAGGTCACCTTGCCCTCCTTCACCTCGACCATGGTGTAGAAGGTGTCGGTCCAGGGTTCCTTCTTCATCGCCGCCATCACGGCGCGGCGGACGCGCTCATCGGACAGTTCCGCTTCCTCATGCGCGCGGCGTCACCAGCGCGCGCAGCAGGTCGGCGCGGCTGACGATGCCGCGCAGCTTGTCGCCTTCGAGCACCACGACGCGGCGGATCTTCTGTTCCTCCATCATGTGGGCGATGTGCGCGGCGGTGGTCTCAGGCGTCACCGAAACGACCTTCTCGGTCATCAGGTCCTTCGCCGTCACGCCATGGGTGCGGGCGAAACGCTCCGCCTGGCTCGCCGGGTCGGAGAACAGGGCACCGAACCATGAGGACGGCTTGTCCTCCTCACCCGCCAGGCGGCGGACCAGGTCGGCCTCGGTGACGATGCCGAGCACGGCGCCGGCCGCATCGACCACCGGCACGGCGGAGATGCCGCGGTCGGCAAGCAGCCGCGCCATCGCCATCACCGGGGTTTCGGGCGGCACGGTCACGACGTCGGGCGTCATCAGATCGCGGGCGGTGGGACCGGTCATGGCAATTTCCTCCAGGGGACGGTGGCGGCAGAATGCCGGGGCCCGGGGCGCCCGGCCTTGCGCCAGATCAACGGCGTGGGCTTTAAAGGTTCGCCCATCCGCGGCCATCATGTCGCATCGGTCAACGAAAACGGAGGAACTCTGATGTCCGGGATTACCCGTCGAACCGCCCTTGCCGCCGCTGCCGGCAGCCTTGCCCTGCCCGGCCTGGCGCGGGCGCAGGCTGCGCAGCAACTCGCCATCGCCACCGGCACCACGGGCGGCGTCTATTACCCGCTCGGCGGCGCGCTCGCGAATTACCTGTCGCGCGGCATCCCGGGCATGAGCGCCACGGTCGAGGTGACCGGCGGTTCGGTCGCCAACATGCAGCTGCTGGGTGCCAGCCGCGTCGGCATCGCCATCACCCAGGTCGATGCGGCGGTCGATGCCGTCGCAAGGCCGCGACCGCTTCCGCGGCCGTGCCGTGCCGGCGCGCGCCATCGCGGTGCTCTACACCAACCGCATGCAGGTGGTGACGGTGGCCTCCACCGGCATCCGCTCCATGCAGGACCTGAAGGGCAAGCGCATCTCCACCGGCGCGCCGGGCTCGGCGACCGAGGTGATGGCCTTCCGCCTGATCGAGGGTGCCGGCCTCGACCGCGAGAAGGATTTCCGCGCGCGCGAGCGCCTGTCCCCGGCCGAGAGCACCAACGCGATCAAGGACGGCAAGCTCGACGCCTATTTCTTCGTCTCCGGCGTGCCGACCAGCGCCGTCACCGACCTCGGCGCGACGCCGGGCGTGCAGATCGTGCTGATCGACCACGACCAGTACATCCCGCGCATCGTCGAGAAATACGGCCCGGTCTATTTCCCCGAGGTCATCCCGGCCGAACACCTATCCGGGCCAGACCACGCCGAACAAGCAGATGTCGGTCGGCAACATCATGGCGGTGCGCGAGGACATGCCCGCCGCGCTGGTGACGCAGATCATGAACGTCACCTGGGGCAGCCGGGCCGATTGGGCGCTGGTCCATTCGGCGGCGCGCGACTTCAAGATCGAAGGCCAGAAGACCGCGGCCGCGGGCATCGCCTGGCACCCGGCCGCCGAAGCCTTCTGGAAGGGCCAGGGCGCCAGCCTCTGACCCCTGACCGCGCCTGACGGGCGGGAGCGTCCCCACCGGGGCGCTCCCGTCGCCATTTTCGATGACGCCCTGGCGGAGCCGCATTTGTGACCAGCACCACCCACCATCTGCCACCCGAGGCCAAGACCGACGGCCTCGACGAGGCCACCGCCGCGCGCATCGAGGAACTGATCGAGGAGGAGGAAGGCGCACAGAACCGCTATCTCCGGCTGGCTCGGCTATGGCGCGACGATGCTCGCGCTGGCGATGTCGCTGTTCCATTTGTGGGCGGCATGGGACATCGTGCCCACCACGACGCTGCGCTACGTCCATGTCGGCTTCGCGCTGGTGCTGGGCTTCGTGCTGTTCCCGGTGCTGCGGCGCTTCCGCAACCGGCTGATGCCGTGGGATGTCGCGCTCGCCGCCGCCGCGGTCTATTGCATCTGGTACCTGATCGCCGGCGGCGACGACCTGCAGGACCGCTACATCTTCCCCGAGCCGATGGACCTGGTGGTCGGCTGGATGCTGATCGCGCTGGTGCTGGAAGCGGCGCGGCGCACCACCGGGCCGGTGATGCCGGTCGTCGCCATCATGTTCCTGCTCTACGGCTTCTTCGGCAACTTCCTGCCGCCGCCCTGGCAGCACCAGGGCTATGACAGCGAACGGCTGATCCCGCATCTGACCATCACGCTTGAGGGGATATTCGGCACCGCGGTCGATGTCTCGGCCACGCTGATCATCCTGTTCACCATCTATGGCGCCATCCTGCAGAACAGCGGGGCGGGCAAGTTCTTCGTCGACTTCTCCTTCGCCGCCACCGGCGGCAAGGCGGCGAGCGCGGGGCGCACGGTGGTGCTGTCATCCTTCCTGCTCGGCGGGCCGTCGGGTTCGGGTGTCGCGACCACCGTCACGCTCGGCACCGTCGCCTGGCCGATGATGAAGAAGGTCGGCTACCGCGCCGATGATGCGGGCGGGTTGCTCGCGGCCGGCGGGCTGGGCGCGATCATCTCGCCGCCCGTGCTGGGGGCGGCGGCCTTCCTGATCGCCGAATACCTCAAGATCGGCTATCTCGACGTGCTGAAGATGGCGGTGATCCCGACCATCCTCTACTACGCGTCGCTGCTGTTCATGGTCGAACTCGACCAGAAGCGCATCCAGGCCGAGAACGGCGGCATCGATATCGTCGACGGCATGGTGGTGGAACCGATCCCGGCGCTGGTGCGGCGCTACGGCTTCCACTTCTCCTCGCTGATCGCGATCATCGTCTTCATGGTGTGGGGCTATTCCGCCACGCTGTCGGTGCTCTACGCGATGATCGTCGCGGTGCTGCTGTCCTTCATCCGCCCCGAGCAGGCGATGTGGCCGTGGCGCCTGGTCGAGACGCTGGCATCGGGCGCCATCCAGGCGGTCGGCATCGCCGCGACCTGCGCCAGCGCGGGCATCATCGTCGGCGTCATCACGCTGACCGGGCTGGGGCTGAAATTCAGCGACATCGCGATCCAGGCAGCGGGTGGCTCGATCGTCGTCACCGCGCTGTACACCGCGCTGATCGTCTGGGTGATCGGGCTCGCCGTGCCGGTCACCGCCTCCTACATCATCTGCGCGGTGGTCGCGGCACCGGCGCTGACCAAGCTCGGCGTGCCGGACTACGCGGCGCATATGTTCGTCTTCTACTACGCCGTGCTGTCCGAGGTTTCGCCGCCCACCGCGCTGTCGCCCTTCGCGGCGGCGGCGATCACCGGCGCCGGGCCGTACCGCACCACATTGCAGGCGTGGAAATACACGCTGCCGGCCTTCCTGCTGCCCTTCGTCTTCGTCACCGACCCCGAGGGCGTCGGCCTGCTGCTGAACTTCACGCCGACCATGGGCTGGATCGACGTGATCTGGCAGACGGTGCTGGCGGCCGCCGGCCTCGCCGCCCTGGCGGCGGCGGCGCAGGGCTATGGCCGCCGGCTCATGGCCGGCTGGGAAAGGCTGGGCCTGGCGGTGGCGGGGCTGCTGATGATCTTCCCGGCGCTGATCGAGCACTTCGCGGTGGACATGCTGCCCTATCCGCACTGGATCGGCATGGCCCTGGCGGCCGGCATGCTGGCCTTGCAACGGCCCAGGCCAGCGTGATGAGCGGCCCGGAAATTCACCCATGGGTTTATCAAGGCGCCATGATATTCTCGCATCATGCGTTGGCCCGTCCTGCTCTGCCTGTTGCTGCCCGCCGCCTGCGGGCCGTTCCTCAGTGACGACATCCTGCCGGCCGGGCTGACCGAGGCCATCTTCGGCACCGGTGAGCCGGAGGCGGAATGGGACAGCGCGCCGGCGCAGCCGCCCCGGGGCGAAGCCGCCCTGGCGCTCAGCCTCGGGTCGCGCCGCGGCGTCGCGACGCTGCTGCAGGAGGAAGGCGAGCGCCGCCTGTGGCGCACGCCGGGCGGGGTCGCGGTGTCGACCGAAGGTGCTCGCGTGGTCGCCACCGCCGGGCTGCGCCAGGTGCTGGCCGCGACGCGCTTCGACGGCACCGACCTGCTCGCCCGCCTGCCGGAACTGGGGGAGGGCGAGTTCCGCGCCACCCGCGTGGTTGACCTGATGCGATCGGCGACCGACCCGTCGCGGATGCGCTTCGGCGTGCGGCTCGACTGCCGGATGACGGTGGGGCCGGCGCCGATCGAGGAGACGCTGCTGGTCGTCGAGACCTGTCGCGGCGGGGCGCAGTTCACCAACCAGTTCTGGGCCGATGCCCGCAGCTACGCGGTGTTCCGTTCCGAGCAATGGGTCGGCGACGACCTGCCGCCGCTGGTGGTCGAGGTGCTGTCCGCCCCGGCCCCCGTCGAGATCATCCCGCTGCCCAGGTAAGCCCGGCGCGCCGCACCCGACGCGCCACATACAACGCCCAGGCGACCTGCACGGCGAGCGCCGGCAGCACGATCAGCGGCTTGGTGTCCGGCGCCATGCGCAGGAACAGCCCGACCAGCGCGCCGTGGAACAGCACGAAGCCCCAATGCACCGCCGGCGACGGCGCGCACCCCGAGGCCGGAGCGCTGCGCCATCTGGTACAGATGCGTCCGGTGCGCCGAGGCGATGCGTTCGCCCATCAGCGCCCGCCGGCACCAGGGTGAAGGCGGCATCGAACAGCAGCCCGAACAGCAGCAGCGGCACGATCAGGAACGATACCGAGGCCGCATCGAACTGCGCCGCGGCCACGGCGAGCACCGCCATCATGAAGCCGAGGAACTGGCTGCCGACATCGCCCATGAAGATGCGTGCCGGATGCAGGTTGAACGGCAGGAAGCCGGCCAGCCCCGCGGCGATCAGCAGCGCCGCGGCATAGACGAACCAGCCGCCCTCATCGCCCGCCACCACGCACAGGATGACCGCGGCGAGGAACACCGACCCGCCGACCAGCCCGTCCAGCCCATCCATGAAATTCACGGCATTGGTGCAGCCGACGATCCAGAACAGCGTCAGCGGCACGCCGAGCCAGCCGATCGAGACCTGCCCGACCCAGGGCAGCGCCAGGCGGTCGAGCACCAGCCCCGCCGCCACCGCCACCAGCGCCGCCGCCGCCTGCGCCGCGAGCTTCACCGCGAAGCGCAGATCCGCCACGTCGTCCCACAGGGACACGGCGGCGATCGCCACCGCCGCGCCGATCACGCCGAGGAATTGCGGCGGCGGCAGCCGCGCGTATTCCGCCCCGGCATACAGCGCCGCCATGCCGGTGACGAAGGCCAGCACCACGCCCACCCCGCCGCCGCGCGGCGTCGGCCGGACATGCGATGACCGCGCATTGGGGTGGTCGAGGATCGGGTAGGCGATCATCAGCCGCACCGTCGCCGCGGAGAGCAGCGCGAGACCGAGGGCGAAGGCGAGATGCCGCAGGACAGCGTCGATGAGCATGGGCGGGGGCGGCTATGCCCCGGACGGGGCACGCCGTCCAGCGTCGGCCAGGGGGCCGCCCGTCACGCCAGCCTTTCCGGCATCAGGCTCGCATAGACATCGCCGCTGTTCGCCGCATGCGGCAGGGCCTCGATCCACGCCGCCATCGCCGCCGCATCGACCGGCGCGGCATGGGCGAAGGCCATGCTTTCCCCCAGGCAGGCGTTGAACGCCCGATAGCCGAGCGCCGAGAGCAGCACGAGGCATTCCGCCGCCACATCCCGCTGGATCGTGGTGAACTCGAAGGACAGCGCACGCGGCGGCCGGCTCAGGCCGCGCAGCACCTCGGCCTCGAAGCCCTCCACATCGATCTTCACGAAGGCCGGCAGGCCATGGCGTGCGGCCAGGGCGTCCAGCGTGGTGACAGGGCGCGCGATCTGCCCATCCCAGCGCTGGCCTTCCCAGCCCTGCGCGCCGTCCGCGGCCGCGATGAAGGCGGTGCTGGCGGTGGCGACGGTGGGATTGGCCGTATTGAGGCGCAGCACCGCCTCGCCGGCCTCGGCGCCCAGCAGCGCCGGCACCAGCGTCACCCCCGGGTCGCCCCGGAAGATCAGCCGCAGCGCGCGGGCGAGGCGCGGCTGCGGTTCCACCGCCACCACCCGTGCACCCAGCCGGCGGAAGGAGGCGGCGCGGTCGCCGACATGGGTGCCGATATCGAAGGCGAGGTCGCCTTCCGACAGGAAGCGCGCGTGGAACGCATCGAGCAGCGCGGCCCGGCCCGGCGCGTAATAGGTGCGCAGGGAGGCGCCGACCGCTTTCGCGAAGGGGGTCATCGGCAAGCAAGGCCGGTGGAGCGAAGGCCCGCGACCCGCCTGCTTCGTCTGTCTGCCTGGGCCTGGTCGCGGCTGCCGGTGGCGGGCCGGCGGCAGGCCGGGATTCCCGCGCGGGTGCCGGGCTGGCCAGGAAGCGCGGGGCGTCGGCCTCCGGCCGGAGGGCGGACGGGCATCGCGCCGGTCACGCGAAGACCACGGCGGTCCCGGCGGCGAAGGCCGGCGGCACCATCACCCCGGCCGGGGCCTCCATCGTCGGGATGCCATCCAGCACCCGCCGCGCCGCCGTGCCGGCATCCGCGGTGCGGATCACCATGCCCGCCATGAAGGGCGAGGCCGGCGGCGACCACGCCCGGCAGGACGGTGGACAGGCCGGCCTCGGTCAGGATGCGCACGCGGGTCTCCATCACCGGGGCGAAGGGCCCGGCGGCGGCGGCCGCACCCGGCAGGCGCAGCAGGAAGCCGCCGGCGGGGTCGGGCTCCACCGCCAGGCCGGACAGGCGCGACAGCCGGGCGGCCGTCTCGGCCGGGGTGGTGGTGGAGATGATCACCTCCTCCAGCGCCTCCGCCTTGTTGGCGTGGTCCATCCATTTCGGGTTCCACACCAGTTCGGGCGTCAGGTGGCGGATCAGCTGGACGCGGCCTTCCGGCGGGTCGGGGAAGGGCAGGCGGGCGAATTTGGCGATCGGCCCGCCGGGCTCGACCGGGCGTTCCAGCCAGGCGACGCCGGGAATGTCGAGCCCCGCCGCGCGCAGCCGGGCGAGGTTCGCCTCCTCATCCGTGATCGCCAGCGCCAGGATGTGCATGCCGGGATAGCGCGCGAGGAAGGCGTTCAGCGTGTTGTCGTACAGCGCCGGGTCGAGGATCGCGATCAGCTCGATATAGCCGTGACGGAGGAAGGCGCAGCGATTGCCCGAGCCCCACGGTTCCACCGGCAGGTCCGGCCGGCGCCGGCCGGATTGCTGCGCGATCGGCGACAGCGCGAAGCCGAGCCGTTCATAGGCGGCGGTCATGGGGCCGAGGTCGCGCGCGGCGACGCCGACATGATCAAGGGCGACGGCGGTGTTCATGCGGGGTTCTCGTGCTTGTCGATGAGCCAGGCGGCGGGTTCGGCGGCGGCCTCGGCATGCCAGCGTTCCACCAGCGGATGGGCGCGCACCGCGGCGACATAGGCGCGGGAGGTGGCGGCGAGGTCCGGCTGCCAGGTCAGGAAGCGGGTCACCACCGGGGCGAACATGGCATCCGCGGCGCCGAACGCCGCACCGAACAGGAACGGGCCGCCATGGGCGGCAAGCGCCTCGGCCCAGATCGCCTCGATGCGCGCGATGTCGGCGAGCGCTTCCGGCGTGCGCCCGAGGCCGGGGAAGGTCCGGCCGACATTCATCGGCATCGCCATGCGCAGGCCGCGGAAGCCGGCATGCATCTCGGAGGCGATGGCGCGGGCATGGGCGCGCGTGGCGCGGTCGGCAGGCCACAGCGCCGGGTCGATCTCGGCGCAGTATTCGACGATGGCGAGGCTTTCCCACACCCGCGCGCCGTCATGCTCCAGATACGGCACGGTGCCCGACGGCGTCGCCTGCTGCACCGCCGGCGTGACGCCGCCGGCGAGCGGGATCACCACCTCCTCGACATCGAGCCCGGCCAGATGCACGGCCAGCCAGCCGCGCAGGGACCAGGACGAATATCGCTTGGTGCCGATGACCAGGCGCCCTTGGGCCATGCACGCGCCCTCCTTCCGGCGCCGGTGGACCATGCCATGCGGCG
>CAVSZN010000010.1:0-13366 GCA_963732425.1 uncultured Alphaproteobacteria bacterium
GCGGGGCGCGAAGGCCGCGCCCTACCGCGCGAGGCGATGCAGGCCGAGCGTCGGGTAGACCAGCATGGTCAGCACGCCGCCGCCGACCAGGCTCGCCGCCTGCCAGCCCGGCATCTCGCCCGCCTGCACGGCGATGGCGGCGATCGCCACCACCAGCGGCAATTGCGTGCCGGCATGCAGCGCCAGGGCCTGGCGGCGCGGCGCGTCGAGGTCCGCCCGGCGCCAGCAGCAGCACCGGCAGCCCGCGCACCGCCAGCATCAGCACTGCGAAGACCGGCACCATCGCCAGGGCGCGCAGGTCGGTGACCAGCGCCATGACATCAAGCCGCACCCCGGCGGCGATGAAGAAGATCGGGATGAGGAAGCCATAGCCAAGGCCGTCGAGGCGGGCCAGCAGCGCGTCGTGCTGGTGGTGCGGCATCGCCGCCCGCACCACCGCCCCGGCCACGAAGGCGCCGAGCACGAGGTCGATGCGCAATTCCTCCGACAGCGCGATGAGCAGCACCATCAGCAGCAGCACCAGACGCAGCGGGAACTGTCCGGAGCTTTCCATCGTCCGGGCCACCACCGCGGCCAGATGACCATGCGTGGTTCGCGCGGCGACCATCACCGCCGCCGCCGCCCCGACGGCGAAGCCGATCAGGATGAGGGCCTGGCCGAGCACCCCGCCGCTGCCGGCCAGGATCAGCGAAAGCGCGATCAGCGGCGCCGCCTCCCCGATGGCGCCGGTGGCGAGAACGAGCGGACCGTAGGGCGGCACCAGGCGCCCGGCATCGCGCAGGATCGGCAGCAGCGCGCCGACCGCCGTGGTGGTCAGCGCCAGGGCGGTGAACAGCGGGGCTTCGATGACCCCGGCGCCGGCGAGGGCGAAGCCAGCCCCGCCGGCGAGCAGCGCCGACAGCAGCCCAGCCCCGCCAGGCCAGCCGCAGCGGGCGGCCCTTCAGCACGTCGGGATCGACCTCGAACCCGGCGAGCAGGAACAACGACGCACAGGCCGAGTTCGGCCAGGGTGACGAGCGATCGGCCCGGGATGGACGAGGTCCAGCAACTGCGGGCCGATCAGCACGCCCGGCCGCGATCTCGAGCACCACGCCCGGGATGCCGAGGCGGGGCAGCAGGGCGGGCACGGCGGCTGCCGCCGTCATTGCGGCGAAGACGGCCACAACGCTCACGAGATGGCCATTAGCCATACGCACTGCTCCTGCCCTGCCATATGCGGCGGCGGCATCGGGCCATGTTTTCGGCTTGCGGGCAAGACCCGCCGCTTGCCCCCGGGCGCGCGCAGGGTGTTGTTTGCCGGCGTGCCGAGGCCCCGGAGACCCCGATGAACGAGATGAACGTGCCGCGTCCGAATTCGCTGGACGCCTACTGGATGCCGTTTTCCGACAACAAGTACTTCAAGGGCGACACGTCACGCATGCTCGCCCGGGCCGAGGGCATGTCCTACTTCACGCCCGAGGGGCGGGAGATGCTCGACGGCACGGCCGGGCTGTGGTGCTGCAATGCCGGCCATGGCCGGCGTCGAGATCAAGGAAGCGATCCAGAAGCAGGCCGCGATCCTCGACTATGCGCCGACCTTCCAGCTCGGCCACCCGATCGCCTTCGAGGCCGCCGCGCGCATCGCCGAGATGACGCCCGAGGGGATGGACCGCGTCTTCTTCACCAATTCCGGGTCCGAGAGCGCCGATACCGCGCTGAAGATCGCGCTGGCCTACCATCGCGCCCGTGGCGAGGCCGGCCGGGTGCGCATGATCGGGCGGGAGCGCGGCTATCACGGCGTGGGCTTCGGCGGCATGTCGGTGGGCGGCATCGGCGGCAACCGCAAGCAGTTCGGCGCGCTGCTGCCCTATGTGGACCACCTGCCCTCGACCCACCTGCCCGCGCAGAACGCCTTCAGCCGCGGTGAGCCGGCGCACGGCGTGGAACTGGCCGATGTGCTGGAGAACCTGGTCGCGCTGCATGGCGCCGAGACCATCGCCGCGGTGATGGTGGAACCGGTGGCGGGCTCCACCGGCGTGCTGGTGCCGCCGGTCGGCTACCTCAAGCGCCTGCGCGAGATCTGCGACAAATACGGCATCCTGCTGATCTTCGACGAGGTCATCACCGGCTTCGGCCGGCTGGGCACCAATTTCGGCGCCGAGCGGCTGGCGGTGACGCCCGACATCATGACCATGGCCAAGGGCCTGACCAATGCCGCGGTGCCGATGGGCGCCGTCGCGGTGCGCAATGGCGTCTATGACGCGGTGGTCGAAGGCGTCGCCGGCGGGATCGAGTTCTTCCACGGCTACACCTATTCCGGCCATCCGCTGGCCGCCGCCGCCGCCATCGCGACGATGCAACTGCACCAGTCCGAGGACCTGCCCGGCCGCGCCCGCGCCATCGAGCCCTATTGGCAGGACGCCATGCATTCGATGCGCGACGCGCCGAACGTCATCGACATCCGCGACTTCGGCCTGATCGGCGGCATCGAGCTGGCCCCGCGCCCCGGCAAGCCCGGCGCCCGCGCCATGGACGTGTTCCGCCGCTGCTTCGATGCCGGCGTGCTGGTGCGCGTGACCGCCGACATCGTGGCGCTCTCCCCGCCGCTGATCGTCGAGAAGCCCGCATATCGACCGGATCGTCGGCACGCTGACCGACGCGATCCGCGCCGAAGCCGCCTGAGGCCACCGGTGATGAAGCCGCAGGAGGCCCGCATGCTGCGCGTGTTGCTGGTCGATCCCATGGCCAGTTCGCGCGTGGTGACGCTGACCATGCTCGAGGAAGCTGGGCCACGAGGTGCTGCCCGTCACCGACTGGGACGGCGCCGAGGACCTGCTGCTGCGCGAGGAGATCGAGGCCGTCGTCATGGCCTTCGCCGGCGACGATTTCGATGGGCAGGATGCGGCGCTGCGGCTGCGCGACCGCCTGCCGCCGCAGGCCGACCTGCCGCTGGTGGGCACCTCCGGCGGCATGCGGCGCGGGGAGGAGGACGACGCGATGGAGGCAGGCTTCGATGTCCTGCTGATCCGCCCCTTCACGCCGGAGGAGCTTGAGGCGCGCGCTGCGCCAGGCCCAGCGCGACCGCACCCCGCCGCCGCAGCTCGACCCCGAGCGCCGTGCCGCCCTGCGCAAGGACCACGGCCCGGCGGCGCTCGAGGCGCTGGAGGATGAGGCCCTGGCGGTGCCGGCGACCCTGCTGGTGCCGCTGCTGCGCGATGGCGGCCAGGCGGCGGATTTCGCCGCGGCCGGGACGGCCGTTGCGGTCGCGATGGACGATGTCGGCGCGATCGCCGCCGCCGCCGCCGCCCGGCGCATGGCCGAGAATGCCGAGGAGGGGCGCCGCTTCCTGTTCCCGCTGATGTCCAGCATCGTCGCCGCCCGCGTCGCGCTGCGTCGCGACCGGGTGTCCGCGGCCGCCGAAAACCCCATATGGGCGGCAAGCGACACACCTTCCGGAGAATCCCCGTGAGCGACACAACCGCCCGCGCGCCCGTGCCCGTCACGGTGCTGACCGGCTACCTCGGCGCCGGCAAGACCACCCTGCTGAACCGCATCCTGACCGAGAACCACGGCAAGAAGTTCGCCGTGGTGATCAACGAGTTCGGCGAGCTCGGCGTGGACAACGACCTCGTCGTCGATGCCGACGAGGAAGTGTTCGAGATGAACAACGGCTGCATCTGCTGCACCGTGCGCGGCGACCTGATCCGCATCCTCGGCAGCCTGATGAAGCGGCGCGACAAGTTCGACGGCATCATCCTCGAGACGACCGGCCTCGCCGACCCCGCGCCGGTCGCGCAGACCTTCTTCGTCGATGAGGACGTGAAGCGGGCGACCAAGCTCGACGCCATCGTCACCGTGGTGGATGCCAAGCACCTGGCGGCGCGGCTGGCCGACAGCAACGAGGCGCAGGAGCAGATCGCCTTCGCCGACATCATCGTGCTGAACAAGATGGACCTGGTGACGCCGGCGGAGGCGGACGAGGTCGAGCGCCGCATCCGCGCCATCAACCCCTATGCCGAGATCCGCCGCGCCACCAAGTCGGACGTGCCGATCGAATGCCGTGATCGGCCGCGACGCCTTCAACCTCGCCCGCATCCTGGAGCGCGAGCCGGAATTCCTGTCCGGCGAGGACCACCACGAGCATGACAGCGAGGTGAACAGCGTCTCCTTCGAGGTGGACAAGCCGATCGACGCGGAACGCTTCAACGCCTGGATCACCCAGGTGCTGGCGTCCAAGGGCCAGGACCTGCTGCGCACCAAGGGCATCCTGTACTACGCCGATGACAGCCGCCGCTTCGCCTTCCAGGCCGTGCACATGATCGCCGACGGCGATTTCATCGGCGAGGTGAAGGAGGGCGATCCGAAGCGCTCGAAGATCGTCTTCATCGGTCGCGACCTGAACCGCCCCTGGCTGCGGCGTGGCTTCGAGGCCTGCCAGGCGGGCGAGGATGAGGCGAAGATCCAGGCGGAGATCGCGCGTTGGACGCCGCCGCCCGCATGAACCGGGGGGAGAGAACTCCCCCCGCCCCCCCTCCTTTTTCTATCCGTTGGAGACTGACGGCGGGGGCCAGCACCAATAGACAGAAAAAGGAGGGGGTTCGGGGGAGTTCACTCCCCCGACCTTGCTGCCCATGAGCGACACCGACTTCCTCCTCGAATCCCGCGGCGACGCCCAGGACCTCGGCGCCTGGGTCATCGGCGTGGCCTTCGGCCGTGAGGGCCGTTCCTGCGCCTTCGCCCTGGGCGACGGCACGGTGCGCCTGGCCGAGGGCTGGCAATCGGTCGCCGCCCATGACGGCGCCTGCCTGTGCATCTGCGCCGATGCGCAAGGACGGCGTGCTGACCGGCGGCGACGATGGCCGCCTGATGCATGTCGCCCCCGACGGCAGCGCCGACCGAGGTCGCGACCTACGGCAGCAAATGGGTGGACCAGGTCGCCGCCCATGAGAGCGGCCTGCGCGCGGCCGCGGTCGGCAAGGCGGTGCATGTCCTCGACGGCAAGGGCGCGGCGCTGAAGTCGCTGGCGCATCCTTCCACCGTCACGGGCATCGCCTTCGACGCCAAGGGCAAGCGCATCGCGGCGAGCGCACTACAACGGTGCCTCGCTGTGGTTCGTCGCCGCGAAGGAAAGCAACCCCGCGGCTGCTGGAATGGAAGGGCAGCCACACCGGCGTGGTGATCAGCCCCGACGGCACGCATGTCGTGACCACCATGCAGGAGAATACGCTGCATGGCTGGCGCCTGGCCGATGGGCAGCACATGCGCATGGCGGGGTATCCGTCCAAGACGAAATCCTTCGGCTTCACCGCCAAGGGGCGCTGGCTGGCGACGGCCGGGGCGGATTGCGTCGTGCTGTGGCCGTTCTTCGGCGGCGGGCCGATGGGCAAGGCGCCGACGGAACTGGCCGGCGGGGATGGCGTGCTGTGCACCACCGTCGCCTGCCACCCGAGCCAGGAGATCGTCGCCGCCGGCTTCGATGATGGGCTGGTGCTGATCGCCGAGGTTGCCTCCGGCCGCGTCGTGCCGGTCGCCGCACCGCGCGGGTCCGGCGTCTCGGCGCTGGCCTGGAACGGGACGGGCTCGCACCTCGCCTTCGGCACCGAGGGCGGCTTCGCCGGCCTGATCGACCTTTCGAAGCGATAGGACATCCGCAATGAACCCGATCCTGGAGACCAACCTGCTGGCCATCCCGCGCATCGGCCTCGGCACCTGGCAATTGCGCGGGGCGGAGGCGAGCGCGGCGGTCGAGGGCGCCATCGGCCTCGGCTACCGCCACATCGACACCGCCGCGATGTATGGCAACGAGGAAGCCGTCGGCGCCGGGATCAAGGCCTCGGGGCTGAAGCGGGAGGAGATTTTCCTCACCACCAAGGTGTGGTGGACGGAACTCGCCCCGGATGCCCTGCGGGCCTCGGCCGAGGCGTCGCTCAAGCGGCTCGGCACCCCCTATGCCGATCTGATCCACATTCATTGGCCGGCGAAGGGCATGGACCTTGCCGCCTCGCTGACCGCGCTGGCCAAGCTGCGCACGGATGGGCTGGCGCGGGCCGTGGGCGTGTGCAACTTCCCGCCCGGGCTGCTGAAGCGGGCACTGGACCTGCGGATCGCGCCGATCGCGGCGCTCCAGGTCGAATGCCACGTCTATCTGTGGCAGGAGAAGCTGGCCGCCCTGTGCCGCGAGCACGACCTGGCGCTGACCGCCTATTCGCCGGTTGCCAAGGCGCAGGTGAATGACGACCCGGCGCTGCAGGCCATCGCCCGCAAGCACGGCGCGACGCCGGTGCAGGTGGCGATCGCCTGGCTGATGGCGCAGCCGAACCTCGTCGCCATCCCGAAATCGGGGCGCGCGCAGGGGCAGAAGGAGAACCTCGCCGCCGCATCGCTGTCGCTGGACGCGGAGGACCTCGCCGCGATCGCCGCGCTGCCCAAGGACCGGCGTCTGGTGAACCCGGATTTCGCGCCCGATTGGGCGGCCTGACCGCGGCGCGCGCGCCGCGCCGCGCAAAACTTCGCATCGATGGGTGGAAGCCCCCGCCCGCCCATGCTTGATTGCGCCGATTCCGACCAGACCGGAGAGCAAGCACCATGGCCGAGCGCGACGACGATGAGGAATTTGACCTCGGCATCAGCCTCGAATCCGTCGCCGCCATCGCCGACGCGGCCCGCGCCGTGCAGGAAGGCGAGGAGAGCGGCGCCATCGCCCGCGATGAGGAGGATGAGGAAGGCCTCGACGCCGACGATGACGAGAACATGGATGAGGACGCCCTGCGCGCCTTCATCGCCGAACTGAACGAGGATGAGCAGGCCTCCCTCATCGCGCTGGCCTGGGTCGGCCGCGGCGACTACAGCGGCGAGGAATTCGAGGAGGCGCGGACTCTCGGCGAAGGAGCGCAACATCCGCGATCCGGCGGAATACCTGCTCGGCATCGACATGCTGGGCGACATGCTGGAGGAAGGGCTGGAGGAACTCGGCCTTTCGCTCGAAGATACTGATTGAAACCAGCCGTCACTGGCCCTTGGCGCCGAAGTGGCGCTATCTGTCGGCGCCGCGACCGCGTTCGCTGGCCTGCCTTTTCGCTTCAGTGGGGACGAAACGCAGCATATGGGGCGGACCGGATGGCGGGCCGCGCCGCAGCCCTGCCCATGGAGCCGCCGGCATGATCGCGCCGTTTCGCCTGTTGCCCTTGCTGCTGCCGCTGGTTCTGACGACCTGCTCCGCCCGCGATTCCGCGACTGCGGATGACGGGCGGGAACAACTGATCGGCCTGCGCGCCGATGACCTGCGGCTGTGCGCCGGCGTGCCGAACCTGACGGCACGCTCCGCCGGCGGGGAGTTCTGGACCTATGACCGCACGCCGCCGGCCGCCGGCGTCTCGGCGCCGGTGCCGGTGATCGGCGGCTCGCTGTCGGTCTCGGCCGGGTCGAGCTGCCGGGTCACCTTCCAGCTGGTGGACAACAAGGTGACGCGCATCGGCTATTCCGCATCCTCGGACCTGCCGATGTCGCAGAATTCCGCCTGCGCCCCGGTGGTCCAGGGCTGCATGCGCCTGGTGGAGCGGAACGAGGTCACGCCGGAATAGGCAGGCTCGGCAGCGCGGCGATCTCGCGGATCAGCTTGCGCTTCACGGCGACGCCGAAACTCTCGAAATCCTCGGCGACGATCATGAAGTTGCCGTCGCCGCCGATCACGTTCTCCCGGTAGTAGTCGTCGAGCGGCACCGGCGGCAGCCGGCCGAAGGTCGGGCGATCGTTGATGATGGGCAGGCCGTTGATGGTGATGCCCTCGGCCACCGCGGCGTCGCGCTGCTGGTCGGCCGGCGGGCCTGAATTGTTCACCCCGTCGCCGGAGACATCGATCACGCGGCGCGTCGCCTCCCACGGACATTCGGCCAGATCGGCGCGGGCATGGCGGATGGCGCCGGAAATCGAGGTCCAGGACAGCGAGGTGCGCGGCGCGGTGGCGAGTCTCGGCGGCCCAGGCATCGGCATCCGCCTGGCTGGCGATGCGCCGCCAGGGAATGACGGTGCGCTGATATTCGATGCCGGCCCATTCGACATAGGCGACGGCGATGGCGCCCACCATGCCGCCGCGGATCGCGGCCACCACCACCGGGTCGGATACCGCGGTGCGGTATCCCTCGCGCTGCAACCGCGCCTCATCGGCGTCGATCGAGCGCGAGACATCGACCGCCAGCACCAGGGCGACATCGACGGCATCATCGGCACGGGCCGGATGCGGGATCGGGAAGGGCCGCGGCGCCAGCCGCGGTCAGAAGGGTCCTGCGACGCATCGGAACCTCATCGGCGCGAAAACACATGCTGCGACCGTGAGGCGGTTGAATTCAATGATTTCCGTCGTCGGGACCGCAATGACCTGGCCGTGGCCCCGCCCGGACCCCACGCCGGGCCGGATGACCGGCGTGAGCGCGACGCATCCCGTGACACCCCGGACGATCCCGCCATCTTCGGCATTCGGTGGCAGGATCATTCCTCGCCCGGCCAGAGAAAACCTCTGGACCGCATCGGCGCCGCGCGAGCCGCTGCCCGGGTCAGAGCGCCCCGATCACCACTGCCGCCGCCCGCGCCGCATCCGCCTCGCTCATGTAGGGATGCATCGGCAGGGACAGCACCTGATCGCACAGCGCCTCGCTGACGGGCAGCGGCGCCGGGCCACCGATGATGCAGCCGGCATGGTGCGCGGCGTAGGCCGGCTGATGGTGCAGCGGCTTCGGGTAGTAGATGCCGCTGCCGATCTTCTGTTCCGTCAGCGCCGCCTGCACCCGTGCGCGCGTGCGCCGCATCGGGCAGGCGGATGGTGTAGAGGCCATAGGCGTTCTCGGCCCCCGTCGGGTGCCACCTGCACGCCGACATGCCCGGCCAGCGCGGCATCATAGGCCGCGCCAAGGCGCCTGCGCTGCGCCAGCTCGTCGTCGAACAGCGTCATCTTGGCCAGCAGGATGGTTGCCTGCAGCGTGTCGAGCCGGCCGTTCATGCCGGTCCGGTCCACCGCATAGCGCGTCTTGCCTTCGCCATGGGTGCGCAGGGATCGGTAGAGATCCGCGCGGTCCGCGTCGTTGGTCAGCAGCGCGCCGCCATCGCCATAGGCGCCGAGCGTCTTGGTCGGGTAGAAGGACAGCGCCGTGGCATGCGCCCAGCAGCCGAGCCGCCGATTGCCGAGCGTCGCGCCGAAGGCCTGCGCGGCGTCGTCCAGGGCGAACATCCCCTCGCGCGCGCAGATCGCCTCGATCGCGGTCCAATCCGCCGGCAGGCCGAACAGGTCCACGCCCACCACCGCGCGCGGCTTCAGCCGGCCGTCCTTCTTCACCGCGGCGATGCGGGCCTCGAGGTCGGCGATGTCGATGTTGAAGGTCCGGCCTCGACATCGACGAAGACCGGCGTCGCACCCAGCACCAGCGGCACCTCGGCGGTCGCGGTATAGGTGAAGGCCGGCAGGAACACCGCGTCGCCGGGGCCGATGCCCTCGGCCATCATGGCGATCTGCAGCGCATCGGTGCCGGAGGAGACGCCGACGGCATGGGCGCAGCCGGCGAAGGCGGCGAGCCTTTCCTCCAGCTCGGCGACCTCGGGGCCGTTGATGAAGCGGCCGGAGTCGAGCACGGCGGCGATGCGGCGGTCCAGCTCCTCGCGGATCAGCGCCTGCTGGGCCTTCACGTCGAACAGTGCGATGGGGGCGGTCATGATGTCTCGAAGCCTCACGCGAAACGGTGGATGGGTCATAGACCCGGTGGCCGCGTCGGGCGAAATCACCCTTGGTATCGTTGTGCAACGCAAAAGGGCGCCACGGTGGCCGCGCCCCGGTGCCGCCGCGGCGTTTGCATGGACCGGCGGCCGGCCCCGTCGGGCCTGGCGCGCTTCGTTCGCACCGCCTGGGCGGCGCGCGGCGCCCTGCCGGCCGGCTCGCTCGCGCAGCGCGAACCCGAAACGACCGCCGGGCCGCGCGGCTTGCCGCATTCGTCTCGAAACTGTCATCCGCCTTTCGCGCTGAGTCGCTAGCAGTCCAGCCCTGGACGCAGGACGGAGCCGCGCATGACCGATGATCCGAAGGACCCCGCATGAGCGGTCCTGGATGGAGATCGAGATCGAGGATGATTTCGACGAGGAACTCGAGCACGAGATCGACGACGGTCGCATTCCGCCCGAACTGCGCGCGCTGCTGGCGACGCGGAAGAAGAGCACGCTCGACCGCGGCCTGTATTTCCGCGAGTTGCTGCGCCTGCAGGCCGAGTTGGTGAAGCTGCAGGACTGGGTGCAGCACCAGGGCCTCAAGATGGTGGTGCTGTTCGAGGGCCGCGATTCCGCCGGCAAGGGCGGCGTGATCAAGCGCATCACCCAGCGCATCAATCCGCGCGCCTGCCGCGTCATCGCCCTGCCGGCACCGACGAACCGCGAGAGGTCGCAATGGTATTTCCAGCGCTACGTCCCGCATCTGCCGGCGGCCGGCGAAATGGTGCTGTTCGACCGGTCCTGGTACAACCGCGCCGGCGTCGAGCGCGTCATGGGCTTCGCCGAGGAGCGCCAGGTCGAGGACTTCTTCCGCGACGTGCCGGAATTCGAGCGCATGCTGGTGCGCTCGGGCATCATCCTGGTGAAGTACTGGTTCTCCATCACGGATGAGGAACAGCAGCTGCGCTTCCTGATGCGCATCCACGACCCGATCAAGCAGTGGAAGCTCTCGCCGATGGACCTGCAATCCCGCGTGCGGTGGGAGCAGTACACCAAGGCGAAGGAGGACATGTTCGCGCGCACGAACATCCCCGAGGCGCCCTGGACCATCGTCGAAGGCAACGACAAGAAGCGCGCGCGGCTGAACTGCATCGCGCACCTGCTGTCGACGGTCCCCTATGGGGAGGTGCCGCACGAGCCGGTGACGCTGCCCGAGCGCGTGTTCGACCCGGATTACGAACGGGCGACGCTGCCGCCGGAGCTGTACGTGCCGGATCGGTACTGATCACCACGGCACGACGGCGCCCAATCCGGGCGGCGGTGCCTGGGGCCGTGCGCGAGGCCGGCCGGAATGCGGGAAAGGCCGTGGCCGCTGGAATGCCGTCTTCCCGGCATCGCGGATCACGGCCGCACGCCCGCCACCGCGTCCAGCCCCCGCGGCCCGCCCTGCAGCAGGTGTCCTCGGGTGACCGGGGGGCATGACCAACGCGCGATGCACGTCGCCATGTTCCGGCGGTCCAGGGTGCCCCGCACCCTGGCGGGGTGAGGTCTGGAGAGGGGCGGCGCGCCTCTCCGGCCAACCGGCGCCGACCCGGCGCGCCGCGCCTCACCGCGTCGCGATGGTCCCTTCCGGCGCATGCTCGAATTCCGGCACCAGCCGGCCGAGCTGCTGCAGCGCCAGGCCGGGCGTCCCGCCGCGCGCGGCGGTCGCGATCTCATCGATCGCCCGGCCCACCAGCGCCGCATCGGCGGTGCGCGGCGTCGCCACCAGCAGGCCGGGGAAGGCGGTCGGGCGCGGCGGTTCCTGGCCGTGGAACAATTCCTCGAACAGCTTCTCACCCGGGCGCAGGCCGGTGAAGCGGATCTCGACATCCTCGTCCGGGCGCAGCCCGGCCAGGCGGATCATGCGCCGCGCCAGGTCGACGATCTTCACCGGCTCGCCCATGTCGAGGACGAAGATGCCGCCCTCGGCCAGTTCGGGCGGCATGTTCTCCGGGTCGGTGGTGCCGACCACGCTCGCCTGCAGCACCAGGCCCACCGCCTCGCGCACCGTCATGAAATAGCGGCGCATGTCGGGGTGGGTGACGGTCAGCGGCCCGCCGCGTTCCAACTGCCGGCGGAACAGCGGCACGACGGAGCCGGTGCTGCCGAGCACATTGCCGAAGCGCACCGTGATGCAGCGCATGCCGTTCTGGCCGCGGCTCGTGCCGCGGCGGCGCGGGATCGCGGTCGAAGGCCTGGCAGTACATCTCGGCGAGGCGCTTGGACGCGCCCATCACCGAGGTCGGGTTCACCGCCTTGTCGGTCGAGATGAACACCATCGCCGTGGTGCCGACCGCGCGCGCCGCATCGGCCACGATGCGGGTGCCGAGCGCATTGGTCAGCAGCCCTTCCAGCGGGTCGTTCTCGACCATCGGCACATGCTTCAGCGCGGCGGCGTGGAACACCAGCTCGGGGCGGATCTCCTCGAACAGGCGGCGGATGCGCGCCTCGTCGCGCACATCGGCCAGCACGGCGCGGCGCGCCACCTCGGGGTGCTTCTCGCGCAGTTCGAGGTCGATCTCGTAGAGCACGTATTCGCCGTGATCGAGCAGCGTCAGGCTGGCCGGGCCGAGGGCCGCGACCTGCCGCGCCAATTCGCCGCCGATGGTGCCGCCGGCGCCGGTGACCAGCACGCGCCGGCCCTGCACCAGCCGCGCCATGCCCTCGCGGTCGAGCGCCACCTGCGGGCGGTCGAGCAGATCCTCGATCGAGACCGGGCGCAGTTCGACGCGCCGGCCTTCGCCGCCGCCGGCCGGGGCCAGGGTGGTCGGCGCCGGGGCGCGGCGGACCGGCACGCCGTGGCGGTCGGCGGCGTCCAGCAGCGATTCGAGCACCGGCGCCGGACAGGCCGGAGGCGAGCACGATGACCGCCGGCAGCCGGCCCTCGGCGCGCAGGGTGTCGAGCACGGTCTCGATCTCCTCGACCGTGCCCAGGATGGCGTGGCCCTGCATGCGCCGCCCCGCCTGGCGCGCCCGCAGCGACAGGATGCCGATCACCCGATAGGGCGCGCGCCGGTCGCGCGACAGGGCGCGCAGGAACAGGTCGGTGCCCTTCCGCCGCGCCGACCAGCAGCACGTTCTGCGCGTCGGGGGAGGCATCGCCGGCGTGGCGGGCGGCCTGCAGCAGGCTCGCCACGCGCCCGCCGGCCAGCAGCAGGCCGAGCGTGGCGGCATGGATCAGCGGGAAGGCTTCGTTGGGCGGGCGCCAGGCGCCGAGCAGATGCAGGCCCGAGGGCAAAGACGATGGCGGCGCCGATCGCCGCGCCGGCGACGGCCATCAGGTCGCGCGGGCCGACGAATCGCCAGTATTGCTGCGGCAGGCGCAGCGGCGCCCCGGCCAGCGCGAGCGACAGCACGGCGCCCGGCAGCGCGACGGCCCACCAGGCGGCCGGCGGCCAGGCGCCGGGCGCGGCGGCCCAGATCGCGACCGGCAGCGCGGCAAGCGCCAGCAGGCTGTCGAGGGCAAGGTTCAGCAGGATGCGAAGGGAAGGGCCGCGGGCCATGTGCGCGGCTATAGGGCGCCCCCGGCCGGACGGCCAGCCTTCAGAAGGATATCGCGGCGCGGGACCGCCGGCCGGTGCTGATCCCGGCCCCCGCCAGGGCATGTCGTGGCTGTCGAAGGGCCGGCGCTTCCGTGGTCCCGGGCTGTCAAGGCTGTCTG
>CAVSZN010000011.1:0-100663 GCA_963732425.1 uncultured Alphaproteobacteria bacterium
GCAAGTGTTATTGATGTTGGCGGCGAACCCGACGGGCCGCCGGCGCGGTTCGGCCTGTCGATCGTCGACCTGATGACAGGCCTGATGGCGGCGCTCGGCCTTGTCTCGGGCGTGCTTGGCGCGCGTGCCACGGGCCGCGGCTGCGACGTGGACACATCGTTGTTCGACACGGCGCTGCACAACCTCGCCTATCTTGCCGTCTGGGCGCTGAACGGCGGGCATGTGCAGGGGCGCGAGCCGCGCGGCGCGCATCCGTCGCTGACGCCATCGCAGCTTTACCGCACCGCCGATGGCTGGCTGTTCGTCATGTGCAACAAGGAGAAGTTCTGGCCTGAGATGGCGCGCCGGATCGGCCGCCCCGAATGGGCGACGGATGCCCGCTTCGCCACCTTCCGCGCGCGGCTGGTGAACCGCGCGGAACTGACGCGCGAACTCGACGCGGTCCTGGCCGAGCGGACGACGGCGGCCTGGATCGAAGTCCTTGCCGGCGCGGTGCCGGTCGCCCCGGTGCTCGACATCGGCGAAGCGCTGACCACCGACTTCGTCAAGGAACGCGGATCGATCGCACAGGCCGCGCGCGCCGACGGGTCCGTGGTGCACCTGCTCAGCCCGCCGCTGCGCGTCGATGGCGCGCGCCTGCCGGCCCGCGCGGCGCCCGGGCTGGGTGCCGATTCGGACGAGGTTCTCGCCCGCCTCGGAATCACGCCCGAGGACGTGCTGCGGCTGCGCAAGGATGGCGCGCTGTGACCCCGGACATGCCGCTTTGGGCGGGCGTGGCGGGCGCCCTGCGCAGCGCCATCGCGCGCGGCGACTACAAGATCAATGATCTGCTGCCGACGGAGCTGGCGCTCGCCGACCAGTTCGGCGTCAGCCGCCAGACCGTGCGCCAGGCCATCGCTGCATTGCGGCGTGACGGGATGCTGTCGGCGCGCAAGGGCGTTGGCACGCGCGTCGAAACCACCATGCCCGAGCGCGGCTTCGCCCATGCGCTCGCGAATGTCACCGATGTCTTTCAGTTCGCCGCGGCCACCGTCTTCCGCGTGACGCGTTCCGAATCCGTGGTGCCCACCGGCGCCTTGGCGCGGCGCCTGTGCGCGCGCGCCGGCCAGCGCTGGCTGCGGCTCACCGGCTTGCGGGTGAATGCGGAGGATGGCCAAGCGCTTGGCCTCACCAATGTCTGGGTCGATGGCGCCTTTGCCGCCGTGGCGGAGGCCGCGCCCGGTCGTCGCCAGGCGATCTTCGCGGCCATCGAGGAGGCCCACGGCATCGCCATCGAAGCGATCCGGCAGGAAATCGAGGTCGCGGTCCTGAACACCGAGGAGGCCGCGATGCTCGGCGCAAAACGGGGCGCGCCCGCGCTGCGCATCACCCGCAGCTACATCACCGGGAGTGGCAGGCTCATCGAGCTCAGCAGCACGCTGCACCCCGGCCCGGGGTTTCGCTACACCATGACGCTGCGGCGGGAGAGCCAGGCGGCCGCCTTCACGAAGTGACGCCGGCCGGCTTCAGCGCGCCTGCCTTCCGGCAAGCATGGTCGATGACGCCGCGATCCATTAGCCTCCGGCCAGGTCCGTCCATGCAGGGCAGGTCAGGCGGCTTCGGAAGGAAACAATCATGGCGTTGGGACGCATGGTGCTCGAGATCGGCATGGGCACCGATATCCGCGGCGCCGACTATACCAAGGCCGCTGTCCGCGCGCTGCGCGATGCGCTCTGGCACAACTCCCTCTCGATCGGCGCCGTCGTGGATCAGCCGGTCGATGCGATGAAGGTCGAGGTGCTGATCGGCGTGCCAAGGCCGGACCAGGTCAACAAGGACGAGGTGCTGGCCATCCTGCCCCATGGCACGGGCACCGTGACCGTCGTCGAGGGTGGGCTCGAGATCGCCAACGACGAAGGCACCGGCACGACCGTCATCGCCAATTGCTGCGCCATCGTGCGGCTCGACATCTAGGGAGTGCCGCATAATGGCCCTGAAGCGCGTCATCCTGGAAATGGGAACCGGCAACGACCTGCATGGCGGAGACTACACCAAGGCCGCCCTGCGCGCGGTGCAGGACGCCTTGCACCATTCCTCCCTGGCCTTCATCCGCACCCTTGGTCTCGACATCAAGACCATGCAGGTGGAGGTCACGATCGGCGTCCAGCGGCCCGACCTGGTCGATGTCGAGGCCGTTCGCAAGTCGCTGCCCTACGGCATCGTCACGGCCCGGGCGGTGAAGGGTGGCCTCGATGTGCCCGAGGAAGGCCGGCACGACCTGGCGGTGATCGCATGCGCCGCGATCGCGGTTCGCTTCGAACTCCCCTGAGCGACGCGGCGGGCGATGGCAAGGTCGGAGTGACCTGATCGGGTCACTATACCCTCGAAAACGATGGCATGGAGACGATGCCGTGGGCCCGCGCGAACGCAAGCGGCTCTATCGTGCCGACCCAGGGACCGGCATCGGCTGCAGGACATAGAAGCCCCGTCCGATCGCGCTCGGGAAATAGACCCGACCACCGAAGCCGGGCGGCGTGAGCGAGTTGATCGTCAGCGGCTCGAAGAAGTCGGATTCCGCCAGCAGCCGCCCGGTCGCCGCGTCGCGCCACGTCAACTGCTCGCGGTACTGGCCGCCGAACATCGCCGCCTGGCGCGGCTGCGCCGGGTCGTTCATGCGCATGTTGGTCAGCAGCAGCACGCGACGGTCGCGCGGGCCGATCACCGGCTGGAAGGTGGTCGTCGCCACGTCCAGCACGTAGACCGTGCTGAGCTCGCCAGTGGCAGGATCGATGCGGATGCCCGCCACCTTCCCGATGCCGGCATCGGCCGAGTAGATCATGTTGTTCTCGGGGTCCGCGCCGGTCTTGGGTGGCGCGAAGCTCCAGGCGCCGGCCTCCAGCCGCTCGCCGAACGGGAAGACGGTGCGCAGGCGGGACGCATCGCGCTGGTGCGCGACCACGACGCTCGACGGCGCCGCGCGGCTGCCCGCGCCATTGAGCTGCACCGCCACCCAGTCTCCAACGATGGTCGGCGCGGTGGCGGCGGACTGGCCCTCGCGCATCGGGCGCACCACCCAGGATTCGTCATGCGACAGCCGCCGCGCCGCCGGGTCCCAGAAGGCGCGCCTGACGCTCTCGCTGTAGCCGATGTAGATCGCGATGCGGCCATCCAGCGGCGCCACGATGTGCGGCGAGATCGCCGGCTCCGGCAGGTTCAGCTCGGCCAGGATCTCGAGCGTGTCCGGATGCACGGCGACGAGGTGCGAGTTCGGCAGGCGCCCCTGGCAGCGCAGGATCGCCATGGTGCCCTGCATGGTGCAGCCGGCGGGGCGCGTCTGGTTCTTCATGATCAGCGTGCCGTCCGGCGCGATGGTCATGTGCTTGAAGTTCACGTCCGCCACCGGCGCGTCGCCGGCGGGCAGCGTGTTGTGGCGCAGGATCTCGCCGCTGTCGCCGTCGACCAGCACGATCTGGTTCGACCAGGAAAAGGCGATCCGCCCATTCTCCAGGATGTTGAGGTTGGCGTTGCCGATCCAGCGGCCCGAGGCGTTCGGGTTGTCCACATAGGTGCGCCAGATCTCGCGCCCCGTCGTCGCGTTCACCTTGGCGATGAAGGGGCCGACCGGGATCGGGTCGTCGGGCGTCGGGTACTCGCCGCCGACCAGGTAGAGTTCCCCGGGCCGGCGGTTGTTGATGTAGGAGATGCCCTGGTAGTCGCCATCCGCGCGATAGGCGAAGACACGGTTCGGGCCGGTCATCGAACCCGTGAAGGTGGCGCAGGGAAACAGGCCGCTGCGCTGCGCGTCCGAGATCTCGGCGCCGTTCAGCGACCGGAAATAGCCTGGCGTCTGCAGCGCCTGGCTGCAGGCCCATTCCGGCCCATAGAGCGCGACGTCGCCGGGCAGCGGCCCGCGCGCGGCACGCTCGCCCGGCGTCGGCGTGCGCGCCGCGCCCTGCTGCGCGACAGCCGTGCCCGCGAACAGCGCCAGCAGCCCCGCGCCGAGCAGCGCGCGCCCGGCGGTCATGAAGGTGATCGCCATGTCCTCGTCTCCCCGAATGCCGGCGCCGCTCAGCGGCGGCGCCAGGTCGCCTCGAATGTCGTCTTGTCGGTGTATTCGCCGCGCGGCAGGTAGGGGCCCATCACCGCCTCCTCCATGCCCGGCCGCGTCACCTTCGCCGGGCTTTCCGCCCAGTCCGGGCTGACCGCCATGATGCGCAGCATCAGCATGCCGAAATCGGCGCGGTTGCGCGCATCGGCCAGCCCTTCGCCGCGCGGGCTCCACTTCACCCAGGCGACGCCGTTTTCGGGCGTCGCGTTGGCGGGGCGGTCCTCGGGGCGGCTCACGACGATGGTGTAGTTGCGCTCGGCATCGAGCGGCACCTGCATGTCGCATATGCCGTCCACGATCTGGCCGGATGGCGCGGCCTCGCAGCTGACCAGCGACCAGTATTGCGTCTGCGCCGGCGGCATGACGGCGAGCCCGCCGCCGCCCGTGCCGGCGAAGGTGTTCGGAAACAGCGGCATCCTGCCGCGCATCACATAGACCGGCCCGAACTTCCGCGAGATGTGGGTGAGGAAATACTGCGTCGTCGGGTCGCCGCCGCCGTCGATCGCACTTTCGAACGGGATGCGCGCGCGCGCCTCGGCGCGTCTTGAAGGCACCGAGGATGGAGTAGCGGATGTTCCAGTACTTCTCCCATTTCGGGTCGCGCCGCGCCGGTGCGGTGGCGGGGTCGAGCGTCGGGTCGTTGTCCGCCGCATGCACCAGGTCCACCCATTGCGCGGCGGTCAGCGGCTGCGCGACGTTGCCCTCGATGGGCCGGACGAAGCGTTCGACCACCTGCGGTGCCGACAGTCGCGTGCCGTCGGCCAGGCGCCCTTCGAAGGCGGGCAGGCCGCGCCCGGGCGGCGGCCCGGCGGCGGGGCCGAAGCCGGCGCCGTCGCTGCCGCGGTCGGACAGGTAGATGCGCATGACGCTCTGCAACTCGCCGCCGGCCCGCCCGGCATAGAGCGTGTTCGGCGCGCGGCGCGCGCGGTCGGCCGGCGGATCGGCGGCGAGGACCGTCAGCGTGAAGCCGCGCCGGTCTGACAGCCGGTCGGCGCCGGCGCGGAACGGGTTGGTGGCGCCGGAATCCGGCGCGATGTCGGCGCCCGAGAAGGCCTCCCCGGTGCCGACGAAGGTGCCGCGTTCCGCGCGATACAGCGCGAACTGGAAGTAGCGCGCGCGCGGGAAGGCGCCGCGCAGCGTCATGCTCGCCCCCGCCGGCAGCGCGAAGCGCGCCAGGAAGTAGGTGGACTGCATGTCCGGCCAGAGGTTCGGGTTCTGGATCGGCCGCGGCAATTCCAGGAAGTTCCAGTACGGCCAGCCGCGCGGCCCCTGGAACAGCCCGTCATGGCCGTAGCGGTCGTCGGTGCGGATGACGGTCTCGAGCGACTTGTCGCCGAAGCGGGTCACGCGTTCGGCGCGCGTGTTGCCGGTGGGCACGATCGCCGGCGGCCGCCACTGGCCCTGGCCGATCGGCAGGATCGAGGGCTGCTCGGTCTTCGGCCAGTACATCCGCAGCACGATGGACATCGGCGCGGCGGGCGCGGGCAGCCAGTTCGATTCGCGCTCCGGTCCCGGCGATTCGTGCTGTACGTGGATGGTCAGCGAGCCGTCCGTATTGCGCTTCATCCCGGACAGCATCGGCGAGTTGATCAGGTAGCGGTCGATCGGGTTCGCCACCAGCAGCATCGTCGATGTCTCGTACATCGTGACGGACCAGAAGGCATTGACCGGCGGCAGCCCGTCGGCCGGGAAGGTGATGCTGTAGGCGTGCTTCGACCCGTCGAGTTCCACCCCGGTCGCATCGTGGCGGGCGAAGGGGTAGGTCGCTTCCTCCGGGTTGTTGCCGTAGATGCCGTTCAGCGCGACGGCGGCGCGCAATTCCCAGTCGCCGTTGTACTGGCTGCGGTCGCCACCGGCCGAGCCGACGCGCCAGCCATTGATGTCGATGCCGATCGAATTGGCGCGCGCGCGGATGCGGCCCATGGCGGTGCGCACGGCGTCGCCCATCGCGGCGCGCTCGGCCTCGCTCGGCGCGGCTGGCGCCGGCGGGGCGGCGCGCGCCGATGCCGATCGCGGCGAAGCGCTCGCGCATCGGGCGCTCGACCGCGGCAGTGCCGGTCGCGGGGCAGAATTGCAGGATGAAGGACAGGTATTCCGTGAAGCGCGTTGTCAGCGCGTCCCGCGTGAAGGGCAGCCAGTCGACCGGCGGCGCGGCCGGCGGCGTCGGGCGGCCGAGGAAGGCCGACAGCGGCTGCGCGCGGTAGCCCGCCTGCACGGCCCGCACATTGTCCATGTCGTCCGGCCCGAAGAGCTGGGTGCGGAAGATGACCAGGCCGAACTGCGTCTCGCAGCGGAACACCTGGCGGATGCCGGGCGGCGTCTCCCCCTGCCAGCCGGGGCCGGCGACCATGTAGGACCCGGCGCCGCTGCCGGTCGCGCGGCTGCCGACATAGGCATAGTTGAAGCTGTAGAAGTCGGCGAACTGGACGTCGTAGTAGCGTTCGCGCGGCACCTCGGGCACCGAGATCACGACGGGCTCGGCGCGCAGGTCGAGCTGCACCATGGAATAGGGCGTGTCGCTGTTCGGCGTGCTGACCGCGGTGTCGGCCGGCGTGAAGACGCGCGCCTCATTGGCGATGACGTTGAAGGGCGCCTTGAACTCCGGCGAGGCGCGGTCGACGTTGAAGGAATAAAGGGCCTTGTAGGCGAGCAGCATGGGGAAGCCGTAGAGGTAGGCTTCCTCGGCGGTGGCGCGCAAAGCGGCGAGCCTCGCGGAGGAGGCTGCCGCCGGCGCCGTGCCGCCTTGCGTGCCGGCAGCCGGTGGCGTCGCGGCGCTCCCTGTTGCACGCGACTGAGCACTTGCGGGCGCCGCGGCGAGGGTCAACGCGAAGGCCGGCAGGGTGCCGAAAAGCGGGCGGCGTGGCAGCATGAAGCCATTCTCCGGATCAGTTCAACGTCGGTAGTCCCCGGCACCGAAGGGAGCGAAGCCGGTGCCGGCAGCAGCAATCCGCGGCAGGGTCCCACCGCGGCGCCGAGGATTGCCCGACAGGCTGTGCGCGGACAACACCGCACCATCGATGGGCCTCATGCACGGATCGGGCGGCGGGATAACCCCGGTGCCCCCGCGCAAGGCCCTCCAACGCCTCGAAATCGGAAGCCCGGCGCCGCGGCATGGGAAACCCCGCGCAGCGTCCACCTCATCCATGCGGCCCCGCCCGCTTCACGACGGAGGTTGCCGCGGGCCGGCCGGGATGGTCCCGGGCTTCGAACCCTGCCCAAGGATTCCATCCCGGATGCGGGGCGCGCTATTCACTTTCGGCAAGAATGCCGGCGGCCCGGATCAGAGGCGGCGCAGCGTCTGCGAGGGCGTCTCGCCGAACATCGTCCTGTAGTTGCCGGCAAAGCGTCCGAACTGCCAGAAGCCGAGCGACATGGCGACAGCGGTGACGGTCGTCTCGTCCGGACGGGCCTCGTGCAACGCACGGTTCGCCTGGCGCAGACGCCGGGCCATGAGATACTGCTTCGGCCCCATGCCGAGGACCTCCTCGCAGTACAGCCGCAGCGTGCGTTCTGCGATGCCCAATGCGAGGCATACCTCCGGCATGTGGAGCGGCTGGTCCCTATTGGCATCCATGATGGCGCGGAACCGTTCCACGATGGCGTAGCGACGCCGCGGCGTCGCCTGAAGGGGGATGGCCGAGCCGGGGCGCCGAAGGCAGTCCGCGATAACCCCGATCAGCGATTGCTCGATGGCGTGCGCCACGGCGGGGTGCGCGATGAACGACGGCGCCGTCTCGGCAAGTGCGGCGGTCGCGGCGTGAAGCGATTGCAGCCGCTGCATCGCCCCGGCGCGCGGGGCGACGATGATCTGTTCCCGCACCAGGTCGAGATCCCGTCCGGCCAGCGTCGCGCCAACCTCCGCCATGCGGGCGACGGGAAGCGACATCGCCCCCCAGCGCGGCGGCGCGAGCATCACCTGGGTGTAGGCCTCGCGATGGCTCAGGATGGCAAGCCTGTCCGCCGGCACCAGGACACCGCTGCGTATGCTGGCCTGTGTCGGGTCTGTGAGGAAGGAAATGATCGTTCGATCGGCGATCGGAGGGGCCCGCCAGATCCGCGGGCTGCTTTCCTCGCCGCGCTGCATCAGCATGTCCAGCAGGTCGACGCGCGTGACCTTCCCGCGGAAGCCGGCGCCGCGGCGCATGACAACCTCGACGCTGGCTGGCCGCAGGGAGGCGACATAGCGATCGACGTCGGTTTCGCGGCGGACAAAGCTTGAGAGCATCGGCCATGAAGCGCATGCGGAGCGATCGCGCCAGTGTGTGCCCCCGATGGAGGGCTGATCAAGGGGATCGTGCTCAGCGCGCGGCGCTGCGCCCCGCAATGCGGTTGGCGCCAGGACTTCATGCCCGCAGGCGCAGGCCGCATCGATCAATGGGGAATTGCTGGCCGGTTCGCGACCGGATGCCGGTGCGCGGGCGCGGCCCGGCCTGCCGTCAAGCCTGCGGGCGGGTTCCGGTGGACTCGCGTTCGGCCTGCATCAGTTCCGCCGCGATGATGTGCGCAATGGTCGCGCAATCCTCCTCGGCGAGCGTCAGCGGGATCCGCATGTCGCAAAGGCGCTCCAGCACCGCCGCGGTGGCCGGTGGCGTGCACGGCTCCGCGAGGAAACGCCATTGCGCGGGGGCGCTGGTGTAGCCCCGCGCCTCCCGCGCGCCGAACCATTTCAACAGGACGCCGCGCGCCTGGCAGCCGGCGAGGAAGCGCAGGAAGGCCGCTTCCGGCAGACCGGTGACGGCGAACTGGATCGAGCTCTGCACGAACGCTTCCTGCTGCGGGCGCCGCGGCAGCCGGATGCGCGGGATGGCGCCAAGCAGCGCGGCGAGCCGCCCGTGGCGGTCGTTCCATATCTTGGCGCGCGCCGGCAGCAGCGCGATCTGCGGGCGCGCCACCGCGGCGATCAGGTTCGACATGCGCATCGAGTAGTTCGGCGTCACGTCCTTCCAGCGCGAGAACACCTCGGGCGAGGGGCAGGCGCGATGCTGGCCGTAGAGCATGTAGCTGCCGGAGTGGAGCACGGCGCGCGCGGCCACATCCTCGTCATCCGTGACGATCAGCCCGCCCTCGCCGGCATTGACGTGCTTGTACGCCTGCAGGCTGAAGCACCCGGCCGCTCCGAAGGTGCCCGTGGCGCGGCCGGCCCAGCCCGCCCCCATGGTGTGGGCGCAATCCTCGATGACGGTGATGCCGAGCGCCTCGCAGGCCGCCATCAGGCGCGTCATGTCGGCGATGTGGCCGCGCATGTGCGACAGCAGCAGGTGGCGCGCCCCGCTTGCCCGCGCCTTGCGTTCAAGGTCGTCGATGTCGATCACCAGGTCGTCGGTGATCTCAACCAGCACATGCTCCGCGCCTGCATGCGCCACCGCACCGGGCACGGGCGCGAGGGTGAAGGCATTCATCAGCACGCGGTCGCCGGGCCGCACCCCGGTGCACAGCAAGGCAAGGAACATCGCGCTGCCGCAGGAGTTCACGGCAACGCAGTAGCGCGCGCCGAGATGCGCGGCGAATTCCGCTTCGAGCAGCGAGGCTTCCGAGCCATCGCCGAGCGTCTCCCCATAGCGATGCGTCCAGCCGGACCGCAGCACCGCCTCGGCCGCCGCGATGGCTTCCTCGGGCACCGGCGGTGGCGTGCCGAGGTCGAGCACCAGGCGGGGGGCCTCAGGTATCCGTGGCATCAGACCTCCACCGGCATGCGGGCATCGACGCGACCGATCGTCCCGCGCAACACCAGCGGCGCCTCCAGTTCGACAACCGGCCGGGGCGACTGGCCGGTCGCCAGCGCCACGAGGTGATCCGCCGCGCGCCGGCCCATCTCGGCGGCGGGCACCTGCACCGTTGTCAGCGCCGGCACCGCGAAGGCCGCGAAATCGAGATCGTCGAAGCCGGTGATGGACAGCTGTCGCGGCACCTCGACGCCGCGTGCGCGCGCGCCGGCGATGGCACCGAGCGCCAGGTGGTCGTTGCCGCAGATCACCGCCGTCGGCGGCTCCGGCTGCGCCAGCAGGTCGATGACGGCGGCATGCCCATCGGCAACCGTATAGGGCCGCTCGGTCAGGCGGCCGGCCGGAAGCCGGAGGCCCGCTGCCTCAAGCGCATCGCGCACCCCGGCGACGCGCGCCGCGGCACGGTCGTTGTCGCGCGTCACGCCGGCGATCATGGCGATCCGCCGGTGACCGAGGCCGAGAAGGTGCTCCGCCACGCGCCGCGCGGCGGCCCGGTTGTCGAAGCCGATGCAGGGCAGGCCGCTGCCCGGCGCCTCATGCGTCCAGGTGAGCACGGCGGGGGTGCCGCGGCGCAACAATGCCCAGCTGGCCTCGGCGTGCTCGGCGCCGATCAGCATCACGCCGTCCACGCCGCGTTCGAGAAGCGTGCGCAGTTCGCGGCCTTCCCGCGCCGAATCGTAGCCGGCGGTCGCGACCAGAAGCGAGTAGCCGCCCGCATCGAGCCGCCGCTGGAAGGCGTCGATGCAGGTGGCGAAGATCGGATTGTCGAGCGTCGGGAACAACGCGCCCATGGCGTGGCTTCGGCGCGAGGCCAAGGCCCGGGCAGCGCCATGCACGACATAGCCGAGCCCTTCCGCGGCGCGGACGACGCGCATGCGAAGGTCCGCGCTGACCTGTTCGGGGCTGCTGAGGGCGCGGCTGACGGTGGCCACGGAGACGCCGGCGGCCGCAGCCACGTCGCGGATGGTGACCTTGCCGTTCGCCATGGCGTTCTTGTAACCGATTTCACCTGGAATCCGAAGGGGTTTCCCGGATCGGGCCGCCAAAAATCAATGATTTTGGCGATTGGCATTGACTCTGCACCTCTCGACATGATCGGGTTGTGAAAACGATTACAAGTCTGGAGGAAGCGCCCATGTCGTCGCCGCAGCGGCAGGCGACCGCACCGTCCATCGCCCCGCCCCAGGCGTGGCGCAGCCGTCCCATGGCGGCGGTCCTGATGGCCAATCGCCGCGTGCTGATCGGTGCGGCGAGCCTTGCCGGCACCGTGCTGCTGTGGTGGCTGCTCACCACGGTGACCGGCATTGTCGGGCCCTATCGCTTTCCCTCCCCGGCCGAATTCGGCTCCGCCCTCTCGCAATTCGCCAGCGATGGCTATGCCGGCGGCACGCTCTGGGTGCAGTCGTGGCACAGCACGCGGCTGGTCATGATGGGCTTCGCGGTCGCGGTGGTGACGGGCGTGCCGCTTGGCCTGCTGATGGGCGTCAGCCCGCGCGCCGAGGCGCTGCTCAACCCCGCCTTCCTGCTGGTGCGCCCGATCCCGCCGCTGGCCTGGATCCCGCTCGCGATCGTCTGGCTCGGCCTTGGCGACGGGGCGAAGATCCTGGTGATCTGGTTCGCCGCCTTCGTGCCCTCGGTGATCAACACCTGGACCGGCGTGCGCGGCGTGGACCGGACGCTGATCGCCGCCGCGCAGGTGCATGGCGCCGGCCGCTGGCGATTGCTGAGCGAGGTGGTCATCCCCGGCGCGCTGCCGATGATCTTCACCGGGCTGCGCCTGTCGCTCCAGGCATCATGGACGACGCTGGTCGCGGCGGAACTGGTTGGCGCCTTCTTCGGGCTCGGCCGCGTGCTCGACGCCGCCTATCGCGACATCAACACGCCGATGATCACCGTGGCGATGGTGGCGGTCGGCATCCTGGGCGCGGCGACCACGCGGCTCGTCGCCATCGCCGAGCGGAGGCTGATCCCATGGCGGGCATGACGCCGCTGTCCGTGCTGGAGCGATGGCTGCTCACCGTCGTCGGCACGCTGGGCTTCTTCGGCATCTGGCAGGGCCTGGTTTCCTCCGGCGCGGTCTCCGCCGCGGCGCTGCCGCCGCCGGTTGCCGTCCTCGAGACGGCATGGCGCCTGACATGGGAACCGTTCGCCGGCCACACGCTGGTGCAGCACCTGCTCGCCAGCCTCGGCCGCTTCGCCATGGGGTTCGGCCTGGCGGCGCTGGTGGGCATCCCGCTCGGTCTCGCCATGGGTCGCTGGCGGCTGCTCGATGACATCGTGTCACCGATCTTCGAGGCGCTCCGCTTCGTGGCGCCTCTCGCCTGGGTGCCGTTCGCCGCGCTCTGGTTCGGCACCGGCATCGGCGGGCCGGTGATGGTGATCTTCGCCGGGGCCTTTCCGCCCTGCCTCATCAATGCGTATCGCGGCGCCAGGCTGGTCGAGGCCCGGCTGGTCGAGGCGGCGCAGGTGCTCGGCGCCGGCGGCGTGCGGATCATGGTCGAGGTCCTGCTGCCTGGCGCGCTGCCGTCGATCGTCGCGGGGCTGCGTGTCTCGGCGGGTCTCGCCTGGCAATCGCTGATCGGCGCCGAGCTGATCGTCGCCTCGGCGGGCATCGGCTACGTGATGGTCCAGGCACAGAGCAACCTGGCGCCTGCCATCGTCATGGCGGGCATGCTGGCGGTCGGCGTCGTCGGCCTGCTCATCGACGTCGTGCTGCGCCGGACGGAACGACTGGTCCGCTCACGCTGGGGGCAAGCGACATGAAGGACATCCGCTTCGAAGGCGTCGGCAAGGCCTTCGACACCCGATCCGGGCAACCCTATGTCGCGCTGGACGATGTTTCCCTCACGGTCGCCGAGCGCGAGTTCGTCGCCGTTGTCGGGCCCTCCGGCTCGGGCAAGACGACGCTGATGCGCATGGCCGCGGGCCTTGATCACCCAACCTCGGGCCGCGTCCTGGTGGGTGGCAAGGAGGTGCGGGGACCGGGTCCCGATCGCGCCGTCGTGTTCCAGCAATTCGCCCTGTTTCCCTGGAAGACCGTGCGCGACAACATCGCCTTCGGCCTGCGTTGCCAGGGCGCCCCCCGCGCCAGGCAGGACGAGGTGGTCAGCCGCTACCTTACCCTGATGTCGATGGAAGGCACCGAGGACCGCTTCCCGCACCAGCTCTCGGGCGGCATGCAGCAGCGCGTCGCGATCGCCCGCTCCTACGCCATCGAGCCGGACGTCCTGCTGATGGACGAACCCTTCGGCGCGCTCGACGCGCAGACCCGCACCGTCATGCAGGAGGAACTGATCCGCCTCTCGCGTCACGAGCCGCGCACCGTGCTGTTCATCACCCATGCGGTGGAGGAGGCGGTCTACCTCGCCGATCGCGTCGTCGTGCTCGCGCGCGATCCGGGGCGGCTGCGCGAGATCGTCGATGTCCGCGAGATCCGCCAGGCCGAACGCTGGAGCGAACGGCCGATCGACGAGGTGATGGACCTCGCGAGCTTCACCCATCTGCGCACCCATGTCTGGCGCCTGCTGCGCGACCAGATCCGCCCCGATGACTGAACGACAACAAAAGGGAGACGTCTCATAAATCGCCGCATCCTGCTCGCCGCTGCCGCCTCCGGCCTCGCGCTGCCTGCGATCCGCCCCGCATCGGGGCAGGGATTGTTCGACATCAAGGTGAGCTACCAGCCCGCGCTCTACTGGGCGGTGCCCTTCTTCATCGCGGGTGAGAAGGGCTGGTGGCGCGAGGCCGGGCTGCAGCCCGAATTCTCGACCTTCGCCTCGGGCGCGCCACAGGTCGCGGCCCTCGCCGCGCGGGCCTGGGATGCCGGCGGCACCGGCTCCGCGCCGGCGGTGCTCGGCGCGCAACGCTTCGGCATGCTGACGGTCGGCATCACCAATGACGAAAGCCAGGGCAATGCGCTTGTCGCGCGCCAGGCCGATGTCGAGCGGATCCGCAGCAATCCGGCGTCGCTGCGCGGCCAGCAGATCCTGCTGACCACCAACAGCACGGGCGAGTATGCGGCGCTGGCCTGCCTCGAGAAATGGGGCCTGTCGCGTCGCGACGTGACGCTGGTGAACCTGGGCCAGGCGCAGATCATCTCGGCTTTCTCCTCGGGCAATGGCGCGCTGGCCGGCGTCTGGGCGCCGAACATCTACACCCTGCAGGAACGCGCGCAGGGCGTGGTGGTCTGCAACGGGCGGGATGCCGGCGCGGTGGTGCCGGGCGCGCTGGTGATGCGCGCCGATTTCGCGCGCGAACAGCCCGACCGCGCCGCGGCGTGGCTTGCCGTCTACCTGCGTTCGGTCGCCTGGCAGAGGGCCAATCGCGGCGAGACGATCCAGCTGATGAAGCGGTTCTACGAACAGGGCGGCGTGACGCTGCCCGAGCAATACCTCGCCGCCGAGATCGACACGCGCCCGACCTTCACGCTCGATGAGCAGCTGGGCCTGCTCGACCGCAGCCGTGGCGCCTCGCAGGCTGACCAGTGGTTCGGCAAGCTCGGCGAGTATCTGAAGTCCACCGGCACGCTGCAGCAGGCACCCGAACCGCAGAGCTTCCTGACCGATGCCGTGCTGAAGCGCATTGCCGATACGCCGCGTCTGCGCGCCTTCGCGAACGCTCAATAACGAAAGGAAGTCTCCAGCATGGCTGTGACCTGGCTCAAGCGGGCGGCGCGCACGCCCGCGAGCAACGAGGAGGCGGCGCGCAAGGTCGCCGCCGAGATGATCGCGGCCATCGAGGCGGGCGGCGAGGCGGCTGCGCGCGACTACGCGCAGCGGCTGGACCACTGGGCCGGCCCGATCGAGGTCGGGCCTGATGAGATCGCGCGCGTCACCGCCTCGGTGCCGCCCGAGGCGCGCGAGGACATCGACTTCGCCATCGCCAATGTCCGGCGCTTCGCCGAGGCACAACGCGCCAGCGTCTCGGACTTCGAGATCGAGGTCGCGCCCGGTGTCATCGCCGGCCAGCGCATGGCGCCGGTGGCCTGCGTCGGCGCCTATGTGCCAACCGGGCGCTACGCCCATATTGCGAGCGCCTACATGGGCATCGCGACCGCGAAGGCGGCGGGCGTCGGCCACGTCGTCGCCTGCAGCGCGCCCTTCCGCGGCGGGCCGATCCATCCGCTGGTTCTCTATGCGATGGCGCGGGCGGGTGCCGACACGATCCTGACGCTTGGCGGCGTCCAGGCGATCGCCGCAATGGCGCTCGGGTTGTTCGGCGGGCGCGCGGCGGATGTGATCGTCGGGCCGGGCAACAAGTTCGTCGCCGAGGCCAAGCGCATGTTGTTCGGGCGCGTCGGCATCGATGTCTTCGCCGGCCCGTCCGAGGTCTGCGTCATCGCCGATGCGACGGCCGACCCCGAGATCGTCGCGGCCGACCTGGTCGGGCAGGCCGAGCACGGGCATGAGAGCCCCGCCTGGCTCATTGCACTCGACCGCGGCCTGGCGGAGAGCGCCATGGCCCGCATTCCCGCGCTGATCGACGCACTGCCGCCGACGGCGCGCGACGCGGCCGCCGCCGCCTGGCGCGACTATGGCGAGATCGCGCTGTGCGACACGCGGGAGGAGGCGGCCGCGCTGTCCGACCGTTATGCGTGCGAGCATCTTGAGGTGCAGTGCGCCGACCTTCCCTGGTGGCTCGGCCGGCTGGGCAACTACGGCAGCCTGTTCCTCGGCGAGGAAAGCACCGTCGCCTTCGGCGACAAGTGCAGCGGCCCCAACCACGTGCTGCCCACCAAGGGCGCGGCCCGCTATTCGGCGGGACTCTCGGTGCACAAGTTCCTGCGGCCGCTGACCTGGCAACAGGCGACGCGCGACGGCGCGAAGCGGCTGTCCGAGGTCACCGCGCGCATCTCGCGGCTCGAAGGCATGGAAGCGCACGCGCGCACCGCCGACCTGCGGCTGGCGAAATGGTTCCCCGGCCACAACCTGCCGCTCGGTGAACCGGTGCAGACGTGAGCGTGCTGGATCGCTTCCGGCTGGATGGGCGGGTCGCGCTGGTCACCGGCGGTGCGAGCGGCATCGGCTTCGCCATCAGCGAGGCGCTGCACGATGCCGGCGCCTCGGTCGTGTTGCTCGGGCGGCGAGAGAAGGCGGTGCTGGAGGCGACCGGGCGCCTCGGCGAGCGCGCCGCCGGCTGCGTGGGCGATGTCACGGAGCGCGCGGGGCTTGGCGCCCTCGCCGCGCGCGCGGGCACCGTCTTCGGACCGCCCGACATCGTCGTGCATGCCGCCGGGCTCAATGCGCGGCAGCCCTGGCCATCGGTGGACGACGCCGCCTGGGACGCGCAGATCGAGTCGATGCTGGCCGCGCCCTTCTTCCTGTCGCGCGCGTTGCTGCCGGCGATGCGCGCCAAGGGCTGGGGGCGGGTGCTGACCATCGCTTCCCTGCAATCCGTCCGCGCCATGCCGGATTCGATCCCCTATGGCGCGGCCAAGGGCGGTGTCGTGCAACTCACCCGCGCGATGGCCGAGGCCTGGGGCCGCGACGGCATCACCTGCAACGCGGTCGCGCCCGGCTTCTTCCCGACCGCTCTCACCGCGTCCGTCTTCGCCGATGCCGCGCGCGCCGACCGGCTCGCCGCGCAGACCTGTCTCGGGCGCAACGGCACGCTCGCGGACCTGCAGGGCGCGGCGGTGTTCCTGTGTTCGCCCGCGGCCGACTACGTGACCGGGCAGGTCCTGTTCGTTGATGGAGGCTTCACCGCGAAATGAAGGCCCTTGTGTATCTCGGCGCCGACCAGGTCGCGCTGCGCGACGAGCCGGACGCGACACGTCGCGGCAATGACGACGTGGTGATGCGCGTCGATGCCGCCGGCATCTGCGGCAGCGACCTGCACGCCTATCATGGCCACGATCCGCGGCGCGTCCCGCCGCTGGTGCTGGGCCATGAGGCGGTGGGCCGCCTGCCCGACGGGCGGCGCGTGGTGGTCAACCCGCTGATCCCTTGCGGACGCTGCGCGCGCTGCGCGGAAGGGCGCACCAATCTCTGCCCCAACCGCACCATGATCGGCATGCAGTTCGCCGGCTGCTTCGCGGAGGCGGTCACGGTGCCGGAAGGCAACCTGATCACCGTTCCTGACGGCACCTCGGACATCGCCGCCGCGCTGACGGAGCCCGCGGCCTGTGTCCTGCACGGGCTGCACCTTGCCGCCCGCGCCTCGGCACGACCCATCGCGGAGGCGCGCAGCCTTGTCATCGGCGGTGGCGCGATCGGGTTGCTCGCCGCGCTCTACCTGAAGGCTTGGGGTGCGCGCGATGTGCGCCTTGCGGAAACCAGCGAGGAACGCCGCCGCACCGTGGCGCGCGCCGCGGCCGCCGAGCCCTTCGATCCGCGCAGTCATCCGCCCGAGGCTGGCGCGTTCGACCTGGTCTTCGATGCGGTCGGCGGCGCGGCGACGCGGGTGATGGCGTCCGCCGCCGTCGCGAGCGGTGGCGTCGTGCTGCACATCGGGCTGCAGGACAATGATGGCGGCCTGGATGCACGGCGGATCACCTTGCAGGAGGTCGCCGTCCTCGGCAGCTACACCTATACGCGCGCCGACATGGAATCGGCGCTGCGCGCGCTGGCGGACGGGGTGCTCGGCGACCTCGCCTGGGTCGAGGAACGCCCGCTCGCCGAAGGCGCCGCCGCCTTCGCCGAATTGGCGTCCGGCCGATCCGGCGCACCGAAGATCCTGCTGCGGCCGTAGCCGCGACCCGGCAGGCGCCGGGCGATGACCGCAGGCACCCGCACGACGCGATGGGACAGAGCCTCCGTTAGGAAACCGCCTCCGTCGTCTCAAAGCATTCGACGACGGACATCCACCTCCACCTTGCCTGGGCCAGGGTGAAACCCCGGCGCCCGTGGCGCCAATGGAGGCCTGCGCCGGGCGCAGGCGCGGCGGCGCCATCACCGACCCGGCCTTCGTGAGGCCGGATCGATGACGCGTACCGCGCCGGGCCGGTGCGTCAGCCTGCGGCGATCAGGTGTTCATCGCGTCGAAGAAGTCCTGGTTCGTCTTGCTGTACTTCAGCTTGTCGGTCAGGAATTCCATCGCGTCCTGCGTGCCCATCGGGTTCAGGATGCGGCGCAGCACCCACATCTTGGACAGCGTGCCGCGATCGACCAGCAGTTCTTCCTTGCGGGTGCCCGACTTGGTGATGTCGATCGCCGGGAAGACGCGCTTGTCGGACAGCTTGCGGTCCAGGATGATTTCGCTGTTACCGGTGCCCTTGAATTCCTCGAAGATCACCTCGTCCATGCGCGATGCCGGTGTCGATCAGCGCGGTGGCGATGATGGTCAGCGAGCCGCCTTCCTCGATGTTGCGCGCCGCACCGAAGAAGCGCTTGGGGCGCTGCAGGGCGTTCGCATCGACACCGCCGGTCAGCACCTTGCCCGAGGACGGCACGACGGAGTTGTAGGCACGGCCCAGGCGGGTGATGGAATCCAGCAGGATCACCACGTCGCGCTTGTGCTCGACCAGGCGCTTGGCCTTTTCGAGCACCATCTCGGTCACCTGGACGTGGCGCGTCGCCGGTTCGTCGAAGGTGGAGGCGACGACCTCGCCCTTCACCGTGCGGGCCATGTCGGTCACTTCCTCGGGCCGCTCGTCGATCAGCAGCACCATCAGGAAGACTTCGGGGTTGTTGGCCGAGATCGACTTGGCGATGTTCTGCAGCATCACCGTCTTGCCGGTGCGCGGCGGGGCGACGATCAGGGCGCGCTGGCCCATGCCGATCGGCGCGATCAGGTCGATGACGCGATGCGTGTTGTCCTTGGTGGGGGACTTCGCGACGCTCTCGACCTCGGGGTTCTCCATCTTCAGCCGGCGGTTCGGATAAAGCGGGGTCAGGTTGTCGAAGTTGATGCGGTGCTTGAGCGCCTCGGGCTGCTCGAAGTTGATGCTGTTGACCTTCAGCATCGCGAAGTACCGCTCGCCATCCTTCGGCGCGCGGATCTGGCCTTCCACCGTGTCGCCGGTGCGCAGGCCGAAGCGGCGCACCTGGGCGGGGGAGATGTAGATGTCGTCGGGCCCGGGCAGGAAGTTCGCCTGCGGGCTGCGCAGATAGCCGAAGCCATCGGGCAGGATCTCGAGCGTGCCTTCCCCGTAGATCGCCTGCTCATTCTCGGCGAGCGTCTTGAGGATGCCGAACATCATGTCCTGCTTGCGGAGCGAGGACGCGTTCTCGACGCCCACCTCCTCGGCGAAGGCAAGGAGATCGGCGGGGCTTTTGGCCTTGAGTTCAGAAAGGTGCATGGGTGCTGGACGCGGTCCATAGCAGGGGATTGGCCGGGACGTTCCCAAGGGCCACAGCCGCACGGTCGAACCGCGCGTCGCGGCCTGCTCGCCCGGACCCGCGCCAAGGGCTGGCGTGGCGAGCGAAGTCCCGAAAGGAAGGAAGGAAGTTGGCGGCGCTTGGCGCGAGACGCCCTGCGCCACAGGCGGGAAGCGACCGAACCCTATGGAGCCGGAGGCAGCCCGTCAACCGGGATATGCGGGTTGGCCCCGTCATTTCAAGGCCGTGGCCGCCCGGTCCAGCGGGCCGGTGCCACAGCGCCGCGCCCGGCGCAGCCACGGCCAGCCCCCCGGGGCCGCCGATGTGCCAGCGGAACGTGCCGATCGTCGCAAGCGGCTGGCCCCCGCATGGGCTTGCCGGGCCGGCTCCCGGCGCCGGGGCTGCGCGGGCCGCTGCGCTCGGCGGGAAGGTTGCGCCTGCCCCGGTGCGCCGGCCGGGGCCCCGACGCCCAGGTGTCCTGGTTCTCAGGCCACCAGCCGTTGTTTTCAGTGGCCTGCTTGTCCGCCCCGTTCGCTGGCAATCCAACGAACGTCGCGGGCAGGCCGCTAGCTTGGCCGGCCCTCGGAGGGTGCGTTGGCAGCGGCGCCCATGCGCATCAGCGTGACGAGGATGCGCGCGCGTTCCGCGCAGTCCGGCGCTTCAAGAAGAGCCTGCTTCTCCGGCACCTCGAAGGGGCACACCATGGACAGGGTGGTGATGAGCTGCGTGTCGGCGGATTGCTCCACCGCATCCCAATTCGCCTCGATGCCGCGGGCGCCGAAATAGGGGCGCAGCGCGGTGAGCAATTCGGCCCTGTCGTAGCATGGCCCATCCGGCTCGGCGGCGAGGTCCGCAGCGAACGCGGCGTAGTCAGCCCGCACCCGGCGATAGCCGCTGGCGGCGAGCGGCAGTTCCTTCTCGATGCGGAATCGGATCAGCCCGGTCAATGTGATCAGAAGCCGTCCATCCTCCGTCTCACTGAAGGAGGACAGGCGGCCCAGGCAGCCGACCTGGTAGAGCGTCGGCCCGGTTTCCCCCCGCGGCAGGTGCGTGTCGGGCTGCACCATGCCGAACATCCGCCCGCGCGCCAGGCTGTCGAGGGTCATCGCCAGGTAGCGCGGCTCGAAGATGTTGAGCGGCAGCCTTCCCTGCGGCAGCAGCAGCGCGCCGGCGAGCGGAAAGACCGCGATCTCCTCCGGCAGGTCTGCGAGTGGCGGATGGAAGGCGGGCATGGTGCCGGCCGATGCCTTAGCGGAACAGGACAGCGGAGAGCTTGCGACGACCGGCCTTGCTGGCCGGGTCGTCGAAGCCCCAGGCATCGAACAGCTTCAGCAACTGCTTGCGCGCGGCTTCCTCGTTCCAGGCGCGGTCGCGGCGGATGGCCTCGATCAGCGCATCAACGGCGGCGTCACGTTCGCCATTGGCGCTGAGCGCGACGGCGAGGTCGATGCGCGCGGCATGGTCGTCGGCATCGGCGGCGACGCGGGCCTGGTGCTCGGCAAGCTGGTCGCGGGCACGGCGGCCTTCGATCTCGACCTCGATGGCGCTGCGGGCGGCGGCGACCTCGGCGGCTTCCTTGATCTTGGGCGGCGCGCTGTCGAGCACGGCGAGCGCCTGGTCTTCCTCACCCAGGGCCAGCAGCGCGCGGGCGACGCCGGCGAGCGCCTTGGCGTTCTCCGGTTCCTGCTGCGACAGCGCGCCGAACAGTTCGAGCGCGCCGGCATGGTCGCCCTGCGCCACGGCGGCCTCGGCCTCGGCGAGCAGGTCGGCGGTGGGCATCTGCCCGCCGGCGGATTTCAGCAGGTTCTCGACAAAGCGCTTCACCTCGGATTCCGGCAGCGCGCCCTGGAACAGGTCGAGGATCTGGCCCTGCCAGAAGGCGACCACGGTCGGCACGGATTGCAGCGGCAGGCCCATCTGCGTCAGCTGCGCCACGAGGGAGCGGTTCTGGTCGATGTCGATCTTGACCAGGCGCACGCGGCCGGCGGCGGCCTTGACCACCTTCTCGATCGCGGGCGTCAGCGTCTTGCAGGGGCCGCACCAGGTCGCCCAGAAGTCAACCAGGACGGGAACCTGGCGTGACGCCTCGATGACATCCTGCATGAAGGTCTTCTGGTCGCCGTCCTTGATGACACCCTCGGCGGCGGGCGCGCCCTGGCGGGCGGGGTCGAAGATCACGTCCATGGCAGGCTTTCCTCAAGTCTTGGCCGGTCCGGCGAGCGGAAGGCCGGGCGGCGGTGCTGCCCCATAGATGCGCTGTCCGCGGCGCGACGCAAGCCGGTTGCGGCACGCGGCCCGGAGGCCGGGCCGATCGTCACGGCGTTCGCGGCGGATGGTCAGGCGGTGTCGAGGTCGAGCAGGGCAGCCTCATGCCCGATCCCGGCCAGGAACCGCAGCAGGTCCGCCGGCGCGAGGCCGGTGCTCGCGGCATTCGTCAGGGGATGGACCCAGATCCGGTCAAAGCCATGCACCAGGTGCCGGTCCATCACGAAGCGGACCGATCCGGGCGCGGCATTGACCAGGCCGAAGGGGGTCACGGAACCCGGCGTGACGCCGAGCGTCGCCTCGAGTTCCGCGGCCGAGGCCATGGTGACCTTGGGGATGCCGGCGAGGCGCGCCAGGGCGTTGATCGAGAGTTGCCGCTCGGCCTCAAGGGTGGCGAGCAGGAAGGGGCCGTCGCCCTTGGCCGGGCGCAGGAACAGGTTCTTCGTATGGCCGCCCGGCAGGCCATCGATCAGCACGCGGCTTTCCGCCACCGTGAAGACGGGATGGTGGTGGCGGGTCTCGGCGGCGATGCCGGCGGCGGCGAGGCGGGCGAGCAGGCCCTCGGGCGATTCGGGCATTCAGTCCAGTCGGATGTTGTTGGCGCGGACCACCCGTGCCCAGACCTCGATCTCGTTGTCGAGCCAGGCGCGGAATTTCGCCGGCCCCTCGACGCGGTTGACGCCGCCCAGGGCGGTGATGCGTTCGGCTGTCGCCGGCACGGCCATGGCGGCGCCGAGGTCGCGGGCAAGGCGGTCCACCATCGGCGCCGGCGTGCCGCCCTGCGCCAGGATACCCTGCCAGGTGCCCGAATCGGGCGCCGGCCAGCCGAGTTCACGGAAGGTCGGCACGTCGGGGAAGTCCGCCAGGCGTGCCGGACCGGTGACGGCGATGGCGCGCAGCGTGCCCTGCCGGCAGAAGGGCGCGGTGGCGGTGGCGCCGTTGATGATGACCTGCGCCTCCCCGGCGGCAACCGCGGTCAGCGCCGCCGCGCCGCCGCGATAGGGCACCTGCGTCAGGTCCGCCCCCCAATGCTGCGCCACCAGCAGACCGGTGAGGTGGTTGCCCACGCCGATGCCGGCATGGCCGACATTGACGCGCTGCGGGTTGGCCTTGGCATACGCGACGAGTTCCGCCGCGTTCTGCACGGGCAGGGACGGATGCACGGCCAGGATGTAGGGCGCGTAGATCAGCATGGTGACCGGCGCCAGGTCCCGCTTCAGGTCGAAGGGCAGGCGCGTATAGAGCGAGGGCGCGGTTGCCAGTGTCGAGACGTCGATGATCAGCAGGGTGTGGCCATCGGGCGGGGATTTCGCGACCAGGTCGGCACCGATGTTGCCGCCGGCGCCGGAGCGGTTTTCCACCACCACATTCTGGCCGAAGCTGCGCGTCAGCTCCGGGGCGAGCAGCCTGGCCAGGATGTCCGATGTGCCGCCGGGGGCGAAGGGCACGACCAGCCGGACGGGATGGTCGAACGTCTGTGCCGAGGCTGTACGCAGGGCAGGCAGGGCAAGGGCCCCGGCGGCAAGGCCAAGGGCGGCGCGGCGGTGCATGAGCGTGTTTCTCCCGGGGTATCGTTGCCGGCATGATCATGCCGGCGGACCGCGGCTGTCGAGGGGGGATGACGGAAACCTTTGAGGGGTGGCTTGCAATCCCGAAGCGACCATGCCATTAGCGCGGCCCGCACGGAGCGCGGGCGTAGCTCAGGGGTAGAGCACGACCTTGCCAAGGTCGGGGTCGAGGGTTCGAATCCCTTCGCCCGCTCCAATCTTCTCTCTCACAACCTGTCTCTCCTGGTCAGGGCACCGCGCTGAGGCGCAGGTTTGGCCGGGGTTTGCGCGCGGACCTTGATGGTTCGATGGCGCAACCACCGCCGAATTCGGGCCGGAGAGAGCGGAGAGTCTCCGAACCTTGAGGGTAGGCCGATTTTACCCTCAAGCTTAAGCCGTTGAAATCAAGTCGCCTTTTTCAGCGGCCTCTGCTCGATTTCAGTAATCCGATTGCCTCAGCAATCTTTCGTTTCTGCAAATTGTTGATCGCACACCAAGGTTCACTGCGGCGCCAACGTGCCGCCTCACCTCGCAATACTGGACGTCCATGGACGACAAAGACCACGTCTTCGCCCGCTTCAAGGACGACAAGCCCGTCGGCTCGATCGACGTGAGATTGCTGACCATTCCGCGCCGCGCTGGCGCGACGGGTAGCAGGGCCGTCGAGGTCGTGCACGTGCGATCGGGCGGTGCCGCGAAGGCTGCGCCGCAACGCGTCGATCCGCGTGTTCGCGCAGCGTCGTGGGAGGCGGGCTTTCCGGCGAAACAGGCGGTGGCGGCCTACACCTTCGTCGAGCCTGCCATCCCCGAAGCCGCAGTGCCTATCGCACACGTTATGCCGGCGTGGGAGTCTGCAGTGACGGCGGTAACCGCCGCTCCGCGGGGAGAGGCGCCAGTGTCTGTCGCACCTCGGGGCCAAGGACGACCTCGCGCGCATCCGCCTCAAGAGCCAGCGACGGCCGAGATGGCTGCTGGCGCCGTGGTCGAGCGTGTCGCCGCATCGCGTCGGGGCCCAGGGCGGCCGCACAAAGCGATCGCGAATGCTCCAGCCAGACACGTAGCAGACCCCTTCGACGCGTCCGACGACGGCGCGAACTGCATGCTCTGCGGCTATGTGATCGAGCCGCCGCGGGAGAAACGCGGGCTGATGACCTGTGCGGGGTGCGGGTAGCGCCCGCGATCCCGCACCCAGGCCGGAGGCCGACAAGCGGGTGGGTCCCACCCGCGGGATGCTCGGCCTCCTCGCGCCGAACGGGGCGTCAGAACCCGAATAGACGCGATGGGTTGTCCACCAGGATACGCCGCCGCGCCGCCTCATCCGCCCAATCACCCAGCAGGTTGAACAATTGGACGGAGCCGACCTCGTGGGCGAAGGACAGGTGCGGATAGTCGCTGCCCCAGATGATCCTGTCCGGCACCGCGGCCACCAAGGCACGGGCCATCGGCGCGGCATCGGCGAAATCCGGCTTGGTCGCCATGCGGTAGGTGCCGGTGAACTTGGCGTAGCCCTGCACCTCGTCGCGCTTCAGCACCTCGATCATCGCCTGGAAGCCAGGCTGCATCGGCCCGTCCTTGGCCAGGAACATGCCCATATGCGCCAGGCTGAACGGCACCGTCAGGCTGGCGAGGGTTGGCAGCAGTTCCGTCGTGAGCCAGGCCGGGCCAAGGAAATCCAGGTGCCAGCCGAGTTCCTTGCAGCGCGCCTCCAGTCGCCGGATGCGCGGCAGCATCTGCGAGGAGAAGCCATCGATGCGCGGCTTCACCGGCGAGTAGTTGACCCGGATGCCGCGCACGCCGAGCGCATCCATCTCGGCCAGCAGCGCATCCGGCGCATCCTCCTCCACGTCGACGATGCCGCGGCACAGCGCCGGCCCGACTTCGCGCATGGCATCAAGCATGCAGGCATTGTCGCGGCCATAGGCGCTGGGTTGCACGAAGACGAACCGCTCGACGCCAAGATGGCGAGCGAGCGCCATGTAGTCGGCCAGCGGCGCAACCGGCGGCGCGTAGCGCAGCGGTTCCTCCGAGGCGTAGGGGTAGCGCTCGGCAGTGCCGAACACATGGAAATGCGCGTCGCAGGACAGCGGCGGCGCGCGGAAGGCCGGCGGGCCTTCGGCAGTATGGTCCATCGGTAACAGGCTCCTATTCCAGCTTCACGCCGGCGCGGGCGATGACGTCGCGCCACAGGGCGATCTCACGCGCCACATGGGCGGACATTTCCTGCGGCGTCGAATGAACCGGGGTGGCACCAGAGGCGGCGAAAGCCTCCACGAGCCTCGGCTTGGCCAGCGCCGTGCCGATCTCGGCGTTCAGCCGCTGCACGATGGCATCGGGCGTGCCCTTCGGCGCGGCGACACCCCACCAGTACAGCATGTCGTAGCGCGGCACGCCGCCCTCGATGAAGGTCGGCACCTGCGGCAAGGCGGCGGCGCGCTGCTGGCCGCTGACACCGAAGCCGAGCAGCGTCCCGGACCGCACATGCGCGACGCCGGAGGCGAGGCTCGCGATCGCCATGTCGACCCGTCCGCTGATGACCTCGCTGATCGCCGCCGCGACACCCCGAAACGGGACATGCATCATGCGCGTGCCGGTGACGTTCAACAGCAGCTCCATCGCCAGATGGGCCGAGGACCCTTGTCCGCCGGATCCGAAGCTGAGCTCGCCCGGCCGCGCCTTGGCCATCGCCACGAGCCCCGCCAGATCGGTCACGCCAAGCCCCGGCCGGACCAGCAGGATGGAGGGGCTGTCGGCGATGCGGCTGACCTGGATCAGGTCGGCCTGGGGGTCATAGGGCAGCGTGGGATAGAGGCCCGGCGATATGGCCAGGGAATTGTCGGTCAGCAGCAGGGTCAACCCATCCGGCTCGGCACGAACCGCCACCGTGGTGCCCAGGGTGCCGCCGGCGCCGCCGCGGTTCTCAACGATGAATTGCTGCCCAAGCTGCCCGGTCAGTTCCTGGCCGAGCAGGCGGGCGGAGATGTCGGTGAATGAGCCCGGCGCGAAGGGCACGATGATGCGCACCGCGCGCGACGGCCAGGATTGCGCGACGGCGGGCCGGCATAGAAGCAGCGGAGCAGCCAGGAGCGGAAGCAGGTCACGACGTTTCATGGCGGCGGTTTCCTCGTTTTCTTATTGTCTGGTGCTTGTTGCCTCGGCCGGCAGGCCGACCGCCACGCGCCATTGCGCCAGCAGCGCGGCGCGGCGGACCGGGTCCAGCAGGAGTTGAAAATCCTCATCCAGCGGGATCGGCGCGATCGGGCGCGGCGGCGGCGCCAGCACCGGCCAGAAGCCGCCCTGTGCAAGCGCGCCTTGGCCTTCCTCGGAAACGAGGTGGGCGAGGAATGCCCGGCCGGCTTCCGGATTGGCGGCACGGCGCGGAATGAAGGCGAGCCGCGCGACCGCTGGCGCGGGGTGGTCGGAATCGGCGATCCGCAGCCCCTCGGCCTCTGCGCGAAGCGCATAGGCGCCGAGCACATGCAGCGTCAGCGGGGCACCGTCGCGCACCGCCGTCACCAGGGCGGGGGCGGATCCGCAGAGCACCGGTCGCCGGGCGCCGAGCGCCGCGAGGCCACGGCCGAAATCGGGGTCCACCAGGCTGGCCCGCAGCAGCGCCAGGAAGCCCAGCCCATTCGCCTCGATATCGGGGATCGCGACCGGCCCTGGATTGGCCTCCAGGAAGGCGGAAATCTCGCCGAAGGTGCCGGCCTTTGCCGCGCCACGGCACAGCGAGAACACCGGCTCCCGCGTCGTCGCCAAGGCCAGGTCCTGCCAGGCCGCATCCGCCGGCAGGTCGTGCGCCACGCCATGCGGCTGCGCGTGGCCCTCCAGCACCAGCCCCATCACCTGGTCCATGGCGCTGCTCCACACCAGATCGGCGCTGGCGCCGCCGGCGGCATGCTCGGCCAGGTAGCGCTGGTGCAGGGCGGTGCTGATGCCGAAGACGAAATCGACTTCCACCCCCGGATGCCGCGACGCGAAACCACGCAGCAGCGGCGCGCAATACCGCGCCTCCGCGGCGGAGAGGATGACCAGCCTTCCGCGCGCCAAGGTCTCAGTCCGGCAACAGCTTGTGCAGCAGCGCCGCATCGGCGCGCGCCGCCGCCATCAGATAGCCGACATCATTGCCGGCGATCAGGAAGCGGGCGCCGAGTTCGATCAGGTCCTTCTGCAATTCCGCATCGCCGCGGATGCCGCCGACGCCCAGCACCTTGCCATGCGCCCGGCAGCCCGCCGCCACCGTTTCATAGGCCGCGCGCAGCTTCGGGTTCCGCAATTCGCCGGGAATGCCCATCTCGGTGCAGAGGTCGTTCGAGCCGATCAGCAGCACATCGACGCCGTCCACGGCTGCGATCTCCTGCGCATTGGCAACGCCTTCCGGTGTCTCGATCATGCAGATCACAAGCGTGCCGGCATTCAGCCGCGCGTTGATCTCGCCGAGCTTCATGGCGCGGTAGCCGGTGCCTGGCCCCGGCCCCATCACCGAACGGTGGCCGAGTGGGGGGAAGCGCGCGGCCTGGACGATCGCGCGCGCCTGGTCCGCCGTGTTCACATGCGGCACGATGATGCCCTGCGACCCGGCATCCAGGATCCGGCCGATCCATTCCGGGCCATGCCCGGGCGGGCGCACCAGCGGCGTGATGCCAAAGGCGGTGGCAGCAGCGCATATGGCGGAAACGGTGTCGAGCCCGATCGGGCTGTGTTCCATGTCCACGTAGAGTGATTCGAAGCCGCAGGCGGCCGCCATCTGGCCGATGTCGACCGTGCGGGCCTGGCGAACCCCCATGCACAGCACCAGCCCACCGTCTGCCAACCTGCGCCCGGCAAGGTTCGCCGCGATATCATTTGTAGTAATGGTCGCTCTCCCGAAACCTTGCGCGAGGCTAACCAGGGGCGCTCATATTGTCCAGCATGACGGGATTTCTTTCCATTCAAAAGCCGACCCACGACGCACGCGGCGCCAGCAGCTTCGAGAAGATGCTGGGCCTGCTGGATGTCTTCACGCCCGAAGCGCCGGCCTGGTCCACCGAGGAACTGATCCGCCTTTCCGGCACCTCGCGCTCCACCTGCTATCGCTACATCAAGGCGCTGCAATCCGCCGGGTTGCTGACGCCGGTGGCGGGTGGCGCCTGGATGCTGGGGCCGCGGATCATCGAGCTGGATCGCACCATGCGCCTGTGCGACCCGGTGACTGCGGGAGGGCTGCCGGCGCTTCGGCGCCTGGCTGCCGAGACCAGGCTTAGCGGCCTGCTGTCGGTCCTGTTCAGCGGCACGGTGATGTGTGTTGCCGAGGCGCCTGCGCCGGGCGCCCCGGCCGGGCTGTTCAGCCGCGGCCAGCGCCGGTCGCTGTTCACCGGCGCGGCCTCCAAGGTCATCCTGGCGCATCTGCCGCCGCACCAGTTGCGCGCGATTCATGCGCGCCATGGTGCGACCATCGCCGCGGCCGGGCTGGGCAATGGGTGGGACGGATTCCGCCAGGCGCTGCGCGCAATCCGCGACGCCGGGCATTGCATCACGGAGTCCGAATTCATGCAGGACGTCATCGGCATTGCCGCGCCGCTGTTCAACGCGCAGGGCGACGTGCTGGGCAGCCTTGGCGTCGCCGCTGCCATCAAGGCGGTGCCGCGGGACCGCCGCGCCGGGATCGCGGCGCAGGTGATGGCGGCGGCGAAGGAAGCCTGCGAGCGGATCGCCGAGCAGCAAACCGGCGTTGCCCTGCCGGCGCGCGCGGTCGGGTGATCAGACCGCGACGGGCACGGTGATCACCAGGAACACCAGATTGGCCAGCCCGGTGTTGTGCAGCGCATGCGGCACGCCTGGCGGGATGAAGACATAGCTGCGCGGCCGCACCACCACCTCCCGCTCGCCGATGCGCAGCAGGCCCTCGCCTTCGAGGAAGTGGTAGATCTGTTCCTTCGCCGCATGGTCATGCAGGGCGACATGCGCCATCGGTTCGTAGGAGGAGATGCGGAAATCCAGCAGCCGGGATCCGCCGTCGCCCGCGGCCACCAAAATCTTCGACAGCGCGCCGCCGTGGTGGCCGGGGCTCTGCTCCCACAGCACCTCGGCCATGTCGCGCAGGATGGCGTCCCGGGCGGGGCTCATTCCGCCACCTCGAAGCGAACCTGCCGGGCGAGGTCAGCCCAGCGTTTCAGTTCATGATCCAGATGCGCGGCCAGCGCCTCAGGCCCGCTGCCCTGGGCCTCCACGCCGATGCCACGGAAGCGTTCCGCCACATCCGGGTCACGCAGCGCAGCCTGCACGCCGGCATGGATCCGCGCCGCGATCGGCGCCGGCAGGCCGGCTGGGCCGAACAGGCCGAGCCATTCGTTCAGGGCGAAGCCCGGCACCGCCACCTCCGCCACCGTCGGCACATCCGGCAGCGCGGCGTTGCGCTGCGCGCTGGTGACCGCCAGCGCCCGCAACTGGCCGGACTGGATGAAGGGATAGGCCGTCGGCAGAACGGCAAAGACATAGGAGAGCCGGTTCGCCACCAGGTCCGTCATCACCTGGCCGCCGCCCCGATAGGGCACGTGCACGGCGCTGAGCCCGGCGGCGTTGTTGAACATCTCCGCTGAAAGATGGTTGCCGCTGCCATTGCCGGCAGAACCGTAGTTCAGCACGCCGGGCCTGGCCCGCACCATGGCGATGAAATCCAGAAGCGTCGTCGCCTCCGAGGCCTGCGGCACCACCAGCACGGTCGGCACCAGCCCGACCAGGCTGACCGGCGCGAAATCCGCGCGCGCGTCATAGGGGATGTTGCGGAACAACACCGGGTTGGCAGCCAGCGCCGTCGTCGCCAGCACCAGGGTGTAGCCATCCGGCGCAGAGCGCGCGGCGAGGCCGAAGCCGATCATGGCGGCGCCGCCCGGGCGGTTGTCCACCACCACCGGCTGGCCGAGTTCGCTACCGAGCCGCGGCGCCAGGATGCGGGCGGCGATGTCGGTGATGCCGCCGGGACCATAGGGCACGACCAGCCGGATCGGCCGGTCCGGGAAGGCGCGCGCCGTGCCGCTCACGCCCATCAGAAGCAGGGCGGAGAGCGCTCCCCGAAGCCAATGGCGCATCGTTTCCTCCATCCGGTCTGATTGCCGGGCTCACGAAACTGTCCCACAATATGGGAGATAATCAAGAGGCCGGATGGAAATGGTCGATGAACTGCGCATCTACACGCTGCGACCGGGCGCCATGCGGGCCTACATGGCCTTGGCCGAAAACGTGGCCGTGCCGGTTCGCGGCGACCGCTTCGGCGTGCTTCTGGGCTTCTGGGCCAACGAGGCGGGCGACGCGAACAGCGTGGTGAACCTTTGGCGCCACACCGACCTGGAAGCGCGCAGGCGGCTGCGCCAGGCGCTGGAGGCATTGCCAGCCTGGCGCGAGCAATACCTGACCGGCGTGCGGCCCCTGATGCTGCGCCAGATGGTGCGCTTCCTCGACCCCGTGCTGCCGCTTTCGGCGCCGCCGGGCGCCGGGCCGCACCTTTATGAACAGCGCCTGTTTCGCGCCCGCGCCGGAGAAGCCGGCGGACTTGCGGAGGCGCTGGCGCGGGATGCGGAAGCCGGCACGATCGGCATCTGGACCACCTTCGCAGGCCCGATCAACGAGGTGGTGCACCTTCTGGCGCATGCCGACCCGGCGGCGCGGCTGGCGCGCAGCCTGCACGCGGCGGATGGGCCTCTGGCCCGCCACGCCGCCCGCATCGAGGAGATCGAGACCAGCCTGATGCTCCCGGCGCCGCATTCGCCGCTGCGTTGATCGGCGTTCCTGCCTGTGCGGGCGGGTCCAGGCCTGGGGGCTATCCGGCCCCTCAGGTCATCGCATCTGCGCGGCGGTGGCGCGGCGCGCCTCGCTCGCCGTGGCGCTGATCGAGGACAGCGCGGGCCGCGCGAATGCCGCCGCCAGCCCCTCGAGCACCGCATGCGTCGGCAATTGCGAGCAGCCGATGAACAGCGCGTCGCAATCGTCGCCCATGGTCTGCATCGCCAGCCCGCGCACCTGCTCGGCCGTGATGCGGCCGAGCGCCGTCACATCCGGCGCCCGGAAGGTGGCGAGCCGCTTCACCGCGATGCCGCCATCCTCCAGGAAGGCGGTCAGCTGGTCGTTCACCGCATCCTGGTAGGGGGTCACCACGGCGATGTCCCTGGCGCCCTGGCGCTGCAAGGCGACCACCATGGCCCGCGCCGTGGTGACGACCGGCAGCCCGGTGACCCGGCCGAGTTCCGCCGCGAGTTCGGCATCGCCGGCTGGGCCGGAGATGAAGCCCGCCGCCGTGCAGCCATAGGCCAGCAGATCATAGTCCCCGGCGGCGAAATGCTGTGCCGCCAGCGCCACGGCGGCATCCCGGTAGGCCGGCATCGTCTCGCGGGTCAGCAGCCCGGCACCGCGGGGAATGCCGATGCGGGTGACGCTGGAGCCTTCCGGCAACCAGGCGGCCAGCTCGCCTTCCATCGTCGTGTTGTTGGCCGGCACCATCAGCCCGACCCGGATCGAGCGGTCCATGGCAGCCTCGCTCACAGCGGTTTCAACGGCGGCGCCACGCCATCGGGCAGCGCCGGGCGGGCCGTGTTCAGCACCATGGCGAGCAGCGTGTAATAGCCACACAGCGCGAGCAGATCGAGCACGCCGGGCCGGCCGAACCGCGCCACCGCCGCCGCGTACAGGGCATCATCCGGCGTGCCGTCGCGATGCACGGCAACGGCGACGTCATGCACCAACGCCTGGTCCGCATCCATCGGTTCCGGCCGGCGGCCATCGGCAATGGCGGCGATGATGGGTTCCGGCAGGCCTTCATTGCGGGCGATGCGGGCGTGCGCGAACCATTCGTATTGGCAGGTCCAGCGCCGCGCGGTCACCAGGATCAACAGTTCCACCAGGGACTGCGCGATGCCGGTGCCGAAGCGCAGATGCTCGCCCAGCGCCTGCACCCGCATGGCAAGCGGAGGCTGATGCAGCAGCGCGATGAAGGGACCGCGCACGGAGCCGCGCGGGCCGCCGGCGATCGCCTGCGCCACCTCGCGCTGCGCCTCGGTCATCGCCTCCGGCGCAATGGCGGGGAAGCGCTCGGTATCTGGGCCGGTCATGCCTGGATGCTCTCCTTGCGGGCCATGGGGTGGCCAAGCTGCGCCGCGGTCAGCACCGGACGGGTGATGGAATGCGGCTGCTGGCGCATGCCGGACGGCACGCGCCGCCAGAGCAGCGCGCGCAACTCGCCGAAGATGTGCGGCAGACGGGTCCAGCGTTCACCGCCGTCGGTGCTGCGGAACACCTCGCCCAGATTGGTGCAGACGAACACCAGCATCGGGTCCGAGGCATCGGTGGCGATGCACCAGACGCTGCTGCTCAGCTTGCCCGGCAGGCCGGCATCCTGCCAGCTGACGCCGTAATCGCGGGAGCGCAGCAGGAAGCCGTCATTGCCCGGCGGGCCGTTGCCACTCGCCAGGAACACCACGCCGGAACCATCGGCGCGCGGCTGCACGCCACGGGTATAGGGCCAGGGGGTTGGCAATTCCTGCAACTGCCAGCTGGCGCCGTCATTCTCGCTGCGGTGCAGGCCGCGATTGGTGGTAGCCAGCATGGCCTTCCCGCCGCCCGGCAGCGCCAGCACGGCCAGGCCATGCACGTCGCCGGACACCAGGCCGGTGCCGCGCTCTGCCCAGGTCAGGCCACGATCGCGGCTGACGAAGATGCTGCCGATCTCGACCGAGGCCCAGACCGTGCCGTCATCGACCGGGTCGAACAGGATCTGCGTGACCCGCGTCGGGCCCATATTCTGTTCCGAGAAGCCGGCGATGCCCGGCGCCGGAACCGCATGCCACGTCATCCCGGCATCGATGGAGCGGAAGAAGGCGGCCGGTCGGGTGCCGGCGATCAGCACATCGGGATCGGCGGGGTCGATGGCGATGGCCCAGACATCCTCCATCGGTGAGGGCATCGGCATCGGCATCGGCAACTGCACCCAGCGTGCCGTCCGCTCATCCCAGCGGAAGACGCCCATGTCGGTGGCGGCGAACAGCCGATCCGGCCGCGCCGGATGCGCGGCGAAGCCCCAGGCGCGCGCTTCGAGATACATGCCGGAATGGCTGTTGGGGTGCACCCAGCTTTCGCCGTGATCGTCGCTGAACCAGACGGAATGCCCCGCCGTCCCGGCATAGAGCTGCACCTGGCCGGACGCTGCGTCAGGCGCCGCCGTTTCCTCGGGCACGTCGTTCCTCCGCGGGTCAGCCTTGACCCAACATGAAAATCAATCCCACCATATGGAAAGAAATGTCAAGGCGTGGAAGCCGGCCGCGCCGTCAACGGGGAAGGAACGGAGCATGACAATGCGCATGACGCGACGCGGGGCGACGCTCGGCCTGGCGGCGCTGCCGCTGCTCGGGCGGCACGTCGTTGCCCAGGACGGCTTCCCGAACCGGCCGGTCCGCATCGTCATCGGCTTCCCGCCAGGCGGTGGCATCGACATCCTGGCCCGGCTGATGGCGCCGCACATGGGTGCGCGGCTTGGCCAGCCGGTGGTGGTCGAGAACCGGCCCGGCGCCAATGGCCTGGTCGCCACCCAATCCGTTGCGACCGGGGAAGCCGATGGCAGCACCATCTTCTTCGGGACCACCGGCAATCTGGCGGTGAACCCGGCACTCTACCCCAATGCAGGCTTCGACCTGCTGCGCGACATGGTGCCGCTGTCGCATGTCGCGTCGCTGGCCTTCGTGATGGTGGTGAACCCCAATGTCCCGGCGCAGAGCCTGGCGGAGTTCATCGCGCTGGCGAAGGCGCAGCCCGGCAAGCTGAACTTTGCCTCGTCCGGCAATGGCGGACTGCCGCACCTGTCGGGTGAATTGCTGAACATGGCGGCCGGCATCAACACGGTGCACGTTCCCTATCGCGGCAGCGCACCCGCCTTCACCGATGTCATCGCCGGCCAGGTGCAGTTCATGTTCGACGCCCTGGCCATCGCCCAGCCGCATATCGCCGCCGGAAGGGTGCGCGCGCTGGCGACCACCGGCCCCGCCCGCCTCACGGCGTTGCCGGACGTGCCTGCGGCGAAGGAAACCCTGCCCGAATTCGAGGTGGTGAACTGGTACGGCATGACCATGCGTGCCGGCACCCCAGCCGCAATCCTTGCCCGACTGAACGCCGAGGTGAAGGCGGCGCTGGCGGTGCCGGACGTGGCGGAGCGGGCGGCGAGCCTCGGTCTCGACCTGGTTGGCAGCACGCCCGAGGCATTCGGCGCCTTCCAGCGCGCCGAGATCGCCAAATGGGGCGGTGTTGTACGGCGTGCCGGCATTACCGTGAGCTGAAGTCCAAGCGCCCATCCGGAAAGACGTGACGTCGATTGGAGCGGCTGCGCTTCGCCGTGCTTGCCAAGGATTCGCGGGATGCAGGAATCGAATAGGGTATGGTGACCATCGCGAAGCCCAGTGCCGGCGAGGCAGCGTTCCGACCGAGGAGGGTCGCGATCAAGCCAGGTGGCTGAGAAACAGATGGTTGGCCCGGCCTGCGGCACCGAAGGACGCCGGACCCGCCATATCGCCTATCCTGCACGAGGGGTTGCCATGGCGCGTCGACAGGTTCTGTTCCGCCCCGCGACGCGCGAGAAGATCCTGCGCGGCGCCACACACCTTGCAGGCGCGGCCCGCATCGCCCCGGGACCGCGATCGAAATCCGTCCTCATCCAGAGGAAATGGGGAGTGCCTGTCGGCTGCAACGACGGCGTCGCCATTGCCAAGGAACTCGACCTGAAGGACCGGGAGGAGAATCTCGGAGTCCAGATGCTTCGCCAGGCGGCGGCGAAGACCGGCGATGTCGCCGGCGGGGGCGCCGGCGCGGTGGATTCGGGGCGAGGCGTCGACAAGGCTGCGCATGCCGTCGTGGCGGCCCTGCGCGAACGGGCGCAGCCGGTCCGCACACGCGCCGGACGCGCGCAAGTGGCAACCATCTCCACGCACAACGACCCGACCGTCGGCGAACTCGTCGCCGATGCCATGGAACGCATCGGCTCGGAAGGCGTCATCACGGTGGAGGAGGCGAAGACCAACGAGACGGTGCTCGACATGCTCGAAGCCATGCAGTTCGATCGGGGCTACGTCTCTCCCTGCTTCGTCACCAACGCCGAGAAGATGGAGGCTGACGTCGAAGACGCCCGCTGCTTGTCGTCGCCGAGGATGTCGAGGGCGAGGCGCTCGCCACCATGATCCTGGACAATATCCATGGCCCCCTGCGGTCCTGCGCGATGAAGTCGCCTGGCTTCGGTGATCGCCGCAATTCCATGCTGCAGGACATCGCGGTCCTCACCGGGGGCGAGGTGGTTTCCGAGGAACTCGGCCTCAAGCTCGATACGGTCACCCTGGCTCCGCTCGGCCGGGTGCGGTGTGTGGTTGTGGACAGGGACACCACCACCATCATGGGCGGCGACCATGCGTGAGGCTGGGCCGGAGCGATGGTCGAGCCCGGGCGGGTTCGTCCTCGCGACCATCGGCTCGGCCGTCGGGCTGGGTTCGATCTGGAAGTTCCCCTACGAGGTCGGCGAGAATGGCGGCGGCGGCTTCCTGCTGTTCTATGCACTGGGCCTGCTTCTCGTCGTGCTGCCCCTGATGCTCGCGGAACTCCTGATCGGCCGGCGGAGCCGCGCCGATCTGCCATCCGGCATGGCGTCCCTCGCGATCTCGGCCGGGCGGAGCCCGCGATGGGGCTGGGCCGGCGTCTTCGCCGTCGTCACCGGCTTCGTGATCCTCAGCTACTACGCGGTGATCGGCTGCCTCACCATCGCCTATGCCGGGCATGCGGTGATGCGCGGCTTCGCGGGCACCAACGCGGCGGCAGCAGCGGAACTGTTCGCAGCCATCACCGGCGACCCCGTCACATTCGCCGCCTACCATGTCGGCTTCGTGGCCGTGACGGCCTATGTCGTGGCACGCGGAATCGCCGGCGGCATTGAAGCCGCTTGCCGGATTCTCATGCCGATCCTCATGCTGCTGATGATCGCCCTTGCGGTCTATGCGATGCTGGTTGGAGACGTCGGCCGCGCGGCACATTTCATGTTCGTTCCGCGGCTCGACGCGATCACGCCGCGCGTTGCGCTCGAAGCACTCGGGCTCGGTTTCTTCTCGATCGGCGCCGGCCTTGGCATCATGGCGACCTACGCCGCGCATGCGGCGCGCGATACGCGCCTGGGCCTCGTCGTCATCGCGACCATCCTCGGCGACACGGCCATTTCGCTGCTGGCAGGCTTTGCCGTGATGCCGATCGTCTTCGCGCAGGGACTCGACCCGGCAGCAGGCGCGAGCCTGATGTTCCTGAGCCTGCCGGTGGCCTTTGCCGGCCTGCCCGCGGGCAACATCGTAGGGCTGGCGTTCTTTGTCGCCCTGTTTGCCGCTGCCCTGGCGTCGGCGATCTCATTGCTCGAACTGGCCGTCGCGCCGCTGATTCAATCCGGGCGCATGACGCGCGGGCGGGCCTGTCTCATCCTGGGCGTCGTCTGCTGGGCTGCCGGGCTGCCCAGCTTGCTGTCGTTCAACCTGTGGTCTGATGTGCGACCGCTTGCCTTCCTCGCCGGCTTTGAGGCGTCCGACATATTCGACGCGCTCGACCGCGTCGCCTCGGACCTGATGCTGCCGGTCAGCGGCTTCCTGCTGGCCGTCTTCGGTGGCCGCGTGCTGAGTCGCGCCGTGCTTGCCAGGGAACTCGGCTGGCCGGCCGAGGCGGCCATGGCCGTTGACCTGCTCCTGCGCTGGGGCGCACCAGGTCTCATCGCGGTGTTCCTCGTGCTGGGAATGCTGTCGGCATGACCGTCGCCCATTCCCGAGGCTTTTCGAAGGGGGAAGGTCCATGACGCCGAGGGCGAGAAGACGCGTTGTCATCATGGGCGCGGCAGGGCGCGACTTCCACAACTTCAACACGGTGTTCCGGGACGATCCGCGGAGCGAGGTGGTGTCCTTCACGGCGGCCCAGATTCCGGGCATCGCCCGGCGGATCTACCCGCCGGCGCTCGCTGGCGCGCTCTACCCCGCCGGAATCCCCATTCACGACGAGGCGGATCTGCCGCGGATGATCCGGGATGATGGCGTGGACACGGTCGTCTTCGCCTATAGCGACGTCGCTCATGTCGATGTGATGCACCGGGCCTCAACGGCGCTCGCGGCCGGTGCGGACTTCCTGCTCCTCGGGCCTCGGCGGACCATGTTGCCGTCGCGGCTTCCGGTCATCGCGATCTGCGCGGTGCGCACGGGCTGCGGCAAGTCCCAGACATCGCGCTGGGTTGCCGCCAGGCTGCGTGAACGAGGCCTGCGCGTTGGGGTGCTGCGGCATCCCATGCCTTATGGAGACCTCGCGCGCCAGGCCACGCAGCGCTTTGCGACCCTGGCCGACCTCGACACCGCGAACTGCACGATCGAGGAGCGTGAGGAATACGAACCGCACATCGTCGCCGGCAGCGTCGTCCATGTCGGCGTGGACACGGCGCGCGTGCTGGCCCAGGCGGAGGCCGAGTCCGACCTGCTGCTCTGGGACGGAGGCAACAACGACTTCCCCTTCCTGCGCCCTGACCTGCTGATCGTGCTGGTGGACCCGCTGCGCCCCGGCCATGAGAGCACCTATCATCCGGGTGAGGCGGTGCTGCGCATGGCGGACATCGTGCTCGTCGCGAAGACCAATGCGGCGCCGGCGGAGAATGTGCGCCGCGTGGTCGACGCCGCTCGTGTCCTGAACCCCACGGCCGCCGTCATCTTGGCCGCCTCGGAGGTGACGCTGGACGACGCGGCGGCGGTGCACGGGCGCCGTGTCATCGTGGTCGAGGATGGACCGACGCTGACCCATGGCGGCATGCCACACGGCGCCGGCTATGCGGCGGCGCTCGCGGCGGGTGCTGCGGAAATCGTGGATCCGCGGCTTTCAGCGACGCCGGATGTGGCGGCGATCTTCTCCGCATTCCCCCATATCGGCCCCGTGCTGCCGGCGATGGGATATGATGCGGCGCAACGCCGTGGCCTCGCCGAGACCATCGCGCGCTCGACGGCGGAACTGGTGGTGTCTGCGACGCCGGCCGATCTTCAGCGCGTGATCGGGCAGGCGCGTCCTGTCATCCGCGCACGCTATGCCTTTGCCGAGGCCGAGGCGCCCGGCCTCGGCAACGCAGTGGAGGCGTTCCTGCTGCAACGAGGCCTGGCATGATGATCGGCGGCACCAGCGGGCTTCGACCAAAGGAGACGAGATGAGCGCAGGCCAGGAAGACGGTGAACGGACGAATCCGGCCACCGGCACCGCCGGGCAGGCTGCCCCCTTGCCACCCGCGAGCCTGTTTCGCGCCGCCGACCTTTCCGCGCTCGCCTTCACCACCACCGATGATCTGGAACCCCTGCCGGCCCTGGCGGCGCAGGGCAGGGCCCATGACGCCATCCGGCTCGGCACCAGCATCGCGACACGCGGCTTCAACATCTTTGCCATCGGCCGTGGCGATGGGCGCATCAGCGAGTTGATCAAGGCGGTGCTGACGGATGCGGCGGCGCAGCGCATGGCGCCGAACGACTGGGTCTACGTCAACAACTTCGCCGCACCACACCACCCGTTGGCGATCGCGCTTCCCCCCGGGCGTGCGCCGTCGTTCGACACCGCCGCGGTGCAACTGCTCGACGATCTGCGCGCCGCCCTGCCTGCCGTGTTCGAGAGCGAGGACTACCAGCGCCGGCGCGGCGCGATCGATTCGTCATTCCATGGCCAGGCGGAGCGCGCCTTCGAGGCGCTGGGCACCAAGGCAACCGCCCAAGGCGTGGCGATACTGCGCACGCCGATGGGCTTCGCCGTGGCGCCCATGCAGGATGGCAAGGTCGTGACGCCCGATGAGTTCGCCACCTGGCCCGAGGAACGGCAGCGCACGGTGCGGGAGACGGTCAGCCAGACCGAGAAGGAACTCGAGGAGACGCTGCGGTCCATCCCCCGCATCGAGAAGGAGCGGCGCGACGCCGTCCGCGCGCTCGACCGCGAGACCGCCAAGGTGGTGATCGACCAGGCGATCGCCGAGGCATCCTCGCCCTTCGGCGACCTCCCTCGCGTGGTCGAGTATTTCGCGGCGGTGCATGCCGACTTGCTGGAGAACGTGCACCTGTTCCTCGACACCGGCACGCAGGGCTCCGAGGGGATGCCGGCCAGCCTGCGCCCCGGTACGGTGTTCGACCGATACGACGTGAACGTGCTGGTGAGCCAGCCGGCCGGCGGACAAGGTGGGCCGGTGGTGGAGGAACTTCACCCGACGCTCAGCAACCTCGTGGGGCGGATCGAGCATCTCTCGGTGCAGGGCGCCCTCGTGACCAATTTCAGGATGATCAAGGCCGGGGCCCTGCATCGTGCCAATGGCGGCACGCTCGTCATCGATGCGCGCGCCCTGCTGACGGAACCGTTCAGCTGGCCTGCGTTGAAGCGCGCGCTGGTGCAGGACCACATCGCCATCGAGGATATCTCCCGGTTCATCGGCCTGACCACGACGGTCTCGCTGGAGCCGGATCCGATCCCCCTCGACTGCAAGATCGTGCTCGTCGGCGAACGGCTCATCTACTACCTCCTGGCGGAACTCGACCCGGACCTCGAGCGTCACTTCAAGATCCTCGCCGACTTCGATGACGACATGCCACGCAGCATCGAGACCGAGGCCATGCTCGCGCGGATGGTGGCAACCGTCGCGCGGCGCGAGCAGCTGCGGCCGCTCGACCGTGGCGCCGTTGGCCCGCGTGGTCGAGCACGCGGCACGGCTCTCCGATGATTCGGCGCGATTGACGCTGCTCATGGAGCGGCTGCGCGACCTGATGGCGGAGGCGTCGCATTGGGCCGCCACGGCGGGCCACGATGCCATCGCGCGGGATGACGTCGAACGGGCCATCCGGGAACAGCGGCGACGGGCGGCGAGGCCCGAGGAGCTATCCCGCGAGGCGATCCTGCGCGATATCGCGCTGATCGACACCACCGGCCAACGCATCGGCCAGGTCAATGGATTGAGCGTGCTGTCGCTCGGCGCCCATGCCTTCGGCCGTCCATCGCGCATCACGGCGCGGGTGCGCGCGGGCAGCGGCCGCATCATGGACATCGAGCGGGAGGTCAAGCTCGGCGGGCCGCTGCATTCCAAGGGCGTGCTGATCCTGTCGGGCTTCCTGGCCGGCCGCTATGCGCTCGACGCGCCGATCTCCCTGCAGGCCAGCCTGGTGTTCGAGCAATCCTACGGCGGCATCGAGGGCGACAGTGCCTCCGCGGCGGAACTCCTTACCCTGCTGTCCGCCCTGGCCGGGCTTCCTTTGCGCCAGGATCTGGCGATCACGGGATCGATCAACCAGCACGGCGACATCCAGGCCATCGGCGGCGTCAACGAGAAGATCGAGGGCTTCTTCGATCTGTGCCACGCGCGCGAACTGACGGGCACGCAGGGCGTTCTCATTCCCCGGGCGAATGTGCAGCATCTCATGCTGCGGGCCGATGTGGTCGAGGCCTGCGCCGCGGGGCGCTTCGCCATCCATCCCGTGCGCCATGTCGACGAGGCGGCAGCGTTGATGATGGGCCAGCCGGCGGGATCGCGCGCAGCCGACGGCGCTTATCCGGTCGGCAGCGTCAACGGCCTGGTCGAAGACAGGCTCAGGCACTTTGCCACGCTGCGGCGCCGGATGGAGGGCGGCCCGGCAACCGGCGCGGAAGACCTGAAATGACGGATTGCCCTGCAACACCGATGCCCGCCTGCCCGGATGCTCGGCACCGGCGGACGTGCCGGCCGGCGCGCCCATCATGAGCGACACGGAGCGCGACATCGACCGTCACCGGCGCCTGCTGCTCGATCTGTGCCATATCGGCGAGGATCCTCGTGCCATGTCCGTCGTCGCGGAACTGGCCGGTTTGCTGGGCCTGGACCTGCTGGGGGTTTTCGTCGAGGACGAGGCCGTCTGCAGCCTGGCCTGCCTGCCGTTCGGGCGCGAATTGCGGCTTCCGGTGCATGAGTGGTCGCCACTGGCGATCGGACGGATCGAGGGAGAATTCCAGGCGACCAGCAGCCGGCTGCGGACCATGCTCCACGCCCATGCCGCGCGCTTCGGCGTGCCGGACCGGATCGAGGTGCTGCGCGGTGACCCCGCGGCCGCCGTCGCGGCCTTGTCGGGTGAGACCGACATCATGGTGCTCGGCGCTCCCGGCAGCGCGGCCGGATACCTGCTCGGCACCTTCCCCCGGGCCTGGCGGGCCGCCATGGGATCGCCTGCCGCCGTGCTCCTGCTGCCGCTGCGGATCGCAGCAGCGAACCGGGCCGGTCGCGGTGCTGGTCAAGGCAGGCGCCGAGCACAAGATCGCCCTGGCCGCCCGCATCGCCAAGGCAACCGGCGAGAAGCTCATCGTGTTCCGTTCGGCGCATCCTGAAGCGGGTTCCGTCGATGCCCTGGCCGCCGTCGCGCGAGGCATCGGCATCGCGGCGGATCAGCTGGTCGTGTCGGAGACCGACGATGCCTCGACGGCGGCGCTGGAGGTCCTGACGGCCAGGGCCGGCGGGCGCTTGCTGGCGCTTGACCGGCCGAGCGAGGAGGATGTCGGTCCGGACGCCGCGCGTCAGCTCTCCCGCGTGTTGCGCATTCCCATCCTGCTGCAATAGCCGAACCATCGGCGCTGGCCGTCACGCCACGGCCTGCGCATCGCCATGGCGTTCCGGCAGGGGGAAGCAGTAGCGGCTGTCGGCGAGGCCGAACGCCGCATATCCGCCATCGCGCGTGCAGCCGGTGAAGGCTGGCGCGTCGTACGGCTTCTCGGACCCCATCCGGCCGCAGGGGCAGGTGCCGCAGGTGGTGTCGAGCCATGGCACGCCGGCACGTCCCGTTCCACCAGGCCAGACGACCCACGGTTTCGCTGACGGCCATGGCAATCACGCGGGAACCCCTTCGCCGGCTCCGGTCGCGCCGCGACCATGCGCCCATCAGATGCGGGGCGATCCGGCCTGTTCCTTGTTCGAGATCAATGAGCCGAGGCGTAGGCCGGATATCCTGCTCCGATGACTGGCGATGAAACGACATTCGCCGACAGGACGCAGGCTGGCCAGCAACTGGCGGTCAGGCTGGCGTCCATGGCGCTGGAGCGGCCGGTGGTCTATGCGCTGCCGCGCGGCGGTGTGCCGGTGGCGGTCGAGATATCCCGCAGCCTGAAGGCTCCGCTCGATCTCGTGATGGTCCGCAAGATCGGCGCGCCATTCAACCCCGAGGTCGCGCTCGGCGCCGTCGTCGAAGGCACGGTGCCGCAGACCATGTTCAACGAACACGTCGCGGCAGGCCTCGGGGGTGGACGACGCCTTTATCGAGCACGCCCGCGCTCGCGCATTGGCCGAGTTGGAGCGTCGCCGCGCGCTCTACCTCGGCACACGCGCGCGCATCGATCCGGCAGGGCGTACGGCGATCCTTGTCGATGATGGCCTTGCGACCGGGGCGACCATGAAATCCGCACTGGCCGCCATCAGGCGGCAGGGTGCCGCGCGAATCGTGGTCGCCGTTCCGGTAGCACCCGAGGACACCTTGGCCGAGATCGCGGCCCTCGCGGACGACGTCGTCTGCCTGAACCCGAGCCGGGCCTTTCGCGGCGTCGGCGGGTTCTTCGCCGACTTCCACCAACTCACGGACCAGGAAACGATCGGCCTCCTGCGCCAGGGCTGGACCGCGGAGGGGGCATCCGCCGGCACCGTGGCGCGCGCGGTGTCGATTCCGCCGCATGACCTTGCCGGCGACCTGGCGCTGCCGCCGGACCCGCGCGGGATCGTGCTGTTTGCGCATGGCAGCGGTTCGAGCCGGCTGTCGCCGCGCAACCTCGCCGTCGCCGAGAGCCTGAACGGGCAAGGCTTCGCCACACTCCTCATGGACCTGCTGACGACCGACGAGGCCCGGGACCGACGCAACGTCTTCGACATTCCGCTATTGGCCGAACGGCTCGCCGAGACGGCGCTGTGGATCGGCTCCGAGCCCGATATCGCCGATCTGCCGCTCGGTCTCTTCGGCGCCAGCACCGGCGCGGGGGCAGCCCTTCTCGCAGCGGCGGAGATGCGGGACCGGATTGCCGCGGTGGTGTCGCGTGGCGGACGGCCCGACCTGGCCGGCGCGCGGCTGGCGCAGGTCCATGCGCCGACGCTGCTGATCGTCGGTGGCGACGACGAGCAGGTCATCGCCCTGAACCGCAAGGCGCTGGCGTCGCTCACCTGCGAGAAGCTGCTGAGGATCGTCCCCGGGGCGGGCCATCTGTTCGAGGAGCCCGGCACGCTGGAGCAGGTGACGGAACTGGCGGGCGCCTGGTTCCAGCACTACCTCGCACCGGCGGCGGACAGCCCGGCGCCACCCGCCATGCCGCCATCGGCGCGGCAGCCGCCCATGGAGACGCTGCGCGCGGCGGCCATCCCGCTGCCGGCGCTGGAAGATGCCGATTTCGCCGCGGCCTTCGATCGCTTCGCCGATGCCCGCGTGGTGCTGCTTGGCGAAGCCTCGCACGGCACCTCCGAATTCTATCGCGCCCGCGCCGCCATCACCCGCCGCCTGATCGAGCGCCACGGCTTCAGGATCGTCGCCGTGGAAGCCGACTGGTCCGATGCCGCTGCCATAGACCGCCATGTGCGGCACCTGCCGCCCCAGCCGATGCGCACGCCACCCTTCACCCGGTTTCCGACGTGGATGTGGCGCAACAAGGATGTCGACGCCTTCGTCGGCTTCCTGCGACAGCACAACGCCGCCAAGCCGCCCGAGGAGCGCGCCGGGTTCCACGGCCTCGATCTCTACAACATGAACGCCTCCATCGCGGCGGTGCTGGGCTATCTCGACAGCGTCGATCCGGCGGCGGCCGCCGCCGCGCGCAGGCGCTACGGCTGTCTCGACGCCCTGGTCGCGCGAACCCGCGGCCTATGGGCGCGAGTCGCTGACCCAGGGCTATGCCCTGTGCGAGGAACCGGTCGTGCGGATCCTGATGGACATGCTCCAGAAGGAACTGGAATACGCCGCCGCGACGGCGAACGCTTCTTCGACGCGGCGCAGAACGCCCGGCTGATCGTCGATGCCGAGCGCTACTACCGGTTCATGTATTATGGCTCGCATGACTCATGGAACCTGCGCGACAGCCACATGTTCGACACGCTGCAGCGTCATGCTGGAATGGGCCGGCCCTGACAGCAAGGCGGTGGTCTGGGCGCACAACTCCCATATCGGCGACGCCCGGGTGACGGATATGGGCACCGAGCGCGGCGAGTTGAACCTCGGCCAGCTCTGTCGCCAGGCCTATGGCCGCGATTGCGCGCTGATCGGCTTCGGCACCCATTCGGGCACCGTCGCCGCGGCGTCCGACTGGGATGCGCCGATGGAGGTCAAGGCGGTGCGCCCGTCCCGATCCGACAGCTACGAGGCGCTGTGTCACCAGGTTGGGCAGGAACGCTTCCTGTTCGACCTGCGCGCCGGCCAGCATGACGCGCTACGGGAGGCATTGTCCGCGCAACGGCTGGAGCGGTACATCGGCGTCATCTACCGGCCCGAAACCGAACGCTGGAGCCATTATTCCCACGCGAGCCTGCCGGATCAGTACGACGCCTTCGTCTGGTTCGATGAAACGACCGCCGTGGTCCCTCTGCCGACCGAGACCACCGGCGGTGAGGACGAGACCTTTCCCTTCGGCTTCTGACGTCATCGCCCGTCAACGTCCCGAAAGGGGCAGGACTGGGCGTGGCATCGGACAGCCGCGCCGTGCTGCCCGGGCACGAGAGGCAGGGCGTCTCCGCCTCTGGAGCCGCTACCGTTCGCCTTGGCTCACGGAAACGTCCCTGGTCCGTTGCTCTCGCGAGCATCCTTATCCGATCAGGTGAATCCGTCTGATCGGGATTTGCTCTCAGGGCAGGCCAGCCAGCCGCGCATCGTCCGGGTCGAGGGCCACCTGCCGCCGCTCCGAAGCCGCATCAGGCGACGCCGCCGTCATGTTTGTGACAGGCCACCATCACGCCGCCCGGCAGGGCGGTCTCGCGCGGTGCGTCGCGCGCGCAGCGCGGCCCGGCATCGCGGCAGCGCGGATGGAAGGCGCAGCCTGGCGGCGGCCGCACGGGGCTTGGCACCTCGCCCGATGAGGCCGAGGGCGTCAGCGCCTCGGCGGTGACCGCGGCGAGCAGGGAGCGCGTATAGGGATGCGACGGCTGCTCCCACAGCGTTGCGGCCGGCCCGACCTCGACGATGCGGCCGAGATACATCACCGCGATACGATCGCACAGCCAGCGCACCAGCCGCAGGTCATGGCTGATGAACAGGTAGGTCAGCGCGAGCCGCCGCTGCAGGTCGAGCAGCAGGTTCACCACCTGCGCCTGGATCGAGACATCGAGCGCGCTGGTCGGTTCATCCAGCACCAGGAATGCCGGTTCCACGGCCAGCGCCCGCGCGATGCCAACGCGCTGCCGCTGACCGCCGGACAATTCGAAGGGATAGCGCCGCATGACCTCCGGCCGCAGCCCGACCATCTCCAGCAGGGCGGCGATGCGTGCCCGCCGCTCGGCGCCGCCGCTGCCGATCCTGTGCACCTCAAGCGGGCTGGCCAGGATACGCCCGATGGTCAGCGAGCGGTTGAGCGAGGATTGCGGGTCCTGGAACACCATCTGCGCGCGCCGGCGCAGGCGCGCGATATCGGCCGCGGGGTCTGCACCCTCGAAGCGCACGCTGCCCCCGCTGAGCGGTTCCAGATGCAACGCCACCCGCCCCAGCGTCGACTTGCCCGACCCGCTTTCCCCCACCAGGCCCAGGATCTCCCCCGGTGCGACCGTCAGGCTGACCTCCTGCACCGCGCGCACCACCGGGCGGTGGGGCAGCAGGCGGCCCAGCACCGAAGCGTGCAGCGCGTAGTGCTTGGAGACGCGGTCCAGTTGCAGCATCGGCGCCGTCATGACGCGGCCCGCCAGCAGGCGGCGCGGTGGCCTGGCGCGACCACCGCCAGCGGCTGCGGCGCGGCACATTCCGGCGCGGCGCCAGCACAGCGCGGCTGGAACGGGCAGCCCGGCGGCAGGCGCGCCAGGTCCGGCGGCTCGCCCGGAATGGCGGGCAGGGGACCGTCGGCCTTCGAACCGCGCGGCACGGAGGCGAGCAGCGCCTGCGTATAGGGGTGGCGCGGTGCGGCCAGCAGCCGCGCGGTCGGCCCTTCCTCAAGGATGCGGCCGGCATACATCACCGCGACGCGGTCGCAGATGCGCCCGATGACCGAGAGGTTGTGCGAGATCATCAGCATCGCCAACCCCATCTCCCGCCGCAATTCGTCGAGCAGCGCCAGGATGTCGGCTTCCACGGTGACGTCGAGCGCCGTCGTCGGTTCATCGGCGATCAGCAGCGCGGGGCGGCAGATCAGGGCGAGGGCGATCAGCACGCGTTGCCGCATGCCGCCGGACAACTGGTGCGGATAGGCCAGCAGCCGGCTTTCCGCATCGGCGATGCGCAGGCGGCCAAGCAGCGTCAGCGCTGCCTCCCGCGCCGCCGCCGCGGAGCCGCCATGCAGGCGGTGCACCCGCGTCAATTGCGCGCCGATCGTCATCACCGGGTTCAGCGCCGCGGCGGGGTCCTGCACCACCATCGCGATCTCGCGTGCGCGCAGGCTGCGCAGCGCTTCCCGGTCGAGCCCGCGCAGGTCTCGGCCGCGGAACAGCAGCGCGCCGCCGATCGTCGCACTCTCGGGCTGCTGCAGCCGGACCGAGGCGCGCGCGGTGACCGATTTGCCGGACCCGCTCTCACCGACAATGCCGAGCACCTCGCCAGCCGCGACCTGGAACGAGACATCGGCCGACGGATGGATCGGCCCGGCCTCGGTCATGAAGCGCGTGCGCAGGCCGCGCACCTCCAGCAGGGCCTCAGGCATCGCCGCGCCGCGTGATCTGGGTGGGGTCGAGCACGTCGCGCAGCAGGTCGCCGGCCAGGTTGAAGGCAACGACGGTGACGAAGATGAGCAGGCCGGGAAACACCGTCAGCCACCATTGCCCCGACATGACGTAGGTGCGGCTGTCGGCCAGCATGCCGCCCCAGGACGGGTCGGGCGGCTGCACGCCGAGGCCGAGGAAGGACAGCGAGGCCTCCGTCAGGATCGCCGTGGCCACCAGCAGCGTCGCATACACGGCCACCGGCGAGACGCAGTTGCGCAGCACGTCGCGGAACAGGATGCGGGTCTCGCTCGCGCCGATCGCGCGCTCGGCCAGCACATATTGTTCATTGCGCTCCACCAGCACGGCGGCACGCACGATGCGCGCCACCTTGGGCGCGTTGAGCACGCCGATCACGATCATCACCTTGGTGATGTGCGGCATGGCGATTGGGCCGATCTCAAGGTCGCCGGTGCCGAGTGCGGCCACCACCGCGATGGCCAGCACGATGGGCGGGAAGGCCATCAGCACGTCCATCACGCGCATGATCGTCGAATCCAGCAGCCCCGGGCTGCGGAAGGCGGCGATGGCGCCAAACGGGACGCCGATGGCCAGCGCGATGCCCACGGTGGTGAGGCCGACCGTCAGTGAGATCCGCGTCGCATGGATGCAGCGCGACAGGATGTCGCGGCCGAACTGGTCGGTGCCGAACCAATGCGCGGCATCCGGCGGCAACAGGCGCTGGCGTGTCGGGCGGCTTGGCAGGTAGGGCGACAATTCGGACGGAAAGACAGCGACGACCGCCAGCACGGCAAGGAAGGCGAAGGCCAGCAGCGCCAACGGGTCGCGCCGCATGACGGCCAGCAACCTGCCGCCGCGCCTGCGCGCCGTGGCCATGGCGGCGCTCATCGGCGGATCCGCGGGTCGAGCAGCGCGTAGAGCGCATCCAGCGCGAAGGTGATCAGCACGAAGACCACGACGTTGAGCAGCACCAGCCCCTGCACCAGCGGATAGTCCCGCGCGAGGATGCTTTCATACAGCAGCCGCCCCATGCCGGGGATGTTGAAGATCACCTCGGTCAGCACGGCGCCGGCCAGCAGGTAGCCGAAGGAAAAGCCCACCGCCGTCAGCGTCGGGATCAGCGCGTTGCGCAGCGCGTCGTTCCAGATCACCACCCGCTCCGGCACGCCATGGGCGCGCGCCACCGCGATGTATTCGCGGCCCAGCACGTCGAGCATGGACGACCGCAGCATGCGCGTGATGGTCGCGGCATAGGCAGTGCCGAGTGCCGTCGCCGGCAGGATGATGCTGGCCATCGACGCCAGCAGCCCGCCCGAGGGCGCGACATAACCCCCCGGCGGCAGCCAGCCGAGGATGACCGCGAACAGCAGGATCATCAGCAGCCCTTGCCAGAACACCGGCATGGAGACGCCGATCATCGCCAGCACGCGGCAGAGATGGTCGACGAAGCGCCCCTGATGCGATGCGGCCAGCACGCCCGCCGGCACGGCGATGGCCAGCGCGATCGTCAGCGCGGCCATGGACAGGTGCAGCGTCACCGGGAAGCGTTCGCGGATCAGTGCCGAGACGTCCATGGAATAGGTGAAGGAGCGGCCGAGGTCGCCCACCAGCGCGCCGCCGATCCAGCTGAGATATTGCTGGTACAGCGGCAGATGCAGGCCGAACTGGCGCCGCATCTCCTCGATCATCTCGGGTGTCGCGTTCTGCGTCATCATGGCGACCGCCGGATCGCCGGGCAGTGCGCGCAGGACCAGGAAGATCAGCAGGCTGGCCCCCGTCAGCACAAGCGCGAGGGTGCCTGCACGCGCGGCCAGGAAGCGGCCCATCGCCGGGTCAGCCGCGATGGGCGGTGGTGAGGTCCATGAAGTAGGAATAGCGCGGGCCGAAGCCTTTGATGTCGGCGCGCCACAGATGATAGGCGTTGAGCCGCCCGATCCACAGTGCCGGGCAATCATCCACCAGCATCGATGTCACGCGCTGCAGCGCCGGCAGTTTCCGCGCCGGCTCAAGGTAGCGGAAACTCTCCATCACCGCCTCGTCATAGGCGGGGTTGCGATAGCCCATCCAGCGCGCCTGGTTGCCGTCCTTGTGGTAGTTGTTCCAGATCAGGTAGCCCTCGATCGAGGATTGCATCGACGGATGCGGGAAGGCCTGCCAGTCGCCATTCTGCGCGCTGCGGTACATCGAGACGAAATCGGTCTGCCGGATGTTCATGCGGATGCCGACATCGGCCAGGTTGGCCTGCATGACGACGGCCGCCTCGCGCGCCTCGATATAGGCGGAGGGCACCGGCACGATCGCCTCGAAGGTGAAGCCGCGCGGCATGTTCGCCTGGCGCAGATGATACTTCGCGCGATCAGGATCGTAGGCGAATTGCCGTGCCTTCGCGGCGTCGTACCAGAATTCGCTCGGCGCCGCGGGCAAGGCGGAGGCGGTCACCAGGCCCGAATAGATCTCGTCGCAGATGTAGTCGCGGTCGACGGCGCAGGCGACCGCCCGGCGCAGATGCACATTGTCGAAGGGCGGCTTCGCCACATTCATCGGCATGTAGAAGATGCCGGCGGAAGGCCGCGCCGCGCCGGCGAAGCCCGCCTCCCGGCTGACCGGCAGGAAGTCCTTCGGCGGGCAGTTGGAGATGATGTCCACGCTGCCGGCGCGCAGGTTGGCGAGCTGCGTCGCGGCATCGGGGATGCGCAGCAGCTTCACCGCCTGCGCCGCCGGCGCACCGCCGAAATACTCGGGGAAGGCCTCGAACTCTGCCGAGACATCGGCCTGGAACGCCTTCGGGATGAAGGGCCCGCAGCCGGCGGCGCGGCTGCCGCGATACAGGTTCTCGCCGGTGGCACCTTCATTCGTCACGTCGCTGCCGCGGCGGACGATCGCGAGCTCATAGCCCATCAGCTGCATCCAGCCGACCCAGGGCTCCTTCAGCGACACCTTGACGACGTAGTCGCCATCCTTGGTGACGTCCTTGATGAAGCGGCGCAGATTGCCGCGGCGCCGCGCGGTGGCGAGGTACTGGTCGTAGGAAAACACCACGTCGTCCGCGGTCAGCCGGTCGCCGTTGTGGAAGCGCACGTCGCGGCGCAGCTCGAAGGTATAGAGCAGCCCATCATCGGTGATGGTCGGCAAGGCCGCCGCGACGTCGGGCACCAGCGTGCCGTCGGGCGCGATCTTCAACAGGTTGGAATAGGCCAGCAGGTTGGCCGCCGCCGTCTCGATGTTGCCGACATGCCAGGGATGGATGTTGGGCAGGTTGCCGAGCAGCGAGGCGGTGATCATGCCGCGCGGCTGCGCCCCGGCGGAACGTGGCATCGCCAAGGTCGCGATGAGACCTGCCGCCCCGGTCAGCGCGTCGCGCCGCCCCAAACCCTGCTTCATCTGTCCATGCCCCCGACTGCCATCATGTCGCTGCAGGACCGGCGCGCACCCCGTATTTGCGGCCGATCCTAGCCGCTTTGTTTCACTAGCATGGCCATAGCTTTCCGGGCTCGGCAAGGCTTGACGTGCGGCGGGGGGCGCCGAACCATCCGCCTTCCGCTTCCGGAGGATTTCATGGCCGATACCGATATCGCCGACCGCGTCACGCTCGCCGCGGAGGCTACGGCCGAGGCGTCGGTCGCCTTCCTGCGCGACCTGATCGGCCTGCAGCAATCCGGCGAGGCAGCGGTCCAGGATCGGGTGGCCGAGGCGTGTGGCGCGCTCGGCTGCGTCGTGGAACGGCGGCGATACCATCCCGCGGCGGTGCAGCTGCGCGATGAATTCGCCGCCGAAGCCGCCATGGCGACTGATGAACGCATGGCCGTTCTCGCGCGCCTGCCCGGCACGGGCGGCGGGCGCAGCGTCATCTTCTTCGCCCATCCCGATGGCGAGGCCTACAACCCCGCGCATGGCTGGGCCCATGACCCCTTCGCCGGCGAGATCGACGCCGGCCGGCTGCATGGCTGGGGCGTCGCGGACGACCTCGCCGGCGTCGCGACGATGGTGCAGGCGCTGGCGGTGCTGCGCGAAGCCGGGCTGGCGCCGAAAGGCGACGTGATCATGGCGAGCACGCCCTCCAAGCGCCATGCGCGCGGGGTGCATGCCTTGCTGCATGGGGGCGTGGCCGCGGATGCGGCAGTCTATCTGCACCCGGCGGAGTTCGGCATCGGCATGCGGGAGGTCAAGGCGCTTGCCTCCGGGCAACTGGTGTTCCGCATCATCCTGCGGGGCCGGCTGCCGGACACGCAGGAACCCGGCCACACCGCCTTCGCGCATACCGCGGTCAATCCGGTGGAACTGGTGCCGCCGGTGATGGCCGCGCTGCGTGCGCTGGACGAGCGGCGCGGCGCGCGCATCCACCATCCGGCGCTCGACGCTGCCATCGGCCGCTCGACCAACCTGCTGGTCGGCGATATCCGCGCGCTGGGCGATGGACGCCCAAGCCGCGTCCCGCCTGCGGTCCAACTCTCCTGCGCCCTGTCCTTCCCGCCAGGCGAGCCGCTTGCCGCCGTCCAGGCCGAGGTGGAGCAGGCGATCGCCGCCGCCACGGCGCAGGACGCAAGGCTGCGGGCGCTTCCGCCGGACGTCACCTTCGTCTCGGGCGTCACGGGCGCCGAGGTCGCGCAGGACCACCCCCTCTGGACGGTGACAAGCGAGGCCGTGCGCCTGGGCACCGGCCGTGCGCCGGAGATCAACCCGCTGCATACCTCGTCCGACATCCGCAATCCGATGGTGCAGTCGGGCATACCCTGCGTCGGCCTCGGGCCGCTCTGCGGCGACCTCACGCAGAATGGCGGCCGTGACGAGTGGGTGGATGTGGCGGACTATCAGCGCGGCGTGGCGGTCGTGGCGGCGTTGATCGGCCTGTGGTGCGGCGTGCAGGAGGCCTGAGACGCCGCGCGGTCACGAGGATCCTGGCCAGCAGGGGGCCAGCCGGCCCGAACCGCTCGCGGCGCCTCTGCATTGAGGTGTCCGGCGGCCGGGGCCTGGCCACCATGCCGGCGCGCCCGCTGGGTGCTTGATCCCGCTGATCGGTGGTGCGGATCTGCCTGGAATTGTTCGGGCTCGGCCGCCCCGGGGCTGTCGATGAACCCGGCGCGTGCTTCTCTCCTGCGGCGTGGCGCCGATGCTGCGCATGGCTGGGAACGGCGCTTGGCCGGGTGAAGGGTGCCGCCTTCTCGACGGCGGGCGCAGGCGCGGCAGGCTGATGCTCACCCTCGATGGAAGCCGGGATGATCCAAACGTAACGTCGCGGTGAGACCCCGCATGTTACCTAAGAGGAACCGTTGCCTTCTCCACAAGGATCGATCGATGCGCCTCCTCCAGGCAGTCGTGCTTGTGCTTCTTGCCGCCTGTCTTCCGGCACGGGCCGAGAATGGGATCGTGGGGTTCGCTGTCATCACCGTGCCGAACGGCACCGCGCCCCCGGTCGAAACCGCCCTGTGGTATCCGGCGGAGGGTGCGACGCCACGTCCCACACGGCTCGCCTTCTTCAGCCAGGATCTGGCCCCAGGCGCCCCGGTGCGGGGCAGCAACCTGCCTCTCATCGTCATCTCGCACGGCAGCCGCAGTTCGTTCACCGGGCATGTGGACACGGCCCTCGCCCTCGCCGCGGCTGGCTTCGTTGTCGCCGTGCCGACCCACACCGGCGACAACACGGGCGACTCCTCCGGCGCCGCGGATCTCGGCGCCCGCACGCGCCAATTCGCGGCGGTGATCGAGCACGTCGTCGACCACTGGAATCCCGGTGCGATCGACCCTGACCGGATCGGCGCCTTCGGCTATTCGGCCGGCGCATTCACCGTGCTGGCCGCGGCGGGCGGGACACCGGATCGCAGCAGGATCGCGGTGCATTGCGCGGAGCATCCCACTTTCTTCGAGTGCCGGTTGATCGCCGGCACGACGCCCCCCGCCGCGCCGCCCGTCCTGACGCGCACGCCGCGCGCGTTGCGTGCGTTGGTCCTGGCCGCGCCGGCGCTCGGCTACACCTTCGGCCCCGGCTCACTGGCCGAACTGACGATGCCCGTGCAGCTTTGGCAGGCGGAGCAGGACGCCATCCTGCCCAAGCCGTACTACGCTGAACCGGTGCGGTCCGCGCTGCCTCGGCCGCCGGAGTTCCACAGCGTGGCTGGTGCCGGGCATTTCGACTTCATGGCACCCTGCCCGGAAGGGCTGGCCCGCGTCGCACCAGCCATCTGCGAGAACAGGCCGGGATTTGACCGTGTTGTGTTCCATGCGCACCTCAACGCCGAGGTGGTACGTTTCATGACGGATGCGCTGCGCCCCTGAGCCTCTGCGGCGTGGCCGCGACCCTCGCAGGCAGGGCACGAGGCGCGACTGCGATGGGCGCCGACCATCCATGTTGCCTGGTTGCCGAGAAGGACTGGCCGCTGCCTTGATCGCTCCGACATCCTCGGAGTAACGGCATCGGCCGTTGCCCGCCGGGACATGGCGGGCCGGGTGGTGTCGTCCACGCATCCGCCAGATCCACGGCCGGCGCACAGGCCTGGTGCTCGCGTCCTCGACATGGCCGGTTCCATCAGGAACCCGGCCGATGTCGCGCCCTCACTGCCGAGGGTCAGGATCCCGCCGTCACTTCTGCGCGGCGGCATGGGCCGCCAGGCAGGCGACGTCGAGCATCTGGTTCACCCCCGCCTGCATCGGCACGATCTGCGCCGAATGCGACAGGCCGGTCAGCAGCGGCCCGATCACCGTCGAGCTGGTCGAGCTGCGGCACTGACGCGCGTCAGGATATGCGCGGCATGCAGGCCCGGCATGATCAGCACATTGGCCGGACCCGGTCAGGCGGCAGAACGGATAGAGCGAGGCCCGCAAGCCGGGGTCGAGCGCGACATCGGCCGACATCTCGCCGTCGAACTCGAAATCCGCGCCGCGTTCGGTCGAGCAGTTTCACCGCGTCGCGGATGCTGCCCGGGATGGTGCCGCGCGGGTCGCCGAAGGTCGAGAAGGACAGGAAGGCCACGCGCGGTTCCAGCCCCAGCCGCCGCGCCGCCGCCGCCGAACCGCGCGCGATGCCGGCCAGCGTCTCGGCATCCGGGCGTTCATGGATGGCGGTGTCGGCGACCAGCACCGTGCCGGCGCGGCGCGAGACGATGATGGAAACGCCGAAGACGACGCGCCCCGGGATCGGGTCGATCGCCATGTTGATGCCTTCGAGCGCCACGGAATAGGACCGGGTGGAGCCGGTGACGATGGCATCCGCATCGCCGGTCGCCACCATGCAGGCGCCGAAGACGTTGCGGTCCTGGTTCACCAGGCGCTGGCAGTCGCGCAGCAGGAAGCCTTCGCGCTGGCGCTTCGCATAGAGGAATTCCGCATAGCGCCGGTTGGAATCGGACAGCCGCGCATTGTGGATCTCGATGCCGTCGGGCAGCGGGATGCCGAGCGCGGCGGCGACCGCATTGATGCGCTCCTCGCGGCCGACCAGCACCGGCGTGCCGTAGCCGGCGTTGCGGAAGGCGATGGCGGCGCGGATCACCTTCTCCTCCTCGCCCTCGGCGAAGACGACGCGCTTGGGGTTCTGGCGGACGCGATTCCGAGATCGCCTCCAGCGCGCCGACCGTCGCATCCAGCCGGTTCGCGAGGTCGCGCGCATAGCGCTGCAGGTCGATGATCGGCTTGCGGGCAACGCCCGATGTCCATCGCCGCCTTGGCGACCGCGGGCGACACGCGCGAGATCAGCCGCGGGTCGAAGGCGTTCGGGATGATGTATTCCGGCCCGAAGCGCAGCGACATGCCGGCGCCGGCGCCGGCCACTTCCTCGGGCACGTCCTCGCGCGCCAGCATCGCCAGCGCCTCGGCGGCCGCGATCTTCATCGCGTCGTTGATGGTGGAGGCGCGCACATCGAGCGCGCCGCGGAAGATGAAGGGGAAGCCGAGGACGTTGTTGACCTGGTTGGGATAGTCCGACGCGGCCGGTGGCGATGATGCAGTCCGGCCGCGCGGCGCGTGCCTCATCCGGGCGTGATCTCGGGGTCGGGGTTGGCCATCGCGAACAGGATCGGGCTCGGCGCCATCGCGCGCAGCATGTCGGGCGTCAGCGCGCCCTTCACCGACAGGCCGAAGAACACGTCGGCACCGTCCAGCGCCTGGGACAGCGTGCGCGCATCGGTGCTCGTCGCATGCGCCGACTTCCACTGGTTCATGCCTTCGGTGCGGCCACGCTAGATGACGCCCTTGGTGTCGCACAGGATGACGTTCTCGGGCCGCATGCCCATCGCCTTGACCAGCTCGGCGCAGGCGATCGAGGCCGCCCCGGCGCCGTTGATGACCAGGCGCGTCGCCTTGATGTCGCGGCCCGGTCAGGTGGATGCGCGTTGATCAGCCCGGCGGCGGCGACGATGGCGGTGCCGTGCTGGTCGTCATGGAACACCGGGATGTCCATCAGCTCGCGCAGGCGCTGCTCGATGACGAAGCATTCCGGCGCCTTGATGTCCTCAAGGTTGATGCCGCCGAAGGACGGGCCGAGGTAGCGGACGGAATTGACGAAGGCGTCCACATCCTCGGTGTCGACGCACAGGTCGATGCCATCGACATCGGCGAAGCGCTTGAACAGCGCCGCCTTGCCCTCCATCACCGGCTTCGAGGCCAGCGCGCCGAGATTGCCGAGGCCGAGCACCGCCGTGCCGTTCGAGATGACGGCGACGAAATTGCCCTTCGCCGTGTAGTCGTAGGCGAGCTTGGGGTCGCGATGGATGTGCAGGCAGGGTTCCGCGACGCCCGGCGAATAGGCCAGCGACAGGTCGCGCGCGGTGATCAGCGGCTTGGTCAGCCGGATCTCGAGCTTGCCCGGCCGGCCTTCGGCGTGCATCGCCAGCGCTTCCTCGCCGGTCACGCGGGCGGTGCGCGTGTCTCCGGTGGGCGGCTGCTTCACGTCATCCATGGAACTGTTCCCGTCGCGGGTTTCGTTGCTTCGCGTCACGCCATTGTGCAGCCACCGGGCGCGCACCGCGACCCCCCGGCTTCGCACTCGCGGTAGAATGGCGCCTGCGCCCGCATTTGCGGCAGATTGCGTCGCCGCGGCATGGCCCGGTGGCCGAGGGTCAGGAGGAGCGGATGCGGCGCCGATGGCGCTGGCGCGAGGGCGCCGCAGCGGAAGGGATGCTTCCGCGCCGATCGAGGACGGTGTGGCCGCATTGAGAACATGGCCGATGCTGTGCTGCGTGCTGGCTGGCATTGTCGTCCCGGCGCTGGTGCCGCGGGGCCCGGCGATGGCGCAGCAGCGCGCCGCGCCGCGCATCGCGCCGCCGCCGCCCGGCTGCGATGCCGCCACCGCCGAACCGGTGCGCGACATGGCGCTGTCCTTCGGCCGCGTGCTGCCCTTCGCGCGTGAGATCCTGGCGCATCACGACGTCTCGGCTTCCTTCGAGGGGCGCGGCCGCCAGGCGCGGATCGAGTTGCGGCTGCGCGATGTGCGCGACCTGGAATTGCCGGAAGGCCACCCCGGCAACCACCTATCGCGCCGACCTTGACGGGGCCGCCATCCTGCAGGACCGCCGGTCGCGCCATCCGGCGCTGTGGCGCGTCGATACCGCAACCGTCGCCGCGGCGAACCGCGCCTATGACGTGCGCGACGATGGCCCCGGCACGCCGCCGCGCCTGGCGGACAGTGAGCCGGCGGAAGGGCTCGACGACTACACGGTGGTGGGCCTGTATGCCGACCGCTACACCGGCTTCGCCGGCATGGTGCTGGAAGCACGGGGCGCGGCCGCCCGCCCGCCGCACCGCATCTACGCCATCGCCGGCACGCATGTCTTCGAGCGCACCGACCTGCGCAGCTGGGCGTCCGGCCTGACCATGGGGCGGGCGCAATATGTCTCCAACGCCGCGCTGCGCATGGTGCGCGATGCCGCCGCCTATGCCGCCGACATGCGCCATGGCGGCGAGGTCTTTGTCACCGGCCAGAGCCAGGGCGGGCTGGCGGCGCAGGGCGTCGGCGTGATGCTGCAGGCCTATCTCGACCAGCGCGCGGCGCCGCACCACCTGGTGCACGTCGTCTCCTGGGGGGCGAGCGGCGCGCGGGAGACGCTGGCACGCGCCATCGCCCAGCAGCGCGACGGCGGCGCGCGCGGCTTCCCCACCGCGATGGAGCGCCACTGGGCGGAGACCGAGCCGGACCACGCCGCCGTCGCGGAGGTCTGGAACGCCGTCACCGCGCCATGGGCGCGCATCCCGCCGGGCGGCGAGGATGCCTACCTCTCCGCTGTCGCCTCGCGCATGCGCGTGGTGGGATTCTTCTTCGAGATCGACCTGTTCGCGCGCGGCGGCACCTTTCTCGGCACCGCCTTCGCCTTCCCCACCGCGCTGGTGCTGCCGGAGGGCTGCGACATGACGGTCGCCGAACTGATCATCGGCGCACCGCCGGGCCCGCTTACCGTGCGCCTCGAATCGCACTTCCTGAAGGGATACATGCGCGCCGTCGGCCGCGGGGCGATCGCGGTGGCGCGTCCGGCGCGGCCGGCACGCTGGGAATGGTTCTCCGACCTGATGCCGACATTCGAGGATGCCGGCGACATCTGGCTGCAGGTGCTGCACCTGTCGCGTGACGCGACGCATCCCGTGCATTGGCAGGGCTGCGCCGCCAGCGACGAATGGTTCACCCAGGCGAACCGGTATTGCCGCGCGACCTGGTGGCCGGGCTGCGGGCCGGCGGTCGGGGAGGAGCACTGGTGCCTGGTGCGGCGCGGGGCGCCCGGGCGGCCGGTCTCGCCGATACGCTGAGGGCGGGCGGCCGGAGCGGTGCCGCCACCCCCGGCCTGGGGCGTCACCCCCTTGGCAGGTTTCACGGACAGGGCGACGACCCGCGCAGGATGCCGGCGATGTCGCGACGGAACGCCGTGCGCATCTGGAACCGGTGGAGCGGCGCGACGGTGGGTTCCGCCAGCGCGCGCCCGCCGGGTTCGGCAGCAGGAACGCGCCTGCCGGCCGGGGTCGGTGGCGTAGGGCCATGCCTTGGCCGGCGTCTCGGCATGGTCGCTGCGCCGCGGTGGCGACCGGCGGCGGGGCACGATGTGGCCCCGCCGCCGGTCATTCGCGTCAGGCGGTGCGGCGGTCCATCTCGGCGCCCGCTTCCAGTTCCATCGCGCGCTGCGCCAGGCGCAGGCGGATGCGATCGAGCGCTTCGCCGCCCTCGAGCAGCGGATAGCAGGCGGCCTCGGCGTAGCGGCCATTGGCGCGTTCGCTGGCGAAGTCCTTGAACAGCGTCGTGATGGCGTGATTGTCGAAGTGCTTGCGGTTGCCGTCGTCGAAGTAGGATTCCGAGACCGCGCCCTCGGCCACCAGCAGGCCATGCGCCGGCAGCTCGACATGCCAATAGGTGACTTCGGGGCACCAGAGCTGCTGGACGATGCTCGTCCCGTTCACCAGATGCTTCGCCGGCACCAGACGACCGTCGAGGAACATGGCGTGGTCGGGGCTGACGCGCAGGTCGCGGTTCGGCGCACCGGCGGACAGCGCGCCGGCCTTGATCAGCACCGGCGCGACCGCGGCACGGTCCGGATGGCGGGCGATGTTCGCCTGGCTGTGGCCGATCCAGACCACCGGCTGCAGCGGCGCGGTGCCGCGCTGGGCGGTGACCACGAGGTCGCCGACGCGCAGGTCCTCGACCACGACCTCGCCGCGCGCGGTCGCGATGCGCGTGCCGGTGGCGAAGCAGGGCGACGGGATGGTCAGGTTCGGGTCGCGGAAGAACGTCGTGCCGTTGTTGGTGAAGTTCTCGACGCCGCTGATGGTGTCGGCACTGGTCGAGGAGATCCAGATGTTCGAGCCGGTGGAGGTCTCGGTCCAGGTCCGGCCGCCACCGTAGGCGCTGAGGTTGACCGTGTCGTCGCCGCCGCCGCCGATGACGATGTCGGTGGTGGCGCCCACGACGATGAAGTCGTTGCCGCTCCCGCCATCGAGGATCTCGTCCGACCCGGTTCCGGTGCCGCCGAGCAGCGTATCGTTGCCGTCACCGCCGCGGAGCGTATCGACGCCGTCGCCGCCGTCGAGGTAGTCGTTGCCAATCCCGCCGTCCATCGAGTCGTCGCCGGTGCCGCCGAAGGCGCGGTCGTCGCCGTCCCCGGCGTTGATGGTGTCGTTGCCGGCATTGCCGAGGATGCTGTCGTTGTCGGCGCCACCGAGCATCGAATCGTTGCCGCCTGCACCGACCATGATGTCGTTGCCGTCGCCGCCGTTGAAGGTGTCGGCCTCGGTGCCGGTGGCGCCCTGGCCGTCGCCGACCATGCTGTCGTTGCCGGCACCGCCGTTCATCGTGTCGAGGCCATTGCCGCCGACCAGCGTGTCGTTGCCGTCATTGCCGGTCAGAAGGTCGTTGCCGCTGTTGCCGTAGAGGCTGTCATTGCCGGCGAGGCCGTCGGCGGTGTTGGCACCGGTGGTGCCGGCATAAGTGTCGTCGCCGGTGGTGGCGCCGGGGCCGGGGGTCCAGGTTCCAGACATGAGTGTCTCCTAACGCGTTGAACCGCCGGGCCCTGCGGCGCGGCGGCGAATGTCGGATGGGAAGAAGCGGATCGCCGGCCCGGTCAGGGCGCGGCCGTGCGTGACGGCAACTGGCCGGCTCCGCGACGTCTGGTGGAAGGCGGCGGCCGGAGGTCGGCCTCGGCCCTTGCCGCCCTTGGCGGCCGGACGGCGCGCCGCGGTCGGGCGGCGCCGGGACGGACGCTCGGCGCCGGCGCGGCACATGGCGGACGGCGTGGCTGATGCCCGGGAGGCTGTCGCCTCGGGGGACCGGTCGGTCTCCGGCGCGGCGGTGGCATCGGAAACAGCAGCGATCCGATGATGGCTTGCGGAGAACAGGGGCAGGAAGGCTGTCCCGCGGTGGCGCGCTGAACGCGCCACGCGGGCGGCACGGCCGATCTCGCGGGTCACCGGCACGGCACGCAGCAGGCGGTGGTCGCCCCCGATCGTCCCCTGCAGGCGCTGCGCGATGAGAACCAAATTCGCCCCCGAATTCGAACCGAGGTCGATTCTTAAAATCCGGACACGATGCGATGCAACTTAATTTTTAGAGTAGCCCCACAATTTAGCGGAAAAATACCAATTTGTAATGAAATAGGAAAAAATACTGCCATCTCATGCTTCATTTGGCGCGGAGATACCCGTGAAAAGGCGAGAGTTGCAGCAATAGGCCTCTCGTGGATGGAATCCTAAAATTATACGAAATTCTTGCAGATTCGGCTCAAGGCTGCCGCCGGGCGCCGCGCCCGTTGGTGAGCGGACATCGCCCCTCCCATCCGACGGCCGCCTGCCCCGCGCATAAGGGCCCGCCTCCGGCTGAAACGGATGGGATCGAGTGCATGGGTGTTCAGCCGCAGCAGCCCGGAGATGGCCAGCGTCCAGACCGCGATGATGGCAGCGCAGCGTGCGTGGGACATGCGCCGCCCCTCCGTCGCCTGCCGCCATGAGCGGGCAGGGCGCCGAATGGCTGCGCCGAAGGCGTCAGGGCGGCAGGCGGAGCGCGGAATCGAGCCGCAGCGTGGTGCCGTTCAGCAGCGGATTGGCGCAGATCGCCAGCACCATGCGGGCGAATTCATCCGGCCGCCCCAGCCGGGCCGGGAAGGGCGGCAGGGCACGGATCGCGGCCTGTGCCGCCTCGGGCAGGCCGGCGAGCATCGGCGTCTCGAACAGGCCGGGGGCGATGGTCACGACGCGGATGCCCGATGGCGCCAGTTCCCGCGCGGCGGGCAGCGCCAGCCCCATCACGCCCGCCTTGGAGGCGGCATAGGCGCATTGGCCGACCTGGCCATCCTCGGCGGCGATCGACGCGGTGTTGACGATCACCCCGCGTTCGCCATCCGGTGCGGTGGGGTCGAGCGCCTGCATGCGCTGCGCGGCCAGGCGCAGCACGTTGAAGGTGCCCACCAGGTTGACGCGGATGGCCCGCTCGAACAGCGCGAGGTCATGCGCCCCCTTCCGCCCGACCACCCGGGCGGCGGGCGCGATGCCGGCGCAATTCACCGCCAGGCGCAGCGGGCCGAGGCCGGATGCGGCTTCGAGCGCGGTCGCGACATCGGCCTCATTGGCGACATCGCCGGCAATGGGGGTGGCGCCGCAGCGTTCGGCCAGGGCGGCGAGGCCCTCGGCGTTCAGATCCATCGCCACGACCCGCGCGCCGGCCGCGGCCAGCGCCTCGGCCGTCGCGGCGCCGAGGCCCGATCCGGCGCCGGTGACCAGGACGGCGGCGTCGTTCAGCTGCATGGCGCGTCGGTCCGGGTGAAGGTCCAGTAGCGCGGCACGCGGCCCTCGCGGATCGCCTTCGCCTCATACCGCGTCGGGTGCCAATCCTCCGGGCGTTCCGTCACCGCGTCGCGCAAAGCGAAGAAGGGCTGGTTGGCGAAGACCTCCTCGACCCAGGCCTGGTAGGTCGGGTCGTCGGAGGCGATGCGCCACTCCGCACCCGGCCGCAGCACGCGTGCGACCAGCGGCAGCATCGCCGCATGCACGAAGCGCCGCTTGGCATGGCGCGCCTTCGGCCAGGGGTCGGGGAACATCAGGTACAGCCGGCCGAGTGCGGCATCGGGCAGCAGGGCAACCAGGTGCCGCGCATCCTCGGGCCACAGGCGCAGGCGGCCGGGCACGGGGCAGGTCGCCTCGGCCCCTTCGGGCACGATGCGGGTCAGCAGGGAGCACAGCCCGTTCTCGAAAACCTCGGAGGCGATCAGGCCGACGCCGGGATGCGCGGCCGACAGTGCCAGCGCGTGCTCGCCGCCGCCGAAGCCGACTTCGAGCCAGACATCCTCGGCGCCGGGGAAGATGGCGCGCGGATGCGCCGCCTCCGCCGCCGTCAGCCGGAAGCGCGGCAGGGCGAGGTCGAGCAACCTCTCCTGCCGCGGGCGCAGCGGGTGTCCCCGGCGGCGGCCATAAAGCCGGTCGGGGATGCCCTCGGGCGTCAGCGAGGGTGCGCGATGCGACGGGGCGTCCCGCGGCAAGTCACCCTCGGGGCTCACCGGCCGAAGGCGCGCTTCAGCTCGTCCACCAGGTCGGTCTTTTCCCAGGTGAAGGTGCCCTTGTCCTCCTCCGGCGTGCGGCCGAAATGGCCGTAGGCGGAAGTCGGCACATAGATCGCGCGGTTCAGGTGCAGGTGCTCCCGGATGCCGCGCGGGAAAGGTTCACCAGGCCGTCGACAACCTTGGCCAGCTTCACCTCGTCCACGTCGCGCCCGGTGCCGTGCAGGTCGAAATAGACCGACAGCGGCTTGGACACGCCGATCGCGTAGGACACCTGGATGGTGCACTTGTCCGCCAGGCCGGCCGCGACGACGTTCTTCGCGACGTAGCGCGCGGCATAGGCGGCCGAGCGGTCCACCTTCGTCGGGTCCTTGCCGGAGAAGGCGCCGCCGCCATGCGGGGCCGCGCCGCCGTAGGTGTCGACGATGATCTTGCGCCCGGTCAGGCCGCAATCGCCGTCCGGCCCGCCGATCACGAACTGGCCCGTCGGGTTCACGTAGATCTCGTTGTCCGGGCACATCCAGCCGGCGGGCAGGCTGCTCTCGATGATCGGGCGCAGCAGGCGCTTGATCTCGCCCTGCTCCATGCCTTCCTCATGCTGCGTCGAGACGACGATGGAGGTGGCGCCGACCGGCTTGCCGTCGATGTAGCGCAGCGTCACCTGCGACTTGGCGTCGGGCAGCAGGCCCTTCACCGCGACGTCGCTGGCGCGGCGCATCTCGCTGATCCGGCGCAGGATGAGGTGCGCGTAATACAGCGGCGCCGGCATCAGTTCCGGCGTCTCGGTGCAGGCATAGCCGAACATGATGCCCTGGTCGCCGGCGCCTTCGTCCTTGTTGCCGGCCGCATCCACGCCCTGCGCGATGTGCGCGGACTGGGCATGCAGGTGGCAGGCGATATCGGCGTGCTGCCAGTGGAAGCCTTCCTGCTCATAGCCGATGTCCTGGATCGCGAGCCGCGTCAGGTGCATCAGGTATTCCGGCGTGACCGAGCCGGGGCCACGGACCTCGCCCGCGAGGACGACGCGGTTGGTCGTCACCAGGGTTTCGCAGGCGACCCGCGAATAGGGGTCGGCGCTCAGGAAGGCGTCCAGCACCGTGTCCGAGATGCGGTCGGCCACCTTGTCCGGATGACCTTCGGAGACGGATTCAGACGTGAAGAGATATTCGCCGGTATCGCGCATGGCGTGGTTTGCCTCTTGTCGCGGGGAATTGCCGGCGGGGAGCCCCGGCGGGCTTGCGCCCGGCGCATCCGGGACGGTCGCGTATCGCAAGGGGGAATGGCGGGGTCAAGGCAGGGCGGCGTCGACGCCCGCCCTGGATTGCCGAACCCTGGTTGCTCCCGGAAAGGTTTCAGAAGGCCTTCGCCTTTGGACAGGCGGCATGGGACGAAGCGGCGGGCGGCGCGCATTGAACGCGCTGCCCCGGGCCCGATATACCGGCTGATCCGACGTGATCCGCCATTTGCCTGCGCTGGAACGGGCCAACGCGGACGTCATCGAGCGCATTCGGCCAGTTCTTGCATGTGGGGCATCTTGACGTGGGAAGCATAACGAAACTGCGGGTCGGCGATGAGGACTTCCTCGTCGCCAGCATGATCGAACGCTGCCCCAAGACGATGATGCTGCGCGAACTGGTCAAGAATGCGCTGGAGGCCGCCTGTCTCGCGGAACCGGCGCGACGGCTGGTCGAGATCACCGCTGCCACGATCGACGGGACGCGCAAGCTGCGGCTTTGGAATTCCGGCCCCGGGCTCGATGCGGATGAGCTGCACCGCATGTGCGACATCGCCGCCTCGGTCGGCAAGATGCAGGCGCTGGACGGCAATTTCGGCATGGGCGCGAAGGTCGCCACGCTGCCGTCCAACCATCTCGGGGTGCGCTACCGGTCCTGCAGGGATGGCCGGGTCAGCGAAGTCGTCATCGGCAAGCGCGATGGTGTCTATGGCCGCATCCTGCGGCCCGGCCCGGCGGGCGGGCCCGCGGTCGCGGTGACCGACGTCACGCGCCAGGTCCGCGATGCCGGCATCGATACCGCGGAGGACTGGACGGAGGTGACGCTGCTCGGCCATCGCGCCGGGCAGGACACGGTGGCCGATCCCTATGACGGCAATCCGCGGATGCCGAAGGGATGGGTGCTGCGCGAATTGCGGCATCGCTTCCACCGGCTGCCGGGCGGCGTGCGTGTCATGCTCGGCCCGGACATCTGCAACGCCGCGAGGATGCGCGCCTTCGTCCCGCTGGCGCTGCACATGGACACGCGTTTCGCGCGCTGCGAAGCCGTCACGCTGGCCGACGGGATCATCGTTCGATTCGGCCATGACCCGGCCCATGAGAGCCTTCCGGGGCACAATGCATCCTTCGTCGATCGGCTCAGCCCCGACATCAGCTTTGCCGGCCTCGTCCATGACGACGAGTTCTACGACTTTCGCACCGGCACCCGCTGGACCCAGGAAGCGCCCGCCTTCGGCATCGGTTTCGGCGCGCGGCACCTGTCGGTCGTCATCGAGTTGCCGAAGGCCTATCCGGCGCAGTCCGAAGGATACCGGCAGTTCCTGCGCTATCGGAACGGTACGCAGGACCAGGTCAGGCTGAACGATTTCGCGGCGATGGTCCGGGAGGCCCGCCCGGAATGGGTCTGCGACCTGGTGGCCAGCCTGTCGCCCGATCTCGACCTGCTCGGCGATGTGAATGAGCAGTTGCGGAAGCTGATCGCCGATCTGGGCATCAAGCGTAAGCGACTGCGGGTGCGCCGCCCGCCGCCGACGGATGCGGCAAAAGGCCTGCCGGCGGCGGGCGCGGCGCCGGCGCCCACGGCGGACAAGCCAACGCCGCCCCAGGAAGGGGTCGGTGAGATCGTCGATGAGATCGAAGACCTTGAAGCGATCCCGGAATTCCTGCTGCTGCGCAGCGAGGAGGAGATCGCCGACCGCAACCTCGCCCATCGCGCGGCGCGCTTCTACCCCGAGACCCACCAGGTCTACGTCAACCTCCGCTATCCGAGCATCAGGCGGATGGCCGACGCGTTGTCGCGGACGGCATCGACCGCCATTGCGGCCGATACGGCGCAGGCTGTCGCCCTCGGCGTTGCCGAACACATCCTGGTGCTGCGGCTCGGCCAGGCGCTGGTCTATGGCCTGTCCAAGCGTGACGCCGAGAAGGGCTGGAGCCCGGCCGAGAAGCAACACGCCGTGGGCAGCGAGGTGCTGACGATCATCGCCGAGAACCTCACCGCCTCCATGCTGGAGGCCCGCCAGATGTTCGACCAGCGCCTGGCGGAGATGGACGCGGCAGGACGCGGAGGACGACCTGGCCGTGGCGTGACGGCGGGCTACATGCCCAGCACATCCCGCATCCCGTAGAGCCCCGGCGCCCGGCCCGCCGCCCACAGCGCCGCCCGCACCGCGCCGGTCGCATAGACCCGCCGGTCGAAGGACCGGTGCGTCAGGCTGATATGTTCCGAGGCCGCGGCGAAGATCAGGGTGTGCTCGCCGACCACCTGGCCGCCGCGCAGCGCGGCGAAGCCGATCGTGCCGGTGCCGCGCGCCCCGCAATGCCCGTCACGCCCGCTTTCCTGGCCGGCCTCCTCCAGCGTCGTGCCGCGCCCGGCGGCGACGGCGCGCCCAAGCGCCACGGCCGTGCCGGACGGCGCATCCACCTTCTGGCGGTGATGCATCTCGACGATCTCGGCATCGTACTGCGCCGGCGGCAGCGCCGCGGCCATGCGTTCCGCGATGGCCAGGAACAGGTTCACGCCCGGCGCGAAATTGGCCGCGTAGACGATGGGCGTGCGCTGCGCCGCCTCGGCCACCGCCGCCTCATCCGTCGCGGACAGGCCGGAGGACCCGAGGACCAGCACCGTGCCGGTCTCGGCCGCCGCCAGGGCATGGGCGCGGGCGGAATGGGCATGGGTGAAGTCGATCACCACGTCCGATGCCTCGCACAGCGCGACGATATCGGTCATCACCGGCAGGCCGGGCGGCAAGGTGGCGAGCGCGGCGCCCGGGCGCAGCGTGCCGCCGGCCAGGGTGGCGCCGGCGGCGACCGTCTCCTCGGCCAGGAGGCGGCCCATGCGGCCGGCGATGCCGGCGATGCCGATGCGGATGGTCATGGCGTGGTCCTTTCCTGTGGCGCCGCCGCCAGGCGGACCCGGCGCGGTCGGTCCGCCCTGGTGCCGATCATCGCGCCATGCGCCGCCGCGTCAAAGGGCGGGGCGGAAACGGCCATCGCGGCATCGTCATGCGTCGGGGGCCATGCGGGCAACCCATGGCGCGCGGCGGCGTTCTTCCTCGGACAACACCGGCAGGAGGACCACGATGAACACCGTCAACCCGCGCCGCGATGCCCGCCCCACGACGAAGGACATGACGGCGCCCACCACCGGGCATCTGATCGCCGGCGGCAAGGTGTCCGGCACCGATGTCTATTCGCTGGAGGCCGAGCATATCGGCAGCATCGAGGACGTGATGCTCGACAAGTCGAGCGGCCGCGTCGCCTATGCGGTGCTGTCCTTCGGCGGCTTCCTCGGGCTCGGCTCGAAGCACTACCCGCTGCCGTGGGAGATGCTGCGCTACGACACCAGGCTCGGTGGCTATGTCGTGAAGCTGGACAAGGCGCGGCTGGACGGTGCGCCGGTGGTCGAGGATGGCTGGACCGAACGTCGCCGCCTGGTGGACGACTACTGGGCGATACCGTGACGGTTCACGCAGGGGCATCGCCCTTCCGGGCTCACCGGCCCGGCGCCGCCTGACCATCGGCACACTGGCCGGGCGCGGCCCGTCACCGGCCACGAAACGCCCCGCCGCGCTGGACCGGCGCGGCGGCGGGTTGCCGCAGGTGTCGTTCGGGGGGCGTCGGCCTCCCGAAGCCGCCGTCAGCGTCCCAGCCCGTCCCAGAACTCCTTCACCTTGGCGAAGAAGCCCTCGCTCTCCGGGCTGGTCTTGCCGCCGGTGACGGCCTCGGTCTCGAATTCCTCGAGCAGCTCGCGCTGCCGGGCCGTCAGGTTCTGCGGCGTCTCGACGCTGACCTGGACATACATGTCGCCGCGCGCTGCCGAGCGCAGGACGGAGAACCCCTTGCCGCGCAGGCGGAACTGGTCGCCGGTCTGGCTGCCGGCCGGGATGGTGACGCGGGCGCGGCCGCCGTCGATGCTCGGCACTTCCACATGCCCGCCAAGCGCCGCCTGCGTCATCCGCAACGGCACGCGGATGTAGATGTTGGATCCGTCGCGCTGGAAGATCGGGTGCGGCTTGACCGCGATGTCCACGTAGAGGTCGCCCGCCGGGGCGCCGCGCAAGCCCGGCCTCGCCCTCGCCGGTCAGGCGGATGCGGGTGCCGTCCTCCACCCCCGGCGGGATGGTGACGTTGAGGTTGCGCTCGCGCTGCACGCGCCCGGCGCCATGGCAGATCTTGCAGGGATTCTTGATGGTGCGGCCCGAGCCGCCGCAGGTCGGGCAGGTGCGCTCGATCAGGAAGAAGCCCTGCTGCGCGCGCACCTTGCCCGCACCCGTAGCAGGTGCCGCAGGTCTGCACGCCGGAGGACGACCCATCCTCCGCGCCGGTGCCCTTGCAGGCCTCGCAGGAGACCGAGGACGGGATGCGGATGCTCGTCTTGGTGCCGGCGAAGGCTTCCTCGAGGGTGATCTCGACCTGGGTGCGCAGGTCGGCGCCACGCCCGGTGGCGCGCGCCACGGCCGCCGCGGCCGCCACCGCCGAAGCGGCCGAACATCTCCTCGAAGATGTCCTCGAAGCCGCCGCCGAACGGGCCGCCGCCCTGGAAGCCGCCGCCGCCGCCAGGCCCGCCCTGCTCGAAGGCGGCATGGCCGAAGCGGTCATAGGCCGCGCGCTTCTCGCTGTCCTTGAGGACGTCGTAGGCCTCGTTCAGTTCCTTGAAGCGCGGCTCGGCGTCCTTGTCCCCGTGGTTGCGGTCGGGGTGGTACTTCATCGCGAGCTTGCGATAGGCCTTCTTCAGCGCATCGTCATCGGCATCGCGGCCGACACCAAGGACCTCGTAGTAGTCGCGCTTAGACATTGCTACTGCCCTCAAACGGCGGGCGCCGCGCATCCGCGCGGCTTGCCTTCGCGCCATGGACCGGTGCGCTGGCGGCAACGGTCAGCCTGGGCGCGGTCGCGCCGTGCGCTCGCGGATCGCGGTCGGCCGCGATCCGTTGAAGGCGACGCGCCGACATGGCGCGGCGCTGGCGCGGATTGGCGCAGCGCGGGTCACGGCGGTGGTCCCGAAATGGGTGCCGCCCGATCCTTGTGGGAACCGGGCGGCGTTGCTCATGGTCGACGCGGAACGCCCGATCAGGACGGCTTGCGCTTGTTCGGGTCCACTTCCTCGAACTCGGCATCGACGACCTTGTCGTTGCCGCCGGCGCCCTGGGTGCCGCCGGGGGCCGCGCCGCCTTCCGGCGGCGCGGCGGCCTCGGCCTGCGCCTTGTACAGCGCCTCGCCCATCTTCATCGCGGCCTGGCCCAGGCGCTCGGAGGCGCGGGTCATGGCCTCGACGTCCTGCTTCTCGATGGCGGTGCGCGCCTCGGTGACGGCGGCCTCCACATCGGCCTTCTCGGCCGGCGGGATCTTGTCGCCGTTCTCCTTCAGCGTGCGCTCGGTCTGGTGCACCAGGGCTTCGAGCTGGTTGCGCGTCTCGACGCTCTCGCGGCGCTTCTTGTCGGCTTCGGCATTCGCCTCGGCGTCCTTCACCATCCGCTCGATGTCGGCGTCCGACAGGCCGGACTTGGCCTGGATGCGGATCTGCTGCTCCTTGCCGGTGGCCTTGTCCTTCGCGCTGACGGAGACGATGCCGTTCGCGTCGATGTCGAAGGTCACTTCCACCTGCGGCACGCCGCGCGGCGCCGGCGGGATGCCGGTCAGGTCGAAGGTGCCGAGCTGCTTGTTGTCGGCCGCCATCTCCCGCTCACCCTGGTAGACCTTGATGGTCACCGCGGTCTGGTTGTCGTCGGCGGTCGAGAAGACCTGCGACTTCTTGGTCGGGATGGTGGTGTTGCGGTCGATCAGCCGGGTGAACACGCCGCCCAGCGTCTCGATGCCGAGGCTCAGCGGGGTCACGTCCAGCAGCAGCACGTCCTTGACGTCGCCCTTCAGCACGCCGCCCTGGATCGCGGCGCCGATGGCGACCACTTCATCCGGGTTGACGTTGCGCGCGGGCTCCTTGCCGAAGAAGGCCTTCACCGCCTCGACGACCTTGGGCATGCGGGTCATGCCGCCGACCAGGATCACCTCGTCGATCTCGCCGGCCGTCAGCCCGGCATCCTTCAGCGCCATCTTGCAGGGCTCGAGCGTGCGCTGGATCAGGTCATCGACCAGCGCTTCGAGCTTCGAGCGCGTCAGCTTCATCACCAGGTGCTTCGGCCCGGAGGCGTCGGCGGTGATGAAGGGCAGGTTGATCTCGGTCTCCTTGGCGGAGGACAGCTCGATCTTGGCCTTCTCGGCGGCTTCCTTCAGGCGCTGCAGGGCGAGCTTGTCGCCGCGCAGGTCGATGCCCTGCTCCTTGCGGAACTCATCGGCCAGGTAGTCGATGATGCGCTGGTCGAAATCCTCGCCGCCGAGGAAGGTGTCGCCGTTGGTGGACTTCACCTCGAAGACGCCGTCGCCGATCTCGAGCACCGAGACGTCGAAGGTGCCGCCGCCGAGGTCGTAGACCGCGATGGTGCCGCCCTTCTTCTGGTCCATGCCGTAGGCCAGGGCCGCGGCCGTCGGCTCGTTGATGATGCGCAGCACCTCGAGGCCGGCGATCGCGCCGGCTTCCTTGGTCGCCTGGCGCTGGGCGTCGTTGAAGTAGGCGGGGACGGTGATGACGGCCTGGGAGACGGTCTCGCCGAGATAGGCCTCGGCGGTCTCCTTCATCTTGGTCAGCACCATCGCGCTGACCTGCTGCGGCGCGTAGGACTGGCCGTCCACTTCCACCCAGGCGTCGCCATTGGCGGCCTTGGTGATCTTGAAGGGCGCGAGGCCGATGTCCTTCTGCACCATCGGGTCGTCGAAGCGGCGGCCGATCAGGCGCTTCACCGCATACAGCGTGCCCATCGGGTTGGTGACCGCCTGGCGCTTGGCGGACTGGCCGACCAGGCGCTCGCCATTCTTGGCGAAGGCGACCATGGAGGGGGTGGTGCGGGCACCCTCGGCGTTCTCGATGACCCTGACGTCCTTGCCTTCCATGATGGCGACGCAGGAATTCGTGGTGCCGAGGTCGATGCCGATGACCTTGCTCATCCGAGTACTCTCCTCTGCGGCAGGCGGGGACGGCCCGAGTGTGGCGCCATGCCCGCCCCCTGTGCTGAACCGGCGGCGAGGGCCGCTGCGGATGGGGTGGTTGGTGGTGTCCCCGCGCGGGGCGGGGCGACGTGACAGACGGGATGTATTGATCCGCGGGGCTGGGGACAAGTCCCGGATGGCGCGGGGACGCGCGGGCCGGCCTGCATTCGCTGCATGGGCGGCTTGCGGAAACGCAAGGCATGCGCCCCTGGCCCATGCCGCGCCGTGATCCGCGTCCATTGCGCAGGCGTCGCGATCCTCCCTAGGCTGCGGCGAGTCACCGGGAGGACCTCACTATGGCCGCATCGCCGGACATGCGTCGCCGCTCGCTGTTGCACCTGCTCGCCGCGGCGGCCACCGCCCCGGTCCTGCCCGGCGGCCGCCCATGGCCAGGCGCCGGCCCGCCCGCTCAACGTCATCGTCATCGGCGCCGGCCTCTCCGGCCTCGGCGCAGCGCGCGCCCTGGCCGATGCGCGGCCACCGCGTCACCGTGCTGGAGGCCCGCCCGCGCACCGGCGGCCGGCTGCACACGGTCGATTTCCGCGGCGTCCGCCTCGACATGGGCGGCGCCTGGATTCATGGGCCGGAGGGCAATCCCCTCACCCCGCTCGCCGACCAGGCCGGCATCCGCCGCATGCCGACCTACGACGCCCGCTCCATCATGGCCGACGCCGATGGCCGCCGCCTGACCGAGGCCGAGACGACCGCCATCTTCGACACCGTCGGCCGGCTGATCGCCCATGACAGCCCCTACGCCTATGCCGGCGCGCGGGATGTCTCGTTGGCCGAGGCGGTGCCGATCCTCGACCCCACCACCCGCCCCACGCCCTATGACCAGCGGGTCGCCGCCTGGCTGTCCTCCTACGTCGCCGGCTATGCCGGGGGCGATGCGGCGGAGGTCTCCGCCCAGGGCTGGTTCGGCGGGGAGGGCGAGATCCCGGAGGAGAACCACCTGCTCGCCCAGGGCTACAACGCCGTCACCGACCTGCTGGCGCGGGGGCTGGAGATCCGGCTGCGCCAGGTGGTGCGCAGTCGTGCGCCTGGCCGGGGACGGCGTGGTGGTGGCGACCGCCGAGCAGGCGTATTTCGCCGACCGGGTGGTCGTGACGCTGCCGCTGGGCGTGCTCAAGCGCGGCGATGTCGCCTTCGACCCGCCGCTGCCCGCGGCCCATCAGGGCGCGATCGCGCGCATCGGCAATGGGTTGCTGAACAAGATCGTGCTGGCCTTCCCGCGCGGCTTCTGGCCGGCCGAGGCGCATTACCTGCGCAGCCTGTCCGCCACGCGGGACAATGTGGCGCCCGAGATCGTCTCCCTCCAGCCGCACCTGGACGTGCCGGTGCTGGTGGCGCTGGTCGGCGGCTCGGCCGCGCAGCGCATCGAGATGCTGCCCGACGCCGCCCAGGTCGACCTGGTGATGGAGGTGCTGCGGCGGATGTTCGGCAACGGCATCCCCCGCCCGGTGGACAGCCGCGTCACCCGCTGGTCGCGCGATGTCTTCGCGCGCGGGGCGTATTCGTTCCTGCCGGTGGGTGCGTCGATCGCGGACCACCGGGCGCTGTCACAGCCCGTGGCGGGCCGGATCTTCTTCGCGGGGGAGGCGGCGACGACCGAGGCGCCGTCCTATGCGCATGGGGCGCTGCTGGGGGGGCGAAGGGCCGCCAGGGAAGTGGCGGCGAGTTGACGGTCGGGGGAGGACACCTCCCCCAAATCCCCCACCGCTTTCTGTCTGTTGGAGACGGACGGCGACGGTGGTGCCGGTGGACAGAAAAAGGAGGCGGTTTGGGGGAGTTCTCTCCCCCAGCCTGCCCTACTTCCCGGCCACCACCACCATGGCCGGCTTCAGCAGCCGCCCGTTCAGCGTCCAGGCCGGCGTCCAGCACGCCACGACGGACCCTGGCGCCACACCTTCCGGCGCCGGCTGCTCGGCCATCGCCTGGTGCAGTTCCGGGTCGAAGGGCTTGCCCGTCGGGTCGTCCCGCTTCACCCCGTTGCGCTCCAGGATGCCGAGGAAGGAGCGTTCCACCCCTTCGATCCCGTCGCGGATCTTGGTCAGCACTTCGGGCTCGCCCGCCGCCTGGCCGGGCAGGGCGTCGAGGCCGCGACGCAGGTTCTCGGCCGCCTCCACCGCGTCGCGCGCGAATTTCTGCGTGGCATAGGCGCGGGCGTCCTGCACCTCGCGCTGGGTGCGGGCACGCAGGTTCTGCATTTCCGCCTCGGCGCGCAGCCACTTGTCCCTGAAGCCCGCCACCTCGGCCTCAAGCGCGGCGATGCGCTCCTCCGGCGTCAATTCCGGGGCGGGATCCGTCTCGGGCGCGGGGTTCGCGGCCTCGGTCTCGTGCGATGGGGTGTCCTTGTCGTCGGTCATGGTACGGATATGACGTCTCATGTCGCGGGCGTGGCCCGGAGGCCGCGGAAGACCCCTCACCTAGGCTGCCGGGCGGCCCGGGGCAAGGCGCCCCGCCCGGGCCGCCCACCGCGTGCCTGCCTACCAGCGACGATAATCGCCCCGGTTGTCACGGCGGTCCGCCTGCCGGCGCTGCTCATGATGGGTTGGCCGCGGCGCACCCCAGCCACGGTCACCGCGGGGCGGTGCGCCGTTCCAGCCGCGGGCCGGTTGCGGCCCGGCCCATCCGCGCGACGGCGGCGGCCCGGACCAGCGGGGCGGCGGGGCCTGCCAGCCCCAGCGTTGCACCGGCGGCGGCGGCCGATGGTACCAGGCATGGGCCGGCGCCGGCCGCCAGCCCGGTTGGTAATAGGGCTGCTCATAGGCGCAGGCGGGCGCGGCGGCCAGGGTGGCGATCATCAGCGTGACGATGGGAAGCAGGCGGGTCATGGCGCATCTCCCTTTCATGGGAGGGAGCAGACCATTCCCATCGGGCAACGGCGCGGCGCCATGATGGCCGTGGCGCGGCGGCGCGTGGCCGATTGTGGCGGGGCGTGCCGCCGGCGGGTCAGCCTTCCTCGGCCGACAGCTTCGCCATGGCGGCGCGGTAGGTGGTGTCGAACAGCGCATCGAGCGCCGGGTTGACGCCCTTCAACCCGGCCGCGACGCGGCCCGCCCAGCCGACATATTCGACGCGGCGCGCATGGATCCAATTGGCCGGCGGGCTTTCGGCGATGGCGATCAGGTTCGAGATCTTGTCGGCCAGCTTGAACTGCTTCGCCCCGTCCGACTTCTTCGGCGCGTGGCTGACCTGAAGGGCCTTGCGGATTTCCTTGGGCAGGGTGGTGTCGTCGGTCGCCTCGGCGACCAGTTCGGCGACCTCCGCCCCGAAGGTCGCGACCAGGTCGCCATGGGTGACCGGCGTGTCCTCCACCGTGTCGTGCAGCAGGCCGGCCAGCACGACGGGCAGCGGCGCGCCGTGGGTGGCGAGGATGGCGGCGACCTCGATGACATGGTTGACGTAGGGTTCGGCCGCCGCGCCCTTGCGCGCCTGGCCGGCATGCGCGCGCGCGGCGAACAGTGTGGCGCGCAGGATCTCGGCGCCAGGGTCCGTGCTGGGTTTCATGGCTCCTCCAATGGGGCTGTCATGGCCTGCCGTGCAAGGGCGGAGGGCGGGGCGATATCAGGCTGGACCGACGGAAAGCATCGCCGTGTGCTGCTGCTCACGCCCCTGCTGGTGGCGCAGGGCCCGGCACCGGATGCGACGCCGGTCATCGACCAATTGCTGTTCGCCCGCGCCATGCTGTGCGCCGACTGCGACAACGACCCCGCGCGGGAGGGGGTGAACAGGCCGGCCCGCCGCTCGATGATCGGCGCCGACAAGCTCGCCACGGCGCGGGGCATGCTCGACGCCATCACGGGCCTTCCCGGCGCCGCGGCGGCGCGCGGCCATATCGCCCGCGCGCTGGCCGGCCTCGAAACCTTGGACGAGGCGGCCGGCATCACCGCCATCGACGCCGCGATCGCCGCGCTGCGCCGCTGAGGCCGTGGCTGGGGGCGTCCCGCCCGCGGCAAGCGTCCGCGGCGGCTGTCAGGATCAGCGCCGCCCGCCGCCCGGAAGCATGGGTTCTGCCGGGCGAAGTCGCGCAATGCCGTCGGCAGCGGCGCCACGCGGTCGCCGGCCGGAAAGCCGCGCACGGCCCTCGCCCGACCATCGCGCCGGCGCGATGGAGGGGTCGGCGAAGGCCCCGCTGACCCGCACCGGAATATCGAGCGCGAAATCCGAGGTCGTCTCGCTCTGGCTGCCGATGACCAGGTCGAGCTGCTTGCGGTTGAGGTCGAAACTCGCCAGCCCGCTGATGGTGCCGGTGCCGGCACGGATGCGCAGCGGCGCGGCTTCCCCCTGCCCGGCGCGGATATCCACCACGGCCAGCAGGCAGGTCAGCGGCGTATTGCCGCGGCGCGGTCCGGAACAGCGCGCGCAGGTCGGTGGAGGCCATCTCGATCACCTCCCGCGCGATGGAGCCGCTGCGCATCGACGACAACGGCCGAGACATGCGCCCGGCGTGTCGCCTCGTTCATCGTCGCGCCCATCGGCAGTGACCGCGACGCGGGCTTCCATCGGCCCATGCACCGGCAGGGTGCGGATGCCGAAGGCGCGGCGCAGCGTATCGAGATTGCCCTCGCGCATCGTCACGTCGGCGGTGATCCTTGCCGCCGCGCGGCGATGGTTCCAGCGAGCCCGAGGCTTCGATGCGGGCGCCGTAGGCCCGCAGGTTGAAGGTCTCGACAGCGATCGCGGCCGGGCTCGGCCGAGGCGACCAGGCGGACCTCGGTGGCGTCGAGCTCGGCATAGGCCAGTTCCTGCGCCGTCGCCTGCACCCGCAGATGCGGGTCGGGCGCCACCGCGAAGGTCAGCGGCATGTCGGCATCGCCATGCTCGCCGCCGGGCTGGTCGGGCGGCGTGCCGAACAGGGCGTTGAGGTCGAGCCGGGTGAAGTCGATCTCCGCCACGATCTCATCCGGCTGGCCGGAGGCGCCTTCGGTGATCTCCAGGCGCGGCGCGGCGAAGGCGGCATCGTCGATCTCGCCGGCGGCCTCGCTCAGGCGCCACAGGTCGCCGGCATGGTGGAAGGCACCGGCGAGCCTGACGGAGATGGCCGGCCCGGGTCCCGCGCCGGCCATGGACAGGATCGCGCCAGGCGTTTCCGCAACCAGCGACAGGCGCCCTTCCAGCCGGTCGACATTCAGCGGGATCGGCCGAGGTTCCCTCGAAGGTCACCACCGTCTCGGGCGCGGTGGCCCGGAAGGGGTAGGGGAAGGGCGTGCGGCCGTCACGCAGCTGGTTCGGGGTGCCGAGCGTGCCGGTCACGCTCACCGGCACGGCGTTGTAGGCGCCCTCGACGCGCAGGCTCAGTGGCTGGTCGGCCGCGGGAGCGACGATGGTTGCCGTGGTGATCTCGCTGCGCAGCGGCGTGCCGCTGCTGGTGCGGAAGACGACCTCGCTGCGCGCGAGCCGGATGTCGAGCAGCAGGGGCAGGCCGCTGCGGTCGGGCGGTTCGGCGGCGAAGGGCGCCGAGGGCCCGGCGGGGTCGGCGCTGCCGAAACGCCAGTTGCGGCGCTTCTGCGCGTCGCGTTCCAGCAGCAGGGTGAAGCCTTCGGCCTGCACCTGGCGCAGCACCACCTCGCCACGCAGCAGGGGCAGCAGGTCGAGCACGGCGGTGGCGCTTTCGAGGGTTGCCATCTGTGGCGCGCTGCCGCCCTCGATGTTGGCGAGGCGCGCTCCGCGGATGATGACCGTGGTGGTCAGGCCGGGCAGGATGTTCAGCGATTCGATGGTGACGGCGCGACCAAGCGCGGCGGTTGCCCGCGCCGCCGCGCGGGAGGCGAGGTCGATGCGCGGGAGGAAGACGACGATGGCGAGCAGCGCCAGCAGCGGCAGGCCCAGCACGACGCCAAGAGTGATCTTCGCGCGGCGGCTCATGAGGAATGGCGTGCCTGGTGGTTTCGCAGCATTGCTCGGCGTCCTGTTGTCTGCTTCCGCAACATAGCATCGATCCAGATGCCCGAAACGCGTCTCGGCAGGGAAGCGGGATGCGCTGCGCCATCGGGGCCCGGGATGCCCGGCACCGCGACCATTGCACAAGCGCTGTTGTCCGATACAGTTCTCGGGTGTGCGTCAGGCCAGGCTTGAAGCACCGACGGCATTGGGGCAGCACATGACCGAAGTGTTGCGCGGAAAAGTCGGCCTCTTGCCGGTGCGGATCGAGGAACTGGGAAGGCTGGGCGTCATCGACGGGCCCGTCGCCCCCGATCGCCGGCGCGTCTGACGGAAGGCCTGCCATGCCGATGATCGAATCCGCCCTGGACCTCCGCTCCGCCGAATGCCGCGCGAATGCCGAGGCGATGGCCGGCCTCGTGCGGGACCTGCGCGAGACGGCGGACCGCATTCGCCTCGGCGGTGGCGATACGGCGCGCGAGCGGCATCTCTCGCGCGGGAAACTGCTGCCGCGCGACCGCATCCGCGCCTTGATCGATCCTGTCTCCCCCTTCCTCGAGGTCGGCCAGTTCGCCGCGCAGGGGATGTATGGCGGGGAGGTGCCTTCGGCCGGCGATCATCACCGGCATCGGCCGCGTGTCCGGGCGCGAATGCATGATCGTGGCCAACGACGCCACGGTGAAGGGCGGCACCTATTTCCCCATCACGGTGCAGAAGCACCTGCGCGCGCAGGAGATCGCGCAGCAGAACCGGCTGCCCTGCATCTACCTGGTGGATTCCGGCGGCGCCAACCTGCCCAACCAGGACGAGGTGTTTCCCGGCCGCGACCATTTCGGCCGGATCTTCTACAATCAGGCCAACATGTCCGCGCTGGGCATCGCGCAGATCGCGGTGGTGATGGGATCCTGCACCGCCGGCGGCGCCTATGTGCCGGCCATGTCGGACGAGACCATCATCGTGCGCAATCAGGGCACGATCTTCCTGGCCGGCCCGCCGCTGGTGAAGGCGGCCACCGGCGAGGTGGTGACCGCCGAGGAACTGGGCGGCGCCGACCTGCACAGCCGCACCTCCGGCGTCACCGATCACTATGCCGAGAATGATGCGCACGCGCTCGGCATCGCCCGCCAGGTGGTCGCCAGCCTGAACCGCGTGAAGCAACCGCCGGTCGAGCTGCGCGAACCGGTGCAGCCGCACTACGATCCCGCCGAGCTTCACGCCGTGGTGCCGACCGATCTGCGCACCCCCTACGACGTGCGGGAGGTGATCGCGCGCATCGTGGACGGGAGCATCCTCGATGAGTTCAAGCGGCTCTATGGCCCGACGCTGGTCTGCGGCTTCGCGCGAATCTGGGGCTACCCGGTCGGCATCATCGCCAACAACGGCATCCTGTTCTCCGAGAGTGCGCAGAAGGGCGCGCATTTCATCGAGCTGTGCGCCCAGCGCGGCATCCCGCTCGTGTTCCTGCAGAACATCACCGGCTTCATGGTGGGCAGGAAGTACGAGGCCGGCGGCATCGCCAAGGACGGCGCGAAGCTGGTCACGGCGGTTGCCACCGCCGCCGTGCCGAAGTTCACCGTCATCATCGGCGGCAGTTTCGGCGCCGGCAACTACGGCATGTGCGGCCGCGCCTATTCGCCGCGCTTCCTCTGGATGTGGCCCAATGCGCGCATCGGCGTGATGGGCGGCGAACAGGCGGCCTCGGTGCTCGCCACCATCCGCCGCGACGCCATCGAGGCCCGCGGCGGCACCTGGCCCGAGGCGGAGGAAGCAGCCTTCAAGGCGCCGATCCGCGAGCAGTACGAGGTGCAGGGCCATCCCTATTATTCGAGCGCGCGGCTGTGGGATGACGGCGTGATCGACCCGGCCGACACCAGGCGCGTTCTCGCGCTCGGGCTCTCGGCCGCCTTCAACGCGCCGGTGCCGGAAACGCGCTTCGGCCTGTTCCGGATGTGAGGGCGGTGCCCAGTCCATGAGCATCCTCGCAGAACCGGCCGCGATGCGCGGGGTGATGCCCGCACGGCCCGGCCGCCCTGGACGGCATCGCGCCTTGCGCGAGGCATCGCGCCGCCGCGACGTCCGGGCGGCTGTGCGGGCGCCGCGGCCCGCCGGCAATGACCACGGCATCTCCGTCGCCATAGAACGCGGCCCGGTGCGGGAGAGACCCCGATGTTTCGCAAGATCCTGATCGCCAACCGCGGCGAGATCGCCTGCCGCGTCATCGGCACGGCGCGCAGCCTCGGCATCGGCACCGTCGCGGTCTGTTCCGAGGCGGATGCCGGCGCGCGACACACGCGCCTCGCCGACGAAGCCTGGCCGATCGGGCCCGCCGCGGCGCGCGAGAGCTACCTGTCGATCCCGCGGATCATCGAGGTCGCCCGTCGATCGGGCGCGCAGGCGATCCATCCGGGCTATGGATTCCTGTCCGAGAATGCCGCCTTCGCCGAGGCCTGCGCGGCGGCGGGGCTGGTCTTCATCGGCCCGCCGCCGGCGGCGATCCGGGCGATGGGCTCGAAGGCGGAATCGAAGGCGCTGATGGAACGCTCCGGCGTGCCGCTGGTGCCCGGCTACCATGGCGAAGCGCAGGATGGCGCCACGCTGGCCGATGCCGCCGCGCGCATCGGCTATCCGGTGCTGATCAAGGCCAGCGCGGGCGGCGGCGGCAAGGGCATGCGCGTCGTCGAGCGGGCGGAGGATTTCGACGCCGCCCTCGAGGGCGCCAAGCGGGAGGCGCTGGCCTCCTTCGGCGACGACCGCGTGCTGATCGAGAAATACCTCACGCGCCCCCGGCACATCGAGATCCAGGTCTTCGCCGACACGCATGGCAACACGCTCTCCCTGTTCGAGCGCGACTGCTCGATCCAGCGACGCCACCAGAAGGTGATCGAGGAGGCGCCGGCACCGGGCATGGATCCGGCGCGGCGCCAGGCGATGGGGGCGGCGGCGGTCGCCGCGGCGCGTGCCGTCGGCTATGTCGGCGCCGGGACGGTGGAATTCATCGCCGAGGGCGACGCCTTCTTCTTCATGGAGATGAACACCCGCCTGCAGGTCGAGCATCCCGTGACCGAGATGGTGACGGGCCTCGATCTGGTGGAATGGCAGCTGCGCGTCGCCGCCGGCGAGGCCCTGCCATTGTCGCAGGAACGCCTGTCCATCCGGGGCCACGCCATCGAGGCGCGCATCTATGCCGAGGATCCGGCGCGCGACTTCCTGCCCTCGATCGGCCGGCTGGTTCACCTGCGCCAGCCGGGCGCCGTGCCGGGCGTGGTGCGCGTCGACACCGGCGTGCGGCAGGGCGACCACATCACCCCGCACTACGACCCGATGATCGCGAAGCTGATCGTCTGGGGCGAGGACCGCGCCGCCGCCGTGCGCCGCCTGGCGGCCGCGCTCAGGGAGTACGAGGTTGTCGGCGTGGAGACCAATCTCGACCTGTTGCGTGCGATCGCCGGGCATCCGGCCTTCGGTGACGCCGAACTTGATACCGGCTTCATCGCACGCCACGCCGGCAGGCTTCTTCCGGCAGCGCCCTCATCCGATGACGCGGAGCAGGCGCTGGCGCTCGCCGCCGCCGCGCTGACGGCGGTGCGCGAGCAGGACGCGGCGATCCTGGCCGCGGCGCGCGCGACAGGCGACCCATGGTCGCCCTGGGCTGCCATCGATGCCTGGCGGATGAACGGCGATGGCTACCAGGATCTGCAGTTCCGGCGCGCCGACGGCACCATCGTCACGCTGCGCACGCATCCCCGGCCGGATGGTTGCTTCCGCCTCGATCTGCCGGGGGGGGCGGTGGTGGCCGCCCTCGACAAGGATGGGGACGACCTGTTCCTGATGGTTGACGGGGTTACGCGCAGGCTCGGCGTGGCGCGGCGTGGCGCGGAGTATTCGGTCATGCTCGGCGGCCGCGGCCATGTGCTGACAAGGATCGATCCGCTGGCGCCGCCGCGCACGGAATCGGCCGGCGCCGACCGGGTGACGGCACCCATTCCGGCGCGGGTGACACGCGTGCTGGTGGCGCCGGGCGACGCGGTCCAGCGCAACCAGCCCTTGCTGGTGCTGGAGGCGATGAAGATGGAACTGACGCTCCGTGCACCGATGGACGGCATTGTGGAACGCGTGCCGCACGCCGTCGGCGAGATGGTGGATGAGGGCACCGAGCTGGTGACCTTCGCCACCGAGCCGCCGGCTGGCTGACACGGCTTCGAGCCGCGGTGGCGGATCCGCGGCGCGCGCTGCCGGTGCGCGCCCGGCGCTGCCGCCAGGATCGGCCGCGCGGGACAGCGCCGATCGCGACGCAGCCTGGCCATGGGCCGGACCCGCCGCACCGAGGCTTTCGACGTCCGGGCCGACGGCGCTCTACACTTACGGCGCCATGCCCGGACCCCACCCTGCCATTGCCCGCCATGCCCTGCGTCGCGACGATGCCTTCCCGCTGCGCGCCGAATCCCTGGGCTTCTGCTTCCATTCCCCCGATGAGCGCGAATACTGGGCACGCGACGCCTGCTATGCCCTGACGCCCGAGGCGGTGGCGGCGCTCGAACAGGCAGCCGGCGAAGTCAACGCCATGATCGCCGAGGCCGTCGATCGCGTCGTTCGCCGTGGCGACTATGCCGCCTTCGGCTTCACGGACCGCCTGGCCGCGCTGGTGGAAGCCTCGCATCGCGCGGGCGAATCCTCGCTCTACGGACGCTTCGATTTCCGCCTTGCACCCGATGGCACGATCAAGCTGTTCGAATTCAATGCCGAGACGCCGGCCGCCCTGCTCGAAGCCGCCGTGGTGCAACTCGCCTGGTTCGAGGAAACGCCGGCCGGGCCGCGGACCCGGCCTGGCAGCGACCAGTGGAACCGCATCGACGATGCCCTCGTTGCACGCTGGCCGGAACTTGGCCTGCCGCACCTCATCCACTTCGCCGCCGAGCATGAAAGGCAGGATGAGGTCGCGCAGGTCGCCTACCTGATGGCGACCGCGCGCGCCGCCGGTCACGCGGCGGCCTTCCTGCCGGTCGAGGACATTTCCTGGCAGGCGGAGACCGGCTTCGTGACCCCCGACGGCACGCCGCTCGCCGCCTGCTTCAAGCTGTATCCCTGGGACTGGCTCGATGCCGAGGAAGGCGGGCGATTGCTGCCGCTCGGCCGCACGCGATGGATCGAGCCGGCGCGGCGGATGCTGCATGCCAACAAGGCGATCCTTGCGGAATTGTGGTCGATGTTCCCGAACCATCCGCTGCTGCTGCCGGCCTCGCTCGATCGCGCGGCAATCGACGGCGCGGCGATCGGCAAACCGGCGCTCGGCCTCGAAGGGCACGGCATGCGCGTCGAGGGCGTGGCGGATGATCCATCGACCGAGGTTGCTGAAGGTTTGCCTTCATCGCCCACCATCTGGCAACGTTGGGCGCCGCTGCCGGGGCACGCGACACCGCAAGGTGACGCCTTTCCGGTCATGGGCGTGTGGATCGTCGGTGATGAGCCCTGCGGGCTCGGCATCCGGGAAGGAGAGGAACTGGTGACGACGCTCGAGGACCGCTTCGTGCCGCATGTCGTGCTGTAGGGCCTGGCACGGATGGCGCGCCCGCCCTTCGACCGGGTTCCGATCAAGACACCCGCTGCGGCGCAGGACCGGCTGCGGGAACTCGGCATGCTGGCCCCCGGGCCGGATGGCCAGCCCTGGTGGGTCACGGATGCGGCCTATGTGATCGACGCCGCGCTGGTCGATCGCGTCTTCGAGGCCGCCACCGGCCATCCAGAAGCGTTGCTACGCGGCGGTCGATGCCCTGGTTGCGAGCGGCGACTACAATTATTTCGGCATCCACAACCCGGCGATGCAGACCGCCATCGCGCGGTCCTGGCGCGCCAAGGATTTGCCGCTGCATGGGCGGATGGACTTCTCCTTCACCGCCGACGGCACGCCGATGCTGCTCGACTATGAGGCGGATTCGCCCTTCGGCCTGGCCGAGGCTTCCTACGTGCAGTGGGAATGGTTCGAGGCCTGGCAGGAAGCCTCCGGCGCGCAAGCCGACAGCCAGGAGAACCTGATCTACGAGAAGCTGTCGGCGCATCTGCCGCGCGCCGGGCTGCCGCCACGCTTCGCCATCGCCTGCGGCGGGGAAACGCTGGTCAACGGCAATCCCGGCGATACCGGCGAACGCTTCGACGCGGAGTATCTCGCCGAACTCGCCCGCGCCGCCGGGCTGCGGCCCAGCATCTGCAGCATGGAGCAGGTCGGCTGGGATCTCGATGCCAGGTGCTTCACCGACGCCGCCGACGAGCCGCTCCAGTTGCTGCTGAAGATCTATCCGTGGGACTGGATGGAGGACGAGCCGAATGTCGAGGCCCTCGCCGAATGCCGCACGCGCATCCTGCCGGGCGCCTGGACGCGGCTCGTCGCCGACAAGACCATGATGGCCCTGCTGTGGCACATGGAGCCGGGCGCGGCGAACCTGCTGCCGACCTTCCTCGAACGCCCCGCGGAACCGTGCCTTCGTCGCCAAGCCGCGGCGCGGCTGGGATGGCGAGCATGTCTATCTGCCAGGCCAGACGCCCGGCGCGGTGCCGGAGAACGAGATGGGACCGCTGCTCTACCAGGCGCATTGCCCGCTGCCGGTGTTCGGCTCGAACGCCGGGGCGGTGCATGCGAACCTTTCCGTCTGGATGATCGGCGGCGAACCGGCCGGCATTGCCTTCCGCGAATCGCGCGGCCCGGTCACCGGGCCCGCGGCGCGCTTCGTACCGCATATCCTGCGCGGCTGACGCAGGCCAAGAAAGGGACGCACCCCGCATGTCCGCCGCCGAGATCCTGAGCCTGTTCCCCTCGACCTTCCTGAACTTCCTCATCGCCTTCTCGCTCGGTGCGGTGTTCTGGGTTGCCGGGCTCGTCGTCGTCTCGATGATCACGCCGATCTCGGAACTGACGCTGCTGCGCGCCGGCAACCTGCCCTGCGCGCTGGCCTTCGGCGGCAAGGCGCTCGGCATGGTGCTGCCGATCGCCGCGGTCGCGCGCACCGCGGCCGGGCCGCTCGACCAGATCATCTGGTGCATCGTCGCGGTGGCGGTGCAGCTCGTCGTCCACCTGGTCCTGACGACGCTGCTGGCCGGCCGGCTGAAGGAGGAGATCGAGGCTGACCAACTGGGCGGCGCGGCGGTCTTCGTCGCCTTCATGCAGGTCGGCGCCGGCATCCTCAACAACGCCGTCATGTCGGGCTGAACCCCTCCGATGGCGTTGCCAGCACCGCCCAGCCGCCGCCGTTCGCGCACCATCCGCGCCGCGGCGCTGGTGACACTCGGCCTCGGCGTTGCGGGCTGCGACGAGACGCCGCCCGGCGACCTGCCGGACAGGACCGAGGCCCGGCTCGACGCCTGCCGCGCCGCGCATCGGCGGCTTGGCGAGGACCCGGCGAATTGCGACCGGCTGGAACAGGCCATCGCGCGTGAGCAGACCGAGACGCGCCCGCGCTTCGCCACGGTCGCCGCCTGCGAGACGCTGTTCGGCCGCGGTGCCTGCGAAGGCGAGACGCTGGCCGCCACCGGGCCGGGCTGGCGGCCGGCGCTTGCCGGCTGGGTGCGCGTGCCGGGCGGCACCGGCGCGGTGCAGCCGGTCGTGCGCGACCGGGAGGGGCAGGCCTGGGCGCTGGCCGAACCGGCGCGCCCGGCCCCGAACGACGTCGCGACGCAGGAGCCGCCGCGCGCGGTCACGGCGCTCGACTACACCGCCTCCGCACGGGCGCCGCTTGCCATCAGCCTCGCCTATTACCGCCTGGCGCCGGTCTATCCGGATGACGCGACCTGCGCGGCGGAATGGCAGTCCTGCGATCGCTTCGACCTGCCGCTGCCAACCCGCTTCGCGACCGAGGAAACCTGCCGCGCCACATGGTCCCAATGCATGGAGGTCGCCCTGCCCGCGGCTGCGCTGGTGGCGGCCGCGGCGGTGGCGCAGCCCGCCGGCACGGCGCCGCGCGGCTGGTGGGGTGGCTATAATTCCTACTGGTATCGCAGCTATGGCGGCGGCATCGGCCCACGCTACCAGGGCTGGACCTGGACCGCGGATCGCCAGCCCACTGCCGCCTATCGCCCGGCCACCGGCACCGGACCCCTGCGCGCCTGGGACAGCGCCAGCCGCTCGCTCGGCCAGGCGAACAGGATGGGCGTCGTATTCCGGAGGCACCACCGCGCAGCAGCCCGGCTCGACCGTGTCCCGGCCGGCATCGACCGTCACGCGCGCGGGGTTCGGCTCGACCGGCCGCGCCTATTCCTCGGGGGGCTGAGCGATGGCCGCCGCCAGAGCCGTTCGAAGCAAGGTGAAGTCGCAGGCGACGATGCGCAGCGGCAGCCGGCCGCCGGCTCCGCCTGCCCCGCCCGAGATGCTGCTGACGAATTTCCAGCGCCGCGCGGTCTTCGCGATGTTCGGCGCCGGCATCGGCTATCTGCTCGTGGGCCTGCTGCTGCTGCCGCATGGCGCCGTCTTCTGGCTGGCCTTCGTCGTCGCACCGCCGCTGCTCGGCGGGGTGGCCGCGCTGTTCGCCGGCGGGCTCGGTCGCCGGCTGGAAGCCTGGCTGCTGAACGCGGATACGCCGCAGCCGGCCTGGTCGCCGCCCGCCGCCACGGCCTTGCCTGAGGCGACGCGCCTTGGCCTCCAGGTCGCGGCGGTGCCGGCCCTGCTTGGCGAGTTGGTCCGCGCGACCGGGGCGGTGCCGGGCCTGGTCGGCGATGCCCTGCGCGGGGCGAAGCAGATGCCGGCGCGCGAGAAGGCCGCCGCCGCCCGGCTGGCCGAGGCGGCCGTCGCGGCCTGGCATGGGCCCGACGCCGCACGGGACGTGCTTGCGCAGGAACTGCCGCGCCTCGTGGCCGGGCTGGCGGAGGGCGGTTCGGCGGCGATCCAGGCGGCCGAGGATGCCGCCACGCGGTTCGCGCGGATGGCGGGGGGCACGACATGAACCGCCCCATCATGCGCGCCCGGCTGATGCTGCTGGGGGCGGCCGTGCTCATGCTGTTCGGCGGCATGCTGTTCGCCGTCGCGCGCTGGAACAGCGCCGAGGTGGACCGGGCCTTCGTCGAGGCCGCCGCCCGGGCGGCGCGGCAGCCGGAAGCGGCGCCCCTGCCGCCGCGGTACTGGGCGCCGACGGCGAGCGCACGGCCGGGGGCGGTGGCGACGATGCGGATCGAGGCGGCGGAGCGGCTGCGCGCCGTGCCGTCACCGCCGACGCAGCCGCGAGGCGCCGGGCGCCAAGCCGCCGGCGGCCGCGCCATGATCCTGGCCGCGCTGTTCATCCTGGGTTCCGCGGTCATGCTGGTCCTGGCCTGGCGTGCGCTGCGGCGGCCGATGGGCGCGGATGCGCCGGAGGCGCGTCTCGTGATCGAGGCCGCGCCGGGTGACGATATCCCGGCCCTCCGGCTGGAACGCGGCGGCGCGGTCGCCTTCGGACCGGTGGAGGCGCGCTGGGCGCCGCAGCCGGGTCTGGCCAAGACACTCGGCAATCCGGCAGGGGCGCCGGGCCGGCTGGGAGGGCCCGTCATGACGGGCACCTGGCGCGTCGTCGCCATGGTGGACCTCGCAGCGACGGACGCGATCGGCAGCGGGCTGCCGATGCTGGACGGCAGGCTGCGCGATGCCATCGGCCCTGCCGCCATGCTGCTTGCGCGGCCGGAGGGTGGCGCGCCACCCATCCTGCTGCACGGGGCCTTCAGCCTGGATGCCGGCAGTATCGGCGGCATCGCGCTGGAGGCGGCGCGCTTCTCCGAACTGGCGGCGTGGCTCGGGAACCCCGAGGGCCTGAGGGTGGAGGTTGTGCGCCGGCGCATCCAGCGCGCGGGGTGGGGGAGCGAGAGGGCGCATCGGCGACGCGCTGGCTGACAGGGTGCTCGCGGGCCGCTTGCTTCGCCCGGCAATGGTGGTGCGCCGGCGCGCCGCGCGGCGCCATCCACGCCGGATAGGGTGCAGGAGGCCCGGCTGCGGGCGGACGGCGGCGATCCGGCAACCTTGGCTTCGCCGGGCTGCCGGCGGGCCGCAGGCCGGAACCTCGTGCGCTGCGTATCACGCCCCTCGCCGCCCTTCGTCATCCAAGCTTCACGAGACAGGTGCCGGCAATTGATTCCATAATTCCACCACTATGGAATTGACCGACGCCTCAGCCTGCTTCGACGCCCTGGGCCAGCCGACACGGCTGGGGCTGATGCGCGCCCTGTTGGCTGCGGGACCGAACGGGTTGGCCGCCGGAGAGGTGGCGGACATCCTGGGCGTTCCACCGTCAACCCTGTCGTTCCATTTCCGCGCCCTCGAAGCCGCCGGCCTGATTGCCGCCACCCGGCAGGGCAGGCAGGTCATCTACGCCGCGCAGATCGAACGGCTGCGGGCAGCCGTGACATTCCTCGCCGATGCCTGCTGCGACGGCGATCCGGGGCGCTGCGGCAGCCTCGGCCTTTTGCTGGATCAAGCCATGGGACAAGCCATCGTGACGCCCGAACCCTTCAACGTCCTGTTTCTGTGCACCCGCAATTCCGCGCGGTCGATCATGGCGGAAGCCATCCTGGCCAAGCTCGGTCGCGGCCGCTTCCGCGCCTTCTCGGCCGGCAGCCACCCGGCGCCCGAGGGGCCGATGCCGGAGGTCCTGGCCCAGTTGAAGGCGATGGGCCATGACGTCTCGGGCCTGCGCAGCCGAAGCTGGGACGAGTTCGTCGGCCCGGCGACGCCGCGGATCGACTTCGTCATCGCGCTTTGCGACACGCTGAACGGCCAGGCCTGCCCGGATTTCGGGGAGACCGTCGTCACCGCCGCCTGGCCGTTGCCCGACCCCGCCAAGTTCGGCGGCTCGCCGGCCGAGCGGGCGACGATGCTCAATGAGCTCTACGCCGCGCTGCATCGGCGCCTGGCGATCTTCGCCTCGCTGCCGGTCGGCTCGCTCGATCGGCATGGCGTTGAAGGCGCGGCTGGATGAACTGGCCGATCCGCCACGCGATGGCGCGCTGACCATGAGGGTCGGCATCAACGGCATGGGCCGCATCGGACGGCTGGCGCTGCGCGCGGCCATGGGGGCGGCCGAACGCCAGCCGGATGACCCGCGCGCCGGCAACCGGCTCGAGGTCGTCCATCTCAACGAGATCAAGGGCGGCGCGGCGGCGATCGCGCATCTGCTCGAATTCGACAGCGTCCAGGGGCGCTGGCGGGCGCCGCATCGCGGCCGATGGCCACGGATGCCATCCGCGTCGGCGACCGCCGCCTCGGCTTCTCGGAGCACGCCGTCAGCCCGGCGAGATCCCCTGGGGCGATCTCGGCGTGCGATCTTGTGCTGGAATGCACCGGCAAGTTCCTCACGCCGGATGCGCTGCAGGGGCATCTCGATCGCGGCGCGAAACGGGTGATCGTGGCGGCGCCGGTGAAGTTCGACAGCGTGCTCAATGTCGTGGTCGGCGTGAACGAGCGGCTGTACGAACCGGCGCGGCATGCCATCGTCACCGCCGCGTCCTGCACCACCAACTGCCTCGCGCCGGTGGTGAAGGTGGTGCATGAGGCGATCGGCATCCGCCACGGCCAGATCACCACCATCCACGACCCGACCAACACCAATGTCGTGGTCGATGCACCGCACAGGACCTGCGGCGCGCGCGGTCCGCCATGCTGTCCCTGCAGCCGACGACGACCGGCAGCGCGACGGCGATCGCGCTGATCTATCCTGAATTGAAGGGCAAGCTGAACGGCCATGCGGTGCGCGCGCCGGTGCTGAACGCATCGCTGACCGATTGCGTGTTCGAGATGCAGCGGCCGACCACGGTGGAGGAGGTGAACGCGCTGTTCGCGGCTGCCGCGGCCGGACCGCTCGCCGGCATCCTGGGCTACGAGCCGCGCCCGCTGGTCTCGGCCGATTATGCCCGCGACACGCGCAGCGCGATCGTCGATGCGCTGTCCACCATGGTCACCGACGGCACGCTGCTGAAGATCTATGCCTGGTACGACAACGAGATGGGCTATGCCTGCCGCATGGTCGACCTGGCCTGCCACATGGCGGAAGCCGGCATCTGACATGACCAGGCGCGCCATTTCCGCAGGCACGCGCAACTACGCGATCGTGACGGCGGCCTATTGGGGCTTCACGCTGACCGACGGCGCGCTGCGCATGCTGGTGCTGCTGCATTTCTTCCGGCTCGGCTATTCGCCGTTCACGCTGGCCTTCCTGTTCCTGCTGTACGAGGCGGCGGGGATCGGCGCCAATCTCGTCGGCGGTTGGCTGGCGACGCATTTCGGCATCGCGCGCATGCTGGCGGTCGGGCTGGCGACGCAGATCATCGGGTTCCTGATGCTGTCGGCCATGTCGCCGGACTGGGGCGCGGCCGTATCGGTCGCCTGGGCGGTGGCGGCGCAAGGCATCTGCGGCGTGGCCAAGGATCTCACCAAGACCGCGAGCAAATCGGCCATCAAGCTGACCGCCGGCGATGCCTCGGGACGGCTGTTCCGCTGGGTCGCCTTCTTCACCGGCAGCAAGAACGCCATGAAGGGGGTGGGCTTCTTCCTGGGCGGGCTGCTGCTGGAAGCGCTCGGCTTCCGCGGCGCCTTGTGGGCGATGGCGGCGATGCTGGGCGCTCGTCCTGGCGGGCGTGGTGCTGGCGCTGCCGCCGCTGATGGGCCGGGCGAAGGCATCGCCTCGGCGAAGGAACTGTTCGCCAAGAGCCGCGGCGTGAACCTGCTGGCGGCGGCGCGGGTGGTGCTGTTCGGGGCACGCGATGTCTGGTTCGTCGTCGGCCTGCCGGTGTTCCTCTACGCATCGGGCTGGAGCTTCACCATGGTCGGCGGCTTCCTGGCGATCTGGACCATCGGCTACGGCGTCGTGCAGGCCGCCGCACCGGCGCTGGTCCGGCGCAGCGAGGATGGGTTGAGCGCCGAAGTGCCTGCCGCGCGCGGCTGGTCGCTGCTGCTGGCGATCGTGCCGCTCGCTCTGGTGCTGGCCATGACGTCCGGCGCCGGGCGGCCGGACCTGCTCGTCGTGGCCGGGCTCGCGCGTGTTCGGCTTCGCCTTCGCGGTGAATTCCTCGGTCCATTCCTACCTGGTGCTCGCCTATGCGGGCATCGGCGAAGGCGGCGGAGGATGTCGGGTTCTACTATGCCGCCAATGCCGCGGGCCGCTTCGCCGGCATCCTGCTCTCCGGACTGCTCTACGGCTGGGGCGGGCTGACCGCCTGCCTGCTGGGCTCGGCCGCGATGCTGGCCGCCTGCTGGGCGGTCACCCTCGCCCTGCCGGTCCGGCGCGATGATGCGCGGGCACCAGCCGCCGCCGGTTGAACCGGCCGGCGGCCGCCCGGCGCGGCCCACATCAGATGACGTCCAGGGCGACGAGTTCCTTGAACACGACATAGACGCCGACCACCGCCACGATGCCGGCGAAGACGTAAGACAGAAGTCGCTTGCGGCCCGCGAGGTAGGTCGCCATCCGGCCGCCGAACAATCCGCCGACAATGCCGCCGCCGATGAACAGCGCCGCCAGCGGCCAGTCCACCAGGCCCGAGGTCGCGTAGTTCGCCGCCGTCGTCAGGCCGAAGGCGGTCACCGCAACGAGGGAGGACCCGACGGCGAAGAGCAGGGGCATGCCCGTGGCCAGCATCAGCCCCGGCACGATCAGGAAGCCGCCGCCGATGCCGAAGAACCCCGACAGCAGCCCCGTCCCGAAGCCGATCCCGAGCAGCAGCGGCAGCAGCCGCAGCGCCGTGGATGGCCCAAGCCTTACGCCGCGATCGCCTTCGCCCTGGCGTCCGCGCAGCATCAGTGCCGAGATGACGATCATCAGCACGCCGAACAGGAGCAGCAGCTTCTGGCCATCGAACTGCTTGCCGAAGGTCGAGCCGACGGCCGCCCCGGCGACGCCGGCCGCGGCGAAGGTCAGCGCGCAGGGCCATTTCACATTGCCCATCCGGGCATGGCCGATGAGATTGGCGAAGGCGCTTATCGCGACAGCCACCGCGCTGGTGCCGATCGCCACATGCGGCGAGCCGACGCCCACGACATAGATCAGCAGCGGCACGGCCAGGATCGAGCCGCCACCGCCGATCAGCCCGAGCACGAAGCCCACCAGGCCGCCCGAACCGCCGGCGAGCATGGCGATGCTGCTGGTCATTGCGCCAGTTCCGGCGACGCCATCCATTCACGGCCGCGCAGCATGGCCTTCCAGTAGATCGGCGGCAGGAAGCGCTCCTTCAGCAGCCAGGCAGGCGGCTGGGCTGGGTGTCGTCGATCAGCCAGGATCGGGAAAGCTCGGCAGCCGCTTGCCGCCATAGCCGAATTCGGCGAGCACGATCTTGCCGCGCTCGACCGTGAGCGGGCAGGAGCCGTAGCCGTCATAGACGGCATCGGCGCCGCTGATCGCGCCGAGGTCCTTGAGCAGGTTGTGCGGCCACCACCGGCGCCTGCTTGCGCGCGGCGGCCGCCGTCTTGGCATTCGGCGCGTTGCAGGCGTCGCCAAGCCCGTAGACGTTCGGCAAGCGTCTTGTGGCGCAGCGTCGCCTGGTCGACATCGACCCAGCCGGCCGCGTCGGCCAGCGGGCGAGACACGGATGAAATCGGGCGCGATCTGCGGCGGGACGACATGCAGCATGTCGAACGTCGGTCTCGACGGTCGTGCGTCGCGCCATCGGCATCGGTTGGGTGAACCAGGCGCGTACGCGGCGGGCCATCGACGCGGATCAGCCTGTGGCTGGAAATGCAGCTGCGCGTGATAGCGCTCGACGTAGTCCATCAGCGCCGGAACGTAGTCCGCCACGCCGAACAGCACGGCCGCCGGCATTGAAGAAGTCGACGTCGATGTCGCTGAGCCGGCCTGTGCGCAGCCAGTGGTCGGCGGACAGGTACATGCGCCTTCTGCGGCGCGCCGGCGCATTTGATCGGCATCGGCGGCTGGGTGAAGACGGCGCGGCCGACCTTCAGCCCCTGCACGCAGTTCCCAGGTGTAGGGCGCGAGGTCGTAGCGGTAGTTGGAGGTCACGCCGTTGCGGCCGAGCGTCTCGGTCAGGCCCTCGACCGCCGTCCAGTTCGAGCTTGATGCCCGGGGGCGACGACCAGCGACGTGTATTTCACCACGCGGCAGCCATCGAGGATGACGGCGTTGCTTGCTCGGGCTCGAAAGCCGCCACGGCGGCCTTGATCCAGCGCACGCCGGCGCGGGATCAGCGACGCCATCGTCTTCGCCGTCGTCGCCGGGTCGAAGATGCCGGCGCCGACCATGCGTCCAGCCCGGCTGGTAGTAGTGGATGTCGGCCGGGTCGATGATCGCGATGTCGAGATCGGGCTTGCGCGCCGAGCAGGCTGGACGCGACCGCGATGCCGGCCGCGCCGCCGCCGACGATGACGACCTGGTGCGTCGCGTCGGCGATGTCGGTCGGCGTGCGGCCGCCATTGGCGATGCGGCGGACGACGCCGGCCATGTCGATAGCCGGCGGCCTTGGTCGCGCTCGAGGATCTCGGGCAGCGGCCGGCCGCGCGCGGCCTCGCGACAGCGACCACAGCGTCGCCGAGCGCGTGCCGGTGCGGCAGTAGGCGAGCACCGGCTTCGGCAGCTCGGCGAAATGCGCGCCGAACTGCGCGGCATCGACGTCGCTGCACCTTGCCCGAGACGACCGGCATGGTAGACGCGCCTGCAAGCCCGCGCTGCTTCGCCGCGGCCGCTCGATCTCGGCTGAACACGGGCTGGTCGGCACCCTCGCCGTCGGGCCGGTTGCAGATGATCGACCGGAAGCCCGGCCGCGGCGATGGCCGCGACATGCTCGGTGGCGATCTGCGGCGACACCGACAGGGTGTCGTCGATCATCTTCGGTTGCATGGCGTTGTCGTCCTGGTTTCTCGGCGGCGCGTCGGCCCGGTGTTACAGCGCGTTGACGGGCACCTTGAGGAAGACGCTGCCGCCTCGTCCGGCCGGCGGCAGCGTCGCCGGCGCGCATGTTCACCTGCAGCGACGGGATGATCAGCCTCGGCATGCCGAGCGTCTTGTCGCGCGCCTCGCGCATCGCGACGAACTCGTCCTCGCTGACGCCGTCACGCGACGTGGATGTTGTGCGCCCGCTCCTCGGCGACGGTGGTCTCCCACTTGATGTCGCGGCCGTTCGGGCCGTAGTCGTGGCACATGAACAGCCGCGTCTCGCGGCGGCAGCGTCCAGCACGCGCTGGATCGAGCGGTAGAGCGTGCGCGCATCGCCGCCGGGAAAGTCGGCGCGCGCCGTGCCGCCGTCGGGCATGAACAGCGTGTCGCCGACGAAGGCGGCATCGCCGATCACATGCGTCATGCAGGCCGGCGTGTGGCCGGGCGTGTGCATGCGCGAAGGCCGTCATGCCGCCGATCTGGTAGGTGTCGCCATCCTTGAACAGGCGGTCGAACTGGCTGCCGTCGCGCTGGAACTCGGTGCCTTCGTTGAACACCTTGCCGAAGACGTCCTGCACGACGGTGATGTTCTCGCCGATGCCGATGCTTGCCGCCGAGCTTGCTCCTGGATGTAGGGCGCGGCCGAGAGGTGGTCGGCATGCACATGCGTCTCGATCAGCCATTCGACCTGCAGGCCGTTGCTCCTTGACGAAGGCGATGATCGCGTCGGCCGACTCGTAGGTGATGCGGCCGGCCGCGTAGTCGATGTCCATGACGCGAATCGACGACCGCGCAGGCGTTCGAAGCCGGGATCCTTGACGACGTAGCTGATGGTGTTGGTCGGCGCGTCGAAGAAGGCCGTGACCTCGGGCTTCACCGACAGATCGACATGATGGGGGATTGCGTTCATGGCTTGTCTCCTCTCGGGTGCTTCGTAGGGTCAGGCGTGCGGCGCGGCGGCAGGCGCTGTGGCGGGCCTGCCCGCGAGCCAGCGGGCGCCGCCCATGCCGACCATCATGGCGGCGACGAACAGTAGGGCCGGGCCGCCACCCACGGTGAGCGCGGTGAAGGCGGGACCCGGGCAGAAGCCTGCCAGGCCCCAGCCGATGCCGAAGATCGCCGGTCCGGCGACGATCCGCGCGTCGATGTCGGTCGTGCCGGGCAGGTGGAAGGCATCGCCGAAGACCGGTTGCCGGCGCCGCAGCACCAGGCGGAAGCCGATGAAGGTCACGGCGATGGCGCCGGCCATGACGAAGGCGAGGCTCGGGTCCCAGCCGCCGGTCGGTATCGCGCCGACATCGAGGAAGTTCAGCACCTTGGCCGGGTTCGACATGCCGGCGACGACGAGGCCGAGCCCGAACACCAGGCCGGCGGCGAACTGCACCAGGATGGAGATGGCCGGCCTCACAGCAGGTGCCGTGTCAGGAAGACGGTCGCGATCGCCGTCGCCATGAATACGCCGGTCGCCACCAGGGATCGGACCGACAGGCGCGACAGTCCGCAGACACCGTGCCCGGATGTGCAGCCATTGCCCCAGACCGCGCCGAAGCCGACCAACAGGCCCGCCACGACCAGCAGCGCCGACCCGGCCTCGATGGTCGGCACCGGCGCGGTGCCGGTGACGAGCAGCACGACCAGCGGGGCGATCACGATGCCGAGAATGAAGGCGAGGCGCCCGGCGAACTCTCGGTCCGCATAGGGCGGCAGCAGGCGCACCGCCATGCCGCTGACGCCGGCGATGCGCCCCTTGAAGACCATCAGCATCACCGCCGCGGCGCCGATCAGGGCGCCGCCGATCGTCGACGCGACGGGCGTGAACTCAGTCACCGCCATGTCAGGCCTTGTTCCGCGGGCAGGTGCGGATGCCCAGCAGCATATAGGCAGGGCAGAAGCGGAAGACAGCGGTGCCGAGCAGCACCGCGCCCGCCGCGATCACGGCATAGCGCCAGGCGCCGAGCGGCGCGAAGACGGCCGGGGCGAGGAACGGGCGCCAACAGCAGGACCGCGCCAAGGATGAAGCGAAGGATGCGATCGAGCGAACCGACATTGACCATGACGACGATCTCCAATGGATTGTGGCTGGCTTCATACCTTCGAAGATGCTAATATGTCAAGATGATTATCGACACACCAAATGCATCTTTACCGGCAATGGAGGCCAAGGCCGAGGAAGCGGCCCGGATGCTCTCCACCCTCGCCAACGCCAAGCGGCTGATGGCGGTGTGCCACCTGCTCGACGGTGAGAAGTCGGTCGGGCGGCTCGCTGAACTCGTCGGCCTCGCGCCCGCCGCGCTGTCGCAGCACCTGGCCCGGTTGCGCGACCTGCGGATGGTCGAGACGCGGCGCGACGGCCAGACCATCCACTATCGCCTGGCCAGCGCCGAGGTCGGCGCCATTCTCGAGACGCTCTACCGGCTCTATTGCGCGCCCGCCGCCGAGGGCGGCATTGACCCGCGACCTGGTTCGGCACCGAACAGCCGTGCCAGCAATGCCTCGCGATTGACCACGATGTCGGCGATGGTCATGTCGTCCAGCACGGAAAGAAAGGCGCGCAACGCGCGCTGCAGGCCGCGCGACAGGTGGCAGGCGCCGAGCAGCCGGCAGTTGTTGGTCTCGGCATTGAAGCATTCCACCAGTTCGAGCGGCGCTTCGGTCCAGCGGATGATCTCGCCGACCGTGATCGTCTCGGCCGGGCGCGCCAGCCGCATGCCGCCATGGCGGCCGCGGATGGTCTGGATATAGCCGCGCCGTGACAGTTCGCGCGGCGATCTTGACCAGATGCGCCTTGGAGATGCGGTGCGCGCGGGCGACGTCATCGACCGTCACGATTGCCGGAGCGCGCATCGCCACCAATTGCAACGTGCGCAGCGCGAAGTTGGAATACTGGGTGAGGCGCAAGGCTGCCGCGTTTCTCCTATAAATCGGTATTCAGTATATTGATTTATCGGATCGGCCGCAATATCCTTCGTCACGCGAACCGTTCAATGCGAGGACAGCTCATGGACGGCTTCGACGCGCTCACCCTGGCGCGGCTGCAGTTCGCCTTCACGGTCAGCGCGCACATCATCTTCCCGGCCTTCACCATCGGGCTGGCGAGCTATCTCGCCGTGCTGAACGGCCTGTGGCTGTGGACGGGCCGGGCGGTGTTCCTCGACCTGTTCAACTACTGGAAGAAGATCTTCGCCGTCGCCTTCGGCATGGGCGTCGTCTCCGGCATCGTCATGAGCTACCAGTTCGGCACCAACTGGAGCGTGTTCTCCGACAAGGTCGGCCCGGTGATCGGCCCGCTGATGGGCTATGAGGTGCTGTCGGCCTTCTTCCTCGAGGCCGGCTTCCTCGGCGTCATGCTGTTCGGGCGCGAAGCGGGTCGGGCACGGGCTGCACTTCCTCGCCACGCTGATGGTGGCGCTCGGCACGTTCATGTCGGCCTTCTGGATCCTGGCGGTCAACAGCTGGATGCAGACGCCCGCCGGCTACGGCATCAACGACGCCGGCCAGTTCGTCGTCGACGGACTGGTGGGCGGTCATCTTCAACCCGTCCTTCCCCTACCGCCTCGTGCACATGGTGCTGGCCGCCTACCTGACGACCGCCTTCGTCGTCGGCGCCGTCGGCGCGCTGCATCTGCTGCGCGACACGGCGAACGCCGGCGGCGCGCATCATGTTCTCGATGGCGATGTGGATGGCGGCGATCGTCGCGCCGATGCAGATCCTGGCCGGCGACCAGCACGGCCTCAACACGCTGGAGCACCAGCCGGCCAAGATCGCCGCCATGGAGGGGCATTTCGAGACCGCAGGCCGGCGCGCCGCTGATCCTGTTCGGCATCCCCGACGACGCGAGCAGGAGCGCATCGACTACGCGCATCGAGATCCCCAAGCTCGGCTCGCTCATCCTGACCCACGACCTGGACGGCACCGTCCGCGGGCCTGAAGACCTGGCCGCCCGACGAGCGGCCGCCGGTCGCGCATCGTCTTCTGGAGCTTCCGCGTCATGGTCGGCATCGGCTTCGCTGATGCTGCGGCCTGGGCATGTGGAGCCTGTGGCTGCGCTGGCGCGGCGCGGCTCTACGACACGCCGCTGGCTGCATCGCGCGGCGCTCGCTGATGGGGCCGTCCGGCTTCGTCGCCGTGCTCGCCGGCTGGATCACCACCGAGGTCGGCCGCCAGCCCTGGACCGTCTACGGCCTGCTGCGCACGGCGCGACTCCGTCTCGCCGATCGACGCGCGCCGGCGGTCGGCGCCTCGCTGATCGCCTTCATCGTCGTCTATTTCGTCGTGTTCGGCGCGGGCATCTTCTACATCCTGCGCCTGATGAACAAGCCGCCCGAGCGCGACGAAGCCGAGCCTGCCGCAGACGAGCCGATCCGCGCCGCCGGCATCATGCCCGCGCCGGCCATGCCGACGCCGCCGGCCGGCGACTAGGGAGGACGCGCCATGACCCTCGACCTTCCTTCATCTGGGCCGGCCTGATCGCCTTCGCGGTGCTGGCCTATGTCGTGCTCGACGGCTTCGACCTCGGCGTCGGCATCCTGTTCCCCTTCGTGCAGCGGCGAGGCGCGAGCGCGACGAGATGATGAACTCCGTCGCCCCGGTCTGGGACGGCAACGAGACCTGGCTGGTGCTGGGCGGCGGCGGCCTGTTGGCGGTGTTCCCGCTGGCCTATGCCGATCATCATGCCGGCGCTCTACGCGCCGATCATCGTCATGCTGCTGGCGCTGGTCTTCCGCGGCGTCGCCTTCGAGTTCCGCTGGAAGACGCAGGCGCGGCAAGTTCCTGTGGGACTGGGCCTTCGCCGTCGGCTCGACCATGGCGGCCTTCGCGCAGGGCATCGCGCTCGGCGCGCTGGTGCAGGGCATCCCGGTCGCCAACCGCGCCTATGCCGGCGGCTGGTGGGACTGGCTGACGCCGTTCAGCCTGCTGACCGGCGTGGCGCTGGTGATCGGCTATGCGCTGCTCGGCGCCACCTGGCTGATCTGGAAGACGGAGGGCCAGGTGCAGGACCGCGCCTACGCAGCATCGCCTGCTGGCTCGGCGCCGGCGACGCTCGCCGCTGATCGGCATCGTCAGCCTGTGGACGCCATTCCTCGAGCCCGATCTATCGTCGAGCGCTGGTTCGCCTGGCCGCAGATCGCTGCTCGCGTCGTGCCGGTGCCGCTGCGGTGCTCGGCATGCGGCTTCGTGCTGCTGACGGGCGCTGACGCGCGCGGCGCGAAGCTTGCGCCCTTCCTCGCCGCGCTCGGCCTGTTCGTGCTGTGCTTCATCGGGCTCGGCATCAGCTTCTATCCCCTACATCGTGCCGCCATTCGGTCACCATCTGGGACGCCGCCGCGCCCGACAACAGCCTCGGCTTCCTGCTGGTCGGCGCCGTCGGTGCTGGTGCCCGATGATCCTGGCCTATACCGCCTATTCCTACTGGGTGTTCCGCGGCAAGGTGAATTCGCGTCGGGCGGTTACCACTGATGGCTGGTGCCAAGCCCGGCCACCGGCATCGCGTGCGGCGCGCACCGGCTGGTTCGTGCTGATCTGGGCGGCAAGCGTCGTCGCCCTCGGCGTGGTCGGCTACGCCATCAAGCTGATGCTGCGCTGACAGCGGCGGCCGGGGGCTTCCCGGCCGCTGCCATCGGCATGGACCTGCCATCAGGCGCCGGGCGCAGGCTTCCGGCTTGCCCGGCTGTCACCCGATTGCCGTCGCGGCGTCGGCGCGGGTCGAGGGTTCGTGTCGCCGGCTGGAACCGCGCGGTCAGCGCGGCGCCATCTCGATCAGCAATTCGTCGCGGCCCAGGCCGAGCGTGGCGCCGATCTGCGTGCCGCGCAGATGCATGATCACGCCGGATGAATTCTGCAGCCACAGGTCGCTCGTCGTGCGGGTATCGAGCCCGCGCTGGCCGGTTCCCTGCGAGTAGACGCCGGCGAAGTCCTCGACCCTGGTCAGGCCATAGACATCGCCCGATGCCTGGATGCGGGCTGCCCCGCCGGGGCCGACGACGGTCCCGGCAAGCCGGAACGGATGGCTCTGCCCACGGAAATGCAGCGTGCCGTTGCCTGCGCCCGCGCCGCCGAGGAAGTTCTCGGCGATGGTCACGGTGCCGCTGGGCGTGCGGCCGGCGATGCTCCGCGCCGTCGGCACGTCCGGCGTGACGGAGGAGCAGGCAGCCAGGGCTGCCAGGCTGCCGAGGACCGCAGCCGAACCGAACGCGCGACGATGCATGGGGAAGTGCCCTTGGATGGAAATCGGGCCGCAGACTTGTCCGGTTCGCGGTCCTGGTCAACGGGCCGGCATGGTGTTGGCGCGCCGGCCGGACAGGGCCCGGCGAAGCGCTGTTTGGTCAGGATGAGCTTGTCGTGGCGGGTCTGCTTGAGCCGGTAGATCTCGGCGCCATGGGGGTTGAGCACCTCGCCTTGCTCGCCGAGCAGCGCGCTGCTGTCCAGCACGGTGGGCGGGCTGCTCGGCGCCGGCACGGGCAACGCATGCCGCAGGCATCGCCATGAAGGGGGATATCAATGCGATTGCCAGTCAATCGTGACAGCGGATCGCCCGCGACCCCGTTCCTGCCCTATGCTCGGCCCATGCAACTCGCCGTCATCGCCGACATTCATGGCAATCACCTCGCCCTCGAAGCCGTCCTCGCCGATATCGATCGCCGTGGGCTGCGCGCGATCGTCAATCTCGGCGACGTCGTCTCCGGCCCGCTCTGGCCGGCCGAGACGGTGGAACTGGTCCGCTCGCGCGGCATCCCCACGGTGCGCGGCAATCACGATCGCTGGGCGGCTGAAGGCGGCGAGGGCTAGTCCGACAGCTTCGCACGCGAACAGATGGATGCCGCGCAGGCGACCTGGCTGTGGGACCTGCCGCCGACGCTGGAACCCGCCCCCGGCGTGCTGGCCTTTCACGCCAGGCCGGACGACGACAACGCCTACCTGCTGGAGGAAGTGGCCACCGGTCGCCTGGTGCCCGCCACCGCGGCCGGGGTGGCCGCCCGCCTGGGCCCGACCGAGGCGACCCTGCTGCTGTGCGCCCATAGCCATCTCGCCCGGCATGCTGATGCTGGAGGATGGGCGGCTGGTGCTCAACCCCGGCAGCGTCGGCTGCCCGGCCTATGCCGATGTCACGCCGCCGCCGCATGTCTCCGAGTCCGGCGTCGCCCTTTGCCCGCTATGCGGTGCTGGATGTCGACGCCGGGCGGCTGGTCGGCTGCGAGATGATCGCGCTCGCCTATGACCATGCGGCGGCCGCCGGCGCGTGCGGAGTCGCTCGGCCGGCCCGACTGGGCGCATGCGCTGCGCACGGGGCTGATGCCGTTCGGCGGCTGACGGTCAGGACGCGCGCGGTTGACGGCGCGGCCCGGGACGTGGTCTCGGGCGGCTCCTGCGGCGTGAGCGCCGCCTTGTAGCCTTCCCCGGGACCCCATGATCCGCCTCGACAGCATCAGCAAGCAGAACGGCCAGCAACTTCTTTTCATCGAGGCCTCGGCGGCGCTCCAGAAGGGCGAGCGGATCGGCCTGGTCGGCCCCAACGGCGCCGGCAAGTCGACGCTGTTCCGCATGATCACCGGCCGCGACGAGCCGGACGAAGGCCAGGTGCTGGTCGATCGCGGCGTGACCATCGGCTTCTTCAGCCAGGATGTCGGCGAGATGGCCGGCCGCAGCGCGGTGTCGGAGGTGATGGACGGCGCCGGCAATGTCAGCGAAGTCGCCGCCGAATTGCAGGAACTGGAAGCCGCCCTCGCCGACCCCGACCGCGCCGACGAGATGGACGCAGATCCTCGAACGCTTCGGCGAGGTGCAGGCGCGCTTCGAGGAACTCGGCGGCTATGCGCTGGAGAGCAAGGCGCGCGAGGTGCTCGACGGCCTCGGCTTCAGCCAGGAGATGATGGACGGCGATGTCGGCGCGCTGTCCGGCGGATGGAAGATGCGCGTGGCGCTCGCCCGCATCCTGCTGATGCGCCCGGACGTGATGCTGCTCGACGAACCGAGCAACCATCTCGACCTCGAAAGCCTGATCTGGCTGGAGCAGTTCCTCACCGGCTATGACGGCGCGCTGCTGATGACCTCGCACGACCGCGAGTTCATGAACCGCATCATCAACAAGGTCATCGAGATCGATGGCGGCACGCTGACCTCCTTCGCCGGCGACTACGAGTTCTACGAAGCAGCAGCGCGCGATGAACGAGAAGCAGCAGCAGGCGCAGTTCGAACGCCAGCAGGCGATGCTGGCCAAGGAGATCAAGTTCATCGAGCGCTTCAAGGCGCGCGCCTCCCACGCCGCGCAGGTGCAGTCGCGCGTGAAGAAGCTCGAAAAGATCGACCGCGTCGAACCGCCCAGGCGCCGCCAGACCGTGCACCTTCGACTTCCCGCCGGCGCCGCGTTCGGGCGACGACGTGGTGAACCTGCGCGGCGTGCACAAGCGCTACGGCAGCAAGGTCATCTATGACGGGCTCGACCTGCTGGTGCGGCGGCGCGAACGCTGCTGCGTGCTCGGCGTCAACGGCGCCGGCAAGTCCACGCTGCTGAAGCTGGTGACCGGCTCGACCGAACCGGATGAAGGCAGGGTCACGCTCGGCGGCAGCGTGAAGATGGGGTATTTCGCGCAGCACGCGATGGAATTGCTCGACGCCGACCGCACCGTCTTCCAATCGCTGGAGGATGCCTTCCCCCAGGCCGGCCAGGGGTCGTTGCGCGCATTGGCCGGCTGCTTCGGCTTCTCCGGCGACGATGTCGAGAAGAAGTGCCGCGTGCTGTCCGGCGGCGAGAAGGCACGCCTGGTGATGGCGCGCATGCTCTACGACCCGCCGAATTTCCTGGTGCTCGACGAACCGACCAACCATCTCGACATGGCGACCAAGGAAATGCTGATCACGGCGCTGGCGACCTATGAGGGCACCATGCTGTTCGTCTCGCACGACCGGCACTTCCTCGCGGCGCTGTCCAACCGCGTGCTGGAACTGACCGGCGACGGCATCCACCAGTATGATGGCGGCTACACCGAATACGTCGCGCGGATTCG
>CAVSZN010000012.1:0-119370 GCA_963732425.1 uncultured Alphaproteobacteria bacterium
GGAACATTTTCCACTGAATCCACCAGGCCCGCCCATCGTCAGCATATGAACCGGAAGTCAGTAATAACTAAAAAAAAAGAAAAACCATTTTTTTTTTTTTTTTTTTTAAAAACGAAAAAAAAAAAAAAAAAAAAAAAAAAAAAAAAAAAAAAAAAAAAAAAAAAAAAAAAAAAAAAAAAAAAAAAAAAAAAAAAAAAAAAAAAAAAAAAAAACAATGTTGCTGCTTGCTGCTGTGGACACCTGTATGTGCACTTTGATGTGGTGGTGGCTGATGAACTGCTCGAGCGCCTGCGGCTGCATCCCGATATCGACGTGACGGTGGTTTTCGCGACCGCCGAGCCGGATGCGCTGCTGCGGCGCTTCACCGAGACGCGCCGGCGCCATCCGCTGGCACCGGGCGGACCGCTCGGCCACTCGGTCGCCGAGGGCATCGCGCGGGAGGCGGCGCTGCTGGCGCCGCTGCGCGACACGGCGGACCTGGTCGTGGACACCACCGAACTGCCGCTGCCGGACCTGCGCCGCATGATCGACGGGCGCTTCGGCCTCGAAGGCGCTCCGGGCATGGGAATTTCGGTGATCTCCTTCGCCTTTCCGAAAGGCCTGCCGCGCGAGGCTGACCTCGTGTTCGACCTGCGATTCCTGCGCAATCCGCACTATGTCGAGGCGTTGCGGCCCCTGACGGGGCGCGATGCCGCGGTCGCCGACTACATCGAGGCCGACCCCGACTTCGCCGGGTTCTGGCGGTGCATGACGGATATGATCGGCCCGCTCTTGCCTCGCTTCGCGCGAGAGGGGAAGAAGTACCTCACGATCGCGCTTGGCTGCACCGGTGGGAAGCATCGGTCAGTCCTGGCAGCGGAACGGTTGGCACACCATATCCAATCCAGTGGTTGGCGGGTGGAACTTCACCACCGGGAAATTTCGACCGGCGCGGCTCCGGGGACAGTGCGTGGCTCGGCCACGCGGGACTCCCTTGCCGGAGCACGGGCTGTCGGCCACGAGGCGGGGCGGGAGGCCCTGACACAGGTATCATGATCGGGATGGTTCTGGTCACTCACGGCCGTCTGGCCGAGGAATTGCGGCGCGCCATGGAACATGTGGTGGGGCCGCAGCAAGGCGTCGAGACGGTCTGCATCGGCCCGGATGACGACATGGAGCACACGCGCGCCGACATCCGCCGATCGATCGAGGCGGTCGATGCCGGCGATGGCGTCGTGGTGCTGACCGACATGTTCGGCGGCACGCCGTCCAACCTGGCGATGCAGATCGCCGGCACCGATCGCCCGGTCGAGGTGCTGGCCGGCGTCAACCTGCCGCTGCTCGTCAAACTGGCCAAGGTTCGCGGCAGCGAGCCGCTCGCCGAGGCGGTGGACCACGCCAAGGCGGCCGGGCGGAAATACATTGCCAGCGGCCGGGAGGTCGCGGCGGGCGCGCAAGTGGCGCCCGTCGTCCCGGGCAGGAGGAGCGGCGCGTGAATGAATGGCCCGACGAGCCCGGCGGCCGCGTGGTGGTCGACACCACCCCGTCGGTCGGTCCGTGCGGTTGTGACCCGGGAGATTCAGGCATGGTGCTGCGCCGCAGCGTGGTCATTCCCAACAGCCGCGGCCTGCATGCGCGCGCTGCCGCCAAGCTGGTCTCGATGGCCGAGCGCTTTTCCGCCTGCGTGAACGTGGTGCGCAACGGGGAGACCGTGCCGGCCTGCTCCATCATGGGGCTGATGATGCTGGGCGCCGGCCAGGGTGCCGAGGTTATGATCGAGGCCGAAGGCTGGGACGCCAAGGAGGCGCTCGAGGCGGTCGCCGGCCTTGTCGAGGCCGGCTTCCATGAAGACTGAGACATCCAAGGCAAAGGCGAAGGTCAGGCAGCCCGAAGTCAACGTCCCGGGCATCGCCGTCTCCCGCGGCGTCGCCATCGGGCCGGTCTACGACACCACCGAACCACCGAATGAGGTGACGCGGCGGACCATCACGGCCGAGGCCGTCGATGACGAGAGGCAGAAGCTCGTCGCGGCCGTCGCCTTCTCACGCAAGCAGGTGGCCAAGCTCAAGACGCGCATCGGCGTGCTGCCCGAGGAGGCGCAGGAGGAGATCGAGCCGCTGCTCGATGCCCATCTGATGATGCTGGGCAATTCGCGGCTGATCCGCGGCGCGCGCAAGCGCATCGAGACCGGCCTGGTCGGCGCCGAGACCGCCGTGCTGGAGGAGGCGGAGGAGATCCGCGCCGTCATCCTCGCCGCCAAGGACGACGACAAGGCCGGGCTGGCCCGCCGCGCCAACGAGATCCGCGACATCGGCCGCAGGCTGATCCGCAACCTGACCGCGACGCCCTTCCGCAGCTTCAAGGACCTGCCGGAGGGCTGCATCCTGGTCGCCGAGGAACTGACGCCGGCCGATGCCGCGCTGCTGGAACCGTCCCGCGTCGCCGGGGTGGCGACCGAGGAGGGCGGGGCCGATGGCCATACCGCGATCATGCTGCGCGCGCTGGGCATTCCGGCGGTGCTCGGCGCCCATGGGCTGACCGAGGCGGCGCGGCGCGGCGACCAGGCCGTGCTGGACGGCACGACCGGGCTGGTCTCGGTGCATCCGTCCGCCGGCCACGCTGGCGACGGCCAAGGAACACCTGGCGGCCTTCGCCAAGGAGCGCACCAAGCTGTCGAAGCTGCGCCGCCTGCCGGCCGAGACCACCGATGGCGAGATGGTCGAGCTGCAGGCCAATCTCGAGATCCCGCAGGAATTGCCGCTGATCGCCCAGGCCGGCGCCATGGGCATCGGCCTGCTGCGCACCGAATTCCTGTTCATGAATCGCGAGGACCTGCCCGACGAGGATGCCCAGGTCGAGGCCTACACCCAGGTCGTCGAACGCGATGGAGGGCCAGCCGGTCACCATCCGCGTGCTCGACTGGGGCGGCGAGAAGGACATGGAGGCGCTGGCCGCCGGCGTCGCGCCGGCGCATGCGGGCAACAACCCGGCGCTGGGCCTGCGCGGCCTGCGCATGCTGCTCAAGCGCCCGGAATTGCTGGAAGTGCAGTTCGCGGCGGTGCTGCGCGTCGCCGCCGCCAATGGCGACGGCAATGTCCGCCTGCTGCTGCCGATGGTCACCATCCCCGAGGAGGTGCGCCAGGCGCGCGAGATCTATGAACGCGTCGCCCGCCGCCTGCGCCGGCGCGGCGAGAAGCTGCCCGAGAAGCTGCCGCCGCTCGGCGTCATGATCGAGACGCCGGGCGCCGCCCTGGCCGCCGACGCCATCGCGCTGGAGGCGGATTTCTTCGCCATCGGGACCAACGACCTGGCGATGTACACGCTGGCGGTGGACCGGTCGGAGGTGGATGTGTCGCATCTGTACGACCCGCTGCACCCGGCCGTGCTGCGCCTGGTGCAGTTCGCGACCGAAGCGGCGCTGCGGCTGCGCATGCCGGTGTCGGTCTGCGGCGAGATGGCGGGCAATCCGCAACTGACGCCGCTGCTGCTGGGCATGGGCGTGCGGACCTTCTCGATGAACGCCTCGGCGCTGCCGCGGGTGAAGCAGGCGGTGCGAGCGCTCGATATCGGCGACTGCGCGCGGTTTGCGCGCCGGGTGATGGAGCAATCCGACCCGGCCCGCATCCGCGAACTGGTGGCGGGCTTCGCCGCGGGCCTGACCGAGCGCGGCTGAACAGCCCGCCCGACTTCACGCCGCGCAACAAGCGCGTAACGCAACGCCTTCATCCTGCCCTGGTTGCGCCGCCTGTCTGCCGCCGGCCGACAGGAGGCTGACGCCATGGAACGAAGGACGTCCGCCACCATGCGCCACATCCGCCGCGCCGCCGTGACCGGCCTTTTCGCCATTTGGCTGGCGCCGCTTTCGGCGGTGGCCGAGGCGCCGAGCGGGCCCGCCTTTCGCGCGGACCGCCCAGCGCAGGCCGAACGCGCCGCCGCCGAGACCGGCCGCGACCAGGAGGATGACCGCCCGGGCCGCGAGGACGCGTCGGAAGGCTGACGCACCGCCACCCGGGGCGCGATCCGTTCATCCCGCCACGGCCTCCGGCGTTCTTGCGTGGTTCGGAAACGTGGCGTCGCTGGTGCCCGGATTGGCCCCATCGGCCCGGATTTCACATAAAGATATCCTTATCAGTGATCGTGCTCTCTGGCCTCACCCGCTCGGGCGTGCTACCCGCCCGGCATATTCCTGGGTGAGAAAGAGCAAACGCATGTCCACTGCCGCTGATTTCGTCGTGAAGGACCTGTCCCTGGCCGCTTGGGGACGCAAGGAAATTTCCATGGCCGAGGACGAGATGCCCGGCCTGATGGCGACCCGCGCCGAATACGGCGCGAAGCAGGTGCTCAAGGGCGCCCGCGTCGCCGGCTGCCTGCACATGACCATCCAGACCGCCGTGCTGATCGAGACGCTGAAGGCGCTCGGCGCCGATGTGCGCTGGTCCTCGTGCAACATCTTCTCGACGCAGGACCACGCGGCCGCCGCGATCGCCGCGACCGGCACGCCGGTCTTCGCCATCAAGGGCGAGACGCTGCCGGAATACTGGCAGTATGTGAAGCGCACCCTGGAATGGGGCGATGGCGGCACGCCGAACGTGCTGCTGGACGATGGCGGCGACATGACGCTGCTGGTCCATTACGGCCTGCGCGCCGAACAGGGCGACGTCGCCTTCCTGGAGAAGCCGACGAATGAGGAGGAGGAAGTCTTCTTCGCGCTGATCAAGGATTGCCTGAAGACCAAGCCGGGCTGGTTCGCGCAGCTCGCGAAGTCGATCGTCGGTGTCTCCGAGGAGACGACGACCGGCGTGCACCGCCTCTACACCATGGCGAAGGACGGCAAGCTGCTGTTCCCGGCCATCAACGTGAACGACAGCGTCACCAAGTCGAAGTTCGACAACCTCTATGGCTGCCGTGAGTCGCTGGTGGACGCGCATCCGCCGCGGCACCGACGTGATGATGGCCGGCAAGGTCGCGATGGTTTGCGGCTTCGGCGATGTCGGCAAGGGTTCCGCCGCCTCGCTGCGCAATGCCGGCTGCCGCGTCATGGTCAGCGAAGTCGACCCGATCTGCGCGCTGCAGGCGGCGATGGAAGGCTATGAGGTCGTGACGATGGAGCAGGCCGCCCCGCAGGCGGACATCTTCGTCACCGCGACCGGCAATGTGGACGTCATCACGGTGGACCACATGCGCGCGATGAAGCACCGCGCCATCGTCTGCAACATCGGCCACTTCGACAGCGAGATCCAGGTCGCCGGCCTGCGCAACTTCAAGTGGGACAACATCAAGCCGCAGGTGGACGAGATCGAGTTCCCCGACGGCAAGCGCATGATCCTGCTGTCCGAAGGCCGCCTGGTGAACCTCGGCAACGCCACCGGCCACCCGTCCTTCGTGATGTCGGCGTCCTTCACCAACCAGACGCTGGCGCAGATCGAGCTTTGGACGAACCCGGGCAAGTACGAGAAGAAGGTCTACGTGCTGCCCAAGCACCTCGATGAGAAGGTGGCGATGCTGCATCTCGCGAAGGTCGGCGCCACGCTGACCACGATGTCGCAAGCAGCAGGCGGACTACATCGGCGTGTCGCCGCAGGGGCCGTTCAAGGCCGAGCAGTACCGCTACTGACGAAAGCAAGGTCGGGGGAGGGAACTCCCCCGATCCCCCTCCTTTTTCTGTCAACTGGCGCCGGCCGCCGGCGTCAGTCGCCAAAAGACAGGAGAAGGAGGGAGGCTTGGGGAGTTCCCTGCCCCAGCCTTCGCGCGCCCCAAAAGGTCATGGGCCCGTGCCAGCCGCGCGCGATGGAGACCAACCGCCGCGCCGTCCGGCTCGGCAATATCCGCCTCGAATGATCAGGCGACCTCGAACAGCCCGGCCGCACCCTGGCCGCCGCCGACGCACATCGTCACCACGACGAATTTCGCGCCGCGCTTCTTGCCCTCGATCAGCGCATGCCCGGCCATGCGCGCGCCCGACATGCCATAGGGATGGCCGACCGAGATCGCCCCGCCATCCACGTTCAGCCGGTCATCGGGAATGCCGAGCCGGTCGCGGCAATAGATCACCTGGCAGGCGAAGGCCTCGTTCAGCTCCCACAGGCCGATGTCGTCGATGGTCAGCCCGTGCTGCTTCAGCAGCTTCGGCACGGCGAAGACCGGGCCGATGCCCATCTCACCCGGATCGCAGCCGGCCACCGCCATGCCGCGATAGATGCCGAGCGGATGCAGGCCGCGCCGCGACGCCTCGGCTTCCTCCATCACCACGGCGGCTGAAGCGCCGTCCGACAACTGGCTGGCATTGCCGGCGGTGATGAAGCGCCCCTGCTTGACCACCATGCCGTCCTTGAAGACCGGCTTCAGCAGGTTGCAGGCCTTCGATCGTGGTGTCGGCGCGGTTGCCCTCGTCGCGCGCCAGCGTGGTCGGCACGTCGCGGACCTCGCCGGTTTCCCGGTTCGCCACCTTCATCACGGAGGCCAGCGGCACGATCTCGTCATCGAAGGCGCCGCGCGCCTGGGCGGCGGCGGTGCGCTGCTGGCTGCGCAGGGCGTAGTCGTCCTGCGCCTCGCGCGGGATGCCGTAGCGGTCGGCGACGATCTCGGCGGTCTCCAGCATCGACATGTACAGCGCCGGCACGCGCGCCTTCAGCGCCGGATCGGCCAGGCGGTACCAGTTCGCCTTGTCGTTCTGCACCAGGGAGATGGATTCCAGCCCGCCGCCCACCGCGACCTGCATGCCGTCATGCATCACCTGCTTCGCGGCGGTGGCGATCGCCATCAGCCCGGACGAGCACTGCCGGTCCAGCGACATGCCCGGCACGCTGTCCGGCAGGCCGGCGGCGAGCGCCACCTGGCGCCCGACATTCGACCCCTGGCAGCCCTGCTGCAGGGCGGCGCCCATGATCACGTCCTCGACCTCGCGCGGGGTCGAGCCCGGCGCGCTCGACGGCGGCGCGCACGGCGTGCCCGCCCAGCGTCTGCGCATTGGTGTCGTTGAAGGCGCCGCGATAGGCACGCCCGATCGGCGTGCGGGCGGTCGAGACGATGACGGCGCTGCGCATGGCGCTTCCTTCCCTGACGGTTCCTTGCCCGCAGGGTAGCCGAAGCGGTCAGGCCGCGCCCAGCCGCTTCCACACCCCGTCGGCGGTGGCGACGATCACGATCGCCGATGGTGATCTGCCCGCGCACGAACACCACGGAGCGCGTGGCGCGCACCGCCTCGCCCCGCGCTTCCATGAAATCCCCGGCGCGGGCGGCGGAGACGAAATGCGTGTTGAGCTGGATGGTCACCACCGGGTCGCGCTTCGCCGCCTCCCAGCAGGTGGCGCCCAGGATCTGGTCGAGGAAGGTGACCAGCATGCCGCCATGGACGATGCCGTGCGCGTTGGAATGGCGCGGCTCGGCGAGCAGGCCATAGGCCCACCGGCCGTCCTCCTGCCTCGACCAGAAGGGGCCGACCAGGGTGGGGAAGCCGTCCTCATGCCAGCGGAACTGCTTCCAGCCGGCGGCGGCGGGGTCGAAGGGGGTGGGGGCGGGCGCGTCGTTCATGCTCCCTGGCTTCGCCCGGCAGGCTGGCGGCGTCAACGGGCGAGGTGCCTCGGCACGTCGCATGGCGCATTCCGGCGAGGCCCGATAGGCTCGACGCCATGCGCCTGTTCCATGCGCCCGGCTCCCCCTATGCCCGCATCGCCCGCATGGCGGTGATCGAACTCGGCCTCGAGGACCGCGTCGCGGTCGAGGAGGCGACGTTGCGCGACCCGTCCTCGGTGTTGCTGCCGTACAACCCGGTCGGGCGCGTGCCGTCGCTGCTGCTCGACGACGGCAACACCATCACGGAAACCACGCCGGTGCTGATGGTGCTGGACAGCCTGGTCGCGAACCCGCGCACCGGCTGCTGCCGGGACCGGACGGCGCCACGCGCACTGGCGGCCTATGGGCGCGTGCTCGGCATGCTGGACGGCATCGCGGTGTGGAACCGCGAGTTGCGCCGACCGGAGCATGAACGCTCCCCCGGCGTCATCGCGCTGGAGGCGCAGCGCGCCGCGCGCGTCGCCGATGCGCTGGAAGGCGAGGTGGCCGCCGGCGGCTTCGCCACGATGGATGCCGGCTTCCTCGCGCTGATCGCGGTGCTCGGCTATTGCGAGCGTCGCCACACCAGCTTTCGACTGGCGCGCGGGGCGGCCGGCGCTGGCCGCGCTGTTCGATGCGGCGCAGGCGCGCCCGTCGGTGGCGCGCACCGTCCCACCCGCCGGCATGGGCGGGACGGCCGCCGCCAGTCAGGTGATCACGTCGGCATGCGGATGTTGCGGCTGCGGATGAGGTTGCCCCACTTCTCGCTTTCCTGCGTCCAATAGGTGGCGAATTCCGCCGGCGTGCCGCCGACCGGCGTGGCGCCGAGGGTGATGATCTGCTGCGCGGAAGGGCGGGTCGTTCACCGCGGTGTGCACCGCCTCGGCCACGCGCGTCGCGATCGGCATCAGGCAGGTTGGCCGGCGCCAGCAGCGCCATGTCGGTCGAGGATTCGAAGCCGACCACGCCGGCTTCCTGCAGCGTCGGCACATCGGGCGCGAGCGGCGTGCGCGCCGCGGTGCTGACCGCGAGCATCTTCAACGTGCCCGGCCTGGCGATGCGGCAGCGCGGTGACGGCATCGATGAAGGACATCTTCGTCTCGCCCGCCAGCACCGCCTGCGCCGAGGGCGCGCCGCCGCGATAGGGCACGTGCACCATGTCGATCCCCGCCGCGGCCATCAGCAATTCGGTCGCGAGGTGGCTGGTCGCGCCGATGCCGGCCGATGAGAAATTGATCTCGCCCGGCCGCGCGCGGACATAGGCGAGGAATTCCTGGATCGTCGTCACCGGCACCGAGGGGTGCACGCAGACCGATTGCGCGCTGCGCGCGACGAGGCTGATGCCGGTGAAGGCCGCGCGGTTGTCATAGGGCAGGGGCGAGATCAGGTGCGGCGCGATGGCATAGGTGCTGTTGGTGCCGAGCAGCAGCACATAGCCGTCGGGCCGCTGCTGCGCGACGTAGTTGTGCCCGATGGTGCCCGAGGCGCCGGCACGGTTCTCGACGACGAAGTTCTGCCCGAACATCTGGCTGAAGCGCTGCGCCAACAGCCGCGTCACGGTGTCCGAGGAGCCGCCGGGCGGCCAGGGATTGACGATGGTCACCGGCCGCGTCGGCCAGGGCGCCTGCGCCTGCGCGGCGCGCAGGGCCGGCGTCGGCAAGGGCGGCGGCGAGCAGGGTGCGGCGATGCAGCGTCGTCATGTCGTGGCCTCCTGGTGTGTTGGTGGATCGGTGGTGCGGGACGGGGTGTGGCCTCGGGGCGTGGGCTGGTCGGCATCGTGCTTGACCGCCTGCGGCCGGGCGTGACGATTGCGGGGCCTGACGGATGCACATCGCATGCCGCGCAGGGCCACGCGCTGCATGGCAAACATGCGGCGCATCGGTGCGGCGGGGTCGCGATCATGACCGCGCGTCGCCGATACGCATGCGCATTCAGCATCATGTCATCGGCCGGCGCGGCGAAGGCGCGGGCCGGAGCCGTCCGACCGGAGAAGGCGCTGGCGTCATGGCGGGACGGTCCGGGCATGGCGTCATGCTTCGCTGCCTTTGCGATCCGCGCAAGAGCATCCGGCCCTTCAGCGGCAGGCGACGAGAATTCCGGCACGCGCCATGGCGCATCCGCAGCGCAGCGTGTTCACTGCGCGCAACGGAGGATCGTGATGACGACTGCAACCGCGCGCATGCTCGACCTGCCATCGGGCCCACTCGAGGTTTTCATCGAAGGTGCCGGTCATCCGCTGGTGCTGCTGCCCTCGCTCGGTCGCGGGCAGGAGGATTTCGACGGCATCGCGCCGATGCTGGTCGCCGCCGGGCTGCGCCTGATCAGGCCGGAACCGCGCGGCATCGGCCGCTCCGCGCCGCTGCACGACGGCGCGACGCTGTTCGACATGGCGCGCGACGTGGTCGCGGCCATGGAGGATGACGGCGTGGGCACGGCGCTGGTCGCCGGCCACGCGGCCGGCAATTGGGTCGCGCGCATCACCGCGCATCTGCGGCCGGACCTGGTGCAGGGTGTCGCGATGCTCGCCGCCGTCACCGGCACCACGGTCGATCCGGCGATCAGCGCGGCGATCGCCGGCAGCTTCGACACATCGCTGCCCGACGATGTGCGCCTCATGCATCTGCGGCGCGGCTATTTCGCGCCGGGCCATGATGCGAGCGTCTGGCTGCCGGGCTGGCACACCGAGGTCGCGCGCGCGCAGCGCCGCGCGCGGGAGGCGACGAAGGATACGTCCTGGCTGCGCGTCGCCGACCACAAGCCGCTGCTGTACCTGGCGGCGGCGCAGGATGCGATCGCCGCGCCGCCGAGCGAGGCGGAACTGAAGGCCGCGCTCGGTCCGATGGCGCGGCGCGTGGTGGTTGAAGGCGCCGGCCATGCGCTGCTGCCGGAGCAGCCGGTGGCGGTGGCGAAGGCCCTGATCGCCTATGCCAGGACGTTGTGGAGCGACTGACGATCCCCGTCGCATGTCCCGCGCGGCGCCCGGCCGGGTGCCGGAACATCGTTGCCACGGCCTCGCCGGCCCTGCCGGACAGCCGCCCGGAGACGGCTGGCGCCGCCGCCCGTCCGCACCTACCGCAGCTTGATGTCGATCCGCACCACGTCGCCGCGATAGATCCCGTCGGCCACCATCAGCAACACGCCGCGCGGGTCCACCGCCGCGCGGCGCACCAGCGCGACAGGGGCGTTCAGCGGCAGGTGCAGCGCCGCGGCCGTCTCCACATCCGCGGTGCCGATCGTCAGTGTCTGCCGGGCATCGGCGATGCGCACGCCGGGGATGCCGGCAACCAGCTTCAGCGCCGTGCGGCTGCGCAGGGCGTCCTCCGTCACCTTCGGTGACAGGCGCTCATTCAGGTAGACATCGGCCAGCAGGAAAGGCTGCCCGTCGCGCCAGTGGCGGCGGCGGATGTGGCGGTAGAGCGGCGCCGGGCGGCCGATCTCGACCGGCGGCAGCGCCGCCGGGGACAGGCCCGAGCGGTCGTCGAGGATCTCGATCTCGGCACCCTCGCGCGATCGCAGCAGGCCGGACCAGTCGGTCTCGACATCGCACCACAGGCGGTTCCCGGTGGGGGCGCCGCGCACGAAGGTGCCCTTGGCGCGGAAGCGTTCGATCAGCCCGTCCTGCTGCAGCAGGTCCAGCGCCTGGCGGATCGTCGCCCGCGCCACGCCGCATTCGGCCGCCAGTTCATCGACGGTCGGGATGCGGTGGTCCTGCCGCCAGGCGCCCTGCTCGATCCTGCGCCGGAACAGCGTCGCCAACTGGATGTAGCGCGCGACGGCGCTGCGGTTCAGGTCGATGGCAGCGCGCGGCGCCGGGGCGGCAGGGGGCATGGGCGCTCGCTACACGGCGCCGGATGCGGCGTCCAGGAATGGCTTTCCGCTGCGGAAGGCCTCGATGTCCGACAGGATGCGCGCGATCAGCGCGGCGCGCGTCTCGATGGTCAGCGAGGCCGAATGCGGCGCCAGCACGACGTTGTCGAGCGCGAGGAAGCGCGCATCGAGCGCCGGCTCACGCGCGAACACATCCAGCCCCGCCGCGGCGATGGTGCCGTTCTGCAAGGCGACGATCAGCGCTTCCTCCATCCACCACCGAGCCGCGCGCGATGTTGACCAGCACGCCGCGCGGGCCGAGCGCCGCGAGCACCGCCGCATCGACGATGCGGTCCGTGCCCGCGCCGCCAGGCGTGGCGAGGATCAGCACGTCGGAGCGTTCCGCCAGGGCGCGGATATCGGCGATGAAGGGCCAGGGCTGGTCCGGCTTCGGCCGTGGCCCGGTCCAGGCGACATCCATGCCGAGACCCGCGCAACGCCGCGCGATGGCCTGGCCGATCCGCCCCAGGCCGACGACGCCCGCCGCCTTGCGATGCAGGCTGATGCCGAGGCCCATGCGCTCGCCCGCCCAGCGCCCGGCGCGGACGAAGCGATCGGCTTCCGCCACCCGGCGCGCCGCGGCGTACATCAGGCCGATGGCGGCATCCGCCACGTCTTCCGTCATCACGTCGGGCGTGTAGGCGACAGCGATGCCACGCCGCGCCGCCGCCGGCAGGTCGACGCGTTCGAGCCCGGCACCCTGGCTTGCCAGCAGGCGAAGGTCCGGCAGGCGGGCGAATTGCGCGTCGGTCGCACCGGCCAGCGCCATGGTGACGGCGATGCGGATGCCGGGACGCGGCGCCTCGGCGGGCTTGTCCTCGACCAGCGTGAACCGCGCCGCCAGCGCCGCGCGCAGATCGGCCGGGATGGCGGAGAGCAGCAGGACGGGTTCGCTCATTCGAGGCGGATTCCCGCGCTGTCGATGACCTGCTTCCAGCGCGCCGATTCAGCGGCGATGGTGGCCGCGAGTTCGGCGGGCGTCGATGGCGTGGCCTCCTCCCCCAGCGCTTCCATCCGCGCGCGATAGGCCGGGTCGTTGAGGATGGTGACGATGACCGCGTTCAGCCGCGCGATGACCGGCGCCGGCGTGCCGGCCGGCGCCGCGATGTAGTTGAAGGGCGCGGCGTCGAAGCCCGGCAGCGTCTCGGCAATGGCGGGCAGGTCGGGCGCCTGCGCCGAGCGCTGCGGCGTGGTGACGGCGAGCGCGCGCAGGTTCCCGTTGCGCGACGGCGGCAGCAGGATGGACATGGTGTCGAGCGCCATGCTGACGGTGCCGGCGATCAGGTCCGTCGTCGCCGGCCCGGTGCCGCGATAGGGCACATGGGTGATGTCGATCTGCGCCATGAACTTCAGCAATTCCCCCGCGAGATGCGAGGAGGAGCCGATGCCGGACGACGCGAAGGTCAGTTGCCCGGGCCGCGCCTTCGCCAGCGCGATGAGGTCCTGCGACCGTGCGCACCGGCAGCGAGGGGTGGATCGCCAGCAGGTTGGGCGCGCGCTTGTAGCCCGAGACCGGCGCGAAATCCTTCACCGGGTCATAGGGCAGGGAGCGCATCAGGTGCGGGTTGATGATCTGCGGGCCCGGCGTTCCATAGAGCAGCGTGTGGCCATCCGGCGCGGCGCGGGCGACCGCCTGGGCACCGATGGTGGCACCGCCGCCGGCGCGGTTCTCCACCACGACGGGCTGGCCCAGCGCCTCGGCCATCGGCGCGGCCAGCATGCGGGCGGAGGCATCGGCCGAGCCACCGGCGGCGAACGGCACCACCAGTCGCAAGGGGCGGTCGGGGAAGCCCTGCGCGAAGGCCGGGGTGGCCAGCGCGGCGGGCGCGACGAGCAGGGCGCGTCGGGACAGTCTCATTCGATGCTGATCCTCTGTGCCGTGATGACGCCGCGCCAGCGGTCGATCTCGGCCTGCACCATGGTGGCCAGTTGTGCCGGCGTGCCGCCGACGGGTTCCGCGCCCAGGGTCTCGAACCGCGCGCGGGTGGCGGGGGCGGCGAGCACGTCGTTGATGGCCGCGTTGATCGCCGCGATCGCCTCGGGCGGCGTGCGGGCGGCGGCCACGAGGTAGTTGAACGACGCGTCGTTGAAGCCCGGCAGGGTCGCCGCGATGGGCGGCAGTTCGGGCGCGGCGCGCGCCGGTTCCGCCGTGCTGACCGCGAGCGCGCGCAGCCGGCCCTCCCGCACCAGCGGCAGCAGGGCGGCGGCGGTGTCGAGCACCATGTCCACGCGCCCCGCCATCAATTCCTGCACGCCCGGCGCGGTGCCGCGGAAGGGGATGTGCAGCAGTTCGATCCCGGCCATCTGCGCCAGCAGCGCGCCGGCGAGATGCGCCGAGGAACCGATGCCGGCACTGGCATAGGTGATGCCGCCGGGGCGGGACCGCGCCACGGCGATCAGTTCCTCCAGGCTGCGGGCGGGGAAGTCCGGCCGCACCACCAGGATCTTGGGCGCCCGCATCAGCGCGATGACCGGCGTGAAATCCGCCATCGCGTCATAGGGGATGTTGCGCATCATCAGCGGATTGAGGATCTGGATCGACGGCGAGCAATACAGCAGCGTCAGCCCGTCCGCCGGCCCGCGCGCCACCGAGATGGCCGCGACGGTGCCGCTGCCGCCGGGCCGGTTCTCGATCAGCAGGGGCTGGCCGAGGATCGCCGCCGTCGGGTCGGCGATGATGCGCGCGATGGTGTCCGCCGTGCCGCCCGGGGCAAGCGGCACCATCAGGCGCATCGGCCGCGACGGCCGCCAGGCCTGCGCCACCGCCGGGCGCGCAGCCGCGCGTCACCGCGGCGGCTGCGAGAAGGCTTCGCCTGAGCACCGCGCCTATTCCAGCCGCATGCCGGTGGCGCGAACGACCTCGCCCCAGGTGTCGTAGGCGCTGCGGATGAAGGTCGCGAAGGCTTCCGGATCGCTGCCGACGATGCGGCCGCCCTGCGCGAGCAGCACGCGGCGCGTCTCCTCATCCTCCAATGCCGCCTTGGTCGCTGCGGACAGGATGGCGACGCGGTCGGCCGGGATGCCCGTCGGCCCGAGCACGCCGTACCAGGTCTCGCTGACCATGCCGGGCACGCCGGCCTCCACCGCGGTCGGCACCTCCGGCAGGATCGCCAGGCGCTGTTCCGAGGTGATGGCAAGGGCCGGCACCGAACCGGCGCGCACATGCGTCAGCAGCGCCGGCACATCCGCCGCCAGCACCTGGATGCGCCCGGCGAGCAGTTCCGTCACCGCCGGCGCGGCGCCGCGGAACGGGACATGCACGAGGTCGATGCCGGCGCGCAGCTTCAGCAGTTCCCCCGCCAGATGCAGCGAGGAGCCGATGCCCGCCGATCCATAGGCGAGCTGCCCCGGACGCGCCTTCGCCATCGCCACCAGTTCGGCGAGGTTCTTGGGGCCGAGGCCCGGCGCGACCGAGATGATCTGCGGCACCGCCAGCACCTGCGTGATCGGCGGACAGCTCGCGCGGATCATAGGGCATGTTCGGCTGCAGATGCGGCAGGATGACCATGCGCGCCGCTGCTCGCCAGCACCAGGGTGTGCCCATCGGGCCGCGACTTGGCGGCGAAGTCCACGCCGATCATGCCGGCCGCCCCGGCGCGGGATTCGACCACCACCGGCTTGCCGAGCCGCTCACCCATCACGCGCCCGATGGTCCGCGCGATCAGGTCCGCCGGCCCGCCGGCGGCGAAGGGCACGACCAGCCGCACCGGCTGGTCGGGGAAGGCCTGCGCCTGCGCACGGCCGATCAGCGCGGGCAGCGCCAGGGCTGACAATGCGGTCCTTCTGCGGATCATGTTGGTTTCCTCCCGTTTGTCGTTGGTGGTGCCGCTATTCGGGCGGCGGCTGGTCGAACAATCCCTGCGCCGGCGCGGCGAGTGGCGGCGCGGCGTCGTCCGGAAGCGGGACGTCATGCGCATTCAGCGTCATGGCGACCATCGAGTAATAGCCGACCAGCGCCGTCAGTTCGACAACGCCCTGCACGCCGAAGCGCGCCGTCACGCGCGCATGCAGCGCGGCGGGAACGCTGCCGTCGCGCAGCAGCAGCCGGGCATAGTCGTAGATCATCGTGTCGTCGGCCTGCGTGAAGCGCGGCGGGCTGGCCGTCGCGGATGGCCTCGATGATCGCGGCCTCAAGCCCCGCATCGGCGGCCGCCTGGGCATGGACGAACCATTCGACCTGCGCCGACCAGCGACGGCCGGTGACGATGATGGCGAGTTCCGACAGGCGCTTGCCGAGCGAGGTGCCGAAGCGCAGCGATTCGCCCAGTGCCGACCAGGCCTGCGCGAGCGGCGGCGCGTGGATGGCCGCGCGCAGCGGGCCGATGACGCGCCCGCGCGGACCGGCGACCACCTTGTCCCAGACCGCGCGCTGCGCGTCGTCGACAAGGTCTTCGCGCATTGCCGGCAACGGAATGCGGGGCATGTCAGATGATCCCTTCGGCCGCGAGGTCGGCACGTTCCGACGCGCCGATGCCGAGGGAGTCCAGCACCGCATCGGTGTCCTGGCCGAGCAGCGGCGGCACGCCGTCGCTGCGCAGGCCGGCCTCGGCCATGCGGATCGGGTTGCCGACCATCGGGACCTCCCCGACGGCATGCCGGCGGCGGCTGAGCACGCCGCGATGCACCACCTGCGGCTCGGCAAATACATCGGGCACGGTGTTGATCGGGCCACACGGAACGCCGGCGGCATCGAGGCGCGACGTCAGTTCCGCGCGCGTGAAGTCGCGGAAGCGGGCGGCGAGCAGGGGCGTCAGTTCCGCATTGTGGCGCACGCGGTCGGCATTGCGCATGAAGCGCGGGTCCGCGGCCCAGTCCGGCCGGTCGATCGCCGCGCAGAGCTTGGCGAATTGCCCGTCATTGCCGACGGCAAGGACGATCTCGCCGTCGCTGGCGGGGAATACATCCTGCGGCTGGATGTTCGGGTGGCGGTTGCCGGCGCGATGCGGCACGCGGCCGCCGAGCAGGTAGTTCATCGCCTGGTTGGCGAGGATGCCGGTGCCGACATCGAGCATGGCGAGGTCGATCGTCTCGCCTTCGCCTGTCTCCGCACGGCGCGCCACGGCGGCCAGGACCGCGACGGCGGCATACATGCCGGTCATCAGATCGACGATCGGCACACCGACCTTCTGCGGCGCGCCATCCGCCTCGCCGGTGATGCTCATCAGGCCGCACATGGCCTGGATCATGAAGTCGTAGGCGGCCTGCCCGGCGCGCGGGCCGTCCTGCCCGAAGCCGGTGACGGAACAGTAGATCAGCGAGGGCTTGAGCGCGCGCAGCGAGGCGGCATCGAGGCCGTAGCGCGCCAGCGCGCCGACCTTGAAGTTCTCGATGACGATGTCGCAATCCTGCGCGAGCCGCTTCGCGATGGCCTGGCCGGCGGGCCTGGTGATGTCGAGCGTGACCGAGCGCTTGCCGCGGTTGACCGCCAGGAAGTAGCCGGCGTCCTTCGTCGGATGGCCATCGCGGTCCTTGAGGAAGGGCGGGCCCCAGCCGCGCGTGTCGTCGCCGGTGCCGGGGCGCTCGATCTTGATCACCTCGGCACCGAGATCGGCGAGGATCTGCGTCGCCCAGGGCGCCGCCATGATGCGGCCGAGGTCGAGCACGCGCAGGTGCGACAAGGGGCCGGCCATGCCGCGTCAGCCGTCGACCACGGGTGTCGCGACCATCGAGGGGCGTTCGCGGAAGCGCGCCTGCCAGGCGGAAAGGCGCGGCGCGCGGTCACGCCAGCCGAGGTCGGGGAAGCGGAAATCCATGTAGTCGCCCGCCACGGCGAGGGTGATCTGCGCGATGCCGACGGGGGTGGCGGCGATGGCGTCGATCTCGGCGTCGAGCGCCGGCAGGATCGCGTCGAGCTTGGTGGCGTAGGTCTCCAGCATGGACGGCAGCGGCGTCGCCGCGCCCGCGCTCCGTGCGCCAGTAGATCAGCACGTCGAGGAAGCCGTTCGCGAGCGCGTGGCGCCGGAGTTCGATGAAGCGCGCCGGGCCCGCGGCCGGAATGAGCCTGCCGCCACCTACCAGGCTGTCGAAATACTCCATGATGACGACGCTGTCGTACAGGATCGTGCCGTCCTCGGTGACCAGCGTCGGGATCTTGCTGAGCGGGTTCTCGGCCATCAGCGCCGGCACCGGCTTGTCCATGGCGACGACCGTGCGCACGGTCTGGATCCTGTCGGCCAGGCCGAGCTCATGCGCGGCGATCATCACCTTGCGCACATAGGGGGAGCGCGGCGACCAATGCAGTTTCATCATCGACATGCGGCGCCGTCCCGCGCCCTCCCTCTTGTGTCTTTAGGTCAGTTGTATGATCTTTACGGAAGCGGCTGGCCCCGTCCAGCCCCCCAGGCGAGGAAGCGAGGAACGCCCACAGGCATGCCCATCACCTATGACGCGGTGAAGGCGCTATCCGCAGACCTGTACGACTGGTCGCTGCGCGCCGTGCCTGCGGACACCAAGGACGGGCTGCGCCGCGCGCTCGAGACCGAGACGCAGGATGGTGCGCGCAAGGTGCTGCGCATGATGCTCGGCAGCGCACAGAAGGCCGAGGATGAAGACCGCTTCGTCTGCTCCGATGCCGGCGTGCCGGTCTATCACGTCACGATCGGCAGCGCGGCGCGGCTGGACGGCGACATCAAGGCCGCCATCACGGACGGCTTCGACGAATTGGTCGCGCGCATCAGCCCGCCGCTGCTCAAGCATGTGACGAACCCACTGACCAATGAGCGCGGCTACAAGGGCCGCGGCATGCCGCTGGTGACCTGGGATGTCGCCGGCGGCGCGGATTGGGTCGAGATCCTGTGCCAGCCCAAGGCGCTGGGGTCGGGGCGCTGGGCGGCGCTGGAGACATTCTCCTTTCCCACGCTGGCGGAGATCGAAGCCTATGTGATGAAGGTGGTGATGCAGGCAGGTTCGCAGCACTGCCCGCCGGTCATCATCGGCGTGGGCATCGGCGGGTCCTTCGATGTCGCCGCGCGCATCGCCAGCAAGGCGACGATGCGCCGTGTCGGCAGCACGAATGACGAGCCGGTGCTGGCGGCGATGGAGGAACGCCTGCTGCGCGCGGTGAATGCGACGGGCTTCGGGCCGATGGGCACGGGCGGCGACACCACGGCGCTTGCGGTGCATGTGGATTACGCCGCCGGCCACGGCTACACGCCCGTGGCGGTCTGCTTCAACTGCTGGATCAATCGACGCACGCGCGCACGGCTGCACGCGGATGGCAGCGTGGAGCGGTTCGAATGAGCGAGTTCCGCCGCATCCGGATGCCGATGTCGCGCGAGGATGCGCGCAGCCTGCGCGCCGGCGACATGATCCTGCTGGACGGCGAGATCATCATCACCGCCGGCTTGCCGACGGTGCAGCGCCTGGTCGCCTGCGCGGAGGAAGGGCGCGATCCGCCCTATCGCGCTGGATGGCGGGTCGCTGCTGCATCTCGGTTCCTTCTCGCAGGACACCGCCGATGGCGGGCTTGAGATCCTGTACATGAACCCGACCACCAGCACGCGATTCAACCGGCTGATGCCGGTGTTGATCCGGCATTGCGAGATTGACCGCGGTGGGCGGCAAGGGCGGGCTGGATGCCGGCTGCGTGGCGGCGATGAAGGAGGTCGGCTGCGTCTATCTCTCCTTCCTCGGCGGCGGCGCGCCACTGCATTCGGCGGCGATCGAGGCGGTGAAGGAAGTCGCCTATGGCGACCTGGTGGCGCATTACCGATTGGTGCGGCTGGCGGTGCGGGGGCTCGGGCCGGTCACCGTCGGCATCGACGCGCATGGCAACAGCCTGTTCGAGACATTGCAGCACCAGGCGCAGGACCGCATGCCGGCGATCCTTGCGCAGTTGGAGCAGGACCGGGCCGCCGCCGAGGCGTGAACGGCCGGCCGTGGTGACCTTCAGCCTGCGGCGGCGAGCATGCCCGTGCCGAAATGATCGAGTTCCACGCCTTCGAGCGACGTGCCAACGACGCGGCATTCGCGCACGATGACCTGTCCTCGGTACAGCACGAGGCGGACGCAATCCCCCGGCCGCAACCCGGTGATGCCGCCGATCACGGCGCGGGTGCCCGACAACATGCGCAGCACGGCGTCGCGCCTGTTCCACCCGGTCAGCACCGAGCAGGTCTCATTGAAGGTGAAGTCGAGGGCTCCGGGCCCCGTCGAGCGGGACACGTGATCCGCTGGATCCTGCGGACGCAATGCGTCCCATCCGGGCATTGTCGTCATCGGGGCCTCCTGCCGCCATCAGCGTTGCGCAACGCGCGCCCGCTCAACCTGCAGCAGGATCCCTAAGAAAGTCCTTATTTCAGCGATGGCAGGCGATGGTTCGTGCCGCGTGCATGCATGGCCACACGCGGGCAGGTGCCTGCCCGGTGGGGTGCCGTCACACGTCGAGGTTGGCCACCTTCAGCGCGTTGCTGACGATGAAGTCGCGCCGCGGCTCGACCAGGTCGCCCATCAGGGTCGAGAAGACCTGCTCGGCATCCTCGACATCCTCGACGCGCACCTTCAGCAGGGTGCGCACCGCCGGGTCGAGCGTGGTCTTCCAGAGCTGATCGGGGTTCATCTCGCCCAGGCCCTTGAAGCGCTGGATGGCGAGGCCCTTGCGACCCTCCAGCGATCAGCCTGTCGAAGGCCTGCATCGGGCCGTGCGCCGCGTATTCATGCGCGCCCATCATCAGCATCATGGGGCCGGCGCCGAAGTCGCGCGGCCAGGCGCTCATGCCGTTCGTCGAGCCAGCGCGCCTCCGCGCTGCGCAGCGCGGTCGCGTCCAGCGTGTGGCGTTCCGCCACGCCTCGCACCGTGCGGGCCAGGGTCAGGCCGCCCTCGCCGGCAGCTGGCCACCCAGCCGCGTTCATTCGCCGGCGCCAGGGCGTTCAGCCGGACGGCCAAGGCCTGGGCGGCAGACGTCGCGCGCTCGGCATCCATGGTCAGCGCGCCCGTCACGGCGGCCTGCTCGACGATCTCGGCCGGCACGACGCTCGCCATGCGGCGGATGCGCGATGTCGCCTGGCGATGGAATTCCTGCTCGGCCCGCAGGTCGTCGCCTGTCAGCAGTCGCCCGTCGAAGAAGCGCAGCGAGGCGGCGGACAGCGCCTTCTCGATCAGGATAGTCCTCCAGCGCGCGATCATCCTTGAGGTAGCGTTCCTCACTGCCGCGCTTCGCCCGGTACAGCGGCGGCTGCGCGATATACAGGTGCCCGCGCGTGATCAGTTCCGGCATCTGCCGGAAGAAGAAGGTCAGCAGCAGCGTGCGGATATGCGACCCGTCGACATCCGCGTCGGTCATGATGACGATGCGGTGGTAGCGCAGCTTGCCGGGATCGAAGCCGCCCTCGCTGATCTCGCCGCGGCCGATGCCGGTGCCGAGCGCGGTGATCAGCGTGCCGATCTCGGCGCTGCCGAGCATCTTGTCGAAGCGCGCGCGCTCGACGTTCAGGATCTTGCCCTTCAGCGGCAGGATCGCCTGGAAGGCGCGGTCGCGCCCCTGCTTGGCGGACCCGCCGGCGGAATCACCCTCGACGAGGAACAATTCGCATTTGCGTCGGATCGCGTTCCTGGCAGTCGGCGAGCTTGCCGGGCAGCGAGGAGACGTCGAGCACGCCCTTGCGCCGCGTCAGCTCGCGCGCCTTGCGTGCGGCCTCGCGCGCCGCGGCGGCGTCGAGGATCTTGCCGACGACTTCCTTGGCTTCCTTCGGGTGCGTCTCGAACCAATGGGTCAGCGCATCGGCGACCGCCATCTGCACGATCGGCTGCACTTCCGAGGAAACCAGCTTCTCCTTGGTCTGGCTGCTGAACTTCGGGTCCGGCACCTTCACCGACAGCACGGCGGTCAGGCCTTCGCGCATGTCCTCGCCGGCCAGCGCGACCTTGTCCTTCTTTGCCGCGAGACCTTCGGCGACCTTGCCGAGAACGCGCGTCAACGCCTGGCGGAAGCCGGCCAGATGCGTGCCGCCGTCACGCTGCGGGATGTTGTTGGTGAAGCACAGCATCGTCTCGTGATAGCTGTCGTTCCAGCGCACCGCGATCTCGACGCGGATGCCGTCCTGTTCCTTCGACATCACGCTGATGGGCTGGGCGAAAACCGGGTTCTTGCCCTTGTCGAGCCATTCGACATAGGCGACCAGCCCGCCATCGAACTTGAAGGTGGTTTCCTGCACCTCGGCATGGCGCTCGTCGCGCAGCGTGATGCCCAGGCCGGAATTGAGGAAGGCGAGTTCGCGCAGCCGCCGCTCCAGCACCGCGAAGTCGAACTCGGTTTTCGTGAAGGTCAGCGCCGAAGGCTTGAAGGTCACCTCGGTGCCCGGCGGATGGTCGGACGGGCCGGTCACCTCGCAGGGAACGACGGTGTCGCCGTGCTCGAAGCGCAGGCGGTGTTCCTTGCCGTCGCGCCAGATGCGCACTTCCATCCATTCGGACAGCGCGTTCACCACCGCGGCGCCGACGCCGTGCAGGCCGCCCGAGACCTTGTAGGAATTCTGGTTGAACTTGCCGCCCGCGTGCAGGCGCGTGAGCACGACTTCGGCCGCCGAGATGCCTTCCTCGGCATGGATGTCGGTCGGGATGCCGCGGCCGTCGTCGCGCACGGTGACGGAGCCATCGCCGTTCAGCGTGACGTGGCAGGTGGTCGCGAAGCCCGCCTGGGCCTCATCGACGGCGTTGTCGATGATCTCGAAGGCCATGTGGTGCAGGCCGGATCCGTCATCGGTGTCGCCGATATACATGCCTGGCCGTTTGCGCACGGCTTCAAGGCCCCGAAGGACGGTGATCGAAGCGCTGTCGTAGGCGTCTGAATCGGGACGCGCGGGCTCGCTCATGCGGCGCGCTAGCTCCTGCTCTGAAGGGGACGTAACCGTATTCGCAATATAGGGTTTTTTCCCCCTCAGCGCGACCCGGTTTCGTCCTCCCGGGCGAGGTTTCCCGGGGTGGCGCGGAAGCGGTCCGCGGCACCCTGAAGCGGGCGGAAAACCTCGGCATCCGTGCCGGTCAGGAAGGATTGCGCGGGCAGCGCCACCAGCGCCGCGAACAATGCCTCCCGCCGCGCGGAATCGAGATGGGCGGCCACCTCGTCCAGCAGCAGCAGCGGGGCGAAGCCGCGTGCCTCGGCGATCAGGGACGCATGGGCCAGCACGGTTGAGATCAGCAGCGCCTTCTGTTCGCCGGTCGAGCACATCTCGGCGGGCTGATCCTTCGGCAGGTGGGTCAGCGTCATGTCGGTCCGGTGCGCGCCGCGCGCGGCGCCGCCGGCCGCCCCATCGCGCCGGCGGTCGGCGGCGAGCATGGCCCGCAGCGCGTCCTCCACGGCGAGCGCAGGCTGCTCCGCCAGGGCGGCGGCGATCGGGCAGGACAGGTCCATCCGCGCCGCCGGAAAGGCGCCGGTGGCCGTTCCGGCCGCCATCACGGCATTGAGCCGCCCGACCAGCGACCGCCGCGCGGCGGTGGCAGCCACGGCATGTCGGGCCATGGCATCCTCCAGCCCCGCCAGCCAGGCCGGGTCGGCCCGCCCGCCCGCCAGCAGGCGGTTGCGCTGGGACATGGCGTTGTCATGCGCGGCGACCTCGCGCGCATGGGTCGGCTCCAGCGCCCAGGCCAGGCGGTCGAGGAAGCGGCGGCGGCCGGAGGCACCTTCCTGGAACAGCCGGTCCATCTGCGGCGTCAGCCAGACGACGGCGATGCGTTCGGCAAGATCCGCCTGCGCACGCACGGGCTGGCCATCCAGGCGGAAGACGCGGCGGTCCGAGGCGCCGTCGGGGTCCGAACCCGTGCCAATGTCGAAGGCGCCCTGCGGCGTCGCGAAACGCCCCGCCGCTGCCCAGGGGCGCACGATGCCATCGACGCGCCGGCCGAGTTCGCCCATGCGCGCGCCGCGCAGCCCGCGGCCCGGGCCGAGCAGGGAGATGGCCTCCAGCAGGTTGGTCTTGCCGGCGCCGTTCTCGCCGGCGATGGCGACGATGGGGGCGTCGAAACGCACGTCCAGGACGCCCCAGGAGCGGAATTCTTGCAGCCGAAGCCGCGTTAGCAACAGACTGGGCTGGCCGGAAGGGTGCACCGTCGAGGGGATACCAGCCGCGACCCGTCCCTGGAATGGCATTGGTGCGGAATGGACGATGACGGCGGTCCAGGTGGCAGGCGCGGCGATCTCCGCGTTCATGGTCTGGTGGAAGGTGACGCTGATCCGCAGCGCCCGCCGTCAGCAGCGCTGGCACCACACGGAGGCGCGCATCATCGGCACGTCGCGGTGGCGGCAGCGGTACCGCCTGCGCTTCGCCGCGACCGATGGCGGGGAGGTCAGCGCCTCCTGCGGTACGGACGCGGATGGACCAAGGCTCGCGCCGGGCGAGATGCTCGCCATCGTGTACGATCCGAACGATCCGACACGGTGCGAACCGGCCATGACGCAGGCCATGATCGCCGGGCTTCGCCTCATCGGTGTCGCCGCCATGGCCGGCGGCGTGGCGATGCTGGTCTGGGGCTGATGCCTCTCAAACCCGCATCGGCATCAGCACGTACAGCGCCTCCGGCTTTTCCTTGTCGCGCACGATGGTCGGCGCGGCACCGTCGGCGAACAGGAACTCCATCTTCTCGCCGATCTGCGCGGTGATGTCGCTCAGGTAGCGCGCCTGGAAGCCGATCTCGAGCGGCGTGCTCTCATACTCCACCACGTCGCTGTCCAGTTCCTCCTGCGCCTGGCCCTGGTCGGGGCTGGCGGCGGACAGCAGCAGGTGGTTGCGCGAGATCGACAGCTTCACCGGCCGCGACCGCTCCGAGGAGATCGCGGCGACACGCGCCACCGCCTGCTCGAAGTCATCCTTCGGCACGGTCATCTTCTTGTCGTTGCCGCGCGGGATGACGCGCTCATATTCCGGAAAGGTGCCGTCGATCAGCTTCGATGTCAGCGAGACGGTGCCGAGGCCGAAGCGGATCTTGGTGTCCGACAGGCGGATCTCGATCTCGTCCTGCGTCTCCTCGGCGAGCTTGCGGACCTCGTTCACGGTCTTGCGCGGCACGATCACGCCGGGCATGCCCTTGGCGCCATCGGGCAGCGGTTCCTCGACGCGCGCCAGGCGATGCCCATCGGTCGCCACCGCGCGCAGCACCGCCGCACCCTCGGCCTCGGCGGCGTGCAGGTAGATGCCGTTGAGGTAGTAGCGCGTCTCCTCGGTGGAAATCGCGAAGCGCGTGCGGTCGATCAGGTCGCGCAGGACGCCGGCCTTGATGCTGAACTTCGTCGGCAGCTTGCCTTCCGTCATCGACGGAAAGTCATCGACCGGCAGCACCGACAGCGCCGTGTTGAACTTGCCGGCGCGCAGCGTCAGCGGCCCGTCGCCGCCGCCATGGTCGAGTTCCACGCGCGCGCCTTCCGGCAGCTTGCGCACGATCTCGTACAGCGTCGCCGCAGGGGCCGTGGTGCGGCCGCCGCGCGGCACCGTCACGCCGGCCACTTCCTCGACGACCGCGATTTCCATGTCCGTCGCGGTCAGCGTCAAGGTGCCCTCGGTCCTGGCGTCGAGCAGCACATTGGCAAGGATCGGAATGGTGTTGCGGCGCTCGACCACGCTCTGCACATGCGCCAGAGCCTTGAGCAGCACCGCCCTGTCCACCGTAAACTTCATCGCAGCCCGACGCCCCGATCCCTGGGGCGGCCACCGCTGGGCCCGGCAAGGGCCGGGTGCAGGGCCGCCAATGTCCCCCTGTCCCAGCGACGCCCAGCCGGGGCCGAATCGGCCCACAAGGCCGGATACCGAGGGGCCGGCACCATATCAGCGCGATTCGGGCGGGGAAAGGCGGGAAAGCGTGGTCGGAGCGGGAGAAAAGGCGCGGAAATCCGGGGGGTAGGGCGATTGGAGGGGCGCCGCCCCTCCAAACCACCCCGCCAAAGGCCAGCGGGCCTTTGGAAACCGATACCTGGTGCCGGATTTGGGAGGCGGTTCCGCTCAGGGGCAACGGGCGGAAGCTGCCGCGCATCCCGACGGCCATGCCCGCGCCACCACCTGGCATTCCAAAGGCCCCGGGCCTTTGGTGGGGTGGCCTGGAGGGGCAAGGCCCCGCCAACCTTCCTTCAGGTCTCGAGCATCCGGCGCAGCAGTTCGACATCCTCGGCGAAGGCGCTGTCCGCCTGCATCAGTTCGGAAATGCGCGACACCGCGTGCATCACCGTCGTGTGGTCGCGGTTGCCGAAGCGCCGCCCGATCTCGGGCAGCGAGCGCGAGGTCAGCTGCTTCGCCAGGTACATCGCCACCTGGCGCGGCCGCGCGACGTTGCGCGCGCGCCGCGCGCTGCTCATGTCGGTCAGCCGGATGTTGTAGTGCTCGGCCACCTTGCGCTGGATTTCCTCGATGGTGACGCGCCGGTCATGCGCGCGCAGCAGGTCGTGCAGCACGTCCTGCGCGGATTCCAGCGTGACCGGCGCGGCCGAACAGGTTGGCATGGGCGATCAGCCGGTTCAGCGCGCCTTCGAGTTCGCGGACATTCGACGTGATCTTGTGCGCGAGGAATTCATGCACGTTCTTCGGCACCGCCACGCGCGGCGGCGGTCGCCTTGGCCTGCAGGATCGACAGGCGAAGTTCGTAGGTGGTGGCGTGGATGTCGGCCACCATGCCGCAGCCAAGCCGCGTGCGCAGCCGGTCCTCGAGCCCGTTGAGGTCGGAAGGCGACTTGTCCGCGCTGATGATGATCTGCTTGCCGGCATCGATCAGCGCGTTGAAGGTGTGGAAGAATTCCTCCTGCGTGTTGTCCTTGCCGATGAGGAACTGCAGGTCGTCGACCATCAGCACGTCGACCGAGCGCAGGCTTTCCTTGAACTCCATCGTGGACTGGCTGCGCAGCGCCGAGATGAAGCGGTACATGAACTTCTCGGCGCTCATGTAGGCGACGTTGCGCGCCGGCTTCGCCGCCACGGATCGCCCAGGCGACGGCGTGCATCAGGTGGGTCTTGCCCAGGCCGACGCCGCCATAGAGGAACAGCGGGTTGAAGCCCGGGCTGGCCGGCTTCTCGGCGACACGACGCGCGCAGGCATAGGCGAATTCGTTCGGCTTGCCGACGACGAAGGTGTCGAAGGTGAAGCGCGGGTCGAGCGGCGCGGACCATTCGCCGCGCGCATCGCCGCCATTGACGCGGACCGGGCTCGGCGCAAGCGCCTCGGCCAGGCCGGGCTGCGGTGCCGGCGCGGTGGTGCCGGCTTCGCTTTCATTGGCCGGCGCCGCGGCACGCGGCTGCGGGCCGACGCGCACATCGACACTCCGCACCGCGGAGACCTCCTGCTGCCACAGCGCACGCAGGCGGTCGCCGTAATGGCTGCGCACCCAGTCGCGCAGGAAGCGTGTGGGAAGATTGACGACGACCTCGTCGTCCTCGATGCCGACCAGCGTCATCTGGCGCAGCCAGGTGCGGTATTCGACCTCGCCCACCTCCTCGCGCAGGCGGCCACGGATGCGGGCCCAGGATTCCTGAAGGGATGCTGCAGAGCGCGCGGAATCCGACCCGAGCTGCTTCTCCATGTCCATCCCCCACAACTCCTCCTTCACCCGGCCATCGACGCAAGCCCGCCCCCGCTTCGCGGGTGGCATGGTGAATAGAGATATCGACCCCCAGAAACAGAACACTACCGCGTCACATGCACTGTCGCAAGCGACAAAGTCGTGCCCCGCAATACGAGCTGTCGTGCGCGCACGCGCAGCGACGACAGCGCGCAGATCACCAGCGCGCCGCGCGGCAGCGGACAGCAGATTCTGAAGGCAGGATGCCGCCACCGCCGGAAGGCGACGCGGTTCAGCCCTGGGCGGCGCCCAGGGACTTCACGCGCGCGGACAGGCGCGAGATCTTCCGCGACACGGTGTTGGCGTGCAGCGTGCCCTTGGTGACGGCGCGCTGCATTTCGGGCTGCGCCGCGCGGAAGGCTTCCTGCGCCACGGCCTTGTCACCCGTGGCGATCGCCTCCTCCAGCTTGCGCACGAAGGTGCGCACGCGGGACTTCCGCGCCTTGTTGCGCGCCGTGCGCTTCTCGGTCTGGCGGATGCGCTTGCGCGCGGAGTCAGTGTTCGCCATGGGGCTTCCGGTTCACATATGCAGAATGGTTCGAAGAGCCGCGGCGGCGAACCACCGCGGCGGAGGCCGGGTTTCTAATGCCGCGCGGCGCGCGACGTCAAGCGCGGGCCGCGGAAAATCCATGAACGGCGCCCCGAACGGCCCTTCGCGGGCGTGCCGGCAGCGCGTCGTTCATCGCGCGGGAGCGGCCCGTCGCCGCAGGGCGTGTCAGCGGTTGCGGAAGGCCGGCTTCCGCTTCTCGGCGAAGGCCGACCATGCCCTCCTTCTGGTCCTCGGTGGCGAACAGGCTGAGGAACAGCCGGCGCTCGGTGCGCACGCCCTCGCGCAGGCCGCCTTCGAAGGCCGCGTTGACCGCTTCCTTGGCCATGGCGACCGAGGGGCCGGACAGGGCGCGCGATCTTCTCGCCGATCTTCACCGCCTCGGCGAGCAGCTCGGCGGCCGGCACCACGCGGCAGACCAGGTTGGCACGTTCCGCCTCGGCGGCGTCCATCATGCGCCCGGTCAGGATCATCTCCATGGCCTTGGACTTGCCGACCGCCCGCGTCAGGCGCTGCGATCCGCCGGCGCCCGGAATGATCCCCAGGTTGATCTCGGGCTGGCCGAACTTCGCCGTATCGGCGGCGATGATCAGGTCGCACATCATCGCCAGTTCGCAGCCGCCGCCCAGCGCGAAGCCGGCCACCGCGGCGATCACCGGCTTCTGGATCTCGAGCACCGTCTCCCAGCGCTCGCCGATGAAATCGTCGAAATAGATCGCCGGATAGGTGCGGTCCTTCATTTCCTTGATGTCGGCGCCGGCGGCGAAGGCGCGCTCGCTGCCGGTGATGACGATGGCGGCGATCGCCGGGTCGCTGTCATAGCCGCGCAGCGCGGTGCCGAGCTCGGTCATCAGCTGGTCGCACAGGGCGTTCAGCGCCTGCGGGCGGTTCAGCCGGATGACGGCGACCTTCCCCTGGGTCTCGGTCAGGATCATTTCATAGGCCATGCGCCGCGTTCCTTGCCCTGTGGTGCGTGCCTCGGCTGTAGCGCAGCGCGCCGGCCGCCCTCAACGCTGCCGACGCGCGCAGAAGAAGGTGGAGCGGCCGGACTGCACGATGCGGCCGATGCCCGGGCAGGCCGGCACGCCGGGCAATCGCGGGCAGGGCTCGTCCTCGCCGGCCATAGACGGCGAAGCGTTCCTGGAAGCGGCCGAGTTCGCCATCCGCCCGCACATAGTCGCGCAGGGAGGAGCCGCCGGCGCCGATGCTTTCCGCCAGCACCGCCTTGATGGCCGGCACCAGCCGCGCCGCCCGCGCGCCCGCGACGCGTATGCGCCAGGCGGCGGGGGGAGATGCCGGCGCGGTACAGCGCCTCGCACACATAGATGTTGCCCAGCCCGGCGACGACGCCCTGGTCGAGCAGCGCCGCCTTGATCGGCGTCTGCTTGCCGGCCAGCGCCACGGACAGCACGGCATCGGTGAAGGTGTCGTCCAGCGGCTCCGGCCCCAGCCCGCGCAGCAGGCGGTGGTCGTCCTCCGCCGCCGTCGCCACCAGGTCCACCGAGCCGAAGCGGCGCGGATCGACGAAGCCGACGCGCCAGCCGTGGTCGGTGGCGAGGACCAGGTGCTCATGGGCCTCGGGCGGGGCGTTGTGGCCGCGCGCGTCGGAAGCCGCCCCCTGCGGCCCCAGCCGCGGCATCATCGGCGCGCCCGCCTGTCGCGCCACCATGCGGCCCGACATGCCGAGATGGATCAGCAGGCTCTCGCCACCCTCCAGCCGCACCAGCATGTACTTGGCCCGGCGCCGGAAGGAGAGCACGCGCCGGCCCTCGACCCGGCCCACCAGGTTCTCGGGGAAGGGGAAGCGCAGGCCAGCGCGCCGCTGTTCCACCTCGGTGATGCGGTGGCCCTCCAGCACGGCGGCCAGGCCGCGCATCACCGTCTCGACTTCCGGCAGTTCCGGCATGGTCCCTCCCGCAATTCCGCGCGGCCACGCTATGGTGTCCCCACAATGAGCGACAGCCCCCGCGACAGCGCCGATTTCGGCTTCCGTACCGTGCCCCGCGCCGAGAAGGCGTCCATGGTGCGGGAGGTCTTCGAAAGCGTGGCCCCACGCTACGACGTGATGAACGACCTGATGTCGCTCGGCATCCACCGGGTGTGGAAGCGCATCTTCGTCAACGCGATCGGCTGCTCGTCGCGCGAGACGCTGCTCGACCTCGCCGGCGGGACGGGGGACATCTCCTTCCTCGCGCTGGAACGCGGCGGCGGGCCGCGTCATCTTGACGGACATCAACCCGGCCATGCTGGCCGTGGCGCGAAAAGCGCGCGCTCGATCGCGGACTGGCGGCCGGCCTGTCCTTCCTCTGCGTCGATGCCGAGCACATCCCGCTGCCGGACCGCAGCGTCGAGAAGGTGTCGATCGCCTTCGGCCTGCGCAACTGCACCGACAAGGATGCCGTGCTGCGCGAGGCGCGCCGCGTGCTGCGCCCGGGCGGGCGGTTCCATTGCCTGGAATTCTCCAAGCTCGAGGTCGCGGCGCTGGTGCCGCTGTATGATGCCTGGTCGTTCAAGGCGCTGCCGGCGATCGGCGAGAAGGTGGCGAAGGACCGCGACAGCTACGAATATCTCGCCGAGAGCATCCGCATGTTCCCCGACCAGGAGACGCTGGCGGGGATGATGCGCAAGGCCGGGCTTGGAGCGCGTCGAGGTGCGCAACCTGTCGGGCGGGATCGTGGCGATCCATACGGGCTGGCGGCTCTAGCGCCCGATGCTCTCCGGCCGTCGCATCCTGCTGATCGTCTCGGGTTCCGTCGCCGCCTACAAGGCGCTCGAACTGACGCGCCTGCTGCGGCGCGACGGCGCGACGGTCATGGCCATCCTGACCGCCGGCGGGGCGCGTTTCGTGACGAAGGAAGCGCTGGCGGCGATCACCGGCGAGCGCGTGCATGACGACCTCTGGGCCGCCGAGGCCGAGATCGGCCATATCCGCCTCGCGCGCTGGCCGGACCTGATCGCCGTGGTGCCGGCCTCGGCCGACCTGCTGGCCAAGATGACGCAGGGGCTGGCGGACGACCTCGCCACCTGCGTGCTGCTGGCCACGCGCGCCAAGGTGATGGTCGCGCCCGCGATGAACCCGGCCATGTGGGCGCATCCGGCGACCGAGGCCAACATGGCGGCGCTGCGCGGCCGTGGCGTGCTGGTGGCCGGCCCCGGCGACGGGCCGATGGCCGAACCGGAAAGCGGCGCCGGCCGCCTGCTGGAACCGGCCGATCTGCTCGCCACCATCCGCGCGACGCTGGCCGCCGGGCCGCTCGCCGGCCGCCACCTGCTGGTCACCAGCGGGCCGACCCATGAACCGATCGACCCGGTGCGCTACATCGCCAACCGCAGCAGCGGCCGGCAGGGCCATGCCATCGCCGCCGCGCTCGCCGCCCTGGGCGCGCGCGTCACCCTGGTCAGCGGACCGGTGACGCAGCCCGACCCGCCCGGCGTGACGGTGGTGCGGGTGGAAAGCGCACGGGAGATGCTGGCCGCCTGCCAGGCCGCGCTGCCGGCCGATGGCGCCATCTGCAACGCGGCCGTCGCCGATTGGCGCACCGCGCGCGCCGCCGACCAGAAGATGAAGAAGGTGCCCGGCGCGGTGCCGCCGCCGCTCGAACTGGCGCTGAACCCGGATATCCTGGCGACGCTGTCCGCCGCCGGGCCGGCGCGCCCGCGCCTGGTCATCGGCTTCGCGGCCGAGACGGAGACGGTGGTGGACAATGCCGTCGCCAAGCGCGCCCGCAAGGGTTGCGACTGGATCGTGGCCAATGATGTCTCGGGCGATGTGATGGGCGGGGCGGAGAATACGGTGCATCTGGTGACCGGAACCGGCGTCGAGGATTGGCCGCGCATGGCGAAGGAGGAGGTCGCGCGCCGCCTCGCCGCGCGCATCGCGGAGGCGCTGGCATGACCACGCCCATCATCGATGTGGTCCGCCTGCCGCATGCCGAGGGCCTGGCGCTGCCCTCCTATGCCACCGACGGGCGCGGCCGGCATGGATCTGCTCGCCGCCGTGATGTCGCCCGTGGTGATCCCGCCGGGCGGGCGCATGCTGGTGCCGACCGGGCTGCGCATCGCCATTCCGGCCGGCTACGAATTGCAGGTGCGGCCGCGCTCCGGCCTCGCGCTGAAGAACGGCATCGTGCTGCCCAACAGCCCGGGCACGATCGACGAGGATTACCGCGGCGAGCTCGGCGTCATCGTGATGAATGCCGGGGACGCGCCCTTCACGGTCGAGCGCGGCATGCGCATCGCCCAGGCCGTGATCGCGCCGGTGGTGCGTGCGGCCTGGCGCGAGGTGGAGGAATTGCCCGATACGACGCGCGGCACCGGCGGCTTCGGCTCCACCGGCGTATAGCCGTGATGCGCCGCGCCCGCGCGCACGTCATGGCCTGACGCGACATTGTTTCGCGTGATCGGGGCCATCCGCGCCCGGCACCGTCACGCAGCCGACCGCGCCCCGGACGAAGGGCGGAGAAGGAGGACCATCGCATGGCCGTCGACGCCCAGGGACTGACCATCACCGCGGCCTCGGATGCGGCCGCCGCCGCCTATGACGATGTGGTCGAGGGCTTCCTGAAATACCGCGCCGATGCCGGGCAGCGGCTGAAGGCGGCCATGACGCTCGACCCCGCAGATGCCGATGGGGATGGTGCTGGGCGGCGTCTTCTTCATGCTCGCCTACAACACCGCGCTGGTGCCGCGCGCGCAGGCCGCCGCGGCCGCCGCCGCGCGCCATGCCGGCACCGACCGCGAGCGCGCCCATGCCGCGGCCCTGTCCAGATGGACCGATGGCGATGTCGAAGGCGCGCTCGGCGCGTGGGAGGCCATCATGGCGGCGCATCCGCACGACATCGTCGCCTTCCGGCTGCATCATTTCTGCGCCTTCTGGCTGGGCCGCGCGGGGCAGATGCTGCGCGCGGTGGATGCCGTCGCGCCGGCCTGGTCGGCGGCGATGCCGGGCTATGGCTCCATCCTCGCCTGCCGCTGCTTCGCCAATGAGGAATGCGGCAACTACCAGGTCGCCGAGGAAGCCGGCCGCGCCGCCGTCACGCTCGACCCGGGCGATCTGTGGGCCACCCATGGCGTCGCGCACATCATGGAGATGCAGGGCCGCCGCGGCGAGGGCATCGCCTGGCTGAGGACGCTGGAGCCGCATTGGGAAGGCGGCTCGAACCTGATGCACCACCTGTGGTGGCACCGCGCCATGTATCACCTCGAACGCGGCGAGCATGACGAGGTGCTCGGCCTGTACGACCGCGGCTTCCGCAACCAGGCCAGCCCGCTGCTGCAGGCGATGCCCGACCTGTACATCGATGTGCAGAACGCGGCGTCGATGCTGTTCCGCCTGCAGCGCCACGGCGTCGATGTCGGCGATCGCTGGGTCGAACTCGCCGACAAGGCCGAGGCACGCATCGGCGACTGCCTGTCCACCTTCACCCTGCCGCACTGGATGATGGCGCTGACCGCGACGGGCCGCACCCAGGCGGCGGCGCGCATGCTCGATGCGATGCGCGAGGCGGCGACCCAGCCCGGCACCGTCGCGCCCATCCTGCGCGACGCGGCGATCCCGGTCTGCGAGGCGGTGCTCGCGCATGCGCAGGGCGACCATGCCGGCGCGGTCGCGGCGATGCGCCCGGCGCTCGGCGTGATGCACCGCATGGGCGGCAGCCACGCGCAGCAGGACGTGCTGGAGCAACTGTTCCTCGATGCCGCGATGAAGGCGGGGTCGCAGGAGGATGCGCGCCTGCTGCTCGAACGCGTGGCCGGCCGGCATCCGGTGCCGCCCGACCGTCGCGCCGGCTATGCGGAGGCGGCGCGCACCATCCGGCACTGAGCGCATCACCGCCCCGCTCCGGGGTTGCGGATGATGTCCTGCGATGCAACATGGGATGGGTGTTCGGCCGCGCGGTGCGGCCGGGCAGGCTTTCCATGCCGGTCGGGCCGCCGGTATCGGAGAACCGCGCCCATGACCCTGCCACCCATATCCATCCCGACTGACCAGGCACTGGCCCTGTCCACGATGCCATGGCCGTGCCGCACCATGGATGATCCGCTGAAGCAGACGGTGATCGACCCGCTGAAGAAGGCCGTCGTCGAGCCGTGAAGAAGTCGGTGGTCGAGCCGATGAAGGCGATGGTCCGGCGCCCGCTGTCGCTGATGCGGGACTTCCTCGACAGCGAGGCGGCTCGGCGGTCTGATCCTGATGGCGGCCGCGGCCTGTCGCCCTGGTCATCGCCAATTCGCCGCTGGCGCCCGCCTATTTCGGCGCGCTCAGCGACCTATCTCGGGCCGATGAGCGTCTCCCACTGGGTCAATGACGGGCTGATGGCGGTGTTCTTCCTGCTCGTCGGGCTCGAGATCAAGCGCGAGATGCTCGACGGGCAGCTCGCCTCCTGGTCGAACCGCGCCCTGCCCGGCATCGCGGCGGTCGGCGGCATGGCTGGTGCCGGCGCTGATCTATCTCGCCTTCAATGCGGGCTCGCCCGAGACGGCGCGCGGCTGGGCGATCCCGACGGCGACGGACATCGCCTTCGCGCTCGGCGTGATGTCGCTGCTCGGGCCGCGCGTGCCGGCGGCGCTGAAGGTGTTCCTCGCCGCGCTGGCGATCATCGACGACCTCGGCGCCGTGCGTGATCATCGCGCTGTTCTACACGGGCGAGATCTCGATGCTGGATCTCGGCCTGGCGGCGGCGACCTTCGCGGCGCTGGTCGCGCTCAACCGCGCCGGCGTCATGCGGCTGTCGCTGTACCTGCTGCTCGGCGCGGCGCTCTGGTTCTTCGTGCTGCGTTCGGGCGTGCATGCGACGATCGCCGGCGTGCTGCTGGCGCTGACGATCCCGCTGCAGCCGACGCCCGGCAAGCCCGACGATACGACGCATTCGCTGCTGCACATCCTCGAACATGCGCTGCAGAAGCCGGTCGCCTTCCTGGTCGTGCCGATCTTCGGCTTCGCCAATGCGGGCGTTTCCTTCGCCGGGATCGGGCTCGACACCATGCGCGCAGCCGCTGACGCTCGGCGTCGCGCTCGGCCTGCTCGCCGGCAAGCTGGTGGGCGTGTTCGGCGCTTCGGCGCTCGCCATCCGGCTCGGGCTCGCCACGCTGCCGTTCCGCTGCATCGTGGATGCATATGGTTGGCGTCGCCCTGCTGTGCGGCATCGGCTTCACCATGAGCCTGTTCATCGGCCTGCTGGCCTTCGCCGACTACCCGCATCTGCAGGCGGAGGTGAAGATCGGCATCATCGGCGGGTCGCTCCTCGCCGGGCCTGCTCGGCTGGCTGGTGCTGCGCCTGGCGCCGGTGCCGCAGGCGGTGCGCCGAGGCTGAACGGGCGCGGGGCGCGACGCCCTGCGGCCCCCGCCATGGAGTGCCGTCGGCTGGCGCCCGCCGGCGCGGCAAGTCCCGATCCGGCGTTCCCGCCGGATCGGGTGAGACCGGCCCGGCGCCGAAGGCCCGGCGCGGACCGAAGCCGCCCTGGTTGGCCGCGCCGCCCGGACATCGCGGTGGGGCCATGCGTTCCGGGCCCGCTACAGACCAGGCGCACGACGTTCCGCCCCGCGGCCCAAAGGGCCGGGGCGGCGAGTGCGGCCCACCGGCAGTCCGGCGAGGCCACGGTGGCCGGATGGCCGCCGCCCGGGGGGCATGGATCGGTACCCCGTCTCCGGCACCGGCCGGCACCTTGGCGGCCCTGGAGAATACCCTGGATGGAAGCCCGCGTCGGGAAAGCAGGCCGGGGCGGCATCCTTGAATGCGCCCCGTTGCGCATTCAACGACGGCATGCCCGGGCAGCCTTGGTTGCAGCCCGGCCCCGCCGGGTCTATGCGCCCCGCCATGAGCGACCTCCTCCCCCTCCGCCGCGCCCTTCTCTCCGTCTCGGACAAGACGGGCCTGATCGAATTCGGCCGCTTCCTCGCCGCACGGGGGGTCGAGATCCTGTCCACCGGCGGCACCGCCCGCGCGCTGCGCGATGCCGGCGTGCCGGTGAAGGAGTGTCGCGAGCACACCGGCTTCCCCGAAATCCTCGACGGGCGCGTCAAGACCCTGGTGCCGCAGGTCCATGGCGGCATCCTCGGCCGGCGCGACCTGCCGGAGCACCTGGCGCAGATGGACGCAGCACGCCATCGCGCCGATCGACCTGGTGGCGGTGAACCTCTACCCCTTCGAGGCGACGGTCGCGAAGGGTGCCGCCTTCGACGACTGCATCGAGAACATCGACATCGGCGGCCCGGCGATGATCCGCTCCGCGGCCAAGAACCATGCGGGCGTCGCGGTGCTGACCGAACCGGCCCATTTCGCCGAGGTCCAGGCCGAGATCGAGGCCCAGGGCGGCACGACGCTCGCCACCCGCCGCCGCCTCGCCGCCGCCGCCTATGCCCGCACCGCCGCCTATGACGCGGCGATCTCCACCTGGTTCGCCCGGCAGGAGAAGCAGGACTTCCCGCCGCGCCTGGCCTTCGCGGGCGTGCTGCGCCAGTCGCTGCGCTATGGCGAGAACCCGCACCAGCAGGCCGCCTTCTATGTCGATGGCTCCGCCCGGCCGGGTGTCGCGACGGCGACGCAGGTCCAGGGCAAGGAGCTGTCCTACAACAACATCAACGACACCGACGCGGCCTATGAATGCGTCGCCGAGTTCGACCGCCCGGCCATCGTCATCGTCAAGCACGCCAATCCCTGCGGCGTTGCCGTGGCGGAGGATCTGGTCACCGCCTGGGACCGCGCCTTCCTGTGCGACCCGGTCTCGCCCTTCGGCGGCATCGTCGCGGCGAACCGCGTGCTGGATGCCGCGGCGGCCGAGAAGATCGCCGCCATCTTCACCGAGGTGGTGATCGCGCCGGATGCCGACGAGGCGGCGCGCGCGATCTTCGCGAGGAAGAAGAACCTGCGCCTGCTGCTGACCGGCGGCCTGCCCGACCCGGCCGCGCCGGGGACGTTCCTGAAATCCGTCTCGGGCGGCTTCCTGGCGCAGTCGCGCGACGCCGGGCAGGTCAGCGCCGAGACGCTGAAGGTGGTGACGCAGCGCGCGCCCTCCGCCGCAGGAACTGCGCGACCTGCTGTTCGCCTTCCGCGTCTGCAAGCATGTGAAGTCCAACGCCATCGTCTATGCGAAGGGGGAGGCGACGGTCGGCCTCGGCGCCGGGCAGCCCAACCGGGTGGACAGCGCGCGCATCGCCGCGTGGAAAAGCGAGGAGGCCGCCAAGGCCGCCGGCATCGGCGGAACCGCTGGCGCGTGGCTCCGTGGTGGCGTCCGATGCCTTCTTCCCCTTCGCCGATGGGTTGCAGGCTGCGGCGGCGGCGGGCGCGACGGCGGTGATCCAGCCGGGCGGGTCGATGCGCGACGGCGAGGTGATCGCCGCCGCCGATGAGGCCGGGCTCGCCATGGTCTTCACCGGGATGCGGCATTTCCGGCACTGATCGGCGCCAGCCGGCAGAACATGCAGCCAGGCGAGGCGGCCTCATCCCCGGCCCCGACGCAGGGTGCTACGCGAACGGCAAGGCCATGACCGATCCTTCCCGGCCGTGCCGTTCGCCGCGGGCCTGGCCATTGGCCAGGACGATTGATGGAGACAGTAGTTGGACGCCCTGATCGACGGCTATCGCCGCTTCCGCGCCGAGACCTGGCCGCGCGAGCGCGCCCGGTTCGAGGAACTGGCCGCCAAGGGCCAGCGCCCGCACACCATGGTCATCGCCTGCTCCGACAGCCGGGTCGATCCGCAGATGATCTTCTCGGCCGGACCCGGGCGAACTGTTCGTCCTGCGGAACGTCGCCAACCTGGTGCCGCCCTACATGCCGGACGCGCAGTTCCACGGCACCACGGCGGCGGTGGAATTCGCCGTGCGGGTGCTGAAGGTGGACCGCATCGTGGTGATGGGCCACGCGCTGTGCGGCGGCATCGCCGCCGTGCTGAACGGCACCCCGCCGGAGGCGCAGGATTTCGTCGCGAACTGGATCGGCATCGCCGCGCGCGCCCGCACGGTGGCGCTGCGCTGCGACGTGCCGGACCAGCGCCAGGAGGTCGCCGAGCATGAGGCGGTGCGCATCTCGCTCGACAACCTGATGACCTTCCCCTGGGTGGCGGAGGCCGTCGCGGCGGGCAGCCTGACCCTGCACGGGGCGCATTTCGGCGTCGCGACCGGTCGGCTGGTGCTGGTGCCGGCACAGGGCGAGCCCCGCACACCCTGACGCGGCCTCGCGCCCCGCGCGCCGGGATGCGAGACTTCGCCGGTCGAGTTGGGGGAGCATGGATGGCGGCTGAGACCCTGGCGACATTGGGCGGCCTGCTGCGTTGTCGCCGTTCTGCTGGTCGTGCTGCTGCTGCGCCGGCCGGCGCCCGACCCGGTGCTGGCGCAACGGCTGACCGACCTGCAATCCGTGCTGGACCGGCAGGGCGAACGCATCGCCGCGCTGCCCGCCGAATTCGAACGCGGCCTGGCGCGGGAAGCGGCGGCGATCGGCGAGCGCGTCGGCGCCGGCGCGCTCGACCAGACCCGCGCGCTGGGGGAGGGGATCGGCCGCATCGCCGACCGGCTCTCGGCGCAGGAGAAGGCGGTGCTGGACCGCCTCGCCGCCGATGCCGCCACGCTGACCGAACGCCTGGCGCAGGATGCCCGCGCCATGGCCGAGCAGCGCGCGGCGGTGGTGAAGGCGCTGACCGAGCACAAGGACGACACCGCCCTGCTGCGCCGGGACGTGACGCAGGGCATCGCCGAGATCCGCCAGGCATCGTCAGAGGGTCTGACCAAGTTGCAGGCAGACGCTGACGGCGGAGAACCTGCGCGGCCGCGACCTGCTGGAAGCGAAGCTGAAGGAACTGCGCGAGGGCAACGAGGCGCAAGCCTCGCCGAGATCCAGAAGACGGTGAACGAGCAGCTGCAATCGGCCGTCGAGAAGCAGATGACCGAGAGCTTCGCCCGCGTCTCCGACCAGTTCACCCAGGTGCTGAAGGCGATGACCGACGTGCAGGCGGTCACCACGCAGATCGTCGACATCAAGCGCCTGTTCTCGAATGTGAAGACGCGCGGCGGCTGGGGGGAGGCGCAGGTGCGCGCCCTGCTCGACGACATCCTGCCGGCCGGTTCCTACGAGACGAACAAGAAGCTGTCGGAGGACAGCGCCGAACTGGTCGAATTCGCCATCCGCATGCCGAATGAAGGCGGGCGGGACGTGTTCCTCGCCGTCGATGCGAAGTTCCCGACCGAGGATTGGGACCGGCTGGTGATGGCCTCCGAGGCCGGCGATGCCGATGGCGAGAAGGCCGCGCGCCGCGCGCTTGAGATGCGCGTGCGCGGGGAGGCGGCGAAGATCGCGGCCAAATACATCCGCCCGCCGCTGACGGTGGAATTCGCCGTGCTCTACCTGCCGACCGAGGGGCTCTATGCCGAGATCGCCCGCATCCCCGGCGCCATCGAGGATATCGGCCGCGCGCATCGCGTGCTGGTGCTGGGGCCGTCGCTGCTGCCGGCGATGCTGCGCACCATCCAGATGGGGCATGTGACCATCGCGCTCGGCGAGAAGGCCGACATGGTCCGCGAATTGCTCGGCGCCACCAAGGCCGAGATGGGCAAGATGGACGAGGTGCTGGTCAGGCTGCGCAAGCAGGTCTCCGCGGTGGGCAACACCATCGATGCGGCGCAGGTCCGCACGCGGGCGGTGGCGCGCAAGCTGCGCGGGGTCGATGCGGTGGACGGGTCGCGCGCCGCGGTGCTGCTGGAGATCGAGGCCGACGAGATGCTGGGCGAGGGGGACGAAGCGTGAGCCTGCTGCAACTCCAATCGGCCATCGGCCTGCTGCTGCTGGCCGGGCTGGCCTGGGCGCTGGGCGGGTTTCGCCGCGGCGTGCCGATGCGCGTGGTCGTCTCGGGGCTGGCGCTGCAACTGGTGCTGGCAGCCGTGCTGCTGAACGTGCCCTGGGCGCGGCGTGTCTTCGCGGTGATCGGCGATGGGGTGAACGCGCTGGCCACCGCCACCAGGGCCGGCACGTCGCTGGTGTTCGGCTATCTCGGCGGCGGGCCGCTGCCGTTTCCGGAGCCCTTCCCCGGCGCCTCCTTCATCCTGTTCTTCCAGGCGCTGCCGCTGGTGCTGGTGGTCGGCGCGCTGTCCTCGGTGCTGTATCACTGGGGGGTGCTGCCGGCGATCGTGAAGGGCATGGCGCGCGTGCTGCGCCGCCTGTTCGGCCTTGGCGGCGCGGCGGGATTCGGCGTCGCGGCCAACGTCTTCGTCGGCATGGTGGAAGCGCCGCTGATGATCCGCGCCTGGCTGGCGAAGCTGACGCGCTCGGAGATGTTCGTGGTGATGACGGCGGGGCTGGCGACCATCAGCGGCAATACGCTGGTGGTCTATGCGCTGATCATCGCGCCGGTGGTGCCCGATGCGGCGGGGCAGTTGCTGACGGCCTCGCTGGTCTCGGCCCCGGCGGCGATCCTCGCGGCACTGCTGATGATGCCGCCAGCGGCCGGCGAGGTCGCGACGGAAGGCGGCGAGGGCATCCCCGAAAGGCTCTACGACAGTTCCATGGACGCGCTGGTGCGCGGCACGCAGGACGGGCTGAACCTGCTGCTCGGCATCATGGCGTCGCTGATCGTCTTCGTGGCGATCGTGGCGCTGATCAACCTGGCGCTGGAACCGCTGACCGGGCTGACCCTGCAGGCGATCATGGGCTGGGTGCTGTGGCCGGTCGCCTGGGCGATGGGCGTGCCGGTGGCGGAGGCCGCGACGGTCGGCGCCTCGCTCGGCGTGAAGATGGTGGTCAACGAATTCGTCTCCTACCTGCGAACTGGCGCAGTCGGGCGGGGCGGGGCTGTCGGACCGCTCGCGGCTGATCCTGACCTATGCGCTGTGCGGCTTCACCAATCTCGGCTCGGTCGGGATCATGGTGGGCGGGATGTCGGCGATGTGCCCGGAACGGCGGCCGGACATCGTGAAGCTGGGGCTGCCCTCGCTGATCTCGGGCACCATCGCCTGCTGCATGACCGGGGCGGTGGTGGGGGTGCTGACATCGCCCTGAGCCGGCGCAGGATGGCGGCCGCCGAAGGAGCCCCGCGCCATGACCCACATCGTCCACCGCAACCTCCGCGAGGCCCCGCCGATCGCCGTCTCCGGCCGCGGCATCTGGCTGCGCGACGCCTCGGGCCATGAGGTGATCGACGGGTCCGGCGGCGCCGCCGTCGCCTGCCTCGGCCACGGCCATCCGCATGTGGTCCAGGCGATGAAGGACCAGATCGACCGGCTCTGCTACGCCCACACCGCGCTGTACACCGCCGGCAGCGCCGAACAGCTCGCCGACATGCTGGTCGGCCACGCGCCGGGCGGGCTGACCCACGCCTATTTCGTGTCCTCCGGCTCGGAGGGCATGGAGGCCGCGCTGAAGATGGCGCGGCAATGGGCGATCGAAGCCGGGCAGCCGCAGCGCACGAAGTTCATCGCGCGGCGGCAATCCTATCACGGCAATACGCTCGGCGCGCTGGCGGCCGGCGGCAATGCGATGCGCCGCGCGCCCTATGCGCCGATCCTGTCGGACGCCTTCAGCCATGTCTCGCCCTGCTTCGCCTATCGCGACCGGCGCGACGATGAGATCCGAGGCCGACTACGTGACGCGGCTGGCCGAGGAACTGGAAGCGCGAATTCCAGCGCCTCGGCCCGCAGCAACGTCATCGCCTTCTGCGCGGAAACGGTCGTCGGCGCGACGCTCGGCTGCGCCACCGCGCTGCCCGGCTATTTCCCCGCCATGAAGGCGGTGTGCGAACGCCACGGCGCGCTGCTGATCCTCGATGAGGTGATGTCGGGCATGGGCCGCACCGGCACGCTGCATGCCTGGGAACAGGAAGGCATCTCGCCCGACATCCAGGTGATCGCCAAGGGCCTCGGCGGCGGCTACCAGCCGATCGGCGGCATCCTGGTGCATGGCCGCGTGATCGAGGCGCTGACGCAGCGGCTCCGGCACCTTCAAGCATGGCCATACCTACCAGGCGCATCCGGTCGCCTGCGCGGCCGCGCTCGCGGTGCAGGAAGTGATCCGCGACGAGAAGCTGCTCGACAACGTGCAGCGCGATGGGCGCGCTGCTGGAACAGGGGCTGATCGAGCGGCTCGGCAACCACGCGAATATCGGCGACATCCGCGGCCGCGGGCCTGTTCTGGGCGGTGGAGCTGGTGCGCGACCGCGCGACCAAGGCGGTGTTCGACCCGGCGCTGGCGGTGAACGAGCGCGTCAAGAAGGAAGCCTTCGAGCGCGGCCTCGCCTGCTATCCGATGGGCGGCACCATCGACGGCAAGCATGGCGACCACGTCATCCTGGCGCCGCCCTATGTCGTGACGGCAGCGGAGGTCGCGATGATCGTCGAGCGTTTCGGCGACGCGGTGGAGGCCGCCATCGCCGGGCTGTGACACCCGTCACCGCCCGCCCGGCGCCCGTCGCGGTGGGCTGATGCCGCCGCCGTCGAATGTGATGGCGCCGCTTTCCGGCATCGCCCGGCGTCGCCCCGCTCGCACGGTTCACGGCGACGTGCCCGGCGAGCAGCCTTGGCGCGCATCGTCACGCCTTCACATGCTCCATCGGACGCGACCTGCCTGAACGGAGGAACCACCGTGCCCATCTTCAACCGCATCGCCGATTTCCATGCCGACCTCGACCGCCACGCGCCGGGACATCCACGCGCATCCGGAACTCGGCTTCCAGGAGCACGCGCACCTCCGACCTCGTGGCGCAGCAGCTGGCCGTCCTGGGGGATCGAGGTGCATCGCGGCATCGCCGGCACCGGCCTGGTCGGCGTGCTGCGCAACGGCAATTCCGGGCCGCTCCATCGGCTTCCGCGCCGACATGGATTGCCTGCCGATGACCGAGACCAACGACTTCGCCCATCGCTCCACCAATCCGGGGAAGATGCATGCCTGCGGGCATGACGGGCACACCACCATGCTGCTCGGCGCGGCGCGCTACCTGGCCGAGACGCGCAACTTCGACGGCACGGTGAACTTCATCTTCCAGCCGGCGGAAGAAGGCGGCGGCGGCGGCCGCGTGATGGTCGAGGAAGGCCTGTTCGACCGCTTCCCCTGCGATGCCGTCTATGGCATGCACAACAACCCCGGCCTGCCGCTGGGCGAGGCGCGCATCGTCGCCGGCCCGGTGCTGGCCGCGGCCGACCGCATCTCCATCACCGTGCATGGCAAGGGCGGCCATGCCTCCCGCCCGCATGAATGCATCGACCCGGTGCTGGTCGGCGCGCAGATCGTCGTCGCGGTGCAGTCGGTCGATCTCGCGCTCGATGGACCCGCTCGACTGCGCGGTGGTCAGCATCTGCCAGTTCCATGCCGGGGAGGCGAGCAACGTCATCCCCGAGACCGCCGAACTGCACGGCACCGTCCGCACCTTCAAGCCCGAGGTGCAGGACATGGTCGAGGCGCGCCTGCACCAGATCGTGCGCTCCATCGCCGAGGCGAACGGCACCCACGCCGAACTGTCCTTCCAGCGCGGCTACCCGCCCACCGTGAACCACGCCGAACAGACGGAGCGCGCCGCGATGGCCGCCGCCGCCGTGCTGGGCGAGAGCCAAGGTCCAGCGCAACGCCCCGCCGCGCATGGGGGCGGAGGATTTCTCCTACATGCTGCTGGCGCGGCCGGGCTGCTTCATCGGCATCGGGCAGGGCGATGGCGGCCGGCATTCGGTGTCGCTGCACAACCCGCGCTTCGACTTCAACGACGACCTGATCCCGCTGGGCTCGTCGCTCTTCGCGAAGCTGGCGGAACAGGAGATGCCGCGCTGATCGGCGACATCCGGCCCGCGTGACGGGCGTTGCCGGAGAGGTGAAAAGACGCGCCGACACAGCCGCTGTTCGGCGCACCCGTCATGCCGACGGTCGAATGGCTCGACCCCTGATGGTCGGCGTGTCCATGCCAGCGGGCGCCGGGCGCAAACCTCCGGCCTGCCTGGCTTTCGCCCGGCTCCCGGCGGTCCGCCTTGGCGGCGCCGGCATGGGGCCGACACTCGTGCCGCCGGGTGTCACCCCCCGCCGCACGGGGTCCGCCGCACCCCCCGCGGCGCCGCCGCGACCGGCGCCTGCACCAGCGTCAGCAGGCACGGCCCCTGGCTGCGGGTGAAGCGCCAGTCATTGCCGCCGCCATGCCCGATGATGGGCGGTTCGGGAAACAGCGCGAGTGTCGGCGCGCTGCGTCGGCTTGGCCGCCGTCGCCCACCATCGCCGCGCGGGCGGCCGGGTCCGGGTCGAAGGGATCCTCGGCGAAGACCGCGACGGCCAGGCGCGGCCCGGATGCCGGCAGGCCCGCCAGCAGGCGCCGGAAATCCTCGGCTGCGGCGGCCAGGTTGTTCGGGCGCGCGGCCTCGCCATGCGCGGCGGGGGCGAAGGCAAGGACGGCGTGCACCCAATCCGGCCGCTCGGCCGCGGCCATCACGGATTGCCAGCCGCCGCGCGACTGCCCGCCCAGCACGATGCGGCGATAACCGGCCTCGCGCAGCAGCGGCAGGGCGCGCAGCAGGGTGGACAGGGCCACCGGCAGCGTGTCCTCGGCCGGGTCGCGGTCGAAGCGCAGCACGTCCCAGCCGGCATCGTTCAGCAGGGCCAGCGGCCCGGGCAGGTTGCGCCGGCGATGGTCAACGGCTGGCCCGCCATAGCCGTGCGACCAGATGACAACGCCCTCGGCGGCCTGCGGGCCGTGGTGGAACATCAGCGGCGCGGCGCGAAACGGGCCGATCGTCATCTGCACCGGCCGGAAGGCGGGCCGCTCCAGCGCCGGCACAGCACCGTCCGCGGCGACGATCCGGCAGGTGTGGCCGGCGCCGCAGCGCGGCGGCAGCCTCGCGGTCGCAGGCCGCCTGCAGGCCGTTGCGGGCAGCCTGCGCCGTCTGGCTGGCCGCCGGTGAAACGCCAGACCGACCGCCCGTCGGGCAGCGTGGCCAGGGCGAAGGCGGCATGGGTCATGGCGCCGCGATAATGCAGCGTATAGCCGGTCACGGTGGACGCGCCCGCGCGCCGGCGCCAGGGCGGCGACCGAGAACAAGCGCGCGGTAGGCGGTGAAATCGGTATTGGGGTCCTGCGCCCGCGCCGGCGAGGCCAGCAGCGAGGCGAGAACCGCCAACCCTAGGAATCCGGCGCGCCAGGGCTTATGCATCCGTCTCCCTTCGCCTCCGCATGGCACGAGACGCTCGCGCGCAATGAACGACAGCACACCATCCCCCGACAAGGCGTCCCACGAACCGGCGGCGCCGCGCTACGATTTCCGCGCGGCCGAACCGCGCTGGCAGAAGGCCTGGGACGACCGCGCCTGCTTCGCGGTGCCCGACGTGCCGCCGGCCGGTGCGCGGAAATACTACGTGCTGGAGATGTTCCCCTACCCCTCGGGCAAGATCCATATGGGGCATGTGCGGAACTACACGCTGGGCGACGTGGTCGCGCGCTACAAGCGGGCGCGCGGGCATCTGGTGATGCACCCGATGGGCTGGGACGCCTTCGGCCTGCCGGCCGAGAATGCGGCGCGCGAACGCGGCGTGCATCCCGCGCACTGGACCTACGCCAACATCGCCAACATGCGCGACGAGTTGAAGCGCATGGGCCTGTCGCTGGAATGGGCGCGCGAATTCGCCACCTGCGACCCGGAATACTACGGGCAGCAGCAGAAGCTGTTGCTCGACTTCTGGAAGGCCGGGCTGGTCGAGCGCCGCGAATCCTGGGTGAACTGGGACCCGGTGGACAACACCGTGCTGGCGAATGAGCAGGTGATCGACGGGCGCGGCTGGCGATCCGGCGCGCAGGTCGAGAAGAAGAAGCTCGCCCAGTGGGTGCTGGCGATCACGAAGTATGCGCCGGACCTGCTGGAGGCGCTGGGCGGGCTGGATCGCTGGCCCGAGCGCGTGAAGCTGATGCAGTCCAACTGGATCGGCCGCAGCGAAGGGCGCGCGGGTGCGCTTCGCGCTGGCCGAGCCGGTGGATGGCACCGCCGAGGTGGAGGTGTTCACGACGCGGCCGGATACGCTGTTCGGCATGTCCTTCCTCGCCGTCGCGGCCGAGCATCCGCTGGCCGCCGCGGCCGCCGCGCGTGATGCGAAGGCCGCGGCGTTCGTCGCCGAATGCCGCAGCATGGGCACATCGGAAGCGGTGATCGAGCAGGCCGAGAAGAAGGGCTTCGACACCGGCTTGCGCGTGAAGCACCCCTTCACCGGCGCGGAATACCCGGTGTGGATCGCGAATTTCGTGCTGATGGAATACGGCACGGGCGCGATCTTCGGCTGCCCGGCGCATGACCAGCGCGACCTGGATTTCGCGCGGAAATACGATCTGTCGGTGGTGCCGGTGGTGCTGCCGAAGGGCGCCGACGCCGCGACCTTCGCTGTCGGCACCGAGGCCTTCACCGATGACGGCACGGCGTTCAATTCCGGCTTCCTCGACGGGCTGGATGTGGCGGCGGCCAAGCGCGGCGCGATCGAGGCGCTGGAGAAGCAGGGCGCGGGCACCGGCGTGGTGAACTGGCGCCTGCGCGACTGGGGCGTGTCCCGCCAGCGCTATTGGGGCTGCCCGATCCCCTTCATCCATTGCGACGATTGCGGCGTGGTGGCGGTGCCCGACGACCAGCTGCCGGTGCGGCTGCCGGAGGATGTGGATTTCTCGAAGCCGGGCAATCCGCTCGACCATCATCCGACCTGGAAGCACGTCGCCTGCCCGAACTGCGGCAAGCCGGCGCGGCGCGAGACCGACACCTGCGACACCTTCGTCGATTCATCCTGGTATTTCGCGCGCTTCTGCTCGCCGCGCGCCGAGGTGCCGGTGATCAAGCGCCGCCGTCGATGCCTGGCTGCCGGTGGACCAGTATATCGGCGGCATCGAGCACGCGATCCTGCACCTGCTCTATTCGCGCTTCTTCTCCCGCGCGATGAGGGCGACCGGCCACCTGTCGGTCGCGGAACCCTTCGCCGGGCTGTTCACCCAGGGGATGGTGCAGCACGAATCCTACAAGGGTGCCGATGGACGCTGGCTGTATCCGGAGGAGGTCGATTTCTCCACCACGCCGGAGGGCGTGCGCACCGCCACGCTGAAGGGCGGCAATGAGCCGGTGACGATCGGCCGCGTCGAGGCGATGTCGAAGTCCAAGCGCAACACCGTCGATCCCGGCGCGATCATCGCGAAGTACGGCGCGGACACCGCGCGCTGGTTCATCCTGTCGGACAACCCGCCCGACCGCGACATGGAGTGGACGGAATCCGGCGTCGCCGGCGCCTATCGCTTCACCCAGCGCGTGTTCCGCATGGTCGAGGGCGCGCTGCCGACGCTGCCGCCGGCCGGCACCGCGCCCGAGCCCGAGGGCCGCGCCCTGCGCCGCGCGACGCATCGCTGCATCGCCGCCGGTCACCGACGCGCTGGAAACCTTCGCCTTCAACGTCGCCGTCGCGCGGCTGTATGAATTCGCCAATGCGATCGAGGCGGCGAAGGACGCGCCGGGCGGGGCGAAGCGCGAGGCGCTGGAGATGCTGGCCCGGCTGTCCGCGCCGATGATGCCGCATCTGGCCGAGGAAGCCTGGTCGCTGCTGTGCCCCGGCCACGCCGAACTGGTGGCGCAGCTGCCCTGGCCCGAGGCCGACCCGGCGCTGCTGGTGGCGGAGAGCGTCACGCTCGCGGTGCAGGTGCTGGGCAAGCTGCGCGCGACCATCGAGGTGCCGGTGGGCGCCAGCGAGGAGAGCATCTTCGCCGCCGCCGAGGCGGAGGAGAACGTGCAGCGCGCCATCGCCGGCAAGCCCATCCGCAAGCGCATCCATGTCCCGGGGCGGGTGGTGAACCTTGTCGTCTAGGCGCGCGTTCCTCGCCGCTGCCGGCGCTGGCCCTGGCCGGCTGCGGCTTCCGGCCGATGTACGGCCCGCGGCCCGAAGGTGCAGCCACCGCCGGGCTGGAGACGGTGCGCGTCGGGCTGATCACCGAGCGCAACGGGCAGTTGCTGCGCCGGCATCTCGAACAGCGGCTTGGCCGCGCGCGGCGTCGCCGGCGCGCTACGACCTGCGCGTCGGCCTCGCCTATGGCATCGAGGTGCAGGGCTTCGAGCGCGACGGCACGCCAAGCGCGCGTGCGCATCACCGCGACGGCGAACTGGTTCCTCTATGACACCAACGCGCCGCCGCGCCTGGTGGCCACCGGCGTCGATCGCGCCTTCGACGCCTACAACGTGCCGGAGAACCAGTTCTTCGCCGCCGACACCGCGCGCGACGCGGCCGAGCGACGGCTGATGGAGCAGTTGGCGAGCGACATCGTGCAGCGCCTGGCCGTGCGCTTCGAGGCCGGGCCGCCGCAGGCCGGGCTGAGGCGGCGTGGCGAAGCTCGACGCGCGCCGCATCCAGGCCTTCCTGGCGGATCCGGGCGCCGCGCGCCTGGTGCTGCTGTTCGGCGAGGATACCGGGCTGGTGCGCGAGCGCGGCGACATGCTGACCCGCGCCATTGCCGGCGACGATCCCTTCCGGCTGGTCGAATTGCCGCGCGATGCCGCGGCGAAGGACGCGACGCTGCTTGCCGCCGAGGCCGCGACGCCGGCGCTGACCGGCGGGCGCCGCCTGGTCCGCGTGCGCGATGCGACGGATGGGCTGGCGAATGCCGCCAAGGCGGTGCTGGCGGGGTCGGGGCCGGGCGTGGTGCTGCTGGAAGGCGGGTCGCTCGATGGCCGCAAGGGGCTGCGCGCGGCGCTGGAGAAGGCCGGGCCGGAAGCCGCGGTGATCGCCTGCTATGCGGAGACCGGCGCGGCGCTGGAAGGCTTCGATCGTCGCGGTGCTGCGCGACTATGGCGTGACGGCCGAGCCCGGCGCGGTCGCCTGGATGGCGCAGCGCCTGGGCGAGGACCGGCTGATCATGCGGCGCGAATGCGAGAAGATCGCGCTGTATGTCGGCGCCGGCGGGCGGGTGACCGAGGAGGACGCGCTGGCCTCGCTGTCCGAGGGCTCGACGCTCGACCTCGATGCCGCGCTGCTGGCGGCGACCGAGGGCGAGGCGGCCGCGCGCCGACCGCGCGCTGGACGCCGCCTTCGCCGAAGGGCGCGGCGGCGGTGCAGGTGGTGCGCGGGGCGCTGCGCCACGTCCAGCGGCTGGAAGTGGCGGCGCTGGCGGTGGCGCGCGGGGCCTCGGCCAAGGATGCGCTGGATGGGCTGCGGCCGCCGGTGTTCTTCAAGTCCCGGCCGTCCTTCGAGCGCGCGCTGCGGCTGTGGCGGCCGGAGACGCTGGCGGCGGCCGGGGCGGCGCTGCTGGAGGCGGAACGCGCGACCAAGACGACCGGGATGCCGGATGTGGCGGTGGCGCGGGCGGCGGTGATGGGGTTGGCGCGGGAAGCGGTGCGGGCGAAGCGGGGGTGAAGGCGCAGGGCTCTGCCCGGCGCCGCCGGGCCCGGTCCCGGGCTACGCCATGTCCGGATCGAGCAGCCGCAGCACGCCTTCGAGCTGGTCGAGGTCGCGGTAGCTGATCATCACCTGCCCGCCCTTGCCGGCGGACTTGATCCCGACCTTCAGCCCCAGCCGTTCCGTCAGCCGCCGTTCCAGCGCGGCGATGTCGGCGTCCTGCTTCGGCGGCGCGGCGCGCCGTCGGGTCGCGCGGGGCGGCAGCGGCGAGCGCCTCGGTCTGGCGCACCGACAGGCCGCGCACCACCACCACGCCGGCCAGGCGCTCGGGGTCCTCGGCGCCGAGCAGGGCGCGGGCGTGGCCGGCCGACAGCGCGCCGCCGCGCAGCATGTCCCGCACGCGGGGCGGCAGGTTGAGCAGGCGCAGCGTATTGGCGACATGGCTGCGCGACTTGCCGACCGCCTGGCCGAGGCCTTCCTGCTTCAGGCCGAATTCGCTGAGCAGGCGGGCATAGCCCTCGGCTTCCTCGAGGGCGTTGAGGTCCTCGCGCTGCAGGTTCTCGACCAGGCCGGCGGCCATGGCGGCGCGGTCGTCGAGGTCGCGGATGACGACCGGCACGTCATGCAGCTTGGCCTGCTGCGCGGCGCGCCAGCGGCGTTCGCCGCCGAGGATCTGGAACTTGCCGGCAGCGCCGGGCTTCGGCCGCACCAGGATGGGCTGCAGGATGCCGTGTTCCTGGATGGAGGCGGCGAGTTCCGCGAGCGCCGCCGGGTCGGGCGTCGAACGCGCCTGGAAGGGGCTCGGCTCCAGCGCCTCGACCGGCAGGGTGCGCGGGGCGCCGGTCGGCGCGGCGGGGACCGGGGCCTGGTTGTCGCCCATCAGGGCGGACAGCCCCATGCCGAGGCGCGTGGGCTTCTTCATGCGGCCGATTTCCTGGCGCGGCGTTCGCGCTTCAGCAGTTCCGCGGCGAGGTCGACATAGGCCTGCGCGCCGGCGGAGCGGTGGTCGTAGAGGATGACCGGCAGGCCGTGCGAGGGCGCCTCGCTGATGCGGACATTGCGCGGGATGACGGTGGAATAGACCTTGGCGCCGAAGAAGGCGCGGACATCGGCGGCGACCAGTTCCGACAGATTGTTGCGCTTGTCGAACATCGTCAGGACGATGCCTTCCAGTTCCAGCGCCGGGTTCAGCGCGCGCTTCACCCGCTCGACCGTGCGCGTGATCTGCGAGACGCCTTCGAGGGCGAAGAATTCCGTCTGCAGCGGCACCAGCACCGAGTTCGCGGCGACCAGGGCATTGAGCGTCAGCAGGCCGAGCGAGGGCGGGCAGTCGATCAGGATGATCTCGGTGCCGGCCAGCGCGTCAGCCTGGGTGGTCAGCGCATCGCGCAGGCGGCGCTCGCGGTTCTCGAGGCCGACCAGCTCGATCTCGGCGCCGGCCAGTTCGGGGTCGGCCGGCAGCAGGGTCAGGTTCGGAATCTTGGTCGGGCGCAGCAGGTCGCGCAGCGGCCGTTCACCGGTCAGCAGCGCATAGGATCCCGCGCCGCGGTCCTGCCGCGCGATGCCGAGGCCGGTCGAGGCATTGCCCTGCGGGTCCATGTCGATCAGCAGCACGCGGCGCTTGGTGGCGAGCGCCGTGCCGAGGTTGATCGCGGTCGTGGTCTTGCCGACGCCACCCTTCTGGTTGGCAAGGGCGATGATGCGGGGGGGTGCGCGGTCAGACGTCGCGGACACGGCGGATCTCGCTCAGGCGGAGGATGGTGGCCTCGGGGTCCGTGCGGCTCTCGAACCGCTCCGGGATGAAGTGCCAGTGTGCGGCCGCACTCGTCAACTCCTGCTCGGCGGTGCGGCCCTTCGGCAGGATCGCGACGCCGCCGGGGGCCAGGAATTGCGCGGCGAATCCGAGCAGCGACGTCCAGCGGCGCCAGCGCACGCGCGGTCATGGCGGCAAGCGGCGGCAGGCGGGCCTGTTCGATCCGCTGCGGATGCACCTTGACCCGCGACAGTTTCAGCGTGCCGGCGGCTTCGATCAGGAAGGCCGCCTTGCGGCGATCGGATTCGACGAGGTGCAGTTCGCGGTCCGGCAGTGCGGCCGCGATGACGATGCCGGGCAGCCCGCCGCCCGAACCGAGGTCGGCGATCGGCCCTTCGGCCGGCAGCAGCGGGACGAGTTGCAGGCTGTCGGCGATATGGCGCCGGTCCACCTCCGGCCGCCGTCTTGCCGGCGACCAGGTTGATCGTCGCGTTCCAGCGCAGCAGCAGGTCGCGGAAGGTTGCCAGCCGCGCATCCCGCGCCGCATCGGCCGGCAGTGCCGGGATCGGGTGTTTCACGTGGAACGTGCCCCCTCCCGCCGCAGCGCCACCGCCAGGGCGGCGATCGCCGCCGGGGTGATGCCCGGCAGGCGCCCGGCGGAACCGAGCGTGGCCGGGCGGGCGGCCGCGAGCCGCTGGCGCATTTCGGAGGACAGGCCCGGCACGCACGGCGAAGTCGAGACCATCGGGGATGCGCGTCCGCTCCTCACGCTCCAGCAGGCGCATCTCGGCCTCCTGCCGGCGTAGGTAGGGGGCGTAGAGCGCCTCGGCCTCCAGCTGCGCCCGCATGGCCGGCGTGCAGGTCCCGCAGCCAGGGGAAGGCGGCATCGACCAGGGCCGGCATCGATGCCAGGCAGCGCCAGCACCTCCAGCACCGAGCGCCGCTTGCCGTCCTGGTTCACCGCGATGCCGCCGGCGGCCAGCGCGGCAGGGCGTGGCACCTTCCGCCCGTGCCCGCGCCAGGGCATCCGCCACCGCTGCGGCGAAGGCCCGATGCCGCGCGGCGCGCTCGGGCCCGACGCAGCCCCAGGCGATGCCCGTCTCGGTCAGGCGCAGCCCGGCATTGTCGGCCCGCAGCACCAGCCGGTGTTCTGCGCGCGCCGTCAGCATCCGGTAGGGCTCGGAGACGCCCTGCAGCACCAGGTCGTCCACCAGCACGCCGACATAGGCCTCCGCCGCGCGTCAGCACGCGGTCCGGCTGCCCGCCCGATGCGCGCGCCGCCGCGTTCAGCCCTGCCATCAGCCCCTGCGCCGCGGCCTCCTCATACCCGGTCGTGCCGTTGATCTGCCCGGCCAGGAACAGCCGCGGCACCGACCGGACCTCCAGCGCCGGGGTCAGCGCGCGCGGGTCGACATGGTCGTACTCGATCGCATAGCCGGGCCGCACGATCCGGGCCTGCTGCAGCCCCGGCATGGAGGCGATCATCGCCGCCTGCACATCCTCCGGCAGGCTGGTCGAGATGCCGTTCGGATAGACCGTGTCGTCGTCCAGGCCCTCGGGCTCCAGGAAGACCTGGTGGCGCTCCCGATCGGCGAAGCGGACCACCTTGTCCTCGATGGACGGGCAGTAGCGCGGCCCGACCCCCTGGATGCGGCCGCCATAGACGGCGCTCTGGTGCAGGTTCGCGCGGATCAGCGCATGCGTCGCCGGCGTCGTCGACGGTGATGCCGCAGACCACCTGGCGGTTGGTGATCCGCTCCGTCATCCAGGACAGCGGCTCGGGCGGGTCATCGCCCGGCTGGGCCTCCAGCTCATCCCAGGCGATGGTCCGGCCATCCAGCCGCGGCGGCGTGCCGGTCTTCAGGCGCGCCAGCGGCAGGCCCAGCCGCTCGAACGCCAGGGCCAGGCCGATCGCCGGCGCATCGCCCGACGCGCCCGGCCGGGATGCGCCGTTCGCCGATATGGATCTCGCCGCGCAGGAAGGTCCCGGTCGTCACCACCAGCGCGCCGCAGGCGATGCGCCGGCCATCGCCGGTCAGCACGGCGGCGATGCCGCCATCGGCGGCGGTCTCGATCCCCTCGGCCGCGGCGGCCAGGATCGTCAGGCCGGGCTGCGCCTCCAGCAGGCCCCGCACGGCCGCGCGGTACAGCTTGCGGTCCGCCTGCGCCCGCGGGCCGCGCACCGCCGGGCCCTTGGACCGGTTCAGCGTCTTCACATGGATGGCGGCGGCATCGGCGGCGCGGGCCATGATGCCGTCCAGCGCGTCCACCTCCCGCACCAGATGGCCCTTGCCGACCCCGCCGATGGCGGGGTTGCAGGACATCTCGCCGAGGGTCTCGATCTGGTGCGTCAGCAGCAGCGTGCGCGCGCCGCAGCGCGCGGCCGCGGCAGCCGCCTCGCAGCCGGCATGGCCGCCGCCGATGACGATGACGTCGAACATCTGGTCCATGAGGGTGGGTATAGGGCAGGCAGCAAGGTCGGGGGAGAGAACTCCCCCGAACCCCCTCCTTCTTTTGCGATTCCGCCCTCGCTGGCGGTCACTTGCCGATGCAGAAGTCGCGGAAGACGACGTCGAGGACGTCCTCGACGCCGACCTGGCCGGTCAGGCGGCCGAGGGCCCGCAGGGCGGCGCGCAGGGCCTCGGACGCCAGTTCGGGCAGCGGCGCTGCTTCGGCCTCGGCCAGCCAGGCCGCCGCTTCGGTCAGCGCGGCCCGATGGCGCGGGCGCGTCAGCAGCGCCGCATCGCCGGCCCCGGCCAGCCGCACCGCCGCCGCCGTCAAGCGCCGCCCGCAGCGCCGTCCAGGCCCGGCCCCGGTCCGGGCCGAGATCGGCCAGCGGCACCACCCCGCCGATCGCCGCCGGCGCCGGCGCCAGGTCGACCTTGTTCGCCAGCACCAGCGCCGCCGGCGTCACCCAGGCCAGGGTCTCGGCATCCGGCGCGGCATCGGCGGCGAAGACCGCCAGCACCAGGTCCGCTTCCTCGGCCCGCCGCCGCGCGCGCCGGATGCCCTCCTGTTCGATCTCGTCCCCCGCCTCGCGCAGCCCGGCGGTATCGGCCAGCGTCACCGGCACGCCCGCCAGGTCGAGCCGCACCTCCACCACATCGCGCGTGGTGCCCGCCCGGGCCGAGACGATCGCCGCCTCCCGCCCCGCCAGCGCATTCAGCAGCGACGACTTGCCCGCATTCGGCGCGCCGAGGATCGCGACCAGCACCCCTTCCCGCAGCCGCTCGCCCCGCCCGCCATCGGCGAGATGCGCCTCGATCTCGCCCGCAGCGCGGCCGCGCCCGGCGCGCGCCTGGTCGCCCAGATCGGTCGGCAGGTCGTCCTCGGCGAATTCGATCGCCGCTTCCTGATGCGCCAGCAGCCGCGTCAGCCGCGCCGCCCAGCCTCCGGTCAGCGTCGCCAGCGCGCCATCCACCTGGCGCAGGGCCTGGCGGCGCTGCGCCTCGGTCTCGGCCGCGATCAGGTCGGCGATGCCCTCGGCCGCCGTCAGGTCCATCCGCCCGTTCAGGAAGGCGCGGCGGGTGAACTCGCCGGGTTCGGCCGGCCGGGCGCCCAGCGCCGCCAGCGCCCCGCCCACCGCCGCCACCACCGCCGGCCCGCCATGCAGGTGCAGCTCGGCGCTGTCCTCCCCGGTGTAGGATGCCGGCCCTGGAAACCAGAGCACCAGCGCCTGGTCCAGCACCTCGCCGTCCGCGGGGTCGCGCAGCCGGCGCAGGCTCGCCATCCGTGGCCTTCGGCAGCCCGCCCGCCAGCGCGCGCAGCATCGTCCCGCTGCGCGGCCCCGACAGGCGCAGCACCGCGATGGCGCCACGCGCCCGCGCCGCTCGCCAGGGCAAAGATCGTGTCGGATCGCCGTCACAGGACCTGGCGCCGGCTCGGTGTTCCACGTGAAACACCCCTCACGCCTTCGGCGGCGGCACGTCCTTCTCGGTCAGCATCAGCCGCCGCACCCGCCCGCCGCCGATCACATGCACCTGCAGGATCTCCTCGACATCCTCGATCGTCGTCGGCCGGTACCAGACCCCTTCGGGATAGATCACCATCGCCGGGCCGAACTCGCAGCGCTCCAGGCAGCCGGCGGTGTTGACCCGGATATCGGGGATCTTCAGCTCCTTGGCGCGCGCCTTCATGTAGTCGCGCAGCTTCTCGGACCCCCGCGCCGCGCAGCAGCCGCGCGGGTGGTTATCCGGCCGGCGATTGGTGCAGACGAAGACATGCGCGGCGTAGAAGGGCGGCGGATCGGCTTCGGTCACGCGGAGGCCTCCGGGCAGGGCAGGTCCTGCATGTAGCGGGGCGTCCCGCCGCCTCCAACCCGCTCGCCGCCATGCTTGACGGCCCCCGCCCGAGGGTGTCTGTCCAGTGCACAGCCATGCCCCAGCTTTCCCTCCATACCCCGCTCGGGGACCTGACCCTGTCCGAGGAGGACGGCGCCATCGTCGCGCTCGACTGGGGCCGCGGCCGCGACCAGGAACCAACACCCCTGCTGCTGCGCGCCCGCGACCAGCTGCAGGACTATTTCGACGGCACGCGGACGGAATTCGACCTGCCGCTGGCCCCGCACGGCACCGCCTTCCAGCGCAAGGTCTGGGACGCGCTGTGCACCATCCCGGCCGGCCAGACACGCATCCTATCTCGACATCGCCCAGCAGGTCGGCTGCCGCGCGCCGCGCGCCATCGGCCAGGCCAATGGCGCCAACCCGATCCCGATCCTGATCCCCTGCCACCGCGTGGTCGCGGCCAACGGGTCGCTCGGCGGCTATTCGGGCGGCGAGGGAGCGGCTACCAAGCGTTACCTCCTCGACCTCGAGCGCTCCGCGCCCGAGGCCGATACCCTTTTCACGGCCGCCGCCAGGCCGGCCCAGCGACGGAGTCGTTCGTCATGACCCACGCCATCCGCATCCATGAGACCGGCGGCCCCGAGAAGATGGTGTGGGAGGACATCCCCCTCCCGTCCCCCAAGCCCGGCGAGGCCCTCATCCGCCACAAGGCGGTCGGCCTCAACTTCATCGACGTCTATTTCCGCACCGGCCTGTACAAGGCGCCCTCCCTGCCCGCGATCATCGGCATGGAAGGCTTCGGGCATCGTCGAGGCCATCGGCGAAGGCGTCACCGAGGTCGCCGTCGGCGACCGCGTCGCCTATGCCACCGGCCCGATCGGCGCCTATGCCGAGGCCCGCTGCCTCAAGGCCGACCGCCTGGTGAAGATGCCCGACGGCATCGGCTTCGAGCAGGCCGCCGCGATGATGCTGCAGGGCATGACCGCCGCCTTCCTGATCAAGAAGTGCTACCCCGTGCAGCCTGGCCAGACCGTGCTGGTCCACGCCGCGGCCGGCGGCGTCGGCCTGATCATGTGCCAGTGGCTCAAGCACCTCGGCTGCACCGTGATCGGCGTCGTCGGCACCGAGGAAAAGGCCGCGCTCGCCCGTGCCCATGGCGTCACCCACGCGCTGCTGACGAGGGACGACGTTCCCGCCCGGGTCAAGGAGATCACCGGCGGCGCCATGCTGCCCGTCGTCTTCGACAGCGTCGGCCGCGACAGCTTCAACGTCTCGCTCGATTGCCTCGCGCCCTTCGGGATGCTGGTCTCCTACGGCAATGCCTCGGGCCCGGTGGCGGTGCCGGACCTTGGCATCCTCGCGGCCAAGGGCTCGCTCTACCTGACGCGCCCGACGCTCGCGACCTACACCGCCAAGCACGAAGACCTGATCGCCCGCGCGAACGACCTGTTCGAGGTGGTCGGCTCCGGCGCCGTGCAGATCCGCGTCAACCAGACCTTCGCCCTGAAGGACGCCGCCGACGCGCATCGCGCGCTGGAAGCGCGGCAGACGACGGGCAGCACCGTCCTGATTCCGTGACAGGCCGGAGGGAGAGAATTCCCCCGCACCCCCTCCTTCTCTTCCGGTCGCCTGTCAGCAAGCGCAGCGTCGGCGCGTCCGGTGCGAGCGCCCGTCACTCGGCCGGCTTGCGCCATCGTGCACGCGCCGCTCGCGCCGGAATTCCGGCGCCTGCGCCCACAATCTCCGGCTTCAGCTCCTCCTTCCGGTCGGGGAAGGCGAAGGCGCAGATCAGCGTCACCATCGCCACGCCGGCCAGCACCATCATCGCCACCGCCAGCGACCCGGTCGCCTCATGCAGGAACCCGACCAGCGGGGAGGCCACCGCCGCGCCCATGAAGCCGATGGTGAAGCGGATGGAATACAGCTTCGCCCGCAGTTCCGGCGCCACGTAGCGCGCCGTCATCGTCTCATTCACCGTCACCTGGCCGAACACGCAGGCGGCCACCAGCCCGGCCACCGGCAGCACCAGCCAGCCCTCCAGGAAGGACAGCGCCAGCAGCCCCGGCACCACCGCGACGCCAAGCGGCAGGAACACCATCTTCAGCGTCCGGCTGTCGATCATCCGCCCGACGGTGAACTGCGTGAGCACCGCCGCAGATCGTCGCCAGGAAGGCCAGCAACCCCACCACCGGCAGCAGGTCCGGGCTGTTCGCCAGCCTCTCCTGCATCAGCTTCGGGATCAGCAGCGTATAGGCGTTGAACACCAGGCCCGAGACGGCGGCGATCGCCAGCAGGATCATCACCGCGCGCCGCACCACCGCGCGCGGGATCTCGGGAAGCGGGCGCGACCCCGCCGCCGGCCTTCACCGCATCGAATTCCGGCTCCCGCATGTAGAACAGCCCGACCGTGAAGCAGGCGATCCCCGGCAGGATGAACGCCCAGCGCCAGCCCAGCGTCGCCGCCACGAAGGCCGTGACGATCGGCGCCGTCGCGACGCCGAAATTGCCGAAGACGCCGTTGATCCCCATGGCCCGGCCGACCTTCTCGCCCGCCGCCTCCACCAGCACGGCGGTGCCGATCGGGTGGTAGACGGCCGCAAAGCATCCCATCAGGCCGAGCGCCACGCCGATCCCGACCGGACTGTCCATGAAGCCCGCGGCACGCCATGAAGAAGCCGGTGCCGAGGAAGAAGCTGCTCATCATCACGCGCCGGCCGAACCGGCCGGCCAGCCAGCCCATCGGCAGCGCGCCGAGGCCATAGGTGATGAACATCGCCGTCCCGAGCGCCAGGACCGGGCCGAAATCCCCGCCGAAGATCGGCCCGGTCCTGCGTCGACCATGGCGAGCACCGCCGTGGCCAGGATCAGCAGGCAGTAATGGGTGAAGGTATGGGCGGTGTTGATGAACACCACCTGGCGCTGTGCCGGTGTCATGGCTTTCCCTCTCGCCGCGGCTTGCCGCCCGGCGTTGCGCGAGGCTAGCCTCGGCCGCATGGCAACGTCAGGCCAAATACTGTCGATGAACGGCCAAGGCGTCGCACCCGCGGCGCGACCTGCCGCATGACCGGGTGGACCGCCCCCTCGCCGCCTTCGCGCGGGACTACCCGGAGGGCGATACGGTTCCGCGCCACACCCATGACCGCGCGCAGTTGCTCTATGCCACCGAGGGCATCATGCGCGTCACCACCGATGCGGAACGCTACACCGTGCCGCCCGCCCGCGCCCTGTGGCTGCCGGCAGGCCTGCCCCACGCGGTGGCGATGCCCCATGGCCTCGCGATGCGCGCGCTGTTCCTCCGGGCCGATGCGGCACGCGACCTGCCGCCCCGCCCCGCGGCCCTGTCCGTCGCCCCGCTGCTGCGCGAACTGATCCTCGCCGCCTGCGCCGAGCCGCTGGAATGGGATGAGCATGGCCGTGGCGGCCATCTCGCTGCGCTGATCCTTGAGGAAATCCGCCGCGCCCCGCGCCTTGCCATCGCCGTGCCGCAGCCCCGCGATGCCCGCCTGCTGCGGCTGGCGGCGGCCTTGGCCGCGGATCCTGCCAGCGACCTCACTGCTCGATGACTGGGCCGATCCGCTGCGGCGCGAGCCCGCGAACCTTGCGCCGCCTGTTCCACGCCGAGACCGGCATGGGCTTCGCCCGCTGGCGCCAGGCGCTGCGCCTGGCGGAGGCCGCCGCGCTGCTGGCCGCCGGCTCCACGCCCGCCCAGGCTGCCGCCGCGGTGGGCTATGCCAGCGCGCCGGCCTTCGGCGCGGCGTTCCGGGCCGCTTTCGGCGTCACCCCGGGCGGCAAGGATCCGCTTCCCAAATCCGGGGCCTGATCGCGCGATCAGCGGAGGGGTGGTTCCCCTGGACGGCAGATGCCCGCACCATGGCGTCGTGTCTCCCGCCTTCCTTCCCGGCCTTCGCGAGGCCCTCGGCGCCGCCGGCGTCGCCATGGCCGCCACCTTCCTCGCCTTCGGCGCGGCGGTGCAGGAAGCGGGGCTGTCGCCAGGCTGGGCCTTGCTGGCCTGCTGGGGCATCTACGGCATGCCGGGGCAACTGGTGCTGGTGCAGGCTGCCGCGACCGGCTGGGCCGGCGGTGTGGGCGCCGCGGTGATGGGCGCCGTGGCGGTGAATGCGCGCTTCCTGCCGATGGCAGTCTCTCTGGCGCCCGTGCTGTCCGTCGGGCAGCCGCCGGCGCCTGCTGCCGGCGGTTCCGTTCATCGCGGTGACGCCCTGGGCGGCGGCGATGCGCGCCCTGCCCTCGATTGAACGGCCTTCGCGCATCAGCTGGTTCCTGGGCTTCGGCATGACCTCCTGGGTGGTTGCCGGCACGGCCGCGCTGTCGGGCTTCCATATCGCCGGCATGCTTGGGCCGGAGGCCCGCGCCGCGCTGTTGTTCGTCAACCCGCTCTACTACGCCTTGCTGCTGAGCGCCGATCTCGACAAGCCCGCGCCGCGACGCGCGGTGTTGTGCGGCGCGGCGGCAGCCACGCTGGCCTTCGTGCTGCCGTCCGCCATGGCGCTGCTCGGTGCCGGCCTGCTCGGTGGCACGGCTGCCTTCCTGATGGGACGCCGCCGTGCAGCCCGCTGACCTCGCCTTGGCGATGACGGCGGCGATCTGCCTCCTGTTGCGTCTTGCCGGCGTTTGGCTGGCCGGTGGCATGTCGACCGAGCATCCGGCGATCGCCTGGGCAACGGCGGTCGCTCAGGCGACGCTCGCCGCCTTTGTCGCCCTCGCCATCGTATCCCCGGTGGGCGCGCTGGCCGATGTGCCGCTTGTGGCGCGGCTTGCCGGCCTTGCCGTGGGCGTGACGGTGTGTCTGGTCGACCGGCGGCGCCTGCTGCCTGCGCTGGTGTCGGGTCTCCTGGCCATGCTCCTGGTGCGCGCCCTCGCCTGACCTGGCGCGAGTTGGGTCGATCGACGGAACGTCACCCGTTCGCACGACGCCGCACGCGACGGCCGTCAGGCCGAGCGCAGGATCCGCATGAGCGCGGTGACATGATCCGGCGGCGTCTGCGGCACGATGCCGTGGCCGAGGTTGAACACAAAAGGCCGCCCGCGCATCGCTGCGAGGATCGAGCGTGCTTCCGCTTCCAGCGCGGCGCCGCCCGCGACCAGGGCCAGCGGATCGAGGTTGCCTTGCAGCGCCATGCCTGGCGGCACCGCCTGGGCTGCCCAGCGCGGGTCCATCGCGGTGTCGATCGCCGCGGCGTCCACCCCGGCGCGTGCCGCGTAGTCGGTCAGCAGCGGCCCGGCGAGGCGCGGGAAGCCGATCAGCGGGATGCCGGGGCAACGGCGCCGCAGCGCCGCGGGTGATCGAGGCGGTCGGCTCGATCACCCATCGGCGGAACTGGCTGGGCGAGAGCATCCCTGCCCAGGAATCGAACAGCATCAGCGCCTCGGCGCCCGCCTCGACCTGCGCGACCAGGTATTCCACGGTGGCGTCCTGCAGCGTCCGGATCAGCCGTCCGAACAGGGCCGGATCGGCATAGGCGAGGCCCCGGGCCGCGGCGAATTCCTTGCTGCCACGGCCTTCCAGCATGTAGCAGGCCACGGTGAAACAGCCGCCGGCGAAGCCGATCAGCGTGGTCCGCGGCGCTTCCGCGGCCAGGCCCTCGCGCACCCGCGAGACCGTCTCCAGGATCGGCGCGACGCGCGCGACCACCTTCGCCGGATCGAGCGCGGCGATCGCTTCCGCACCTCGCAGCGGATCGAGCAACGGCCCCTCGCCTTCCGCGAAGCGCAGCGGCTGCCCGAGCGCCCAGGGCACCATCAGGATGTCGGAGAACAGGATCGCGCCTTCCATGCCGAAGCGGCGGATCGGCTGGAGGGTGACTTCCGCCGCCAGTTCCGGCGTGGTGCACAGGGCGATGAAATCGCCCGCCTTGGCGCGCACGGCGCGGTATTCCGGCAGGTATCGCCCGGCCTGGCGCATCAGCCAGGCCGGCGGCGGCCAGACGGCTTCGCCACCCAGCGCGCGCAGCAGGGGCTTGGCCGGGGCCGGCGAGACATTGCGTTCCATACCGCGCCCTTAAACAAGGAATAAGGATTCTTAGGATAGGTTGAGAGAGTAGTAGGGCCTGTGGATCTCGGGGACGCAACTCGCCATGGTTTCGTCCACCGCTTCGCCCACAGTCGCGGCTGTCCACGAAGCCCTGGTCCAGCGCGGTTTCCGGCGCTCTATCCGCAGCCGGCACACCGGGCGCCTGAAATTCATGCCCTGCTCCGCGGCCATTGCGTCTTCGCCGGACTTGTCCCCACAGGCCTGCCCGGGGCCGGATTCCATCCCCGTCATCCACAGCGATTCACGCTATCCTCCCCAGATGCCAACCGTCAGATCAATCTCCATCTCGTCTCGGATTCGACGGGCGAGACGCTCAACTCCATCGCCCGCGCAACCCTGGCGCGTTTCGACGACCATCACGTGATCCACCACAGGTGGTCGCTGGTGCGCTCGCGCCTGCAACTGGACCGCGTCCTGGAAGGCATCGAGCATGAGCCGGGACCGGTGCTCTACACCCTGGTCGATTTCGAGCCTGCGCCTCGCGCTGGAGGAAGCCTGCGGACGGCTTGGCGTGACCTGCGTCTCGCCGCTCGACCAGGTGATGGAACTGCTGCAGGGCACGATCGGCGCGCGCGCCAAGGAAAGGCGCGCCGCGCAGCATGTGATGGATGCCGATTATTTCCGGCGCATCGACGCCATGCACTACGTGCTCTCCCACGATGACGGCCAGGGCACCCAAGGCATCAGCAACGCCGATGTCGTGCTGGTCGGCGTGTCCCGTTCCTCCAAGACACCGACCTGCTTCTACCTCGCCAATCGCGGCATCAAGGCGGCCAACGTGCCGCTGGTGCCCGGCGCGGTCCTGCCGGTCGCGCTGGAGGACCCGCCCTGCCCGGTGATCGGGCTGCATATCGACATGAACGCGCTGATCGACATCCGCCGCCATCGCTTGAAGATCATCGGCGCGGCGGGCGTCCGGCAGGACGCCACCGACTATGTCGACCCGGATGCGGTGAAGGCCGAAATCGTCGCCGCGCGGCGGCTCTGCACGTCGCGGGGCTGGCCGGTGATCGACGTGACCCGGCGCAGCATCGAGGAAACCGCCGCGACCATCCTGCAATTGATGGATTCCTGGCACGCCCGCCGCAAGGATGCCGCGACCATCCATGCCCCGGAGGACCCTGCCGCCAGCGTCCTCGGTGCGCAGCCGGGCAAGGCATGATGGCGCTGCAGGCCGAGGCCCCGCGGCTGGTCCTGGCCTCGGCTTCCGCCGCCAGGCGGGCGGTGCTGGCCGCTGCCGGCCTGCACGTCGAAGCCGTCGCCGCAGCGGTGGACGAAGCCGCGATCAAGGAGGCTGCGCAGGCCGAGGCGATACCGCCAGCCGATGCCGCCCTGATGCTGGCCGATGCCAAGGCTGAACGCATCGCCCGGCGCGACCCCGAGGCGCTGGTGATCGGCTGCGACCAGCTGCTGGTCTGCGACGGGCAATGGTTCGACAAGCCGGCCGATACCGCGGCGGCGCGGCTGCAATTGCTGGCGCTGCGCGGGCGCAGCCACCAGCTCGTGACCGCGATCGTCTGTCATCGGCACGGACAGCGGATCTGGCAGCATGTCGCGGTGCCCCGGCTCACCATGCGGGCCATCTCCGACCCGTTCCTGGACGCCTACCTCGCCCTTGAGGGAGAGCATGTGACGCAATCCGTCGGCGCCTATCGTATCGAGGGGCCCGGGGTGCAGCTTTTCAGCAAGGTCGAGGGCGAACACGCGGCGATCCTGGGCTTGCCGCTGCTCGCCCTGCTGGGCTTCCTGCGGCAGCATGGGGTGCTGCTGGCGTAGGCCCTTGCTCAGCGCCGCCGGCGGCGCGCGCCGAGGAAGCCGCCGAGCACCGCGCCCAGCAGGCCGCCGGCCGGGCCCGCCATGAATATCGCCCCCATGGCATAGGCGCCCTCGGCCTGGCTCACATGCGCCATCTCGCCATAGGCCAGCAACGCCGCGCTCGTCGCCACCCAGCCGAGCACGAAGCCCAGCAGGATGCCGAGGACGACCCGCATCACGAGCCCTCGGCGAAGGGTGGCTTCAGCCACAGGGCATCCTTGACCTTGGCCGCGATGAAGGCGGCATGGGCGGCGGCGCGGTCGGCGGGAAGGATGATGGGCCGCGCGGCCCAGGTGACGGCCTCGACAGCCGTGACGACCGCGCCGCCGCCCGTCGTGATCGCGGCGAGTTCCAGCCCCGGCTGCTTGCCGCCCATCAGTTCGAGATACACCTGCGCGAGCAGCGTGCAGTCGAGGATGGCGTTGTGCGAGGCCCGCATGGAGTTGTCGACGCCGAGACGCCGGCACAGCGCATCCAGGCTGTTGGGCATGCCCGGATAGCGTTCCTTCGCCAGCACCAGGCTGTCCACCATCCGGGACCGATCGAGCCTCGGGAAGCCGGCGCGCAGCAGCTCCGCATCCAGAAAGCCGAAATCGAAGGGCGCGTTATGCGCGATGATCGGCGCATCTCCCAGGAAGGCCAGCATGTCGGCCGCGACGGCGGCGAAAACCGGCTTGCCGGCCAGGTCGGCGCTGGTGAAGCCGTGGATGCGCGAAGCCTCCGCCGGAATGTCGCGCTCGGGATCGACAAGGCGATGGAAGGTCGCGCCTGTCGGCAACAGGTTGACCAGTTCGACCGCCGCCACCTCGATGACGCGGTCGCCCTGCAAGGGGTCCAGCCCCGTGGTCTCGGTATCCAGGATGATCTGGCGCATCGGGCCAGTATAGACGCGCGTCGCGCCGATCGTGAGCCTTCGGCGGGGAAAAGCGGCGCAGGCCGCGAGAGCCTGCCGTCCGGCCGAACCGGCCGCGCTGCCGTCACGCAGCGGTGCTGCGCCGGGCGGCCTGTGTCAGGCCACCGCAGCCATCCGCGTCAGGCGCCGCCATCCGGCACTGATCCGTCCTGGCGCAGCAGCCGGCGCACCAGGCGCAGGATGGCCGCCTGGGCAAAACGGCGGCTGAGCCCGGTCGGCACCACATGGTCGGCGCGCCGCCGCTTCTCGGCATCGGGCATTTGCCGTGCACGGATCGCGGCAAGCCGCTCGGCCGTCATGCCGCGCCGCCGCAGCACGCGCGCGGCCTGCACGGCCGCTGGGGCGGAGACCACGACCACCTGGTCCACCCGCTTCTCGCCCCCGGTCTCGAGCAACAGCGGCACGTCCAGCACCACCAGCCGCTGCCCCGCGCGCCGCGCCCGGGCGAGGAAGCGTCTTTCCTCGTCACGCACCAGCGGATGGACGATGCGCTCCAGCCGCTTCAGCGCGCCGGGGTCGCCGAGCACGGCGCGCCTCAGGGCTTCCCGGTTCACCTGGCCGTCCACGGACGCTGCCGGGAAAGGCGGTGCCGATCGGCGCCACCGCTCGGCCGCCGCGTCCCTGCAGCCGATGCACCGCGGCATCGGCATCGAACACCGGAATGCCCAGGCGGCGAAAACTTGCCGTCGCGGTCGACTTCGCCCATGCCGATACTGCCGGTGAGGCCGAGGATGATCATCGCGGCGGGATATCCGCGGCCACCACCGCGCGCAGCGCCTCATCAACCGTCGGGGGGACGCCGAACCAGGCCTCGAAACCCGGGCGTGCCTGGTGGAGCAGCATGCCGAGCCCTTCCACCACCTGCAGCCCGCGCGCACGGGCCGCAGCCAGCAACGGCGTCTCCAGCGGCACATAGACGATGTCCGCAACGATGGCGGATGCGGGCAGGGCAGCCAGGTCGATCGCCAGCGGCGGATGGCCCTGCATGCCGAGCGAGGTGGTGTTCACCAGCAAGGCCGCCTCGGCCAGCGGCGGGGCCTCGGCCACGGCGACCGGCCCGCCGAGGTCGCGGGCCAGCGCTTCCGCACGGGCGCGCGACCGGTTCACCAGTGTCACCAGCGGGCAGCCGGCATCGAGCAGCGCGGCGGCAATGGCCCGTGCGGCGCCGCCGGCACCCAGCAGCACGGCCGGCCCGGCCGATGGCTGCCAGCCGGGCGCCTGGTCGCGAACATTCTCCAGGAAGCCGAAGCCATCCGTGTTGGACCCCTCGATCCGGCCATCCCGGAACACCAGCGTGTTCACCGCGCCGGCGCGAAGGGCCGTCGCGTCCACCACGTCACAGACGCCGAAGGCGGCTTCCTTGTGCGGAATGGTGACGTTGGCGCCGCGGAAACCGAGCGCGGCCAGCGCCCGGACCGCCGCCGCGAAGCCGTCCGGATGGACCGGCAGCGGCACATAGGCCCCGTCGATGCCAAGGCTATCCAGCCAATAGCCGTGCAGCCGCGGGGAGCGGGAATGGGAGACGGGCCAGCCGAGGACGCCGGCGAGACGGGCATGACCGGAGAGCAATCGCATCGCCGCAGGAAGCCCCGTCATCACGGCCCGTGCAAGACCACCCTTGCCCGAACACCCCCACCAACCCCCGACAGCCTGTGCCGATCAGCCCACCGGCACCCGATCGCCAGATGAAGCGGGTGCCGGTCAGGCGGCATTGCCTGATCGGGTGAAGGGGCTGCCCAAGACGATGCGGTCGGCCCGGCGCGAAGGGAAACGGCCACGGCGGCGGTGCCGCGCATGCGCGGCCGGCATCCGCGATTCAGCCGAACTTCAATGCCGTCAGCCCGTCCTGCGGGCGCACCCAATAGGTGTAGCGATAGGCCTCCCGCAGTCCCAGCGCGGCGTTGAGGGCCAGGGAGGCGGTATTGCTGGCGGCCACCTGGCAGAACAGCCATTCGGCGCCCTGCGTGCCGGCCCATTGTGCCGCCGCGCGCACGGTGCGCGCGGCGAGCCCCTTGCGGCGATGCTCGGGCCGCACCGCGAGGTCGAAATACCCCGCCAGCGCCCCCGTGGCGACGACCGAGGCGACCGCCGCGGCCTCACCACCGTCGCGCAGCGTGATCCAGGCGCCAGGCGTGGTCAGCAGGGGCGGGGTGCCTTCCTTTTCCTGGCGGCGCTTCGGGCTCTGGTGCTCGGCGGTCGCGGTCACCGCCATCCAGTCGGCATCGGGTTCCGGCCGCGCGCGTGCGGACAGGTCGGGCACCGCGACATCGGCGATCGGCGCGAGCAGGATCACCGTCTCGTCCTTCGGCACGTAGAAGCGCGCCTTGAGATGCTCGACCAGGCCAGGCGGGTCGAGCGGCGTGGAACGGAAACGCACCGGCAGCCCGAAGGCGCGATAGCGTTCCTCGATCCGCCCGATCCGCGCAGCGAGGTCCGGGTCGGGCGACGGATCCAGGGAGGAGGCGGCATTGGCGCGGCCGGTCCCGCCGGCGAAGGCGCGCAGCACGAAGCCGCCATCGAAGCCGGTGCGCGGCGCCGGCACGGCGGTCAGCGATGCGCGTTCAAGCGCCAGGATGCCGGGCGGGGTCACGGCTGCAGGCCGAGCCGGCCGATCAGCATCTCCTCCATGCGGGCGGATTCCGCCAGGAAGGCGCCGTAGGTGGCGCCGTCGCGATAATCCTCGGTCATGTCCAGCCGCTCGAGCAGGTTGCGGAACTCCTCCGTCCGCATGGTGGCCCGGACCGCCTCGCGGATGGTCGTGACGATATCCTCGGGCAGGCCGGGCGGGCCGACGATGCCGAACGGCGTCGTCACCACCAGCCGGTAGCCGAGGTCCCGCAGGGTCGGCACATCCGGCCAGCGGCGCAGGCGCTGTGCGCTCCAGACATTCAGCCAGACGGCTTCGCCGGCGGTCACCGCCTCCCCGATGCGCACGGGACCGGCGAGCACGTCGATATCCCCGGCCGAGAGCGCCCGCGCGCCATGCATGGCACCACGGAAGGGCACATGGACCACCTGCACCCGTTCCCGCAGGAGCAGCCGCGCCATCGTCAGATGCGCCGTCGAATTCAGGCCGGAGGAACCATAGGACAGCGTGCCCGGCTTCTCGCGCGCTTCACGGATGAAGCCGGCCCAGCCATCGGGGAAGCGGTCGGTCTTGGCGATGCAGCCATAGGCGCTGCCGGCCACGCCCAGGATCGGCGTGGTGTCGCGCGCGGCATCGAAGCCGAGATTGTCGAGCAGCGCCGCGCGGATGACCTGCACCGGCAGTTCGGCGAGCAGGCGCCCGTCCGGCGGTGCGGTGGCAAGCCCGGCAATGGCGCGCACGCCGGCCCTGCCGGGCTTGTTCTGGATGGCGACCGGCTGGCCGAGCAGCCGGGCCACGCCCGTCCGCGATGACGTGCATCACGTCGTCATTGGTGCCGCCCGCGGCGAAGGGCACGATGAAGGTCATCGGCCCGGCCGGCGCCCATGCGGCCCGGCCAGGTCTCGCTGTCACGGGCATGGCGAAGGCGCCTGCCAGCAAAGCGCGGCGCGCGATCCCCAGCATGTCGGTGGCAATCTCCCAACGCGAGACCGAAAGACTGACTTTGCGCCATCACGAGACGGTGCGCCAGCACCCACGGGCGATGCGAGGCAAAGCGATGCGCCTTGCGTCCCTCCGGCAGGGCGGGCAGAGGGTTCGGCATGCTGCGTTCCGTCCTCACCGTCGGCGGCTGGACCATGGCCAGCCGTGTCCTTGGCTTCGCGCGCGACATGCTGGTGGCGGCGCGGCTGGGTGCCGGCCCGGTGGCCGATGCCTTCTTCGTCGCGCTGAAACTGCCCAACCTGTTCCGCCGCCTGTTCGGCGAGGGCGCCTTCAACGCGGCCTTCGTGCCGGCCTTCGCCGGGTCCCTGGTGAAGGACGGGCGCGCCGCCGCGCAGGACCTGGCGGAGCGGATGGGCACGCTGCTCGGGCTCTGGCTCGGGCTGCTGACGGTGCTCGGGCTGGTCTTCATGCCGCAGGTCCTGGCCGTGCTCGCGCCCGGCTTCCGGGCGGAGCCCGAGAAATTCGACCTCGCCGTCGCGCTGACGCGCATCACCGTGGGCTACCTGCCGCTGATCTGCCTGACCGCGCTGGTCTCGGGCGTGCTGAACGGGCTGGACCGCTTCGCCGCCGCCGCGGCCGCGCCGGTGTTCTTCAACCTGGTGCTGATGGCCGCCCTGGTGGGCCTCGCCCCCTATGTCACGACGCCGGGCCATGCGCTGGCCTGGGGTGTGCTCGCCTCGGGCTTCGTGCAGCTGGCGATGGTGTGGCTGGCGGCGCGCCAGGCGGGCATGGCGCTGAACCTGCTGCGCCCGCCGAGGCTGACGCCGCCGGTGAGGCAGGTGCTGCGCCGCATGGTGCCGGGGCTGCTGGGGGCCGGCGTCACGCAGATCAACCTGGCGGTGGATGTGGTGATCGCATCCCTGCTGCCCTCGGGCGCCGTCTCCTACCTGTATTACGCCGACCGGGTCGCGCAATTGCCGCTCGGCGTGGTGGGGGCCGCGCTGGGCACGACGTTGTTGCCGCTGCTGTCGCGGCAGTTGCGCGCGCGCCAGCGCCTGTCGGCGCACCGCTCGATGAACCGGGGGACGGAACTGGCGCTGCTGCTGACGCTGCCCTCGGCGGCCGGGCTGGCGGTGGCGGCGGGGCCGATCGTCGCCGCCCTGTTCCAGCGCGGGGCCTTCGGCGCGGAGGCCGCCTCGGCCAGCGCCGCGGCACTGATCGCCTATGCCTTCGGCCTGCCGGCCTTCGTGCTGGTGAAGGTGTTCGCGCCGGCCTTCTTCGCGCGGGGGGACACCTCGACGCCGGTGAAGGTCGGGATCCTGGTGGTGACGCTGAACCTGGCGCTGAACCTGCTGTTCATGCCAGTGGCTCGCGCATGTCGGCGTTGCCCTGGCGACGGCCTGCGCGGCCTGGGTGAATGCCGGGCTGCTGGCCTGGATGCTGGCGCGGCAGCGGGTATCTGGTGGCGGACCGCCGGTCGCGCCGGGTGCTGCCGCGCATCCTGGCGGCCAGCCTGGCGATGGGGGTGGCGGTGGCCGGGCTTGGCCTGCTGCTGCCGGCGGGGCAGGGCTCGGCCGGGCGGATGGCGCACGCGGCGCTGCTGATCGGCACCGGGGCCGGCGTGTATCTGGCGGCCGGGCTGGCGCTGCGGGCGTTCAATGCGCGGGAGGTGCTGGCCATGATGCGGCGGCGCCCGCGCGGCGGGGCCGCCGCGCAGCCATAGCCCCCCTGGCGATTGGACCAATTTGCCCGGCCAGCGTCGGAACGGGGCGGACGGCCGATCCCGCCCGGCATCGGCGGCGCGCCGGCGCGAAGCGCAGCGACCAAGGCGGATCCGCGACAAACCACGACCGTCCCACAAGCCGAGACACAACCTCAGATTGAATATATTTTTAGCTCTTCGGAATGAATTTTTGTGCTACGTCCGCTTCACGCCGCGACAATCGGCTCATAAATTCGTTATATTCATGGAATAGGTGTAATTCTGGTCATCGTTGCTCCCCATTTGCGAGGCTCGATCGGCGGAGGTTCAGGCCTCCGCCTGGCCGTTGCGCCCGTGCATTGCCGGGGGCGCACACCGCGCGTCGCATGCCTGACGCAGGCGACGCGGCCGCCTGTCGCAATGATCACGCTGATGACGGCAGGCGCCGCGACCCGGCTGCATGACGGCGAGGCGCGGCATCACCAGGACGCGACGCTGGCCACCGGCGCGGCGGAAGCCCCCGAAGCAACGCCCGCCCTGTCCAGGCCACGCGCCGCACGCGCGGCACGGCCGGCCACGCGCCGCCCCGCCGCACGCAAGCCCGCCGCCAAGGGCGGCCGAGGCCCGGGCTCAACGCCACGTCCTGCGACTGCCGATGCGGTCGCGGCGAATTTCGGAACAACGACAGAGTTTCTCGGGCAGCGCGCTGAACCATTCAGCGCGCTGTCGTCGTTGCTCGAAACAACCAAGCAACCTTTCGAAAACAGGAGTCTTCCATGCCGTTGACCAACATTGCCCTCGCACCCAACGGCCAGCCAGCTCGGCGGCGATGGCGACTGGGACCTCAACCAGGGCTCGCAGCCGATCGTTGGCACTCTCGTCGGCAGCGGCAACACCAGCGGGACGATGAACTTCACCATCACCAGCGGTGCGAGTTCCTACTCGTTCGCCCAGGGCTTCAACCAGAACCTGAGCCAGAACACCGCCTTTTCGGCAACAATTCCGCCGGATGGCCAGGCCTTCCTGAACAGCCTTCCCCTGGGATCCACCTTCAGCATCAGCGTGACCGCGGGCTCCTCCACGTCAACCGAAACCAATTTTTCGGTGACCTGCTTCGCCGCGGGCACGCGCGTCATGACCGCCCGTGGGGAGGTCCTGATCGAGGACCTCCGCGTCGGCGACCTCGTGGTCGTCGCGCAGAGCGGGGCGGCGCTGCAGCCGGTGATCTGGCTGGGCCATACGCGGGTGAATGTCGCCGCACATGCCGACCGTGCGGCCGTCGCGCCCATCCGCATCACCGCGGGCGCCCTGGCCGATGGCGTGCCGCAGCGTGACCTGCGCGTGTCGCCCGAGCACGCCATGTTCCTCGACGGCCACCTGGTGCCGGCGCGGATGCTGGTGAACGGCACGACCATCGTGCAGGAAACCTGGTGCCCCGAGGTGACCTACTGGCACGTTGAACTGCCGGCCCACGGGCTGCTGGTGGCCGAAGGCGCCATCTCGGAGAGCTACTTCGATGACGGCAACCGGAAGAACTTCGACAATTTCGGCATCACCACGCTGTTCAAGGATTTCGAGAGCGAGCGCGGCAATGGCAGCTACGCGGCGAATGCGTGCCGGCCGCTGATGCAGGAAGGCGCCGGCCTGGACCGTCTGCGCGGGCGCATCGCCGCGCGCGCCGACGCCATGGCCACCCAGGCCCGCAACATCGCCTGACGGCAGGCTGCAGGCCGTCGGCGCATCGCCGCCGACGGGCCGGCACATCTGGCGGCGGGCTCGGGAACGGGCCCGCCGCCTTTGCGTTCAGGCGCCCATTGCCGCGCCATGGTCATCTCATTAACATTCCGGAAAATATGCCAAGTGGAGGAATGCCGGATGACCAAGCCGTGGCACCTGTCCGCGCCCACCTCCACGCGCCCGTCCAGGCGATAGGCCGCCACCATGTCCGGCTCAACCTTGGGCGGTGGCGATGACAGCTATGCCGACACCACGGCCGGTGCCGCCTCGATCTTCGGCGGCGCGGGGCAGGATACGATCTTCGGCGGCAGCGGCGACGACACGATCGACGGTGGCGACGACGATGACAGCCTTCTCGGCGGCGCCGGCCAGGACCTGATTTTCGGGGATGGCGGCAACGACACCCTGGACGGCCGCGACACCGAGGGCGGCACCGAGCCCGACCGGATGATCGGCGGCGCCGGCAACGATTCCATCATCGGTGGCGCCGGCGGCGACGACCTCAGCGGCGGCGATGGCGACGACACGGTGCTCGGTGGCGACGGCGACGACAACATCGCGCTCGACGCCGGCCAGGACTACGCCGAGGGCGGCGCCGGCAATGACTACATCGATGGCGGCCTGGACCATACCGACACCATCTTCGGCGGGACGGGCGCGGACACCATCCTGACCGGCGACGGCAGCGACAGCGTGAATGGCGGCGACCCGTCCGGCGGCGCGGACGGCGCGGACAGCATCATGCTGGATGAGGTGCTGTTCGACGACACGCTGGACGGCGCCGCGCCGGTGATCGGCGGGCATGACACCATCGGCTGGGGCGACGGGCAGGGCAACGACACCGTCTATGGCGGGTTCGGCTTCGATGTGGCGCAGATCGACAATCCCGGCGACTACACCTACCAGCCCATCCTGCGCGGCGACGCGCTGGGCCGCGACGGCGTCAATGACTGGCTCGTCTACCGGACCGTGGGCGCGCAGGACACGCTGACGCTCTATGATTTCGAGATCGCCTGCTTCCTCGCCGGCACCCTGATCGCGACGCCCGCGGGCGAGGTGCCGGTCGAAAGCCTGCGCGCCGGAGACCTCGTGCTGACCGGCGCCGGCCGCGATGTGCCGCAGGCCCTGCTGTGGGTGGGGCGGACCCGCACGCGCATTGCCGGCCATCCGGCGCCATCGCGCGTCGCACCCGTGCTGATCCGGCAGGGCGCGCTCGGCGCCGGCCGGCCGGCGCGCGACCTGCGGGTTTCCCCCGAACACGCCCTGCTGCTGGACGGGCTGCTCGTCCCGGCGGCGCATCTGTTGAACGGAATGACCATCATCCAGGAAACCTGGCGGCCAGCGGCATCCTACTGGCATCTGGAACTGCCGGCGCATGGTGTCGTCTGGGCCGAGGGTGCGCCGGCGGAATCCTATTTCGACGACGGCAATCGCGACCAGTTCGACAACCATCCGGTGACGGCGCTGGTCAAGGACCTCGCGCCGGCCGGGCCGCGCGCGCGCTACGCGGCGGCGGCCTGCTTCCCGATGCTGGACGGTGGCGCGGCGCTTGAGCGCCTGCGGGCAAGGCTGGCGTCGATCGCGCGGCGAATGCCGCCGCGCAGCGCCTGAGACGCGGTGAGCGGGAGCGGCGCCCCCGCTATTGGGAGGCGGTGCTCTGGCTGCGCAGTTCCCGCGCCCGGGCGAGGACGCGGTCCTCGAGTTCCGAAGCGGTCGCCGGTGTCACCAGCGCATCGATCCAGGTGTTGCCCTGGCGCACCTGGCGGAACACCGAGACGCGCACGCCATCGGAGCGCAACTGGCGCCCCATGACATAGGCCGTGGCCTTGAACCGCTCGGCGCTGGTGCCGGGCGGCGAATACCAGTCGGTGATGATCACGCCGCCGAAGGGGTCGGCCGAGGCCAGCGGCATGAAGGACAGCGTGTCCAGCGTGGCGCGCCACAGATAGGCATTGACGCCGAGGCCCGCCCCGCCGCCGGGCGCGCCGGCATCGGCGGAGCCCGATCCCCCCGAACCGCCGCGCGAGGTGCCGAACAGCACGATGCCGTCGTCCTGGCCGGTCAGGCGGCCACGCACACGGTCGCGGCCGGACTGGGAGGTATATTCATCCCGGCCGACATTGCGGACATCGTTGGAATCACCGCAGGCGCCCAGCATCGCGACGATGCCAAGGGCGGAAAGAAGGGCCGCGGGGCGGCACCAGGAAAAAGCGGCTCGGGTCATGGGGCCGTCTTGTAGCGCCTGAACCGTGTCACTGAAAAGGCAGACCCCGCTGAAACGCTTCACAGCGCGTGTTCATCGGCTACGGAGAATGCCTCGGGCGCCCCGCCGGCGCGCTGCCGGTCGGCCATGCTGCGCAGCGCGGCCTCCAGGTTGCGCGCGTAGCGCGGGGTGTCGAACAGCGCCGAAGCCGGCAGCGCGGCGGCGAGCCGGTCGCGGATGGCGGCCAGCGCCGGGCGGTCCGCGGCCAGCGCGATGGCGCGTTCCTCGAAGGCGGCCTGGCTGTCCACCACCATCTCGGGCAGGCCGACGGCGTGCAGCAGGCTGGCGGCAACCCGGCCGGCGAAGGCCTCGCCGATCCGGGTCAGCACCGGCAGGCCGGCACCGAGCGCATCGCAGGCCGTGGTGTGGGCGTTGTACGGCAGGGTGTCGAGGAACAGGTCGGCCAGCGCATGCCGGCCGAGATGGTCGGCATGATCGACCCGCCCGGCCATCACCAGCCGCGCCGGGTCGATGCCGCGGGCGGCGGCGGCGGCCTTGAGGTTGCGGGTGGCCGGCGCGTTCTCCTCCCGCAGCCACAGCACCGAGCCGGGCGTCGCGGCAAGGATGCGCATCATCCCGTCGAAGGCCTCGGGCAGGATCTTGTGGGTGTTGTTGAAGCAGCAGAAGACGATGCCGTCATCCGGCAGGCCGAACTGCGCGCGGGTCAGGCCGCCGATGGTGATCTCACGCATGTTGTCGGTCGGCATGAAGCAGCCGGGCAGGCGGACGACCTTCTCGGCGTAGAAGCGCTCCGCGCCTTCCGGCACCGTGATGGCGTCGGCCAGGATGTAGTCGATGAAGGGCGCGCCCATGGTCCCGGGATAGCCGAGGAACACCGCCTGCACCGGCGCGATGCCCTGCGCGAACAGCGCGGTGCGCGAATCGCCGGTATAGCCGTTGAGGTCGATGGCGATGTCGAGCCCAAGGCCGCGCACATGCTCGATCGCCGCTGCCTCCGGCATGGCCGAGACGTCGTGGAAGCCGTCCACCGCGGCGCGCAGGCGCTGCTGCACCGCGTCCCCGGTCAGCCGGCCGAGCGAGATGGCGTGCACCTCGAAGGCCGAGCGGTCATGCAGTTCAAGCAGCCGCGCCATCAGGTGGCCGACGGCGTGCTCGCGCAATTCGCCGCTGACATAGCCAATGCGGATGCGCGTGCCCTCGGCGCCGTGCGGGCAGCGCGGCGCGGCGGATCGGCGGAATTCCCGCGCGAAATGGCTGGCGCAGCGCAGATGCAGGGCGGGGTCGTCGACGATGCACAGCGCCTCGAAGGGCGGCAGGCGCAGGCTTCCCTCGGCAACGCCGGATAGGATGGCCTCGCGCGTTGTCGCCGCATCCGTCCAGTCGCAAAGGCGCAGCCGGTTGAACAGCAGCAAGGCGAGGGCTGCATCGGGCAGGGAAGCGGGCGGCAGCGCCGCGGCGCGGGCAAGGGCGGCGATGGCGCCTTCGGCGTCCTTGCCGGCGAGACGGACATTGCCGCTGACCAGATGCACCGAGCGCGATGCGGGATGCAGCGCCGCCGCGCGGTCGAGCGTGGCCACGGCCTCCTCATGTCGGCGCAGGCCGCTCAGCGCGAGGCCGCGGCCGGTCAGGCCGCGTTCGAGGTCGGGCTGGTGGCGCAGCACCTCGTCGAACACCTCCAGCGCCGGGCCATAGTCGGTCAGGTTCAGCAGCCCCTGCCCGAGCGTGGCCAGCACCTGGACGGTGGCGCCGCCGCGGCGCGCGGCGTCGCGCAGGAAGGCCACGGACTCACCGTTGCGGCCCAGCCGCTGCAGGGCAGACCCGGCATGTGCGGCGGCGGCGACATGGGTCGGGTCGGTCTTCAGCGCGGCGCCGAAGGCCGCCAGCGCCTCGGCAGGGCGATCGAGCGCCATCAGGCAGGTGCCGAGGTTGTTGTGGAAATCGGCGTCGATGCCATCGAGGCGCCGCACCAGGATCGTGCGGTACACCTCCAGCGCCTCGGCATGGCGGCCCATCTCCAGCAGGCCGTCCGCCAGGTTGAACTGCGCGAAGGCAAAGCCGGGATTGGCGGCGATGGCGCGGCGGAAGGCCTGCACGGCGTCGGGCCGGCGGCCCAGGGCGCGCAGCACATTGCCGATGTCGTTGAGCAGGGCGGGTTCCGCCGGCGCGCGATCGAGCGCCGCGCGGAGGTGCTTCAGCGCCTCCTCGGCGTCACCCTTCGCGAACAGGGCAAGGCCGAGAAGGCGGTTGACCTGCACGCCGGCGCGATCCTGCGGCAGGGCGCGACGATAGCAGGCGATCGCGTCATCCAGCCGTCCGGCCTGGTGAAGGGCGATGCATGGGTTGAGATCGGTGGCGGCCGCCATCGGCAGGTCCCTTGGCTGGTCGTTCGATGTGAGGCCCGATGAAAGTGCCCCACAAACACGAAGGGCGGCAGGGTTTCCCCTGCCGCCCCCGTTGCTTCCGTCCCGAAGGATCAGAAGGCGAGGCGGATGCCCACCACGCCGATGTTGATCGTGCGGGTGTTGCTGCCGTTGAACGAAGCCAGCGTGCGTGCCGGTGCCGCCCGTGTAGCGGGCATTGGTCGGCGCCGCGGTCGGCACGTTCTCGTCGTTGATGTTGTTGTACAGGCCGAAGAGCACCAGGCCCGGCGCCAGGTTGTAGGCAACGCCCACGCCCCAGAGGGACTGCTTGCGGTCGTCGAGGTCCGTGAAGATCGGCGCCGCAGCGGTGCCCGTGCGGCGCGACGCCGTTGCCCTGCGTGCCCTGGCCGTAGACAGCCCCGAAAATCAGCGGGCCCATCGTGTAGGTCGCGCCGAGCAGGTAGTGGCTGCGAGCTCGTCGACACCGGCGTTGACGGCGGTGCGGCCGACCGAGGCGCCACGATACTGGCCGAAGGTGTATTCGCCACCGAACGAGAAGCCGTAGCCCGTCAGCACGAGGCCGGCGGTGTAGGCATACACGTCCTGCGGACGCGGGTTGCCGATGGCGCCGAACTGCGTGCCGGTCGCGTTCTGCTGCGGCGGGCTGGCCCACATGCCGCCGATGCCGGCGATCACGCCCACCGGGCCGAAGGTGCCGCGGTAACGGACAGCGGCCGACATCTCGTTCTCGATGCCGAGACGGTCGCGCTGCGCCGCGGTGGTGCTGCCTTCGTTGTTGGTGCGCTCGCCTTCGCCGGAGTTGGCGGCGTAGGACATGCCGAAGTCAAAGCCGGCGAACTGCGGCGACAGGTAGATGACCTTCGTCGCGTCGTTGCCGTCGTTGATGCCCGACATGATGTAGGGCGAGCTGTCGGCAAGGCCGGTCTGGACGATGAACTCGTCCCATTCGGCGTCGCCGCCGAGGGCCTGCGAGGCCGGGGCGCGAACCTGCAGCAGCGAGGCGGCGCTGTCTTCCTGGCCGAAGCGGAAGGTGCCGAGGCCGTCGAAGCCGATGAAGCCGTACAGCTCATCGAAGGACACCGTCGTGCCGTCACCCGCGGTGGTGACAACGTTGTCCATCTGCATTTCGAACACGGCGCCGTAGGTGATGCCGTTCGAGGTGCGACCGTCGACGAAGACGTTCAGTTCCGCGTCGTTGCGGAAGTCGTAGCGCTGACGCGCGGCGGCGTTGTTCACGCCGGTCACGGTGTTGCGGCTACGCGCACGGTCCCAGTCGTCCTGGACCGCGGCGCCCGTGAAGGCGAAGTAGCCGCCCAGGCGGATGGTCAGGCCACCGGCACCGGCCATCGCCGGCGTCGGCGCGGCCGTCACCTGCGTCGACGGGGCCTGCGGGCCCACGTTCAGCGGGGTCGGGGCAACGCCAACGGTACCCGGAGCGGTCTGGAGCGGAACGCCCTGACCAACCGCACCACCGCCGCCACGCGTCGTCTGGGCGAAAGCCCCCGGCGCCAGCAGGGCGGCGCCGACAACAGCGGTCGTCCCCAGCAGAATCTTGCGCATTCTAGTCCTCCTCATCGCCGGCATACCGGCAGTTCCGACGGCCACCCTGCCCCCCCGGACAGGGCCCGCCGCCGCATTCCCCCAATTGGGGCGAAGGACGGCGTCGCGGCCTGGGCCGGACTATGTCCCGGCACCGCGGCGCGCGGCAACCGCCCAGTCGCCCCCTCCGCGACTTACCTGAGACAGTGTGGCGGACCGGCCACAGCCTGTGGCGCCAGCCCGTCGATCGCCGCGAGCCCCCTGGCCTGGCGGGGCACCCGCGGGGCCGTTGCCGCCGCCACGCCGCCGAGTGCGACGGCCGGCACGCCAAGCCGCCGCGCCGCCGCCAGCCAGCGCAGCGGCCCCAGCGCCGCGCCGCCGGGGTGGCTGCGCGTCGGGAAGATCGGCGACAGGAAGGCAAGGTCGGGGCGCAGCCGTCGCGCCCGTGCCGCCGAGGCTGCGCCACCATGGGCGGCGATGGTCAGCACCGCCCCGGGCGCGCCGGCCCGCCGCGCCAGAAGAAAGGGAAGCAGGCCCTGCGCGGGGCGGCGTTCCGGCAGGTGCAGCCCGGCGCGTGCCGCCAGCGCCGCCCGTCCGTCGCCGGCAACCACCAGTGTCAGGCCCCGCCGGCGCGCCATCCGGGCCAGGCGGGCCCGCATCCCGGCGGTCATCCCGCGCGCCAGGACCCCTGCCCCGCGCGGCAGCCCCGCCGCCGCCGGGCAGGGGTCCGCCAGCCGCACCGGGTCGGACACCAGCCACAGGACCGGCAGCCGGCGCCCGCGCCGCGACCCCGGCGCCAGGCGCCGCGCCCGCGCCAGCATTGCGGCGGCATCAGCCATTCGATGGATTCCGGTCCACGCCGATCTGCCCTAGCCTTGCCATGCCATGTCCTATGCCACCGATATTCCCGTCCAGTTGGCGGCGATCCGCGCCAGGATCGCCGAGGCCTGCCTGCGCGCCAACCGCGCGCCGGAGGCGGTGACGCTCGTCGCCGTCTCCAAGACCCATCCGCAGGAGGCGGTCATCGCCGCCCTGGCCGCCGGGCAGGCCGTGTTCGGCGAGAACCGGGTGCAGGAGGCCGAGGCGAAGTTCCCCGCCCTGCGCGCCGCCCATCCGGCCATGCGCCTGCACATCATCGGCGGCTTGCAGACCAACAAGGCGCGCGACGCGGTGGCCGTGGCCGACGTGATCGAGACCATCGACCGACCGAAACTCGCCGCCGCCATCGCCGCCGCCATGGCGAAGGAAGGCCGCCGGCCGGATTGCCTGGTGCAGGTGAATACGGGGGATGAGGCGCAGAAATCCGGCATCCCGCGCGCCGAGGCCGATGCCTTCATCCGCGCCGCGCGGGACGAGCACGGCCTGCCGGTCACCGGCCTGATGTGCATCCCGCCGGTCGAGGGCGACCCCCGGCCGCATTTCGCCTTCCTGCGGGAGTTGGCCGCCCGGCACGGCCTGTCGGTGCTGTCGATGGGCATGAGCGCGGATTTCGAGGCGGCGATCGCCGAGGGGGCGACGCATGTGCGCGTCGGCACGGCCATTTTCGGGCACCGGCCACCGGCGGCCTGACCGCCCACCCGGGCGGCGCGCTTGCATGGGGCGCGAGGCTCCGGGCTGCCGTGCGGCGTCGCCACGCCGTGCCGGATCTGTCCTACGATGGGCAGGGCGCCTTGGTCGGGCGCCGGTGGATTGCGCCGGCCACGGCGCGTTGTTGGCGCGACGGCGGGGCGAGCGCCGCCGAGGCAGGCGAATGGGGGAACAGCGATGTCCGAGATCTACGCAGCCCGCGGCTATGGCAGCCGCAAGCAGGGCTTCGGCGCCAAGCCGGGCCTGGTGGTGGTGGATTTCCAGCGCGGCTTCACCGACCCCGCCTTCCCCATGGCGGGCGCGCCGATGGTCGATGCGGCGGTGCGCAACACCGTGCCGCTGATCGAGGCGGCGAGGCGGGCCGGCCTGCCGGTGGTCGCCTGCGTCAACGGCTATTTCAGCGCGCGCGCCGCGCCGCATTGGAAGGCCGACCCGGTCTATGACCTGCTGGCGGGCACGCCATCGGTGGAACTGGACCCCCGCATCGCCGCGGCGGGGCCCGACGTGGTGCTGATGAAGTCCGCGCCCTCCATCTTCTTCGCCACGCCCGGCCGCCTCGATCCTGACGAAGGAACGCGTGGACACGGTGATCGTGACCGGCTGCATCACCTCGGGCTGCGTGCGGGCGAGCGTGATCGACGCCTTCTCCCTCGGCTTCCGCGTCATGGTGCCGGCCGATTGCGTGGGCGACCATGACCAGGCCGCGCATGACCAGAACCTGCTGGATGTGGACCGCCGCTATGCCGATGTGATCGACGGCGCGGCGGCGATCGCGGCGATCGAGGCCTGGGCGCGGACCAACGACCGGCCTTGACGCGACCGCCCCGAAGCGGGATCACGCCTGCCCCACATCCATGATGGTCCTGTGCGATGAGCCGCGTCTTCTCCGGCATCCAGCCCTCGGGCGTGCCCACCCTCGGCAACTACCTCGGCGCCATCCGCAACTGGGTGCCGCTGCAGGACACGCAGGAGGCGATCTATTGCGTCGTCGACCTGCACGCGATCACGCAATGGCAGGACCCGGCCGAACTGCGCCGCCAGACGCGGGAGATGGCCGCGGCGCTGATCGCCTGCGGGCTCGACCCGAAGCGCTGCATCCTGTTCGTGCAGTCCCATGTGCGCGCCCATGCCGAACTGGCCTGGATCTTCAACTGCGTGGCGCGGCTCGGCTGGCTGAACCGCATGACGCAGTTCAAGGACAAGGCCGGCAAGAACCAGGAAGCGTCATCGGCCGGGCTTTATGTCTACCCGAACCTCATGGCGGCCGACATCCACGCCTATCACGCCACCAAGGTGCCGGTCGGCGATGACCAGAAGCAGCATCTGGAACTGGCCAACGACATCGCGCAGAAGTTCAACCACGACTACGGCGTGGAGTTCTTCCCGAACATCGAGCCGCTGATCCAGGGTGTCGCCGCCCGCGTGATGTCCCTGCGTGACGGCAGCAGGAAGATGTCGAAGTCCGACCCGTCCGACCAGTCGCGCATCAACCTGACCGACGACGCCGACACGATCAGCCAGAAGATCAAGCGGGCGAAGACCGACCCGGAGCCGCTGCCCGAGCACATGGCGGGCCTTGAGGGCCGGCCGGAGGCCCGCAACCTGGTCGGCATCCTCGCCGCCATCACCGGCACCCTGCCGGAGAACGTGCTGCGCGAGCATGGCGGCCAGGGTTTCGGCGCGTTCAAGTCAACGCTGGCGGATGCGCTGATCGCGCATCTGTCGCCGATCGCGGCGGAGATGAAGCGGTTGCTGGAGGACCCGGCGGCGCTGGATGCCGCGCTGCGGGTCGGGGCGGACCGCGCCTCCGCGATCGCCGAGCCGATCGTGGCGAAGGCGCGCGACATCGTGGGGTTCCTGCCGGCGCGGTGAGACGGTGGAAAGGTCGGAGGGGCTTTGCCCCCTCATAGTCCCCTTTGCCGAACCGGTGGACAAACCGGAAACGAGGTCGCGGCATTTCGCATCATCTCCGTTGGGAAAGGCGCCGGCGGCCTTGAGCATGGCCATGAGTTGCCCGACCAGTTCGATCCCGGGCGGATCGTCGGGATCGTCGCCGGGCGTGACGATGACCTTGTCGATCAGGGCCCGTGCCGCCTCCAGCACGTCCTGCCCCTTCCCGGCATCGATGCCCCGCCGCAGCTCCGCCACGCGCTCGGCGTAGGTCTGCGCGAGGTTCGGGTGCAACGCCGGCGGCGCGGTGCTGGCCTCTGCCGACGCCGCCCGCAGCTCATCGCGCCGCGCCTCGAGCTCGGACAGCTTCTGCTGGATGCCGGACGCCTTCAGCCCGTCCGCGATCGCCTCGAGGATGTTCTCGATCTTGCGCTCGACGACCTTCAACTCCCGCCGGCGGACGTCGATGCCGGCGGAGGCCTCGGCCGACATGCGGTTCCATTCGGCGATGAATTCCGTGCAGAACGCCTCGAGCAGAGTCCGGGCCGCATCAGCCGGCTGCCCGAGCGCATCGAGGACCTGCGCCTCCAGCGTCGACCGGCGGACCAGCCGCGGTTGGTACAGCCCTGGCTGGTGCGGGCGGCAGCCACGCCAGATAGTCTGCGCCGACGGCCGAGAACGGCCGCCCGCAGCAACCACAGAACACCTTGCCGCTGAGCAGGTGCTTCGGCCGCCGCCGGTCCCAGAAGGTGTTGCCGCGGTTCTGGGTGGCAGGAGCCGCCTCCGCGGCCAGCCGCTGCTGCGCCTGCTGCCACAGATCGTCGTCGATGATCCGCAGGTGCGGGCACCGGCGTCTCGACGATGGCGTCCTCGGGATGCGCGCGCACCACCCAACCGCCGCGGATCGGGTCACGCCGGCGGGTCGTGCGGTTCCAGACCTGGCGGCCGGCATAGAGCGTGTTGCGCAGTAGGCCGTTCTCACGACCCGGCCGGCCGCGGATGGTCCAGTCATGCCAGGGACGGCCGTCCGGCCCGGGCACACCCTCGATATTGAGGGCGCGGGCGATGGCGAGCGGGCTGGCCCCGCCGACATAGTCGCGAAAGATGCGACGGACGACGGCGGCGCCGGCCGGGTCGATCTCGCGCAATCCCCGCACCGGCTCGCCATCAGCGCCGAAGCGTGCGGACGGCCCGATAGCCATAGGCCAGACGCCCGGTCCCGAACCCCTGGCGGGCGCGCCCCTCCAGGCCTCGGTGGGTCTTTTGCGCCAGGTCCTTGAGGTACAGCGCCCCCATGGTGCCCTTGAGCCCGACGTGCAGTTCGGAGATCTCGCCCTCGGCGAGGGTGACGATCCGGACCCGGGCAAAGACGGCGAGCTTGTGGAAGGCGGCGACGTGTTCGAGGTCGCGCGACAGACGGTCCAGGCTCTCGGCCAGGACGATGTCCACCTGGCCGGCGCGCATGGCCTCGAGCAGCGCCTGGTAGCCGGGGCGCAGCGTGGTGGCGCCGGAAATGGCGGCGTCGGTGAACGTGCCGACCACGGACCAGCCCTCGCGCTCGGCGCGGACATGGCAGATGCGCAGCTGGTCCTCGATCGACGCCTCGCGCTGGTTGTCGGAACTGTACCGCGCATAGAGCGCACAGCGCGGCACCTTGGTGCTGGCGATGACGGGATCAGTGCGGCTCATGGCGTATTCTCCGCCCGGGCCCGCAGGCGCTGTCGGGCTGCTTTCCGGAGCTTGGCCATCAGGTCGTGATGGCGGCGCAGGGCGAGTCGGCTGTCGGTCAAGATATAACTTCGCTCTGTCGTGGCCAGCTTGGTGTGATGCAGCATGTGCTGCGCGATGTGCACATGGTCAGGGTCCTCGTTCGCCACCGTCGTCGCCAGGCAGTCACGAAACAAGTGGGCATTCACGTAATGGCCAAAACGCCGCGTGGTGTGGCGCTGCAGGGCCTTGGTCAGTCCACCCGGGGTGAGCGGCGTGCCGCCCTGGCCGACCCATAGGATTGCCCCGGCTGGCCGTGGCGGACGCGCGGGATCGACCGATACCTTGGCGGCCATGAGGATCGGGCGCACCTGCTCAAGGTAGCGATCGAGATTCGGGATCAACTCCTCCGGCCAGGTGGTTTCGATCGGCAGCTTGGTCTTCGTCTCCGCCCCCTCAAAGCACAGGGTCACCCTGTTGCCTCTGCGCCGGAGGTGGCGGCCAATCGCGGTGCCGAGGAAGTTGGCAACCCGCAGGGGCCGCAGCGCCAGCAGCGCGATCATCAGGCCGTCGCGGAAGTCCCGCGCGGCGGCCACACGCTGCCGTGGCTGTCGTCGTCGTCCACGCCGGGCTCGTCCAGGACCGTAGCGGCCTGGTCCATCAGGTCATGCCCGAATTGCAGCAGTCCCTGGGCAGGCACCAGACGGGACCGCTTGTCGCGGGTCGGCTTGGCCTTCCGTTTGAGGTTGTTGTGGGCCTGCTGCAGCCAGCGCCAGTCACCCTCGGGGAACATCGCCCTACAGAGCATGCAGAACCAGGACAGATAGCCAACCACCGTGCAGGGGGCGCGACCCTCGCGGAGAAAGGCGACGTACGCCGTGAATCGTTCGGGCGTCATCCGCGCCATCGGCGCCTCATTGGCCAGGGCAACGCCCTGCTCCAGCAGCCAGGCCAGCCACCGGCCATAGGCACGTTCGGCATTGCGCTGTGATGACGGGCGCCACGTTGCCGCATGGCCGCCCGGCTCCAGGAAGTCCGGGCGACGATTTGCAGCAGCCCAGGCCTGCTGATCCTGCGCGGGCCATTGCGCCAGGGGCAGGGCGGCATGTTCGCGCCGCGCCGGCACTCCGGGCATCACCGCTTCCATCCCGACGCCGGGTTGGAGGTCGGGCGGGGCTTCTTGCGATGGGCCCCGCGCGCCATCGCATCGACGCGCAGGGTGCCGATCAGGTCGCCGCAATCCGCGATCGCCATGGATGCCTCGAGCCCGCTGTAATGGGCCATGGTCGTCGCCAGCGATTTGTGGCCCAGGATGCGCTGCACCTTGCCATGGGCGCCACGATCGTCCCGGAGGGTGAGATAACCGGTCAGGGATCGGAAATCGTGGGGCGTGAGCATCAGCCCGCACTGCGTGGTGGCCGCTTTGCGGATCTGGCTGCGCAGCGCCTCGCCCGTCTTGGGCTGGCCCGGCACCGCCCCGGGGAACAACCAGTCGTTGGAGGCAGGATTCAGAAATGGGCGGAAGCGATCGACGTAGACCTCAATCCGCTTGGAGACGTCCTTCGGCCAGGGTCCCGGAAATCGGCATTTCGTTCTTCGTCTCGGCCGCCGGGATGTCGACGGTGATGCTTTTCCCGGGACCGCGGATCAGGTGGACGCCCAGCCGCAGGCCGCCAAGGTTTTTCAGGCGCATCGGCAGATGGAGCAGGATGTCGAACAGCACCGCGGTCTGCGCCATCTGGGCCAGGCGCTGGCCGGGCGGGCCGGCACGGCAGGCCTTGTCCATCAGCAGACCCGGCAGCGTCAGCAGCCGGTCGAGGCGATCCTGATCCTCCACCGCGGCGCGGATCCGGCCCTCGGTGCGCTTGGACATGCCGGTATGGGCCGGACGGAGCTGCCGCATCGTGTTGCGCAGCGCCTCGACGTCAGCTTCCGGCAGCTTCGCCCAGTACTTCCCGATCTGCAGCACCAGGGCCGCCATCTGGAAGGTATGCGCCGTGGACTTCCGGCCAGCACGCTCCCAGAACACGCGCAGGGCGACTCGCGTCATCGCCGGCGTCACGACGCTGGTGAGGTCAACCATGGAGGCGGGATCGACGCCACTTTCGATGAGCGCGCCGAGGTAGGCCCGCATCTGGCGCAGCCGGGTCGCCATCGAGGTGGCCCGCAGCGCGCTGAACGGGCGGTTGGTAAAGGGATCGTCACCGCCGAGCCATTCGCGCCAGTGCTCGATGTCGTCGCGCAGGGTCTGCGGATAGGCGGTGAGCGGGGGCGAGAAGGTGAGACGGTGATTCGGCACGGTCAGGCGGCACTGCGGCCAGGCCGGGTGCAGGTCAGCCGCCGCGTTCCACAACCGCGCCACTTCGCGGGCAGCGCGGACGGGTTCGGCGACCAGGCTGCGATGTTCGAGATCGGAAAGGTACGTCTCCAGCACAGCGTCATCGACCGCGGCCGGCTCGATATCCCTGACGGTGCAGTAGCGCGCGAACCGCCAGGCGTGGAAGTGGCGCTCCGGGCTGGGCTCCAGGAGGACCAGGATGGTCTTCCATTCCGCCGACGGCGCGGTGGCGATGCGGCTCTGCACCACGATGATGCCGAGATGGGTCAGGGCAGTGGTGACCAGGGACAGGACGTTGCGCCAGCGGCCGGGCCGGAAGCCCGCCATGGCCGGTGTCACGCCATGCAGGAGGCGGCGAAGTTCCACCGGATTGGAGGAGATCATCTCGAGCGGCTGGCCGAGGCCCTTGGCGAAGGAGCGAAAGGCTGAGGACCATTCCTTGCGGCGGTCTTCGGGCAGGGCCTCGTCGGCCAGGAAGCACGCCCGCAGTTCCGCCAGGGGCGGGAATGTGCCATTCTCCGCCGCGCTCCGGAAATACCCACAAGACACCATAGCTGGACTCCTTGGGACTTTTTGGGTCCCGGTTGAACAAACGTGATTGCGCGTCATTGATAACGTAGTGAAAGACGAACAGGCCGCAGTCACGACGGCCCCTGAAGCGCTGGAATTACATGGACTTCAGAGGACATGAGGGTCGCCCTGTCGGCAGCGGGCCAGATAGACCTGCAGGTCATCGTCGGAGATACGGAGCGAGCGGCCGACGCGCATGGCGCGCAGCAGTTCGGCGTTGATCAGGCGGCGGACGGTCTTGTCACAGACCAAAAGGATCTCGGCGGTCTGCCGGACGGTCAGCAGTTTGGCGGACGGGCGCGCGGCGGCGCCCCGCCTCGGTGAGGTCGATGCAGTCATGATGAAGTCTCCGAACCCGAGTGGCGGCCGACCGCCTGTGCCCACGCGTCACGCGCGGCCTGCCGCGCCAGGGCGCAGGTCAGGGCACGCAGCAGTTCCTCGGCGTCAGGGCGCGCATTGTCGGACCTGGCGCTGTGCGCCTGGTCGTTCGATGAGCAGCCCGTCTCCGGCGGAGGGGCGACTCGTGGATGTTGGCAGTCGGCCATGCGCCGAATCTGCCGTCACGACTACACGAACCGAGTTCGCAACGAACAAATCTGACCGTTAATTTGGCCGCCTTGCGGCGCTCCGCAACGATCCAAGGTTTGGAAATGTGCCGATGTCGCTATCCGGCGAACTACTCGAACCGAACCACATAGCCAAACGGGAAAGGGGGCCGGGATCCAAGTCCGGGTGGCCTGCAACGCCGGAATGACAAGCGGATCCAGCGCTCATTCCTTGACAGCCATCGTCGTCGTGACGGGCGAGTCGGTACTCTGGGCAGGTCGGCAAACTTGCTCGGGGAGAGGGAGAAGGACGACCCCGAATGGCGAGCAAACGGACGCGGTAATCGGCAGAATTCGAGGCGAAGGCCGAACTGGGATAGCTGAGGGGAAAACTTATGCTGGAGCCGCTCCGGCGCCCGCGGATCGTCGAGGCACGCGGCGAGGCGCCGAGCCACGGCGAGCCGCGCCTCGACCTCACGCAGCGCCAACAGGCCGCCATCGGATGACAGGGATCCACCGTCGAAGTGGGCGATGATCGGCTTGCCGCCAACGGCGACAGGCCCGGCAGGGGCAGCGTAGCGTGGAGGTCGGCAGGCATGGTCTCCGCAATTGGCCGGGCTCTGGTGTCGAAACCGAATCCCATGGCCGATCAAACGTTTGCGGCAGCGCAAGGTGCGGCCGCAGCGGCGGTGGACATTCTTACGGTATAGCGATCAGCCGCGCGGGCCGCGCCGCGCTCGGAGCACGCACCACCATGCACCCGCTAAATGGTCCTCGCCGCCTCTCCCTCCTCGCGGCCTTGGGCCTGCTGCAGGCTTGCAGTTGGTCGATGCCCGTGACCCAGGCGCCCACCGAGGGGCCACAGGCCGCCCAGGTTGGGGAGCGCCTGCCGCTCGCGGTCGGTGTTTATTTCGATGAGGCCTTTCTTGCCCTCCGCCGCCAGGCGACCGTCACGGGCGGTCACCGCGCCATACTGCCGGTCGGCGAGATCGGTGCAGCGGAATTCCAGGCCGCCTGCGAAAGGCGCTTCCGCAGTTGCGTGAGCCTCGCCTCCGGTACGCCTCTGCCACCGCAAGCGGCGGCCAGTCTCGACGTCGTGCTGGAGCCGCGAATTGAACAAGTGAGGATCGCGCCGCCGCCGCTGATCGGCTGGGCGGGCCACTGGGACATCGGCTTGGTCTGGACGATCGACGCAATGGCGCCGGCGGGCGGGCGGATCGCCGAGACGCGGGTGGAAGGCCAGGGCACCAACGATGATGCGGTTGACATGAGCATCTCGGGCTTGGCGCATTCGTCTCAGGCTTTGTCGTACGCCTCGCGCCGGCTGGCCGAGGATTACCTGCGCCGCTTCCCCGCTATCGGCGCGGGAGTCTCGCAATGACCAGCCGCGGCGTGGGACTCGCCCTGCTCGGGATGCTGGTCGCGGCAGGCTGCGGCACGCCGACCCCCTCGGGTGACGCGGCGGCACGGCTCACGCCCGACCCGCACGCCAGCTCAGCGACCGAGCGCGGCGTGACGCTGCGCGCCGCGCCGGTCTCCGGTGCTGATCGCCAGCGCCAGGCTTTCGGCACCGATCTCTCCTCGCGCGGCGTCGTACCGATCCTCGTTACGGTCGAGAATGGCGGGCCGATGCCCCTGAACCTCCGGGGGCGCGACCTCTTCCTCGAGGTCGGCGAAACCCGCCTGCGTGCCAGCAGCCCGGCCCTGGTCGGAAGTTCGATCGGCGAGGGCGGCGGCGTTACGGCTGCGAGCATCGCCGGGGCGGCGCTGCTTGGACTCCCGGGCATGATGGTTGCTAGCGCCGCAGCCGGTCAGGGCAACCGCCAGAACCTGCAGACGTCGAGCGAGGCCTTCGCCGCCATTGGCCTGCGCGACAGCGCAGTACCACCGGGCGGCTCGGCGCGCGGCTTTGTCTTTTTCACGCCACCGCCTGCGCTCGGTGCCATCGAGAACGCGGTGCTCCTGCTACGCGCCGGCGGCTCCAGCCCGGCGCAGGGGGTTGAGGTCCGCCTGTTGATCGGCGGCCTCGGGCATCGCCCACGCGGCTGACCCGGGACTTGTCCGGCGTCAGCACCTCTGAGACGGGAGAGCAGGGTTCAGGAACGGAGCATTTCTGGCTGATCGTAACCTGCGAAGAGATTGGAGGTGAGCAAGAAATCCTCCGTTCCTCAACATCGACGATCTGTCTCAAGGGTGCTGACGCCGGACACCGAGAACCGACCAGCCCTCCCGAGCGGCGGCGAGGGAGGGTGCCGCGGAGAGGGCATGCGCAGCGTTCGTGACGACGGTGCGGGTCAGATCCTGGCCAGTGTCGATGTTCCACAACTCTGCGGAATCGAGCAGGCGCGTGCCGGCGCGGTCGAGCGCGGGGGCGGTCACGCGGGCGATGATCAGCGAGAACCCGCCGGGCTCGGTTGCGGGAGCCAGCGGCATGACCTCGACCGCGTCGCGCGCCACCGTCGAGCAGCCGGCCAGAAACGCAGTGGCAGCAAAGGCCGCCCGGTGCGGACGCGACCGGCGCAGCCTTGTTCCGTGGTGGGCGCTCCTCATAACGAAAGGCTAGGCGCGTGCAGATCACGGGAGCTTGACCTGCCGCAATGGCGTGCACACGACATCACCGCCGTGCCGCGATCGCATCCCGCGCCTCGGTGACGCCCTGCACTACCTCCTCGAGCAGCAGCGCCGAGCCGGCGGCGCCGCAATAGGTCGCGAGCGGGCGGCAGGCGGCTTGTGTCGCTGTCGCTTGTTCCCAAGGCGGCGGCGTGGAGAAGCGCAGCCGCGGATCCGCTACGGCGCCGGCGACGCTGCGGGCATAGGCGACATCGAAGCCCGGTTCGGTCTCGTTTGTGCGCTGCATGGTCCAGCGCGTGCCGACCTCCACCGCGAAATGTGTCGGTGCGGATGCGCATTGACGGAACACCAACCGCGTAATGGCGGCCTCCCACCGTTCGGAGAGCATGCCGCGGCGCGCGGAGTGTCGCCCGTTGGCGAAAACACTCTGTAGGTGCCGCTCCACCGCTTCGGGAGCGAGGGCTTCAGCAATAGTCGCTTCGCAAGGTGCCGACTGAACCCGTGTGACCTCCTGTGTAGCTTGAATGCGTTCAGCCTCCGACCTTTCGCGCGCGTCCTGTACGGCAAGATTGATCAGTCCAATGGGCAGGAGCGGCACGATGATCGGCGACAAAAAGATGAAGCCCACCACGTAGACTATCGTCGGGTGGTCTCCAGTTTGCGAACCTCCTGATGCTGCGGGCGCGGCAACCGCATTCCAGTTGATTGCGGCGAGCCACTGTCGGCCATCGACACGTATTGTCGGTGCGATTGGTGCTTCCAGGCCAAGTCTCGCTAGACGTTGCGGATAGGGCCTGGCGAGGCGCCGCACCGGGACGTCGGCGGCTGGGTTCTCGGCGGCGAGCACTGCGGTCGCGGCCACCGTCTCGTCCTTTGGCGCGGCGCCGATGCGGCAGCCAGCCGCCGGACCAGGCGCGCTCGGTGCCGCGCAGTCGACGTTGAAGGTGCCGATGAAGAAGGTGCCGGGGGTCTCGGGTATGGTGAAGGTGAAGTCGCGCTGGCCGCCCTCGGCAGCTGCGCCGGCAGCGCGCAGGCGAAGGAAGTAGTGGCCGGCGGGAACCATGCGGGTCGCCCATCCTGCGAGCCCGGCGGTGCGCGAGGGCGTCGTGGAGAAGGCGTATTGCGAGGGCCGCGCGATGCCGGGGGCTAGGTTTTCGCCGGTATCGACGTTCCACAGCTCCGCGGAATCGAGCAGGCGCATGCCGACGCTGGCGAGCGCGGGGGCGGTCACGCGGGCGATGATCACTGAGAACCCGCCGGGCACGGTTGCGGGAGCCAGTGGCATGACCTCGACCGCGTCGCGCGCCACCGTCGAGCAGCCGGCCAGCAGCGCGGTGGCCGCGAAGGTTGCCCGGCGCGAACGCGACCGGCGAGGCCTGCCTCCGTCCTGAGCGTTCTTCATAAGATATTCCTCATGAGGCATTTTGCCAATGCGCGGATCCGCGGTGTCTTGATTCGCCGCAAACTTCACCAGCCCCAGCGGCGGCGCCCTGCCTTGCGGCGGCCGCGAACTCGCGGAGCAGCCAGTCACTCGCCGGGCGCAGCGCCCGGAAAGAAGATGCATCAGCCGCAGGGGGGGCGGCGCCGACCAACCGGCTGGCGCGTGTCAACGGCGGTCGAAAACCAAGCCAGCGTGCGGAGTAAAAGCAGGCCAGTGCCGTCGTGGTTCGCCACTGTGCAAAGGGCCCAGATCGGGGCCCTTTGCACAGTGGCGGCGGTATTCCAGATCAGCCGGTGGTGATCTCGCCGGTCTCGGGATCGATGGTCTCGTCGGTTGCCTGGCTTTGCTCCGCCCCGGCGGCGATGACCGCGGGGTGGCGGCCAGCCGATTGGCGCAGCCGGTAGCTGTCGCCGTTCATGGTCAGGATGCTGACGTGATGCGTCAGGCGATCCAGCAGCGCCCCGGTCAGCCGCTCCGAACCCAACACCGAGGTCCAGTCCTCGAACGGCAGGTTCGAGGTGACGATCGTCGAGGCGCGCTCGTAGCGCTGCGAGAATACCTCGAACAGCAACTCGGCCCCGGTCGGCGACAGCGGCACATAGCCAAGCTCGTCGACGATCAGCAGCCTCACCGCCTGCAGGTCGCGCTGTAGCTTGAGCAGGCGCCGCTCGTCGCGGGCCTCCATCAGCTGGTTAACCAGCGAGGCTGCCGTGGTGAACGCAACCGAGAACCCCTTCTGGCAAGCGGCAAGGCCCAGCGCCAACGCCACGTGCGTCTTCCCGGTACCGCTGTTGCCCAGGGCGATGATGTTCTCCCGCCGCAGGATGTACTCGCAGCGCGCCAACTCCAGCACCAGCATCTTGTTCAACCCGGGGATGGCGGTGAAGTCGAACGTGTCGAAGCTCTTGGTCGCCGGGAACCGGGCCGCGCGGATCCGCCGCTCCACGGTCCGCCGCTCACGGTCGAGCAGCTCGAGTTCGATCAGCCGTAACAGATAGCGCGGATGATCGACACCATCGCGGGCGCATTCGCGAGCGACCTTGTCATACTCGCGCAGCACCGTCGGCAGCTTCAGCTGCTTGAGATGATGGGCCAGCAGCACCTGTGGCGTGCCGCCCGTCGTGCCCGCCGGCGGCGTGTCCATCATGCCGCCACCGGCCGAACCAGGGCCGCGTAGTCGGACGCCGATGTCGTCCTCACCGCCAGCCTGGGCAGATGCGGATAGGCTGCCAGATCGAGGCGGGCGGGCCGCCGCTCCAGCCGCGCCAGCGCGATCAGCTTGACCGCATCGAAGCCAATCGCGCCAAGCCGGATTGCCTCGGTGCCCCCCGCCGTCACGATCGCCTGGGGCATCGCCTCCATCAGCCGCAACACCTGGATGAACTCGCGCTTGCCCCGCGTGCCCATGCGCGCCTCAAGCAGGTGGCGCAGGTGCTGGAACACCTCCGGCAGATCCCAGCCCTGCAGCGCCGCCGCCTGGTCCAGCGCGTTCGGCTTCTGCTCGATCAGCGCCAGGTAGTGCAGCGGGTCGGCCACGAACTCTCCCTCGCCATAGGCCCGCCTGTGGCGGGCCACGACCGCGCCACCGCACACGATCACCACCTGGTCGACAAATCCCTTCACCAGGACATCCCGAAAGCCGTAGGCAGTCGGCACCGAGTAGTCGTTGCCGCGATAGCGGACCAACGATGTGGACGAGACCCGCGCCGCACGCTTCTCGCACGGCTCCAGCGGCACCGCGGGCAGGCCGCGCAGCACCGCAAGGTCGGCCGCCAGTCGCTGCCCGATGGTCTCGGCATGCCGCCCAGCACGGTCACCTTGCCGGGCACGACAGCACTCGGCCAGCATGGCGTTGAGCGCGTCGAAGCTCGTCGCCTCCGGGATCGGCGTCATGAAGTTGGCCCGGGCATATTTGACCAGACCTTCAACTTTCCCCTTGTCATCCCGGATCGCCCGGCGACAACCGCGAAGCCGCGGTCCCGGGCGGCGCCCGGGAGCCGCGCCGGCTTATCCGCGTCAGCGCAGGATGATCTCCACGCGCCTGTTCTGCGGCTCGCGCGTGCTGTCGGGTGTTGCCACCAGCAGGTTCGTCTCGCCGAAGCCCTGCGCGACGATCTCGTTGCGCGGCACGCCGAGGCGCACGAGTTCGGCGGCGACCGCGTTGGCGCGACGCACCGAGAGAGCTTGATTGTACTGGGCCGAACCGGAGGTGTCCGTGTAGCCATTCACTTCGATGCGGGTCACGGCCTGGCTGGTGCGCGCGCGCGCCGCTTCGGCGATGATCTGACGTGCGCGGTCGGTCAACTCGGCGCGGTTCCAGTCGAAGAACACGAGGAAGCTGCGCGCGGTGACGGGCGCCGCGGCGGCGGCTGGAGCAACGGTATCCGAGCGGCCAAAGTTGTAGCGGAGCGCGAACAGGATGTTGCTGTTGTGGGATGCGGCATCCACCGGCGCAGTGCGCGAAGTGCCCGCGGGCCCGGTCACCCTCGCATTCAGTATCGGCGATTCCTGGGCGATGTAGCGGTATTCGATGGCGGCATAGAGGCCGGGCACCCCCGCCCAGTCGAGCGGGAAGGACAGGCCGACCATGCCCTGATAGACTATGCCCTCGCCGTGATCGCTGAGATTGATCCCGCTGCCGGCCACGGACCCACCGACATTGCTCCACTGCGACCAGCCATAGCCAACACCGCCGCCGATATAGGGCAGGACGTAGCGGTGCGGAATTCCGATGGAACTCAGATTGATGTCCCACAGCAGATTGGCCATCACAGCCTGGGTGTCCAGCGTCCCGCCGCCGGCCTGTCGTGAAAAGACCAGGCCGCTACCGGCATCGGCCTCGCTGCGCCGGAATACGCCTTCGAGTTCCGCGCGGAGACCGTAGCGAAACCCCCAGCCGGAACTGATGGCCCCGATGAAACCAGGGTCCCAGGACATGCGAAAATGATCGCTAGGGGTGGCAAGGCCGGAGTTCGGCATCGGCGCAACGGGGGCGTTACCCTCGTTCAGCATGGAAGCGCCGAGGCCAAAGCCGACATAGGGGCCTCTCGTGAGCTGCGCTGATGCGGGCGGGATCTCGGCAAGGCAGCAGGCCATCGCGACGGCCGCCAATAGAGAGAAGTTTCTCATTGAACCGACATTTCCCAGATGGCCGGCTGATCCGACTATCGAGCGGTGAGCGTATCGACGGTTCGGCGGTTCTTGCAACAGTGACGGCGCCCGGACGACGCACGCATCCGGTCTGCGCGGTCGATGGTCGCCGTCGGAGCGGAAAACTGGCGCCTCCGGTCGAGATCTGGACACGGTTCTCCCGCCGCCGGCCTGCGCGACCGATGCAGCCAGCGAGGCTCAACATCGAGCCGGCGGCGGCAATGGACGCAGCGCGGCGATCGCCGCAGGATCTCGGCCGAACAGCGCACGCGGCACCACGACCTCGGCCATCTGGAAGGCGACGTAGCGGCCGTGGCTGACGACCTTGGCGCCGATCTTGATCAGCTTCTCCCGCAGGCTGGTCAGCGACCAGTCCTTGATCGGCTCGGGCGTCGCCAGCGTGCGCAGGAAGTTGCCGAGATTGTAGGCGAGCGCGTGAAGCTGAAGCCGCACGGCGTTGGCGGCGAACGTCGCGGCACGACAGCCGCGTCCACTTGATCGCGTCCTTGCCTTCCTTGATCCATTGCTCGCACGTGCCGCGCTGGTTGTAGAAGGCGACGACCCGCTCGGCCGGGCGCGACAGGTTGGTGACGATGAAGCCGACGCGCGGATACAAGCTCGCCCGGATGCCACTCGACCTTGGCGACCACCCGGCGCGGCTTGGTCCAGCTTCCGGCCTGATAGCTGAAGCTGGCGTGGTAGCGGCGCACCTCGTTCGGCGGACGCCCGACCGGGCGCGTCAGCAGATAGCCGATCCTCTCCTGCAGGACGCGGTTGGCCGGCAGCCGGATCGCGTACTTGATCGCCCTCGGCTTCCAGGATACTCGTAGACCTCCGGGATTGGCGAAGGCGGCGTCGGCGCGGAAGTAGAGGCGCGAGACCTTGCCCCGATAGCGGGCCACGACCGGCTCCAGCACGTCCTGCCAGCCGTCGGCGCTGTGGACGTTGCCGGGACGCAGCGCGCAGCGTTCCAGATCGCCGAACTGGTTGAACACGAACAGCGGGTGGTAGCAGGTGCAGTCGAAGTGGCCGTTCCAGACGCTGCCTCTCCTGCTCGCCATGGGTCGGGCTGACGCTCGAATCCATGTCGAGCACGATGCCTCGCGGCGGACGGCGGCCATGCACGCGGTCGATCCATTGGCCGGACAGATCGGCGAGCGCCGAGAGGTTCGTCGTCGCCGTCGAGCCACTGCGTCTCGAAGCGGCCCATCTGGCTCGGCGAGGCCGCGCGACCCTGAGCCGCCTTGCCGCCGACGATCCAGCGCATCGCCGGATCATGGCGCAGGCGTTCGGCGTCGTTCACGTCCTCGTATCCGGCGAGCCGACCGAACACCGACTGCCGCAGCAGCCCGACCAGCAGCGTGGCGACCGTTCTTGCCGCGTGCGGGCATCGGCGAGCACGTCGCCGGCCATGTCGCTCAGACCGAGCGCGTCGTCGAGTTCGCGATAGGCCAGCAATCCGGCATCGGAGGTGATCCGGCGAGCCATGGAACTCCAGCTTCAGGCGGCGGTCGAAATCGAGCCGCAGAGCGCCATCATCCGATTCACCCGCCGGGTGCTCCATCGCGCCGTCACCGAAGCAGCCTCAACCTATTGAAACTATGCCTGAATTCCGCCGATTCGGGCCAACAAGATCGAGGTCATCTGGGAAATACGGGGTCATTGCCCTTACCGGGCCGGCCGAAGCGGTCGGCGAACAGGTAGTGGCTGACCAACTCGGTGAACGCCCGCGTTCGCTCGCGCTTGCCCTCGCCGCAGATCTTGGCCACCGCGATCTTGAGGTTGTCGTACAGGATCGACCGCGGCACCCCACCGAAAAACGCAAACGACGCCACGTGGCCGTCGAGGAACGCCTCGGTCGTCTCGCACGGATACGCCTTGACGAAGCACGCGTCCGACTGCGGCAGGTCCATGCAGAAAAAGTGGATCTTCTGACGCACGCCGCCGATCACACCGACAGCCTCGCCAAAATCCACTTGGGCGTGACCCGGTGTTGAATGTCGCCGAGATCTGACCCGGGGTTGCCACGAAGATCTGACCCGGGTTTTGGGGGTGCGGGGTTTTCGGATTCCGTCATGCACAGCGACAATCAGGATGGTTGGCAGCGTCAATCAGGATGAGCGGCGCCGGGGTCGGCCGTCAGGCTGACCCCGGCGGGCGCCTCTTCCCAATCGGGTGGGGTGCCTTGGCGGTTCGGTGTGCCGGAATGGGCGGTCATCCCAGGGGGATCGCCGCCTTGCCCGGCTCGCACATCACCGACCATCAGGCGAGGCGCTACATGACGCTCAGACGCACCCACGGCCGCGCCACCGCGGCCGCCATGGCGGGCTTCAGCCCCAGCACCGGCGGGCGGATCGAGGCTGATCCCCGGCTGCCCTCCGAACGAGCGACGCCCCGCGGCCGGCGCAGGCCCGACCCGCTCGCCGCGGTCTGGGACAGCGAGATCGTGCCGATCCTGGAGGCCGCCCCGGGCCTGCGGCCGGTGACGCTGCTCGAGGAACTCCGCCGCCGCCATCCCGACCTCCCCATCGGCATCCGCCGCACGCTGGAGCGGCGGATCCGCCACTGGCAGGCGGTGGCCGGTCCGGCGCGCGAGGTGATCTTCCGCCAGGACCATCCGCCGGGGCGGCAGGGGCTGTCCGACTTCACCGAGGCCACCTCGCTCGGCGTCAGCATCGCCGGCCAGCCGCTCGAGCACCGGCTCTACCACTTCCGCCTCGCCTTCTCCGGCTGGCAACATGTTCGCGTGGTGCTTGGCGGCGAGAGCTTCACCGCCCTCGCCGAGGGGCTGCAGGATGCCCTCTGGACGCTCGGCGGCGCGCCGCTGGAGCACCGATCCGACAGCCTCTCCGCCGCCTTCCGTAACCTCACCCGCGACGTCGCCCCGGACCAGACCCGCCGCTACGAGGCGCTCTGCGCCCACTACGACATGCGGCCGACCCGCAACAACGCCGGCATCGCCCACGAGAACGGCTCGATCGAGGCGCCGCACCGCCACCTCAAGGACGCGCTCGCCCAGGCGCTGCTGCTGCGCGGCCACCGTGACTTCGCCGACCTCGCCGCCTGGCGTGCCTTCGTCGACGCCGTCGCCTCGTCGAGGCTGAGCGGCCCCACCTCGCGCATCTGCCCCCGCAGCGCGCCGGCGCCGCCGAGGAGACCCTCGTCACCGTCACCCGCAGCAGCGGCTTCAGCCTGCGCCACGTCTTCTACACCGTCCCCTCCACCCTCATCGGCCACCGCCTGCGCGTGCGCCTCCACGACGACCGGCTGGAATGCTTCCTCGGCACCACGCCGGTCCTCACCCTGCCGCGTGGCCGGGCACCCGGTGGCGGACGCGGCCGGCGCGCGCACGTCATCGACTTCAGCCCGCGCTTCACCAGGCTCTTGAGGAAGGCCGCCCAGAAGGTCTCGGCCTCCGACGGGCCGATATGCAGGCCGACGATCTCGCGCCGCCCTTCGGCATCGCAGGCGACGGCGATTATGTGTACAGTTCGTAGACATCGTTTCAACGGCTTCGGTAGGCTGTGGACTTGATGGACAACGCTGCGCGTTGCCCACAACCCCACAGCCTGAACAGCAGCAGGCCAATTGTCGAAGAAGCAGAAAGAGGAAGCCGAGCGTGCGGTGCGGCGGCACCGAGCATGGATCGTGGCCTACCAGGAGCTCGGTGACGCGGGCGCGGTCTGCCGCCGGTATGGCATCTCGCGCCCGACGCTGCGCAAGTGGCTGCGCCGGTATGACGCAGATGGTGATGCAGGATTGGCGAACCAGAGCCGGCGACCATGTCACTCGCCGGGACGGAAGGTCGGGGAGAGCGAGGCCGAGCTGATCGTCCGCCTGCGTCGCGAGCGACGTCTCGGTGTCAAGCGACTTCGCATCGAACTGGAACGCCTTCACGGGTTGCGGCTCGCGGCGTCCACTCTGCACAAAGTCCTCGGCAGACATGGTTTGAGCGCGCTGCCGAGAAAGCGGCGGGTTCGCCACGTGCCGAAGCGGTACAGCCGGCCGGTGCCTGGAGAGCGCGTCCAGCTCGACAGCTGCAAGATCCGGCCGGGGCTCTGGCAGTTCACGGCGATCGACGACTGCAGCCGATATCTCGTGGCTGGCTTGGCGCCACGGCGGAGTGCGGCTGCTGCGCTGACGTTCCTCGACCAGATGTTCGAGGAGATGCCGTTTGCAGTGCAGCGCGTGCAGACCGATCGCGGTACCGAGTTCTTTGCCGAGGCGGTGCAGCGCCGCCTGATGGCCTGGTCGGTGAAGTTCCGCCCGATCCCACCGCGCTCGCCACACCTCAATGGCAAGATCGAGCGCGCGCAGCGGACGGTGCTCGAGGAGTTCTGGGCGACGGTGGATTCCCGCGAACCGGACATCGCGGATCAACTCTCCCAGTGGGTCCATTACTACAACTGGCACCGTCCGCACGAAGGCCTGGGCGGGCTGTGCCCGATCGACCGTGCCTGCGACCGGGCCGACAAGACGCCGCTCTGGGCCGAGGTCGCGGATGCCTACGACGCGACGAAGGAGCGCGTGCAGATCCGCGAGCACGCCGTTGAGATCGCGTTACGAAAATTGAAATGATGTCTGCGAACGGCACACGCGTGGGGGTATGGACGTTGCCGGACGGTCAGCGGGGTGAGGTGATCAGCGTGGTGCAGCGGCGACGCCGCTGGACGACAGAGCAGAAGCTGGCGCTGGTCGAGGACGCGCGCTGCGCGGTCCTTGTTCCATGCCGATCCACAGATACATGGCCGTCGAGTGGTATCCGTGCGGTGACGGCCGCCTTCCGCTGGGCGACAGTGTCCGGCGACAGAACCTGCCCTCTGATCTTCTCGAGGCGCCAAGGAACGCCCGTCGGATCACATCATGCAGATTCACCCGAGCCGCGGCAGGCGGCCATCACCGGACCGCTACGTCGATGACGACGCGCGACCGCTTCATCGCGCAACGGCCGGCCGCGAGCTGCCGGCGCGAACGACCGCGCCCGACGAATGCTCCAGACCAGGCGCAATCGACCTGGCGCCAGCAGCGAATGACCTGCGCTTACCTGCCGAGCCACCGCCTCAGCGAACGCAGCGGTGCGGTGATGCGCCACGACGTCGAGGCATGAACGAGCGCGAGCGCCTGCCGGTCGGCTTCCGCGCTGCGCCGCAACTCCGCCGCTGCCTCCGCGTATCCTGCCAGCGCCTTGTGGGCTTCCGCTTGTCGCGACACTTCGCTTTCGAGCTCAATGGCCCGCCGCTCTGCTGCTGCGGCCCGCTGCTGCTGCGCGGCGCATTCGGCTTCTGTCGCGCGCGCATGCACCAGACGACGCAGCGCAGAGAGATCCGGCGCTTGGCCCGGCGCCTCAGACAAGGCATCCATGGCCGTGTGGCCGGGCCACGGATGCGCGCGCAGCGACTTGAGCGTGGCCAGCACGTCGGCAACATCACCGGTACCGATCATCGCGCAGCCACGTCGCTCGCCCGTCTCCTGCGCGGCCGGCAAGGTTGGGAAGAACAGGGTTGCCCGGCCATTGTCCAGTCCGGCGAGGATATCCACGCAGAGTACGCGACCCGGACCAAAATCGTCGTAGCTGTAGCCGGGGTCCCACGGCACGGCGAAGTCGTCGATCACGACGGCCGCGGACCGCCCGCTATCCAGGAGACATTGCAGTTCCTCCCGCAGCGGCAGATCGGCGAACCAGTGTGCGTCGAGATAGATCACGAGCGGGCCTGGCGGTGCTTCCTGGAGGACGCAACGCAGGAAGTGCCTGGAATCCTCCCGGCGCAGAACGACGTTGCCAAAGGCCGCGAGGCGCGCCTCCGCGGCTGAATGCCATCGCGGGTCAAGTTCGCAGGAGTAGACGGAGCCAGCGTGATGCTCGGCCATGAAGGCCGTGGTCGTGCCGCGAAAGGCCCCAGTCTCGATCAGCGCGGACGGGCGCACCGCCTCGAGGACCTCCAGGAAAAGCCGCGCGCGCCCCTCCTGGCCGTTGAAGGGCGTGCTCCACCAGCCGATCTGCGCCGGAACGATCTTGTCGATGCTCGCCGAGGCGGCGTAGATGTGCAGCGCAGCGTCGCGACAGCCGGCGCTGTCGAGAGAGCGGGCCAGTCCGTGCAATTCATAAGCGACTCCTTCGAGGAGCGCATCATCCACGCTCTTGGCTGCTTGATCGCTGGCTATGGTCATCGTCGAAAAGCATTCCCTGGCTGAGGCGCAACGGCTTGGGAGCCGAACAGCAGTCATGAGACCTGTGCGCGGATGAGTTGCGGGCGCGGTCCTTCGTGAATGTCGCGGCCATTGTGGCCGAAGCGGCCCTGGTCAAGCGGCTGCTCGCTCCTGTCCCCGGCTCTTCCGTGGCGGCCGCTCCGCAGGGCACGGATTCCGGTTGTCGTTCACGCCGCTTTCGCCATCAGCAGACCGAGGCTTCGGCGCAGATTGTAGGCCATCGCGGCCAGCCTGACCTGCAATCCTGCCTTGGCCAGCCCGAGCCAGCGCATTCGCCGCAAGCCATAGCTGCGCTTGCAGGTGCCGAATACCTTCTCGATCCGGCACCGGACGCGCCGGACATGGGCATTGTGCGCCAGTAGGCGCCTCAGTGCGTCAGGCCCGCCCCAGGTGCCGGTGTGCACGACACGGGGAACGCCGCCACGCGCGCGGATGATCCGCTCCGGCCTGCTGCCCTGATAGGCGCTGTCACCATAAGTGTGGCCGGGGGCGTCCGGCAGGAGGGCCTCCAACTCCGCCGCGTCATGAACATTCGCGGTGGTGATTTCGACGCCGCGGATCAGCCCCGCCTCCTGGTCGGTGGCGACGTGCGCCTTGTAGCCATGCACAGGCTTGCGCCGACGATGACCGGCCCAGCGCGCCTCATCGTCACGCTTCACGCTGGCCGACGGGATCAGGGTCGCATCGACCAGCGTCCCGGTTCGGACAAAAATCCCTCGCGCCGCGAGTTGGCTGGTCACCGCCGTGAACAGAACCCGGTCCAGCCCGCGCCGCACCAATTCTGCCCGTAAGCGGACGAAGGCGGTGCGCTCGGGCGTCGGCTCAGAGGCGGCGAAGCCGCAGAACCGGCGGAAGCTGGCGCGGTCATCGAGCGCGTCCGCGAGCCGGACATCCGACAGGTCGTGCCAGGTCGCCAGCAGCAGGGCGCGAAACAACGCGAGCGGAGGCCAGCCCCGTTCGCCCTTCGACGCCGCCGAGATGCCTGCGAGCAGGCCATCCAGCTCGGCCCAGTCGATCAGGGTCGCAACCGCGTCAAGTGACGTGCTGCCGCGCGACGCGGTGCCGTCCAATGCCAACTGATCCTGTCCAATCCGACGCCGCGCCATCGCCGCCTCCAGCATCCGAACCACGACATCGAATCAGAGACCGCCGCGTCGGATCAACTCATCCGCGCACAGGTCTCATCATACCTATTGATCCGACTGATCTTGCCCGGGCCATACGACACTGGTTCGGCATTTCGACCAAGACCGGCAAGCATGACGTCTGGCTGCGAACAGCTAATACCAACTCCAGTGGCCCGTGACTTACGAGAGGGATTCCCCGACGCGGCGGTGATATGATCCACACTGGTGGGCAACGGAGGCTCACCATGCCGCGCGCCATTGCCCTGCGTTCCGACTTCAGTGCCACCGAGCTTCGCTGCCTGGCGCGGCGGAGCATGGACGCCGCCCAGGCTAGGCGCTTGCTGGCCCTGGCCGTGATATACGACGGCGGCACACGCTCCGAGGCGGCGCGCCAGCTCCCTCAGGCTCGCTTGACTATGCTGGATCGCGCGACGGACCGCCTCTGTCGTGGTGGCGCACCCGTGGAGAACCTGGCCCATAGAGCGTCCTTCCATGCCTGCGAAAAGACTGCACCATCAAACCCCAGGATCAAACATCTTACACTCAATGATCGCGCGACCGTATCACCGCGCAATCGCCGCCAGCCTACAGTCGGCGCGAACGGTCAGACCCGATGAACCTTCCAGGCTATTTGCTGCCTGTTTCGGCCGCGGCGAAGCCAAGAATCCTGTTGGCCCGCACCATCTCTGGATCGCGGTCATAAAGCCGGCATTCCGGCCAATAGCCAAGACCCGTGAGCGACGTTTCGTCCCATGGCGCGTGCAGCGGTTCGCCGACAAGGACAAGAGCCAGGTCGTCATTCAGGACCTTGCTCCAGGCCGACAACGCCGACGGCGTCTTGATCAGCGTGCGGCTCCGCGAAAGGGTCAGACAGTCCAGTATGGCCTCCCGCCCCTTCTCATAGTTCCGGTCCTGCCGTTCAAGATGGCTGCGTCCGTCCGGCCGTGTGAAGTGGGCCACGTCGGCACCATATCGTCCCCTGCAGAATGCGAGGAACTCCGGGCTATCCGTCGCAACGAAAAGAGGCATGCCGGCGCGGTGCGCGTCGATTTGCCGACCCATGGTATCGAAATGAACAAGCGGCGCCTCGGTGCCGAATTTATCCGTCGCCCGGTAATGGATGCCGAGAAACGGCGATCCGCCAAATGCCTTGGCGATAAAATGGTCGACCTCCTGGACGATCCCGTCACGAAAGCGAAGATGGCGATGAAACAGTCGCGCCGCCTCTCGAACATCGCCAAGTTCGTTCTGCAGTTCGGCAAGCCCGCCCCCCCGTGCCAGGCTGTTGATGTCGTATCTGTTCCTGATGCGAACGGCGCTGCCGGTTGTGATTTGCCGCCGAATCGTCGGAATATCCACGGGTCGAATCCCATGTTGACGAAGGAAATATTCGGCCCAGTTCGCCCCGCGTCGGCAGTCCACGAGGTTTGTATTGATGACGTAGAAATAGGGCCTGATGTCCGCTTCCTCGCAGTAAGTCGCGATCAGGAGGAATTGCGTAAGCTGCGCGAAAACGCCGAGGGTGTTATGTTCGAAAATGAACACCTGGAGCGGCGAGGACGCATCTGGCTTTGTCGCGACCCGGGACGCTGGCACATGATGCGGCACGATGATTCGATGTCCCCGAGTTGTGCAGGCGCCTGTCATGCCACGTGGTCGGTGTCCCGGCCAACTCCCGGCTTTTCATGCCGAGGCGGCGATGGTCGTGCCCGATCGCGTGGCGTCGGATGACCGGAACACGGGGCGGGCGGAGTTGCCATGTGAGGCGGTCAAGGCGCCAGGCGGACTTGGGCAGTGTCGGTGACGGCGACGATGGTTTCCAGGGACATGTAGCGCGCATGCTGGGTCGCCCGTTCGTCGGACTGCTCGACGAGCATGGCGGCGACGAGCCGAACGACGGCGGCCTCGTTGGGAAGGATGCCGACGACATCGGTGCGGCACCTGATCTCGCCATTCAGGCGTACGCTCCCCACCGGCTTTGCCGGGGATTCCTATGACAACGCGATGGCCGAGGCGCACCTTGCTGCCCCCGAGTGCGAGTTGCTCGACCGGCAAAGCTCTCGCTCCCGGGCCGAGGCCTGATGGCCGCGTTCCACTTCATCGAGGGCTTCGGCACTTCGACCAGGCGCCAGCGCGGCACGCAGAAGATGGCGTCGGCCATCTCCCGCCTGGCAATGCCCGGCGCCGCCAACGTCGGGGTGCGCCGGGCAGCCGCGGTTCCAGAACACGCCAGTCGTTGCCCGTCAGGGCGCTCGCATAGCGTAGGCCCGCGCGGCTATGCTGCCGTGGGCTGGCCGGGTCCACATCGCGTCGTTCGTCCAAGGTCTCGCAGCGCGGTCAAATCACGTTACAGCCCGGTTATATCGAAGCTACTTCGAGACAGCCTCTCAATCCTGGACGGTACCGATCGATGCCTTTTGTGACGCACGCTCAAAATTTCGAGGATTTGATACTGTATCGGGCCCTCAAGGACGTGAAAAGCGGCTTCTATATCGATGTTGGAGCCAACTCACCGACTGCGGAGAGCGTCACCAAGGCGTTCTATGATCGTGGCTGGTCCGGGATCAATGTCGAGCCTGACGTCACGATATTCGCATCGCTTGTCGACGAGAGGCCACGCGACATCAACTTGAACGTCGCGGTCTGGAGGGAGGCTGGTGACCACACCCTCTACCTCGTCGACGGAATTTCCGCCTTCTCCACGCTTGAGCCAGCCATGGCCCGTTTGCACCGCGAAGCTGGTCGAACAATTCGTGAAGTACCTATGCGAACCACAACACTCGTCGACATATGCAATGCGTACGTCGGAGATCGCACGATCCATTTTCTGAAAGTGGACGTAGAAGGTGGAGAGTACGAAGCTTTTCAGGGGCATGATTTCGCTCGCTGGCGCCCCTGGATCATCCTTGGAGAGGCACACGGACCGGATTTCGATGCGGTCCATTACCTGCCGTGGGAAAGGCACTTGGAGAAGAACGGATACTCATTTGTCTACACGGATGGGCTGAACCGATTTTTTGTCGCCGACGAGCACCTTGATAAGCTTGCGAAGCACTTCCGGGCGCCGCCAAATGTCTATGATGATTGGATACGCGCATCGGAAGATTCCCTGCGTATCCGGGCTGAGGGGGCCGAGGCTCGCGCGCATGAGTGGGCGCAGATGCTCATTGAGAGGTCCGCTGAAGCTGAGGCCCTTCGGGCCGAGGTCACGGCGCTTCGGCAAAGCACGTCCTGGCGGCTGACGGCTCCGCTTCGGGCCTTGCGGGGCCATCGCAACCGCGAGGGCGCGAACATCGCCCCGAAATCCTCCGCCCCGGTCGCCCTCGAACCGACGGCGCCGGCCAAGCCAGCGACCGCTCCCGAAGAATCCTCGGTGGGCCGCGAGCCAGTGCCGGCTCCACGGGCGGACCTGCCGGGCGAGGTGCAGGCCGTCGATCTGCACGGCACCCGCTTTAACGTCGCCGACAGCGCCACCGATTTCGGCAGCTTCTGGACAAGGGTCGCTTCGGGAGCCTGGGAGCCCGAGACTTTCAGCCTGATCGAGCGGCTCGCCAATCCCGGTGCACCTTTCGTGGACATCGGCGCGTGGATCGGCCCGACCACGCTGTTCGCCGCCGCCAGAGGCTCGATCGTGCACGCCTACGAGTGCGACCCGGTGGCGCTCGAGCACCTGCATCGCAACATCGCCGTCAACCCGGACCTGGTTCCCAGGATCACGGTGTCGGAGACCGCCGTCGGCGAAGCGAATGGCCGGATGCAACTATGGTCCGTCGAGGCCGGCAATTCCGAGACCTCGCTCTTCGCGCGCCACGAACGTGATGGCGCCATCCTGCATTGCGCCGAGTCCATCGAGGTCGAGGTGGTGGACGCGGCGGCGCTGTTTTGCCGCCACGGCTATGCGGCAGATCCCGCAGCGTTCATCAAGATCGACATCGAAGGTGCGGAGTTCCGCGTTGTGCCGCGGCTCGCGCCGCTGATCGCCGGGTCGGCGGCCGTCTGGTACATTTCCTTCCACGAACTCAACATCAATCCGACGGACGTGCCCGCCAGGGCGCTGCGTATTGCCGAGATGCTCCGAACGCTGATCACATTCGCTCCGCTCCGCTGGTACGACACGTCGCTGAAGGAATTGGACAGGTCGGCGGTGCTGGACGCGGTCATCCGTGGCGACTGGCCCGCGAATGGCAGCCTGGTTTTCGCGTCCAGGGATCTCGCGGCCTGACCATGGACCGGGTAACTGCAACGGTAATGCAGGCCTGGAGCGCGCTGCGTTCGTTGTTTCGCATGGGATGGCGCCGTGCTCCGCCCGCCATCTCGCTCGTCGTTCCGGTCTTCGGGACGGAAGGCTACCTGCCGGGCTGCCTCGCATCGCTGCTCGGCCAGTCGTTCGGCGACATAGAAATCATCATCGTCGATGATGGCTCACCAGCGGATGTGCCAGCGATCGTCGCCCGGACCGCCGGGCGCGACCCGCGCGTCAGGGTGGTCCGCCATACGCGCAACGAGGGAACATTCGCCGCACGGCTGACAGGCGCCGCGTCGGCGAGAGGGACCTATCTCGGTTTCGTCGACGCGGACGACGTGCTCGAAGACACCTTTGTCGCGCTGCTGCTCGGAGCTGCGAGGACGCATGATGCGGACCTCGTGCAGTGCGCGATCACATGGTGCGAACCGGATGGCACGTCCTGGCCGCTCAATCGTGGGGGCGACCCGCATGCGCTGCAGGGTGGTTCGATCCTGGCCGAGTTGCTGGCCGGCGGGATGTCGAACAGCGTCTCGAACAAGATCGTGCGCCGGCAGGTCTGGAACGTCGCGACCCAGGAGCTGCCACACATGCGCATCCTGTTCGGCGAGGACCTGCTCTGCCTGTTTCTGGTTGCCTGCGCGAGCCAGCGCTACGCCCATATCAGCGACGCGCCCTATCGCTACATGCGCCGCCACGGCAGCACGACCACCGCGGCTGGACCGGAGGCGTGCCTCGGCCGCCTGAAGGACCTCGGTACGGTGTACCGCACGATTCTGCCCGGCTTGCGGGTGTGCCCGCAGGCGGAGGCGCTGAAGGCGGAGTTCTACCGGCGGGAGTTCCTGAATGTCGCGGGCGAACTCGCCGCCGACGCGGGCAGCCATCTCGCGCCGGGGCCGCATGGCTGGGCGGACGGCTTGCCCGCACTGGAAACGGACACCGCCTCGTCGTCACCCGATTTGGCGGGCGATGCGTCAACCGGCCGCGCGGCTGGCCTCAGCTGACGCTGCGCGACAGTGCCTGCCGCAACGCGCGCAGCGGCGGCCCGATCAGCGGCAGCCGGTCCAGGGCCGCCAGGCGCCGCATCAACCGGTAGGTGCGTGAGCGTTCCATCGCCTCCCGCCATGCCCGCAATTCCGCCAACGTGGCAGCGTCGTGGTCCCGTCTGGCGTGCAGGTCCGCCAACTCCACGGCATGAGCTTCAAGCAGCCGCTCGCGCTCCGCGTTGACCACCGCCAGCTGCTCCGTCAGGCGCTCGATCGTCCCGGACTGGCGCTCGATTGTCTCGGCTTGGCGCCGGACCTCGTTGGAGATGACGTCCAATCGCTCCGCATACAGCAGCAACTGCCGGCGGTCGTGCTGCTGCTGTTCGATAAGGTCCACGATGTCAGGCTGGATGGTCATTCGCGAAGAGTCTCCCCAGCGTCTGAAGGAATGCGTCCGGTCGATGCCGGTCCATGACAGCGCTGCGTGCCTGTCGACCTTTGCCGCCGCGACTGTCCGCATCGGCGTAGAGTGCCGCGATCGCGTCGGCGCAGGCCTCCGCAAAACCGGGATCCGCGGGGCTGCACGAAACCAGCCAGCCGATGTCGTCTGACAGGAGCGGATGACGCGCAGCGGCGGTCGCCGAAGCAATTACCGGCAATCCCGCGGCCATGGCGTTGAGCAGCATGGGGTGAAGCCTGCGCGCCGCGGCGGCGAGCACGACGCCGTCGAAGCGAGCGAGGTCGCCAGCATCGACGACGTGCTCACCGCCGAGGGGGTCGCCCGACCAAGCCTCGATCGCCACAGCCAGGCCACGGTGCGCCAGGGCGGCGGCCAGCTCCGCCTGCAAACCGAGCGTCGCGGCGCCACCGTCCTCCAGCCACAGGAGCCGGTGACCGACGCTGTGATGGACGGGAAGCTCCGGCACGGCCTTGATGGGAGACGGCAGCAATTGCCACTTGGCGGACGCCGTGCCGATGCGACGGCGATCCTCCGTGATGGTCGCCTCATCCTTCGAAAGCAGTGTTCCGATCGTGTCGATCTTCTCGGAGAGAAGGTTGAGGTCCTCGTCCATGGCAAAGCTGCGGCCGCCCGCATCACTCTCGTACTGGCCCATGCGGTACAGCACGGCGTGGTTCGCGGGCAGAACCACGCTGCAGCGCTGCCAGACCCGTGCGCCATACGTGGACTTGCCGAGGTGTATCCTCGCCGTAGTGGCCACGGAGTGGAGCGCCTTCACCGTGAGCGCATCAATCTCCGCTGCGTCCAGGGCCGGATGGAGGTCCCGCATGGCGACCGCCACCGTGCCTGGCGGCATGACGCCGGCGTAGTGTGAGAGCGAGCCGGGATCCTCAGCCAGCAGCAGCACGCGTCCGCCGAGGCCCAACCGGATCAGCCCGTGCAGCACCTCGCCAACGTAGGACGCCATTTCGGCACACGGCCGGTCCGGTGCGAACACGACGTCGGTCACGGGCGTGTTGTCGCCCAGCGCCTCGGACAGGCGGAAGTATGCGACGCCCGCATGGGTCGGGAAGCCGCGCGTGCTCCAGCAGCCGGCCGGGCCATAGCGCCGCAGGTCGATGGCTGGATCGATACGGTTCGTGGCCGCCACCAATTCCTGGCAGACCGCGGTATCGAGGAAGGCGACGCCGGCGCGCGCGTCGCCTGCCGCGGCTTCGGCGTCAGTCTGCCCGGGCCTGGTATCGTTGACGTACGCGCTGCGCGCGAGTTCGCGGTAGCGCTGTGGAAGGAACAGCGCGCTGGGGCGGCTGACGCGAAGCGAGACCCGGTCGAAGGCCGCGGACAGGCTCGCGACGCGCCGGCGATAGAACAGGATCGTCTGCGGTGCGGTCACGAACCGGACGCCACCCGCCAGCAACTCGCAGTTCAAGTGCCAGTCCTCAAAGGCAAAGCCTGGACCGAGCGGGATATCGGCGAGCTGAAACTCGTCGAACAGCGCCCGCGGCCCGAAGAAGCGGGCGGGGTAGGGATTGTGCGTGACGAACCGCAAAGGCGTGACCACGTCAGATGCCGAGTAGTGCCCGACCCAGTATTCGCGGCCGAAGGCGAACATGTACTCTGGAAACACAACGGCCCGCGGGCCTTCCCGGCGCGCGACCTCGAGTGCCGCGGCGAACAGGTTGAAGGACGCCAGGTCGTCAGCATCACAAGCAGTGACGTATTCGCCGCGCGAAACCCTCAGCCCGTCATTGCGCGACGGGCCGAGCGAACCATTGTCCACGACGATCGTCTGGAAGCCGTCGAAGGCATCGGGCCGGTACGCGGCGATCTGCGCCCGCACGCTGGAGGATGGCCGATCAAGCACGACGACCAGTTCAATCGACGCGCCAAGGCTGCGCGCGTAGCGGGATGCCTCCTCAGTGGAGCGCAGTGTCCGCTGCAGGTAGCTGTCTTCGTCGTGGACGTTGAGCAGGATCGAGAGATCGAATGCCAAGTGAAGCAATCCCCGCCCGAGATGCACAGTCCCGGGCATACTTCGGCAACCTAAGGTGGAGCAGGAACGGCTTGAAGCCCTCCCGGCCCGGAATCATTCAATAAATCATTGAATGCGCATGGCGCCGCCCGATCAGTCGCTGGGCTCGATACCGTTCGCCAGGCGTTTCCGCGCATAATCCAAGGCACGCCGGATGCCGTCATCGAGCGAGATGGTGGGCGACCATTGCAGCAGTTCGGTCATGCGTGCCGGGTTGCAGTAGCGCGCCATGACGCCGACCGGCCGGTCGACCTTGCCCTGCACGGTGGCGGCGTAGCCCTCGATCTCGATCATGCGGGCAGCCAGTTCGCGGAATGTCGTCGGGCGGCCGCATCCGATGTTCACGGCCTGCGCGTCGGAGATCCTGCGGCAGGCGAGAACGCAGGCCTCCACCGCGTCGTCGATGTGCACGAAATCCCGGCTTTGCAGCCCGTCGCCCCAGACGATCACCGGATTCCGCCGAGCCGCAACGCGAAGCGCGATGGCCGGAAAGGGGTAGACCGGTTCCTGGTCCTCTCCGTAGCCTGAGAACGGCCGGACGATGGCCACCGACAGCCCATACTTGTCAACCGCGATGCGCGACAGATACTCGCCGGTGAGCTTGCTCCAGCCATAGGTGTAGTCGGGTTTTCCGAGCACGTCGCCGAAGTCGATCATGTCCTCCGACAGCGCGACGGCGTTCGTTGCCGTCTGCTGCGAGACGGGATAGGCGGCGGAGGAGGATGCATAGAGGATCCTGCCGGGACGGCCGACTTTCGCTGCCCACATGAAGAAGCTGGAATCGATCGCGAGGTCGATGCCGACGGCCAGCGGGTCGTTGTCGATGACGTTGCGGCCGCCCACCACGGATGCAAGGTGGTAGACCTCGTCAAAATGCGGCAGCTTGGGAAATTCAAGAGCGCCGATACGGCCCAGCTCGGCCAGGGCGATGGCCGTGAAATCGCTCCGCACCAAACGGATGTGGGAGCGCGTGTCCCTGATCCTGAAAGTCGAGAAGGCCGCGCTCTCCTCGCGGTATTCGTCGATGGCGGGCACTTCCCAATCCAATGGCGGCCTGCCGGTCGAGAGGTCGTCGATCACCCAGATGTCGTGGGCATCTTCACGCGCCAGCCGCCCGATCAGGTGGCGGCCAACGAAGCCGCAGCCGCCCGTGACGAGGATGGTCTTCCCTGCGTTCATGCCGGCGCCCCTCTCAGTTGCAGTAGATGAGATCGATGTCGGGATTCATGTAGGCGACAGCGGTCGATACATTGCTGGTGACGTGCAGCAGGGCGTGGCAGCCCGCGAGCATGGATGCGTCGCGAATGATCTCCCAGGCCATGCGGGACGACCAACGCTCCGGCGTCGCGGCGACCAGGTGCTGGATCTGGTGGCCCTCCTTCGTCTTCACCTCGGCCGACAGGGACTCGTAGCGTGCATCCTCCTCAAAGGAGGTGCGCTTCACGTCGGCGAAGCAGAACACCCGCGAACCGAATGCGTCGGTGAACTGACGGACGACGCGCTCCTGGTCGGTCGCGAGGAAGACGCGCCAGTCTTTGCTCTCGCGTGACACGCCACGCGCCGCGACCTCCCGTCTCACGGCGTCGATGTACTGCTCGGCATAGGCCATCTGCGCGGTCGGCTGTTCCATCGCGTGGCTGGGATGGCGGACATGCGCCCCGATCACCACGGGCGCATTCAGATGAGCCTTTCGCGCGGCCTCGATCTCTGCCGCGAAGCCCGGCTTCAGGGTAATGTAGTCGCGCCAGACCCGATGGTATTGGCGGCGCCAGGCGCTGAAGCTGGGCGACTGGTAAAGCTTATAGGCGTGCTTGTACGTCAGCAGGGGCTCGCGCTTTTCGTTGAAGACATGCTCCGGCCGGCACGCATTGCGGTACAGGATGTCCGGGTCATCCATCTCGGCTTCGCTCAAGCCGAACAGCGGCTCAAACAGCTTGGTCCAGGCGTTGCCCTCACCCAGGCCCGCGTAGCACCAACTGGTGAAGCTTCGTGTGCCAGTCTCGGACATGAGCCGCTGGATGTTCCAATCCGGCAACACCTGTTGACAGCGCATTTCGCGCAGATCCCAGACGAGATGGCTCAGGAAACTGTTGAACACCGAGTAGAAACCGCCGTCATGCGCGAGGATCACGCGCCGGCTGACATGCTGAAGGCGCTCGGCGCGGGCCCCGGCATTGTCGCGGATCGTCTTCAGCGCCGGCGCCGGAAAGCGCACAAGCGGCAGATCAGGACGATCCGCGCGGAACAGATTGTGGTCCGCATTCACAAGACGGGCATAGTCGGGGGTGAGCTTGTCGAAGGAGAACTGGCTGCCCAGGCTGCGCCGCAGGGTCGCCGTGCGTGCTACCTCCGGTGAACGTGCGAATTCGAATGCGGTAGCAAGCGATCGCTGCACATCATCGATGCCACAGGCGAGTTGATGCCCGAAGACCAGGTTGTCGATTTCCGGATAGCGCGCCGGCAACCTGCGCGAGGTCGGGATCAGGAATACCCCGGGCGTGCCGGCAAGGTCCCGGTGCCCGCCGACATCGGAGGCGACGACCACCTTGCCCCGCGCCAGCGCTTCCCGCGGGCCAATCGAATAGCCTTCGCCGCGCGAACAGCTGACGAAGACATCGATCTGGTCGAGCAGCGCATCCTTCTCGGCAGTGCTCAGCGTCGCATTGCTGATGATGACGTTCTCGGCACCTTCATTGGCGACAATGCGTCGCAACTCCTCGTAGGTTTCGCCGAACGCCAGGTTCGAATGCAGCAGCAGTTCGACGTCCTCCCGGCCGCCGTACAGGCGCAGGAACGAACGGAGAAGGACGCCAGGGTCCTTGCGCGGATGGAAGGCGGCAATCGAACCAAAGCGGAATTTAGCGCCAGGCGTGCGCATCGGCCTGCCCAGGGCGAGCCCGAGATCAAGGCCGAGCGGTAACTGAACGGAGGGAATCTCGACGCCCGACCTGGTCACAAGTTCGGTGCAGTAGCTGGTGGGCGCGATGACGGCATCGAACCGCGTATTGAGAATGTCGACCCACTGCTCCGGCAGGCGGTCGGAATCGAACATGAGATACGCATAACGCAGCCCTTGTTGAGGCATGAGCAGGTAGTTGCGGTCGGCGGCTCCGTTCCAGAGGACGTCCACGAACACCGAGACGCGCATCGACTCCGGATTGCGGCAAACCGGAATTGGCCGGCCATTGGGCAGGTAGACGTCCTTGTCATCCCGACGATGTTGCTCGGTCGGCAGCAGGCAGACGGGAAAGGAGCGCGCCAGCAACTCGCACATTGCGTATGTCATGGTTCCGATACCGGTGCTGAAATCGCACCGACCGACGACGCAGATTTCCGCGTCCCGGTTATCGAATTTTAGTAAGGACGCACTCATCGTCCGGCCTCAGGATTTGCTGCGAAGACGCGAAAGCGCACGCAGTGGTGCGCTCACACGCCAACTCGTGCTCTGGACGAACGACGCCTCAATCTTCCGGCACAGGCCTTCCAACTCATGGCATCGGTCGACCAGCTTTTGTCGTTCGATCGAGAGCCAGGCAGAATGGCGCTCCGTCTCGAACAGTTCCTGCTGATAGGCATCCCGCTCAGCGGACAGGAGTGCGATTTCCAGCCGCAGATCCTCAATACTTTGGTCCGAGTCAGTTTCGGTCACGATTACGGCCTCCCGATTAAACAAAGGATGATTTCCGCCGATCAATGATAGTAGCCGGGAATCCTTCGGTATATTGACCTATGGCAAAACTTATTATTTTTTTGATTCCCTGTTTTCGCGCCACGCTGGAGATTCGGCATGAACCCACAGCGCGCAATGGGCGCTGCGCAATTCCGCATCGATCGTGCGAATCCGGCGCGGCAGGACGGCATCCGCCCGAGCATGAGCCGCGGCCGGGCGACGGTGCCACGCGTCGTGCCCGAAGGTTGAGACCCGATGCGCGCGGCGACGACACGGATCGGAAATTCGGCCCAATGCGCGCTCATGCATTCGAAGACCGTCTCGGGGCCATGTTCTGCGCGAACCGTGCCGCGCGCTTGGCGCAGGCGATGGTTCTCGCGGCGACGTTTTCTGAATGCCTCACGATCTACGCTGCCGCCGTCGCGCCGCGCCGGGCGGACCCAATGCGCCTTCGGCACGAGCGCCGACGCAAGGTCCCTGCGGAGTTCGTCCTGAGCGGACCAACACCACCATCTGCCGCAGTAAATCGGGCTGTCCGGCCCCGCTGAATCTCGACACATCGAACATCGCTATCTCACGCTCCGGGGTGCCGACGGGACCGGTTCAACGTCACGATGCATGCGACGGTGGACAGAGGCCATGGGCGACACCCGTACGATTTCCGCCCACCGTTTCGGGCAGGCGTTGCATGACCTTCTCGTCGCATCAGTAGTAGAAGCCGGCCCGCAGGAAAATCTGGTGGCGCGAGAAATCGGCGAACTCAACGTTCGAATCTCGCCGTGTAAATCGGTAGTCGAGCCCGACCGCGATGTTCTGCGTGACGCGATAGCGCACGCCCGCCGAGGCATCGATATAGTCGTCCGTGCGCGCCACGCCGACGAAGTCGCTCTGCCCCCAGGAGGCGCGCAGGATGCCGGTGAGCCGCGGCACGATGGTCTGTTCAAAGCGCGCGCCGACCACGGTGTAGACGTAGCCCGAGGCGCCGGGGGTCGTGGTGTCCTCGATCGAGCGGTCGGCATAGACGGCGAGCAGCGTGCCAGTCTGCGGCCGCCAGCGGAGCGAGAAGTTGAAGGCCGGTGTGCTGATCTCCTGCAGTGAGGGATCGTCGAATTTCTGCTGCATCCAGCCTGCGAAGATCTCGCCGGTCAGTGTCGCGTCGAGCCGGTAGCGCGTGCCGACGCCGGCGCGGAAACCGTCGGAACTCCGCCGGTAGCCGAAATCGTCCTGGGTCTGCTCGTAGTGGCGAAAGTCGCCGAGCGCCTCGACGAAGGGTTGGACGTAGGGATTGGCATCGTAGCGCACCAGACCACCCGCGGTGGTGCGCGTGCGGTCGCGGTCGCTGTTGTTGATCGGGCCGAAGATCGTGGTGGAATCCTCGTAGACCAGGCGTTCCACAGCGCCGCCCACGCGCACCACCCAGTCGTCCACGCGCTGGCTCACGCCGCCATAGGCCCGGTAGTCGTAGTAGACGACGGGGTTTTCGCCGAACAACGTCGAGTCCGGCGTGCCGCGATCCTCATGGTCGCGCGACGCCAGGGCGCCGAGGTAGATCTGCGTCGTGTCGGTCGCGTCGATCCGCCCTTCTGCGGCGACATTCCAGTCGAGCGTATTCTCGCTCGTGTATTGCCAGTAGTTGGTCCAGTCGAGGCCACCCGACAGGTTGAAGGAATGCCGGGTCCAGTCCGATTCGAGCGCAAGGCCCGGGGAGACCACCGTTGCGCCATCCGCCCTGGGGTCGCGGCGCGTCGCGAAGACGTTGCTGTCGTAGAAGACCGCCGTCTCCAGCGTCGGATACAGGGTGAAGGAGCCCAGTCGCACACCCTCGAGCGCGCCGGGGGCACCGAGGCCGGCTGCCGGCACCGAGCCGGTCACGGGCGGCGCCACGCTCTGGGCATCCACGCGGGCGAAGCCCTCCACCTCGGCAGTCACCGCCGCCTCGACTGCGGCGCGCACAGGCTCCGGCGCGGCATTGGTGATGGTGCGCGTGATCGAACGATAGACCGGCAGGTTGGCGCCGACAAAGTTCTGCACCTGCTCGGCCGCTGTCCGCGCTAGGCCGGCCGCTGCCGCCGGGGTCGCCACCAAGCGCGGGTTGCGGGCGATGGCGTCGCTCAGGGCTCGCAGCAGGCCGCCGGGGCCGTCCGTTGCGCCGCGGCGAAGGGCCTGGGTCACGGCGGCGGGCGGCGCGGTCTGCGCCAGAGCGATCGTTGCCATGCCAGGAACGGCGACAGCCAGCGAGGTTGCGAAGGCCAAGCGGAGCAAGTTCACGGGATTGGTCTTCCCTGGTCGTTGGGACGTTGAATAAGCTTAAGACAGCATGAGCTGCTTCTAATATGCTGACGCCTGCAAATTCAGCCCGTCACCTCGGGCTTCGCTGGTAAAGGGAGTTCGCGTTGCAGGAGAAGTCACAGTTTCACGCCGCGTTTCTCCCAACTCACGGGCCCGGGGCGCCCGCCATCCGATTGCCGCCTGTGCCTGGTGCGCGGCCTGTCGCTGTTCCGCCCGTTCGAGGGCGAGGCGCTGGCCCGGCTCAACCGGATTCGCGTCGGCACACGCGCCGTGCCGGCCGGCACGCCGGTCTGTGCCCCGGGCTTCGATGACGGGCATGTCTATACGGTGTTCCGCGGCTGGGCCTTCAGCTACCGGATACGCGACGATGGGCGGCGCCAGATCCTCGATTTTCACCTCGCGGGGGACCTTCTGGGCAGCGAAAGGCTGGCCGCCGCCAGCCCGGATGTCGGGCTGGAAGCGCTGACGCCGGTGCTGCTCTGTGCCTTCCGCCGCGATGCGTTGCTGGCGGCGGCGGCGGAGCTGCCGGCCCTGGGCAGCGCATTGTCCTGGATGACGTCGCGCGAGGGGGCGGTGCTGTCCGAACGGCTCGTCACGCTCGGCCGCAGGCGGGCCAGTGAACGTGTCGGGCACCTGATCCTGGAACTTTGGACACGCCAGCGCTGGCGCGAGCCGAATGCCGAGGGCGCCTGCGCCTTCCCGCCGACGCAGCGTCATCTGGCGGATGCCCTCGGCTTGACGCCCGAACACGTCAACCGGGCGATCGGCGAACTGCGCGCTTCCGGGCTGGTGACGCTGGCGGGGCGCCGGCTTGGCGTGCCGGACCCGGAGCGGCTCGCTGCATTCGCGGACTGGACCAACACGTATCTCGAACCCCGCCCGGTGTTTTGATCGCTCGCTCCTGTCTGCATGGGCGTGCGGCCACCAGCCCGCATTGATCTACGTCATGATTGGGCACCCGGAATGTGCATGGTCGCCACGCCGGCTGCGCGGGCTCACTTTGCGATTGATCAATCCGCAACGATGGCGAACGTCCCATATATGCAGTCAGACGCAATTAAGTGGCGCAGGGCGCTGCGCGGGTTGGAGGGGTGTCGGTGGCGGGTCCGGGAGCAGGAAAGGCATGGCGGGGGGTGGTGCTCCTCCTTCCGTTGCTTGGCGCCTGCGGCGCCGATACGGCGCCGGGCGCAGCGGCACCCCGACTGACGCAGACGACGTGGTGCGACGGGATCGAGCGTGAGCAGCTTGGGCTGGCAAACCGGCTGTCGGGTGCCAATCGTGAACGGCTGACCGCCGCCCAGATGGAACTGGCGCCGGGCCTCGGGGCCACCCGCGCCATCAGCGGGCTGTCGCTGCTCGGCGGCTACCAGGAAGAGATGGAGAAGCGCCGGCCGGACGTGACGTCGGCCGCGATGTATCTCGCGACCGCGAGCGGCGTGCCGGTCACGCCTCAACTGGTGGGGCGGACCAATGCCCGGTTGTGCGTGACGACTACGGCGACGCAGGTCCGCGCCATCGCCGCCGCGGCTGAGGAAGCCCGGCTGGCACTGGCGCCGGAACAGCGGTCGTGAACCGGGAGGAGAAGAACATGGAGACGATGCACATGGATCGTCGATCGCGGCGGGTTTTGCTCGCGCTCGGCATCGCGACGGCGGGAGGGCTGATGGGCTTTGCCGCCATGGCCGCCGAGAGCGGTGGCGGCCATAGCGGCGGTGGCGGCGGTGGCGGCGGTGGCGGCGCATAGTGGCGGCGGTGGCGGCGGTGGCGGCCATAGCGGCGGTGGCAGCAGCGGCGGCGGCCACTCCGGCGGCGAGGGCGGTGGCGGCCGCGGTGGCGGTCGCGGCAATGCCCCTGGCTTCACCGGCCGCGAAGGCGGCGGACAGGGTGGATCGCACAGCGGGTCGGAGCGCGGCGGGTATCGCTATGGCGGCGGTCGTGGCCGCGGCGAGGACCGCGCGAGTTCTGGTCACGGCGGCCATGGCGAAGGCGAGAGCGCCGAGACCAGCGTCCTTGTCGCGCCCTCCGGGACGAGCGCGCCGACCGTGACGATCGCGCCAGCCGTGACATCGGGAAGCCCGTCGGGCGGCCTGCTGCCAGGCACGGTTGGCGGCTCCGGTGGTGGCGAGGATTTCGTCACGCGGGGGCGGGGCAGTTGGGCGGTGGATAACAGCGTCCTGCGGCGCTGATGAGATCCATGCGGCGGGAGGGCGCACCTCCCGTTCGCCATGGGGGTTTTTTGAGTTGACCTTCAAACACACAAGGAAGCGCGAGATGACTCATTCCAACAAGAAGGTGCTGAAGGCCGGCGTTGCCGGCGTAGCGTTGGCCTTCGGACTGCTGACCGTGATGCCGATGCTGCCTGAGATCGGCGGCCTGGGCGGTTCTGCCGCGTGGGCGCAGGGCCAGGGCCAGGGCCAGGGCCAGGGCGGTGCTGGCGGCGGCAAATTCAGTTCCAATTGATCCTAAATTCACCTCAGGTACCTGACATACAAGTAGATAATGACATTTTAGATTTTGGTACTGTTCCAATTGGCCAAGCTACAAATAGAGATTTGATTATATATAATGACGGTTCTGCCACCTTTTATTGATAAATAATATTACTTTTGATAATTCTCAATTTTCTTTGATAACCGCACTACCAATTTCAATACCTGCTTTTAGTAATTCAAGTATTACACTTCAATTCACACCTACAAATCTTGGGACGCAAACTGCAAATATGACCATTTTTAGTAATGATCCGGATGAACCACAAGTTTTAATAAGTTTATCTGGGAATTTGTCTGTTATTTCTTATACTTTTTTTTCTTAGATGCTCTCGCTGATATTGCCAATGGAAGACCAGAGGGTGATTTACAATATTTTTATAATCAAAATAAAAAGGAGTTCATTTATTTAACTGGTGGTATTTTTGAAATGACTGCAATTGATATATACATAGACCTTGCTGATTATTATTCTGCCACGCATCCGAATTCCGCTATAACGGATGAAGGTGCTGCAGGTTGGGTTACCGTCTTGGATAGATGTTAGAGCAGGTGTATCAGTTGGGCTTCCATTCGGATTTGGAGTAACACCACCAACAGAATTTTATCCCCCAGAGTATGATTCAAAAACATGGTGGAAAATAAAAGAATTAAGTGCTACTATACCGTTTCTTCAAACTACAGCTTTGTCTTGGGATGAAAACGGCTTCGACTGGGGGAATATGAGACTACTTAACACATTTTGGATTTAGTGCAAATATTCTTTTTCACTTGGAGTTAATGTTGCTTAAATTTGAAATTAATAAAAACACATTGGATCAATTAATAGATAGTGTAATAAAGCAAGGGAGTAATTTCGGTAGTTTAATCGGTGAATCTGAGATTTCAACAGCAGGCAATGGAGGAGGGACAAATGAATTAACGGATTTTCAAGAAGGTGACTGGAAAGTAATGCCCAAATTAAGTAGATTCTAATTCGGCAATTCACAAGCACTGATGATATAATAAAACCTGATTATGATGGCTCATTAAACCATTTAGCTGGTGGTTATGATATAGACCAGAAACGGAAAACCAGATAATTACTTTCCAGTAGTCCCAAAAATATTCGGTATTTTTTGGTACGGAATACCAACAGAAGTGACTTTTTATAATACAGGGAATCTTCAAACTGATTATTATGTAAAAGTTGCAAATGTAACTGATGGTTGGAGTGTTGGAGCTTTAGATGAGGAATACGTCATTCTGGCAATGGCTTACTGATCGGAAGATCAATAAAGAAAATGTACCACCAAGGGAATGGAGTGAGGAATGGGAAAGCACGTATTGGGCTATTGCAGCAACATCACCGGATGCTCCAGATGAAGCAGAAATAACTTTCGAACTTTGGCATAATAGACCTTTCCCATTATCAGATAAACTTTTAGAATCAAAAACGACCAAGGTTTATAAATATACAGAATTAGATTAATACTCAACCCCTTATTACGATGAATTCACCTTCAGTAAATTTGGATAAATTTATTGGAGAAATAGTTACTATTTCTTGGGTTGATGATGACCCTGACGATAATGCCACAATTGCAATAGCTTTAGATCCAGACGATAATTCTACTCCCTGGATAGGGACTGAAAATCATTAATCGATTAATCCATCTTTATCTGAGGATTTAGATGGAAGTAATGATGAATTTTATTGGAACACGAGTGGTTTTTCCCCAGGCACTTATACAATTTGGGCAGTTATTTATGATGGAATTAATCAACCAAATTATAGCAGGTGTTTAGGAAAAATAACATTATCTAGTACTAATGATATTCCATCAGTCGTTTACCATTCACTCGAGGAAATATGGTTTAATCAGAATCAAATTCTAGATATTGATTTTTACGATAATATTGCTCTGAATAACATTTGGTATCAGTTAAATTCTAATGACGATTCAAATCCTGCAAATTGGCATAATTTAACAAGTGACGGAATAAACATTCTTTCGGGTTCACAGAATAATTCGGGCACAAGCTTAACTATCGACTGGAAAATAAGTGATGCTGATTGGAATAGTTTGCCAGTTAGTGCTCAAAATTATGGAACAAATTATATTTATTTCAAAGTAACTGATGATGCTGGTAATGTATATATAACTCCTGATCAAAATGCTGCGTTTGAATTTAGAAAGGATATCTATCCACCGTACGTTAATTTCACTTACCCCGATGAAAATCAGCAATTGAATACAACTGATGTTGGGGTAGAATGGTCATCCAGTGATGTAAGCGTTGGATTATTGCTGGTCAACATAATAAGCATTATATAGCACTCGATCAAAATCAGAATTTTATTGAATTGAGTTCAAGTGCTCATTCATATTCTTTCAGTAGGTTTATCAGAAGGCACACACTCAGTATATCTTAAGGTTACCGATAATGCGGGAAATGAATCTCCTGAAAAAGTTTTGCACTTTGAAATTAATGCTCCAATAAATCCGCCAACTCAATTCTCACTGCAATCTCCTGATAATAATATTGAAATTACCGCACTTACACCATTATTTGATTGGGATCCAAGCACAGATCCCGATGGAACTTCTGTTACATATGATCTTTGGTATTCAAATAGTTCTTCCTTTGATACTAAGACGGTTATTGCTGGTTTATCAAACAGTCAGTACCAAGTTATAACACCATTAGATGATAATTCTATTTATTATTGGAAAGTGAACGCGATTGATGGAAATGGAGAAACAAGATGGTCTACACAACGTGATTGGTATTTCTTTACAAATCAGACGAATGATCCTCCATGTGCATTTTCTCTTAGCACTCCATTAAATACAACACAGACATCGTCTTTAAAACCTATCTTCACTTGGACTCCCAGTATCGACGTTGATCCAAACGATCTAATAACCTACACTTTATGGATAGGTATAGATCCAGATCCATTAAATGGAGGGACATTTTATCCAGGAATAACTACAACTTCGTTTACTCACGGTACAGATCTCACTCCTTCATATAATTATTATTGGAAAGTAGAAAGTGAGTACAATAGATAATCACGGCTTGGAAACTTGGTCAACAGAAACCTGGAGTTTTATACTACACCAACACAAACTAATTCAAATCCAATTTTATCTTGGAGACGGGTGAAACTGGTTATGAAACAGACGGGGTAGATATCGAACGAAGGAAACATCGTATCTACTTTCACATTCAGAGTAAAGTATTCTGATGCTGATGGAGATGCTCCACTCACAAATTATCCCTTACTGCATTTGAGAAAGGTGGCATCGAACTAACAACCAGTCCATACACTATGACAGAAGTCGATACAGATCCATTCACAACGGGAAGAATTTATACTGTTGATGTAAT
>CAVSZN010000013.1:0-171831 GCA_963732425.1 uncultured Alphaproteobacteria bacterium
ACTCGGTGAACTGGGCATAGGATTTACCAATCAGAAAAAATATTATTGCTGCAAATTTTAAGTTTTTCATTGAGAAGAGATGATTTCCTGATTCATTGCTTAAGTGCTAAATTGTTTTATTGTTGATAGCAATACAGCAATTTAATAAGACGACAATTTTTATTTGACCACCGCAATCTTAATAACTGCTTGTTCTGTTTTCCCGCTTGTGCTGCTTGCTTCAATTCGTGCGAGATAAACTCCGCTTTGAATATCCCCAACATTCCATACAGTTTCATTATCCATTCCGCCCTGTGCTTCACCATTTAACTCAGCAACAAAATCTCCGGCAAGATCGAAAATCTTTATGTTGATCTTTGAATCCTCCGCAACATAATAACGGATATTTGTCGTTCCTTCATAAACCGGGTTTGGATAATTGTATGCTCTGTTTGCCGGGAAGAATTCGTTTATCCTGTTTGTATTTTGTGCTGCATCTATGAATGATGTGTTCTGTGGATTACCATATTCTTCAGACCAATAAAGTTTTCCTTCAACTGAACTAATTGACCAGGCTGAAAGCACATTTTGGTCATTCAACACAGCAAGATTAGTTTTTCCATTTGCATTATATAAAACCGGAGTAATTGAAACAGTACCACCGCAGGAAATTGGAAAACCAGGAACGACTTTTCCTGTTCCTCCATCGATTGCAAAAATTCTTCCGTCCTTTGTCACCGAAATAATTTCTGATTTACTGTCGCCCTCAAAATCTGCAGTTAGTGGTGTTCCAACAAAACCAATACCTTCTGGATCGGTGAATGGGAAATTATCAGCAAGTACTCCATAAAAGTTATAGACCTCTACGTTCAATCCATTGTTAATTACGATAAAATTATTTCCATCTTGCTTGAGATCTGTTAATCCAAACTTTTTAATCGGCTCAGAAGATAGGACTGAGAACTGTTTGAATTCTTGTTTAGCTACATTAATTAGATAAAATTTATTCAAACTACTTAATAGAATGGAAGTATAATCACCATCTGAATCCTGTGTTAGAGCAAGCTGATAAATTATTTCGTCGGAAAATGAAATAGTATTACTCAAATTATCAAAATAATTATAAACCAATAGTTGAGAATTATTTAATACACTTGATTCAGATATAAAAGCTTTAAATTCTCCGTTGGTTGCAATTAGTTTTATACTTTCTGTCGGAGCTAATATGATAGAATCAATAAGCATGGGATATAGAAAGCTTTCAAAAAATAATATTTTACCTTTATCGGTTCCAACTAATAATAACTCATTGCCATTTGTATTTGTAACAATACACGAAGGTGAAGAGAAATTTTCAGAACTCAAATAAGTCTCAACGACTGAAGTATCTTGACTTGATCTTCGTGTACTAATTCTATTGCCATTGACGCCAAAAGATTTCTGTATATTATTTATTACTGAACCCGATATTTTACTTTGCGAAAATGAATCATCAATACTGACTATATTATTTGCATCACTCACAAATAAATCTGAATTTATTAGTGCATAGTAGTTAGTTCTCCCGAAATCATCTGTTAAAACAGATATTCCATTAGATACTCCATTAGTCATAAGATCAAGTGTAAACAACGGCTTCACCACCGAATCTCCAAACTCAACTCTGAAGCTCATTCGGTTATCAATTTCAGAGAAATCTTTAATTGTAATTAAGCTGTTTGCGCCGGTGTTAGTAAGTGTATTTGGTCGTGTGTCTTTTGCAAAACGGTTTGTAAATAACTCAGAGGGATTAGAAGCATACCAGAAATCCTCTTCAAATCCTTCACCAATTACCTGGTCACCGAAAATTGTATAAAAGACTTCACCGATATCCTGCACACCATCTGCTTCTTCAACATCAACTCCACGTCTGGTTTTGTCAGTATTAACTTTATTCTCTGCGATCTTTTCATTAATAACATTTTCATCAATATGCCAGATAACAATTCCGTTCCCGGGAACAGCCCAGTCAAATTCATCAACATCAATAACAACTCCTGAGAGTGAATCAACATCAAAGCTGCGGTAACCGGTCGTGTCATTGGGGAAAGTTTTCGTGATAACAACATCACCTATTGTATAAGTAATCGTTGAACCATTATCGTATGCATCACGGATACGGTTTTCAATTAAATAATATTCAGAGGAATTAAGAGGAACTTTTAGAATTACTGTGTCGCTCATTGTTGCAGCAAGATTTGTAACTAGAACTACATCAGCATTTTGTATTTCCATTGTTACCGGTTCAGCCCATCCTAATCTAATTTTTTCCCAAGGTGATGGTTCGGGTGGATATGTTCCGAGATAAGCGAAGATACTCTGTCCATCCATCAAACCAAATCGACCGATTGCACTTAAACCAGTTTCAGTATCAAACAAATCAGGCAAACCGAGATGACTTCCAATGCTTGCACACATCAATCCATTGATTGTAATTTCAAAAAGGAATGTTCCGCTGATTGTTTCAACTTCCCTGCTCTCTGTTTCAGGGATAATCATACTATTTGTGATTTTGAATGATCCGCCAGAGACAGGAATACCTTCGTAAGTCTCACCATAAATTTCTTTAAATGCGTTATCACTTAAATAAACTGAAGGAAGATCACGTTCGTTGCCAATACTTCCGGGAAGTGAAATATCTCTGCCAACACCAGCGTGAAATATCAGGAATACATCATAATCGCTAAAAACAAAACCGGGATAAAGCTGATCTGCTTTTGTCCAGGCTTCAACAGAAAAATTTGCGATTGGTGCAAAGTCATCTGAACCCGGAGCAGGTGAATAATTTCTCATTCTGTCTGAAACAGAAAAAGTATCAGGCAGAACTGTGTACTCAATGTTCAGTTGACCTTTTGAGACTTTTGCAAAATAATTTTTTACAAACTGAAGGTGTGATTCAAAATATTTTTTATCGTGCGGAAGAGGGTCTAAAATATCGCTGCCATAATTCTGAGAATAAATGGTTCCAAACTTTCCGTTACCTGATGTTGTTCCATCGGCATCTTCCTGAAAGTTAACCATTATAGCAAGAATCTTCAGAGTATCATCTGCAAGCGCAGCCCTTTCAACTGTAGCTGGATATGGATTAAGCTTGCCGACAAAAGATTGGGCAGATAATCTGCCCAATTCAAATAGTACGAGAATAGAGAGAAGGAGATATTTCATATTAAATTTTTAGATGCCCCTTGGGAATCCCCTTTGTGGTTCGGGAACGGCTCCCCAGCCAATTATAATTGTAAACCTTAATGTTTCATCCAGCGGATGGTTGCTTTCTATTGAACTGATATAACTGAAATCGAATCCATAAATATCATATCGTAAGCCAGCACCAAAGGTTAAGAATTTTCTGTTTCCGTAGGAAGGATCTTCATAAAAGAAACCTGATCTTAGAGCAAATAGGAAATCACCCGGAGTTCCGTACCAATACTCTAATCCCATAGAGGTTACAATATCTTTTAACTCTTCACTTATCGTAGCATCTCCCCAGGAAGTAATTATTCCTGTGTAAAATTCTTCGGAGGAGGTTGAATCTCTGCTTACCAAGAGTTTACTAAAATCCAGTGTGTAGACCAGAGAATTGAATTCATCTCTTAATATCTGGGCCGCAAATCCTATCCGGAAGTTAGTTGGAATAGGATCAGATTGCTTAGCATCGATATAGGTTAGCTTTGGACCGAGGTTACTCAGATTAGCTCCGATGCTTAATCTGTTTTCAAGTTCCCAGCCAAATATATTTAAGTAAGCTGGTCTCCACATTCCAGCAAGGTCAAAGCTGACGGAAGTTGCAACACCTGTACCCTGTTCTTCACCAGTTGGCTGATCAGAAAGTCGGCTATGTATAATCCTGAAGTTAAAACCAATTCCCCAATCAGTACCAAGTTTTGTCGCGTAACCAAGAGTTAACGCAGCATCGTATGCATTGAAAGTACCGACCGGTTCGGGTCCTCCTTCAAGAGTTCTAACAAACTCTCCGAAGTTCATATATGTAACACTTGCTGTAACATTACCGCTTAATTCCTCAATATAGGTTCTGAAAGTCAAGTAATCATAAAATAAATCCAAATTAAATTGTGGCAGCCAGTTACTGTGTGTTATTGTAACTTCTGTACCTGACAGAAATGCGATTCCTGCCGGGTTCCAGAATATTGCCGCTGAGTTATCAGCAAGACCAGTTCCTGATTCACCTAGAGCACCAAATCTTGAATCGGGTGCTAAAAGCAAGAATGGAACTGCGGCTTCTCCCTGAGCATAACTTTTACCGGGAATAGCTAGAACAGTTAGTCCTATCAATAAGAAGGATAGTATCACCTTCATTTTAGTTTTCCTCCTGGAAATATTATTTTCGACTGTTTTTAACATTATCGTTCCTTTAAGGTTAGAAATATATAAAAATTATTTTGATTAAAAATACTTAAATAATTCACAGCTATTTTACTACTGACATTTTACCCAGTATGCTCTGAGTGAACTCACCGTCAGTGGTTTTAACAATTAATTTATACAAATAAGTCCCGTTTCCTATTTGATCTCCGTCCTCATCTCTACCATCCCAGTTAAGCTTCACAAATTTCTGGTTGATGTTCTTCTCTTCAAGCTGTTTTATCATTCTTCCTGCAATTGTATAAACATTTATCTTCACATCAATTGGCCGTGTAAGGTTATGCTGAAAAGTAAATGCCGTATTAGATGCAAAAGGATTCGGATAGTTGTAAACATCTCTTACCACAAGATCATTTGTGCTGACCACTGTAAAAAATGATTCTTCATTAGAAAAATTATTAAATACATCCCATGCTTTTACTTCAATTGTATAATCTCCGTCATTCATCCTGTTAAACTTGTAATTGATTTCACCGCTTTTACCACCGGCATCAAGCTCACCAACAAAGTAATCTGTAAAATCAATCGGGTTTCCAGGATTTTTATTCAGGATTCCTTCCAGTTTATGCCCAACTCCTGTGCCAGTAGTGTTGAGCCCTGTTTCATCAAAAAGCCTCACGATTAAATTCGGTTCAGGACCCACCAGGTAAGAACTTACATATGCAGCATCATCAAAAAAGATTTCTATTTCTGGTCCGTCCCCATCGTTAACTGCAGTTGTATCTGTTCCACCAACAATAATTTTATTTGTAAAAGCCAATCCATCTGATTCCAGATCAAAGAAATAAAAGATGATTTTGCCATTTTTATTTTCATAGGAAATATCCTTCGGGACAACAAATTCTGCTTCAAACTCTCCGCCGTTAACTGAAACTCTTCCACGGAAAATAACACCACCTTGAATAAGCATTGGGTAATTATCTATTTCCTCAAGAAGCTTTGTTCGCTCAGAATCGAAAACAGTTAGAAGTCCTTCACCATTATATTCATTCCATTTTGTACCATCAGGTTTAAGAATGGTACCGGCAATTTTTGTGTTACTCAATGCTCTGATTTGAATATCAACATTCAAAGGCTGTCCGTTTATTGAATCAATTGATCCAAAATATTGAGGCACATTTAATCTTATAGTAGGGTCACCTAATAAATGAAACTTTTGAGAATTAACCGAATTCCATACCTGCTTAGTTTTAAAAACTGAATAACCAAGCGTCACATTTAAATTCATGGTGTCTCTTGGGAGAGCAAGCAAATTGGTCATCAGTTCAAAATTCAGTACGTGATTTGCGCTTGAGAAAACTAATCTACCGGAATTAAAAGTAGCAATTGAACCAGCATTCTTTAAGAACAACATTTCTTCAGCTCCACTCTGGAAGTTTGGTATGTCATAATATCCAAAATCACAAGTGGCAGCACATAAGAAAAAGTATTTATCGTTCGTAAGCTGCGGAATTGTAACCGATCTTTCAAAAACATATTCGTGCGCCCAAACATCAGGATTACCGTGTCCAATATAATTGACTAATAAAGTTCCCTGATTCATAATTTTTAATATATCTGCATTCGCTGCAGGTTTTCTTCTCCCGTTTCCAGTAATCACAACCGGATAGTCAGCAAGATATATTTTTTTTATGTCGAAAGAAGGAGGAATAATATTCTTTGCAAGGCTTTCTGAAGGTGCTGTATGCTCACTTCCCTCATAACGAGTTGAAGTATATCCATCATCAGCAACAAGTGTTACAAGATTTCGCCAGTTACCACGTTCACTATTAAATTCATAATGAATAATTTTATCTATGTATGTATTAGCTTCATTCAAATTTCTTACAGTTAATCTTCCGAAAGCAATATCTGGTTTTAAATCTTCACCATCCACCCTCGCAAAGAAATCATCTGTGCAATAAGAATCAGCTCCAAAAATTAATTTTAGAGATTCTTCAGTTTGCCAGGTAGGAATATAGTTGTCACCAAAACCTTCAACATTCTTATAGTCGAAAGTGCCTTTACCCATAAACATAAAGTATTCGGGTTTTATCTGCCAGTTATCATAAGCATATTTAATAAAATCTCTGACAGCCGATATATCCTGAATTCCACAAGAAAACTCATTGAATATTTTTTCCACATCAATGACAATTGTCGAAATCGGAATTTTAGTTTCATTCTCTCTATAACTTTTTAGTCTGTTCGATGCATCCAGAAAATTTTTATGCGAAATGATAATAAACTTTGCTCCATCTGTTATTCCCCTCAAATTGGAATTCTCAACGGTAGTTGGATTTGTTGGGGTGAGAAAACTTTCGTTACCAACTGCAATGTACTTTCGTAATGAATCAGCATTTTCAGCAAACTGAAATCTGTAATCACCACCACTTGGAAATCCGGTTTTTGGATTTACAACAAGTATGTTGCTGTGATCAGTAACATCAAAAACTTTTATCTCTGAAGATGGAAATCCGCTAAGGTAATACTCAACAACCGCCGAAGAGTCCTTTGAGAAAAATATAATATTGTTTTCAACAGGTTTTAATTCTTTTTCATAACTTAGTTCAAAATAGTCAAGGTATCCAACCGATGTGACTGACGAGGAACTTAAGGTGAACTTTAACACACTTCGGTTATCAGGAAGTTCTCCATTAAATACAGCGCTTTCTGGATGAGCTACTCCAACTGTATATGATGCATTTCCATAACCCGCCAATGACTTTGAGAGAATATTCGTGTTGTTTTCAGCTAGAGTTAACGAAAAAGCTCCCTGCGAAGCATTAACAAATCTTAAATTATAGTTAATTGGGAAGTTAGCAATTCTGTTATCAAGCTTATTCATATATCGCGCACGTCACGAAAGCGGAGAACGGCGATCAGCGGCCCTTCGGCTCGGCATTCTGGCACAACGGCGCCCGTGCGACGTGGAACGTGAAACGCTCCGAGGCCGACGGAGACGCCAGCCAGATGACGTTGGCCCTGTCTCACCGCAAGGCGAATACCGGACCGCTCCTGGCAGCGCGTGGGCTACAGGTGACCTTTGGGGACCGCATCGCGATCCAGACAACGAATTTAGCCGAGCATGACGACTTCGCCAAGAAGCTCCCACTGGCAGCGCATGAGGGGTGCCCTCGCACATGGGCCGCAGACCCTTGACGCGCTCGCGAAGGAACTCGACGCCAAGCCGGACTCGCTCAAGAAGATCGTGGACCGCTCGCAGCGTCGCCACGACCCGATGTTTGCCCGTGTCCCCGGCGGGGCTGACGGGATTACGCGCATCTCGTTGGTGGCACGGAGGATTGCATGAAGGGACACCTGTCCCCGGAAAGAAGGGACACCTGTCCCCAGGGACAAAGGGACAGGACACCCTCCCCCTTTAGGGGGTGTCCCTGTCCTTGTCCCCTGTCTATGGAGCGATCGATCGCGGCGACAGCGACGGTCCAACGCGTGGTCGAAGCCCGCACCGGCGGGATTTCCTCGACTGACCGAAACCGACATGGAGAATGTGGGATTCAGGTGACGCGATGGGCGGCTGGGGATCAGGCTGGTACCGTGGGAATGGCCGCCCTGCGCGGCGGATGCGGGTGGGCGAGTGCCGGGCGGCCCTTGTGGACTCGGTTGTTCGTCGGAAGCTCCTCTCGGCCGACCCTCCGGTCGCCAGCGAGGCGCCGGCGGAGCTCGCCTTTGTCACGGAAGATCCCGCGGCTCCGGGCTGACACCACGCCATCCTGCGGCCCTGTCCGCTCTACCGGCCGGGGAGAGCGTAATTGGTCTGTCCCGCATGTGATTGCCGCGTCGGCCGCCTCTACCAGCCCCAGGCGGGTCTTCTGTTCAAGTGTCGGCGCTGCTACAGGCTGACCTACACCTTGACGCAGACATCGCGGAAGATGCCCGTCTAGTTCCTGCGGGAACTCTGCCAGCTCATGGGACGGTGACGCGCGTTCTCGTTCGGCAGTCCGTCAAGGTACTGTAGACTCTCCGCGGAACAGTCTGCCGATGGAAGACAAGACCTGGAAGCTGGCCCAACTCCACTATCTACTCAAGGTGGCAACGAGGTGGCACGGGAGGGGGCGTCGAGGAACTCGCGGCCTGCAGATAGCGAGGATGCCACTGCAGCACATGCTGAACCCGCCGGTGACAACGCCCTCTACGGGCGTTCGCGGAACTGCATCACATCCTGCACCTCAGGAACAACAGGCACGACAGGGGCATGGATTGAAACGTCGCGGCGAGAGCAGCCGGACTCGAAGTCTGGCCTCCGCCCCATCGAAGCCCGCCGCCGAGGATGACGCCTGTTTGCCAGCGTTCTGTCGAACGCCAGGGCGGAGGGGTACGACGGCACGGATGGTTGGCTGAGAGCCAAGTTCGACGCCCGTCTAGAGATAGTCCGCACCTTCTGGGCTGACGTGGGTACGATGCCGGCCGACCGTTCGGCAGACGAGAACGCTCGAGGCGTCGCCCTGCTGAAGGCGATTGCGGATGCCGGCGGGATTGGTTACGACGCGGAGAGCCCCGAGAGTGAAATAGTCGAGCTTCTCTGGGGCCTAGCTGACGAAGTGGAAGGCACGATCCACTAGAGACTACCGTTGGCGGGCTTGTTGCGCTTCGGGAAGCAGCCGTTACGGTGACGTATGACGTTCTGGGAACGACTCAGGTGTCGCCTCGGGTTTCATGTCTTGTATCGGCCCCGTTTGGGCGAACCCTACCGCTGCCGCCGGTGCGGGGAGATCCAAGGCGAGTGGGGGCGGCCAGATGCGACGGAACCGGCAGGCCGCGCAGTTGGCCCAAGCAGGAAACCCTACTCCCAGGCGGCGAGCAACACCCGGCACACCCTCAAGGGGGGAATCAAAGCCCTTAGCCGATTAGCGACGGCTTTCGGCCTGCAGGAGCGGATGTGCTACCTGGCGGGCGCGGCGAAACCCGGGGGCGTGAGGGCTATCGATGAGCCCAACCGGCGCTCAGCCGAGTCCGCCTCTGGGGGTAGTTTCAGCAAGCGACCGCGACTGCTTTGCGCCCGCGCTTTCGGCCCCACAGCAGCCGTCCGCCATCGACTCTCAGGCCAGAGGTTCTGAGGCCGTCACGGAGTCGGCTTCCAGTGACCAGTCAGTCCACGCGCAGGTACGGGTCGGCCACTGCGACCACGACTGTCTCCGGCAGCAGGCGCACCAGGCGCAGCAACTCGTATAGGCGGTCCGTGTGCAGCGTCACGACGACCGGCCACGCGCCGACAGCGGGCACCTCGGCCTTCCAGCGTCCGCCGTCAATCAGCAGTGCCTTCCCGGCGGAGGAGAGCTTGACTCCCTCCGCCATCGGCCCCCGACGCCTGAGGAACGTGAGCGTCTGTACCAGGGCATCGCGCTGAACGCACACCTCCGCCTGCACGGAGGCAGGCTCGGCAGGTTCGCTCGTCCGGATGTGCGTCCAACAGCCCAGCGGCCCGAAGAACTCGCTCGCGAGCCACAGCTTGTCGCAGGTCGTCAGCTCGCCGGTGCTCAGAAGCCGCTCGCAGTCGGGTAACGCGAGGATCTTCGAGGCTATCTGGCCCTGAAGGTCCGGGTCGTCCACTATGTCCAAGATGTCTGGATACGTGCGGAGGAAATCCTCCATGGATCGGCGAATCCACCAACACGTGCGCGGAGTCTCCTCATCCGGGTCCACGGCGTCCTCCTGGTGGCGCAGCATACTCCTCGTGGGCCTGGTTGCGTCTACTTGTGCGACGTGCCTGTCGTGAGGGGGATCGGCTGGGCGCTTACGCCACCCCGGGCCGAGCCGGCCCATTTCCTGGCATATTCGGGCGGCTGGCGCTACACCTCGACGCGGCGCGATTGCGGCCGAACTTGCGCTGCGTCAATGGCCACCCTGGCTCCAGCACGTCCATGTGTTCCAGAAACGGCGCTCCTCGATACCGGATTGTCCGCCGAGAATCCGACGCTGTCCAGCCGTTTGGGTATCAGATGGGGTGTAAGCGCGACCGCTTGAGACAGAGGCCTCAGCATCTCGCAAGATAGGTAGGAGAAGCACCCCCAGCCCCACCGGAGTACTCTCCCGGCAAGATGGCGAAGGCCGCACCGGGTAGACATGCCGCCCAAGAAGGGAGCCGTTGGCGACAACGAGTTCCCCTGACGGCGCTTCCGCCGTCACCGGATGCTGTCACCCCAGCGACACGGGTTCCAATCCCCGACGGGATTGCGTATGTCGGATCGGGTTGGCGGATCCTGCGACGAGCTGCCTAAACAACGCGGGGACCGGGCTGATCCTTGGGCTGCTCGGTCCCCCCTTCGTCCCGCCTCGACAATCCTACGTGCTCTCCCAACCCGGTTCCCCACGGGAGACAGGCTACGCGACCTTCTGCGGAGTCTAACCTCCAAGATGGCCAACCGCCCTATGATGACGGTGTCCCTCGTCGTATCGGTGTCAGCCTTCGCCGTGTGCCTTCGTGTGACAATCGATGCTGCACCGCAGCACAAAACCCACCCATCGGCAGACTCGGTCAGCCGTATCAAGCGAGAGCTGGAAAGGACTCCGGCAGAGAAGCTCAAACTCGATCTGCTAGTGCCCGTTGCGACGTTTCGGGCCACGGTGGAACAACGACGCTTCATGCTCTCGTTCGACGAATGGCTCCGGAAGGAATTCGAGTTGACCCTATTCCAACGCCAGTCGCAGGACTGGTCGCGAAGTGCTTCGGGATAAACCTCTTGAACCTCCCTCGGTGGGCCGACAACCTAGACCAGGGACGACAACGGCGTGAACTGCGCAAGCTCCGCGCACAGCTCGCTGCGAGAACTCGCTCAGATCCGAGATAACAAGAAGAATTGACTGGGGACACCCGGCCCCCGGTTCGTCCCGCCTCGACAATCCTCGTGCGTCCGTCGGCGTGAACCCCACCGTCCGCTCGCAGCGCCAGCCCCGAGTCCGCCGGGCGCCGGTCGAGCCGTTTTGTTATCAGACCTGGCAAGCACAAGCTCTTCTTCACGTCGGTTGTTCACGCGCTCCGATGGCAACGGCACCGGGTCGCGGACGCCGTGAAGGCGCTCTGGCGGCCGAGTGATCTTGGGAGCGATCTCAGCACTCAACAGCCGGACAGAGCCGCTCAAGGTCGTCCACCCAGGCGATCCAGCTCCGGTTGGTAGTAGATGTGGGCGAGGCTCGTTCGTTCCGGTACTGCCTCCATGCGACGCTTCCAGTGCTTGTCCAGTGCAGCCACAGAGGCAAATGCCATAGCGGGAATCGCATGGCAGAAGTCGAGGCCATCGCCCTTCTTGAGAAGGTCACCGCGGTTCAGGCCCAGGTTGCGTACACAGTGAACGAGGACGTGCCTCGCCGGAAAACGCCGGTCGAAAGGAATCGCCGGCCACCTACCATCAAAGTCGGCGGGATCGTCTCGGGCAAGTGTACTCGCAATTGGCCCAACTGCCGGATGAAAGGACTCGTCCAGTTCATCCCGCTGTCGAGCGAGAGATTCTGACTGGGCCGTGACCCAATCCACCACCGCGTCCAATCGAAAGAAACTCGAGTCGAGGCTGAGCAACTCGGAGCCACCCGGCGAGAGGTCAGTTGCGCGGGCCTGGTAATACGCGGTCAGGAAGTCCCCCGCAAAATGCGGTGAGAGTTGCCCTCGCTTCTCGCGTTCGACAATCTCCCATGGGTTCAGCTCAAGGGGTAGCCAATGTGGGCCTATCTCTCCCAGGAACTCCCTGATGGCATCGGCCGTATAGCCCTTGAGAAACGCGACCTCAACGGCATTGGTGAAGGAGAACAGTAGCCCGCCCCGCCCACTTCTGACAGCCGCCGTGAAGCGACTGCGGCGCGCAGCATCGCCCCTAGCGAGGTCAATTAGCGCAAAGGTATCTAAGTACACCGGATAGCCGCTTATGCTGGCGCCGATTTCGGGCAGGCCCTCCGATGTCGCATGTACGGTGACCATCTTCCTCTCGACGTGTGACAGTTCAACGCGCCCTACAGACGATCCTCAACCGCAACCGACCCGCGCGTTCTCGGATTGACCTCCTCGGCGCTGGGTCAGAACCCCACGCTTCGAGGCGCCGAATCACCGCCCACAGCGCATCCTCGGCGTCATCGGCCGTCCACACGGCGGAGACGAGTTTAGGGCTTCCACGCTTCCGCATTCAGCGGCAGCTCGTTCAGCTCCGCCCTGGCCTCGCGCCACGCGGGGTAATGTCTGCTCATCAGTGTCATAAACCGCTCGCTGTGCGTGGGTGCGATCAGATGGAGCATTTCATGGACGACGACGTACTCGAGTAGGTCTTTCGGCTTCTTCACGAGCTCCGTGTTCAGGCGGATATTCCCCGCGCGGTGGTTGCATCCGCCCCACTTGGTCTTCATGCGTTGAAGGAAATAGCCGGTCACCTCGACGCCCAACCTCGGCTCCCACTTCCGGATCAGCTCGGGTACCGCGTCATGCAGGAGCGACTTGTGCCATTCGTGCATAACCTCCTCCCGCTTCGCCCTGCTGCTGCCGGGACGCACCGTCAGCACGATCCTCCGGTGATCCAGCCGGACTGAAGCCCTCGTAGCTTCCTCCCTTACGGAGAGCAGGTATCGCCGTCCCCAGAGGTAATGGCTTTCGCGCTCGACGAACTCGCGAGGTGTCTCCCGCGCCTGCCCACGCATCTTCTCCTGCTGGCCTCGGATCCACCCCAGTCTGGAGGCAGCGTACGCGTGGAGCACCTCTGGGCGTATTCCCTCAGGAGCGACCAGCGTGACCCGTGCGTTCGGCGGGTACACCGACAGGTGGACGTGCTTGACACGCTTGCGCGTGACGGCGACGGTGATGTTGCCGATCCGGATCGTCTCGGCCATCAGTACCCCGGCTGATTCTTGAGGAGCTCGAACAGCGCTAGGGTCGCTTCGCGGTTTCGGTCGAGCAGAGGGAAGAGGGCGTTGAGGACCTGCGCTTCTCGTGCCTGATCCCCCTTCCACCCCGCGGGAGCTCGCTCGCGCATGACGCGGTCGATCCCGAGAGCCAGTGTGAGGCGCTCCTCCCCGTATTCTGGGCGCGGTTCGGCGACACCCGCCACCGAGGCACTCGCCGCCGCCAGAATCCTCGGCAAGTTGTTGTAGATCACCGTCGCTTCCCGCTTCCCGTACAGGGCCGCTGGGACTCCCTCGTCCGGCTGCCTCGAAGCCAGCCGCTTCACCAGCGCCTCCGCCTGCCTGAGGAACGCCTCGTAGGCGGCGGCGTCCGCCCGGCTCTGTTGAATCAGGTCGTCGAGCAGCTTCGACATCTGCTCGTAGAACCGGGGATCGGTCAGCTGGTCACGGACGATGGTCTTCCGGACGTTATTGATGATCCCTTCGGCGATGGCATTCCTCGAGAGCCTGCCCTTCTCGTTGAGCTTTCGGGCGATAGCGTCGTGTATCCCGGTCTCGATGATGAGTTCCGTCAGCGACATCTCGCCCAGCTCGCCCAGGTCAGCCGCCGAGTCGGCCTGGATGTAGGTGTTGAGGAGGTGGCGCATGTCCGCCTCATAGGGCTTGATGTCGAGCTCCTCGCCCGAGTGCTTCTTGATCGCCGATCGAATCTCCCCGTAGAACTCGACATCTTTCTGCAGCGCGGCGGCTTCGGCGTCGGAGTATCCGGCTTCCGGCAGGTCCTGCGCGATGGCGGCGTACGCACGGACAAAGACGGCAACGGCCTTGTAGAACGAGACCCGAAGCGCTTCGGTCTCGTTCAGCGCGTTCGGGTTGGCGGCAGCGCCGCAGAAGTAGTGCAGGAATTGTTCGACCTCACGCGGTAGTGCCACCGGCTCGCACAGGTAGCGCAGCGCCTCGCGGGCCTCGTCGAGCTTCTTCCGGCCCTCGTCCAGCCACTCCTTGAGGTGAACGTTGTTGTCGCCCCCGTTGCCCGGATCGGTGTCCAGCTCGTCAGAGCTGTACACGGCGATCGCCTCCTGCACCTCGCCGAACAGCTCCTTGAAGTCCACAATGTGGCCGTAGTCCTTGTCGTCGCCGTCGAGCCGGTTGGTGCGGCAGATCGCCTGGAACAGGTTGTGGTCGCGCAATTCGTTATCGAGGTAGATATAGGTGCAACTCGGGGCGTCGAAGCCAGTCAGCAACTTGCTGACGACGATCAGTAGCTTCATGTTCGCCGGCTCCTCGATGAACCGGCGTTTGGCCTCGTCCTGGTCCTGCTTGGTGGTCTGACCGAACTTGAGCACGTGCTGCGTGTAGGTGTCGAACTTGTAACGCTCGTCGCTGTTGGCAGGCTCGCGCGAGATCGCGTTGTGGTTCGGCTCGTACGAGCGTGATGATCCCGCAGTACGCGCCGAAGCTGGTGTTCTGCAGCAGTCGGTAGTAGTGGCAGGCGTCGTAGATCGAGGCGGCGACGAGGATGGCGGTGCCGCGGTCGCTATTCAGCCGGGGCTTGAGGCTGAAGTCCTCGATGATGTCGGCGATGATGCGCTGCTTGCGTTCCCCGGCGCTCATCAGCTCCTCCATCGTCGCCCAGCGTTTGCGCAACTCCGCTTTCTGGAAATTGTTGAGGCCCCTGGTCTTCTGCTCGAACCACTTGTCGATGGCGGCCTGAGAGGTGAGCCGCTGCGGCACATCGCGGGCCTCGTACTTCAGGTCCAGGATGACGCGGTCGGCCACACCCTCGTGGAACTTATAGGTGTGGATGTAGGTGCCGAACACGTCCCGCGTCATGAGCTTGTCGCGGCGCAGGAGCGGCGTCCCGGTGAAGCCGATGAAGATCGCGCCCTCCAGCCAGCGCTTCATCTGCTTGTTCATGTCGCCGCCTTGAGTGCGGTGACACTCATCGACGAATACATAGAAACGGCCGCGCACTGGCGGCGGCGGGCCGCTCAGGTCAGCCGGGTCGAACTTGTGGATGAGGGCGCACAGGAGGCGCGGCGTGGCCGCGCCCAGCTTCTCGACGAACTCGGCCCGCGACGTGATGCGCGGCGAGGGCGACTCGGGGCCGATGACCCCGGCGTTCTTCATCACGCCCTCGATCTGCTTGTCCAGTTCGTCGCGGTCCGTGATGACGAGGATGCGGGCATCGGGGTCGTGCTCCAGCAGCCACTTGGCGACCAGCACCATCACTATGCTCTTGCCGCTGCCTTGGGTGTGCCAGATGACGCCGCCCTCGCTCCGGGCGATACGCTCTTGCGCGGCCTTCACGCCGAAGAACTGGTGCGGCCGCGGTACCTTCTTGTGCCCGGCGTCGAAGATGATGAAGTTGTGGATCAGCGTCGAGCAGGCGGGTCTTGTTGCACAACTGCGCGAGGGGCGGGTCGAGCAGGGCGCCTGCGGCGGGCGCCGCGCCGGCGAATGCTGCGTTTCGGGCTTCGTCTTTCCACTCCACGAAGAACTGCTCCGGCGTGCCGGTGGTGCCGTAGCGCAGCCCCTGCGAGTCGCTGCCCGCCAGCACGAGCTGCACGGTGCTGAAGAAGCCCTTGTTGAAGATCTCCTCTTGGTTGGTGATGAGCTGACGCACGCCGTCGGCCAACTCCACCGAGCTGCGCTTGAGCTCGATCACGCGCGACGGCGAGGCCGTTGAGGTACAGCACGATATCGGGCCTGCGCTGGTAGCCGCCCTTCAGCGTCACCTCCTCGGCCAGCGCGAAGTCGTTCTTCTCCGGGTGTGCCCAGTCGACGAGGTGCACCGTCTCGTGTGCCTGCCCGGCGGCGATCTGCACCGGCACGCCGTAGCGCAGGAGCTGGTAGGTGCGCAGGTTGGCCTGGTAGAGGGTGATGCCCGTCGAGTCGGCGGCGGTTTCCAGCTTCTGTAGCGCAGCGGAGATGTGGGCAGGCGAGTAGCCGCGGGCCGTCAGGTTGTCGCGGAGGACCGCCGTCTCGATGGCGCGGTTATTCTCCCGCTTGTTCCACTCACCGAGGTAGCGGTAGCCGAGGTTGTCGGGCCGTGCCGGGTCGGTGAACAGCGCGATGACGCGGTTCTGTGTCTTGCGCTCGGAGCGGGGTTGCTCAGGCATGGGCGCCTCCGGCGGGAACGAGCCGCGTCTTGCCGGTGAGCAGCTCCTGCATCATGGCCTGCTTGAGGTCGCGGGTCTTGTCGCGCCGGGCCTCCAGCGCCGCCAACTCGGCGTCCATGTCGGAGAGGACGGCGGCGATGGCGGTTTGTTCGGGAAGAGGTGGAAACGAGAGAGGTCTTAAGCGACGCGACTGTTTGGCTAGATTGTTGCAGGCTCGAGCCCGCCAGCAGGTGTTTATGAGTCCGCCCTCTCTGTTTCTGAGATAGTAAGCAGAAGACAAACCGTCGGCGATCCGACACCCGTCGTGCGGAAGCCCGAAGCAGAAGCTGTTCAAACGTCTAGAACGTGCCATCGTAAGCACTGAGCAGATGGCGACTCCTTGCACGGTGTCTTCGGCCGAGCCAGGCGATCAGTAGGTCGCCCTTCATGAGCCGGTTCTGATGACTCCGTTGGCGCGAGTCTCGCTCGGTACGAAACTGGCGGAGGTCACGACATTCGCGTCATGAACATGTTGCATGGAGGCGTTACGTAGCGCCCGTACCGTGCGCCGAATGTCGCTGCCCGTCGATAGCCCGCCAGGCAGGCGGACGTCGCGCGTTCTCCAACCGCTTCACCTCCCACTCGCCGTGAAAGCCGGGGAGGCGGGTCTGGCCGGTCAGGAGCTGCTGCATGGCGGCCTGTTTGAGGTCGCGCTTCTTGGCGATGAGCCGATCCAGTCCGCCCAGCAGCGCATCCACGTCGCTCAGTGCCGTCGCGATGGCGTGTTGTTCAGCGGGGGCATCGACGGAAGTGAAACCCAGGTTTCGCGTGATCGCGGCAAGTGTCGTTGCGGTTGCACGCCAGGCAGCGACCGCTCCTGCCGCTGAAGGTCATGAAATGCGAACGTCTGGCAGCAAGTACGATGATCAAACTGCGCTTCATTGCGGTGAGAATCACAGTAACGAACAGAAGTCTGTTCGCGCCAGATGGCACCTTGCGAAAGCTCCAACGTGTTGCGCGTATTGAGAACACGCCCTGTGACAAGCCGGGGCCTTCACTGACGTCACGTGGGGTCAGTGACTCGTCTTGACAGATCGAATGAACCGCGGCACGGTACCCATTTTCGTCAGTGGGAATTCGGTTTCGATGTCTTGGTTCGGGTAGTTGCGACCTAGCCTCGCATGTTGAGACGGAGCGCAGCGGTTGCACCTCCCATTCCACGCGGGATGAGGCCGACCTCGTCAGCTTGTACCTTGCCTCACTTCCATACCGCCCCCATCTTCTTGAGGTGCTCGTCTACTCGGGCGGCGAGCGTCTCCACTTCCTCGGTGAGCCTCGGCAGCGGCGTGGCGTAGCGTTCGGCCAGCTCGCGGATGCGACCGGTTAGCGTCTGCGACACGCGGTCCAGTTCGCCCTGCACGGCGGTCGACAGGCGCGCCAGCCACTTGTCGTCGACCACGAGCGTCTTGATCTCGGCCTCGGTGAGCTTCGGGTACTTGGCGTCGATCTTCTTGTCCAGGCCCTCCTGCGCGGCTTTGCGCTTGGCCTTGGCCTCGGCCCGCTGCTCCAGCAGGTCGACGTACGCCTCGAGCGCCGCCCGCTCGTCCGCGTAGAGGGGGTCCTTGCCGATTTCCTTGAGCCGCGCCTTGACGGCCTTCGCCGCAATCGTCTGCTTGTCGCCCTCGCCCTCGATCACCTCGGCAAGCAGCCCGTCCTCGCCGCTGTTCTCCTCGCGCATCTCGTCCAGTTGCTGCTCGAGGGTGGCGAGCTGGGTGTCGAGCACGTCGATGCCATCGCGATCAGCAACGAAGTAGCGAGCGACGAGGATTGGCGCTGGAACGAGGTCGGACTTGAAGCGCCGCCTGCCCTTCAGGTAGTCGTGTGCCTCCGGCCAGGTGAGCTTGTTGTCCTTGTTCTTGACCTGAACGATCTCGCGCGGCTGAGCGCCCTTCACCCAGCCGTCGGCGGCGATCAGGTAGGCGTCGTCCTGCATGGTCTCGGCCCAGTAGTCCATAAGGTGCTGGTAGACGTCGTAGGCATCGAGCAGCGGCTGCCTGGCGGAACGCGGCCAGGAGGTCCTCGGCGATGGTCTCGATCAGCACCTTGGGGTGGCCGTCCTTGTCGAAGCCGGTGAGGCGCGGTGTAGTGGCCGTGCGCCAGTCAACGAAGCCCTTGCGTCGCCCCTTGCTGGAAGGCGGCGAACTCGGCATGGCCGAGAATGGCGGGTTTCACCTCGGCAAGTGGGAGCTTCAGGCGCGCGTAGCCGGGGCGACCGGCGGACTCAAAGAGCACGTTGCGCACGCTCGGAAGCACCTTCCAGTACGCGTAGAGGGCATCCAGATCACGCTCGGGGATGCCGCCGCGCAGGTGACCGTCGATGTCCTGCAGGTCTTCGGGCTCGGTGCTGTCGATGTAGCGCGGCAGGTTGAGATTGAAGTCGTTCTTCGGGTCGGCGATTTCGTCCAACGGCACCAGCCGGGCATAGCGGGGAACGTCGACCTGTCTGGTGAAGACGTCGACGATGCGGTGGATGTCCTGCTCGCGCAGTCGGTTCTTGGGTCCGTCCTTCTTGAATCCCTTGGAGGCGTCGATCATGAAGACGCCGTTGCGGCCGACGGCGTTCTCCTTGTCGAGCACCACGATGCAGGCGGGGATGCCGGTGCCGTAGAAAAGGTTGGCGGGCAGGCCGATGATGCCCTTGAGATAGCCGGAGCGGACGAACTGCCGGCGGATCGTCGGCCTCGGCGTCGCCGCGGAAGAGAACGCCGTGGGGCAGGATGCAGGCGGCTTTGCCCGAGCTCTTTATCGAGCGGATGATGTGCAGCAGGTAGGCGTAGTCGCCCTGCTTGGCGGGTGGCTACGCCCCACGCGAAGCGCTGGAAGGGGTCTCTTCGATGGCGTGAGGCCGGTCGTCCAGGTCTTGTCGGAGAACGGCGGATTGGCGACGACGTAGTCGTAGGTGCGGAGCTGCTCGCCGTCCTTGAACTTGGGCGCGGCCAGGGTGTTGCCGGAGACGATGTTGGCCGTCGGGAAGTCGTGCAGGATCATGTTCATGCGGGCCAAGCCCGCGGTGGTCACGTCCTTCTCCTGCCCTTCGAGGGTGATGCGCTTGCCCGGCCTGGGCGGCCACCTTCAGGAGCAACGAGCCCGAGCCGCAGGTCGGGTCGTAGGCGGTGGTGGACGCCTTCGTGTTGTCGGGCGAGATGCCGATCACCCTGGCGATGACGCGGCTGACCTCGGCGGGGGTGTAGAACTGCCCCTTGCTCTTGCCACTTTCGGTGGCGAAGTGTCGCATCAGGTACTCGTAGGCGTCGCCGAGGATGTCGTCGTGGTCGGCGCGGTTCTGGGAGAAGTCGAGCTGGGGGCTGGCGAAGATGTTGATCAGGTTGGTCAGCCGCTCGACCTTGGCCTGGCCTTCGCCGAGCTTGTTGGAATCGTTGAAGTCGGGGAAGTCGGTGCGGGCCAACCGGTCATTGGCCTGCACGAGCGGCGCGATGACCTGGGTGTTGATCTTGTCGCCGATGTCGCTCTTGCCGCGGAGCGCGAGCATGTCCGTGAAGCTCGCGCCCTTGGGGATCGTGACCGGCGGGGCGAAGTCGGTGCTGTTGCCGTACTTGTCGGTGACGTACTTGATGAACAGCATGAACAGGACGTAGTCCTTGTACTGGCTGGCATCCATGCCGCCGCGGAGCTCATCGCACGAGGCCCAGAGGGAGGAGTAGAGGTCAGACTTCTTGATGGCCATGGGTTCCTACGTCAACGACGGAAGTTGGGCGCGAGCGTCGGACGTCGTCCGGCGGCGGCGCATGTGACATGGCGGCGGTTGGGCCTTGCCCGCCTAGCGCTTCGGCTTCAGCCGCGGCTCAAAGCGCTGTCAGCTGGATGCTGCTGTTAGGCGTCCTCCCCACGGCTGCGTCGCGTCGGCGGCTCTTGACCGATCATCCGTACTCTCCGGCGCAGAAGTGGGAAGAATACAGCGGCTATGCCCGCGCCCGCGACGAGTACCCAGCCAAGTCCCTTGCCAAAGGCAGTCGTGCTGTCCGGAGCGACGGTCAGCAGAACGACACCAAAGCCAAGCGAAAGGACGATCATCACCGAGTAACTCCCGACAGCCACGGACTGAATCTGTACGCCTGTAGTGCGTAGGGTCGCTCGTCCGCCGATAGAATTGAAGCAGAACAGCCCCGAGAGGCACGGCGAGCAAGAGAGCTCCCGCCCAGCTGAGCGGCTGTGGAAGGGCGACGCCTGCGATGCCCATTGCGACACTGAGCACCGTTATTCGGTTCCGCAGCTGACCTAGCGCCTCCTCCTGCTCGTACTTTGGCACGATCCGATCAGTGATCATGCGTTCGATAGCAGGATCGAGGGCGCCTGTGGACGCCTCCTCTGTCAGCTCGGCCTGTATTCGCTTCATCTCTGTGTAGTGTCGAGCGACTGCAGCCGCGTAAGCCGCAGCTTGTTCACGGAGGACCGCTTGGCGGGCGAGGGCCGGTATATGGTGCGCAACCTCCTCCTGCATCGCAGCCCGTTGAACCTGCAGACGAGCTAAGGTCTCCTCGGAAATGTCCTTGGACACGTGGCGCCGAACGAACTCGACAAGATCCGACTGCCGTCTTGAAGAGCGACGCTGCTCCAGTACGCGATCAGGGTCACCACGCCAAAGACCAAGCTCCCTAGGGTCGCTAAGTTCTGCCAGGTGACTTTCGCGAGGAGGTCAGTAACAGTGGTCCGCCGTTCATGGCCGCGTCCGGGCATCCGATGCCTGATGGCCGCGGCCCGGCATCCGATGCCGCAAGGCAGGGGCCGGCCGCCCCACCCGATCCGTCTTTCGGCGCCAATACGGTCTCGCCTGGCGCCGGTGTGGCGGAATTCGCATTGAGCAATCCCTCCGGCGGGCGATAGCCTTCCATCCGCCGCAGGGGAGGAAACCGTGGCGACGATCGCGCTGCGCAAGATCCGCAAGGCCTACGGGACGGTCGAGGTCGTGCATGGCGTCGACCTCGACATCGCCGAAGGCGAGTTCGTGGTGCTGGTCGGCCCGTCCGGCTGCGGCAAGAGCACCATCCTGCGCATGGTCGCCGGGCTCGAGGAGATCACCCGCGGCGAGATCATGATCGACGGCGCGCGTGGTGAATGAGCGCGATCCGAAGGACCGCGACATCGCCATGGTGTTCCAGGACTATGCGCTCTACCCGCATATGAGCGTGGCCGAGAACATGGGCTTCTCGCTGGCCTATCGCGGCGTGCGCCGGCCCGAGATCGCCCGCCGCGTCACAGCGGCGGCGGCGATCCTCGACATCGCGCATCTGCTCGATCGCCGCCCGCGTGAACTCTCGGGCGGCCAGCGCCAGCGCGTCGCCATGGGCCGCGCCATCGTGCGCGACCCCAAGGTCTTCCTGTTCGACGAGCCGCTGTCGAACCTCGACGCCAAGCTGCGCGTGCAGATGCGCACCGAGATCAAGAAACTGCGCGACCGGCTGCGCGCCACCACCATCTACGTCACGCACGACCAGGTGGAGGCGATGACGCTGGCCGACCGCATCGTCGTGCTGCGCGGCGGGCACATCGAGCAGGTCGGCACGCCGGAGGAGATCTACGACCGCCCCGCCACCGCCTTCGTCGCCGGCTTCATGGGCGCGCCGGCGATGAACCTGCTGCCGGTGCATCTGACCGACGGTGGCGCGGTGCTGCCGGACGGCGCCATGCTGCCGCTGCCGGTCTCCCCCAAGGGTGTGTCGGAGGCGCTGCTGGGCCTGCGGCCCGAGCGGCTGACCTGGCTGCCGCCCGGCGCACCGGCGCCGGCCGCGTTGCTCGCCGGCCGCGCCGTGGTTGTCGAGCCGCTGGGCGCCGAGACGCTGGTCACGCTCGACATCGGCGGCCACGAACTGCATGCGCGCGTGCCGCCGCGCAGTGTCCGCACCGCTGGCGAGGCGGTGCGCCTGGGCGTCGACCCGATGGATCTGCACCTGTTCGCCGCCGAAGGCGGGGCCCGGCTGTGAACGCGGACCCGCTCGCCATACCGCCAGGGGCACTCGGCCACGGCACGCGCGTCGCGCTGACCGTGGTGCCGGATGCCGCGGCGCTCACCGAGGCCTTCGCCGCTATGCTGCTGGCTGAGTTCCGTGCCGCGCAGGCGGCCGGGCGCGCGCGTCCGGTCTTCATCGTGCCGGTCGGCCCGGTCGGCCAGTACGACCTGCTCGCCGCGCGCTGCGAGGCGGAGGGGATCTCGCTCGCCGACCTCACCCTGCTCGGCATGGACGAATACCTCACGCCGGCGGGCGATTGGATCGCGGAGGAGGATGCGCGATCCTTCCGCGGCCACATGCGCCGCCACCTGACGATGCTGATGGAACCGGCGCGCGCGCCGCGCATCGTGTTCCCGCATCCGGCGCGGCCGGAGGAGATCGGCGCGCTGATCGCGTCGGCCGGCGGCGTGGACGTCGCCTTCGGCGGTGTCGGCATCGCCGGCCATGTTGCCTTCAACGAGCCCCCGGAACCTGGCGAAACGATGACCGCCGAGACCTTCGCCGCGCTGCCCACGCGCATCGTCCGCCTGGCGCGCGAGACGCGCACCATCAACGCGGTCACCGTCGCGCGCGGCGCCATCGGGCTGGTGCCGGAGCGCGCCGTCACCATCGGCATGCGGGAGATCCTCGGGGCGCGGAAGCTGCGCCTGTTCCTCAACCGGCCCTGGCAGTCGGGCATCGTGCGGATGCTGCTGCATGGCCCGGTCACGCCCGCCGTGCCGGCCTCCTTCGCGCAGCGCCACCCGGATGCGGCGCTGGTCGTGACCGAGGAGGTCACGCGTTCCCCCATGCCGGTGCTGGCATGAGCGCACCGATGCGGGTCGGGCTGATCGGCTACGGCGCCTGGGGTCGCCACCATGCGCGTGCGCTGGCCGCCGCGCCTTCGGCCGCGCTCGCCGCCATCGCCGCGCGCAGCCCGGACTCCGCCACCGCGGCGCGTGCCGACTGGCCGCGAGCGCGCATCGTCGCGGATTGGCGTGAGGTGGTCGACGATCCGTCGCTCGAGGCCATCGCGGTGGCGGTGCCCAATGCGCTGCATGCCGAGGTCGCCCTCGCCGCGCTCGCCACGGGCAAGCATGTGCTGCTCGAAAAACCGATGGCGCTGACGCTTGCGCGATTGCGACCGGCTGATCGCTGCCGCGCGCGCCGCGGGCCGTGTGCTGACCATCGGGCATGAGTTGCGTGTCAGCCGGCAATGGGCGCCGATCCGCGGCCTGATCGCCGAAGGCGCGATCGGCCGGCTGCGCCACGCCGCCGTCTCGCTGTTCCGCTTCCCCTACCGGCAGGGCTCCGCGGCCTGGCGCTACGACCGCGACGCCGTCGGCTCCTGGATCCTCGAGGAGCCGGTGCATTTCTTCGACCTGCTGCTCTGGTACGGACGGGAGCTGGGCCGGCCGGAGACGATCCGTGCCGTCGCCGAGGGTGATCCGGCCATGCCCCGCGCACTCGCCGTCACGCTGCGCTTCGCCGACGGCGCCTTTGCCACGCTGAACACCGTCATCGGCGGCTTCGAGCACCATCTCGCGCTGCATGTGATGGGTGAGCGCGGCGCCATCCGCGCGCTGTGGTCCGCGGCGATGGACCGCAGCGGCGAGCCGACGGCCAGCCTGCATCTTCTGCGCGGCCACGCCGCGCCGGGCCAGCAGGCCGAGGAGATCGCCTTCGACCGCTCGGGCGAGATCTTCGAACTGGAAACCCAGGCCGAACTGGCGATCCGGGGCTTCCGCGACGGCCGCGCCCTGGTCCCGCCCGAGGAGGCGCGCGCCGCCATCGCCTGCTGCCTGCTCGCCGAACGCTCCGCGCGCGAGGGCGGGCGCGAGATTCGCTGGTCCGAGGCCGCGGCGCCGGCCTAGGCTCACATCACAACGAGGGAGGAACGGAACCATGCTCGCCAGACGCAGTCTTCTTGCGGCGGGAAGCGCCGTCGCGCTCGCTGCCCCGGCCCTGGCGCAAGCCCGCCGCCGCATCAGTTTCCTGACCTGGAACATCATCGACCAGGAACCGCTGATCCGCGGCTGGATCCAGAGCTTCGAACGCGCCAATCCCGGCGCCGAGGTCGAATGGCTCGACAAGAAGGGGCCCGAATTGCCGCCCTTCTACCAGACGCAGCTTGCCGCCGGCACGCCGCCCGACGTCATCAACACGCAGGGCGCGCTGTGGCTCGAATACGCCGCCGGCGGCGCGCTGATGGACATCACGCCGCTGCTCGCGCAGGAAGCCGCGGTGAAGAGCCGCTTCAACGCGGAATACCTCGCGAACTGGACCTATGAGGGCAGGAACTTCATGCTGCCCTTCTACATCACCAAGACCCTGCTGTTCTGGAACAAGCCGCTGTTCGAGCGCGCGGGCCTGTCCGGCGCGCCGCAGAATTTCGACCAGATCCTCGAATTCGCCGGCAAGGTCGGCCAGGGCGAGCAGACCGGCTTCCTGACGCTGAACTTCGACTGGCTCTACTGGCCGCTGTTTGCCATGAACGGCATCGACCTGCTGTCGCCCGACCTGCGCCAGCCGGCCTTCAACACGCCGAAGACGATCGACGTGGTCGAGCGCCTCGCCCGCGCCTCGGACACCGGGGCGATCAACAAGATCTCATGGACGGGCCGCTGGGTGGAACCCAACGGCGCCTTCGCCGCCGGCAATGTCGGCATGCTGCACGCACATTCCCCGGCCTATTTCTTCGTCAAGGGCCAGGGGTCCTGGATCAATCCGAACAGCCTCGGCGTGGGGCAGGCGCCGGGTGGCTTCTCCACGCCGAACAGCCACGGACTCGGCATCTCCAAGGGCTCGCGCAACCCGGAACTCGCCTGGGCCTTCCTCAAGCACATCACGGCCAATGAGCAGGCGCGGCAACTCGCCACGCAGCGCCGCATCCTCACCGGCAACACCGAGGTGGACCAGGGGCTGCTCGCCTCGCTGCGCAACGAGGACCCGCAGGTCTTCGCCGTGCTCTCAACCCAGTTGCAGGACACCGACAAGATGGTCGGCAAATGGCCGCTGGCGAACGATGCGCGGGTGAAGGACGCCTTCTGGTCGGAACTGCAGAGCGCGCTGCTCGGCCGCAAGCCGGCCCGCCAGGCGATGGCGGATGCCGAGCGGCGCGTCGCGCGCGAATTGCGGCGCAGCTGAGCCGATGCGCGACTGGTGGGGCAGGCGGCGGACGCGGCAGGCGATGCTCATCGTCTGCTTCCTGCTCCCCTCGCTCGCGGTGTTCTTCCTGTATCGCGTGGTGCCGCTCGGCTGGAACGTGGTGCTGTCCTTCCAGTCCTGGTCGCCGATGCGCCCGGCGCAATGGGCCGGGCTCGAGCATTACGAGGAGATGTTCCTCTACGACGACATCTTCTGGCAGGCGCTGTTCAACACCCTGATCTGGATCGGCGCGGCGCCGCTCGCCATCGCGCTTGCGCTCGGCATCGCGCTGCTGGTCAACAGCGACCTCAAGGGCGCGAGCGTCTACCGGACGATCGTCTTCCTCTCCTATCCGCTGATGACGGTCGCGGTCGGCATCGTCTGGCGCTGGATGTATGATGAGCGCGGCGGCTTCATCAACTGGGCGCTGCGCTCGGCGGGCATCATCGACCGGCCGCTCGGCTTCCTGCAATCCTTCGACATGGCGCTGCCGGCGGTGATCGTCACCGACATCTGGCAGATCCTCGGCTTCTACATGATCGTGCTGCTGGCCGGGCTGCAGCAGATCCCGCCGCATCTGTACGAGGCGGCGCGGGTGGACGGCGTGCCGGCCTGGGCGCGCTTCACGCGCATCACCCTGCCGATGCTGCGGCCCGCGCTGTTCCTCTGCGCCGTGATCGGGCTGCTCAACTCCATGACGGCCTTCGACCTGGTGTATGTCATGACCGGCGGCGGGCCGGGCCACGCGACGGAACTGCTGATCACCTACATCTACCGGATGGGCTTCGGGCAGACGAAGTTCGACTATGCGGCGGCGATCACCGTGGTGCAGTTCGCGCTGCTGCTGTTGCTGACCGTGCTCGCCAACCGCGCCGCGGGCGGCAATGCCGGCGCGGTGGACCGCGACTGATGCGCCGCCGCTTCCCCTGGGCACGCCATGCGGTTCTGGTGCTGGTCTCGGCCGTTATGCTGCTGCCCTTCTACTGGGTCATCAAGACCGCCGTCACCAACGAGAACATCTACGCCTATCCGCCGCGCCTGCTGCCGCAGGACCCGCATCTCTTCAACTTCGTCGATGTCTGGTACCTGATCCCCTTCCCCCGCTACCTGCTCAACAGCATCATCGTCTCGGCGATGGCGGTGGCCGGCAACGTCGTGCTGAACGCGCTCGCCGCCTATGCGCTGACGAAGCAGTTCCGTGCACGGCGGGTGGTGATCCTGGCGCTGCTCTCCTGCACGCTGATCCCGTTCCAGGCGACGATCATCCCGGCCTACCTGGTCACCGCGCGGCTCGGGCTGCTCAATTCCTATGTCGGCCTCGCGCTGCCGCTGGTTTCCACCATCATCTGCATCTTCATCTACAAATCGGCCTTCGAGGCCGTGCCGCGCAGCCTGATCGACGCCGCGCGGATGGACGGGCTCTCGGAATGGCGGATCATCTGGAAGATCATGCTGCCGCTCTCCAGGCCCGCCATCGCGACCAATGTGATCCTCGCCTTCATCTGGTCCTGGAACAGCTTCCTCTGGCCGCTGATCGTGACGCGCGACGCCGACATGCAGACCCTGCCGCTCGGCCTGGCGCGCTTCCTGTCCTACATGGAGGACACCACCGGCGCGCTCTATGCCTTCGTCTGCCTGGTGCTGGCGCCGGGCATCCTCGTTTTCCTGATGGCGCAGTCCGCCTTCATCCGGGGCCTGACCAGCGGGGCGACCAAGGGATGAAGGCGCTCCGCTCACGCTGGGTCGTGGTGCCGGGCACGATGGCGATCGTCGTGCTGCTGTGGAACCTCTACGTCCTCGCGCATGCGGGGGGCGTCGTCGAGGGCCGCGTGGTGGACGCTGCCGGCGCGCCGGTGCCGGGCGCATCCGTGCTGCTGTATGAGCGCGCCTTCATCACCAACAACGAGAAGCAGCGCACCATCACCGGGCCCGACGGCCGCTTCCGCTTCGAGGGCAACACCAGCCACGCCATCCAGCTCCAGGCCGAGGGGCCGGCAGGGCGATCCGCCCGGCGTGCCGTCCGCCTGTGGTTCCGTGCCCAGGACCACGTCGTGGCCGAGCCGCTCCGGATCGGCGGTGCCGGATGACCGGGCCCGCCACGCGCCTCGTCTTCCTCGCCGGGGACCCGATCGGCCACACCAAGGGATACGCGGAATACGCCGCGGCCCTTGCCGAGGCCGGGATCGACGCCGCCTATTTGCCGCTGCACGTCCCGGCGGGCGAGTTCGCCGCTTTCCTCGCCGGCGCGCGGCACATGGGCAACCTCGCCGGCATCGTCGCGACCATCCCGCACAAGCAGGACGCCTTCGCCGCCGCGCGGCCCGACGAGGCGGCGCGCCGCGCCGGCGCCGCGAACCTCCTGCGCCCGGCACCGCATGGCTGGGAGGCGACCAACCTCGACGGCATCGGCTTCCTCGCGGCCTTGCGCGCGACCGGCATCGCCGTGGCGGGGCAGCGCGTGCAGATGCTCGGCGCCGGCGGGGCGGGGCGCGCCGTCGCCATGGCCATCGCCGAGGAGGCGCCGGCCGCGATCGCCATCCACGACCCCGACACGGCGCGCGCCGACGCGCTGCGCGAGGCCGTGGCGCGCGAATTCCCGACGGTGCCCGTGGCGGTCGGCCTCGCGCCGTCGGACGTGCTGGTGAACTGCTCCCCCGTCGGCATGGGCGCGGATGAGCGCCTGCCGCTGCCCGAGCGGCTGATCCCCGAGGGCGGTGCCGTCTACGATATCGTCAACCGCCCCGACACGCCGCTGCTGCGCGCGGCGCGCGCGCGGGGCTGCCGCGTCGGCCATGGCCGCTCGATGATGCTGGCCCAGATCGATCTGCTGATCCGCTTCCTGTTCGGGCCGCGATGAGGACCGTCCTGCTCCATGCCGATGATGTCGGCATGTGCCACGGGGCCAACCGCGCCTATCTCGACCTCTTTCGCGCCGGCCGGCTCGATTCCGGCAGCGTCATGGTCCCCTGCCCCTGGTTCCCCGAGATCGCCGCGGCGGCGCGGGAGGATTGCTCGCTCGACCTTGGCGTCCACCTCACCCTGACCAGCGAGTGGCATGGCTACCGCTGGGGCCCGGTCTCGACGCGCAGCCCGGCGAGCGGACTGATCGACGACGAGGGTTTCTTCCCGCGCGACGTGATCGCGCTGCGCCGCAGCCTGGTGCCCGAGGCCGCCGAGGCCGAGATGCGCGCGCAGGTCGAGCGCGCCCTGGCCGCCGGCATCGACGTGACGCATCTCGATACGCATATGGGCGCGGCGTTGGTGCCGGAACTGCTGCCCGCGACGATCGGCCTCGCGCTTGCATTCCGGCTGCCGCTGCTGCTGCCGCGGGAGATCCACAGCTACCTGTCGGTGCTGCGCCTGGGCGAGGTCGGGGAATCCGTCCATGCCGACGCCCTCGCCGCGGTCCTGGCGAAGGGCATGCCTGTCTTCGACCGCTTCGCCATGACCCCGGGCGTCACGCCGGGGCGCGAGACCTACCGCCCCGTCCTGGTGCCCTCGGCACCGGGCCTCACCTTCGTCTCCCTGCACCCCAACGCGCCGGGCGACATCGAGAGCATCACCGCGCGCCATCCGCGGCAGGACCCCGCCTGGCGGACCGGCGAATATGCCTTTCTCGGCGCGGGGGAAGGCGATGCGCTGCTCACCGAGGCGGGGGTCGCGCGCACTGGCTTCCGCGTCCTGCGCGACGCCTGGCGTGCCGCCCTGCCCGCCGCGGAGGGCCGTTGACCGGTGCGCCGGCCGGCAGCGGGCCGGATGGCAGGCAGCCGTCGCTTCAGCGCGTCGGCGTCGGCGGCTTCGTCGAATAATCGTAGAAGCCGCGGCCCGACTTGCGGCCCAGCCAGCCCGCCTCGACATATTTCGCCAGCAGCGGCGACGGCCGGTATTTCGGGTCGCCCAGGCCTTCGTGCAGCACCTTCATCACGCTCAGCAGCGTGTCGAGGCCGACGAAATCCGCCAGTTCCAGCGGCCCCATCGGGTGGTTGGCGCCGAGCTTCAGACCTTCATCGATCGCCTGGACGGTGCCAACGCCTTCCATCAGCGCCTGGATCGCCTCGTTGATCATCGGGCAGAGCACGCGGTTCACCACGAAGCCCGGCCAGTCCTGCGCCAGCACGGGCGTCTTGCCCATGCGTTCGGACAGCGCCTTCACCGCCTCATAGGTCGCATCCTCGGTGGCGAGGCCGCGGATGATCTCGACCAGCGTCATCATCGGCACCGGGTTGAAGAAGTGCATGCCGATGAAGCGGCCCGGCCGGTCGGTCGCGGCGGCCAGCCGCGTGATCGGGATGGAGGAGGTGTTCGAGGCGAGGATCGCCTCCGGCTTCAGCACCGAGGGCAGGCCGGCGAAGATCTTCTTCTTGATCTCCTCGTTCTCGGTCGCGGCCTCGATGACGATGTCGCAATCGGCGAAGCCGGCATTGTCCGTGGCGGTGACGATGCGGGCGAGCGCCGCGGCCTTGTCCTCGGCGGTGATGATCGCCTTCTTCACCTGGCGGTCCATGTTGCCGCCCATCGTCGCCAGCGCCTTGTCGAGCGCGGCCTGGCTGACATCCATCAGCACGACGGACAGGCCCGACAGCGCCGCGACATGCGCGATGCCGTTGCCCATCAGGCCGGCGCCGATGACGCCCACCTTCGCGATATCAGCCATGCCTCGATCCCCTGGAAATGACCGAAGCGGCGGACGCCTGGCTGCCCCCCTTCGTTGCGTCACTTGGACAGTTCGGCCTCGAGTTCCGGCACCGCCTTGAACAGGTCCGCCACCAGGCCGTAGTCGGCGACCTGGAAGATCGGCGCCTCCTCGTCCTTGTTGATGGCGACGATGACCTTGCTGTCCTTCATGCCGGCCAGGTGCTGGATGGCGCCCGAGATGCCGACGGCGATGTAGAGTTCCGGCGCGACGATCTTGCCGGTCTGGCCGACCTGCATGTCGTTGGGCGCATAGCCCGCATCGACCGCGGCGCGCGAGGCGCCGACGGCGGCACCGAGGATGATCCGCCACCTTCTCGATGATGGCGAAGTTCTCGGCGGATGCCATGGCGCGGCCGCCGGAGATGACGATGCGCGCGGCGGTCAGTTCGGGCCGCTCGGACTTCACGATCTCGGCGCCCAGGAAGGTGGACAGGCCCGGGTCGTCGGCCGGTGGCGCGGCCTCGATCGGGGCGCTGCCGCCCTCGGCCGGCGACCGGGTCGAAGGACGCGGCGCGGACGGTGATCACCTTCTTCGCGTCGGCCGACTTCACCGTCGCCATCGCGTTGCCGGCGTAGATCGGGCGCACGAAGGTGTCGGCATCGACCACGCCGGCGATGTCGGACAGGATCTGCACGTCGAGCAGGGCGGCGACGCGCGGCATCACGTTCTTGCCGGCGGCCGAGGCCGGCGCCAGCAGGTGCGAATAGCCCGGCGCCATCGCCACCAGCAGTGCGGCGAGCGGTTCGGCGAGGCCGTGCGCCACGGCACCGCCCTCGGCGGTCAGCACCTTGGCCACGCCGGCGATCTTCGCCGCGGCGGGTGCCGCCGCGCCGGCGCCTTCGCCGACCAGCAGCACATGGACCTCGCCCAGCTGGTGCCGCGGCCGCGACGGCGCTGCGCGTGGGCTGGGTGATGCCGCCATCCTTGTGGTCGGCGAGAACGAGCACGGCCATGGTCAGATCACCTTCGCTTCGGTGCGCAGCTTCTCGACGAGTTCGGCGACCGAGGCCACCTTCTTGCCCGCCTGGCGCTTCGGCGGCTCCTCGACCTTCAGCACCGTCAGGCGCGGCGTGACATCGACGCCCAGATCGGCCGGCTTCACCGTCTCGATCGGCTTCTTGCGCGCCTTCATGATGTTCGGCAGCGACGCGTAGCGCGGCTCGTTCAGCCGCAGGTCGGTGGTCACGATCGCCGGCAGCTTCAGCGAGACGGTCTCAAGCCCGCCATCGACCTCACGCGTGACCTTCAGCGTCTCGCCGTCCTTCTCGATCTTCGACGCGAAGGTGCCCTGCGCCCAGCCGAGCAGCGCGGCCAGCATCTGGCCCGGTCGCGTTCATGTCGTCGTCGATCGCCTGCTTGCCCAGGATGACCAGCGCGGGGCCTTCCTTGTCGGCGATCGCCTTGAGGATCTTGGCGACGGCCAGCGGTTCCAGCACGCCGTCATGCTCGACCAGGATGCCGCGGTCGGCCCCCATGGCGAGCGCGGTGCGGATCTGCTCCTGCGCGGCGGTGGGGCCGGCGGAGATCGCGATGATCTCGGTCGCCACGCCCTTCTCCTTGAGGCGCACCGCCTCCTCGACCGCGATCTCGTCGAAGGGGTTCATGGACATCTTGACGTTCGCGGTCTCGACGCCCGTGCCGTCCGCCTTCACGCGAACCTTCACGTTGTAGTCGACCACCCGCTTGACGGGGACGAGAACCTTCATCGCTGGACCGTGTGCCTTCTTGGATTGGGCGCGCATCCCGGCTGCGCGCAGGGGCCGGAAAATACGGGGCGGACCCCGTCAGGGCAAGTTTCGGTGCCTTATTGCTTCATCAGCAGCACCAGGATGGCGAACAGGGCCAGCGCCAGGAACTGCAATCCGATGCGCCAGCGCATCAGAAGATTGGAGCGGCGGGAATTGCCCTGCCCGCCGGCCATGCCCAGCACGCCAGCCAGCAGGACGCCGAACGTGCCCAGCATGGCAAGCCCGACCAGGATCGTGAGGAAGGTGATCATGGCCGCTTACCTAGACCCGTTTTGCGCCTTCGCAACAGCCCCTCCGCCGTACAGCAGCCCCGCGCCCACCAGGGCGGTCACCGCGCAAAGGCCGAAACCAAGGCCATAGCCGCCCGAGGCCTGCACCAGGGCGGAGAACGCCGGCGGCCCCACCAACATGCAGGCGCCGAACACGAAGCCGGCCGCCGCCGTGGTCGCACCGACCTGGCCATGCGGCGCCAGGCGTGCCGTCTCGGCCAGGAACACGCCGTTCCAGCCGATCGCGGTCGCGCCCATCGCCATGCCCGCCAGCGTCACCAGCACCCCGGGCCAGGCCGGGCCGGCCAGCAGCAGCGCCAGCCCCGAGGCCGCCGTGGCCAGGCCGAGGCCGACCAGCACCGGCCGCGCGCCGGCCTTGTCCGCCAGGAACCCCCAGCAGACGCGGCCGACCACCCCGGCCCCCTGGGCGAGCGCCAGGCGGAAGCCGGCCTCGGTCAGCGGCACGCCCAGCGCCTCGACCTGGAACACGACGAAAAAGGAGGAGAAGCAGAACTGCGAAATGCCATAGAGCGCCGACATCACCGTCAGCCGCCGCAGCAGCGGCACCTCACGCAGGATGACCAGGCTGCCAAGCGCCGCCGTCCAGACGGCCCGCAGGTTTCCCAGCCGCGCCGCGCGGTCGCGCTCGGCATCGAGCGGCCCGCGCAGCGGTTGCAGCACCATCGCCGCGGCGACCAGGAAGGCCGAGACGGCCAGGATTCCGGCCCGCCAGCCGAAGGCCTGCGCGATCACGGGCGTGGCTGCCGCGATCAGCATCGACCCCGCCGGCACCCCGCATTGCTTCAGGCTGAAGATCAGCGACCGGCGATTGGCCGGGGTCTTCTGCGCCAGCAGATGGCTGCCCGCCGGCGTCACCGGCCCATGCCCGATGCCGCAGGCGAAGGCCGAGAGCGCCAGCGCCGCCGGATGCGCCAGGACCGAAACGGCCAGCGCCAGCGCCGCAGAAGGCCAACCCCGCCTGCAGCACCCGGATGCCGCCATACCGGCGGATGAAGGCACCGGCGAGCGGCCCGGACACCAGCGCCCCGCCATAGACCAGCGCGGTATGGATGCCGGCCAATGCCGCAGGAATGCCTGCTTCCACCGCTATCGCGGGCGCCAGCACCGGGACGGCGAGGAAAACGCCCATGCCCGCGAGATGCACGCCGAGCAGGGCCAGCATCACGGTCCAGACGGAAGGGGAATGTTTCATGCTGCGGCGCAATGCTGGACCGGGTGCGGCGGCACCGCAACCGTGTATGGCCGACTTGACCGCGGGCGCCGGTATGGGGTCCCTGCGGGTATGAACGGCCTCTCGCGACCATTCCTTACCCTGATGTTGGTGCTTCTGCTGGCGTCGGCGGGGCGGCTTGCCGCTCAGAGCCTGCCGGTGGACGCGCCGGAACCGCTGCCCGCCGTCGAGGCCCCGGCGACGCCCCGCCCATCACCCCAGGCGCCGCCGCGCCAGCCTGGCGGGGCACGCAACGCCGGCACGACGCCCGCCGCCCAGGCACCGAACGCCCAGGCCGGCGCCGCCGCCCCGGCCGCGGTCCCGGCCGGCAGCGAGGCCGAGCGCCTGCTGCGCCTGCTGCAGGACGATGCCCGCCGGGCCGAGCTGATCCGCACGCTGCAGGGCCTGTCCGCGGCCGCCGGCGCCGCGCCCCAGCCCGCCCCTGGCACCGCGCCGGCCACCGCGCCCGCGGCTGCCGCCCCGGCCGATGCGCCGGCCGCCGCCGCCGCACCCGCCCCCGCCGCGCCGACCGCGACCGAGGCTCTGCTCGCGCCCAATACGCTCGGCGCGCAGTTGCTGCAGGGCGCTTCCCAGCGGCTCACGGCGATGTCGGAGCAGTTGGTGTCCACCGTGCAGGCGATCGCCGACCTGCCCTCACTGTTCGCCTGGCTGTCCTCGATGGCGCGCGACCCGGTGACGCAGTTCCGCGTCGTCGATGCCGCCTGGAAGCTCGCCCTGGTGCTGGGCCTTGGCCTGCTCGCGGAATGGGCGGCGGCGCGGGCGCTGACACGCGCGCGCGACCGGCTCGATTCGCGGGCACCCGTTGAGGGCGAGGCCTATTCACGCCTGCGCCGCATTCCGCTGGTCATCGGCCGGCTCGGGCTGGACCTGCTGCCGATCGCCGCCTTCGCCATCGTCTCCTACGGGCTGATCGGCGCGGTGCAGCCGCTGCCGACGACCGAACTCGTGCTGCTGACGGTGAACAACGCCTACATGGCGTCGCGCGCGGTGATGGTGGCCTCGCGCATGGTGCTGTCGCCGGCCTCGCCCATGCTGCGGCTGCTGCCGATGGACGACGAGACGGCGGCCTACATCACCATCTGGCTGCGCCGGATCACGGTGGTGATGGTGGTCGGCTACGCGGTCGCCGAGGCCGGCCTGCAATTCGGCCTGCCCTGGACCGCCTATGATTCGATCCTGCGCGTCTGCATGCTGCTGGTCACGCTGTTCCTTGTCATCGTCATCCTGCAGAACCGGACGCATGTCTCCGACGTGCTGCACGCCCCGGCCCTGAAGGAAGACGAGGAACCGGACGCGTCGCGACGGCTGCTGCGCGCGGTGCGCGACCGCGCCGCCGAGATCTGGCACTTCATCGCCATCGCCTGGCTGATCGCCGCCTGGGGCGTCTGGGCGCTGGAGATCGACGGCGGGTTCTGGCGCCTGATCCGTGTCTCGCTGTTCACGCTGCTCGTGCTGGGTGGGTCGAAGGTGGCGGACATGGCGCTGCGCCGCGCCACCGACCGCGCCTTCCGCATCACGCCGGACCTGGCGCAGCGCTACCAGGGGCTGGAGGCGCGGGCCAACCGGTATCTGCCGGTCCTCAAGGGGGTCCTGTCCTTCGTGATCGGCGCGATCGGCCTGCTGCTGCTCCTGGAGATCTGGGGCCTCGATGCCTTCTCGTGGTTCGCCAAGGGCACGCTGGGCAGCCGGCTGATCGGCTCCATGGCCTCGATGGGCTTCACCATCCTCGTCGCCATGGCGGCGTGGGAGGCGACCAACGCCGCCATCGAGCGCCATCTGATGCACCTTTCGCGCGATGCCAAGGCGGCGCGCAGCGCGCGGGTGCGCACGCTGCTGCCGATGCTGCGCACGGCGCTGATGATCACCATCCTCATCGTGGTGGCCTTCATCTTCCTCACCGAGATCGGGGTGAATGTCGCACCGCTGATCGCCGGTGCCGGTGTCGTCGGCATCGCCATCGGCTTCGGCTCGCAGACCCTGGTGCGCGATGTCATCACCGGCATCTTCCTGCTGTTCGAGGATGCGGTGGCGGTCGGCGACGTGGTGCTCGGTGGGCGGGCTGTCGGGCGTGGTCGAGCAGTTGTCGATCCGCTCGATCAAGCTGCGCGCGCTCGATGGCAGCCTGCACATCATCCCGTTCAGCGCGGTGACGACCGTGACCAACATGACGCGCGACTTCGCCTTCGCCGTCATCGACGTCTCGATCGCCTATGGCGAGGACACCGACCGCGTCACCGATGTGCTGCGCGACGTCGCCAAGGAGATCCGCGAGGATGTGAAGTGGCGGCCGGTGATCCGCGACGACCTCGACATCCTGGGCGTGGACAAGCTGGCGGATTCGGGCGTGATCATCCGCATCCGCCTCAAGACCGACCCGTCGCAGCGCTGGGCGGTGGCGCGCGAGCTGAACCGGCGCATCAAGCGCCGCTTCGACGAACTCGGCATCGAGATCCCGTACCCGCACCAGAAGCTCGTGCTGGAACGGGCCGCGGAGCGGCACCCGGCGGAGACGGCATCGCCCAGCCCGATCGAGTGATACCGCCGCCGCGCGGCGCCCGTTGCCCGGGCGCCGCGGGCAGGGTCGCCCCAAGGTCCGGCGCCGGGGCGTGCGGCGTGACCGGAAGGCCGGACGGGGGGCGCCGGCCTTCAGGTTCCGCGCAGCCGCGCCAGTTCCGCTTCGAGCGCCGCGATGCGTTCATCCCTCTCGGTGATGGCGCGCAGCACCTCGGCGGCCTCGAAGCGTTGCGGGATGTGCTGCGGGCAGTTGGCGTCCCAGGCGGTGACGCGGATGACGATCGCCTGTTCGGCGCGCGCCCCGGCGCCATCGGGGGTCAGCATCTGCAGCAGGGCCGGGTCGTCGGCGGCCACGCGCGCCTCGCCCCAGATCTTGATCCGCCGGCGCTGCGCGTAGTCCATCAGGAACAACTGCACGCGCGGATTCTCGGAGAGGTTGCCGAGGCTGACATATTGCCGGTTCCCGGCGAGGTCGGCGAAGGCGAGCGTCTCCCGGTCCAGCACCCGCAGGAAGCCGGGCGGCCCGCCCCGGTGCTGGATATAGGGCTGCCCCCCGGCGCTGGCGGTGGCGAGGTAGAGGCTCCGTTGCGCGGCGATGAAGTCGGCCAGGTCGGGCGTGATCTCGGTCCGCCAGCCGCCGCGGCGCTCCATGCGGGCATAGCCTTCACGCGACCCTCGCTCGGCCTGGATCGCCTTCACGGCGGGTGAGAAGGCGACGTCGCTGGAAGGGGTGGGCTCCATGATCGGTCTCCTGGATGAGGATGGCCGGGCGCCCCCGCCCCGCGATGCAAAGCGGCGGGGCAAGGGGCGCCGGGGGGAAGCGGCCGGCGCGGGCAAGGCCCGCTGCCAGCGATCCGGGGCCGTCAGGCGGCCCGGGCGACGGCGGGGAAGTCGATCTCGGTGCCGGCAACCTCGTTGACGTAGTTGGTCAGGGTGTTCAGCGCGACATGGACGGTGATCTCGAGGATCTCGGCATCCGTCCAGCCGGCACCGCGGACGGCTTCAAGCGCGTCATCGCCGACATGCCCGCGCGCCTGCGCCACCGCGACGGCGAAGCGGACCGCCGCGTCGGCCTTGGCGTCGTTGGACCGGCCGGCCCGGTTGGCGGCGATCTCGGCGGCGTCGAGCCTGGCGAGGTTGGTGCCGAGATAGGTGTGCGCGGCCAGGCAATAGCCGCAGCCATTCACCTCGGCGACGGCCAGCGCGATGCGTTCGCGGGTGCGGGCATCGAGCGCACCCTTGGCCAGCGCGCCGTTCAGGCCGAGATAGCCGCCGAGCGCCGCCGGGCTGTTCGCCAGCACACGGAACAGGTTCGGCACGGAGCCGAGCTGCGCCTTCACCCCGTTCAGCAATGGGCGGGCGGCTTCCGGGGATGCGTCGATCGTCGCGGGGGTCGGGATGCGGGACATGGGGTGATCTCCTCGATGCGGGACGGGTGATCCGTCCCCTGCCCGGACAATGCATCGCGGCTCCGATTGGGATAATCATGCAATCCGGAACAGGATTGCTGCGAGGACTGCAATAATGACGGATCGCTTCGACGCCATGCAGGCCTTCGTCGCGGTGGCCGATGCCGAGGGCTTCGCACCGGCGGCGCGACGGCTGGGCCTGTCGCCTTCGGCCGTCACCCGATCGGTCGCCGCGCTGGAGGAACGCCTGGGCCTGCGCCTGCTGCAGCGGACCACCCGGCGGGTGGCGCTGACCGACGCGGGCCGGCGCTTCCTGCTCCGCGCGCGGCGCATCCTGGCCGACCTGCGCGAAGCCGAGGACAGCGCCGCGGCCGAACGTGCCGCGCCGTCGGGGCATCTGGTCGTGGCCGCACCGGTCATGTTCGGCCGGCTGCATGTCGGGCCGCTGGTCTGCGAGTTCCTGTCGCTGCACCCGGCGGTGACCGGCGAACTGACCCTGTCGGACCGCAATGTCGACCTGCTGGAGGATGGCGTCGATGTCGCGCTGCGCATCGGTGAACTGCAGGACAGCACCCTGGTGGCGCGGCGGGTGGGGGAGACACGACGGATCTGGGTCGCCGCCCCGGACTACCTGGCCATGGCCGGTGTCCCGCAGGGGCCGGAGGATCTCGGCCGCCATCGCGTCATCCATTGCAGCGCGCTCGGCGCCGAGCGCGCCTGGCGGTTCCATCGCGACGGCGCGATGACGGTGCAGGCCATCACCCCCCGCTACGTCACCAACAGCGTCGATGCCGCGCTGTGGCATGCGGCGCAGGGCGGCGGGGTGACGACGGCGCTGGCATACCAGGCGCAGGAGGCGGTGCGCATGGGACGGCTGGTGGCGGTGATGGAGGCCCATGAACCGCCGCCGCTGCCGATCCAGTTCGTCTATCCCTCGGCGCGGCTGCTCTCGGCCAAGGTGCGGGCGCTGGTGGCATTGGCGCGCGGCACCCGGGACTGGCGCTTCACGGCGCTGTAGCCGGCGCCCAGCCGCAGGCGCGCAACGCGGCCTGCATCGCGGCGGGGACGGGGGCGGTGGCCGCCAATGGCGGGTCGAGCGGCAGCGCGATGGCACGGGCCAGCAGGTGCAGCCCGCCGGGGGCGGCCTCGCCATAGACCGGGTCCCCCAGGATCGGCCAGCCCCGCGCCGCGCAGTGCACGCGCAACTGGTGGGTGCGCCCGGTTTCCGGCCGCAGTTCCACCCAGGCCAGGCCGGCGCCACGGCCGAGCACGCGCCAGCGGGTGACGGCGCGCTGCCCGTCGGGATGCACCTCCATCCGCCAGCCACGCGCCGCCGTGCTGACCTTGCGCAGCGGCGCGTCGATCATGCCGGTGGCCTCGGCCGGGCCGCCGCGCAGCACCGCCCAATAGGTCTTGTCCGCCTGGCCGGCGGCGAAGATCCGCCCGAGCGCCCCCAGCGCCGGCTTGGTCCGGCCCAGCACCAGGCAGCCGGCGGTGTCGGCGTCGAGCCGGTGCGCCGGCTGCGGCACATGCCGCCGGCCCATGCGCAGCGGCTCCAGCCAATCCTCGACCGAGGCGCCGCCGCGCGGGCCGCGATGCACCGGCAGGCCGGCCGGCTTGTCGAGCACCATCGCATCGTCGCGCAGCAGGATGATGCGCGCGGCAATCGCGGGCGGCGGCGCTTGGCGCGGGGCGGCCAGGCGTGGGACCCTGCCGCGCATCATGAGTGAATCACCTGGCACCCCGCTCGTCATCTGCCTCGGCAACGTCGTGGCCGACCACACCTTCAGGGTCGAGGACATACCCCAGCCGCCGGCGAAGATCGCCGCCCGATCCTACAGCATCGGCCCTGGCGGCATGGCCGCCAATGCGGCGATCGCCGCCGTGCGCCTGGGCGGCCGGGCGGCCTTCTGGGGCCGCGTGGGCGATGACCTGAACGGCGAACCCCTGGCCGAGGCGCTTGCCGCCGAGGGTGTGGACGTGGCCGGGCTGCGCCGCGTGCCGGGCGGGCGCACCCCGGTCGGCGCCGTGCTGGTGGACCCGCGCGGGGAGCGGACCATCATCTCCTTCCGCGGGTCGGGCCTCGGGACGGATCCGGATTGGTTGCCACTCGACCGGCTGAAGGGCGCGGGCGCGCTGTGCTGCGACCCGCGCTGGCAGGAGGGGGTCGCCGCCGCCGCCGCCGCCGCGCGGGCTGCGGGCGTGCCGGTGGTGCTGGACGGCGAGCGCAGCGAGACGCGCATCCTGGTGGACCTGGTGCCGCGGGTGGACCACGCGATCTTCTCGGTCACCGGCCTCGCCAATTTCGCGCCGGGCTGTTCGCCGGAGGAAGGGCTGCGGCGGGCCATCGCGTCCGGCCCGGTGAAGGTCGCGGCGGTGACGCAGGGGGAGAAGGGCGTGCTGTGGCTGGTGCCCGGCGCCACCAAGGCGGAGCGCCTGCCGGCCTTCCCGGTCGAGGCGACCAACACCACCGGCGCGGGGGATGTGTTCCACGGCGCCTATGCGCTGGCGATGGCCGAGGGCATGCCGGTGGCGACGGCCATGCGATTCGCCGCCGCGGCCGGCGCGCTGCGCGCCCGCGACGGCGCGACACCGGACCGCGCCATGGTGGATGCCTTGCTCGGGTAGGTCACGGCCGGCGATGGGCCAGGCGCCACGCGCGCAGGACGGTGATTGCGGGCCGGTGCATCGGCACCGGCCGCGCTGCCTGCGGGCTGCGTTACTCGTTCGGTGAAAGCGTCTTGATCAGGTCGAAGACGCGCTTGCGGACCGACGGATCGGTGATGCGGTAATAGGCGCGCACCAGTTCCAGGGTTTCGCGACGATGCAGCGTATCGTCCTCGAAGCCTTCCTGACCCTCGGCGAAGCCGAAGGCCGCGCCGCGCGAGCGGGTGGCGGCATTGCCGCCGAGTTCGGGGGACATATCGTCGAAGAAGAAGCCGATCGGCACGTCGAGCACGCGGGCGAGATCGAACAGCCGGCTGGCACCGATCCGGTTCACGCCACGTTCATATTTCTGGATCTGCTGGAAAGTCAGGCCGAGTGCCTCACCCAGCTTCTCCTGGCTCATGCCAAGAAGCGTGCGGCGCAACCGCACACGCGTGCCGACATGGACATCGATCGGGCTCGCGCGATGCTCGCGTTCAACCCGCTCCACTGTCTCATTGCTCGACATTGCCACCTCCGCCGCTGCGCCAGCCATCAAGGACCTCCCGCTACGATTGCGGTCAATGCTGTCCCGCCCTGTCCCTTCAGTAAGCCGACCTTCATATTTCGTCAACTCTTTTTCTTATTCTCAATATTTGAGACGCGCGATGCGGATATATTTCATGCGTCACGACCGCCTGGCGGTCCTAACGCTGCCCTTTCCACCACCCAAGCGCGAGCACGCCTGCCGAGAGAATCGCCGCAATCAGCAACCCGAATCGCGAAAACGGCGTCGGCTCCCGCGGCGCGGGCAATGGCGCCATCAATACCCCGGTTTCGCCCAGTCCCGTGCGCGCAACCTCACGTCCTCGCGCGTCGAAGACCGCCGAGATGCCCGTCTGCGCGGCCCGCGCGAGCGGCAACCCCTCCTCCACCGCGCGCATCCGCGCCGCCGCGAGGTGCTGCCATGGACCAGCCGAAATGCCGAACCAAGCGTCGTTGGTGACATTGACCAGCCAGTCCGGTCGCTCCCGCGGCACAACCTGGGCGGGAAAAATCACCTCATAACAAATCAGTGTGCCAAAAGGCGGCACGGACCCGACGCGCACCGGCCGCAAGGCGGCACCGGGCGTGAAATCCATGCCCCCCTGCACCAGCCTGATCGGCAACAATCCCGACAGCGGCATGTATTCGCCGAAGGGAACCAGGTGGATCTTGTCGGCCACCCCGCGCACCTCTCCGGCGGGGTCCACGGCTACCAGGCTGTTGAAGACACGCTGCAGGCGGCGATCCGGCCCATATTCGGCCCGCACCGTCCCGGTCAGCAGTATGGCCCGCTGCGGCAGTGCGCCCGCTATGATCTGGCGCACATCGCGATCATCGGCGACGAGGAAGGGCACCGCCGTCTCCGGCCAGATCACCACCAGCGTCTGGTCCTCGGGCAATTCGCGCAGGGCGGCCAGCGCCGCTTCCCGCGTGCCTTCGACATACCGGCGCAGGATCGGGATGCGCTGGTCCTCCCGCCACTTCACCTCCTGCGCGACGTTGCCCTGCACCAGCAGCAGGCCGACCGGCTGAGGCGGCGGTTCGGCCGGCCACAACCGCACCAGGCCGAACAGGGCGAAGCCCGCCAGCGCCGCCGCCCCCCCCGCCATCGCCCGCCGCCCCAGCATGGGCGTCGCCGCGATGATCACGGTGGCCAGCGAAAGGCCATGCACGCCGACCCAGGCCGCCGCCTGCACCGGCAAGGCATCGAAGGCCCAGACGGTGCCCAGCAGGTTCCACGGGAAGCCGGTGAAGACCCAGCCGCGCAGCATCTCGAACAGCACCCAGGCACCGGCGAACACCAGCACCCGCGGCCAGCCGGCCCGCATCCGCCAGGCCAGCGCCGCGGGAACCGCCACGAACACCGCCAGCGGCAGGGCGAGGGCCGGCACCGCGATGGGCACCAGCCACCAGAAATGCGCCACATCGGTCAGGATCGCATAGGTGATCCAGTAAAGGCCGGCGGCGAAGAACCCCCAGCCCCAGGCAAAGCCCGCCCAGAAGGCGCGCTTCCAGCCCGGCGCGGCACCGAGCACCACCAGCAGGCCCGGGATGGCCAGCAGCAATACCGGCACCGCATGGACCGGCGGCAGGGCCAGGGCCGCCAGCGCGCCCAGCCCCGCCAAGGTGACCCATAGCCGCCAGCCCCGCCGCGACGCGAGATGACCCAGAAGACGATCCCACATGCGCAAGCGGTCCTAGTCGGCGAGGGGTGGCGATGAACGGGGGTGGCAGTGCGCAGGATGACGGGGGCAGGGAATGGAGGGGCTCTGCCCCTCCGGACCACCCCGCCAGGGGCCGGCGGGCCCCTGGACCGCGGGAACTTGGGGGCCGGCATGGTGGTTCGGCCAACCGCGACGCCGGGCACCGGGTCGCGGTGTCCGGAGGACCTTGGGCCTTTGGTGGGGTGAGGTCGGGACAGGGGCAATGCCCCTATCCGGTTCCTTTCCTTCGCACAGGCAGGGCAACGCCCCGCTGCGGCCAGACCATCCCGACACCTGGCCGCCCTCGGCCTATTCGGCGGCTGCGCGTTGCGGCTCGGTGCCCGGCCGGCGCAGGCGCAGGCGCCTGATCCGGCGGGGATCGGCATCGAGCACGCGGAATTCGAGCCCGGACGGGTGGGAGATCAACTCCCCCTTGGCCGGCACGCGCCCGGCCAGGGTGAAGATCAGCCCGCCCACCGTGTCGATATCCGCGGCGCGTTCCTCATCGGTCAGGATCTGGCCGAGCTTCAACTCGAAGGTCTTGATCGGCGTGCGGGCGTCGAGGTCGATCGTCCCGTCCGGCCGCTCCGTCATGTGCGGCTCGGCATCCTCGTCATGTTCGTCCGAGATGTCGCCGACGATGGTCTCGACCAGGTCCTCGATGGTGATCAGCCCGTCGATGCCGCCGTATTCGTCAACCACCAGCGCCATGTGGATGCGCGACATGCGCATCTGCAGCAGCAGGTCGAGCACCGGTATCGACGGCACGACGAACAGCGGCTTGCGCAGGATGGCCTTGATGTCGAACGGCGCATCGGTGCCCACCGAGGCGAAGACGTCCTTGATGTGGACCATGCCGGCAATGTCATCGAGGCTTTCGCGATAGACCGGATAGCGGCTGTGGCCATCCTTCTGGATCAGCGCGATCGCCTGCTCGAGCGTCAGTTCCTCGGGCATCGCCATGATGTCGGCGCGTGGCACCATCACGTCATAGGCGGTGGTGCCCTGCAGGCGCAGCACGTTCGACAGCAGGGCACGCTCATGGGTGTCGAGGTCGCTTTCGTCCGGCAAGGTGGTGTCGCGGTTCTCCTCGCGCCGCTCGATCAGTTCCTCGACGCGGTCGCGGACGGATTCCGCTTCCTTGCGGCGGAGCAGGCTCTGGAGCTTCCAGAACAGCCCCGATCCTCCCGGAACGTCGCTCACGACACACCCCGCCAGGGGTTGGGCAGGCCGAGCCGGCGCATCACCCGCGCCTCGGCGCGTTCCATGCGCCGCGCTTCGCCGGCTTCGAGGTGATCATGCCCGGCCAGGTGCAGCGCCCCATGGGCAACCAGATGGGCGAGGTGCGCCGATGTCTTGCGCCCGGCCTCGCGCGCTTCCCGCCGCACCACGCCGAGCGCGAGCGCGACATCGCCGAGCTGGCCGGGAATGGGCGTGGGGAATGACAGGACATTGGTCGGCTTGACCTTGGCGCGGTGCCGGCCGTTCAGCCGCTTGACCGCGGCATCGTCGGTCAGCAGCACGGTGATGGCGCCGGTGGCGCCGGCCTCACGCAAGGCGACCTCGACGGCGCGGCGCGCAAGCGCTTCCGGCCGTTTGACGGCGGCGCGCCAGCCCGGCGCCGCCAGGATCACCGAGATGTCGAACATCCCGGCCGATCCGCTCCGAAGCCCAGCCTGATCGCCTGCAATGCGACCGCGGCCGGGACGGCTACTTCCCGGTTCCATACCTCTCCTTCTTCGCCCGCGACTGATCGTCGGCCCGCCCATAGGCGGCGACGATCCGGGCCACCAGCGGATGCCTTACCACATCCCGTTCGGCAAATCTCGCCACGCCGATGCCATCCACCCCTTCGACGATCCTGAGCGCCTCGGCCAGGCCGGAAGGCTGGCCGGAGGGCAGGTCCACCTGGGTCGGGTCGCCGGTGATCACCATCCGGCTGCCCTCCCCCATGCGGGTGAGGAACATCTTGATCTGCGCCGGCGTGGTGTTCTGCGCCTCATCCAGGATGCAGTAGGCATGGGCCAGGGTGCGGCCGCGCATGAAGGCGAGCGGCGCGATCTCGATCTCCCCGGCGGCGATGCGGCGGGCGACCTGTTCGCCCGGCAGCATGTCGTGCAGCGCGTCGTAAAGCGGGCGGAGATAGGGGTCGACCTTCTCCTTCATGTCGCCGGGCAGGAAGCCGAGCCGTTCGCCGGCCTCGACCGCCGGGCGCGACAGCACCAGGCGGTCGACCCGGCCGGTCTGCAGAAGTGCCACGCCCTGCGCCACCGCGAGATAGGTCTTGCCGGTGCCGGCGGGGCCGACGCCGAACACCATCTCCCGCTTGGCCAGCAGGTCGATGTACTCGGCCTGGGCGGGGGAGCGCGGGGCGATGGCGCCCTTGCGGGTGCGGATCGCCGGCAGGTCGCGCAGCGGCAGGCGGGGCTCGCCCTGTTCGGCGCCGCCCTCGGCGAGGCGCAGCGCGGCCTCGACCTCGCCCGTGCCCACCGGATGTCCCTGTTCCAATCGTTTCCACAGCGACAGCAGCGCCGCCTCCGCCATTTCCGTCCGTTCCAAACCGCCCGAGATGGCAATCCGGTTGCCACGGGACGCCAGGCGCACGCCGAGCACCTGCTCGATCCGCGCCAGGTGCCGGTCATGCTCGCCATGCAACAGCGGCAGCAGGACGTTGTCGTCGAATTGCAGCGTGATCGAACGTCGTTCGATGGGGCCGCCGGGGTTCGAGGCGCGGAGGTCGAGGCTGGATGTTGCGGTCAAGCGGCTGGTCTCTCCCTGGTTGCGGCGCGGCGGTGGGACGCCTCCAGCGCCCCGGTAAGCGAATTGGGGTGCCCGGCGAGAATGCGCACCGGCACCACCTGCCCCGCGAGGGCGGCAGGCCCGTCGAAATGCACCGGGTTCAGCCAGGGGGTGCGGCCGGCCATCTGGCCGGGGTGGCGCCCGGGGCCGGTGACCAGCACCTCGGCCAGCATCCCGGCGCGGGAGCGGTTGAACGCGGCCTGCTGGTCGCGCAGCAGCGCCTGGATCTCGGCCAGCCGGCTGTCCTTCACCGCTTCGGCCACCTGCCCGGCCATGGTGGCGGCCGGCGTGCCGGGGCGGGCGGAGTATTTGAAGGAGAAGGCCTGCGCGAAGCCGGTGTCGCGGATCAGCGCCATGGTGGCGGCGTGGTCGGCGTCGGTCTCGCCGGGGTGGCCGGCGATGATGTCGGTGGACAGCGCGAGGTCGGGCCGCGCGGCGCGCAGGCGCTCGACCAGCCGGCGATAATCGTCCGCCGTGTGGCCGCGGTTCATCGTGCGCAGCATGCGGTCGGAACCCGACTGCACCGGCAGATGCAGGAAGGGCATGATCGCCGGCGTGTCGGCATGGGCGGCGATCAGGTCGTCATCCATGTCGCGCGGATGGGATGTCGTGTAGCGCAGCCGGGCGAGGTCCGGGATCTCGGCGAGCGCCCGCAGCAGGCGGCCGAGCGTCCAGGGGCGGCCATCCGGGCCTTCGCCATGCCAGGCGTTCACGTTCTGGCCGAGCAGCGTGATCTCCCGCGCGCCGAGGCTCACCAGCCGCTTCGCCTCGGCGATGACGGCCTCGGCCGGGCGGGAATATTCCGACCCGCGCGTGTAGGGCACCACGCAGAAGGAACAGAATTTGTCGCAGCCTTCCTGCACCGTGAGGAAGGCCGTCACGCCCTGCGGCGCCGCCGTCTCGGGCAGGTGGTCGAACTTGTCCTCGGGCGGGAACTCCGTCTCGATCACCGCACCGGCGGCGCGCGAGGCCCGCGCCACCATCTCCGGCAGCCGGTGGTAGGATTGCGGGCCGAGCACGATGTCCACCCAGGGGGCGCGGGCGGTAATTTCCTTCCCCTCGGCCTGGGCGACGCAGCCGGCCACCGCGATGACCATGTCCCCGCCGCGCGCCTGCTTGGCATCGCGCAGGCGGCCGAGGTCGGAGAACACCTTCTCCGTTGCCTTCTCGCGGATGTGGCAGGTGTTGAGGATGACCATGTCGGCCTCCTCCGCCACCTCGGTCGGCGCATAGCCGAGCGGGGCCAGCACATCCGCCATCCGGGCGCTGTCATACACATTCATCTGGCAGCCCCAGGTGCGGATCAGAAGGCGCTTCCGGGGGGTGGTGCTGTCGGTCATTCGGGTCAGGCTCCGCCGGCCTCGCCGCGGGCACCGCGGCGAAGGCAGGCGGGGGAGATGCGCACCACGGAGGCGCGGGTCAAGCGACCAGGAGCCCGAAGCGGATCAACATGGGGCAAAGCGTGGCCGCCGGTTCCGCGTCGGGTCAAGCGTCGTGATGATGACAGGGTGGGGTTGCCGCGCAGCGGATGGACGCCACACACCACGGCCGCCTCGCCGGGGCCGGTGGCAATCCGGCTGCCCAAGGCGGGCGCGGGGCATGCCATGCCGGCCGAACGAACTGGCGCGCAGGGCGCGGGACGTTCATGCGGCCAGCCGCCAGGCGGCGATACCGCCGCCGGCACGCGGTTGCCGATGACCTTCAGGCCCCGGATGGCGTGGCTTGCGGGGGTGACAGGCCGCCAGCCGCCGGTATCACCCACGCCCCTCCGGCACGCGCAGGCGCAGCGGTTCCACCGCCCGGTTCTGCCGCAGCAGGGCGGCGCCCTCGGCGACCACGTCGCTGACCGCCGCGGTCAGGACCTTGCGGTCGGGGAAGGCGGCCGGGTCGGCCGGTTCATGCAGCAGCACCGTGGCGCGGGCGCCGGAACGCCGGGCGATGCGCCAGAAATGCGTGGCCAGGTCCATGTCGCCATACCACGCGAAAAGGGGACGGTCGCGCCGGCAGGCCGGCAGGCCACCCAGCCGGTCATAGACCAGGGAGACCGGCTGCACCTGCTTCGCATCCTGCGCCACCGTCAGGAAGGAGGACCGGAAGGGCAGCACGCGCGTCCCGTCATTGGAGGTGCCTTCGGGGAACAGGATGATGCTGTCCCCGTCGGTCAGGCGCTGCTTGATCTCGCGGGCTTCCTTGCCCGTTCCGTTGCGCTTGCGGCTGACGAAGATGGTGCGGCCGAGCCGCGCCACCGTGCCGGCAAGCGGCCATTGGCCGACCTCGGCCTTGGAGACGAAGGAGGCCTGCAGCACCGAGCCAAGCACCAGGATGTCGAGCCAGGACGAATGGTTCGACACATAAAGCATGGCGGGTGATGCGGAAGGCTGGCCGATCACCTGGACCTTCAGCCCGATCACCCGGCAGAGCACGCCGTGATAGGTGCAGGCGAAGGACCGCGCGCCGCGTTCGGAGACGCGGATCAGCACCGCCTGGATCGGCACCGCCACCAGGGTCCAGAGCACCGCGGTGACGATGCGGCGCACCGCGCGGAACCGCCCGCCAAGCGGGCGCGGCTCCATCACGTCGCCCCAGGTCGCGCCGGGGATCCAGGGTTGGAAATTCAACGGCGAGCCCCGCATCAGCCGGCGGGGCTTCAAGGCGTCTTCCGGGGCGCGAGCGACTGCTTCCATGGGCTGTCGAGGTAGCGCGCCGATGATGGCGGGGCAATGAAGGCTTGGCGGCAACGGCGTGAATCCCGCCCGGCCCCGCGAATGCATTGTCTTCCGCGCGGCGACGCGGGACCATCGGGGTGAAGCCAGGAGCCTCCCCGTGATGCCGATCAACCGCCGCGCGCTGCTCGCCTTCCTCGCCGTGCCGGCGCTCGCACGGGCCCAGCCTGCCTGGACGCCGGACCGGCCGAGCCGCCTGGTCGTGCCCTTCGCGCCCGGCGGGTCGCAGGATGTGCTCGGCCGGCTGTTCGCCCAGGCCATCCTGGCCGGCACGGGACACCAGATGGTGGTCGAGAACCGCGCCGGCGCCGGCGGCATATTGGGCGGCGAGGCGGTCGCGCGCGGGCCGGCCGACGGCCTTTCCCTGCTGCTGGCCACCGCCGGGCAGACCACCATCCCGAAGGCGATCGGGCGGCGCATGCCCTATGACCCGGAGGCCGACCTCACCCCTGTCATGCAGTTGCTCGACAGCCCCGTGGCGCTGCTCGCCGGGCCGAACGTGCCGGTGAACGACGCGGCGGGGCTGATTGCCCTGGCGCGCGGCGCGGCGAGCCCGCTGCCCTATGCCTCCACCGGCATCGGCACCAACACGCATCTGATCATGGAGGACCTGAAGGCGCGGGAGCGGCTGAATGTCGAGCATGTGCCCTATCGCGGCGCGGCGGCCGCCTTCAACGACCTGCTGGCCGGGCGGATCGCGCTGATGTTCGTCTCGGTGCCCTCGGTGATGGGCTTCTCGGGCGGCGCGCTGAAGGTGCTGGCGACCACCGGGGCGCAGCGCTTCCCCTCCCTGCCCGAGGTGCCGACCCTGGCCGAGGGTGCGGTGCCCGGCTTCACCGCCAGCATCTGGACGGGGCTTTCGATGCGCGCGGGCACGCCGCCCGCCGCCATCGCCTTCTGGCAGGCTGCCTTCGCCAGGGCGATGGCCGAGGCCAGCCTGCGCCAGCGGCTGGAGGGCCTCGGCGTGACCCCGGCGGCGAGCGACCCGGCGGCCTTCGGCGCCATGATGCAGGACGACCTGGCGCGCTGGCGGCGCGTGGTCGCGCCGCTGAACATCAGCCTCGACTGAGCGCCGCCGGCAGGTCCGACAGGTCGAGCCCGGCGAGCAGCGGATTGTCCCGCAGCCCCTGCCCCCACATCGTCTCGATCACCGCGACCGTCGCCTCGGTGACCGGCATCGGCTGGCCGATCGCCGCGGCAATGGCGAGGTAGAACGCCAGGCCGTAGGGGACGTCCTCGGTGACGTAGCGCGTCGTCATCTCGGTCGGCCCGGCGATGAAGCCGCGGCCGCGCTCGATCGCCGCCGTCATCTCATGCAATGGGCCGCGCGGGACGCCGTTCGTGCGGTGGAGCGCTTCGGCCAGGCTCGGCGGGTGGTGGCCGAAGCGGGCGGCCAGCGCGTCGCGCTCGGCGCCCAGCGCTTCGATCAGGCGACAGACCGCCCGCGTCATCAGCCCGTATTGGCCCCAGTTCTCCTGCGTCTCGATGCGGGTGACGTTGGCCAGCGCGATCGCCGCATGGGCGATCGGGTTGCCATTGATGAAGGCCGCCGCCAGCGCATCGGGCACCGTCGGCCAGCGATTGCCGAACAGCGCCTCGGCCAGCGCGGCCATCGCGGGCGCCGCGGCACCCGGCAACGCGCCCATCTCGGCCTCGGCCCGGATGGCGGCGATGCGGACACGGTCCGGGGCGATGCGACGGCCGGTCACCGGCGTGGTGGCCATGGCGCCGACCGGTCCGCCCGGCCCGCGCAGCCGTGCGAAGGCCAGCGGCGCCAGCGAGGCGGCCGGCGCGATCAGCAGCGGCAGCGCCCGCGGGATGGCGGCGGCGATGCGCGGCAGCAGCACAGGCAGGGCATAGGCCGGGACGGTCAGCAACGCCGCATCGGCGCCGGCGAAGGCATCGGCCAGCCGCGTCGCGACAGTGACCGGGAAGGCGCCCTCGAGCATGCCCTCGGCGTGCAGCGTGCCGTCGATCCCGGCCGTGCCGGCACCGGACGGCGACCACAACACGGCCGCATGGCCTCGGCTGGCGGCAAGGGCCGCGCAGGCGGGGCCGATCGCACCGGCCCCCAGGATCGCCAGCCGCATCGCCAGGCCCTTCCCGATCGAGCCCGGACCGCGTCCGGTCCTGCCCCGTTGCTTCATCATGGACCGGCGAAGGGCTTTGTGCCCCTCCGGTCCTCACCCGGCCAAAGGCCCGGGGCCTTTGGAAACCTTCATCCGGCAACGGGCGTGACGGCGATGCCCCATGGGCAGGGGCACCATCTTCACGCACCAGGCCCTTGGCCGAAGCGCGGCATCCCGTCGGTCCTCACCGGGGGGCGCACCGCCCGGCGACGGACCATCACCCGAGCGAGGTGACCGCCGGGGCCAGTGCCACGGACTTGCCCGCGGCATGCGCCGGGTTGCGGAAGCGCAATTCTCCATCCGGCGCGGCATCAGGCGGCGCCATGCCGAACAGCTCCATGCGCGAGGCGCAGGCGGCGGCGACCACGCGCCGCGCCGCGGCTTCGGTGAAGAAGCGGCGCACCGCCCCTTCCAGCTGGAGCGATTCCCGCAGCGTGCGCCATTCGGCGCGGTCGATGTCCTCGACAAAGACCGACAGGATGCCCGCGGTGGCGCCCGTCAGCCGGGCCTCGGCCGCGACGCGCATGCGCGCGACCAGCGCATCCGCCACGGCATTCTCCCGGCCCGCGCGGGCGGCCATGACGAACACCGAGCCGCCTGCCGTATCGGAGGTGACGGCGAGATGGGCCTCCGGCCCGAACTGGGCGCGCAGGTGCTGCGGCAGCGCAGACCCGGCCTGGGCGCCGGCCAGCACCAGCGGGTCGAGTTTCAGCACCGCATCCGCGCTGCTGTCCTGGCGCTTCTGGGCGGCGAGCAGGCCGATGATGCGCGATTGCAGTTCGGCCGACTTGTCCGGGCCGGACAGGCCCTCGGGCAGCGTCACCTTCAGCAGGTAGCGGCCGGGATGGGCGGCGAGCCAGGTCTGCAGTTCGGGATGCACGCGATCGACCAGGGCGCACCAGTCGCCGCGATGGACGGGGCGGCCTTCCTCGGCCGAGACGGTCTCGCAGGCGACCTCGGCGACGGCACCGTCGCGGGTGATGCGCAGGTCGAAGGGCGCACCCTCGGCCAGGCCGGCGAAGTCCACGCTGAAGCCGCGCTCACGATACAGCGCGGCGCTGCGCAGCAGGTGCCACAGCGGGATGAGCGTGGCTTCCCCCGTCAGGCCTTCGGCCAGCAGGCTGCGCAAGCGGGCACGCGGTTCGGCGGGCAGGCTTCGCGCCAGGCGCACCGCATCCTGCGCGAAGGCGAGGATGCGCCGTTCCGCCGGGCCGGCCTTGGCGACGGCGCGCGGTTCCGCGGCGCGGGCCAGCGCGAATTCCAGCGCATGCCGCTGCTGCGCGGCGCGGCCCGACAGCGGGCCCGATTGCGCCCGCTGCGCAAGGGCCGCGATGCGGTTGGTCCAGACGCGTCCGCCCACCAGGCGGACGAAAGCTGTTGAGGCCGGGTCGGGGTCGGTATCGCCGAGTGGCATGGGAAGCCTCGCAACACGTTGCCCGGCGACGATGGGTCGCGCGCCGGAAAATACCCGTCTCGCCGCATGCCCCGCCTCCGGTCCTCGCCGCATCGGTGCGATTTCCGGTCTCTCGGCACGGACCCAGGCGGCCGGCGGTCGGATGCCTTCGGTCGCGGCAGTTGCCGCGCTCCGCTGGCCATGCACCGGCGAGGGGCCACGAGGCCCATCAGAATGCAGATAGACCGTCTGGCTTGCGCTGCGTCAAGCGCCGGAGGTTGCCGTGCGGGACACCGGCGACCGTGCCATGCTGCGGTCAGCCCAGATCGGAGGCACCAGCATGATCCTACATGGCATTTTTCGCGGCATCTGCATCAACAACCTGGACCCCATGGCCAATGGGAGGGTGCAGGTGCGGGTGCCCGCCGTCCTCGGCGAGCAGGATGCCAGTTGGGCGATGCCCTGCCGTGCCCTCGGTTCGCCCGGCGCCGCGCCGCCATCGATCGGCGAATCGGTCTGGGTGATGTTCGAGGGTGGCGACCCGCACTACCCCGTGCTGATGGGCACCATGCCGCGATAGGCGCCCTCACGGCGGCAACGGAACGGCAATCTTCGCGGCGCAGGCTGGCGCGATGCGCCGGATGCTGCCCCTGATCCTGCTGGTCCTGCTGATGTCCGCCCTGCCCGCCACGGCGCAGGCCCCGCCGGCCTGCACGGCGGATGCCGAGGGCCAGGCAGCCTGCCTGGCCGGCAAGCTGTGCCAATGCCGCTTCGAGCGTGGCGGCCAGTTGACCGGCCGGGCTGACCGCTTCGCCTGGGATTGCGGCGCGATGCGGCCGATGTGCCCGCCTGACCCCACGATCGGCCAGGCGCCGGGACCTGCGCCGCCCGTCGGCCTGTGGGTGCAGCCGCAGGTCGGCGCAAGGCCGGGCCCGGGTCGCTGAGGCGGGGCGGGACCAGGCGCCCCGATGCGAGGCGACACCACGATCCGGCCGGGCGGCCGCCGGCCCCGCGCCCGGCCGTTCAGGAGATCGTCGTCAGGTCCTGGAACCAATGCTGCGCCTGGGTGTAGCCGCGCACATTGCGGCCCAGGGCATGCGGGTTGGTGTCGTGGACGACGAAGACCAGCAGCGCCTCGTTCACCGCCTTCTCATGCACCTTGCGCAGCAGCGCGTCCTGTTCCGCCACATCGAAGCTCTGCACCGCGGCGTCGATCAGCCGGTCCATCTCGGCATCGCTGTAGTGGCTCCAGTTCACGCCACGCGGCGCGACCTGGCCGGAATGGAAGAAGCGGATCAAGGCATAGAGCGGGTCGGAGGTCACATAGGCGACGTTGTTCGCGGTGATGTTGCCGCCGCGCGCAATCTCCCCGGCCGCGCCCTGGCGCCAGCAGGTGTAGGAGACCTCCAGCTCGACCACCTGGAACTCGACCTGGATGCCGACCTCACGCCAGGAGGACTGGATGTACTCGTTCATCGGCATGGACAGCATCTGCCCCGAGCCCCCGGCAGGGACGAGGAAGCGTGTGCGCAGCGGGTTCTGCGGGCTGTAGCCGGCCTCACGCACCAGCCTGCGCGCCTCGTCCATGTCGGTGCGGATGCGGAATTCGGGCTGGCCGAACCAGGGGGAGGACGGGTCCACCACGCCCACCGCCGGCTTGGCCAGGCCGTTCAGCAGGCCCACCACCTCGTCGCGGTTGATGGCGAGGTTGGCGGCCTTGCGCAGGCGGATGTCGCGCCAGGGCGAGCCTTCCAGCAGGCTGAGATGATAGTTCCAGACATGCGGCGTGACGTTCTCGACGATGCGCGCGCCGGACTGCCGCAGCCGCGGCACGATGTCGGGTGCCGGCGTCTCGATCATGTCGAGCTGGCCGGAGATCAGGGCGTTGGAGCGCGTCGTCGCCTCGGGGGCCACCACGAGGATCAGGCGGTCCACCTTGGGGATGCGGGCGGGGTTCCAGTAGCCGGTGTTCTTGACCAGCTCGACGCTTTGCCGCGGCGTCAGGCGCACCTGGCGGAACGGGCCGGTGCCCGATGGGTCATTGGCGAAGCGCTCCCAGGAATTGCCGAGCTTCGCATACTGCGCCGGGGAGGAAATGAGGAACCACAGCATCTGATAGGGGAAGAAGCTGTCCACCGCGCGGGTGGTCACCTCGACCGTCATCGCGTCGACCTTGCGGTAGGCGGCGACGGAGGGCAGGCGCGGGCGCACCTGGGATGCCTGGCGCTGGTCGAAATGCGGTGCCTGGGCGTTCAGCACCTTCTCGAAATTCCAGATCACGGCGTCGGCGTCGAAATCCGCGCCGTCGTGGAACTTCACGCCCGGCCGCAGGCGGAACACCCATTTGCGGCGGTCGGCCGGGTCGGCTTCCCATGAGGTGGCGAGGCCGGGAACGAGTTTCCCGGGCCGGTCGGCCACGTCCATTTCCCAGGCCACCAGCGGGTCGTACAGCGTGTAGCCGGTGAACTGGTAGGCCCCGGCGCCGCGGTCCGGCTGGCCGGTGGTCTGCGGGATGTCGGCCATGGAGATGCCGTAGCGGACCACGCGTTCCTGCTGGGCGCGGGCGAGGTCCGGCATGCCGGCGACGCCGCTGGCCGCCGCGCCCATCAGGGCACGGCGGGTGAAGTCGGAAATGGCCATGGTGAGCGCAACCCCTGAACGGTGTGATGCGCAGGGCATAGCAATGGGCATGCCGGGTTAATGATGAGGCGACGCCCACTGGCGCCAGGCGATGACCACCCGCGAGGCTTTCCGGACGCCGGTGGGGGCCGCCGCGCCATGGCGGCCTTGCCCGGCGATGACCTTGCCGATGTGCGTCAGCCCTGGCCCGGCCGGAACTGCCCCGGCCGGCGGCGCTTCAGAACAGCAGCCCCTTCTTCAGCATCCCGTGCACGCCCTTCTCCCCGTTCACCGTCTGGGTGACGTGGAAATCCACCGCCAGGGAGCAGAACTGATAGGCGTCGGCATCGGACAGGTTGGTGCGGGAACAGATGAAGGCGATCATCTCCCGCAGCGCCTGCTTCATGGCGAGGTCGAGATCCTCGTTCATGCCCATGGTGATGTAGTGCGTCTTCGTCTCGGCGCGGGGGAACTTCAGCACCGGGTCGCGCGCGCCACCGCCCTTGACCAGCGACAGGCGAAAATGCCCGGTCAGGCAGATTTCCAGCGCATTGATGCAGACCTCGCCATCGCCCTGCACGCCATGGCCGTCACCGGCGGAGAACAGCGCGCCCTCGTTGAACACCGGCAGGTACAGCGTGGTGCCCTCGGTGAGCTCCTTGTTGTCGAGGTTGCCGCCCATGGCGCGCGGCTCCTTGGTGTTGATCATCCCCCAATCGGCGGGCGGCGCGACGCCCATCACGCCGAAGAAGGGGGCGAGCGGCAGGTCCATCCCGCCTTCCTTCGGGCCGAAGGGCAGGCGGCAGGTCATCGCTTCCCTGTCCACCGGGATGTGGATGGTGCGGCGATAGGGGAAGTCCTCCGGCAGCGTGCCGAACAGGGGGCGGAAGCCGCAGAAGCCCCAATCGTTGCCGAGTTCGATCTTCTCGATGTCGATGCGCAGCGCGTCGCCGGGCTCGGCGCCGCGCACCTCGACCGGGCCGGTGATGATATGCGCGCCGAGACGCGGCAATTTCGCGTGCACTTCCCGCAGCATCGGCGGGACGGCCAGCATCTTCTCCTGCGGCGGCATCACCTCCGGGCCGCCGGACAGGCATTCCAGGATCACCAGCTCGCCGGAATTGACCGAGGCAACGGGGGGGAAGGAGGCATCGAAGGCCCCCCAGCGGCAATTCGCCAGCGATGCGGCGACGCGGGTCGGTTCGGACATCTCGTGCGGTTCCTACAGCCAGCCTTTGCGGCGGAAATACAGGACGGGAAGGATGGCGCTGACCACCATGACCATCAGCGCGATGGGATAGCCGGCGGCCCATTCGAGTTCCGGCATCGCCCTGAAGTTCATGCCGTAGATCGAGGCGATCAGCGTCGGCGGCATCAGCGCGACCGAGGCCACGGTGAAGGTCTTGATGATCGCGTTCTGCTCCACGTTGATGACGCCGAGCACCGCATCAAGCAGGAACTGTGCCTTGTTGTTGAGGACGTTCGCGTGCTCGACCAGCGAGCGCACGTCGCGCACGAGCGTCTTGATGAGCGGCTGGTTCTCCCGCCGCACGGCGGAGGCCTTCTCGGCGCCCACGAAGGTCAGGATGCGGTTGAGGCCGAGCAGGGTTTCCGAGGCGCGGGTCGTCACCTCGCCGACCTGGCCGAGCACCAGCAGCGTCTCCTTGAGCTGGTCGTCCCGGCGGTTCGCCTTGATGTTGGCCCGCGCGGCGCGGAAGGTGCGCTGGCTGGCGCGGTCCATGTCGGCCCCGACACGTTCGAGCACATCGGCCAGCCGGTCCACGATCTGCTCGAACAGATGCAGCATCACCGCATCGGGCGTGGTCAGCATTGCGCCGGGCTGGCGCTGCGCCCGCGTGCCGAAGACGGTGAAGGCCTTGGGCGTGGCGTAGCGCACCGTCACCATGGTGGTGTTGGTCAGCACGAAGGTGATGGCGGTCGAGCCGTATTCCCCGCTGTCCACGCCGTAGAGGAAGTTGGCGGTCAGGAAAAGCGCGTCCTCCTCCCGATACAGGCGGGAGGAGCTTTCGATCTCCTGCATCTCCTCCCGCGTCGGGATCTCGACGCGCAGGGCGGCCTGCACGGCCTTCTCCTCGGCCGGGGTGGGGTTCAGCAGGTCGATCCAGACGGCGCCGCGCAGCGCCTCGGGCGCGGCAACGGCGGCGGCGGCCTCGCGTGCCTCATGCGGAAGCACGGCCGTGATGTCGGACAGGGCGCCTTCGCGCACGCGACAACGGCCGTCTTCGACCGTCCAGGTCGTCAGCATGCCGGGATACCTCCGCGCTCTGCGATACAGCCGCTTCTAGACGCCCCGCGCGGGAAGCGCCAACCTGCTGTGCCGGTCGGGGCCGCCAGCAGTGCCATGAGGCGGCCCGGCGCCGCGGCCGAAGCGGTCAGCCGCCGGCGACGGGCAGGCCGAATTGGCGCGCCACATCAGGAAACCCGGCGGCCTCGGCGTGGCGCCCGGAGGGCAGCGTGCCATCCCCGGCACGCACCAGCTGGCAGGTGCGCAGCCCGGCGGCGGCGGCGGCGTCCAATTCCTCGGCGACGTCCGAGAGGAACAGGATCTCGGCGGGCGGCAGGTGCAGCCCGGCCGCAATGGTGGCGTAGGCGGCGGCGTCGCGCTTGCCGCCCACCGTCGTGTCGAAGAAGCCGGCGAACAGCGGCGTCAGGTCGCCGGCCTCGGTATGGCCGAACAGCAGTTTCTGCGCCCCCACCGAGCCGGAGGAATAGACCGCCAGGCGCAGCCCTGCCCGCGCCCAGGCCCGCAGGCAGGGGGCGACATCCGGCCACAGATGGCCCTTCAGCCGCCCATCCAGGTAGCCGGCGCGCCAGATCAGCCCCTGCAGGGTCTTGAGCGGGGTGACCTTGGCGTCCTCCGCCATCCAGCGGCGCAGCGCGGCGCGCGGGTCGTCCCCCGGCGCGGCGGCGCGCACCTCGGCCAGGATCGCCGCCACGGCCGGGTCATCCGCCTGCGCATCGAGAAAGGCGTCGAGTTCGGCCGCCGCGAAGGGGAACAGCGTTTCCTTCACGAAGGCGATGGCGCTGGTGGTGCCCTCGATGTCCGTCAGGATGCAGGACAGCGCCATGCCCGCTTCAGCCGACCGAGACGGGGATGCGTGCCGCGATGTCGCTGCCGGTGTAGTGCGGCGTCCAGCCGGTGGTGTCGGTGAAGACGCGCAGCGCGGTGACGTGCGGGATCTCGCCGGCGTCGAACCAGTGCTTCGTGTTGGCGGGCACCGAGATCAGGTCCCCGCGCGTGCAATGCGCGTCGTAGATCTTCCCATCGACATGCATGACGAAATTGCCCGCGCCCTCATGGAAGAAGCGGACCTCGTCCTCGGTGTGGATGTGCTCCGAGAGGAATTTGGCGCGGATCGCGTCCTTCTGCGGATGGTCGGCGGTCAGGCGGATCACGTCCGCCGTGCCGGCCTTGGTGTCCTTCAGGAAGGCATCGAGCCGCGGGCGATAGGCGGCGAGCACCGCCTCGGCTTCCGCACCCGCCGGCAGGTCGGCGACGGGCCAGCGCTCGAACCGCACGCCGATGCCGGCGAGCGCATCGGCCATCGCGCCGGCGTCGTCGGTGCGCAGGGTCTCGTCGCCGGTGATGGCGTCGCGAATGGTGAGCAGGCTCATGGCGAATGCCTCCCTTCTTCCAGATGGCACAGGAGCATGAATTCCAGGGCCTCCAGCCGCGTCATGGCGGCGTCGATGTCCGGACCCCACACATAGACGCCGTGGCCGCGGATCACATAGCCCGGGGGCGCGCCCGGCGCATCATCCCACAGCGCATCGAGGGCGCGTTGCAGGCGGGCAATGTCCTGGTCGTTGTCGAGCACCGGCAGGTCGATCGCCACGTCGTGGGTCGGCCCGCCGGGAAACGCCTTCAACAATTCATACCCGGCCAGGCGGATGGACGCTCCGGCGCGGCGCGACAGCACGGTATTGGCGATGGAATGGCCATGCAGCACCGCGCGCGCATCGGTGAAGCGGCGATAGATGCCGCAATGCAGCAATGTTTCGTAGGACGGCCTGGCATCGGCGTCGATCGCTGCGCCGTCGGCATCGACCCGGATGACGTCATCCAGGCCGAGCATGCCCTTGTGGCAGCCGGACCGCGTGATGGCGATGCGCCCCGAAGGCTGGCGGATCGAGATGTTCCCGGCCGTGGCCGGCACCCAGCCCATCGCATCCATGCGACGCCCGGCGGCGGCGATGGCATTGGCGGCGTCGTCGAAGGTCATCGCGGGATCCCCGGGATGCGGCGGGCCTGCGGACATGAGACCGGCCCGTCTCCCCTGCCCGGGACGGCCCTGGCGGGCTGCCCATGGCAGGGGGGACGGGCCGGTGCCGCAGCGTGGGACGCGCGCTCAGGCCGCCGGGCGGTTGCCCGGCTGCGTCTGGGGCTGCGGCTGGGCAGCGGCGGTCTGGCCGGCCTGCGGGCCCGGGATGTTCCCCGCCGGCGGCTGCGCCGGGGCCTGCGCCTCCATGGAGGCGTCGTTCTCGTCTTCCTTGATGTTCGCCTTGAAGGACTTGATGCCCTTGGCCAGGTCGCCCATCAGGCCGCTGATCTTGCCGCCGCCGAACAGCAGCAGGATGACAAGCAGAACAACCAGCCAATGCCAGATGCTGAACGAACCCATGGCGACGCCTCGATCCCGTTGCGGACGCACCCTTATGGGGGCAGCCCAATTCCGTCTGAACGGGGCGCAACCTAGTGGCCCGGAAGCGCCCGTGCAAACCCACATGGGGCATTCGGGCGTCCGCCGCAACCGGTCTTGACACCGGGCGGCGCGCAAATCATGTGTGCTTCCTGATCCGGGCCCCTCTGGCGGCCGCGCGCCCATATGGGCGGCGTCCGTGATGTCGGATCGCGTGGGAAACCGCGCGATTCGGGCCCTCTCCGGCCGCAAGCGAATCGCGCCAGAGAGGAGCAGGTATGGCGATGGAATTCCTGGCAACGGAATGGTTGGACAAGCCCATCTGGATGTGGGCCGGCTTTCTCACGATCGTCCTGGTGCTGCTCGCCTTCGACCTCGGCGTGCTCAACCGGAAGGACCGCGAGATGGGGATCGCCCAGAGCCTGTGGCTCTCGGCCTTCTACATCGGTTTCGCGATGCTGTATGGCGTGGGCATCTGGTGGGCCTATGACGCGGGCAACCTGACGACGTCCGATGGCACCCATGCCGGCGTCGCCTTCTTCACCGGCTTCTTCATCGAGAAGGCGCTGTCGATCGACAACGTCTTCGTCATCAGCCTGATCTTCGGCTACTTCGCGATCCCGCGCGCCTATCAGTATCGCGCGCTGGTCTGGGGCATCATCGGCGTCATCGTGCTGCGCGGCATCATGATCGCCCTGGGTGCGGCGCTGGTTCAGGAATATTCCTGGGTGCTGTACATCTTCGGCGCCTTCCTGATCGGCACCGGCATCAAGATGCTGGTGGTGCCCGAGGGCGAGCAGGACATCTCGCGCAACCCGATCGTGCGCTTCATGCGGCGCTACATGCGGGTGTCGGACGAACTGCACGGCCAGAAATTCGTCATCCGCCAGGCCGACCCGGCAACCGGGAAGATGACGACCTTCGCCACGCCGCTGCTGCTCGCGCTGGTGGTGATCAACATCGCCGACCTGGTCTTCGCGGTGGATTCGGTGCCGGCGATCTTCGCCATCACCACGGACACCTTCATCGTCTACACCGCGAACATCATGGCCATCCTCGGCCTGCGGGCGCTGTACTTCGCCCTCGCGGCGATGGTGCACCGCTTCTACTACCTGAAATACGCCCTCGCGCTGGTTCTGGTGTTCATCGGCGGCAAGATCTTCTGGAACCAGATTGTCGGCAAGGTCGACCCGGCGATCTCCCTCGGCGTCACCCTCGCGACGATCGCCGGCGGCGTGCTCTGGTCACTGTGGAAGACGCGCAAGGATTCGCCGGCCGCGGCGCATTGAACCGCGGGGCCGGGCGTTCGGGGGGCGGTGCTCCCCGAACGGCCGCACCGGGACGCCATGCCACCGGCACCAGGCGGGATGGCGCGACACGCCCGAAGCGCCCGGCGCCGATTGACCCATGAGCCGCGTCCGTTCGCGCGGGCTCACGGCAACGTCGCCAGGGCCTTGTCCTGGCGAGCATCTTCGCCCGATCGGGTGGGTCCACCCGGTCGGGTTCTGCCTGAGCCTCCTGCCCGCGACCCTCGCTGGATGTCCAGCAAGCGAAGCGGACAGCCAGGCCGCTGAAACCGAAGGCTGGTGGCCTGAGAACGACATCCGCAGGATGGCGGGACCAGGGCATCGGCCTTTGGCGAGGCAGGGATCGGAGGGGGCGGTGCCCCTCCCCGGTGCCAGCCGCGCGGAATGCGGCCGCTTCAGCCGTCCAGCCGGATGTTGAGCCGGCGGATCATGCCACCCCAGCGCGCCGTCTCCTCCGCCAGGAAGGCGGTGGCCTCGGCCGGGGTGGTGGCCATCACCTCGAAGCCGGCCGCTTCCAGCCGGGCGCGCGCCGCGGGCTCGCGCAGGCCGCGCTGCGTCTCGGCGGCCAGCCTCGCGACACGGTCGGGCGGGGTCGAGGCCGGCACCACCATGGTCTGCCAGCCATAGGATTTGGCATTGGCCACGCCCTGTTCCGCCAGCGTCGGCACCTGCGGCGTCAGCGCGAAGCGATTGGCCGAGGTGACGGCGATGGCCCGGATCTGGCCATTCTGCACCTGCCCCAGCACGGCCGCGGTGGTGACCATCATCGCCTGGATGCGCCCCGCCACCAGGTCGAGCGCCGCAGCCGCGAAGCCGCGATAGGAAACATGCAGCATCTCAAGCCCGCCGGACCGGCCCAGCAGGTCGATCATGCCAAGGTGCCCGCCCGATCCGGGACCCACCGAGCCGAAGGCCAGCTTGCCCGGATTGGCCCGCACATGGGCCAGGAAGCCAGGCAGGTCGGTGACCGGCAGGTCGTTGTTCACCGCGAGGAATTGCGGACCGCGCGCCAGCAGCGACACCGCGATCAGGTCCTTCACCGGGTCGTAGGGCAGGTTCGGATAGAGTGCCGGCGCGGTCGTCAGGGGGCCGTTGATCGACAGGCCGATGACGTGGCCGTCGGTCGCCTTGGCGATGGCGTCGGTGCCGATGTTCCCGCCGGCGCCGGCCCGGTTGTCCACCACGACCGGTTGGCCGAGCACCTTGGCCAGGTGATCCGCCACGACGCGCCCCGTCAGGTCCGGGCTGGAACCACCGGGGAAGGGCACGATGAAGCGCACGGGGCGGTCGGGCCAGGCGTCCTGGCCCCGCGCCACGGCCGGCAGCAGCACGGTGGCGGGCAGGGCGGCGACGAGGCCGCGGCGGGTCAAGGTCATGGCGCATTCCTCCAGCTGGGCGGCGCAGTGCTGTCCCGGGCCGCCATCCGGGAAGGCAGTCCCATGCCCGGTGCCGGCCGGATGAAAGCCGCCCTGAGGGGCCTTGCAGCATGGCATGGCGCCGCACGTCCAGAGTCGCGGCCGATGCAGGTTGGATTCACACTTTCCTCAACCTTGGTGATACAATCCTGACGCGCTTCATGAACCCGGTGCACAACCCATGACTGCATGTTTTCGTGCCATTGCCCTTGTCGCGGTGCTGCTGAGCCTGCCCGGCTGCGCGACCGTGGCGCTCAACGCCGCGCTCCGCGCCGCCCATCCGCAACCGGCCTGGAATGGCGATGTGACGCTCGCCTCCGAGCCCGCCGGCGCGCAATGCGCCGTTCATCGCGGGGACCAGGTGGTCGCCGAGGCGCAGCCTGCCCCGGCCACCGTGCGCCTCACCCGCTCGCACGCCGTGCTCGAGGTGCGCTGCCGGGCCGATGGCTACCTTGAGACCGCGACGGTGCTGCGCCCCTTCGACGACCCGGCGGTGTTCCGCATGGCACCGAATGGCATCATCGGCGCCACCGCGACGGTGTTCAGCCTGGCGACCGCCCGCACCATGCGCTACGCCGGGGAGGTGACGGTGACCATGGTTCCCGCGACCTTCGCGGATGAGGAGGCCCGCACGCGGTTCTTCGAGACGCGGCGCGGCGCCATCATCGCCAGCCGCGCCGCGCAGCTGGCCCTGGCTGACGAACGTTGCCGCGCCCAGCCCGACAGCACCTGCGACCCGGCCGGCATGGTCATGCGCAGCGAACAGGAGGATGACCTCGCGCGGCTGGACCGGATGCTTGCCCAGGCGCAGGTCGGCACAAGCCCGGCAGCGGCCACCGGCATGCAGGTTGCGGCGGCCGACCCGCCGCGGTGACCCCCATCGCCGGCACGCGACGATCGCCGCGCCACCCCCGGCGAGATGAACGCCGACGCGGCGCCTGGCGGAGCGCCGTGCCCACCCGTTGAGCCGATGCGGCGCTGCCGCCCGCCCGATGCGCCGATGCCGGGTGCCACCCGTGCGTCCCGGTGCCGCCGGGGCACGTCGCCTGGCGGCGCGGGTCAGCGCGCCTCGGCCATCAATCGTCCGCCATGAATGAACCCGAAGGTCGGGTAGTTCGTCTGCCCCAGCCCACTGACCGGCGGATACCAGACGCGCACCAGCGACCAGTCATTCCCCGCCGAGACATCCACCACCGGCTGGTCCTGCGCGATCCGCCCGCGATTGCCGCCCGAGGCCCAATTGGCATGGTCCACCCGGATCTCGCGCGAGGAAATCACCCGCGTGACCACGGACAGGTGGCCCGTGCGGTTGCGTTGGGTGCGCATGAACACCAGCACCGAGCCGACCCGCGGATTGCGGGACCGGTCATAACTGGCCGATTGGGCGGCGGCGTCCCACCACTGCCAGGCATCGCCGGCCAGGTTGATGCCGCTGCGCGCGCGTGCGTAGGGCACGCAGGAGGTGTTGCCCCCCGCATAGCCAGGCACGGAGCCCCCCGGCGCCGTACCACGCGTGCTGCCGCAGGCCCCCAAGGCCAAAGCGGCTAGTATCGCGATCATGCGAAGCACGACCCCGAACCCCCTGATTCCCCTCATTTCCCTCTAGCACGACTTGATTCGGTTGTGCAGCAGGAACCGACCACCCCGGCCCGACGTTCCCGCCAGCGCCGGACAGGGCCATCCTGCGCGCCGCATATGGAGGGGATTCGCGATGGACGGGCAGGACGCGCCAGCGGTGGACAGCATCATCGAGGACGGCGTGGCGACGCTGTGGCTCGCCCGGCCCGAGCGCGGCAACGCCTTGGGGGCCGGGCTGGTCGCGGCGGTCGAGGCGGCGCTGGACAGGGTGCTTGCGGCCGGGGCGCGGCTGGTGGTGCTGCGCGGTCGTGGACGGAATTTCTGCACCGGGCTCGACCTTGCCGACCTCGACAGCGTGACGGACGGCGAACTCGCGCTGCGCATCATCCGCATCGAATTGCTGCTGCAGCGTGTCCACGCCCTGCCGGTGCCGACCATGGCCGTGGCTGGCGGGCGCGTCTTCGGCGCCGGGGCTGACCTGTTCGCCGTCTGCGACCGGCGCGTGGCGCTGCCGGGCGCGAGCTTCGCCTTCCCCGGACCGGCCTTCGGCCTGGTGCTGGGCACCGGGCGGCTGGCCGGGCTGGTGGGTGACGGCGCCGCACGGCGGCTGTTGCTGGCCGGCACGCCGGTGGGGGCGGATCGCGCGCTGGCGCTGGGCCTGGTGACCGATATCGCCGAGGAAGCGGCGCTTCCGCCGCTGCTGGCCGCCGCGCGCGATGCCGCGACCAGGCTCGATGCCACGACTGTGGCGGCGCTGCATGCGCGGACACGGCGGGCGGACGATGATGCGGACCTCGCCGCGCTGGCACGGTCGGTGGCGCGGCCGGGGCTGAAGGCGCGGGTGGAGGCGTATCGGGCGCAGGCGATGGCGGCGCGGAAGTGAGGTTGGAGGGGCGCCGCCCCGCCGGACCATTCCGCCAAATACCCGGGGCATCTGAAATGCCGTCCCGGGTGCCCGGCGCCTCGGTCAGGTGACGCGTCCGCACCGCCGGTGACGATGCGGTGGGCTGCCAGGCCCGGCACCAGGCATCGGCGTCCAGAGGCCCTTGGAGCAGATCCCGATCAGGTGGAATCACCTGATCGGGTCGGGATGCTCGCGAAAACAACTGGCGAGAGACTTTGCCGTGAGCCAAGGCGAACGGAAACGGCTCCAGGCCTTTGGTGAGGGAGGTTCCGGAGGGGGCAAGGCCCTCTCCGGAACCACTGCCTCAGGCCGGCGTGAACATCGGCACCGGGGCGGCGCCTTCCTCGGTCGGCTTGAAGACGATCCTGACCTTCTGGCCGATCTTCAGCGCATCGAGGTCGCAGTCCACGATGTTGGTGAACATGCGCGGGCCTTCGTCGAGCTCGACGTAGGCGACCGCATGCGGTTCCTTCGTGCGCATGACGGAGAAGGAGTAGATCGTCCCCGTCCCCTTCGCTTCCACCATCTCGATGTTGTTCGACAGGGTGAAGGGCGAGCAGCCGCGCGGATACCAGAAATGCTTGCCGGTATCCTTGCACAGGCCGATCAGGAACTTGCCTTCGCGGGCGGCGTCCCAGAACGGCTTGGTGGTGGGGTCTTCCTTCGGCGCCGGGATGGCGCGGTTGGCGGATTGCGTCGCCATGGTGATCACTCCCGCTCCATGATGAGGGTGGCGCCGCCGTGGCGATGGCCGAGCAGGCCACCCACGCCGTTCGCCAGCGCCAGTGTGCAGCCCGGCACCTGGACCTTGGCGTGCGCTTCGCCGCGAAGCTGGCGCACCGCCTCGATCACCTTGGTCATGCCGCCGCGATTGGCCGGATGGTTGTTGCACAGCCCGCCGCCATCGGTGTTGAAGGGCAGCTTGCCGACGCCGCTGATCAGGTTGCCGTCCATCACGAACTTGCCGCCCTCGCCCTTCTTGCAGAAGCCGAGGTCCTCAAGCTGCATCAGCACCGTGATGGTGAAGCTGTCGTAGATCGAGGCGTACTGGATGTCGGACGGCTTCACCTTCGCCTCGGCGAAGGCGGCAGCGCCCGACTGACGCACCGCGGAATAGGACAGGTCGATGCCGCCGCCGGCCTGGTTCTTGGTGGCCTCGGCGCAGCCGAGCACCTTCACCAGCGGCCGCTTCAGCGACTTCGCGATCTCCGGCTTGGCCACGATCAACGCGCCGCCGCCATCGGAGATGACGCAGCAATCGAGGCGGTGCAGCGGGTCGGACACCATCGGGGAGTTCACCACTTCCTCGACCGTGACGACCTTCTGCAGCATGGCATGCGGGTTGTACTGGGCGTGGGTGGAGGCAGCGACCTTGATCCAGGCGAGCTGTTCCGAGGTGGTGCCGAACTCATGCATGTGGCGCATCGCCACCATGCCGTAGGAATTCACCACCGTGCGGCCCATCGGGATCTCGAAGGGATCGTCGGGGATGTTCGGCGCCCAGGAGCGCGGCACGGTGCCCGTCGCCATGCCTTCGGCGCGCGGCCGGCCGGCCAGCGTGATCAGCGCGACGTTGCAGCGGCCTTCCTTGATCGCCTGCGCGGCATGGCCGACATGCATGACATAGGAGCAGCCGCCCATGTCGGTGGAATCGACATGGCGCAGATTGGTCAGCCCCATGTAGTCGGCCATGTTGATGGGCCCGAGGCCCGGGGCGGCGCCGGTGCAGAAAAAGCCGTCCACGTCGTCCTTCGACAGGCCGGCATCCTGCAGGGCGCCAAAGGCGACCTCGGCGTGCAACTGCGCGACGGATTGTTTCTCGGCCTTGCGCGTCGGGTGCTCGAAAGCCCCGACGAGATAGGCCTGGCCATTGATGCTCATGACGGGAGCGTTTCCTCCTGCTGGTTCAAGCGCGGCGCAGGGAAGCAGCGCGGCGGCCCGCTGTCGAGGGGGCGGGCAGGCACGCCCCCGACCGATCGGTCGGCATGGGGATCTGCGCAACGCCGGCGCGGCGACGGGGCGGTCACGCCATGCGAGGGGCGCCGTACCGGCAGGTTGGTCGCCGGCGCGCCGGCTCTGGTGCGCTGCACCCGGGCGGCGGCACGCATGGCGCCACAGGTCGGAGGTGGGCCTGCGGGCCCGGCCACGTCGGAGCGGGGCGGCTCGACCATGCACAAATGAACTCCGCCGGATGCCGTGCGGAATTGCACGACACCCGGCGGGGCTTCACTGCCTGGCTGGGGGGCAATATCAGCGCGGCAGGAACTCGGCGAAGTATTCGTAGCTGTCGGCATTCATCTGCGCGGCAGCCGGGTCGTCCTTGGCCAGGGCCTCGACACGGGCCGGCTGGTAGGCATGGTCGCGGGTGCCGAGGGCGAGGTGGCTCATCTCATGCAGGATGATGCCGCCCTGGCTGTCCTGCCCGGTGCGGGCGGCGCGGAAGAAGGCCGGGCAGACGCCCATGACTTCCCGCGCATTCCCGCCCCAGCGGACATAGGCGAAGGTCTGGCCGCGGCAGGATTCGGCGCGGTTGCATTCATAGACCAGCCGTGGCTCGCGCTGGTCCATGCCGGCCGAGATGGCGCGGAAGTTCTTGGCGATCGCGCCGGCCGGGTTGGACCCGAAGATGCGCGTCAGGTGCGGGCGGATCGCTTCGGGCTGCAGCGTCAGGGCGGCGATGGAGGCGTTGGTCATCTGCCGCGCATCGGAAAAGCCGCGACGGATGGACACGCGCTGTTCCTCGGAACAGGAACCCGCCTGGGACAGCGCCTGGCGATCCCCACCCTTCACGCCCTGCGCCGCGAGCGGCAGCGGGGCCAGCATCAGGGTGGCGAGGGCGGCGGCGGTGGCGAAGGTCTTGCGCATCTCTGTCTGCCTTGCTTGGGGTGGCAAGGGGAGAATGCGGCACCGAGACCGGCCCGGCGATGAAACGGTTCACGGCCGGCGACGGCGTCCCTGGACGGTCGGTGTCCAGGTCAGCCCATCGGGTCGCGTCGTGGCAGGATCACGGCCCGTCCGGCGAGCGGGTGGGCGTGGGCGCGCCGCGCCGGCGGCGGTGGTCGGGATCTGGCGTGGCGGCCGCGATCAGGCGGCCGCGGCAGTGGCTGGTGCGCGACGCTTCTCCTGCGCATGCCGCAGCAGGGCGATGCCGCGATACACGCCGTGCACCATCTTCGAGTAGGGCATCAGCAGGAAGAAGGCGAAGACCAGCCCGAGATGGATCGCCATGGTCAGCCCCATCGCGCCGGTATGGCGCACCACCAGCAGCAACAGGCCGGTCGCCGCGATCAGGAACAGCAGTCCGAGCATGGCGAATTCGCCGCCCATCACCTTGCGCGACACCGGCTCGGGATCGGTGATGATCTTCACATGCGCGAGGCCCGCCGCGCCGATCATCATCAGCACGCCGCCCCAGGTCCCGAACTGGACCGGCAGGGACAGGAAGGCATGCGGCGACTTCCAGCCGAACACATAGTGGTAGATCGTGCCCGTGCAGGTCGCCGCGAAGCACAGCAGGAAGCCGTACATCAACGCCTGGTGCAGCCAGCGGCGGCGCGTCGAGAAGCCCTCATCGACATCGTTGCAGCCGTGCCCGCCGCCGCCGAGATTGCGCAGCGTGGCGATGTCCAGCGCCGCCTCGGCCGCGGGTGCCGGTGCGAAAGCCCCGCCGCCGCCGCCCGTGGCCTTCCAGTAGCTTCGCGCGCCCATCGCCATCGCGACGATCGCGAAGCCGAAGGTCAGCAGGCCGAGCGAGATCATCAGCCAATGCGGGATGACCCTGAAGAAGGCGCCGACGCCGCGCTGGGCAGTCCACAACACCGCCGGGTCCTGCAGCGCCACGGTCAGGACCAGGGCGAGCGCGACGCCCAGGGCCGCGAACAGCGAGACCAGGGTGCCGTTGCGCTCGAACACACTGCCCATCGGCGCGGGCCAGGCGTGCTTCGCGTATGTCTCGTTGCGCAGCTCGGCGAAGGTCGCCGGGATGTTGATGCCGAAGGCATGCGGCGGGGCGTATTGGCAGGCGTGGTAGCAGCCCTTGCAGCCATGGCACAGGTTGGCGAGATGCGTGAGGTCGGCTTCCGCGAAGGAGCGGCGCATGGCCATGGCGGGGAAGACGGCGCAATAGCCCTCGCAGTAGCGGCAGGCATTGCAGATTTCCATCTGCCGCCGGGCTTCGGCGACGGTTTCGCTTTCGGTCGCCATCGTCTCAGTTCCTCACCAGCTTGGCGGCTTCCTCGCCGGCGATGCGGCCGAAGGTGGTGCCGATGGTCATGCCGAAACCCGCCAGGTAGCCCTGGCCGAGGATGTTGCCGGACATGATCTCGCCGCTCGCGAACATGTTCGCGCTGGGCTTGCCATCGGCCATCATCACCCGTGCGCGGTCGTTCACCTTCACCGACAGGAAGGTGAAGGTGATGCCCGGCCGCAGCGGGTGGCAGTAATAGGGCGGCGTGTCGATGCGCCGCGCCCAGTGCGATTTCGGCGGGGTCAGGCCTTCGGTGCGGCAATCATCCAGCGCCTGCGCACTGAAGGTGCCAGGCTGCACCGCGGCGTTGTAGTCGGCGACGACCTTCTCCAGCTTCGCCGCATCCAGGCCGATCATGCCGGCGAGTTCGGCGATGCTGCCGGCCTCATGGGCTGCGAAGACCGGCGGCAGGTAGTTGAGCTGCGCCTTCGAATCATTGATGGCGAAGGCAACCTGGCCGGGCTGCTGGGCGATCAGGCGCCCCCAGATGGCGTAGCGCTTCGGCCAGACATCCTCGCCCTCGTCGTAGAAGCGTTCGACATCGCGGTTCACCACCACCGAGAACGGAACGCAGTCGAGCCGCATGGCAAGGCCGCCATCCTCCATCGGCGCGCGCGCATCGTTCGCGACGGCGTGGAACTGGGTCGGGTCGCCGACTTCCTGCACGCCGGAGGCCAGCATGTCCTTCAGGATGCGCCCCTGCGCATAGGGCGTGCCGCGGATCTGGAAATTGTCGGCCGCATCGCCCCAGTATTTGCGCAGCCATTCGCGATTGGCCTGGAAGCCGCCGGCCGAGGCGATGAAGGCCTTGAAACGGATCCGCGCCGGGAAGCCGCGATGGGAGACGATGGCCTCGGTGGCGAAGCCGTCCTTCACCTCGATATGCTGGACCTCGGTGTCGTACAGGATGGTGATGCCGAGGGTCTCGGCGGTGCGGTACATCGCGTTCAGCAGCGCCTTGCCGCCGCCGAGGAAGAACGCGTTGGTGCGCGACAGCGACAGCGTGCCGGACAAGGACGGCTGGAACACGACGCCGCATTGCTCAAGGAAGCCCGGCGCGTGCTGGCTCGCACGGATGCACATGCGGGCCAGTGCCTCATCGGTCTTGCCGCCGGTGACGCGATTGAGGTCGTCCCAGTATTCTTCCTCAAGGTAGCTGTCGGTCAGCACGCCCGTGGGGCCCGGATGCAAGCGCGCGCAGGTTGCGGGTGTGGCGGGAATTGCCGCCGCGCAGGGACTTCGGCGCATGCTCGGCCAGCACCACGGAGGCGCCGGCCCGGCGCGCCGTGATGGCCGCGGACAGCGCGGCATTGCCACCGCCGGCGATCAGCACGTCGAAGGTCTGGGTCAGGTCCGCCATCGTCACGCGGCTCCGCTTGTTCGGACCGATGTATACAGATGTATCCACAACTGTCCAGGGCATGCTAAACAGTCGGCATGGATGGTTCCGCCCCCACCCGCGACCTTGCCGAGAGCGCCTATGCCCGCATCCGCGCGGCGATCCGCGATGGCGGCCTGGCGCCGGGCGAAAGGCTGACCGAGGTCGATCTCGCCGCCCGCTTCGGGGTGTCCCGCACCCCGGTCCGCCAGGCGATCGCGCGGCTGGAGGCCGAGGGGCTGCTGACCCACGAAGCCCGACGAGGGCTTGCGGTGACACGCCCCGACCATCAGCAGGTGGTCGAGCTCTATGTGATGCGCGAAGTGCTGGAGGGCGCCGCCGCGCGCCTCGCGGCCCAGCATGCCGGCGAGACCGAGATCGCCGCCATGGCCGAGATCATCGCCGGCGAACCGGCCACCTTCGGCGATGCCCGCGCGCTGGCGGCGGTGAACCAGCGGCTGCACGGGCTGCTCTACCTTGCCGCGCATAACCGCTATCTGCTGCGCAGCCTCGAACAGCTTGCCGCCACCATGTCGCTGCTGCCGACGCTGCTGACGCGCGGCGGGCGGGCCGAAGCCGGCGCATGCGGAACACCGCGCCATCCTCAAGGCCATCGTGAAGCGCGACGGGGATGCGGCGGAAGCGGCGGCGCGCCTGCATGCGCGGGCGGCGCAGAAGCACCGGCTCGCCTGGATGGTCGGCACGCTGGGCGTGCCGCTGGCGGCACCGGGGGGCGACACCTAGCCAGGACTGCTCCCGGCGTGGAATTCTGGCGCGCAGGACATGGAGGCCGGCATGACAGGTCGCGACGGTATTGTGCGGGTTGGCGAGAAACTGTTCATCGCCGAGCGCAAGCGCTTTCAGGAAGGTCGCTCCCGCGCCATCGTCGGCACGATCGACGCGGTGGATGGCGACCTGATCCGCCTCACCGGCTGGCAATGGACCTACCGCTCGGTGCCGCCGGGCTATGCCCGGAAGGACCACGCGATCACGGTGATCATGCGGCTCGACAACGACCTGCTGGCGGTCGTCCTGCCGCCTGCCTGCCGGATCGAGGAACTGCGTCTCGACCTGCGCGGCAACTACCTCACCATCCGCGATGGCGAGGGCTTCGAATACGTCGACCCGCTGCACGCGCCCGGCGGCTGAGCCGTTGACACCCGGGCGGGGCGCGGGGACGCTTCGCCTGCCACAGTCCGGGACCTTGCCATGAAACGCCGCTGCCTCGGCCTCATCGCCGCCTGCCTGATCGCTGCCGCCGGCACGGCCCGCGCACAATCCCTGACCATGGCGGTGGAGGCGCCCTTCGGGCTCGACCCGCATTTCCTGTTCGCCGGTCCGAACATGGCAGCGGCCCGCCACATCTACGACAGCCTGATCAACCGCGACCCCGAGAGCCGCTTCGTGCCCGGCATCGTCGAATCCTGGGAGGCCACGGCTCCGCAAGTGTGGGAATTGCGGCTGCGCCGCGGCGTCACCTTCCATGACGGCAGCCCCTTCACCGCGGACGATGTCGCCTTCTCGATCGCCCGCGTGCCGGGCCTGCCGAACAATCCTGGCCCCTACACGTCGAACCTGCGGACCATCGAGCGGGTGGAGGTGGTGGACCCCTATACCGTGCGCCTGCACACCGACCGGCCGAACCCGGTGCTGCCGGGGCAATTGACCAACATCTTCGTCGTCTCGAAGCGGGCGGCGGAAAATGCCTCGACGGCGGACTTCAACAGCGGCCGCGCCGCCACCGGCACCGGCCCCTTCCGGCTGGACCAGGTGCGCGGACGCGAAGGCATGACCGTGCTGCGCAACGACGCCTTCTGGGGCGACAAGGCGGCCTATCAGCGCGTCGATATCCGGGTGATCGGCAATGATGCGTCGCGCCTCGCGGCGCTGCTGAGCGGTGACGTCGACATCATCGAGAGCGTGCCGCCCGCCGATGTGGAGCGGCTGCAGCGCGATGCGCGGCTGAGCGTGTTCCGGCGCAATTCCGATCGCATCATGTACCTGCTGCCCAATGTGCGGCTGGACCAGTTCCCGCTGCTGACCGATGCGAATGGCCATCCACTGCCCCGCAACCCGCTGCGTGACGTGCGCGTGCGGCGCGCATTGTCCCTGGCCATCGACCGCCAGGCGCTGGTGGCGCGAGCGCTCGACGGCCAGGGTGTCGCGACGGTGCAGATGGTGCCGGAGCAGTTCGGTGGCTTCGACCCATCCATCACGGTGCCCGCGGCCGATCCCGCGCAGGCCCGCGCGCTGCTTGCCGAGGCCGGCTATCCGAACGGCTTCACGCTGACGCTGGGTTGCTCCAACAACCGCTATGTCAACGATGCGCGCCTCTGCCAGGCGGCAGGACAGATGCTGACGCGCGCCGGCTTCCAGGTGAAGGTCGAGACGCAGCCCTGGAACGTGTTCTCGCCCCGCACGCAGGCAACGCGCAACGACCTGCCGCTGATGTTGTATGGATTGTCGCTGTCATCCTCGCGCGACGCCTCCTACATCCTGTCCACGGCGGTGCATACGCGCATCCCGGCGCAGGCCTTCGGGCAGGGCAATCGCGGCGGCTTCAGCGACGCGCGGCTGGATGGCCTGATCGACGACGTCATCGGCCGGACCGGCGCTGCACGCGAGACGGCGCTGCGCTCCGTCGCGCGTGAATCGCTGGACCAGGTGCCGTTCATCCCGCTCTACAACCAGGTGGTGGTGGTCGCGGCGCGGCGCGGCATCGAGTATACGCCGCGGATGGATGAGCAGATGGTCGCGTATTTCGCTCGCCCCGTCTCGCCGTGAGTCAGGCGACAACGCGACCCAGATAAAGCTGGGCGGCGCGCTCATCGGCCAGCAGCGTCGCGGCAGGGCCGAGCATGGCGACGCGCCCGCCATCGAGGATGCAGCCGCGATCGGAGACGGCAAGCGCCTGGCGCGCCCGCTGTTCGACCATCAGCACGCTGACGCCGAGGGCTGGAAGGCCGCGGATGCGAGCGAAGGATTCCGCGATCCGCGCGGGCGCCAGCGCGGCCGTCGGCTCGTCGAGGATCATCAGCCTCGGCCTCGCCATCAGGGCGCGCGCGAAGGCAAGGAGCTGGCGCTCCCCACCCGACAGGCTGCCGGCGCGGGCGCGGCGCCGCTCGGCCAGCGCGGGGAAGGTCGCGAGCAGCTCGGCGATCCGCCCGCGCGCGTCGCGCACGCCCTGGACCACCTGCAGGTTCTCGATCACCGAGAGCGTCGCGAAGACATTGCCGACCTGCGGGACATAGGCGATGCCCAGCGCGAGGCGAGCTTCCGCCGGTTCGGCCAGGATGTCGCGCCCATCCAGCGCGATGCGCCCGGCGACGCGCGGCAGCAGCCCCATCACCGCCTTCGCCAGCGTGGATTTTCCGGCGCCGTTGGTGCCCGCGACAGTCAGGATCTCGCCCCGCTCGATGGTGAGGTCGATGCCGTTGAGGATGTCCGTCTCGCCGTAACCGCCGGTGAGGCCGGCTATCTCAAGCAACGTCATGCCGGCGCACCCCCGAGATAGGCCTCGCGCACCGCGGCATCGCGCAGCACCTCGGCCGGCGCGCCCGCCGCCAGCACGCGGCCGCGATCCATCACGACCAGGCGTGGCACCAGGCGTGACAAGGCTTCGAGATCATGTTCGATCACCAGGAAGCCGATGCCGCGACCGTTCAGCGCCGAGATGCGCTCCATGATCTGCTCGATGAGCACCGGGTTCACGCCGGCAAAGGGTTCGTCCAGCAGGATCAGCCGCGGCTTCGCCATCAGCGCGCGGCCCAGTTCGACCAGCTTCTTCTGCCCGCCCGACAACCTTCCCGCCGGGGTGCCGGCGACCGGCGACAGCCGCAGGAAGTCGATCGTGGCATCGGCCTCGGCACGGATGGCGGCTTCCTGCGCGCGCACGAGGCCGGGGCGCAGCAGCAGGCCGAACAGGCCTTCGCCGGTCTGGCCGGGCGCGGCGGCCATCAGGTTCTCGCGCACCGTCAGGTGATGGAATTCCCGCGGCACCTGGAAGGTGCGGACCATGCCCGCGCGCGCCCGCGCGGCCGCGCCCAGGCGGTCCAGCACGCGCCCGTCGAGCGTCACGCTGCCCGCATCGGCGGCCATGAAGCCCGAGATGACTGAAAACAGCGTCGATTTGCCCGCGCCATTCGGCCCGATGATGCCGAGCAGGCCATCGGCCGCCATCTCGAAGGACACGCCGTCCAGCGCGCGAAAGCCGCCGAAGGACTTGCCGATGTCGTGGACCGCAAGCGTCATCGCCGGGTGTAGTCCCCGACCAGGCCCTGCGGGCGGAACAGGGTGAACAGGATGAGCGCGAGGCCGACCGCGCCGAGGCGCACGCTCGCCATGTCCACCGCCGAGATCGCATCCGGCGCGACATCGCGCAGGAAGCGGGTGCCCTCGAGGAACAGCATCAACAGCAGCGCGCCGACCACCGCGCCGGAGACGCGCCCGACGCCGCCCATGATCATCGCCATCCAGACATAGAAGGTGACCAGCGGGATGAACTGGTCCGGTGAGAGATAGGTGATGTAGTGCCCATAGAAGGCACCCGCCACGCCGGCCAGCGCAGCGCCCAATGCGAGCACCTGCATCTTGAAGCGCGCCGGGTCCTTGCCGAGCGCCTTCAGTGCTTCCTCATTGTCGCGGATCGCCTCGATCACGCGACCGAAGGGGGATCGCGTGATGCGCCGCAGGATCAGCGCGGCGGCGACGCAAACCAGGGTGATGGCGGCGAGCGTCGCCAGCGCGCCTGGCAGGCCGATGCCAAGGCCGGCGAACATGCGCGGCACGCCGGGGATGCCTTGCACGCCATTGGTCAGCCATTTCTCCGAGGTGATGGCGAGGCGCACCGTCTCGCCGAAGCCGAGCGTGACGACGGCGAAGTAGTCGTCGCGCAAGCGCAGCGCCACCAGGCCGAGCGGCCAGGCGGCGAGCGCCGCGATGGCCGCGGCGGCGCCGAAGGAAAGCACCAGGGGCACGCCCTGCATGGCGATCAGCGCCGAGGCGTAGGCGCCGATCGCGAAGAAGCCGACATGGCCGAAATTCACCAGGCCCGGTCATGCCGTATTGCAGCGACAGGCCGAGCGTCAGCAGGACGTAGATGGCGGCGATGATGGCGATGGCGACGAGATAGGCGGTCATCAGCGCACGCCTTCCTGCCGGCCGAACAACCCGCGCGGGCGAACCAGCAACACCGCCAGCATCACCGCGAAGGCGAGGGCGATCTTGTAGGTGAAGCCGACATAGGGCGTGGAAAGTTCCTGCGCGATGCCGAGCAGCAAGCCCGCCAGCACCGCGCCGGCCGGCGAGCCGATGCCGCCGAGGATGGCCGCGGCGAAGGCCGTCAGCAGCCCCTCCCAACCCATTTCCGGCGACACCACCGTCTTCACGCCCAGCATCAGCCCGGCGATCCCCGCCGCCGCACCGGCCAGCAGCCACAGCGCAACCATCACGCGCAGCGGCCGGATCCCCGAAACCCGCGCGAGGTCCGGGTCATCGGCCACCGCGCGCATCTGCCGCCCGATCGAGGTCAGGTGCAGCACGCCGAAGGCCGCGGCCAGCGCGCAGGCGGCAACACCCGCCAGGGTGATGTCCATCGGCGGGATGCGCAGGCCCATCACCTCGATCGGCCAGGCAAGCGGCACCTGGAAAACCTGTTGCTGATGGCCGAAGGCGACGCCCAGCACCGCGCGGATCAGGAAGGCCATGCCGATGGAAGCCACCAGCAGGGAGGCCACCGGCCGCCGCGCCAGCAGCCGGAACACCAGCAGATAGCCGAGCAACGACACGACGCCCGCCGCCGCCACCGCCGCGCCGCCCGCCATCATGAGCGACCCCGTCGCCTTGTGCGCCAGCCAGCCGGCATAGGCCCCGGTCGTCATGGTGTCGCCCGCCGCCGCATTCGGGAAGCGGGCGATGCCGAACACCAGCGTCACCGCAAGCGCGGCGAGGCCGATGATCAGCCCATGCACGATGCCGGCGACAAGGAGCGCGCCGAACACCTCAGATCTTCACGACATAGCGCCGTTCGAACTGGCCGTTGCGAATGAAGAAGGCGCCGAAATCGGGCGTCACATCGCCATGCTCGTCGAAGTCGAGCACCGATGATGCGCCCTCGTAGTTCACCTTCCTGCCGCCAGCGAGCCCGGCCTTGCCCGCGGCGAAGGTGCCCACGGCATCGCCCGGCGGGTTGGCGACCTCGCGGATGGCGGCGTTGATCGCGGCGGTCTCGAAGGACTTGGCCTTCTCGATCGCCAGCGCCAGCGTCGTCGCCATGTCCCAGGTCATCGCCGCATAGACGTTGGAGGCGCCGGGCTGGTTCATCGCCGACTTGTAGGCTGCGTCATAGGCGGCATAGGCGGGCGAGCCCTCGTTCGACACGGAATCGACCGAGATGATGCCCTCCGTCACCGCCGGCCCGAGTGCTGCGACCAGTTGCGGATTGGCCGCCCAGCCGGGGATGATCCACTTCACCGGCGTGCCGGTCTGGAACCATTCGCGCAGGATGATGGTGGTGTCGGGAAGGTAGGATCCGGTGACGATCACATCCGGGCGGGTGGCCAGCACACGCAGCAACTCGGCGCGATATGAAGGCTGGTTCGGTTCATAGACGACGTTCTCGCCGTTCTGGTTGCCCTTGGCGGCCCAGGCGCGGCGGAAGCCCTCGGTATTGCCGATGCCCGACGCGTTGTTGAAGGCCATGGTCGCGGGGCGGCGGAAGCCCTCGCGCACGCAGATCTCGGCGAAGGCGCGGCCGAAGCGGTCATTGGTCGCCTGGAAGCGATAGGACAGGCCCTTGGCATTGGCCGGCGGCACCGACAGCGCCGGCGCGCCCGAGGTGTTCATCAGGATGATCTCGGCCTCGTTCACCAGCGGCAGCACCGCGAGCGAAACGCCCGAGGACCAGGTGCCGAGGATCGCGCGCACGCGGTTCACCTCGATCAGCTTCTTCGCCGCCAGAACGGCGGCCTGCGGGCTGGTCTGGGTGTCCTCGGAGAACACCTCGATGCGACGGCCATTCGCGCCGCCGGCCGCGTTGATGGCCTCCACCGCCGCGGCGATCATGCGCTGCATGCCACCGCCATAGGGCGCGCCGGCGCCGGTGACCGGGTTCAGCGCCCCGATGCGGAAGGTCTCGCCCTGGGCGCGCACCACGGACGGCATGGCAAGCGCGCCGGCGGTGGCGGTGAGGATGACGCGACGGGTGGTGCTCATCGTTGGTGTCTCCCTGTTGGGCGGCAATCAGGCCGCCAGAGTGTGCTTCACGAAACGGCCGCCGAGCATGATGGCGGAAAGATGCTCGCCCTGCCCGGCCAGCAGCGACAGGTCCTTCAGCGGGTCGCCCTCGACCACGACCAGGTCGGCATGGGCGCCGGGCGCGACGCAGCCGATCCTGCCTTCGGACATCAGCAGTTTCGCCGCGTTGATCGTGGCGCTGCGGATCACCTCGATCGCCGGCAGCACCTCGCCGCGGATGACGAATTCCGAGGATTGATGGCGATGCATCTCGCCCAGCAGGTCGGTGCCGAAGGCCATCATCAGCCCGGCCTCGCGCATGATCTCGAGCGACCGCAGCCCCGCCGTCCGCACATCGTCGATCTTGTTCACCGACTCCGCCGGCAGGCCAAGGCTAGCACCTTCATCCTTCAGCGCCTGGTAGGTGACCAGCGTCGGGCAGGCGATGGCCCCGCGCTCCGCCGCGAAGCGCGCCGTCGCTGCCTGGATCAGGTTGCAGTGCTCCAGGCTGCGCACGCCGCATTCGACCGCGCGATGGATCGCGCTGTCGGTGTACAGATGCGCGGAGACATAGGTCTCGGCGTTCTCGGCTTCCTCGACGACGGCGATGACTTCCTCGCGCGAGAAACCGACGAAGGCGATCGGGTCGGTCGGCGAGGCGACGCCGCCATTGGCCATGATCTTGATGTAGTCGGCGCCGGCCTTGATCTCCTCGCGGCAGGCCCGGCGCACATCGGCCACGCCATCCACCAGCCGGCCCAGGCTGCCCAGGCGCGCGGCGAAGAAGTCGGTGCCGCGCGTGTCGTGCCGGCCGCGGAAGTCGCAATGCCCGCCGGTCTGCGACAGCGCCTTGCCGGCGATGATCAGGCGCGGCCCGTCGAAATGCCCTTCGTCGCGCGCCATGCGCAGCCCATGCGTGCAGCCGCCGAGGTCGCGCACCGTGGTGAAGCCGCGCATCAGCATGCCGTTCATGATCTTCGCGGCGCGGAAGGCGACCACGGCATCGGGCAGCATGGCGTTGAGGCCGAGATTGACCACCCCGGCGACGACATGCACATGCGCGTCGATCAGCCCGGGCATCAGCGTGCGGCCGCGCAGGTCGATGCGTCGCGCGGAGGCGGCGGCGATCGGCTTGTCGCTGACCTCCTTGATGCTGCCGCCTTCGACCAGCACATGGCCGGGCACGGCGCCCTCGGCGGTGCCGTCCAGGATGGCGGCGTTTTCGAACAGGACGGATTCGGTCATCGGGGCAGTCTCCGGAAACTCAGGCTGAGGCGAGGTTGGCGGCGCGACGCAGCGCGCCGGGCAGGAAGCCGCCGATCACCTCGGCGATGGCGACATGCTGCGGCGTATAGGCATCCGCCGCATCGAGGATGTTCAGCGTGCCGACGACGACGCCACCTTCGCGCACCGGGATGTTGATGCAGGCGGCGCAGCCGAGGCTTTCGATCAGCGCATGGTCGGGGAAGGCCCAGCGGATCTCGTCCATGCCGTTGCCCAGCCAGGTGCGACCCTGCGTCAGCACATGGTCGCCCCATGGCGTCGGTCCCATGCGCTTGCGCCCGGTCAGCGGATAGGCGTCGGGGTCGGAGGAATAGACGCGCTCCACCTCCGCCCCGCCAGGCACGACGAACAGCGTGGTGAACAGGCGGTGGCCGAGCAGCGCCCTGGACGCGGCCTCGGCAGCGCGGAAGACGGCGATGGGGTCGGCTTCAGCGGCGGCGCTGCGGGCGAGGGCGAGGAGTGACGGCGGCAGTTCCACGGTCATGCGGGCGCCTTCTGGTTCAGTTCGGGGAACAGGCCACGCTGGCGGAAGCGCAGCAGCAGGATCAGCGCGATGCCGACCGAGGCCTCGCGCAGCGCCGCCGCCTGCACGGCGGAGACGCCGGGGACGATCTCGGCGGCGAAGCGCGTGGCCTCCAGGAAGGCGATCAGGATATAGGCGCCGACCACCGCCCCGGTCGGCCGCCCATTGCCGCCGCCCGTGACCGCGAGGAAGACATAGATGGTGATCAGCGGCTGGAAGATCTCGGGCGCGATGTAGGAGGTGTAGTGGCCGTACAGCGCGCCGGCGAGCGCCGCGATGGCGCAGGCGATGGCGAAGGCCTCCGCCTTCAGCCGCGTCACCCGCTTGCCGGCGACGGCGGCGACGATCTGGTCCTCCCGCACCGCGCGCAGCGCGCGGCCCCAGGGCGACGCCACCAGCCGCCGCAACGCCAGCCACACCAGGCCAAGCAGCAGCGTGACGATGGCGAGCGACGCGACGTGGAAGCCCGGACCCCAGCCGCGCGGCAACCCCGCCGGGATGCCGGAAATGCCGTCCGTGCCGCCGGTCATCCAGATCTCGTTCGAGGCGATGACGCGCACCGCTTCGGCAAAGCCGAGCGTGACGATGGCGAGGTAGTCGTCGCGCAACCGCAAGGTGGACACGCAGACCACGAAGCCCGCCACCGCACCGGCAACCAGCGCGGCGGCGAGCCCGATCGGCACCGGCACGCCACCCCACTTCGTCAGCGTCGCCGAGGCGTAGGCGCCGATGGCGAAGAAGCCGGCGAGGCCGAGATTGACGAGGCCGGTGACGCCCCAGGCGAGGCAGAGGCTCTGCGCCAGCAGCGCATAGATGCCGCCGATCACCAGCAGGAAGATGATGTAGGAAACCATCAGGAGGCCCGCGTCGCCGAACAGGCCTGCCGGCCGCAGCGTCAGCACCGCGAGGATGACGACGAAGCCGACCACCAGCGCGATAGGCCGGGTTGAAGGCGATCACGGAGAGTTCCTCCGCCATGCCGATGGCGATGGCGCCCGCCACCGCACCGGGGATCGAGCCCAGCCCGCCCAGCACGGCGGCGGCGAAGATCGACAGCACCAGCCGCGTGCCGGTCAGCGGATCGACCGAGGTGTCGAGCCCGACCAGCATGCCGCCCATCCCCGCCAGCCCCGCGCCGACGATCACCGTCACCACCGCGACGCGCACCGGATCGACGCCGCGCAGCAGCGCAAGGTCGCGGTTGTCGGCCACGGCGCGCATCGCGCGCCCGGTGCGGCTGAAGCGCAGGAAGGCCCAGAGCAGCGCCATGCTCGCCAGCGCCAGGCCGAAATTCTGCAACTGCTGCGGGCCGACGCGGAACGCACCGAAGCGCCAGTCGCGCAGCAACGGCAGTTCGAAGCCGCGCAGGTCATTGCCGAAGCCGAAGCGCAGCACGTTCTCCAGCACCAGCCCCGCCGCCAGGGAGGCGATCGCCATCATCAGCGCGCCGGACGCTTCCAGCGGCTTCACCGCCAGCGCCTGCACCGCCAGCCCGGCGAGGCCGGCCACCCCGAAGGCGAGCGGCAGCGCGCCCAGCATCGGCAGGCCCAGCGCCGTGTTGCCGACCCAGCCCGCATAGGCGCCGACCGTCGCCAGCGCGCCGATCGCGAAGTTCGGATAGTTCAGCACCGCGAAGATCGCCGTGAAGCCGATCGCCGGCACCGCGAGGATGGTGCCGGCGATCACGCCGTTGATCAGCGCCTGGAGCAAGCGCCTCGATCATCAGGCGATGCGGATCAGCGTCTGCCGTCCGCCGCGCACCTGGTCGTAGCGGAACTGGCAGTCGGTGATGTCGCCCGCATCGGTGAAGTCGCAGGGGCCCGAGGCGCCGTCGTAGTCGACCTTCCTGCCGGCCGCGATGGCGCGCAGGCCGTCCATCGCATTGTCCACCTTCTCCCCGCCGCCCTGGCTGACGCGGCGGATGTTGTCGTGGATGCCCTGCCCCGTCGCGTTGTTGCCGACGGCCATCGCCATCAGCACCAGGTTGACCTGGTCGTAGATCTGGCAGGTGTAGGGATCGGGGTTGTCGTTGCCGACGATGCGCTTCACCCGGTCGAAGCCGCCCGAACCCTGCGCCGGGGACGGGCGCGAGGGTGTAGATGCCCTCGGTCACGTCGTTCGGCAGCGAGGAGATCATCTGCTGGTTCACCGAATAGGCATAGGCCAGCAGCTTGCCGCGATAGCCGGCGCGGAAGATGTCGCGCAGCAGCACCGTGGTGTCGGGCGTGTAGCCGCCGAGGATGATGACATCCGGGCCGCGCCCGCATCGCCTGGTCCACCTCGGTGCGCAGGGATGGCTTCGCGTCGTCGTAGATCAGCAGGTCGATGCTGCCGCCGGCGGCCTCGATCGGCGGCTTCATGTTGGCGAGCTGCGACTGGGTGAAGGGCGTCTGCGGCGCCATGAAGAACACCTTCTTCGCGCCGAGCTCGACCGCGTATTCGCCGAACTTGCGCCCCTGCAGCGTGGTGTTCGGCTGGGTGCGGATCAGCCAGCCATTGTGCGGCAGGGCGGTGATGGAATCGGCGCCGGAGACGGTGGTCAGGAAGGTCTTGCTCTCCCAGCACAGCGGCGCGACGGCGGTCGTCACCGAGGACGCCCAGGTGCCCATGATGGCCGCGACGCGATCGACGTCGATCAGCTTGCGCGCGGCGCGCAGCCCGGCCTCGGGGTTGGTCTGGTCGTCCTCGCTGGTCGAGCTGCGACCTGGCGGCCGAGCACGCCGCCGGCGCCGTTCACCTCGGTCGATCACGGCCTTCACGCAATTGGCCATCACCGGGCCATAGGGGCCGCCGGCGCCGGTCAGCGGCGTCAGCGTGCCGAGATGGATCGGCGCGCCCTGCGCACGCGACCAGCGCCGGCATCGGCGAGAAGCGAGGTGCCGGCGATCAGCGCCGCGCGGCGGGTCATGCTGGTCATGGGGTGGTCTCCCTGTTGGTCCCTGTTGAATCCATCCTGCCCTCCCCGCGGCCGCCGAGGAACAGGCGTCGTATCGCGGGGTCGCGCGCGAGGGCCGGCGCCGGTCCCTCATGCGCGTTGCGGCCATCGACCAGCACCAGCGCGCGGTCGGACACCTGCATCGCCTGCGAGCGCGTTCTGTTCGACCATCAGCACGGCGACGCCGGTCCCGGCGGTGGCGCGCACCATGGCGAACAGGTCGGTCGCCGCCTTGGGCGACAGGCCGGCGGTCGGTTCGTCGAGCAGCAGCACGCGCGGTTCGCTCATCAGCGCCTGGCCCATGGCGAGGATCTGCCGCTGCCCGCCCGACAGGTGCGCGCCGCCTGGCGGCGCCGCTCGGCGAGCAGCGGGAAGCGGTCCATCACCGCTCGCCATGCGCGCCTTGGCCGGCCCCGGGTCGAGGAAGCAGCCCATGGCGAGGTTCTCCTCGACCGAGAGCGTGCCGAAGACGTTGCGTTCCTGCGGCACCAGCACCATGCCGGCCTCGATCACCGCGCGCGGCGACTGGCCGGTGACGTCGCGCCCATCGAGCGCGACCTGGCCGGCGCGCGGCCGCAGCAGCCCGGTCAGCAGCTTCAGCACGGTGGACTTGCCGGCGCCGTTCGGGCCGATGACGCAGACCAGTTCGCGCGGCGCCACGGTGAAGGACACGCCCTTCACGACGTGGTCGGCCGCGGCATAGCCGCCGGTCAGGTCCCGCACCATCAGCGCGGTCATGCCGCGCCCCCGAGATAGGCGTCCTGCACCGCCGCATCCTCGCGGATCTCGGCGAAGGAGCCTTCGGCGAGGGTGCGGCCGGCGGCCATGACGACGACGTGGTCGGAGATCCGCTCGATCAGCGCCATGTCGTGTTCGACCAGCAGGATCGTGCGGCCCTCGGCGACGATGGCGCGCAGCAGGTCGCCGATCTCCTCGGCCAGCGTCGGGTTCACCCCGGCGGCCGGTTCGTCGAGCAGCATCAGCGCCGGTTCGGCCATCAGCGCGCGGCCGATCTCGAGCAGCTTCTTCTGCCCGCCGGACAGCGCGGTGACCTGGTTGTCGATGACCTGGGCCAGGCGCAGGCGGCGGGCGTCGGCCAGCGCCTGTTCGGCCAGCGCCTGTTCGCGCCGGCGCGCGGCGGCGGTGCCGAGCAGCGCGGCGGTCCAGCTCTCGCCGGGCTGGTCCTGGCCGTACAGCATCAGGTGCTCGAACACCGACAGCTTCGGGAAGCCGCGGGCGATCTGGAAGGACCGCACCAGCCCGCGCGCGGTGATCCGTTCCGGCTTCAGGCCGAGGATCTCCTCTCCGCGCAGCCGCACGCTGCCGGCATGCGGGCGCACCAGGCCCGAGACCGCGTTGAACAGCGTGGTCTTGCCGGCGCCGTTCGGGCCGATCAGGGCGGTGATGCGGCCGGGCATGACGCCGAAGGCGACGCCATCGAGCGCCGCCAGCCCGCCGAAGGACAGGCGCAGCCCGTCCACCGCCAACAGCGCGTCGCTGCTTCGTGAAGCCTCCATGACGCGCAGAACGCCCTGTTCCGCGCCGGCTGGCAAGAGGCTTCAGGCGTGGGCGAAAAGCGGCTGGCCCGGATGCTCCCAGCGCGTCCGCAGCACCGAACCCGACTCACTCTCGGTGATGAAGATGTCGCGGTTGTCCGGCCCGCCGAAGCAGACATTGGTGGTGCCGAGGCCGCGCGGGGAACGGATGCGCAGCAGCGGCTCGCCAAGGCGCGAGAAGATCCAGACCGTTCCCATGCCGGCATGGGCGACCACGAGGTTGCCCTGCGTATCCAGCGCCATGCCATCCGGCCCGGCCAGGCCGCCCGACATGGCGATGAAGCGCCCGACGCGTATCACCCCGCCATCGGGGGTGATGGGCACGCGCCAGATGGCGTTGTCGCGCGTCGCGGCGACATAGAGGTTGTGGCCGTCCGGCGTCAGCACCAGGCCGTTCGGGCTCGGCACGTTCGAGACCAGCGCATCGGCCTGGTCGGCGCCGGCGCGCAGGCGATAGGCGCGGCCGGCCGGGTCGTGCAGCCCGGTCTGGCCCTGGTCGGTGAAGAACAGGTCGCCATTCATCGCGAAGGTGCAGTCATTGACGCCACGGAAGCCCTCGCGCCGCGCGCGCGGCACCAGCGGCGTGACGGCGCCGGTCGCCGGGATCAAGCCGCAGCAGCCCGCGCTTCGCATCGGTGATCGCCGCCCAGCCGTCGCGATGGAAGGCGAGGCCGTTCGGCTCGCCATCATACTCCGCGACGACGGTCCACTCGCCCGCCGGGCTGACACGGAAGATGCGGCCGAAGACGATGTCGGTCAGCCACAGATTGCCGGCCCGGTCGAAGGACGGGCCTTCGAGGAAGGAATGCGGCGTCGGGCCCGGGACGGCCATAGAGCCAGTCGCTGCCACGGTCACGGATGCGCAGCGCCTCCGGCACTTCGGTGTGGATCTCGGCGGTGACGGAGGGCGGTGCGGCGTACATGCTTCAACCCAGGGTGATGTTGGCAAGGCGGATCAGCCGCGCGGCGCGGTCACGCTGCGCGACGACGAAGGCGGCGAAATCCTCCGGGCTGCTGCCGAGCGGCACGATGCCGATCTGGTCCATGCGCTGGCGCACATCGGGCTGGTTCAGGGCGAAGATGCGCGGCGGCATGCAGCCGCGCCACGGCCGCGGGCGGCGAGCCGGCGACGGTCCACAGCCCGTTCCATTCGTCGAAGTCGAAGCCGCGATAGCCCTGTTCGTCCAGCGTCGTGACGTCCGGCAGGGCGCTGATCCGCCGCAACCCCGCAGCACCCAGCGCACGCAGCCGCCCACCCTGCACATGCGCCGTCGCCGCCGCGGCAGACGCAAAGGCACAGTTGACGTTGCCGGCCACCAGGTCGGTCATCGCCGGCCCGCCGCCACGATAGGGGATGTGCGTCACCTCGATGCCGGCGAGGCGGGCGAACTCCACCATGGCGAGATGCGCGCCGGTGCCGTTGCCCGAACTGGCATAGGAGATCGCATTGGGCTGCGCCTTCGCCGCGGCGACCAGGTCGGCCGCGCTGCGATAGGGCGCGTTGGCGGGCACCACCAGCATCTGCGGCTGCCAGGTCAGCTGGGTGATCGGCGCGAAGGCGGTTGCGTAGTCGAAGGGCAGGCCAGGCATCAACGTCGGATTGACCACATGGCCCATGCTGTCGAGCAGCATCGTGTGGCCATCCTTGGGCGCGCGCGCCACTTCCGCCGCGCCGATCGACCCGCCGGCGCCGCCACGATTCTCGATGACGATGTTCTGGCCAAGCTGCGCCATGAGATGCGGCAGCAGCAGGCGGGCGACGGTGTCCGTCCCGCCACCCGGCGGATAGGGCGGGATGAGGCGCAACGCCTGGGTGGGGAATGTCTGCGCCCGGGCACCACCGATGGCCGGCAGCAACAGCGCGGCCGATCCCAGCAGGGCACGGCGATGGATGGTCATTGGTCGTCTTCCTCGTGATTTTCCATCAGCCTGCGCCAGGCAGCGGGCCCGGTCCAGGGGAGGTGCCGGGCAACGGCGTCACTGCCCGGCGAGCCGGGTGACGCCGCGCGCGGACGGGTGCCTTGCCGCCAGGCCGCCCGACGCAACATGCTGCGGGTGATCGGCACGGCAGTCGCCCGCCGCGACAGGAGGGACCCATGCGCAGCAGATACCGGATCGAGCGCCGCGCGGTGCTGACAGGCGGGGCGGCCTTCGCGCTGGTGGCCGGGGCCGGAGCGCGGGCGGCCCGTGCCCAGGCGCTGGACCGCGTTTCCTTCCAGACCAACTGGCTCGCCCAGGCCGAGCAGGGCGGCTACTACCAGGCGGTCGCGGCGGGCATCTACCGCCGCCATGGCATCGAGTGCGACCTGCGCATGGGCGGGCCGCAGCAGAACCTCGCGCAGCTGCTGCTGGCCGGGCGCGTGGACATGGTGATGTCGAACGGCTTCCAGGCGCTGTCCTATGTGCGGGAGAACCTGCCCTTCCTGACCATCGCCGCGATCATGCAGAAGGATCCGCAGATCCTGATGAGCCATGAGGAAGCCGGCATCACCGGCTTCGAGCAGATGCGCGGCCGCCCGCTGCTGATCGGCGCCGGCGGGCGCATCACCTACTGGCCCTTCCTGCGCGCGAAATTCGGCCTCAGCGACGACCAGATCCGCCCCTACACCTTCAACCTGCAGCCCTTCCTCGCCGACCGGGGCGCCATCCAGCAGGGCTTCCTGACCTCGGAGCCCTTCTCCGCCATCCAGGCCGGCGCGCATCCGCGGGTGCACCTGATCGCCGATGCCGGGTTCCCGAACTACCAGACCACCATCGACATCTCCCGCCGCATGGTCGAGCAGAAGCCCGACCTGGTGCAGCGCTTCGTCAACGCCACCATCGAAGGCTGGGCGCAGTACATGCGCGGCGAGGATGTCGAGGCGGCGAACCGCATGATCATGCGCGACAACCCGGAGATGACGGCCGATCGCATCGCCTATGCGGTGCGGGTGATGAATGAGCGGGGCATCGTGATGTCGGGCGATGCCGAGACGCTGGGCATCGGCGCCATGACCGATGCGCGGTGGGAGAATTTCTACACCACCATGCGCGATGTCGGCGCCGCGCCGCCGGGGCTCGACATCAGGCGCGGCTACACGCCTGCAATTCGTGAACAAGCGGGTGGGGCTGACGTGAAGGCCGGCGCGCCGCTGGTCTCGCTGCGCGGCGTCGCCAAGCGCTACGCGCACCGGGACACTGGCGCTGGAGGGGATCGACCTCGATATCGGGCAGGGCGATTTCCTGGCGCTGCTCGGCCCGTCGGGCTGCGGCAAATCGACGCTGCTGCGCATCCTGGCGGGGCTGATCGCGCCCTCGGCCGGTCGGCTCGACTGGGCGGCAGGCAGACGCTGCGGCGGCGATATCGGCTTCGTCTTCCAGGAACCGACGCTGATGCCCTGGGCGAGCGTGCTGCGCAACGTCACCCTGCCGCTGGAACTCGCCGGCATGGCGCGCCGCGAGGCCGAGGACCGTGCGGCGGACTGGCTGGCGCGGGTCGAGCTGTCGGGGCTTCGAGCACGCCTATCCGCGCGACCTGTCGGGCGGGATGAAGATGCGCGTCTCGATCGCCCGCGCGCTGGTGACGCGCCCGCGCCTGCTGCTGCTGGACGAACCCTTCGCCGCGCTGGATGAGATCACCCGCTTCCGGCTGAACAACGACCTGCTGCGGCTGTGGCAGGATGAACGCTTCACCGTGGTCTTCGTCACCCATTCGGTGTTCGAGAGCGTCTTTCTCGCCGAACGCATCGTCGTCATGGCGCCGCGGCCGGGGCGCATCGCGCAGGACGTGCCGGTCACGCGCGCCTGCCGCGGCGCGGCGAGGAATTCCGCACCTCGGCCGAGTATGCGGCGCAGTGCCGCACCGTCTCCCACGCGCTGGCCGCCGCCATGGCGCCGCCGGCATGAACGGCATGGCGTCCGACCCGCGCCGGATCTGGCTGCGCATCCTCGCGCCGGCCGTCATCGCCTTGCTGTTCCTCGGCGGCTGGGAGGCGGTGGTGCGGATCAACGACATCCCGCCCTACATCCTGCCGGGCCCGCTGCTCGTCGCGCAGACGCTGGTGCGGGATTGGGGCACGCTGTCGGTCTCGCTGCTGGTGACGCTGAAGATCACCTTCATGGCGCTGGCGGTCGCGGCGGGGCTGGGGCTGCTGCTGGCGGTGCTGTTCGCGCAGTCGCGCATCCTCGAATTGTCGCTGTTCCCCTTCGCCGTGATCCTGCAGGTGACGCCGATCGTCGCCATCGCGCCGCTGATCATCATCTGGGTGAACGACGTCACGCTCTCCCTGCTGATCTGCGCCTGGATCGTCGCCTTCTTCCCGATCCTGTCGAACACCACGGTCGGGCTGAACTCCGCCGACCACAATCTGATCGACCTGTTCCGGCTGTATCGCGCCAGTCGCTGGCAGACGCTGTGGCGGCTGCTGCTGCCCTCGGCCCTGCCCTACTTCCTGGCGGGGCTGCGTATCTCCGGCGGGCTGGCGCTGATCGGCGCGATCGTCGCGGAGTTCGTCGCCGGCACCGGCGGCAACGCCTCGGGCCTGGCGTTCCGCATCCTCGAGGCGGGCTACCAGTTGCAGATCCCGCGCATGTTCGCGGCGCTGGTGCTGGTGTCGCGGCACGGGCATCGTCGATCTTCCTGGCGCTGACGCTGCTGTCGCATCTGCTGCTGCGGCACTGGCATGAAAGCGCGATGGGTCGCCGCGACGAGACGGTGACGCCCGTCACCAACGGCTGAAATGCGTGCGGACCCGGTGCAGGAAGGCCTCGAGCGCGGGCCGCTGCCGCCGGTCCATCCCATGCAGATACACCCAGTCGAGCCGGCACCGCTTCGCGCAGAGGCGACGGATGCCGCGGCCGATCAGCTTGTGGTCCGGCCAGCCGATGTACCAGAGCAGCCAGCGCGGCGAGCCATAGGTCGTCACCACGGCGATGCGGGTGATGTTCGTCATCAGCGGTTCGATCGCGCCGTCGCCGATGCGGAAGGCGACGCCGGGCGACCAGACGCGGTCGAACCAGCCCTTGAGGATCGCCGGCATGCCGTACCACCAGGTGGGGTAGACGAGGACCAGCGCCTCGGCGCGGCGCAGCGCGGCGACATGGTCCTCGATGCCGGCCTCGTTGGCACCTTCGGTGTGATAGATGGCGCGCTCCACGGCGCTCAGCGCGGCGGCGAATCCCTCGGCGTAGAGGTCGCGCAGTTCCACGCTGGCCGGCCGCTCCTCCAGCGCAGCGCGCGCCGTGTCGCGCAGCGCGGCGGAGAAACTGTCGGCGCACGGATGCGCATGGATCAGCAGCACGCGCATCGTGGCCTCGACGACGACGGTTCAGCTGCCGATGCGATCATACCGCAGGCCGCGCGCCAGCCAGCAGCCGACCGTCGACGCCGGTGGCGCGTCCCGGCGGCGTCGCGATGGAAGGCAATCGGTCCAGTCGCCCGGCGGCGTGTGATCGAGCGCGCGCGGGCAGGGCAGCGCCCACAGGTCGGGACCGATCGGGTCCAGCAACTCCATCCGACCGCGCCCGAGGAAGCCCGAGAAGGCGCCATACAGCGCGCCGCCGGCATCGACGACGCGTCAGTTCGGCGTCGAGTTCCGCGCACCGGTATCGCCCGGCGGCATCGAGGCGCGACGGGCCGTCGGCCGGACGCAGCAGCGACGGCCAGGTTCTCCTTCGCGCGCTCCATGCGAAGCCCTTCGCCGGTCATGCGCAGCCGCGTCTGGGCATTCCCGGCGGAGCCGTCGGGCTGCACGTCCAGCATCTCCGGGCAGTGGCCGTAGCGAAGGCGGACGCGGCCGTGGCGGGGCCGCGTCGATGCGCGCGGACAGGCGCGCGCGGGGTCGATCCAGGCGCCGCACCAATCGGGCGGCGGCAGGTCGGCCACCGGCGTGGCGCGGGGTTCGCCCAGCGCCGCGGCAAGCAGGTCGAGCATGGCCGCATGCGCATCCGACAGGTGGTTGAACATGACCACGACGGAGATGCGCTCGGCGGCGAGGTGGATGCGATTGCTGCGCCAGCCGCGCAGCGCGCCGCCATGGCCGGTCGCGGCACGGCCGAATTCGGTGCTGCGCGCCAGGCCATGTCCGTAGAAGGCCGGCGCGCCATCGGCGAAGGTGACCGGTGCCGACAGGCGACGATACAGCGAACCCGCCTCGTCGCGCGTTGCGTCGATGTGCTTCTCCCAGGCGATCATGTCGTCGAGCGAAGCGCCGAGGCCCGCATCGCCGGTCCAGTGGATGCGGTTGACCGCGGGGCGGAAGCCGGTCGCCTGGGTGCCTTCATAACCCTCGGTGCCATCCGGCATGGCGCGGGTGTCGGCGGCGAGGAAGGCTGTCTGCATCCCCGCGCGCTCGAAGATGGCCTGGCGCAGCAGATCGGCGAATCCCTGGCCCGTGCGCGCCTCCAGCATCTCGCCCAGCAGGCGGAAATTCTGGTTCACATAGGAATAGCGCGTGCCGGGCACGAAATGCAGGCTGCGCGTGCCGCCGATCACCCGCGCCGATTCCTCGGCGCCGAACGGTGCCTCGGCGGGCGAGCCATGCAGCATCGCGACCGCCCAATAGTCGCGCAGGCCGGATTGGTTGTGGGCCAGGTGCAGCGCCTCCGGCGCGGCGCCCTTCGAGCAGCGGCAGGCGCGCCCGAAGGTCGGCATCCAGCACGCTCGGGTCCGGCAGCCTGTCGAGCAGGGTGGCGCAGGCGAATTGCTTGGTGATGGAGCACATGCGGAACAGCGTGCGCGGGGTGAAGGGGATGCGCTGCTCCGCATTGGCGAAGCCCCAGGCGTGGCGCAGGATCACCTCGCCGTTCCGCAGCACGGCGGCGGCGCCGCCCGGCCCCGGATAGGTCTGCGGCAATGCGCGGGCGATGCGTTCGATGGGCGTGTCGGTCATGGCGGAATGTTCGCGCGCGCGCCGGAAGCTCGCAATTCCCGGCCGCGGAGATGATTTTGGCGGCTCCCATGCTTCTCGAAGTGGCAGGATGTGCACAAGATCATGGCTCGGGGCACGCCATTGCCGATGTTGCGACGCAGCACGCGCGATGCCAAGGTCCGTGCCTCACTGGAGTGTCATGCATGATCCCGACCGTTGTTGGGCTTGACCATCTCGTTGTCGCGGTGCGCGACCTGGATGCCGCCGCCGAGGCCTGGCGGGCGCTCGGCTTCACGCTGTCGCCGCGCGGACTGCACAGCACGCATGTGGGCAGCGCCAACCACACGATGATGTTCGGCGAGGATTATCTCGAACTGCTCGCCGTGCTGGTGCCGCAACCGCACAATGAGGCGCTGCGCGACTTCCTCGCCCGGCGCGAAGGGCTCGAGCGCGCCGCCTTCACCACCACCGACGCGGCCGCCGGCGCGGATGCGCTGCGCGCTCGCGGCATCGATTCGGTCGGCCCGCTGCATTTCGGCCGCCCCGTGCCGATGCCCGATGGCGGCAGCATGGAGGCGCGCTTCAGCGTCTTCCGCTTCCCCGCCGCGCTCTATCCCGCCGGGCTCGGCATCTTTGCCTGCCAGCACCACACGCCGCGAAGCGGTCTGGGTGCCGTCGCTGCAACGCCATCCGAACGGCGTGACGCGCATCCTGCGCGCCCTGGCGACGACGGAGAACCCTGCCTGCGCGGCCGCATCGCTCGCCACGACAATCGACAGCACGGCGCGCCAGGAGGGGGAATTCCACCTGGTGGCGACGGGTGCCGGGCCGGGCCGATATCGGCTTCGCGACGCGCGCCGCCATCGCCCGCCTCGCGCAATGCGCCGAGGATGCGCTGCCCGAGGAAGGCGGCGCGGGCATGGTCCTTGCCACGCCGACACCACGCCCCCCAGGCTTCGCCAACGGCGTTGCCGTGATGTTCCAGACCGCCTGACCGCCGCGACAGGAGAGCAGAGACAATGAACGGACCAACCCGCCGCGAGACGCTGTTCCTCGGCGCCGCCGCCATGATCCCCGCCAGCGCCCTGGCGCAGGAGACGCCGCGCCGTGGCGGCGTGCTGACCGTGCATTTCGCCACCGAGCAGCGCATCCTGAACCCGTCGCTGCAGGCCTCGACCGGCGTCTACATCGTCGGCGGCAAGATGCAGGAGGCGCTGGTCGATCTCGACGCCCAGGGCAATCCCGTCGGCGTGCTCGCGGAATCCTGGGAGAGCGCGCCGGATGGCCTGACCCATGTGTTCCGCCTGCGCCGCGGCGTCACCTGGCATGACGGCAAGCCCTTCACCTCGGCGGACGTCGCCTTCTCCGCCATGGAGATGTGGAAGAAGATCCTCAACTACGGCACGACGATGCAGCAGCTTCCTGACGGAGGTGCAGACGCCCGACCCGCATACCGCGATCTTCAAGTACGAGCGGCCGATGCCGCAGGGCCTGCTGCTGCGCGGCCTGCCCGATCTCGGCTACGTCTCGCCCAAGCACATCTTCGAGACGGGCGACATCCGGCAGAACCCGGCGAACAACGCGCCGATCGGCACCGGCCCCTTCAAGTTCGTGCAGTATGAGCGCGGCCAGCACATCATCGCCGAGCGCAACCCGAACTACTGGCGCGAGAACCTGCCCTATCTCGACCGCATCATCTGGCGCGTGGTCGGCGACCGCGCGGCGGCGGCGGCGCAGATGGAATCCGGGCAGTTGCTGTTCAGCCCCTACTCCGCGCTGTCGATCGCGGACCTGCAGCGGCTCGGCCGCGACCCGCGCTTCGAGGCGACGACGCGCGGCAATGAGGGCAACGTCCGCACCAACACGCTGGAGTTCAACTTCCGCAACCCGATCCTGGCCGACATCCGCGTGCGCAAGGCGATCGCGCATTCGCTGAACGTGCCGTTCTTCATCGAGAACTTCCTCGGGCCCTTCGCCAAGCCGGGCACCGGGCCGATCCCGTCGGTCTCGACCGACTACTACCCGACGTCGCCGATGCCGCAATACGGCTACGACGTGGCGACGGCCGAACCGCCTGCTGGACGAGGCCGGCCACCCGCGCGGCGCCGGCGGCGTCCGCTTCAACCTGCGCCTCAATCCCGCGCCCTGGGGCGAGGACATCGCGCTGTGGTCCACCTTCATCCAGCAGTCGCTGCAGCAGGTCGGCATCCGCGTCGAGATCGTGCGCCTGGATGCCGCGGGCTTCCTGCGCACCGTCTACAATGACTGGAACTTCGACCTGGCGACCGGCTGGCACCAGTATCGCTCCGACCCGGCGGTCAGCACGACGGTCTGGTATCGCTCCGGCAGCCCGCGCGGCGCACCCTGGACCAACCAGTGGGGTTGGACCGACGCGACGTCGACACGATCATCGACAATGCCGCGACCGAGGTCGATCCGGTCAAGCGCAAGGCGCTCTACGCCGATTTCGTGCGCGCCGCGCAGACCGAACTGCCGCTGTGGATGCCGATCGAGCAGATCTTCGTCTCGGTCTTCAACCGGCGCATCCGCAATGCCGGCAACAATCCCCGCTGGGCGTCCTCGTCCTGGCATGACACCTGGCTGGCCTCTTGAGAGTCCTGCGCCTCGCGTTGTGGCGGCTTGCCGCATCGCTGCCGACGCTGCTGCTGATCCTCGCCGGGATGTTCCTGCTGCTGCAGTTGGCGCCCGGCGACACGGTCGATGCGCTGATGGCACAGATGGGCGGCGGCGATGCCGCCCTGGCCGAGGACCTGCGCCGCTTCTACGGACTCGACGTCGGCGTCGCCGCGCAGTTGTGGCGACTACCTGGTGCGGCTGGTGACGCTCGACCTCGGCTTCTCGGCCATCTACGGCAAGCCGGTCGCGACGGTGATCCTGGAGCGGCTGCCGCCGACCATCCTGCTGATGGTCTCGGCGCTGTCCTTCGCCTTCTTCTTCGGGCTGGTGCTCGGCGTGGTCGCGGCGCGGCGGGTCAACAAATGGCCGGACACGCTGATCTCGACGCTCGGGCTGGTCTTCTACGCCACGCCGTCCTTCTGGTTCGGGCTGATGGCGATCGTCCTGTTCAGCGTCTATCTGCAATGGCTGCCGGCGGGCGGCTTCGCCGACATCGCGGCAATCCTACACCGGCTTCGCCGCGGTGCTGGACATTGCGCGGCACCTGATGCTGCCGACGCTGACGCTCGGGCTGATCTTCCTGGCGATCTACCTGCGCATCATGCGCGCCTCGATGCTGGAGGTGCTGATCGCTCGACTTCGTGCGCACGGCGCGCGCCAAGGGACTTGGCGAGACACGCGGTGGTCGCGCGCCACGTGCTGCGCAACGCCATGCTGCCGATGGTGACGCTGATCGGCTTGCAGGCGGGCACCATGCTCGGCGGGTCGGTGGTGGTGGAAAGCGTCTTCGCGCTGCCCGGCCTCGGACGCCTCGCCTATGAGAGCGTGGTGCAGCGCGACCTCAACACCCTGCTCGGCATCGTCTTCGTCTCGGCGCTGCTGGTCATCACCATCAACTTCCTGGTCGATATCCTCTATGCACGGCTCGATCCGCGCATCGTGACGGGGTCGTGATGCGCGCATTGAGGGCCTATGCGCGCAGCCCCGCCGCGCTGATCGGGTCGGCGATCCTGCTGGCGCTGCTGGTGATGGGGCTGGGCGCATCCTGGTTCTATCCGAGTGATCCGCTGGGCCTGGCCGGGCCGGCCGCTGCAATGGCCGGGGGCCAATCCGCGCTTTCCGCTCGGCACCGATCCTTCCGGGCGCGACATCGCGGCGCAGTTGTTCCATGGCGCGCGCATCTCGCTGCTGATCGGCTTCGTCGCGACCTCCATCGCCGTGGTGATCGGCATTGCCATCGGCGTCGGTCGCCGGCTTCTACGGCGGCGTGGTCGACACCGTGCTGATGCGCGCTGACGGAAGCCTTCCAGACGGTGCCGAACTTCCTGCTGCTGCTGGTGCTGGTGGCGGTGTTCGGCAGCACGCTGCGAGACGGTGACGGTCGCCATCGGCATCGTCTCCTGGCCATCGGTCGCGCGGCTGACGCGGGCGGAGTTCCTGTCGCTGCGCACCCGCGAATTCGTGCAGGCCTGCCGCGTGCAGGGCTTGGGCGACGTGCATCTGATCCTGCGCGAGGTGCTGCCCAATGCGCTGCCGCCGGTGATCGTCTATGCCATCGCGTGGTGATGGCCGTCGCCGATCCTGCTGGAAAGCGCGCTCGCCTTCCTGCAGTTGTCCGACCCCAACGTGCCGTCCTGGGGCAACCTGATCGGCGCTGGGGCGCAGCGTGCTGCGAACCGAATGGTATGTCTCCGCCATCCCGGGCGTCGCCATCCTGCTGACCATGCTGGGCGTTTCGCTGGTCGGCCAGGGCCTCAACGATGCGCTGAACCCGCGCCTGGCGGGCGGTCGATGACGCGGCTGCTGGTTGAATCGACTGACCGTCAGCCTGCCGCGCGGTGCGGACCGGCCGACACGCGATCGAGGACGTCTCGCTCGTCGGTCGCGTCGGGCGAGATCCTCTGCGTCGTCGGCGAAAGCGGCTCCGGCAAGTCGGTCACCGCCTCGGCCGTGATGGGTCTGCTGGCGCCAGGTCGTCGCCATCGCGGCCGGCAGCATGGCGCTTTCGGGGGAGGATCTGCTGCGCGCTGTCCCCCGATGCCTGGCGCGGCGTGCGCGGCCGTCGCATCGCCATGGTGTTCCAGGAACCGATGACGGCGCTCAACCCGCTGATGAGCGTCGGCGCGCAGATCGGGGAGATGTGGCGCGTCCACCTCGGCCTCGATGCCCGGCGAGCGCGCGACCGCGCGCTGGCCGCGCTGCGCGAGGTGAACCTGCCCGACCCGGAGGGCGCCTTGCGTGCCTTCCCGCATGAACTCTCCGGCGGGCAGCGGCAGCGCGTGATGATCGCCATGGCGCTGGCGCTGGAACCCGAGGTGCTGATCTGCGACGAGCCGACCACCGCGCTCGATGTGACGACGCAGGCGCAGGTGCTCGCGCTGATCAAGGACCTGCAGAAGCGCCACGGCACGGCGGTGCTGTTCATCACGCATGATTTCGGCGTGGTGGCCGAGATCGCCGACCGCGTCGCGGTGATGCGGCTTGGCCAGGTGGTCGAGGAAGGCACGGCGCGGGAGGTGCTGATCAACCCCCAGCACGACTACACGCGCGCCCTGCTCGCCGCCGTGCCCGGCGCTGCACGCGCCGGAACCGCGCGCAGCTCTCGCCCGATACGGTGCTGGAGGTGCGCGGCCTGACCAAGACCTATGCCAGCCGCGGCCTGTTCCGCCGCCGCAAGCCGGTGCGCGCGCTGGATGGCGTGTCGATGACCCTGAAGCGCGGCGCAACCCTCGGCGGTGGTGGGGGAGAGCGGATCGGGCAAGTCCACGCTGGCGCGTTGCGTTGTCGGTCTGCTCGGCACCGATGCCGGCCAGGTGGTGATCGGCGGAGCAGCCCTGCCATCCAACAGGCGCGATGCGGCGCGGCTCGGTCCAGATGGTGTTCCAGGACCCCTACGCGTCGCTGAATCCGCGCCGGCGCGTCGGCGCACAGGTGGCGCAGGGCCCGATCGCCGCCGGCGTTCCCGCCGGCGACGGCAATGGCCGAAGCACGCCGACCTGTTCACGCATGGTCGGGCTGGAAGCCGATGCGGTGGACCGCTTCCCGCATGAATTCTCCGGCGGTCAGCGGCAGCGCATCGGCATCGCCCGCGCGCTGGCGATGAAGCCGGAGGTGCTGGTGGCCGATGAGCCGGTCAGCGCGCTCGATGTCAGCGTGCAGGCGCAGGTGCTGGCGCTGCTGCGCGACCTGCAGGACAGGCTTGGCCTGTCGATCCTGTTCATCACGCATGACCTGCGGGTGGCGGCGCAGTTGTGCGACGAGGTCGCGGTGATGCGCAACGGCGTGGTGGAGGAAGCCGGCCCGATCCAGGCCGTCTTTGCCGCGCCGCGCAGCGCCTACACGCGCTCCCTCATCGAGGCGATCCCCGGCCGGGCGCTGTTCGGCGCCTGACCGGGGCGTTGGTCACGCCTTGAAGTACCACTGCTCCGGGTGACCGCCCCAGGGCGTGCGGATGTGCTGGGAGACACCGGTGCGGGACGGCACGTTCTCCAGCCTTTCGTTGACCACGCGCACGCCCATGAAGGCGGGCGACAGGCCAACCAGCCCGATGCCCCATTGCTGCTCGACCGCGAGTTTCCAGATCTCCTGCGCGGTACGGTTGCGTTCGGCCTCGCGCTGCCCGGCGGCGGCACGCATCAACTCGAATGCGCGCAGCATCTCGGGCTCCGTCGGCGCCGTGCCGCGCTCGCCGTTCGAGGCATACCAGAGCGCATGCGCATTCCCCATGACGCCGGCGGTCGGGTCCACCGGCAGGGCATAGCGCGGGTAGAGATAGAGGCTCTCCGTGCCGTTGTTGGTCCACATCAGGATCTGGTTCTGGTCGTTCAGCGCGCGGGTGATGGCGAGGCTGCGCTCCATCACCTTGACGTCGCCGGCGAGGCCGATCTCGCGCCAATGCTGGACGATCATCTCCGCCTGCTGCGGCCAGGTCGGCGAGAGGGTCTGCGCCACGGCGATCTCGATGCGCAGGCGCTGGCCGTTGTCGCGGCGCAGGCGGTATCCCTCGCGGTCCTTGCGCGTCAGGCCGACGGCATCGAGCAGCCGGTTCGCCTGGCGCGGGTCATGGGTGGACCATTTCGCGCGCCATTCCTCCCCCGGGCTTTCGGGGATGATGCGGTCCGGAATGACCGACCCCGGCGTGCCGAGGCCAAGCCAGAATGCCTCGTTCAACTGTTCCCGATCGATGCCGAGCGACATGGCGCGACGGAACCGCGCATCGGCAAGCAGCGCGCCGATCTCGCGGTCATCGGTATAGGTCAGGTTCGGGAACAGCACGGAATCGCCACCGTTGAAGCCGGGATCGAGATGCACGCGGTATCGGCTGCGCGCCCGGTTCTCCAGCAGGATGGGCAATTTGCCCAGGTCGATGAAGCGTTCCTGGTAATCGTAGTCACCGGCCACCGCCCGCAGGTTCACCACCTCGGGATTCTCGGCGAGCGTCAACTGCACGCGATCGATATAGGGCAGCTGGTTGCCTTCTGTATCCACCGCGTAGAAGAACGGATTGCGTTCCAGGATCCATTGCTGGCCGGTGATCGGCTGCACCATGCGCCACGCCGCGAGTGTCGGCAGGTCGCGATTCAGCCGCCAGTCCGAGCGCGCGCGGAACAGCTGCACCCAGGTGGTGAAGCCGGCGGCGCGGGCCTGCGCGTTCAGTGTCTCCATGGGCGTGTATTTCGGCAGGAACTGGCTCAGGTAGTGCTTCGGCGCATAGACGCTGTAGGCGCGCCCGTCCGATTGCTGCCGCGTCTGCCCGCCGCCGACCAGCGTGTCGCCGGCAAGCAGATAGGGGAACAGGAAGTTCGGCGCCTCGAAGATGAAGACGACGGTGCTCTCATCCACCTTCTCGACCCGCCCAGGCTTGCCGGCGGCCGACATCTCCGACGCCGGCGCGGCGACCAGGTCGCGATTCTGGTACATGTCCTCGAACCAGAACACCCAGTCATCGGCGGTGTGCGGCGAACCGTCCGACCAGCGCATGCCGCGACGCAGGAACACCGTGGTGCGACGGCCGTCCTCGCTGACCTCGTAGCCGCGGCACAGGCAGGGGGCGATCTCGGTGCCGGTCTTGTCGAAGAAGAACGGCTTGTCGCCCGACATGATGCGGTTGCCGTTCTCGCTGTCGCCGGGGCCGATGAAGCCGCGGCGCCAGGTGCCGCCATAGCGGCCGACGCTGCGCAGCGGCTGGATCACCATCAGGTCCTGCGGCAGGCGCTGTTCGACCGGTGGCAGGCGGCCAGCGCGCACCTGCTCGGTGAGCATCGGCGCCTCGCCGAAGCGCGTCGGCCGCCGCGCCGGGTCGTCGATCAAGGTCGGTCCTTCGAGCGTGCCCACCAGGTTCGATTCGCGCACGCTCCCCTGGGATTGCGCCAGGGCGGCGGAGGCAAGGCTTGTGGTGGCCAGCAGGGTCGCCCCGAATTCGCGTCGCTTCATGACTTCCTCCCGTGTTGTTTCAGGCCACGCCGGCGAGTTCGATCTCCCGCGCACGGTGGCAGCTGGTCCATCGCCCCGGTGCCACTTCGGTCAGTTCCGGGCGCTCGGTGCGGCAGCGGTCCTGCACATAGGGGCAGCGCGGGTGGAAGGCGCAGCCCGGCGGCGGCTTCGCGGGGTCCGCCACCTCGCCCGTCGCCTTCATCTCGCGCCCGCGGCGCATCGGGTCCGGCGCCGGAACAGCGGCGAGCAGCGTCTCGGTGTAGGGGTGCCGCGGTGCGCGATACAGCGCGTCGGTCGGTGCGATCTCGACGATGCGCCCGACATACATCACCGCGACGCGGTCGCTGACATGGCGCACGACCGAGAGGTCGTGCGCGACGAACAGCATCGACAGTTTCAGCCGGTCCTGCAGGTCCAGCAGCAGGTTGATGATCTGCGCCTGCACCGAGACATCAAGCGCGCTGACCGGTTCATCCGCGACCACCAGGCGCGGGTTCAGCGCCAGCGCCCGCGCAATGCCGATGCGCTGGCGTTGCCCGCCGGAGAAGGCATGCGGGAAGCGCGTGCGCGCCACCGCGGGCATCTGCACCAGGTCGAGCAACTCCAGGACGCGCGCATTGCGTTCGGCCGCCGGCACGCCGTTGACCTTCAGCGGCTCGGCGATGATGTCGCCCACCATCATGCGCGGATTCAGCGATGAGTACGGGTCCTGGAAGATCATCTGGATGTGCCGCCGCAGCGGGCGCAGCGCGCGCTTCGACAGTTTCGCGAGATCGACGCTGCCAGCGCCTTCCGGACTGAAGCGGATCGCGCCCGATGTCGGCGACAGGGCGCGCAGGATGCAGCGGGAGACCGTGGTCTTGCCGCAGCCGCTCTCACCCACCAGCGCCAGCGTCTCGCCGGCGGCAATGTGGAAGGAGACGCCATCGACGGCACGCACGCGGCCGACTTCGCGTCGCAGCATGCCCGCATGGATCGGGTAGTGCTTCTTCAGGTCATCCACTTCAAGCACGTTCATGCCGGCACCTCGAGGAAGCAGGAGGCACCGGCCTGGCCCGGCGTCAGCGGCGGCGGTGAGGCGACGTCGCAGCGCCCCGGCATGAACTCGGCGCAGCGCGGGATGGAAGGCGCAACCGGTCGGCCGCGCGCCCGGATGCGGCACCGCGCCACCGATGGTCGGCAAGCCGCTGGCGCGGCGTGGCCAGGATGGTCGGCACCGCGCGCAGCAGCGCGCGCGTATAGGGATGGCGCGGCGTCGCGAACAGGTCGGCGACCGGCGCGTATTCGACCACGCGGCCGAGATACATCACCGCCACCTCGTCGCACATCTCGGCGATCACGCCCATGTCGTGGGTGATCAGCATCAGCGCGATGCCCTTGTCGCGCTGCAGCCGGCGCAGCAGGTCGAGCATCTGCGCCTGCGTCGTGACGTCGAGCGCGGTGGTCGGCTCGTCGGCGATCAGGATGTCCGGGTCGCCGGCCAGCGCCATGGCGATGCCGACGCGCTGGCGCAGCCCGCCGGTCAGCTGGAAGGGATAGGCATCGACGCGCAGCTCGGGGCGCGGGATGCCGACCTCGCCCAGCAACTCGATGGCGCGGTCGCGGGCCTCGGCATTTGGACAGGTCGCTGTGCTGGCGCACCGCCTCGATGATCTGGTTGCCGACGGTGTAGTGGACCGACAGCGCCGTCATCGGCTCCTGGAAGATCAGGCCGATCCGCCCGCCGCGGATCTCGCGCATCGCGGCGCGATTCGGCATCGATGGCGATGAGGTCCGCCTCGCCGTCCGCCCCGGGGTCCAGCAGGATGCTGCCGCCGACGATGCGGCCGGGCCGGTCGACGATGCGCAGGATCGAGCGCGCGGTGACGCTCTTGCCGCAGCCGCTCTCGCCGACGATGCCGAGGGTGCGCCCGGCATGCAGGTCGAAGGACACGCCATCGAGGGCGCGCACCGTGCCCTGTTCCATGCGCGAAGTGGACGGCGAGGTCGCGGACGGCGAGGGCGGTGCGTCTCAGCCATAGGGGTCCGCCGCGTCGCGCAGCCCGTCGCCGAGGAAGTTGAAGGCGAGGATCACGACGATGACCGGCACCGCCGGCGACAGCAGCCAGGGCGCGCCGGACAGCACCTGGATGTTCTGCGCGTCCTGCAGCAGGATGCCCCAGGAGATCGCCGGCGGCCGCAGGCCGAGGCCGAGGAAGCTGACAGCGACGTCTCGCAGACGATCATCGCCGGCAGCGCCAGGCTGACCGCGGCGATGATGTGGCTGGCGAAGGATGGCAGCATGTGGCGGAAGATGATCCGCCCCTGGCTGGCGCCGGCGAGTTCGGCGGCGATGACGAAATCCTCCTCCCGCAGCGACAGGAAGCGTCCGCGCACCACGCGCGCGAGGTCGGTCCAGCCGATCAGCGAGATGATGATGGTGATGGCGAAATAGACCTGCAGCGTGCTCCAGGTGTTCGGCAGCGCGGCGGCAAGGCCCATCCACAGCGGGATGGTCGGGATGGATCGCAGCACCTCGATCATGCGCTGGATCAGCGTATCCACCCAGCCGCCATAGAGGCCCGAGATGCCGCCCAGGATGACGCCGAGCAACAGGCTGAGCGTGACGCCGGCCAGGCCGATCGACAGCGAGACCCGTGTCGCCACGATCATGCGCGAGAACAGGTCGCGCCCGAGCTGGTCGGTGCCCAGCAGGAAGATGCCGTCGGTCCGTTGCCCGCCCTCGACCGCCGATCAGGTGGATGTTCGTCTCGAACAGGCCGAGCAGATTGTAGGTGTAGCCCTGCGTGAACATCCGCACCGGCAGCCTGCGGTTCGGGTCCGGCGTGTAGACCAGCTGGAAGGTCTGCCGGTCTCGCACGCCGCGCAGGCCATAGACATGCGGGTTGAAGCCATCCTCGTCGAACAGGTGGATGGCCTGCGGCGGGATGAAGGAACGCCGCGCGTCGGTCGCGTGCGGGTCGTTGATCGCGCAGGAAGTCCGCGAAGACCGCGACCATGTAGAACAGGATGATCGAGCACCAGGCTGACCACCGCCAGCCGGTGCTTGCGGAAGCGCCACCAGGTCAGCTGGAGCTGCGTCGCCTCCGCCCAGCGATCCTGAGCCGCGGTGGCGCTCATGACCGCCCCTCCAGGCGGATGCGCGGGTCGATCCACATCAGCAGCAGGTCGGAGATCAGCGTGCCGATCACGGTCATCACGCCGAGCAGCAGCACGATCGCGCCGGCGAGGAACATGTCCTGCGCCACCAGCGCCTGCAGCAGCAGCGGCCCGACCGTCGGCAGGCCCGAGCACCAGCGAGACGACGATGCTGCCCGAGACGAGATAGGGAAACAGGTAGGCGATGGAGCTGCGCGAAGGGGTTGAGCGCCGCGCGCACCGGATACTTCAGGATGACGTAGCGTTCCGACAGGCCCTTGGCGCGCGCCGTCACCACATAGGGCCGGCGCAGTTCGTCGAGCAGGTTGGCGCGCATGATGCGGATCAGCTGCGCGGTGCCCGCCAGCGCCAGCACCGCCGCCGGCAGCGGCAGGTGCTTCATCAGGTCCCACACGCGCGCGGCGCTCCAGGGCGCCTGCACGAATTCCGGCGAGAACAGCCCGCCGACCGAAAGCCCGAGGTAGCGGAAGCCGAGATACATCAGGATCAGCGCCAGCAGGAAATTCGGCATCGCCAGGCCGATGAAGCCCAGCGTGGTGAAGATGTAGTCGCCGACCGAATACTGCCGGACCGCCGAGTAGATGCCGATCGGCAGCGCGATCGCCCAGGTCAGGAACAGCGCCGCCAGCGAGACCACCATGGTCAGCCACAGCCGGTCGCCGATCACCTCGTTCACCGGGCGGCGCCAGACCATCGAGACGCCGAAATCGCCCTGCAGCACGCGGCCCATCCAGCGCGCGTACTGCACCACCACCGGCTGGTCGAGCCCGTATTCGATGCGCATCGCCGCGGCCTGTTCCTGCGAGACGGAACTGCCGCTGGCGGCCAGGTTGGCGATATAGGCATCGACGAAATCGCCGGGCGGCAGCCGGATGATGACGAAGGTCAGCACCGAGATGAAAACGCAGGTGACGAGCGCAAGGCCCAGGCGCTGGAGCAGATAGCTCAGCATGCAGGCACGCGGCCTGCCATGGCCTCGGGCATCCTGTCGTTTCCTCTCCTCGCGCCCGCTTCGTGCCGGGCTGCTTGGCGCGAAGTAAACACCGTGACCCAGGGAGCGGCAAGCGTCACGTCCCGCCGGGTTCGCAGCATCGTCGTGCTCGTGCTTCAGTCTGCATCGATCGCCGCCGGCACCGTCGCCAAGACCAGGCGAATGACCATGAGGAAACCACCATGACCGCACCGGACCGCCTGCGCGCCCTGCTCGCGCAGCCCGATTTCGTCACCATGCCCGCCGTGTGGGACGGGCTGAGCGCCAAGCTGACCGCGGCGGCCGGCTTCCAGACCGCGTTCCTGTCCGGCTCCTGCGTCGCGGCGAGCCGGCTCGGCGGGCCGGATCTCGACCTCATCTCCTTCGCCGAGATGTTCGACAGCTTCCAGATGGTGCATGGCGCCGCCCCCGACCTGCTGGTGCTGGCCGATGGCGACCACGGCTACGGCAACGCGATGAACGTGCAGCGCACCGTGCGCGCCTATGGCCGCGCCGGCGCCGCCGCCGTGCTGATCGAGGACAAGATCACCCCGCGCGCGCTGACCGCCGCCGGCAAGCCGTGCCTGCCGCGCGAGGAAGCGCGCATGAAGATCCGCGCCGCGGTGGAAGCGGCGAAGGAATTCGGGCATCCTCGTGCTCGCCCGCACCGATTGCCGCCCGACCCAGGGCATCGACGAGGCGGTCGCGCGGATCGAGATGTATGTCGAGGAAGGTGCCGACATCCTGTTCCTCGACAGCCCGCATGACGATGAGGAGATCCGCCGCGCCGTGAAGGCCGCCGCCGGCAGGCCGTCCTTCGCCGTGCTGTCGCCTGGCGCGCCGCGCGCCACGCCGGACCGCGACCAGGCGATCGCGCTCGGCTTCAAGATCGGCACCTACCCGACCGGCATGCTGTCGCCGGCCACGGCCGGCATCAAGGCGGGGCTCGCCGCGCTCGCGGCCGGCGAGGCCGAGGCACCGAGGCGCACTGCCGCCGGCCGAACTGCGCGCAACGCTCGGCTATGGCGACTACGACGCCGCGGCCAAGAAGTTCATCATCGGCGGCTGAGACGCGATGCGGGACTGCGCTGTGCCGCGCAGTCCCGCGCGCATTGCCAGGCGCCGCGATCCCTGCCCGGTCTCGCTTTCCCCTTCGAAACGCTAGGGGGGCCGCCAAGCCGATCGGCGACGCCCCTGCGCGACAATCACCTGCGGCATCCGCGGCGAGACGTGGTCGCGCGATGACGGCCCGTTCCCGGCAAGGCAGGCCATGCCCGCATCGGCGCAGGATCGCCGGTCGTTGCGTGCCATCGGCACCATCCTGCCTGGCGGACGGCACGGCAGAAGACGCGATCCAACGCGCCCGCCAGGCAGGTCGCACGAGACCGATGACGGGCGTTCGCCGCTCGCCTATCGTGAGGGCATGGCAGCAACCGATCCGACCTCGATCGCCGGCAAGGCCTTCCCGCTGCGGGGAACATTCGATCATGTCGTGGTCGGCGCGGGCGATGCCGGCATCGCCGCCGCGCGCGCTGCGGCCGCCGCCGGGGCGAAGACGCTGCTGGTGGATGAACATCCACTCGATCCCGGCCTGTTCGGCCTCGATATTCCGTATCTGTTCGGCGCACGCTTCGACGCCGCGATCCTGAACGCCGCGCGGATGGAGGAACGCATCGTCGCCGCCCGCCCGGCGCTGATGGGCGCGATGGAGGAAGGTGTCGAGGTCGCCCTCGGCACCGCGGCCTGGGGCGGTTTCGTGAAAGGGCAGGCGAGCCGCGCATTGGCGGCCCCGCTGCTCGGCCTGGCGGATCGTGACGCCGCCTGGCTGGTCGCCTTCGACCGGCTGACCATCGCGACAGGCGCGCGCGACGTGGTGCTGCCGTTTCCCGGCTGGACGCTGCCGGGCGTCATGGGCGCGCGCGGCTTCGACGCGGTGTTGCGGCTCTACGCCGCCTTTACCGGGCGACGCATCGCGGTGATCGGCGGCGGCACGCTGGCGGCGGGCGTGGTCGCCGCCATCCGCGATGCGGGGCTGGAGGTCGTGGCCCGGATCAGGGAGCCGACACCGCTGCGTATCGAAGGGCGGGAGGAGGTGACGGGCCTCGCCTGGCAGCACGGCACCGGCTGGCTGGACGTGGCCTGCGACACCGTCGTGATGGCGGTGGATACGGTGCCCATGGTGGATCTGCCGGACCTGCTGGGTTGCCGCATCGGCTGGGACCCCGCGCAGGGCGGTTTCGTGCCGGCCGGGTCGGCCAACATCGCGATCGTCGGCGATGCGGCAGGCACCGCGCCCCATGCGCGCGCAGCCTGGCTCGACGCGGCCCTCGCCGAGGATCACGCGCTGGTCTGCGCCTGCGAGGAGGTGACCGCCGGTGATCTCCGCGCGCTGCGCCCGCCGCGCTATCTCGGCGCGGCCGGGCCGGATGCCGGGCTGGGCGCGCTGGGGGCGTTGAACCAGGACCAGGTGAAGCGCCTCACACGCGCCGGCATGGGGCCTTGCCAGGGGCGGCGCTGCCGCGAGGCGGTGCACGCGCTGCTGTCGCGCGATGGGCCCGCGCCGCTCGCCTCCCATCGCGCACCGTTGCGGCCGCTGCCGCTTTCGGTGCTCGCCGCGCTCGATGAGGACCCCGCGCTGCGCGCCAACTGGACCGGCTGGTTCGGCATCGCCGCGCAATGGCTGCCGCATTGGGAGCCGGCGCCGGAGGATGCCGAATACATCGGCGGCCGCCTCAGCGGAGAGGATGTGGTGAAGTGATCGTCATTGTCGGCGGCGGCGTCACCGGCCTGTCCACCGCCTTCTGGCTGGCGCGGGACGGGCACGCCGTCACGGTCGTCGAGAAGGGCATCGTCGGCTGGGAGGCCAGCGGGCGGAATGGCGGCGGCTGCACGCATCCCTACTCACCATTGTTCCGCGAGGAACAGCGGCTGTGGCCGATGATGGACGAGTTGCTCGGCCACCCGACGGAATGGCGCCCGCACCGGCTCAAGGTGGCGCTGGACGAAGGGCAGTTGGAGCGGTTGTGGAAGTCGACGAGGCTCGCGACGGACCAGGGCTTCGAGGCGGTGACGCTCGACCGCGCCGGGATGCGTGCCCTGGTGCCCTGGGTCGGCGACAATGCGGTGGGCGGCATCCACTGGAAGTACGGCGGCCACGCCAATCCGCAACGCACCAGCCAGGCCTATGCATGGGCGGTGGAGAGGCTCGGCGGGCGCATCCAGCAGCATACGGCGGTCCGCGGCATCCGTACGCATCGCGGCCGCGCCGTAGCGGTCGAGACCAGCGCCGGGGAGATCGGCTGCGACGCCGTGGTGATCGCAGCCGGGCCGCATACGGCGGCGCTGGCGGCACCACTCGGCCATCGCGTGCCGATGGCGCCCGCGCGGGTCGAGATGATCGTCACCGAGCCGCTGCCGCCGATCGCCGATCGGCGGCGTGGACGGCAATGGCCTGTATGGGCGGCAGACGCTGCGCGGCAACCTCGCCTATGGCGGCGGGCCGCATGAATGGATCGATCTCGATGGCGAGGGGACGCCACGGCCGGTGAATTCGCCGGTGGTGGCCAGCCTGGCGCGGCGGTTGAACGAGTTGTTCCCGCGCCTGGGGCATGTTCGCGTGATCCGGTCCTGGGGCGGGATCGTCGAGAATACGCCGGATGGACGGCCCATCCTCGACCGGCTGGAGGATCCCGGGAATGTCGTCGTCGCCAGCATGTCCTCGGTCGGCTTCGGGTTGTCGCCGGCGACGGGCCGGGCACTGGCGCAGCTGGTGCTGCAAGGCCATTGCGACTTCGCGGACCTGTCGCAGCTGAAGCTGTCGCGCTTCGGCAACCTGCCGCAGGACTGGCGGGCACGGCAGGGATGGGACGCCCTGCCGGCCTGACGATCGCGCGACGCGCCGTGCTGGCCATGGCCGGCATTGCGGCACTGCGCGCGCGCGCGCAGGGGCTCGGCATCGTCGATCACATGCCCGCCTTCTGGCGCGCCTATGATGCGGCTTCGGGCACGCCAGAGGCGCGCGCCCGCGCGGTGATCGACGGATTTTTCCAGCCCTCGCTGGACCTGATGCGTGGCGCCGGCGTCGGACGCGTCGATCTTGTCCGGTGGCTTGCGATATTCGATCCGATCGCGCCCGAGGTGCGGCGGCTGTCTGACCGCTTCCCGGCCCTGTGGCGGGACGCCGCCGCACGCTTTGCGCAGGCGCTGCCGGATTTCGCCCCGGCGGCACCGATCCAGGCCATGGTGTCCTTCCTCAATTTCGATGGCCGCGTGCGCCTGTGGCGCGATGCGCCGACGCTGTTCATCGGCATGGATGGGGTCATCGCCTTCAACGGACCAGGCGCCGATCCGGCGATCCTGCTCGCCCATGAATGCTTCCATCTGTACCACCACCAGGTGAACCCGACCCTGGTGCTGCCGGGCGGCGATCCGCTCTGGCTCGGCATCTGGAAGGAAGGACTCGCCGTGCATGCCAGCGCCGTGCTGCATCCCGAGGCAACACGCCAGGCCGTGCTGCTCGGTGAACGCGCCTTGGCGGATGCCGGGCCGGACCTGCCGCGCCGCCTGGCCGCCGAATTGCCGGGGCTGCTGGACGAGACGGATGGCCGAGCCCGGTTCCGCCATCTCGGCTACGGCTATCGCGGCGACATCCCGCCGCGCAGCGGCTATCTGCTCGGCTGGCTGATCGTCCAGCGCGTCGCTGCCGGGCGGGGCCTCGCTGCGCTGGCGCGCCTGCCGGCGGCCGAGGCGCAGACGCTGCTCCGCCGGGAACTCGTCGCCCTGGCCGCCGGCTGACCCGGGGTCAGGCCCAGGCCCAGTCGTAGACGTTCCAGGTGATGTCCGTGACGTATTGGTTCGGCGTCGGGCCCTGGAGCTGCTTGCGCTTCAGATGCCCCTGCACCGAGCCGCCCTGCGCGGCGAAGGGCACCTCCTCATGCAGGATGGCCTGGATCTGCTTGTAGGTGCCGATGCGGTCGGCCTGTTCGGTCTGCGTCACGCCGAGTTCGAGCAGACGATCGACCTCCGCATTCTCGTACTGCACGTAGTTGCTGCCCTGCCGGTGCTTCAACGGGATCATCTTCGAATGGCAGCGCGCCGTGTAGTCGGGGTCGAGGCCGACGGTCGGGTCCCACGCCACCAGCAGCGTGTCGAAGCGCGACTGCGTGGTGTATTCGCCCCACACCACGGAGGCCGGCATGTTGCGGATTTCCATCTCCACGCCGATCGCCTTCCAGTTCTGCTGGAACAGCGCCTGGCAGCCCTGCCGCGCGACATTGCCGGCGGTGGTGGACATGGTGAACTTCAGCTGCACGCCGTCCTTGGCGCGGATGCCGTCCGCACCCTTGCGCCAGCCGGCCTCGTCCAGCAGGCGTTCCGCGCCGGCGGGATCGTTGGTGTAGTCGCGCAGGTCGCGGTTGTAGGCCCAGTGCGTCGGCTGCAGGTAGGACAGCGTGCGCGGCCAGGTGCCGAAGTAGATGTCGTCGATCGACTTCTGCATCTGCGTCGCCATGGTCAGCGCGCGGCGCACGCGCGGATCGGCGAATTGCGGCTTGCCGCAGTTGAAGTAGATGAACTGCACGTTGGGCGTCGGGTAGATCAGGAAGTCGCGGTCCGGGAAGGCGCGCGCCTCGGTCCAGCGGTCGTTCGGCACGCCGCCCAGGGCGAAGTAATCGACCTCCCCGGTGCGCGCCTGGCCGTAGGCGGACATCTGGTCGGGCACGAATTTGTGGATGAATTGCCGCACCTTGGCCGGGCCGCGATGGTAGTTCGGGTTGCGCTCATAGACCATGTGGCTGCCGGCGGTGCGGCTGCGCAGGATGAAGGCGCCGGTGCCGATCGGCTGGCTGTTGAAGCCCGCGGTCTGGATGTTCGCCTCGCGTCCCAGGATGTGCTGCGGGACGATGTGCATGTTCTGCCACGCCCACAGGAACGGCACGAAGGGCTTGGACAGTTCCATCTCGACGGTGAAGTCGTCCTTCACGCGGAAGGCCTTGATCAGGTCGAAGCCCGACCGGCTGCGCACCGCGACCGCCGGGTTCATGATGGTCTGGTAGGTGAACTCGACATCCTTCGCGGTGAAGGGCTGGCCGTCGCTCCATTTCACGTCGCGCTTGAGGTTGACCGTCCAGGTCAGCCCATCGGCGGAGATGCCGCCATTCTGGCGCGATGGCACGGCGACGGCGAGGTTGGGGAAGAATTCGCCCTTGTCGTTCACGTCCCACAGCGCGTCGAACAGGCAGGCCTCGGGCACGTTCTCGGTGCCGGCATTGACGTAGAGCAGCGGGTTGAACTGCACCGGTTCCTGCGTCATCGCGAGGATGACGCGCTCGCGGTTGATCGACTGCCCCCAGACCGTGGGGGCGGCGAGCAGGGTGGCCGCGCCGGCCGAACCGGCCAGAACGCCGCGGCGGGAGATCCTGATGGTCATGTCGTGAGCCTCCTTCTTCTTGTTGGTCAAGGATCCATCCGCAGGCGTGGGTCGAGCGCGTCGCGCAGCCCGTCGCCCAGGAAGTTGAAGCCCATCACCGTCAGCGTGATCGCGACACCCGGCAGGATGGCGAGCCACGGCACGGTGTCGAAATACCCCTGCGCATTGGTCAGCATGTTGCCCCAGGACGCCAGCGGCGGCTGCACGCCATAGCCGAGATAGGAGATGTAGCTCTCCATCAGCACCGCCGACGCGACCTTCAGCGTCGCCGCCACCAGGATCGGCGCGGCCGCGTTCGGCAGCAATTCGCGGAACATGATGCGCGACCGCGACGCACCGAGCGCACGCGCCGCGGCGACGAAATCCTGCTCCTTCAGGTTGAGTATCTCGGCCCGGACGATGCGGCTGACCTCCATCCAGGATGTCAGCCCGATGATCAATGAAATGGACAGCAGCGTCGGCGGCACGAAGGCGGCGACCACCAGCAGCAGGAAGACCTGCGGGAAGCACAGCATGGTGTCGACGAAGCGCATCAGCAGCGTGTCGACGACGCCACCCATGAAGCCTGCGGTGATGCCGATCAGCGCACCGGTCATCACCGTGGTGATCATCGCCACCAGCCCGACGGTCAATGACACGCGGCCACCATACAGCAGGCGCGACAGCGTATCGCGGCCGAGTTCATCGGTGCCGAGCGGGAAGTGCCAGTCCGCGAAGGGCGGCCGGAAGCGCAGCGCGGTGTCGAGCAGCGTCGGGTCCTGCGGCGCCAGAAGCGGCGCGAACAGCGCCGAGGCCAGCAGCAGCGCCACGACGAAGGCACCCGCCAGCGCCAGCCGATGCCGTCTGAACCGCGTCCAGATGCGGCCGGCCTGCCCCTGCGGGTCGCGATGGTCGCGCTCATGACAGCCGGACCCGCGGATCGATCAGGGCGATGGCGATGTCGGCGAGCAGGTTGCCGACGATGACGAAGATGGCGGTGAACATCATCATCCCCATCAGCACCGGATACTCCTTCATGCTCAGCGCATCGACGAAAAGCCGGCCCATGCCCGGCCAGCCGAAGATCGTCTCGGTGACCAGCGCGCCGGAGAACAGGAAGGGCAGTTCGACGCCAAGCAGCGCGATCAGCGGCTTGGCGGCATTGGGAAAGGCGTGGCGCAGCAGCCGCGCGCCCGGCGGCACGCCCTTGGCGCGCGCGGTGCGCATGAAATCCTGATGCATCACTTCCAGGAAGGCGGAGCGCGAGTAGCGGCTCCAGGTCGCGGTGATGACCAGCGCCAGCACCATCGTCGGCAGCACCAGATGCCGCAGCAGGGCGATGATGTTGCCTTCATCGCCCAGTTCCCACATGCCGCCGGAAGGCAGCCAGCGCAGTTCGATGGCGAAGACGAAGATCGCCATCAGCCCGAACCAGAAGGTCGGGAAGGACAGCGCGAACAGCGCGCCTGTCGTCGCCAGCACGTCGAACACCGAATACCGCTTCACCGCGCCGAGCACGCCGACCGACAGGCCCAGCACGATCGCCACCGACAAGCGCCGAGCCCATCAGCAGCAGCGTCGCCGGCACGCGTTCCAGGATGACATCCAGCACGGGCCGGCCGCCGAAGAAGGTGTTGCCCCAGTTGCCGGTGAAGATGCCGCTCGCCCATTTGAAATACTGGATGTGCAGCGGCTGATCGAGGCCGAAGATGATCTTGATGCGCTCGATGTCCTGCACCTGGATGGTCGGGTTCAGCGTGTAGATCGCCAACGGTCCGCCAGGTGCCAGATGCATCAGCCCGAAGCCGATCAGCGACACGCCGATCAGCAGCGGGATCGCCTGCAACAGTCGCTTCGCGATGAAGCCGATCATGGCGTCACCAGGTGGCAGGCGACCGCATGGCCCGGCGCGACGATGCGCGATGCCGGCGCCTCCATCGCGCAACGCGGCATCGCATGCGGGCAGCGCGGGTGGAAATGACAACCGGAGGGCGGCCGCGCGGGGCTCGGCACATCGCCCTGCGGCACCTGGCGGGCGCGGCGGCGGCCCGGCACCGGTTCCGGCACGGCCGAGAGCAGCGCCTGGGTGTAGGGATGCCGCGCCTCGAAGAACAGCGCCTCGCGCGGCGCGGTTTCCACCACGCGGCCGAGATACATCACCGCCACCCGGTCGGCGACATGGCTGACCACGGCAAGATTGTGCGAGATCATGATGTAGGCGAGGCCGAGTTCCGCCTGCAGCCGCTTCATCAGGTTGATGATCTGCGCCTGGATCGAGACACGTCGAGCGCGCTGACCGGCTCATCGCCGATCACCAGTTCCGGCCGCAGCGCCAGGGCGCGGGCGATGCCGATGCGCTGGCGCTGCCCGCCGCTGAATTCATGCGGGTAGCGGTGCGCGGCCTCGGGCGGCAGGCCGACGGTACGCAGCAGTTCGGCGACGCGGTCGGGACGGTCCTTCGCATCGCCGATGCGATGGATCTCGAAGGGCGCGGCCAGGATGCCGCCGACACTCATCCGCGGGTTCAGGCTGGCATAGGGGTCCTGGAACACGATCTGCATGCGGCGGCGGAACGGTGCGAGGTCACGCTGCGAGCGATGCGTTATCTCCTGCCCGTCGAAGCGGATCGTCCCGCCGGTGGGTTCGATCAGCCGCAGGATCGACTTGCCCGTGGTGGTCTTGCCGCAGCCGCTTTCGCCGACGATGGCGAGCGTCTCGCCGCGCGCCACCTCCAGCGTCACGCCATCCACCGCGCGCACCGTGCCGGTGCGCCGGCGCAGGAGGGCGGATCGGATGGGGAAGTGGACCTCGAGGCCCGTGACCCGGAGCAGCGGCTCAGCCATGGACAGGGTTCCAGCAGGCGACGCGATGGCCGGGTGCGACCTCGGCGAGCGGCGGTGCCTCCGCCGCGCAGCCTGATATCGCGCGGGAACAGCGCGGCATGAAGGCGCAGCCGAAGGGCCGCTCGGCAGGCCCCGGCACCATGCCGGGAATCTCGGGCAGGGTCGCGGCCGGGCTGCGCTCGATGCGCGGGATCGAGGCCAGCAGCCCGCGCGCATAGGGGTGGCGCGGATCGGCGAACAATTCGGCAACCGGCGCTTCCTCGACGATGCGCCCGGCATACATCACGGCGACGCGGTGTGCCGTCTCGGCGATCACCGCGAGGTCGTGGGTGATCAGCAGGATGGCGCTGCCCATCTCCCGCTGCAGTTCCGTCAGCAGGTCCAGGATCTGCGCCTGCACCGTGACGTCGAGCGCGGTCGTCGGTTCATCGGCGATCAGCACCAGCGGCCGGCAGGCCAGCGCGATGGCGATCATCGCACGCTGCCGCATGCCGCCCGACAGCAGATGCGGATAGGCGCGCAGCACGCGGGCGGGGTCGGGAATGCCGACCAGGCGCAGCATCTCCTGCGCCTGCGCCATCGCCGCGCGTGACGACAGGCCGAGATGACGCACCAATGGTTCGGCGATCTGCCGGCCCACCGTCATCACCGGGTTCAGCGAGGTCATCGGCTCCTGGAACACCATCGAGATGGCGTGGCCGCGCAGCGCCGACATATGCGCCTCGGTCAGCATCATCAGGTCCCGGCCGTCGAGCACCACCTGCCCGCGCGGCAGATGGTCGAGCGGCGGTTCCAGCAGGCGCATCAGCGTCATCGCGGTCAGTGTCTTGCCGCTGCCGCTCTCGCCCACCAGGCCGAGCGTCTCGCCACGGCGCAGGTCGAAGGAAATGCCGTCCACCGCGCGCAGCACATGCGGCGGCACGGGGATGTGCAGCGTCAGGTCGCGGACGCTCAGCAGCGGTGTTTCGGCGGCGGCCGCCCCGGCCTGCGTCGGGAGGGTCGCCTGCGCGGTCACGCGATCACCACGCCATCGCTGGAACCGGCTTCGACCAGCCAGTGGAAGAAGGGCTCGGCGAGGGTCGAGAAGACGGTCAGCTCGAAGCTCGGCGCGTCATCGGTCTGGTGCAGCAGGCAGCCGATCTGGGCGATCTGCGTGGTGGCGGCGCGGCCCGGACCGAAGGCACGCGGGTGCAGGTCCAGCCGGCAGCCACGCGCGAGCACCCGCCGCGCAGCCGGGCCCGCAACGGCGATGGTGGTGCGGCCGTGGCTCTGGTCCTCGACCGCGGCGAGGCCGGCGAAGGCTTGCGCCGCCCGGGCGGCGAGACCCGGTTGCGCGCCCGTCAGCATGAAGGCACCGGGCTGGATCCAGATGGCGGTGACGGCAGCCCCGGTCCCCGCATGTCCGGGCGCGGGCGGCGCCATGCCGAAGCCCTGCGACATGGCGGCGGCGAATGCATCATCGCGGCCGCGACGGAGCATGACCTGAACCATATGCCGCGCCGGCAGGCTGACGCGCAGCGGCGCGACGCCTGCCGCACCGCGCAGGCCCGGCGTGGCGACGGCAGCCAGCGGATGGGTGGGCTCAGGCGCGGACAAGGCGGTTCTCCGGATCATAGCCATGCGGGCTGACCACCTGCACCGGCACCTCCTCGTTCATCAGCGGATTGGCGGCGAGGACCTGCGTGCCGATCAGCGCCTCCCCGTCGCGGAGCAGGCCGAGGCCGATCCAGCCGGGGTCGAGCACCGATTGCGTCGCGCTCGAAATCCAGCCCTGGCTGCGGCCCGCGACGACCAGATGCGACCCCGCGCGGATCTGCCGCTTCGCATCGACGCTGCGCAGCCCGACCAGGCGCGGCCGCGACGGATCCGTCATGCCCGGGCGCTGCGCCAGCACCCGGCCGATGAAGTCGCCCTTCTTCTTCAGCATGCGCCCAAGGCCCAGGTCATGCGCCGTGGTCTGCCCATTGAGTTCCGGCCCGGCGACATGGCCCTTCTCGACCCGCAGCAGGCCCAGGGCTTCCATGCCATAGGGCTCGATGCCATGCGCCGCGCCGGCCGCCATCGCCGCCTGCCAGACATGCGCGGCATGGCCGGCGGGCATCGCGATCTCATAGGCGAGTTCACCCGAGAAGGAGATGCGGAACAGCCGCGCCGGCACCCCGGCCGCGGTGCAGTCGCCCACCGCCATGAAGGGGAAGGCCTCGTTGGACAGGTCGATGCCCTGCACCATGGCGGCGACAACCTCGCGCGCCTTCGGCCCGGCGATGGCGACGGCCGCCCATTGGTCGGTGACGCTGGCCAGGCTGACATCGAGGTCGGGCCAGGCACTCGCCAGGTGGAATTCCAGGTGCTGCATCACCGGCCCGGCCTGCGCCGTCGTGGTGGTGACGAAGAAGCGCTCCGGCCCGATGCGGCTGGTGGTGCCGTCGTCGAAGACGATCCCGTCCTCGCGCAGCATCAGCCCGTAGCGCGCACGCCCGACCGGCAGGGTCGAGAAGGTGTTGGCATAGACACGGTCGAGGAAGGTCGCCGCATCCGGCCCTTCCACCGCGATCTTGCCGAGCGTCGAGACATCGCAGATGCCGACGCGCTGGCGCACCGCGCGGGCCTCGCGCAGCACGCTGGCCCAGGCATCGGCATCCTCGGGCTTCGGGTAGTAGGCGGGGCGCTTCCACAGGCCGGCATCCATCCAGACGGCGCCGGCCGCGTCATGCGTCGCATGCAGCGATGTGCGGCGTATCGGCTGGAAGTGCTTGCCCACCTCCTGCCCCGCCATCGCCCCCCAGGCGATCGGCGCGGTGTAGGGGCGGAAGCGCGGCAGGCCGACCTTGGCGAGCGGTTCGCCGCGCGCCTCGGCCAGCACCGCGGCGCCGACGATGCCGCCGGTCTTGCCCTGGTCGGTGCCCATGGCGTGGGTGGTGTAGCGCTTGGCGTGCTCGATATGGCTGAAGCCCTCGCGATGGGCGAGGCGGATGTCGTTGGCGGTGACGTCGTCCTGGAGATCGACGAAGGCCTTGCCGCGGCCCCTGACTTCCCAAACCGGCTGCGGGCGGTGGTCCGGCGCCGTGGCGTCGGGCAGTGGCGCTTCGGGCGCGGCTGCGAAGCCCGCGGCGATGGCGGCGTCGCGCCCGGCCGCGGCACCATCCGCGGCGGCGGCCGCGATGCCGTTCACGCCGCGGCAGGCGCCGGCGCTTCGCTCACGCTGCGCCGGCCTGCCGGGGATGAAGCCGTGCAGCCCATCATCCCAGGCGAGCGTGGCGCCCGACATGGAGGCGAGGTGGACTGCCGGATTCCACCCACCCGCCACCATCAGAAGATCGACCGGCAGGGCATCGTCGCGTCCGCCGCTGCCGGCCGCACCGATGGCGATGCCCCGCAACGCGTTGCCACCGACCGTGCCGCTGACGACGCTGCCCGGCTTCACCGTGAAGCCGGCCTCACGCGCGCGCTGCATGGCCGGGCTGTCGGCGCGCGGGTCGATGATGGCGGCGATGCGCGTGCCGGCCTCGGCCATGGCGAAGGCGGCGTCATAGGCACCGTCATGCGTGGCGAACAGCGCCGCTGTCTGTCCTGCGCGCACGCCGAAGCGCCGGGCGAATGTCCGCGCCGCGCCGGCCAGCATGATGCCGGGGCGGTCGTTGCCGGGGAAGGCGATGAGACGTTCATGCGCGCCGGTCGCGAGCACGACCTCCGTCGCGCGGATCGTCCAGCACCGTTGCCGCGGCGTGTGCGGCGGCGATTCCGCCAGGTGATCGGCCAGGCGCTCCACGGCGCCGAGCACGCCCTGGTCATAGAAGCCGAAGACGGTTGTGCGCGGCATGACCGTGACCTCGGGCATGCCCTCCAGCGCCGCGATGGTGGCGCGGCGCCAGGCGTCGAGGCCGGGCTCGTTCAGCACATCGCCGCCGAGCAGGAAATCCTGTTCCATCAGGATCACCCGTGCACCGGCCGCTCCTGCCGCGCGCGCGGCGGCAAGTCCCGCCGGCCCGGCGCCGACCACCAGCACGTCGCAATGCGCATGCGCCGCGTCGTATCGGTCGGGGTCCGGCAGGCCGGAGGCGCGGCCGAGCCCCGCCGCCTTGCGGATCATCGGCTCATACACCCGTTCCCAGAACGCGGCGGGCCACATGAAGGTCTTGTAGTAGAAGCCCGCGCCAAGCCAGGGCGCCAGCAGCCCGTTCACCGCCATCCAGTCGAAGGCGAGCGATCCCCGGCGGTTCTGGCTGGTTGCCGTCAGATCCGTCGAAGAGTTCCGCGACGGTCGCGCGCGTGTTCGGCTCGCGCCACGCGCCATCGCGCAGTTCGACGAGCGCGTTGGGTTCCTCGACACCGGCGGAGAAGATGCCGCGCGGGCGGTGATACTTGAAGGAGCGCCCGACCAGTCGCACGCCATTGGCAAGCAGCGCGGACGCCAGGGTGTCGCCCGCATGCCCTTCATGGCGGCGTCCATCGAAGGTGAAGGACAGCCGCGTCGCGCGATCGACGTGGCCTCCGGCGGCCAGGCGGTGCGGCTGCGTCATGCCTGCGGCACCTCCAGCGTTTCCGTCGCGGTCGCGACGGCGCCGATCTCATGCGTCACGGTGTGGCGCAGCACCTTGAGGAAGGCGCGGCAGCCGCTGTTGTGCTGCCACCATTCCACCTGCCAGCCCCGCGGATTGGTGCGCAGGTAGAGGTAGTCGTGGAAGGCCTCGACGCCGGCATCGGGGCCGGGGCGCGTGACGGTGGCATCGCCGCGATAGGTGAACTCCATCTCGTCGCGCGCACCGCAATGGGGGCAAGGGATGCGCACCATCTACTGCGCCCAGAAAAAGGGGCCGTTGCCCCGTTCATCGAGCATGCGGCCTTCGCGGAACCGATCCAGCGTATGCGCGGCGTTGAGCCGGTGCGGCTCATCCTTGGCGATGGTCCAGGCGTGGCACCAGCCGGAGCCCGGCGTCGCCTTGAAGCCGCCGTAGCACCAGCCCGCGGTCATGTAGAGCCCCTGCACAGGCGTCTTGCAGATGTAGAAGGACCCGTCGGGCGTCATGTCCATCACGCCGGCCCAGGACCGCAGGCCGCGCAACCGGCCGAGTGCGGGGATCATGCTGATGCCGGCGGCATAGACGTGTTCCGCCTCGCGCAGCGTGCCGCGCTGGCCATAGGACGGATATCCGTCCAGCCCGCCGCCGAACACCAGCCCACCCTTGTCCGACTGGCTGATGTAGAAATGCCCGGCGCCGAAGGTAACGACGCAGTCGATCAGCGGCTTCAGCCCCTCGCTGACGAAGGCCTGCAGCAGGTGCGTCTCGATCGGCACGCGGAAGCCGGCCATCTCGGTCAGCGTACTGGTGTGGCCGGCGACGGCGAGGCCGACCTTCGGCGCACGGATCTCGCCGCGCGTGGTGCGCACGCCCTGGATGGCGCCGCCCTCCACGATCATGCCGGTCACTTCGCAATGCTCGATGATATCGACGCCGCGCGCATCGGCCGCATGGGCGAAGCCCCAGGCCACCGCATCATGGCGCGCCGTGCCGCCGCGCCGCTGCAGCAGCCCGCCCATCACCGGATAGCGACCATTGTCGAGATCGACGATCGGGCACATCGCCTTCACGCCGTCGCGGTCGATGATCTCGGCATCGATGCCGTTCAGCCGCATGGAATTGCCGCGCCGCAGCGCCGCGTTGCGCTGCGCGTCGTTGTGGAACAGGTTGATGACGCCGCGCTGGCTCATCATCACGTTGTAGCCGAGCGATTGCTCCAGCCCTTCCCACAGCTTCAGCGCGTGCTCGTAGAAGTTGTTGTTCTCGGGCAGCATGTAGTTGGACCGGACGATCGTCGTGTTGCGCCCGGTATTGCCCTGGCCGATCAGCCCGCGCTCCAGCACCGCCACGTTCCGGATGCCGTGCACCTCGGCCAGGTAGAAGGCCGTGGCGAGGCCATGCCCGCCGCCGCCGACCACCACCACGTCATAGGCTTCCTTCGGCGCCGGCTTGCGCCAGGCGGGCTGCCATCCGCTGTTGCCCCGAAGTCCTTCGCGGAGAATGCGCAAGCCCGAATAGCGTGCCATCGGCATCCTTCGATCGTGGCCCGACCAAAGGTTAGAGGCGCGTCTTCACGGCTGGCAAGACTGCGATGGGCACGCCATCGCGCATTTCACGCGGGAATGCCTGCGATGAAAGCATCGACGCGATGCTACCGGAGGCAGTCTGGCACCGGGAGCCCGCTCAAGGCGGTGTGGCGACCACAATGTCGCCGGCAGGTTCGCCCGGCTCAACGACGAAGATGCGGCTGTTGCGACCCGGTGGTGGCGCCGGGCACGGAGAGGTGCCCGGCGACCTGCCGAACAGCCCCATCGCAGAGGAGGTCGCCCGCCTGGCGTTGGTGCCCCATCGCGCAAACGCCCAGGCAGCCGTCCCGGCAGGCGCCGGAATGGCCTGCCGGAGACCATGCGCCGAGCGCACCGCCCGGCGTTGCTTCGCGGCGCCGGCGGAAACGCCTGCCGGCAAGGCCCGGAGGGGCAAAGCCCCTCCGTCACCCTCAATCGGCCTGCTCCATCCGTGCCGTCACCTTCGGCGGCGACATCGGCAGGGAGAAGAACCGCTTGCCCAGCGCGTCATGGACCGCGTTGGCGATCGCCGCGAGCGGCGGCACGATCGGGGCCTCGCCCACGCCCCGCACGCCCTGCGGATGCTTCGAGTTGGGAATCTCGATGACCAGCGCCTCGATCATCGGCACGTCGGAACAGACCGGCATGCGATAGTCGAGGAAGGAGGCGTTATCGACGCGGCCCTGCTTGTCGTAGAGATATTCCTCCGACAGCGCCCAGCCGATGCCCTGCACCACGCCGCCCTGGATCTGCCCTTCGACATAGGACGGGTGCAGCGCCCGGCCGACATCCTGCGCGGCGGTGTAGCGCAGCACGCGGACGATGCCGAGGTCCACATCGACCTCGACATCCACGCAATGCGTGGCGTAGCCGGGGTCGGCGCCGGTGGTGTTGAGCTGGACCTGGGTGCCGATCGGCCCGCCCATCTCATTCGCCTTGGCGGCGAGTTCCTTGAGCGACAGCGGCGGGAACTTGCCGGCATTGTCGCCGGCCGGCAGCGCCATGCCGTCCTCCCACTTCACCGCCTCGGCATCGATCTTCCAGATCTTCGCCGCGCGATCCTTGAGCTGGCCGACGACCTTCTCGCACGACGCGGTCGCCACCATGGCGGAGGCAAAGGTCACGCGGCTGCCGCCCGTCAGGTTGGAGAAGCCGATCGTCTGCGTGTCGCCGATGATGACGTTGACGCGGGAATGGTCGATCCCCATCAGCTCGGCAACGACATTGGCGATGGAGGCACGGCTGCCGCCGACATCGGGGTGGCCGGTGGTGACGACGACGTTGCCGTCCTCGGTGATGTTGACCTGCACCGAGGATTCGCCGCCGGCATTGTACCAGAAGCCGGAGGCGACGCCGCGGCCGCGCTTCACGCCCGGGCGCGGGTTCTTGTCGAGCGGCGCCTTGTAGTGCGGATGCTTGCGGATCGCGTCGATCGTCTCGATGAAGGTGACGTCACCGAAGTTCGCGTCCGTAGATCGCCTTGTCGCCCGGCTTGGCGCTGTTGCGCACGCGCATGTCGAGCGGATCGAGGCCGAGCTTCTCGGCGATCTCATCCAGCACGGATTCGGTCGCGAAGGCGCCGTGCGGCGCGCCTGGCGCACGATAGGCCGCGACCTTCGAGCGGTTCGACACCACGTCATAGCCGGTCGAGAGCACGTTCGGGATCGCATAGGCCGCGAAGGAGCAGCCCACCGGCCCGCGCAGCGGCGAGCCAGGCAGCCCGCCCGCCTGAAGATAGAAAGTGCCCTGGGCGGCGACCAGCGTGCCGTCCTTCTTCGCACCGATCTTGACGGTCATCAGCGAGCCGGGCGCCGGGCCCGTCGCGCGCTGCACCTCGTCGCGCGTCATCACCATCTTCACCGGGCGGCCCGACTTCTTGGACAGCATGACCGCGACGGGTTCGAGATAGACGATCGTCTTGGCGCCGAAGCCGCCGCCGATCTCGGCCGGGATCGCGCGGATGTTGCTCTGCGGGATGCCCGTGAGCAGCGAGGTCATGGCGCGGACCATGAACTGGCCCTGCGACGACGACCAGATCGTGACGCGCCCATCCGCCGCGTGGGAGACGGTGCAGGCGTGCGGCTCGATGTAGCCCTGGTGCACGGGGCGCGTGGTGAAGGTGCGCTCGACGACGAGATCCGCCTCGGCGAAGCCCTTCTCGATGTCGCCCGTCTTCAGCACCATGGTCCCGGCGATGTTCGACGGCTTGCCCTCGAACTGGTTCCAGTCATGCAGGATCGGCGCGTCCGGCTTGATCGCGTCCTCGATCTCGATGACGTGGGGCAGGACCTCGTAGTCCACCTCGATCAGCGCGCAGGCCGCCGCGGCCACTTCCTCGTTGATCGCGGCCACGGCGGCGACCGGATGGCCGTGGAACAGCGCCTTCTCCGCGCCAGGATGTTGCGCGCCATCCAGCGCATGTCCTGGATGCCGAGCATCACGGATTTGTCGAGCGGGAAGTCGACGATATCCTTCGCCGTCACCACCGCCTTCACGCCGGGCAGCGCCTCGGCCTTGGACGTGTCGATGGAGCGGATCCGCGCATGGGCATGCGGGCTGCGCAGCATCTTGCCCCAGATCATGCCGGGCATGGTGTTGTCGGCGCGAATAGGTGGCACGGCCGGTCACCTTGTCGGCGCCGTCGGGGCGGATCGTGCGGGCGCCGATCCACTTGTTGGACATGTCGTTCATCGCGCGGACTCCCTCATGTCGGCGGCCGTTTCCAGCACCGCCCGGACGATCTTGTCATACCCGGTGCAGCGGCAGAGGTTGCCGGCCAGGCCGAAGCGCACCTCCTCCTCCGTCGGGTCGGGGTTCTTCTCGAGCAGCGCGCGCGCCGAGATCAGCACGCCCGGCGTGCAGATGCCGCATTGCAGCGCCGCCATCTCCAGGAACTTCTGCTGCAGCGGATGCAGGTGGTCGCCCTGGGCCATGCCTTCGATGGTGCCGATCGACTTGCCCTCGGCTTCCACCGCCAGCATCAGGCAGGAACACACCAGCCGGCCATCGACGGTGACCGAGCAGGCGCCGCAATCGCCGGTGCCGCAGCCTTCCTTGGTGCCGGTCAGCCCCAGCGACCCGCGCAGCACGTCGAGCAGGCTGGACGAGGCGTCGGCGAGGAACTCCATCGGCTCCCCGTTGATCGTGGTCGTCACATGCATCTTGGACATGGTCTCAGTTCCCCCCGGCGCGGGCGGCGGCGATCGCCACCGTGCGCTTCAGCAGCACGCCCGCCACCTTGGTCCGGTAGGCGATGGTGCCGCGCTTGTCGTCGATCGGCTTGCAGGCGGCGCGGCACGCGGCGGCCGCCGCTTCCAGCGCGGCATCCTCGAGCTTCGTGCCGATCAGCGCCTTGGCGGCGTCCTCGACCAGCAGCACGGTCGGCGCCACGGCGCCAAGGCCGACGCGGGCGGCCTTCACCACGCCGCCTTCCATCGTCAGGTTCACGCCGACGCCGACCACCGCGATGTCCATCTCGGTGCGCGGGATCATGCGCAGATAGGCGTCCGACGACCCCTTCGGCCGCGCCGGCAGGGTGAAGGACACCACGATCTCGCCTGGCGCGAGATTGGTGCGGCCCGGACCGGCCGGCACGGCCTCGACCGGCATCTCGCGCTGGCCGTTGGGGCCCTGCACCGTCACCACGGCGCCCGCCGCGATCATCGCCGGCACGCTGTCCCCGGCCGGGGAGGAATTGCACAGGTTGCCGCCCGGCGAGGCGCGCCCCTGGACCTGCTTGGATCCGATCAGGTTGATCGCCTCCAGCACGCCGGGCCAGGCCTTGCCGAAGGTCGGGTGCTCGGCCAGCACGGCGCCGGATACGGCTGCCCCGATCCGGAAGGCACCGCCGCCGAGATCCTCGATCGTCGTCAACGCCGGGATCTTCTTGATGTCGATGATGGTGCCGGGCTTCTGCGTGCCGGCGCGCATCTGCACCAGCAGGTCGGTCCCGCCGGCCAGGATGCGCGCGGCGCCCGCTGCGGCGGCGAAGGCACCGACCGCTTCATCAAGCGTGCTCGGCGCCAGGTATCGGATATCTGTCATTCCTGCTTCCCATCCCGTTGCATCCCGTTGGCCCGGGAATGCCAGACATGGCTGCGCCTCGGTCACAGCCGGTCGGCTAGGCTATGCTGCCCGCTTCGCGCAGCATAGCCCCCCACACCATCCGGTTGACACCGCCCGGCCAAAGGCTACGGCTTGGGGCGCAGTATAGGGGAACGACGATGGCACGTCATCTCAAGCGGGGCCGCGACGCCGAAGCGCGGGCCGAGGACGACGCGAAGGTCCGCTCGACGGTCGAAGGCATCCTCGCCGACATCGCCGCGCGCGGCGATGCCGCGGTGCGCGAATTGTCGATCCGCTTCGACAAGTGGGACCGCACGGACTTCCGCCTGACCGATGCCGAGATCCGCGACTGCCTGGCCCAGCTTTCCGCCGCGCGACCTCGACGACATCCGCTTCGCCCAGGCCCAGGTGCGCAATTTCGCCGAGCACCAGAAGGCCGCGCTGCGCGACATCGAGGTCGAGACGCTGCCCGGCGTGGTGCTCGGCCACAAGAACATTCCGGTGAACTCGGTCGGCTGCTACGTGCCCGGCGGCAAGTATCCGCTGCTCGCCTCGGCGCATATGTCGGTGCTGACGGCGAAGGTGGCCGGCGTGCGCGCGCATCATCACCTGCGCCCCGCCCTTCGAGGGCCGCGCCGGCACCGGCCATCGTCGCCGCGCAGCATCTGGCCGGCGCGGATGTGATCTATTGCCTCGGCGGCATCCAGGCGGTCGGCGCGATGGCGCTCGGCACCGAGAGCATCGAGGCGGTCGACATGCTGGTCGGCCCCGGCAATGCCTTCGTCGCCGAAGCCAAGCGGCAGCTCTACGGCCGCGTCGGCATCGACCTGTTCGCCGGCCCGACCGAGACGCTGGTGATCGCCGACGAGACGGTGGATGGCGAGCTCTGCGCCACCGACCTGCTCGGCCAGGCCGAACACGGGCCGAACTCGCCCGGCCATCCTGCTGACCACGTCCGAGAAGCTCGCCCGCGACACCATGGCCGAGGTCGAGCGCCTGCTGACCATCCTGCCCACCGCCGCCATCGCCCGGCAGGCCTGGGAGGATTACGGCGAGGTGATCGTCTGCGAGAACGAGGAGGAGATGGTGCGCGAGGCCGACCGCATCGCCTCCGAGCACGTCCAGGTGATGACGCGCGACCCGGACTACTTCCTGGCCAACATGACCAACTACGGCGCGCTGTTCCTCGGGCCGCGCACCAATGTGTCCTATCGGCGACAAGGTGATCGGCACCAACCACACGCTGCCGACGAAGAAGGCCGCGCGCTACACGGGCGGCCTGTGGGTCGGCAAGTTCATGAAGACCTGCACCTATCAGCGCGTGCTGACCGACGAGGCATCGGCGATGATCGGCGAATACTGCTCGCGCCTGTGCATGCTGGAAGGCTTCGCCGGCCATGCCGAGCAGGCCAATATCCGCGTGCGCCGCTATGGCGGGCGCAACATCCCCTATGGCACCGCGGCGGACTGAACGATGCAACTGCCCCGGACGCCGTAGTTTCCGCCTCGACGGCAAGCGCGCCCTGGTCAGCGGCGCGGGGCGTGGCATCGGCCTGGCCGCCGCCGCGGCACTGGCCGAGGCCGGGGCGCATGTCACGCTGGTCGCCCGCAACGCGGGCGAGATCGAGGCCGCGGCCGAGGCGATCCGCGCCGCCGAGGGTGCGCGCCGATGCGCTGGTGCTCGACGTGCTGGACCTGGAGGCCACGGCGCGCGCGATCGCCGCGGCCGACCCGTTCGACGTGCTGGTGAACAATGCCGGCACCAACCGCCCCAAGCCGTTCGTCGATGTGACGCACGACGATTTCGACGCGGTGATGGACCTCAACCTGCGGGCGGCCTTCTTCGTGGCGCAGGCCGTGGCGCAGCGGCTGCTGGCGGCGCGGCGACCGGGGTCGATCATCAACATCTCCTCCCAGATGGGCCATGTCGGCGCGGCGAACCGCACCATCTACTGCGCGTCGAAATGGGCGCTGGAGGGGCTGACCAAGGCGATGGCGGTGGAACTCGCCCCGCACGGCATCCGCGTCAACACCATCGGCCCGACCTTCATCGAGACGCCGCTGACGCGGCCCTTCTTCGAGGATGCCGCCTTCAAGGCGAGCGTGCTGACCAAGATCAAGCTCGGCCGCCTCGGCCAGGTCGAGGACCTGATGGGCGCGATCCTGTTCCTCGCCTGCGATGCCTCGGCGCTGATGACGGGATCCGCCCTGGTGGTGGATGGCGGCTGGACGGCCGACTGACCCCAACGACACGCAACCCGCGGGAGGAAGCAACCACCATGACGGATTATCGCCACTGCACCGTGCAGGATGAGGGCCGCCTGCGCATCGTCACGCTGAACCGGCCCGAGGTGATGAACGCCCTGCACAGCGAGGCGCATCAGGAACTCGCACAGGTCTGGGATGAGTTCGCCGCCAGCCCCGACCTCTGGGTCGCGATCGTGACCGGCGCGGGCGAGCGCGCCTTCTCGGCCGGCAACGACCTGAAGGTGCAGGCCGCCGGCAAGCGCGGCCCGACGCCGGCTTCCGGCTTCGCGGGGCTGACGAAGCGATACGATCTCGACAAGCCGCTGATCGCCGCGGTGAACGGCATCGCCATGGGTGGCGGCTTCGAGATCGCGCTCGCCTGCGACCTGATCATCGCCGCCGAGAACGCCATCTTCGCCCTGCCCGAACCGCGCGTCGGGCTGATCGCCGGCGCCGGCGGCGTGCATCGCCTGCCGCGGATGATCGGGCAGAAGCAGGCGCTCGGCATGATCCTGACCGGGCGGCGCGTCGGCGCCGCCGAGGGCAAGGCGCTCGGCTTCGTCAACGAGGTGGTGCCCGAGGGCCAGGCGCTGGAGGCCGCCAGGCGCTGGGCGGCGCTGATCCTGGAATGCTCGCCGCTGGCGGTGCGGGCGTCGAAGCAGGCGGTCTATGCCGGCATGGACAAGCCGACGCTGCACGAGGCGATCGGCACGATCTATCCCGCGCAGCAGCGCAACATCGACAGCGAGGACTACATCGAGGGCCCCAAGGCCTTCGCGGAAAAGCGCAAGCCGGCCTGGAAGAACCGCTGAAGCCGGCGCCGTTCGCGCGGGCTCACGGCAGCGTCTTCATGTCCTTGCGCCTGGTGAGCATCTTCACCTGATCAGGATCTGCCCGGGGCCGGTGGCCCGCCAAAGGGATAGTAATCGGTCACCGTGAGATGCCGGTAGGGCAACGCCTCCAGCCGCACGGTGCCGAGGAAGGGCTCGTCGGGTTCGACGAGCAGGATGGTCGGCGCGAAGCCGCTGTCGTCGAAGCCGCGCCGGAAATGCACCCGCGACTTGATGGCGATGACATCGTAGTCGGCCGGCGAGAGGCCAAGGCCCCAGAGCTCGTCCGGCTCGATGATCTGCACCAGGAAGGGGCTGAGCACGAGGACATTGCCGTCGCCGAATGCGATGCAGATCCAGTCCTGCCCACGGCCCTTGGCGCGGGCGGTGGTGGCGCCGGCGACATGCAGCACCTTGCCGATGATGTGCACGGGCTCGCCGGCCGAGGGATCGACGCGGCCGCCGATCTCGACCGCCACGGCATCGCCGGGCTTCGCACCGCTGGCGAGCAACCCGGCGATCGCCTCCGGCGCCGCGATGGTCGCGACCAGCGTGCGCGACAGGTCCTGGGCAATGATCTCGCGCAGCAGCCAGGTGGCGTAGCCGGACCGGTCGCTGTGGTCGGCCAGCACCACCGGCGCGCGGGCCTCGGCCACGGCCTGCTTCGCCAGCGCCACGCCCTCGGCGATGCGGTGGACCGTCGTGCTGGCCAGCAGGTCGGCACGCCGCCGCCAGGTCCAATCCGCCATGTCCCGCGCGATACGCTGCGCCAGGTCCGGCCTGCCGTTGGTCAGCACCTGGAAGGTCATGCCGGCATCCGGCACGTCGCTCCAGGGGAAGCCGAAGAAGACGTTGACGAAGACGTCCGGCTCCCGTGCCTCCCAGGTCAGGGCGCGCTGCACGAGGTCCGACCAGGGCGACGCCCCGGTCCATTGCAGCACCGTGGGCGAGAGGATCGGCAGTTTCAGCGTGACGTGAGCGGGCGTGAAATCGCCGCGGATGGCGCGCACCAGCATGCGCGCCGCACGCTCGCCCTGCAGATGCATGTCGTAGTGCGGGAAGTATTTCACGCAGAACGCCATGTCGGCGTGACGGAGGAATTCCGCATCCTCGTTGCCGTGCGGATCGAAGGTCCCGACGATGCGCGCTTCCGGCCCGAGCGCCGCGCGCACCCGCCGTGCGATCTCGGCCTCGGGCCGCGGCACGCCGCGCACGCCCATCGCGCCATGCAGGGCGAGATAGGCACCGTCGAATGGCCCCTGGTCCTTCAGTTGCTCGACCTGCCGGCCGAGGAAGATCTCGAACGCCTCCTGCGTGATCCAGCCCGAGCCGGTGCCGGTCTTTGGCCACAGTGGCGATTCGATGCCGACCAGATCGACGCCATCATACTCGCGCGCCACCTGCACGAAGCCGCCCATGTACCCCTTGGGATCGGTGGCGAGCAGGTCCTCCCCCGCCGCCGGCGAGCCTGGATAGCGGAAGTCATCCTCCGTCGTGTCGAAGGGAAGGAAGGTGACGGTCTCGTGCGCGAATTGCAGGACGGCGATGCGCATTTCAGAAGCGGTCCGCACGATAGGGTTCAGGGTCGATGAAAGGCTGTTCGCCGGTCATCATGTCGGCGATCAGGCGCCCGGTGGTCGGGCCCAGCGTGAAGCCCTGATGGGCATGGCCGAAGGCGCACCAGGCGCCCTTCTGCCCGGGCAGCCTGCCGATGATCGGCAGCATGTCGGGCGTGCAGGGGCGCACGCCCATCCAGGGCTCGGGCTCCACCGCATCGCCGAGCGGCAGCAGGGTGCGCGCCACCGGCTCGGCGCGGGCGAGCTGCACCGGCGTCGGCGGCTCGTCGAGGCCGGCGAATTCAGCCCCGGTCGTCAGCCGCACGCCGGCACGCATCGGCGCGAGGAGGAAGGCGCTCTCGGTGTCCAGCACCGGCCGGTTCAGCACCGCATTGCCCTGCAGCCGATAGTGGCGGTGATAGCCGCGCTTGCCGAAGGTCGGCGGATCGTAGCCGAACTGCTTCGTCACCCGGTTCGCATGGGCACCGAGCGCGATGACGACCTCCTCCGCCTGAGCGGGTCCCTCGCTGGTCTGGACGCGCCAGCCCTGCCCCTCGCGGGTCAGGGTCGTCGCATCGCCGGTCACGAAACGCCCACCGGCATCGAAGAAGCGCTGCGCATAGGACATCACCAGCGCATGCGGATCGCTGACCGAGACCGGGTCGGTCCAGTGGATGGCGCCGAAGCGCGACTTCAGCAGGGACGGTTCGGCCGCAACCAGCGCCTGGCTGTCCATGGCGGCGAAGTTGACGCCGTGCAGGCGCTTGCCTTCCTCGGCCTGCGCCAGGGCAGCGGCGAAGCCCGGCTCATCGGAGAACATGCGGATCCAGCCGATCGGGCGCAGCAGCGGCATGGCATCGGTGCCGCGCGCGATGGCGTAGTGCTCGTCGAGGCACGTCTCGATCAGCCGCGCATAGGCTTCGGCGATGCGCGCATAGCGATGCGGCTCCGAATTCCACCAATAGCGCAGCAGGGGCGTGGCAAGCCCCGGCAGCGCGCCCCAGTGGTAATGGGCGTCGATCGACTTGTTGCGCGCGATGCGCAGGATCTCGCCGGCATCGCGCGGGAAGGGGTGCGGGTGCACCGCCTCCCGCTGGATCAGCCCGCCATTGCCGAAGGACGCGCCCTCGCCTGGCTGCTGCCGGTCCACCAACAGGACATCGAGGCCGCGGCGGCGCAGATGCAGCGCCACCGAGACGCCCACCATGCCGGCACCCAGAACGATCGCCGAAGAAGGCATGTCGGCACGATCTCCATCACAGCGGCGCGCCAGGTCGACGCGCCAGTTCGAGTTTCCGTCAACGCGGCGCGTTGACGCGCCGGCCGATTTCCCGCGCGACCTGCGCCTGCTCCGCCACGAAGGCGGCGAACCGATCGGGCGGCATCGCGACACCCTCCAGCCCCAGCACGTCGAATTGCCGCCGCACCTCGGCATCCGCTACCGCGATTGCGACGGCGGCATGGATCCGCTCCACCATCGGCGCCGGCGCCCCGGCCGGCAGCCACAGGCCGAACCAGTTCACCACCGCGAAGCCCGCCAGGCCCTGTTCCTGCAGCGTCGGTACCTCCGGCATCCCCTTCCAGCGCCGCGCGCCGGTGATGCCGATGGCGCGCACCGCGCCGGACTGCACATGCTGGAGCGCGACATTGGTTCCCACGAAGAACATGTCCACGCGGCCGGCCAGCAGGTCGGTCATGCCTTCGGCCACGCCACGATAGGGCACCGAGAGGATGTCGGTGCCGGTCATCGTCTTCATCGAGCTCGGCGGGAATGTGGCTCGCCGTGCCATTGCCGGCATTGACGTAGGTGAGCCTGCCGGGCTCGCGCTTCGCCAGCGCAACCAGTTCCTGCAGGTTCGTCGCCGCCACGCTCGGGTGGATGATCAGCGCCTGGCCGAAATTCTGCGCCGCCAGCGTCACATGGGTGAAATCGCGCACCGGGTCGTAGGTCACGTTCTCGTTGAATGGCGGGATGTTGGTGTGGGACGCGGTGGTGAACAGCCACGTATATCCGTCGCGCCGGTTGCCGCGAGACATAGGCTGGTGCCCACCAGGCCGCCGCCGCCCGCGCGGTTCTCGGCGATGATGTTCTGGCCAAGCACCGGCTGCATCTTCGGCAGGATGGCGCGCAGGATCAGGTCGGGAGGCCCGCCGGGCGGCGAAGGCACGACCACGCGGATCGGCCGGCTTGGCCAGTCGGGCGTCTGCGCCGCGGCCGGCATGGCGGCAAGCCCGGCGAGGCCGAGCAGGGTTTCAGCGGCGTCGCGGCATCGGCGGTCCCTTCATGGCAGAGAAACCGGCGCATTGCGCCGCGCGGATTCGAGGATCGCCTCGAGCACCTGCACATTGTGCACGGCATCGCCGCCGGGCTGCGCCAGCGGCCGGCGTGCCGCAGCCGCCCGGGCGAAGTGCTCCAGCTCCGCGCCCTCGGTGCTGGTCTTCGGAAAGCTGATCGTCTCGGGCTTCTGCTTCACCGTGACGTTCGCCGGGTCGATGAGGCAGAGCTTCATGTCCCAGGAGTGCAGATGCTCGACATCGCCGACCTCCGCCCAGCCCTTCGATCCGAAGACCTGCAGCCGCCAGGTCTCCGCCGTGGCGATGACGGTGCCGAGATAGCCCGTCGAACCGCCCCTGAAGCGGAACAGCATCGAGGTGGTGTCGTCCATCCCGAAATCCTGCACCAGGCGGAAGCTCTGCGCCGTCACCTGCGCAATGGGCCCGGCAAGGTAGAGCATGGCATCCACCACATGCACGCCGCGCCCGGTCATGCCGCCGGCGGGGCCTTCGGCGCGGTCGTGGCGCCAATGGCCCTTCGGGAAAGCGATAGGCACTGGGCCCGCAGAAATTGCCTTCCATGTGCAGCACGCGGCCGAGCGTGCCGTCCTCGATCAGCAGCCTTGCGGATCCTGCTGAAGCGCCGGCTGGAAACGCCAATTGTAGCCGACCGAGAGCGTGACGCCGGCTGCCGCGCAGGCCGCCGCGGCCCGCGCCGCGGCGGCGGCGTTCACGCCGAGCGGTTTCTCGGTGAAGACATGCTTGCCGGCGGCGGCGGCGGCGATGATCTGGTCGGTATGCTGGGTGTGCGGCGTGGCGAGCACCACCGCATCGATCGCCGGATCAGCGAGCGCGGCTTCGTAATTCGCCAGCATGCGCAGCCCATGCTCGGCGGCGAAGGCGGCGGCTTCGCCGGCGTGCGCGTCGCGCCGGCGACGAAGCGCATGTCCGGGCTGTCCTTGGGCAGGTTGCGGACCAGGTTCTGGCCCCACGCTCCAAGCCCGATGATGGCGGCGCGAATCATGCCCGTGTCAGTCCTCATGCGGTCGTATGCAGGCATCTTAGACGTGCGGCGCCGTCTGACGAGGGGGGATCGGCGCCTCGCTGTCGCTGCGGATTGGGTGGCTTCCGCTGCACAGCCGGGCAGGATCGCAACGGTTGCACCAGGTGCCGCGCCGCCTCTCTGCCGCGTTCCGGCGATCGGCGCCGCGATTGTCCTGCCGGACGGCGCTGCGTCACCGGGCGATGCCAGGCGCCGGCTTCCAGAGGCCGTCGGCGGGCGGAGCCTGGGGAGAGCAGGGCCCTCCCCGGCGAGCCTACCCCCTCATGCGGGCAACGGTCGCTTCGAGCGCCTTGTCCAGCACCTCGATCAGCGTGTCGCATTCGGTCCTGGTGATCACCAGCGGCGGCGACATCACGATGGTGTTCGAATGCCGCGTTCCGCCGCCGGACCGCCCGACGATCACGCCATTCGCCTTGCAGAAATCCACCACGCCCTGCACCAGCGCGCCGTCGAGCTGCACCTTGCTCTCGCGGTCCGTCACCAGCTCGACGCCGATCAGCAGGCCCTTGCCGCGGATGTCGCCGGTGATGCCGTGGCGGAACAGCGTCGCCTTGCAGGCCATCCATCAGGTACGCACCCATGGTCGCGGCGCGCTCGGGCAGTTGTTCCTCGAGCATGATCTCGATGTTGCGCACCGCGACCGCCGCGGCCACCGGATGCCCGCCATAGGTGTTCACCTGCATCACCTGGCGCGCTTCCGCGACCTCGCCGAGGAAGCTCTCGAACACGCGGTTCTTCACAACCGTCGCGGCGATCGGCAGGTAGGCGGACACGATCCCCTTGGCCACCGCCATGATGTCCGGGCTGATGCCGTAATGCTGGTGGGCGAACATCTTGCCGGTGCGGCCGAAGCCGTTGATCACCTCATCGACATGCAGCAGCACGTCGTACTTGCGGCAGATCGCCTCGACCTTCGGCAGGTAGTCGTCCGGCGGCACCGCGACGCCGACGGCGGACATGATCGGCTCGACGATCACCTCGGCGACCGTCTGCGGCCCCTCGGCCAGGATGGTCGCCTCGAAGGCGGTGGCGCAGGCGGTCTTGCAGGACGGGTATTCGAGGCCGAGCGGGCAGCGGTAGCAGGTCGGCGCCGGCACATGGATGAATTCGCCCGCATAGGGCTCGAACTTCATCTTGCGCTCGCCCATGCCGCCGGCCGCCAGCGTGGCGAGCGTGGTGCCGTGATAGGCATAGTGCCGCGCGATGGTCTTGAAGCGGAACTGGCCCGGGAATTCATGCTTGGCGTATTGGCGGGCGACCTTGAAGCCGGCCTCGTTCGCCTCCGAGCCCGAATTGACGAAATAGGTGTGGTAGTCGCCGCCCATCAGCGTGTTGAGCTGCTCGCCCAGCCGCGCCGCCGGCAGGTTCATGCCGGTATGCGGGTAGTAGGACATCTGCTGCATCTGCTCGGCCGCGATCTCGGCGAGCTCGGTGCGGCCATAGCCGATGTTGACGCACCACAGCCCCGCCATGGCGTCGAGATAGGTCGTGCCATCCGCATCGACGATGGTCGAGCCCTGCGCGCCGGTCACCACCATCTGCGATTTCTCGAGCGCGCGATGCTGCACGATCGGGTGCATCACATTGGCGAGGTCCTGCGCGACGACGCGGCGACGTTCCTCGGGATCCGGCTGGTTGGTGAGCGACATGGAGGGACCTCGCGATGATGATGGCTGCTTGCGCCATCGTCGCGCCGCTTGCGCGCCGAGGAAAGGGGTGAAGACGCGCGAACGGCACTGATGCGAGACGTTCGCATTTCCTGCGCCATGCCGGGCCCGCCCCCATTCCACGTCGCGACCTGGTGATCTAGGCTCCCGCGATCGCGAGCCTGGCATCGAACGACCGGGACGACGCTTCGGGACAAGCCCTCGTCACGGCCCATCGCATAGGAGAACCGCCTCGATGAGCCATTCCATGACCCGCCGCGGCCTCGGGCTCGGCGCCCTTGCCACCGGCCTGGCAACGGGCCAGCCGCCATCGGCATCGGCCGAGACCTATCCGACCCGACCCATCCGGCTGATCGTCCCCTTCCCGCCCGGTGGCGGCGTGGATGCGGTCGGGCGCATCCTGGCCGAGCCGCTCGGCACCATCCTCGGCCAGCCCGTGGTGGTCGAGAACCGCGCCGGGGCCGGCGGCGCGATCGGCGTGGATTCCGTGGCGAAATCGCCGCCCGATGGCTATGCCTTCTCGATGGTCAGCCCCGGCAACATGACCGCGGGGCCGGTGGTGCGGCCGACACCCTATGATCCGCTGGCGCTCGGCTTCGTCACCATGGTGGTGCGCAGCCCCTTGCTGCTGCTCTGCCGCAACAGCCTGGCGGCGCAGACCCTCGCGGAGTTCGTCGCGCTGGTGAAGCGCGAACCGGACGCCATCCGCTTCGCCTCGGGCGGTGTCGGCACCGGCACGCATCTGGCGGGTGAGTTGATGAACCTGCGGCTCGGCGTGCGCATGGTGCATGTGCCCTATCGCGGCACGGCGCCCGCGCTGACCGACCTGATCGCCGGCAATGTGGACATCTTCTTCAGCGACACCTCCGCCTGGCCGATGGTGCAGCAGGGGCAACTGCGCCTCCTGGCCGTGAGTTCCGCGGCCAGCTGGGACGCATCGCCCGCAACGCCTTCGGTCGGCAGCGCCGTGCAGGGGTTCGACATCTCCAACTGGTACGGCATCATCGCCCCGCCCGGCACGCCCGAGCCGATCCGCGCGCGCATCGCGGCCGACGTGGCGCGGATCATCACCCGCCCCGCCATCGTCGAGACGCTGCAACGCATCGGCTTCCAGCCCGCCGCGATGCCACCGGCGGAATTCGCCGCCTTCGTGCGAACGGAGGTCGAGACCTGGCGCGCCGTCGTCCAGGCCGCCAACATCCGCGCCGACTGACGCGGGCGCATCCTTCCACTCGCCCGCACCGCTGCAAGGGACATGATGAGCAAGACCGCGCGCCTGGCCGTCGATATCGGCGGCACTTTCACCGACCTCGTCCTCGCTTTGCCCGGCAGGTCCCTTTCCGCCAAGGTGCTGACCACGCCGGAGGCGCCGGAGCGCGCGGTGCTCGAAGGCACCGCGACCATCCTGGCCCAGGCCGGCATCACCGCCGCCGACCTCGCGCTGGTGATCCACGGCACGACGCTCGCGACCAATGCGCTGATCGAGCGCAAGGGCGCGAGGACCGCGCTGGTGACGACCGAGGGCTTCCGCGATTTCCTCGAGATGGCCTACGAGCACCGCTTCGAGCAGTACGACCTGTACATGGAGCGGCCCGAGCCGCTGGTGCCCCGCCCGCTGCGCTTCGAGGTGCCCGAACGCGTCGCCGCCGATGGCGAGGTGCTGCTGCCGCTGCGAGGAATCGGCCCTCGATGCGCATCGGCGCCGCCGCGAAGGCCGAGGGCGTCGAGGCGCTCGCCATCTGCTTCCTGCACGCCTACCAGAACGACGCGCATGAGACAGCGCGCGCGGCGAGATCCTCGCCGCGCGACCTGCCGGCGGAGGTGATCGCGATCTCCTCGGAGGTCTGTCCCGAGATCCGCGAATACGAGCGCACCTCCACCACCGTCGCCAACGCCTATGTGCTGCCGCTGATGGAACGCTATCTGCGGCGGCTGGAGGACGGGCTGAAGGCGCTGGGCAGTCACCTGCCCGCTGCTGCTGATCATGTCCTCGGGCGGCATCACCACCATCGAGACGGCGCGGCGCTTCCCGATCCGCCTGGTGGAATCCGGCCCGGCCGGCGGCGCGATCCTCGCGCAGATCCTCGCGGCCGAGAACGGCATCGCCGCGCGCGCTCGCCTTCGACATGGGCGGCACCACGGCGAAGATCTGCCTGATCGACGACATGAAGCCGCAGCAGGCGCGGCATTTCGAGGTCGCCCGCGCCGGCGCGCTTCGTGAAGGGCAGCGGCCTGCCGGTGCGCATCCCGGTGATCGACATGGTCGAGATCGGCGCCGGCGGCGGCTCGATCGCCCGTGTCGATGGCCTCGGGCGCATCACGGTCGGGCCGGACAGCGCGGGCTCGATGCCCGGCCCGGCCTGCTACGGCCGCGGCGGCACCATGCCGACGGTGACCGACGCCGACCTGGTGCTCGGCCTGGATCGACCCCGCATTGTTCGCCGGCGGCGTTCATCACGCTCGACCCCGCGGCGTCGGCCACCGCCTGCGCCGACGGCGGTCGCCACGCCGCTCGGCCATGACGATGGAGCAGGCCGCGCTCGGCATCACCGAGATCGTCGACGAGACCATGGCCAACGCCGCCCGCGTCCACGCCGTCGAGAACGGCAAGGAGACCGCCGGGCGCACCATGATCGCCTTCGGCGGCGCGGCGCCGCTGCATGCCGCGCGCATGGCGGCGAAGCTCGGCATGGACCGCGTGCTGGTGCCGGTCGGCGCCGGCGTCGGCTCGGCGCATCGGCTTCCTTGGCGCGCCGATCGGCTATGAGGTGGTGCGCACGCGCCTGGTCAGCCTCGACGCCTTCGACGCGTCGCTGGTGAACGGCCTGTTCGACGCGATGCGCGCCGAGGCCGAGGCGGTCGTCCGCCTCGGCGCGCCCGACGCGGCGCTGCAGGAAGTCCGCACCGGCTTCATGCGCTATCGCGGCCAGGGCCATGAGGTCGCGGTCACGCTGCCCGACGGCCCTTATGCGGACGGCGACGGCACCACCGACCTTCCGCGCTGCCTTCGAGGCCACCTACAACGCGCTCTACGGCCGCATCATCCCCCGGCTGGAGATCGAGGCGCTGACCTGGACGCTCTCATTGGCCGAGGCGAAGCCGCTGCCCGCGCGCATCCCGGACGCCGCCGCCCGCCGACAGCCCCCGCACCCGCCGGCACCCGCCGCATCATCGACCCGGGCACCGGCGGCCCGGTCGATGCGGCGATCTACGCCCGCGCCAGCCTTCCGCCCGGCGCGCGCATCACCGGCCCCGCGGTGATCGTCGAGGCCGAGACCTCCACCCTGGTGCCCCAGGGCTTCACGCGCCGGGCCCAACGCCGCCGGCCACCTGCTGATCGAAAGGACCGCCCGATGAGCAACACGCTCGGCGAGATCGAGATCCAGATCCTGTGGAACCGCCTGCTCTCGGTGGTCGAGGAACAGGCGCAGACGCTGGTGCGCACCGCCTTCAGCACCGCGGCGCGCGAGGCTGGCGACATCTCGGCCGGCGTCTTCGACATGAAGGGCCGGATGCTGGCGCAGGCCGTCACCGGCACGCCGGGGCACATCAATTCGATGGCGCGGTCGGTCGTGCATTTCCTCGACGCCTTCCCGGCCGCGACGATGAAGGATGGCGACATCCTACATCACCAACGATCCGTGGAAGGGCACCGGCCACCTGTTCGACCTGACGGTGGTGACGCCGATCTTCCTCGATGGCCGGGCGGTGGCGCTGTTCGCCAGCACGACGCATGTGGTCGATATCGGCGGCCTCGGCGTCAGCGCGGAGGGGCGGCAGATCTACCATGAAGGGCTCTACATCCCGCTGATGTACCTGGCGCGGGAAGGGCAGATGAACGAGGACCTGATCGGCATGGTGCGCGCCAATGTGCGCGAGCCGGTGCAGGTGGTGGGCGACATCTACGCGCTGATCGCCTGCAACGAGAAGGGCGGCAAGCGCCTGGTCGAGATGATGCGCGAATTCGAGCTGCGCGACCTCGATCACCTGGGCGAGGAGATCATCACCCGCAGCCGCCGCGCCATGGCCGATGTCATCGCCAGGCTGCCGCAGGGGTCGTGGTCGGCGAAGATGACCATCGACGGCTATGAGGCGCCGGTGACGCTGGCCGCCACGCTGACCATCGCCGGCGACCGCGTGCTGGTGGACTACACCGGCACCTCGGGCCTGTCGCGCTACGCCATCAACTGCCCGATCTGCTACACGGATGCCTATACGGCCTTCGGCGTGAAGGCGGCGCTCGCGCCCTGGATCCCGAACAACACCGGCACGCTGGACGCGGTGATCGTCACCGCGCCGGAGAACACCATCGTCAACGCGCCGCATCCGGCCGCGGTCTATGCGCGGTCGGTCATCGGGCACATGCTGCCGGATGTCGTCTATGGCTGCCTCGACCAGGCGATGCCGGACACGGTGCCGGCGGAAGGCACCTCCAGCCTTTGGAACCTCTCCCTGCTCGCGGGCCATGGGCTGACCGGCTCCGAGGGCTCCGCCGTGCGCGCCTTCAACGTCACCACCTTCCATTCGGGCGGCGCCGGCGCGCGGCCACGGCAGGACGGGCTGTCGGCCACGCCCTTTCCGTCCGGCGTGCGCAACGTGCCGGTGGAGATCACCGAGGCGATCACGCCGCTGGTGGTGTGGAAAAAGGAGTTCCGGCGCGGCTCCGGCGGGCCGGGACGGCAACGCGGCGGCCTTGGCCAGCGGATGGAGATCGAGAACCGCGACGCGGCCGCCTTCGGCATCCAGGCGCGCTTCGAACGCGGCGAGTACCCCGCGCGCGGGCGCAGCGGCGGCGCACCGGGCGGGCTGGGTCGGCTGTCGCTCGGCTCCGGGCACCGCGCTGAAGGTGAAGGGCTTCCAGCTCGTGCCGCCAGGCGACCGGCTGATCGTCGAGATGCCCGGCGGCGGCGGCTATGGCGACCCCTTCACGCGCGATCCGGCGCAGGTGGCGCGCGACGTGCGCTACGGCCTGATCGAGGCGGAGCAGGCCGAGGCCGATTACGGCGTCATCCTGACGGCCACGGGCGAACCGGATGCCGCGGCAACGGCACAGCGACGCGCCGCGCGATAGCACGCGGCCGCGGAGGGGCCGCGTCTCGCCCGGCCGGCGGGCCGCTGGCCGATGCCCCCGGGCCGGTGAGCGACGCAGGGCAGCCGGAACGGAGCCGGCAGGATGCTGCCTTGCCTGATGCGGAACGCCGGCACACGCAGCATCCGCAGGACGATGATGCCGAACGGCCTTGATGCCGTGCGGGAGATCTCAAAGGTCAAGCCGGCGCGATGGTTGCGGATCGCATCCGTTCTCGCGACCGGCAGCCTCCGCCAGCAGCCAGTCGCGGAACAGGCGTAGCGCCGGCATGCCGCCCGAGGCTTCCGGATAGGCCAGCACATACGCCTCCCCGGCATCGAGGGCCCGGTCGAAGGGCACCACCAGCCGGCCTGAGGCGATCTCCTCCGTGCACCATGAAGCGCGGCATCAGCGCGACACCCATGCCCTGCACGGCGGCTTCGGCCACCATGGCGTGGTGGTGGAAGCGTGGGCCACGAAAGCCGTCCATCGTCGGTCTCGCCCATCATGGCGAGCCAATCGGCCCAGGCGCGCGGCCGTGTCGAATGCTGCAACAGCGTGTGTCGCGCCAGATCGGCAACCGATGCCAATCCAGCGCCTTCGAGCAAGGCCGGCGCGCAGACCGGCAGGCGCAGGTCGGCCACCAGGCGGTGGCTGGCGATGCCCGGCCGCGCCCCGGCATCCAGCATGATCGCCGCATCGACATCCTCCGCGGCGAAGTCGAGCGGCGTCGGCCGCGTCGTGTAGTTGCGGAAATTCACCACGATGCGCCGATGCGCCGCGAGGAAGCGCGGCAGCCGTGGCATCAGCCAGCGCGTGCCGAAGGTCGGCTGCACCGCGAGGGTCAGCGTGCCGCCCGCGCCCTGATGCGCGAGCACCTCCAGCGTCGCGCTCTCGATCCGCGCCAGCGCGGCGCGGATCTGCGGCGCATAGGACGCGCCGGCACCGGTCAACACCAGGCGCTGCCGGACGCGCAGGAACAACCGCTCGCCGAGCAGTGCCTCCAGCCCTGCCAACTGCCGGCTGACCGCGCTTTGCGTCAGGTTCAACTCCTCCGCCGCGCGGGAGACCGACAGGTGCCGCGCACAGGCCTCGAAGGCCTGCAGAGAGGCGGTGGGCGGGGTGTGGCGGCGCATCGCCGGCCTCCGGCTTCATTCCAAACCATCATGAAGGCATGACGGAGTATCGGTTGCCAGCCTCCGGGGACCGCCGAACACTGCGGGGTATCCGGAAGGGGCACCGACCCCTCCATGCGGCCGGCGCATGAACAGCGCCGCCGCAACGCCGCCGGGACCAACCGGGCGGCACGGGATGGCTGGGCTGCACGGTGAATCAAGGAGGCATCATGACCGACACGTTCCGTCCCCTGTCGCGCCGCGCCGTGCTCGGCGCCGCCGCCGCGCTGGCACCCGTGGCATCCGCGCGCGCCGCATGGGCGCCGCAGCAGCCCATCCGCGTGCTGGTCGGCTATCCGCCCGGCGGCGCGGTCGACATCCTGGTGCGCATCGTCGCCGAAGGGGCGCAGCGCCTGCGCGGCGTCACCGTCATCCCTGAGGTGCGCAGCGGCGCCTATGGCTTCATCGCCGCCCAGGCCGCCGCCCGCTCGGCACCCGATGGCTATACGCTGTCCAGCGCCATCATGGGCATGATGAGCGTCGCCCCCGCGATCCCCGGCATACCCATCCCGATCAACCTCGACCAGGAACTGACGCCGGTGGTGGCGCTGGCCGGCACGCCGATGGCGCTCGTGGTTCGTCCGGATGCGCCCTTCACCGACATCGACGGCCTGATCGCCTATGCGCGGGAGAAGAACGGCGCGGCGACCTTCGCCTCCTCGGGCAACGGGTCGATCAACCAGCTCGGCGCGCTGTTGTTCGCCAATGCGGCGGGGGTGACGCTGAACCACATCTCCTATCGCGGCGGCGCGCCGGCGATGCTCGATGTCACCGCCGGGCGCGTCGACATGATGGTGGCGAATGTCGCCGAGGTCGCCGCCGCCATCCGGGGCGGGCAGTTGAAGGGCTTCGGCGTCACGGCCCGGGAGCCGACGCCGCTGATGCCGGAACTGACGCCGCTCGCCGCACGCTTCCCGACGCTGGATTTCACGAACTGGTTCGGCCTGGCGGGCCCGGCCGGACTGCCGGCCGATGTGCTGGCCGGCCTGTCCGACCTGTTCTCGGCCGTGGTGCGAGACCCGCAGACCGCGCAGCGGCTGATGGAACGCGGCCTGATCCCGTTGGGCGACACCGGCACGGCCTTCGCCGCGCGCATCCAGGCCGACCGCGCCCGCTGGCGCCAGGTGGTCGAGGCCAACGGCATCCGCGGCGACTGAGCATCCACCTGCTTCCCGTCTGAACCATCGCGCCCAAGGAACACCATGGCTGCGTCGCTTTCGCTTGGCATCGACATTGGCGGCACCTTCACCGATCTCGTGGTGCTCGACCCACGGGATGGGCGGGCGGTGATCTGGAAGGAGAGCACGACACCCGACGATCCCTCCCGCGGGGCGATCACCGGGTTGAACCGGCTGCTGGAGAAGGGTGGCATCGCGCCCGGCTCCATCGGTCGCGTCGTGCATGCCACCACGCTGTTCACCAATGCGCTGATCGAGCGGAAGGGTGCGGCCACGGGGTTGCTGACCACCGACGGCTTCACCGACGTCCTCGAGATCGCGCGGGAGACGGAAATACGAACTCTACGACCTGTTCCTGGAGATGCCGGCGCCGCTGGTGCCGCGCCCATGGCGGCGGCCGGCGATGGAACGGCTGGGGCCTGACGGCAGCATCGAGCGTCCGCTCGATGTCGATGCCGCGCTGCGGGAGGTGGAATCCCTGGTCGCCGCCGGGCGTCACCAGCCTCGCCATCTGCTTCCTGCATTCCTACGCCAACCCGGTGCATGAACGCATGGCGGCGGACGCGATCGCCAGGCGGTTTCCGTCCCTGTCGCTGTCGCTGTCCTGCGACCTCGCGCCCGAGATCCGCGAATACCCGCGCATGGTGACGACCGCGGCCAACGCCTATGTGCGGCCGATCGCCGAGACCTATCTCGACACGCTGGAGGCCGCGCTGAAGGGCGCGGGCATTCCGGGCGGGCTGTTCCTGATGCTGTCCAATGGCGGGCTGACGCATGTCGCGGAGGCCAAGCGCGCGCCCGTGCAATTGCTGGAAAGCGGCCCGGCGGCGGGCGCCCTGGCCGGCGCCTGGTTCGGCCGCCATGCGGGGCTCGACCGCGTGCTCGCCTTCGACATGGGCGGCACCACGGCGAAGCTCGCATTGGTCGACGATGGCGACCCGCTGGTCGCCTGGGGCTTCGAGGCGGCGCGCACCAAGCGCTTCCTGCGCGGCTCCGGCCTGCCGGTGCAGATCGCCACCGTCGAACTCATCGAGATCGGCGCCGGTGGCGGTTCCATCGCGCGGCGCAGCGAACTCGGCACATTGCATGTCGGCCCGGAAAGTGCCGGCGCGCAGCCAGGCCCGGTCTGCTACGGCCGCGGCGGCACAGGACCCGACCGTGACCGACAGCGACCTCGCGCTGGGCTATCTGAACGCCGACTTCTTCCTCGGCGGCGCGATGACGATCGATGCCGGTGCGGCGGACGCGGCGCTTGGCGGGCTCGCCGGCTCGCTCGGCCTGGATGCGGCGCGCGGTGCCTTCGGCATCCATGACGTGGTGAATGAGAACATGGCCGGCGCCGCCCGCGTGGCGATCGCCGAGCGCGGCCGCGTGCCGCAGGACTACGCGCTGCTGGCGACCGGCGGCGCCGCGCCCGTCCATGCCTGGCATGTCGGGCGCAAGCTCGGCATCACACGCGTCGTCTGCCCGCCTGGCGCGGGGGCCGGCAGCACCATCGGCATGCTGATGGCGCCCGCGCGAATCGACCGCGTGGCTTCCTTCAACGCGCGCATCGCGGAGGTGGATTGGGCCGCGGCGGCACGCATCTTCGAGGGGCTGGAAGCCGATGCGCTGGCCGTGGTCGGCGCCACCGGCGCGGACTTGTCCCGCCGCGATGTCCGGCGACTGGCCGACATGCGCTATGTCGGCCAGGGCTCGGAGATCACCGTCGCCCTGCCGGATGCGCTGGGCGCCGAAGGCGTGCTGCTTGCCTTCGAAGCCGCCTACCGCGCCCTGTTCGGGCGCACCCCGCCCGGTGCGAACGCGCAGTTCGTGGCCCTGCGGCTCGCCGTCTCGGCGCCGATGCCCGGGGCGGGCGGAACCCTGCGCCTCGATGGTCTCGGCGGTGGCGAGACCGCGCTGAAGGGTCATCGCGCCGTGCATTTCCCCGATGCCGGCGGTGCCGTCTCCACCCCGGTCTATGATCGCTACGCCGTGCCGATCGGCACGCAGTTCGAAGGTCCCGCGGTCTTCGAGGAAAACGAAAGCACCTTCATCGTCGGCCCCGGCGCGCGCATCACCGTGCTGCCGGATGGCGCCATCCTGGCGGAGCGCATCGCATGACCACCGCACGCAATTTCGACGCGGTCGAGCTCGAATTGCTCTGGCGTCGGCTGATCTCGCTGGTGGATGAGGCGGCGGCGGCGCTGGTGCGCACCTCCTTCTCCACCCTGGTGCGCGAATCCTACGATTTCTCCTGCGTGGTCACCGATGCCGCCGGGCAATCGCTGGTGCAGGCGACCGAGAGCATCCCCTCCTTCATCGGCACCCTGCCCGAGACGGTGAAGCACTTCCTGCGCTTCTTCCCACCCGACACCCTCGCGCCCGGCGATGTGCTGATCACCAACGATCTCTGGCTCGGCACCGGGCATCTGCCCGACATCACCGTCGCCAAGCCGATCTTCCGCGATGGGCGCCTGGTGGCGTTCAGCGCCTCCACCGCCCATGCCCCGGACATCGGCGGCAAGATCCGCAGCCCCGAACCGCGCGAGGTGTTCGAGGAAGGCTTGCAGATCCCGCCGCTGAAGCTGATGCGCGCCGGTGTCACCGACGACACGCTGGTCGCCATGATCCGCCAGAACGTCCGCACGCCGGACCAGACGATGGGCGACCTCTGGGCGCAGGTGGTGGCGCTCGACCTGATGGAGGAACGCCTGCATGTGCTGATGGAGCAGGCGGCGCTGGCGGACCTGACGGATCTCGCCGCCGAGATCCATCGCCGCTGCGAAACCGCCATGCGAAACGCCATCGCGGCACTTGCCCGACGGCACCTATCGCAGCGAGCTCAAGACCGACGGCCTGCTCGATACGCCGATCACCATCAGGCTCGCGCTGACCATCAGGGGCGACACCATCACCGCCGACTTCACCGGCACCGACGCGCAGGTCGATCGCGCGATCAACTGCGCGCTCTGCTACACCTACGCGATGGTGATGTACGGGGTGAAGGTCTGCACCAGCCCCACCCTGCCGAACAATGAAGGCGCCTGGCGGCCGATCTCGATCGTCGCGCCGCCCGGACTGCATCGTGAACCCGCTGTTCCCCGCTTCGGGCGGGTCGCGCATGCTGATCGGGCATTACCTGCCGATGCTGGTGTTCGGCTGCCTTGGCCAGATCGTGCCCGAACGCGTCATGGCCGCCTGCGGCTCGCCGATGTGGGGCATGAACCAGTCGGGCGTGAACGCGGCCGGGCGGCCCTACGCCAACATGTTCTTCTTCAACGGCGGCATGGGCGGCAATGTGCAGGGGGACGGCATCTCCTGCCTGTCCTGGCCGTCGAACGTCTCCTCCACCGCCGTCGAGATCAGCGAGCACATCGCGCCGCTGCGCATCCACCACAAGCGCCTGCGCCCCGACAGCGGCGGGCCTGGCCGGCATCGCGGCGGGCTGGGGCAGGAGATCCTGCTGGAAAGCCGCTCACCGACACCGATCGCCGTCTCCTTCCTCGCCGAACGCACCATCTTCCCCGCCTTCGGCATCGAGGGCGGCCAGGACGGCGCGCCGGGCGTGCTGAAGATCAATGGCGAGAAGGTCGATCCCAAGCGCCAATACGTGCTGAAGGCGGGCGATACCGTGTCGCTGGCGACGCCAGGCGGCGGCGGGCATGGTGACCCGGCGCAGCGCTCGGCGGCCGCACAGGCGGCGGACCTGAAGCACGGGCTGGTGACGCGGTAGCGTCCTGCCCGCGCGGTCCGCCGGATGTCCGGGGTGCGACGCGGACAGGCAGCCCGCGCAACGCAAAGGCTGGTGGCCTGTCAACGAAGTCCGCGGGACGCCGGCGGCCCGGCAGCAGGGCAAATCCCGGCCCGACCAGGTGACGAGGCGCACAAGACCGACAGGCTGGCGTGGCTTCCGTGCGCCGATGCGAGCGGAAGCCTCTGCGGGCCGGCCGTTCGGCCGTCCGTCACGCCTTGATCGCGGGTTCCCCCAGCGACAGCATCAGCCGGTTGGCCCAGTTGAAGAAGGCGGCGCCCTGGATGACGTCGGCGATCGCCAGGTCGTCCATGCCGCAGGCGCGCAGCCGTGCGACATGCTCCGGCCCGAAGGTCATCGGCAGCGCGGTCAGCGCGACGGCGGCGGCGACGATGGCGTTCCAGCGCTCGCCGAGATCGGCGCCGACGCCTTCCGCCAGCAGCCGGTCCACATCCGCTTCGCGCTTCGCATAGGTCGCCGCGAAGCGCGCATGGACCGAGGCGCAGTAGATGCAGCCGTTGAAGCGCGACACCGCCGCGGCGGCGAGTTCACGATCGGCGCGCGGCGCGCCGGCATCGGTATTGTAGAAGATGTCCTTGTCGGTGCGTGTGCGGTGTTCCAGCGCATCCGGGTCGCGCGCCAGCAGGCGGAAGTACTCCGACTTGGCGCGCGCGGCATCGACCAGGGCGGCCATGTGGCGCTCGGTCAGGTCCGCTTCGGCGAGCGGTTCGACCCAGGGCAGCCAATCGAGATGATCGCGGGTGAAGGCGACGGGGGCGGTCATGGCGCGGGCCTCCGGTTCAGGGCGTCGCGGCGAGCACGGCGAAGCCGGCCACGACGCGGATCTGGAAGGCGAGGAAGGAGACAAGCTGCGACAGCGTCACGATGCCGTCCGCCGACCAGCCGGCGGCGTAGCAGCGGCGGCGAAGCGTTCCGGCGCGGCATCGCGCGGATGGAACACCAGGAAATGCGCATGGGCGAAGGCCGCCACCAGCCTCGGCCCGAGCGCCGCGGCGACCGGCGCGGACAGCGCGAAGGTGGGGGCGGGCGTATCCTCGGCGCTGAGCGGACCGGGCGGGTAATGGCCGGTCGGCCCCGTGCTCATGGTCTCGGCCACGGCCTGCGCCACCGCCCCGGCCAGGGCCGCGCCACCATGCCCGGCGAGGCCCGCGGCATAATGGTCGGCGGTCACCGGCGCGCGGTGCAGCCCGGCGACATAGGCGGCCACCGCGAAGCGCTCGGCGATCGAGACATCGCCGGGCTCCGCCGGCAGCAGCAGCGCGCGGTAGCTCGCCTCGGCATGGTTGCGCGCCGCCGGGCGCCGCGCGCGGGCCGCATCGAGAGCGGAGCCCGGCGCGATGCCAACCAGCGCATCGATCACATCGGTGTCGTTTGCAGTCATCGGGTGCATGCTTCCTGTGCGGGTCGTCAGGCGACGCGGCGGGTCTCGGCGTCCGGCGCGCGCCGCCAGCCGAAGGCCGGCGCCACGCCCTCGGCGACCAGTTCGATCGAGCGCAGCACATAGGGGTGCGGCGGATCGACCGAATGCACCTGCACCGCGAGGTCGGTGGCGCGGTCCATCACCCGGTCCCGGCGCAGCGAGGCGACCACCTCCTCCGGCGTGCCGAGATGCACGTCCTGGCGCTGGATCATGTCCTCCACGCTCGGGTGCACATCGGGCGCGCGGCCTGATTCGACGAGGCGCGCATACTGGCGGCGAAGGCCGACATCGGCGAAGCGGATCGCATCCTCCCGCCGGTCGGCGGCAAAGACGGACCGCGAGGCCAGGATGCGCGGCGCCACCCCGCGCGGCAGCGCCGCGAGATAGGCATCCACCATCGGGTCCTGGATGTCCGACAGGCTGGCATCCGGCGCATCCTTCGGCCGCGGCTGGGTGCGCGACAGCAGCAGGCCCGCCCCCATCCGCCCGGCGCTGCGCGCGCCATCGACCGAGAAGGTGGCATACCACAGCCGCGACAGCAGCGAGGGCAGCGCGGGATACAGCCGGTCCCCGCCCGCCAGCGCATCGCCGGCCAATGCCGTGGTCAGCACCTTGAGGTGGCCCTCGAAGATCGCCCGCCGCTGCGCATCCTCCAGCCCGAAGGCGGCGAAGGCCGCCGGGTTGCCGCCCGAGCCGACGCCGAGTTCCAGCCGCCCGCCCGAGATCAGGTCGAACACCGCGGCATCCTCGGCGACGCGGATCGGCAGTTCCATCGGCAGGGTGACGATGCCGGTGCCCAGGCGGATGCGCGACGTCACCGCCGCCACCTGGGCAAGGAAGACGAAGGGGGAGGGCAGGCCGCCCTCGCCCTCATGGAAATGATGCTGCGCGACCCAGGCGCTGTCGAAGCCCTGCGCCTCGGCGTGGCGGATCTGCGCCGTCGCCAGCCGATACCGCTCGGCCGCGCTGCCCTCATCCAGCAGCCGCGAGAAGAAGCCGAGGCGCAGCCCGCCTGCCGTTGTCATCCGCCCGCCATCTCCGTCGCGATCATGCCACCTGGCCTGGAACGCCGCCGCGCTTCCAGGTCAGCACGAGCACATCGCGACAGGACGGCAGCGCCGGGTCGGCCGGCGCAACCGGGGTGACGCCATGGCGCACCCGCGGGTCGTCAAGCATCGCGGTGTCGAGCGGGTCCCGCAGCACGAATTGTGCCAGGCGGTTGCCGTCATCATCCTCGATCACCGTCTCGCCGCCTGCGAGGTTGGTGCGGGCGATCATGGTGATCAGCACGCAATCCACCCCGTCATGATGGACGCCTTCGGGCGTCGGGAAGCCCGGCGCGCCGGCGGCGGCCTCGATGCGGAACTGGTGGGCCTCGACGAACCAGGGGTGGGCGCCGTGCAGCGCCTCGGCAACCGAACGGCCGAGATCCAGCAAGGCGCGCAGCGGCGCGGCGGCGGCGACCTCATCCTCCATCGCGGCGAACCAGCGATCGACGCCGCCATTCAGCGTGTTGTGCACGACCGCCTGGAAATGCGGCCGGTGCGCGCCGCGGCGATGCCCGGGCACGCCGGGCTCGGCGGTGAAATTGGCGATGCGGCGGCGGCGATACCGCCCGCCGTCGCGCATGAAGGCATCCGTCTCCAGCCGGTCCCAGGACGCGAAGAAGGCGGCCAGCAACTCGGGCCGCGCGGCATCGCCCATCAGCCCCGCCAGCACGGGCCCGGGCACGCGGGCGAAGCCACGCGCGGCGACCTCGGCCAGCGGCCCCGCCGGCGCGGTCACGATCCGCTCCCTTCGCCGATCGGCGGCACATCGCCGGTCATGCCGGCCAGCACTTCAGCCACATGACGGACCTTCACCGGATGCCCCTCCCGCTTCAGCCGCCCGGCCATGTTCAGCAGGCAGCCCATGTCGCCGGCCAGCAGCGTGCCGGCGCCGGTCGCGACGATGTCACCGCACTTGTCGGACACCATGCGCGTCGAGATGTCGGGATACTTCACGCAGAAGGTGCCGCCGAAGCCGCAGCAGATCTCGGGGTCCGCCATCTCGGTCAGGCGTCAGCCCCTCGACCGAGGCGAGCAGCGCGCGCGGCTGCGCCTTCACGCCCAGTTCGCGCAGGCCCGAACAACTGTCGTGATAGGTGACGTTGTCCTCATAGCGCGCCGCGACCTTGGTCACGCCCAGCACGTCGCGCAGGAAGGAGACCAGTTCATGCGTGCGCGCGGCCAGCGCCTCGGCGCGGGCGCGGTCATGCGGGTCGTCCTCGAACAGCGACGGATAGTGGTGCGCGATCATCCCCGCGCAGGAGCCCGACGGGGCGACGACGTAGTCGTAGCCGCCGAAGGCGTCGATCACCGCCCGCGCCAGGTCGCGCGCCGTGGCGCGGTCCCCGGTGTTGTAGGCCGGCTGGCCGCAGCAGGTCTGCACCGGCGGCACCTCGACCAGGCAGCCGGCATCCTCCATCAGGCGGATGGCCGCGAAGCCGACCGTCGGCCGGTAGAGGTCGACGAGGCAGGTGACGAACAGCGCGACGCGCGGCTGGCTCTGGGACATGGAGGGGAGAATAGGATTCTCCCTGCCGCGCGGACAGTCCCCGATGCCCGCCCCCGGCGCAGGCCGGCCCGGACGTCAGTTCAGCCTCTGCCGCAACTCGGCCGTCAACTGCCGGATGCGCGCCGCCGCCTCACCCTCCGGCACCAGGTCCAGGAAGCGGTCGAGGCAGGCCAGCGCGGCGCCGATGCGGTCCAGGCGTTGGTTCATCAGCCCCGCCTCCCGCCACAGCGGCGCGAGGCCGGGGGCGAGGCGCAGCATGTCCTCGGTGCAGCCGAGCGCCGCCTCGATCGCCCCGGCGCGCAGCCGCCGCAGCTTGATGTTGTTCTGCAGCCGCAGCAGCACGTCGCGCCTGGACATCGGGCGCAGCAGGCCGGGGCGCAGTTCGGCCGCCTCCCCCTCGACACGCTTGAGCAGGGCGCGCAGCGCCGGTGCCTCCAGCGCCTGCGCCACCGGCGAAGACATCGACCACCACCTGGCCGCGCGGCCCTTCCAGCGCGACCAGGAAATGCCCCGGGAAATCGACGCCATGCGCGCCCCAGCCGGCGGCCTCGGCGGCATGCAGCCACAGGATGCCCAGGGCGACCGGCAGGCCACGGCCGCGTTCCAGCACGCGGATCAGATTGGCATTGGCGAGGTCGTCATAGGTCTCGGCATCGCCGGCCAGGCCGAAATCGCCGTGCAGCACGCCGGCCAGAACGGCGCGGCGGCGTTCGAGGTCCCCGGCGTCGGCCGCTGGATCAGCGGTCGCCGCCTGCACCGCGGCGCGGGCGATCGCGGTCAGGCGCTCGGCGGCTGCCCGCCAGTCGGCGTCGGGGGCGTCCACGCGCGCGAGTTGCAGCGCCACGGCGGCGATGTCGAGTTCGGTATCGGGCAGGCTACCGGCGGCGGCGATCGCGGCGCGGGCCTCATCCTGGCTGGGCTGCGGCATGGTCCCAGTGTCGCGGCGGCTCATGCCGTCGGCAAGGCATCAGTTCGGCGCTGGATTCCACTCGCATCCAATCAAGTTTGCGTTACCATGCAACCGCAACGCCGGCTGGCCGGTGACGCCCAGGAAAACACCTGATCTCGCAAGGAAAGCCATGTACCGGCGCAGCCCATTCTCGTTTGCCGCCACCGCCCTTCTCGCGCCGCTGGCCCTGGCCGGATGCGGCAGCGCCGTAAGCGATTCCACCGCCCTGGGCAGCGACCCCCGCCCGCAACCCTATGCCGGCAGCATTTCGCTCACCGCATATCCGGCCGCGGCGCGCTGCGTGCTGACCAACATGGCGACGAACAGCGTTGTCGCCGAGGTCACGACACCCGCGACGGTGGCCCTGCCGCGCGGCACCGCCACGATCGACGCCGCCTGCACCGCGCCGGGCAGCATGCCCACCACGGTGGCGATCCGCCCGGTGCGGGACTTCGCGTCGAACGTCCATCACCCGCAGCCCGTCGGCACCGGCACGGCGCAGAACCTGGAGGCTGTGCGCAGCGGCAGCACGCGCCGCTACAACGACACCTTCGTGCCGTTGCCGCCGCAGCCCTTCGCCTCGGCCGCCGCACGCGACGCCTGGTTCACCGACCGCGCCGAACAGATCCGCCAGGCCGCCGCACCCGGCATCGCACGGGCGCAGCGTTCCGCCGGCGCGACCATCGATTCGGCCGACACGCTGCGCGGCTACCTGGCAGAGGACCTGGCGCGGCTCGAACGCCAGAAGGCGATGGCGAGCGTCGCTGCCGACGCACCGGCGCCGAGCCGGCGGCGACGGTAGCCTCGGCCGGGGGAGCATGCCCCCCGATCGATCCCATCGACCTGGCCTCGCCCCGCCCGCCCGCTGCGTATTCCGTCATCCGCGGCCGGCAGACCGGGCCACCGCCAGCAGGCGGAACAGGAGGCGGTTGGCGGGCGTTCCCTCCCCCAACCTTGCCCGAGTGGCGGCCTGTGGCGCCCGCAGCCGCCGCCCCCCGCCGTCGCGCGTGGTGCGCCCCGCCACGGCGCCGGGACGGGCGCTACCGCAACAGCGACCGGCAGCAGCGCATCCAGCCTGACGATGCCTTCCGCCGTGGCGCGCAGCCGCCCCTCCGGTGTCCAGGCCAGGTAATCCTCATCCAGCAGCGCGGCGAGCATCGCCGGGTCGATCGTCTGTTCGAACGGCAGGCCCGAGCGGGCCGCGATGCGCGCCGGGTCGACGCCCTCGGCGAGGCGCAGCCCCATCAGCAGCGCCTCCCGCGCGCGATCGGCTTCGGACAGCACCTCCTCCTCCACCGCCGCATGGCCGTCGCGTTCGACACGGCTGGCCCATTCCTCCGGCGCGCGGTGGCGACGCGTGGCGAGCATGCGGCCGTCGAGCAGCAGGCGCTGATGCGCCCCGGCGCCGATGCCGAGGTAGTCGCCATAGCGCCAATAGGCGAGGTTGTGCCGGCTCTCCGCCCCCGGCTTCGCGTAGTTGCTGACCTCATAGGGCAGCAGGCCGAAGCGGGCGGCTTCCTCGGCGGTCGCGACATACAGCCGGGCGGCGTCGTCGCCCTCGGGCAGGGCGAAGGCGCCGCGGGCATGCAGGGTGGCGAATTGCGTGCCCGGCTCGATGGTCAGTTGGTAGAGCGAGAGGTGGTCGGCGGCCAGCGCCAGCGCCTGGCGCAGTTCGGCCCGCCAGGATGCCTCGTCCTGGCCGGGGCGGGCATAGATCAGGTCGAAGGACAGGCGGGGGAAGATGCGCGCGCCGCCTCCAGCGCCGCGATCGCCTGGGCGGTGTCGTGCCGGCGGCCGAGGAAGCGCAGCGCGGCCTCGTCGAGCGACTGCACGCCGAGGCTCGCGCGGTTCACCCCGGCATCGCGGAAGCCGGCCAGCCGGCCGATCTCGACGCTGGTCGGGTTGGCCTCGAGGGTGATCTCGATATCCGGGGCGGCGTCGAACAGGGCCCGTGCATCATCGATCAGCGCGGCGACCGTGTCGGGCGTCCATCAGGGACGGGGTGCCGCCGCCGAAGAAGATGCTGGCGAGCGGGCGGCGGCCGACGCCGCGCGGCCTCATGCGCCAGTTCGCGCCGCAGCGCGTCGCGGAAGCGGGCCTGGTCGATCCGCTCGCGCACATGGGAGTTGAAGTCGCAATAAGGGCACTTGGCGGCGCAGAACGGCCAGTGGATGTATAGGGCGAGGGGTTCGGTCACGCCGGGGGATATGGCGTGCCGGGGTCCGTCTGTCGAACCGGGGAATGCCGATGCCACGCATCACCGCCCTTTATGCCGGCCTGCTGCTCGTGCTGTTCCTGGTGCTGACCGCGCGGGTCCTGGCGGGCGGCTACAAGGCGCAGGTCGCGCTCGGCACCGGCGGCGACCGGGTGCTGGAACGGACGGTGCGGGTGCATGCCAATTGCGCCGAATATGTCCCGCTCTTCCTGCGCCACGCTGCTGGCCGCCGAACTGTGCGGCGCACCCGCCGTGGCGCTGCACGCCGCCGGGGTGGCGATGCTGGCCGGGCGCGTCGCGCATGCGGTCGGCATGTCGCACGACCCGGACATCGTGCCGCTGCGCGCCGGCGGCATGATCCTGACGCTGGCGGGCCTGGCCCTCGCGGCGGTCCTCGCCCTCGGCGGCGGGGCGGGGCTGTGGTAGCGGCGGCGCATGAGCGCGTTCATCCTCGGTCGATCGCGTGCGCGCGGCGCTCGCCGCCGCCGGCCATCCCGACACCATCGAGGCCTTTCCCGACGGCACGCGCAGCGCCGCCGATGCCGCCGCCGCGGTCGGCTGCGCGGTGGCGCAGATCGCCAAGTCGATCGTCTTCCGCGCCGGGACGCGGGCCGTGCTGGTCATCGCCTCCGGCGCCAACCGGGTGGACATGGGCAAGGTCGCCGCCGCCATCGGCCAGCCGGTGCAAGCGCGCCGACGGGGTGTGGGTGCGCGACACGACGGGCTTCGCGATCGGCGGCGTCTCCCCGGTCGGGCACCTGGCGCCGCCGATCCTGCTGCTGGATCGCGACCTGCTGGCGCTGGACGAGGTCTGGGCAGCGGCCGGATCGCCCACAGCATGTGTTCCGGATCGACGCCGGCCGAGCTGCTGCGCATCAGCGGGCGGCGGTCGGCCGATATCAGGGAGGATGCGTGATGCACGCCACCGCCCTCTGGGCCGCGCTGCTGGCGCCGGTCTGCCTGTGGCTGTCGATGCGCGTGATCAAGCAGCGACGCCGCGCGCGGGTCGCCATCGGCACGGGCGGGGACGCGGCGCTGGAACGCGCGGTGCGCGCCCAGGCGAATTTCGCCGAATACGTGCCCTTCGCGCTGGTGCTGCTGGCCCTGGCCGAAGCCGGCGGCACGCCGGGCTGGGTGATCCATCCGCTGGGCGCCGCGCTGCTGGCCGGGCGCATCGCCCATGGCTGGGGCATCGTGCGGCAACCGGAGGATTTCCGCTTCCGCGTCGGCGGCATGATGGCGACCTTCTCGGTCATCGCGGCGGCCGCGCTGGCGGCGCTGGTGGCGACGCTGATCGGCTGGTGACCGCGCGGCGCCGCGATGGCGGGGATGCGCCGTCGGCCGCGCTGCCATAAGGTCCGCGTGATCGAACGCCGACCAAGGGAGAACGCCGCATGACCGTCACCGTCCAGCAGATGCTCGCCGCCGCCGAGGCCGTGGTGCCGCGCATCACCGCCGAGGAGGCCAAGGGCCTGGTCGGCCGCGCCCGACGTGGTCTTCCTCGATGTGCGCGAACCGAATGAGGTCGCGGCGTCGGGCAAGGTGCCGGGCGCGCTCGCCATCCCGCGCGGCCTGGTGGAATTCCGCGCCGATCCGGCCTCGCCGCTGCATGACGCGAATTTCGACCGCGCCAAGACGATCGTCGCCTATTGCGCCTCGGGCGGACGCTCGGCGCTGGTGCTGAAGACGCTGCACGACATGGGCTACCAGAACGTCCGCAACCTCGGCGGCTTCAAGGGCTGGGTGGATGCCGGCGGCGAGGTCGAGAAGGCCTGAGACCGGTCCGGCACGCGGCACCGGCCCGCATCGCGCGATCGGCGTCGACGGCCGGCGGCGCCGCGCTGGCACCAGCCGGCGGTCCGCGGCCGCAGACAAGCCGGCGGGCCGTTCACCGGCCATTAGCCGGGATCAGCTGCGCTAATGGCGGCGCCATAGCGGCCCCTTCACCCATGGCGGGGCCCCAAGGGGGCCGCCATGGCGACGACTCTGATCAACGGACTCGGCGGCGCGCCGGGCTTCGGCGAAAACGCGCTGGTCCGCTCCGATGACGGCTCGTCGACCTTCATCGACCTGACGCCGGTGCTGCCGGGTGGCCTGAACTTCTTCGGCCAGTTGTTCACCGGGCTGTGGGTGAACAACAACGGCTCCGTCAGCTTCGCCAGTCAGCATGAGCTCCTTCACGCCGACCGCCATCACCGGCAGCACGGCGAACCCGCTGATCACGCCCTTCTGGGCCGATGTGGACACGCGCGGCGGGCCCGGCCGCGCCCTCGGCCGGCGGCACCTCCACCGGCAGCAACCAGGTCTGGTACGACCTCGATGCCGCCAACGGCATCTTCACCGTCACCTGGGACGATGTCGGCTACTTCAACCGCAAGACCGACAAGGCTCAACGCCTTCCAGCTGCCGCTGACCAAGGTCGGCGACGACGGCGACTTCAACATCACGCTGCGCTACGAGAACATCGACTGGACCACGGGCGACTTCTCCGGCGGCAGCGGCGGGCTCGGCGGCACGGTGGCGCGGGCGGGCTATTCCTCGGGCAATGGGCTCGACTACCTGGAACTGCCGCAATCGGGCGACCAGGCGGCGATCCTCGCGCTCGAATCCGCCAGCAACATCGGCACGCCCGGCACCTATCGAATTCGCCATCCGCAACGGCGCCGTGCTGCCCACCCTCGCCGTCGGCGACGCGCAGGTGCTGGAGGGCGACGGCACCTCGCCGCGCTTCGTCTCGGTGCCGGTCACGCTGTCCGCCCCGTCGGATGAACCGGTGACGGTGGTCTACCGGACCGGCCTCGGCACCGCACGCGGCGGGGCAGGACTTCGTCGCCCAGCGCGGCGTGCTGACCTTCGCCCCGGGCGTCACGCAGCAGGACATCCTCATCGAGATCCTCGGCGACACGCGGGTCGAAGCCGATGAGACCTTCTCCGTGCGGCTTTCCGGCGCCGACCGGCGCCGCGCTGCGCGACGACGCTCGCCATCGTCACCATCGCTCAATGACGATGGCCTGTCGGTCGCCGACGTCGACCGCGGTGGAAGGCAATGCCGGCAGCCCGGGCAGCATGGTCTTCGCGGTGCGGCTGCTGACCGCGGCGACCGGCATCGGTCACGGTGGACTACGCGACCGCCGATGGCACGGCGACGGCCGGCGCCGACTACACCGCCACCAGCGGCAGCCTGACCTTCGCCGCCGGGGAGACGGAGAAGTTCGTCACCGTCAGCCTGATCGGCGACGGCACCAACGAAGCCGACGAGACGCTGACGCTGGCGCTGTCCAACGCGGCCGGCGCGCCGGTCGCGCGCGCCAGCGCCACCGGCACCATCGCCGACGATGACGGGCTGCGTGGTGGGCGATGTCAGCGTGGTCGAAGGCACCGCCGGCAGGCGCGGGCACGGCCACCGTCACGATCAGCCTGGCCGGCCCGGCCGAGCAGGAGATCACGGTCGACTACGCGACCGAGGACGGCACCGCCGTCGCCGGGCTCGACTACACCGCCGACCAGCGGCACCGTCGACCATCGCGGTGGGCCAGAGCACGGCCAGCGTCACCGTGCCGATCCTGCGCGATGCGGCGGTCGAGGGCGGCGAGGCCTTCACCATCCGCCTGTCCAACGCCACCGGCACGGCGATCCGCGATGACGCCGCCACCGTCACGCTGATCGACGATGACGGCTTCTCGATCACCGACGTCTCGGTCGCCGAGGGCAGCGGCGGCGGCACCAACATGACCTTCACGGTCACCCTCGCCTCGGCGCTGCCGAGTGCGACGACCATCGACTACGCGACCTCGGACGGCACCGCGGTGGCCGGGGCAGGACTACACCGCGACCTCCGGCACGCTGACCTTCAGCGCCGGGCAGACCAGCCGCACCTTCTCCGTGCCGATCACGGCCGACAGCGATTCGGAAGCGAACGAGGCCTTCACCGTCACGCTGTCAGCAACGCGACCGGCGGCGGCCGGCATCCTGCGCGCCACCGCCAGCGGCAGCATCCGCGACGATGACGGCCTCGCCATCGGCAATGTCTCGATCACCGAAGGCACCGGCGGCACCGTCACCGCGACCGCCACGGTGACGCTGACCGCCAGCGCCTCCCCGGTCACGGTCGATTGGGCGACGGTGGACGGCACGGCGCGAGGCCGGCGCGGACTATACCGCCGCCTCGGGCAGCCTGACCTTCGCAGCCTGGCGAGACCAGCAAGACCATCGACATCACCATCGCCTCCGACGCGGTGTGGGAGGCGAACGAGGCGTTCCGCATCGTGCTGGCCAATGCCACCGGCGCGCAGATCGTCGACCGCAGCGGCACCGTCACCATCATCAATGACGACGCCGCGCACGGCGCCGGTGGTCGACATCCAGGATGCGCGGACCACCGAGGGCACCGACGGCAGCCCGGTGATGCGCTTCACCGTCAGCCTGTCCTATGTCGCCACCGGCGCCGACTCACGGTGGATTACGCGACGCAGGATGCGATGGCGCAGGCCGGGTCGGACTACACGGCCACCTCGGGCACGCTGACGATCGCCGCGGGCCAGCGCACCGGTTTCATCGATGTGCCGATCACCGCCGATTCCGTGGTGGAGGGCACCGAGTACTTCAGGCTGACCATCGCCAACCCGACCGGCGGCGCCACGATCGGCCGCGGCACGGGCTACGGCATCATCCTGAACGACGACGCCCGCTTCGACCTGTCCACCGACGACGCGCTGCTGGCCGAAGGCGACAGCGGCATCACCGACTTCAGCTTCACCGTCACCCGCAGCGGCGACCTCGGCATGGCGCAGGCGGTGCGCTGGGCAGTGCGGCCGGATGGCGCGGGCGGCGCCGATGCGACGGACTTCGCCGGCGGCACGCTGCCCAGCGGCGCGCTGTATTTCGCTGATCGGCGAGGCCAGCAAGACCATCACCGTGCAGGTCGCCGGCGACACCATGGGCGAACAGCGGGAGGGCTTCGCCGTCGTGCTGACCTCGGCGCCGACGCGCGGGGCGACACTCGGCGTCGCGCGCGTCGTCGCAGCGATCGGCAACGACGACGATATTCAGCGGCAGCGCCGGGCGCGGACACCCTGGCCGGCAGCCCGGATGACGACCGCATCGCCGGCATGGGTGGCGACGACCTGCTGCGCGGCGGCGGCGGCGACGACACCATCGAAGGCGGCGACCGGCCAGGACACCATCCTCGGCGGCGCCGGGGCCGACAGCCTCGATGGCGGGCCCGGCGATGCCGATGAACTCAGCTACGCCGGCGCCACCGCCGGGGTGACGGTGGATCTCGGCCTCGGCCGCGGCTTCGGCGGCGACGCGCAGGGCGACACCCTGGCCGGCTTCGAGGTGGTGCGCGGCGGCCATGGCGATGACAGCCTGGTCGGAAGCGATGGGCCGGACAGCCTGTATGGCGGCGCCGGGGCGGACACGCTGGTCGGCGGTGCGGGCGATGACCGGCTTGCCGGCGGCACCGGCGCCAACCGGCTGGCCGGCGGCGAGGGCAACGACATCTACGTCGTGCAATCCGCCGCCGATACGGTCATCGAGGCCGAGGGGCAGGGCTTCGACACCGTCTATGCCAGCGTCAGCCACACGCTGGCGGACCATGTCGAGATGCTCAACCTCGCCGGCGGCGACGCGATCGACGGGACCGGCAATGGGCTCGACAACCGGATCATCGGCGGCAGCGGCGACAACCTCCTGCGCGGGATGGGCGGCAGCGACACGCTGCTCGGCGGGGACGGGGCCGACACGCTGGTCGGCGGCGCGGGGGCGGACCAGCTCTCCGGCGGTGCCGGGGCGGATCTGTTCGTCTTCACCGCGTCAAGCGACAGCAGCCGGAGCGCAATTGATGCCATCCACGGTTTCGCCAGTGGCGAGGACCGCATCGACCTGGCGGCCATCGGCTCCGAGATGGGCGGCTGGGCGACGGAAGCCTTCATCCTCGGCGCCGGCTTCACCGCCGCCCATCAACTCGCCTGGGATGCCGCTGCCGGCCTGCTGCGCATCGATACGGATGGCGATACCGCCACGGCGGAGATGCTGATCCGCTTCTCCGCGGGAACGACGCTGATGGAGGGCGACCTGATCCTCGCCTGACCGGCGGCGAGGCCGCACGGCCCGCCCTTCAGGGCGGACGCCCGGCACGTCGGCGCCCGAACCATCAGCCGCCGGCCGGTCCGCCAGCCCGCGGCAGGCGGGGCACTGACGCGGAGGCCTGCGTCGCCGCGCAGGGTGGGGCGCCGGCCGCCGGGATCAGGCGGCGCCCTTGGCCCGCCGTTCGCTTTCCGTCTTCAACTGGCCGCAGGCGGCCAGGATGTCGCGCCCACGCGGCCGACGGATCGGGCTGGCATAGCCGGCATCGTTCAGGATCGCCGCAAACCGCTGGATCGCCTCGGAGGTCGAGGTCTTGTAGGCGCTGCCCGGCCAGGGGTTGAACGGGATCAGGTTCACCTTGGCCGGCATGCCGCGGATCAGGCGCACCAGCTCGCGCGCCTCGGCCTCGCTGTCGTTGACGCCGCGCAGCATGACGTATTCGAAGGTGATGCGCCGCGCATTGGACGCGCCGGGATACCGCCGGCAGGCCGCCAGCAATTCGGCGATCGGGTATTTGCGGTTCAGCGGCACGATCTCGTCGCGCAGTTCATCCGTCACGGCATGAAGCGACACCGCCAGGCCGACGCCGAGTTCCGCCCCGCAGCGGTCCATCATCGGCACCACGCCGGACGTGGAAAGCGTGATGCGCCGGCGCGACAGGCCGATGCCCTCATGGTCCATCACGATGCGCAGCGCCTTCGCCACGTTCTCGTAATTGTACAGCGGCTCGCCCATGCCCATGACGACGATGTTGGACAGATGCCGCGCCGTGCCGTCCTTCGGGCTTGGCCATTCGCCGTAGGAATCGCGCGCCGCCATGAACTGGCCGACGATCTCGGCCGCGCCGAGGTTGCGCACCAGCTTCTGCGTGCCGGTGTGGCAGAACTTGCACGACAGGGTGCAGCCGACCTGGGTGGAGATGCAGACCGCGCCGCGATCCTCATCCATCGAGGGGATGTAGACCGTCTCGACCCGCTGTTCGTCGCGGAAGGCGAACACCCATTTGCGGGTGGAATCGCTGCTGTCCTGCTGTGTCGCCACCCCCGGCCGGCCGACGACGAAGCGTTCCGCCAGCCTGCCCTGCATCGGCTTGGCGATGGTCGTCATCTTCGCGAAATCGGTCTCGCCCTGGTGGTAGATCCAGTGCCAGAGCTGCTTGGCGCGGAACGGCTTCTCGCCGATCGCGGCCATCTCGGCCGTCAGCTCGTCACGCGACAGGCCGACCAGGTCGCGCCGCCCATCGGGCAGCATGGCCGGCGGCGGCGCGAAGATCGCGGCCTTGGCCAGGATGCGCGCGCGTTCCGCTTCCTCCAGCCCGTCGGTGGGGAGGATGACGTTCATCGCCGTGCCGGACATTCCTGGCTGATCGCGTCATAGGCGGCGGTGAAGCCGATCAGGCTGAAGGTATCGGTCGCCGTGCCCCGCCCGCCCGCCCGCGGCCCGCGCGAGACGGCCTCGGCCCCGGCGCGGAAGGCGGCGACCGCTGCCCGCCCGTCGCGCGCGAAGGCGGAACTGCCCCCGGTGTAGAACGGAAGCTGCGTCTGCCCCACGGCGATGGTGACGGCGGCATTGCGCGGATAGGCATAGCCCGCCGTCAGCGCCACCTGGTCCCGGCCGCTGGCCCGGTGGGTCACGGTCAGGATCACGCCCTCGCGCGACGGATCGGTTCGCGAGGCGCGGGTGAAGGCGTAGCAGACCTTCTGCCCGCCCTCATGGTGCACGGCGGCGGTCCAGGCCTGGAAGTCGCCCAGCCGGCTGGGGCGAGGCGCATTGGACGGCGCCGCCCCTCCGCGCTGCTGTGCCAGGGCGGGGCCGGCTGCCAGGGCGACCAGGACGGGGATGAGCAGGAGCTTTCGCATGGGCCCCTAGATACGAAGCCCAGCCCCCCGGGGCAACCGCGACGGGCTTCTGGCCCTCGGCCGCGTCCCGGCGTAACAGGCGGCGCATGAGCGATGCCGCCGACGCCGCCCTGGCCGCACAGTACGAATCCTACCCCTACCCGCAGCGCGACCCGCGCGATGAGGGCAAGCGCCTCATCGTCGGCAGCCCAAGCCATTTGCGGGAGGTCGACCACTGGATCTTCGGCGCCCACCGCCCCGCCGGCCAGCCGCTGAAGGCGCTGATGGCCGGCGGAGGGTCGGGTGACGCGACGCTGATGCTGGCGCAGCAGATGGCCACCGCCGGGCGCGCCGGCAGCGTCACCTGGCTCGATCGCTCGGCAGCCGCCCGCAAGGTTGCCGGCGCGCGCGTCGCCGCCCGGTCTCTCGAAAACGTGATATTCGCGGAAGGCTCCCTCCTCGACCTGCCGACCAGCGGGCTCGGCCCCTTCGACTACATCGATTGCTGTGGCGTGCTGCACCACCTGCCGGACCCGCTGGCCGGGCTGAAGGCGCTGGTATCCGGTGCTCGCGCCCGGCGGCGGCATCGGCCTCATGGTCTATGCGCCGCACGGGCGCACCGGCGTCTACATGGTGCAGGATGCGCTGCGGCTGCTCGCCCCGCCCGACCAGCCGCCGCGTGAGCGGGTCGAGATCGCCAAGCGGCTGTGGCGCCAGATGCCCGAGACCAACTGGCTGCGCCGCAACCCCTGGATCACCGACCATGTGAAGGGCGGCGACGCGGGCATCTATGATCTTCTGCTGAACCCGCGCGATGTCGCCTTCACGGTGCCGCGGCTCGCGGCCCTGGTCGGCGCCGCGGGGCTCGAGATCCGCTGCCTGGTCGAACCCTTCCGCTACGACCCCGACGGTTTCCTGACCGACCCGCGGCTGCGCGAACGCACCGCCGGGCTCGACGCGGTGCAGCGCGCCGCCCTGGCCGAGGCCGCCGCCGGCAACATGGGCATCCACATCGCCTATTGCGTGCGCGCCGGCCAGGCGCCGCCGGCCCCGGCCTGGGACGACCCGACCTCGGTGCCGGTGCTGCGGGAACTGGACGGGGCGAAACTGGCCGCGACCATTCCGGCCGATGGCGTGCTGCGCATCGCCTTCGACGGGCTGACCGTGCCGATCGCGATGCCGCGCCTGGCGCAGGCCATCCTGGCCCGCGTCGATGGGCAGCGCAGCATCGGGGCGATCGGCGACGAACTCACCGCCAAGGGCGTGTCGCGGGAAGCCTTCGCGAAGGATTTCGCGCAGGTGGCGCGGGCGATGGAGCGGGTGAACAGGATGCTGCTGGCGGCGCGGTGAACCGGGCGGGCACGGCGCGTCGTCCCGCGGAGCCTCACCACCCGGGCCGCGGTGCCATTCCAAGGCCGGTCTCCCACACCGAGGCCTTGACCCCGGGAAGCCGCGGCCGCCTCGCGGGATGGGGCGGCGGCCGGCATCAGGCGCCAGCGTTCCGGCGCCCATTCCGCTCCGCCCCCACCTTGCCCTAGGCTCCCCTCCAAGGCCCGTCTGAGGCCCGGAGGAAACACGCATGACCACCCGCCGCGCCCTGGCCGGGGCCGCCCTTGCCGTGCTCGCCGCCCCTGCGGTCCGCGCCCAGGGCGCCTGGCCCGACAAGCCGATCCGCTTCGTCATCGGCGGCGCCGCCGGCGGCGTGTCCGACATCTTCGTCCGCATGATGGAGAACCGGCTGCGCGAAAAACTCGGCCAGCCCGTCATCATCGACCCACGGCCCGGCGCCGGCGGCATGGTGGGCGCGGAGGTGACGGCGCGCGCGGCGCCCGATGGCTACAGCTACTACGTCAACCACGTCGCCTCGCATGGGATCGGGCCGACGCTCTATCGCCGGCTGTCCTTCGACCCGCTGAAGGACCTGCCGGGCGTGGCGCGCATCGCGGCGATGCCGAACGTCATGATCGTCAAGGGCGACGGCCCGGTGAAGTCGGTGCAGGAACTGGTGGCCTTCTGCCGCGCCAACCCGGCGCGGGCCAATTTCTCCTCGGCCGGGTCGGGCACGTCGTCGCATCTGGGCGGCCTGTTGTTCGGCATGCGGATGGGCGTGGAACTGACCCATGTGCCCTATCGCGGCACGGCGCCCTCGATGGCCGCGGTGCTGAACGGGGAGGTGCTGTTCAACATCGACAATGCGCCTGCCTCCCGCCAGCAGGTGCTGGCGGGGATGCTGCGCGCGCTCGGCGTCTCGACCGCGCAGCGCGTCGGCACCATGCCGGATGTGCCCTCCCTGCAGGAACAGGGCGTGCCGGATTTCGATGTCGCCTCCTGGTATGGCATCGCCATGCCGGCCGCCGTGCCGGCGGCGATCCGCGACCGGCTGGGGGCGGAGATCGTCGCCGCGCTGAACGACCCCGCCATCGCACAGCGCCTGCGCGACTACGGCGCCGAACCCTGGCCGCTCGGCCCGGTCGCCTATGACGCCTTCATGCGCGATGAGGTGGCGAAATGGGCGCCGGTGGTCCGTGCGTCAGGCGCACAGGTGGATTGATCGGGGCGGCGCGGCGCCCTCGCATTCCCGGCGCGCTGCGGGCATAGACCGGGGGTGGTGACCGAACCGATCCTGCTGCGCCGCATCCTGTTCATCGCGCTCGCCCTTGCCATCATGGCCGGCTTGCTGCGGCTGGCCGTGGCGGTGCTGGCGCCGGGCGGCTGGACGCTGTGGGAGGCGCTGATTTTGCTGTGCTTCCTCGGCACGATGCCCTGGAGTGCGCTGTCGGCTGCCAATGCCCTGGTCGGCCTGGCCATCCTGCTCGGCGCGAAGGACCCCGTCGCCGCCGTGCTGCCGCAGGTCCGGCTGGCCCGCCCGGAGCCGCCACGCGGGCGCACCGCCATCGCCATCTGCATCCGCAATGAGGACATGGCGGCCGTCCTGCCGCCGCTCGCCCGGCTGATGGACGGGCTGGCGGCGCGCGGCATGGCCGACCGCTTCGCGCTGTGGCTGTTGTCCGACACGCCGGCCGGTCCGGCAGCCGAGGCCGAGGAAGCCGCCATCCGCGCCTTCGCCCAGGCGCGCACCGACACGAACTACCGACGCCGCGCCGCCAATCACGGCTTCAAGGCCGGCAATGTGATGGATTTCCTCGACCACCATGCCGAGGGCCTCGACCATTTCCTCTGCCTCGACGCCGATTCGGAGATGTCGCCGGAGGCCGTGCTGCGCCTGGTCGGCGTGCTGGAGGCCGACCCCAGGCTCGCCATCGTCCAGCAACTGATCCACGGCAGGCCGGCCACCGCCGCCTTCCCGCGGCTGTTCCAGTTCGGCATGCGCCAGGGCATGCGCACATGGGCGATTGGCCAGGCCTGGTGGCAGGGCGATGAGGGGCCCTATTGGGGCCACAACGCGGTCATCCGCATCGCGCCCTTCCGCGAGCATGGCCGGCTCGGGCCCCTGCCGGACGGTTCGCGCATCCTGTCCCATGACCAGGTGGAGGCAACCCGCCTGACGGCGGCCGGCTGGAAGGTGCGCGTGCTGCCCGACGATACCGGCAGCAGCGAGGGCAACCCGCCGACCTTCGGCGATTTCGTCACGCGCGACCTGCGCTGGGCCGGCGGCAACATGCAGTATCTCGCGCTGCTGCGCCTGCCCGGCCAGACATTGATGGCGCGCTGGCAATTGCTGCAGGCCATGCTGCTGTTCATCGGCGCGCCGCTGTGGTGCGCCATCCTGCTGTTCGCGGCGATGAACGCCCTGGCCGGGGGCGGTGCCGCGACGCCGACCGGGTGGCTTGTGCTGCTGCTGCTTGCCGGCTGGGCCTGCCACTACGCGCCGAAACTCGCCGGCTATGCCCAGATGCTGCTGAACGCGGATCTCGCCGAATCCTACGGCGGGCGGGACGACGTGCTGCGCGGCGCCGCCGCCGAGATCGCCTTCACCACGCTGATGGAACCGGCCCGGCTGATGGCCCAATCGTTGTTCCTGCTCGCGCTGCCCTTCGGGCTGAAGGTCGGCTGGGTGCCGCAGAACCGCGCCGATCGCGGCGTTTCCTGGGCCGATGCGGCGCGGCAGTTCTGGCCGCCGACGCTGGCCGGCATCCTTCTGGGCTGGGCCTTCGCCGCCGCCTCGCCGCTGGCGTTGCTGCTGGCGCTGCCCGTCGTGGCCTCCCTGCTGCTGGCGATCCCCTTCGCGGTGCTGACGGCGGATGCCCGGTTCTCCGCCTGGCTGCGGCGTGAGGCGATCTGCGCCATGCCGGAGGAACGGTTGGGCGGGCGGTAGAAGGTCGGGGGGCGGTGCCCCTCGAGCACCCCGGCGGACGCGAAGGTTACTGCACCTTCGCTCGATTTCCGCGAAATCGAAGACCGCATGATGGCCCAGGCGCTATTCTGCCGGTCATGCTGCACCTACGCCGTATCCTGCGCGCGCCACTGCTTCTGCTTGCGTTCCTCTGGGTCGTGCTGGAGGAGACGATCTGGCATTGGGCCGGCCTGCTCGGCGCGCAGATCGCCCGGTTGCCGATCTTCGCCGGGCTCGAACGGCTGGTGTTGCGGCTCGATCCGCGGCTGGTCCTGATGCTGTTCCTGGTGCCGCTGCTCGGGCTGATCCCGCTGAAACTCGCGGCGGTCTGGCTGATCGGCGGCGGGCACCCGCTCAAGGGCGTCGCGCTGCTGCTTTCGGCGAAATTCGTCGGCACCGCCCTGTCGGCGCATCTGTACAGCGTGGCCGAGCCGAAGCTGATGCAGATCGCGATCTTCGCCCGCGGGCGGAACATCGTCGTCGCGGTGCTGGCGCGCGCCCATGCCTATCTCGATGCCTCGCCCGCCTGGCAGGCGGCGCTGCGCTCGGTGCGCCGCGCGAAGGTGGCGGTGCGCGCACTCGCGGCGCGCGGGCGGGCGCTGGTATTCGGTGACGGGCCCGGCCTGGTCGCGCGCGTCCGTACCGTGCGCGCGCAATGGAAACGGCGGATGTGACGCCGTAGCGGCTTGATGGAGAGACCATGCCCCTCGATCCCGGCGCCCGGAGCGTCCTCGACCTGATCCGCGACAGCGGCCGCCCGGCCATCCAGACGCTGTCGCCGTCCGAAGCGCGGCAGGTCTCCGCCGCCGCCGCCCCCATCCTGCAGCCCGACCCGCCGCAGGTCGCGGATGTCGAGGACCTGGCCTGTCCCGGGCCGGCGGGCCCGATCGGGCTGCGGCGCTATCGCGGCCTCGGCACCGACCCGGCGGCGGCCCTGCCCTGCCTGGTGTTCATCCATGGCGGCGGCTGGGTGATCGGCAGCCTGTCCACCTATGACCAGCTGTGCCGCAGCCTGGCCAATCATCTCGGCGCCTGCGTCGTCTCGGTCGACTACCGCCTGGCGCCGGAGCATCGCTTCCCCGCCGCGGTGGAGGACTGCGCCGAGGCGATGCGCTTCATCGCGACGGAGGCCGCCGCGCTGCGCATCGACGCATCGCGCATCGCGGTCGGCGGGGACAGCGCCGGCGGCAACCTCTCGGCCGTGATGGCGCTGATGGGCCGCGACGGCATCGTGCCGGCGCCCGGCTTCCAGGTGTTGTTCTATCCGGCGACCGACCTCGCCGCCAAGGCGCGGCCCTCCTATGACCGCTGCATCGAGGGCTATCCGCTGACCGCGGCGACGATGCGGTGGTTCATCGACCACTACGCCCCGGAGCCGCATCGCGCATCGACTGGCGCGCCTCCCCGCTGCGCGCCGCGTCCCTCGCCGGCACCGCCCCGGCCTTCGTGATGACCTGCGGCCACGACCCGCTTTGCGACGAAGGCATCGCCTATGCCGAGCGGCTGGATGTGGAAGGCGTGCCCGTCACGCATCTGCACGTCGCGAACCAGATGCACGCCTACCTGACGATGGGGCGGTTGGTGCCGACCTCGGACGTCACGCTGCGGCAGGCCGCCGCGGCGCTGCGGGCGCATTGGGGGTTGGCGTAGGTCCGATCCCGGGCAGGGCGAACACCTGATCGGGTGGCGCGCCCGCACGGGCAGGCGGCGCGATGGCGGTCGTCCTGACCCGAACGCCGTGCTTGGCGCCCGCGCCGCCACGCCATCGCCAGGACAGCCACGTAGCGGCGCGGCAGCCCTGCTCCCGACGAAGCGGCCTGCGGGCGCGCCCCGGCACCACGCCCGCCGGTCGCCGGCGGTGGCGCGCCGGACCCTGATGAGCAGGATCGGACGGCGCCGTGCCCGCCCACCCCGCCCTGGCCGCAACCAGGTTTGGGACGCCCGCGCCCGACCATGCTATAGGGCTGGCGATGCCCCGTGCCGTCGCGCCGCGGGTGCGGCGAAACCCATCGCCGCCCCCGCCCGACCCGCACCCCCCGTTCGAGCGCGGACGCCGCCTGGCGCCGCGCCTGTTCCGCTGGGCGGTCGTCCTGTGTGTCTGGGGCCTGGTCGCCGCCTTCGCCGGGCTGATCTATTTCGCCTGGGACCTGCCGCGACCGGAGGATGCGCTCGGCACCACCCGCCGGCCCTCGGTCACCATGGTCGCCGCCGATGGCGCGCTGCTGTCCACCAGCGGCGACCTTTATGGGGAGACAGTGCGGCTGGCCGGGACCTGCCGGCCCACGTGCCCGCCGCCTTCATCGCCATCGAGGACCGGCGCTTCTGCGACCATATGGGCATCGACGTCATCGGCCTGGCCCGGGCGCTGGTGGTCAACCTGACCGCCGGGCGCGTCGTGCAGGGCGGCTCGACCCTGACGCCAGCAATTGGCGAAGAACCTGTTCCTGACGCCCGAGCGCAGCCTGCGGCGCAAGGTGCAGGAGGCGCTGCTCGCCCTGTGGCTGGAACAGCGCTTCACCAAGGATGAGTTGCTGACGATCTACCTCAACCGCGTCTATCTCGGCGCCGGCACCTATGGCGTCGATGCCGCGGCGCGGCTGTTTTTCGGCGTGCCGGCGGCGCGGCTGACGCCGGGCCAGGCGGCGGTGCTCGCCGGCCTGCCCAAGGCGCCGTCGCGCTTCAACCCGCGCGTCAACCCGACCGCCGCGGTGCGATCGCGCGGTCGAGGTGCTGGAGGCGATGGTCGAGACCGGCGCGCTCTCCCCGGCCGCGGCGATGACCGAGGCCGAACGCCTGCGCTTCCCGCCCGCCCCGTCGCGCGACGCCGGCTGGTTCGCCGACTGGGTGCGCGACGGCATCGGCGACCGCGCCCCGCCGACCGCGGACCTGCTGCTGCGCACCACGCTCGATTCGCGGCTGCAGGCGGCGGTGGCCAGGCACGGCTGGAGGCGCTGCTCGCCGCCCAGGGCCGGGCCGGCGGCGTGGCCCAGGGCGCGGTGGTGGCGATCGAGGCGGCCAGCGGCGCGGTGACGCGCGATGGTGGGCGGGCGCGACTACAGCAGCAGCCAGTTCAACCGCGCGACGCAGTCTTTGCGGCAGCCGGGCTCGGCATTCAAGCCCTTCGTCTTCCTCGCCGGCCTCGAGGCCGGCGCGCGGCCGGAGGACATGGTCTCGGACGGACCCATCACCCTGGGCGGCTGGTCGCCGGGCAACGGCCACTGCGCATGCGCGGGGAGATCACCCTGGAGGACGCGCTCGCCCATTCGGTGAATACCGCCGCCGTGCGGGTGTTGCAGCGCGCGGGCGGGGCGCGGTCCGTGGCGGCGGTGGCGCAGCGGCTCGGCCTGCCGGGGCCGTTTCCGCGCGATGCGTCGATCGCGCTCGGCACCGCCGAGGTGACGCTGCTCGACCTGGTCACCGCCTATGCCCCCTTCGCCAATGGCGGGCGGCGCGTCGCCCCCCTATGGCGTGGCCGAGGCGCGCGCCGAGGGCCGCCCGATCGCCTGGCTGCCGCCCGCGCCGGCACCGGTGATCTCGGCCGAGGCGGCCGAGGCGATGCGCCGCATGATGGCCGCCACCGTGTCGCGCGGCACCGGGCGCGCCGCCGCCGTGCAGGGTATCGCCGTCGCCGGCAAGACCGGCACGACGCAGGACAATCGGGACGCCTGGTTCATCGGCATCGCCGGGGGCTGGTCATGGGCGTCTGGCTCGGCAACGACGATGCGACGCCGATGGACGGCGTTGCCGGCGGCGGCCTGCCGGCGCGGTTGTTCCGTGACATCCTCGACACCATGCGCGGCAGGGCCGGGATCAGCCAGGACCCGCGCGACCTGCTGGTCACCCTCGCCCGCCCGGTGCGCCATGAGGTGAACAACCTGCTCGCCGCGCTGTCCGGCACGGCGGAACTGATGCTGCGCGCCAAGGATGGCGGCAAGCCGCGGCACCGCCCGCGCCGAACGGCTGGGCGCCGCGACCGCACGGATGCAGGTGCTGCTGCATGCCTATCTCGCGCTTGGCGCGCGCCGCCGGCGGACACGCCGGCCGCCACGGTGCTGGAGACCATGCAACCGCTGGTCAGGCTGGCGCTCGGGCGCGGTCGCGTCGCGGAGGTCGAGGCCGCTGCCGGCCTGCCGCGCCTGCGGGCTGCCCGGGCGCGTTGCAGGCCGCGATCCTGCACCGGCCTTCGCGGCGGCGCCGAACATGCCGCCGAACGGCTGCCTGCGGATGACGCTGGAACCCGCCGAGGGCGGCGCGATGCTGACCGCCCGCATCTCGGCCGGAGGGCGACGCCCCGCCGCCGGTGTTCCTGCCGGCCGCGCCGCCATGATCGCCGCCCCGCGCGCGGTGGGCGGACGTGGCGGCACGCACCGGCCCTGCCTTGGGGATGGCGGCAGGGTGCCCGCGCGCCGCGCCGAGGGCGGTGGCGATGCGCCCGCGGGTCGCGGGATCGCGCGCAGCCGGGAAGGTCGTTGGCGCCAGGGCGCGGCCCGGGCCACGCCTGCCCATGCCAATCCATGCCGCTGTTGCTGAAATGCTGCCCCGGCAGGGGCTTCCCGTATAGTATTGCCAGCCAGGATCAAGACAAAGAACCGATGCCCCGCGCTGCCCTGACCGACCATTCGCCGGCTGGCTTCTGCCCGGCCCTCCTCATCCGGTTCGGCGTTTCGCCTCGGCGGCCGTGCGCGCGGTGCTGCGCCGGCGGGTCATGGAGATGTGCGGCCTGCTTGTGGCGATCGGCGCGATCGCGCTGGGCGTCGCGCTGGCCAGCCACAACCCGGCGGACCCGTCCTTCAACACCTCAACCCACGGGCCGACGACGAACCTGGCCGGACCGGCCGGGGCCATCGTGTCGGACGTGATGCTGCAATGCTTCGGCTTCGCCGCGGCGCTGCCCTGCCTGGCGCTGCTGGCCTGGGCGTTCCGGCTGGCGACGCATCGCGGGCTCGGCTCCGTCACCGCGCGGCTGCTCGGCCTGCTGGCCGGGCTGCCGCTGGCCGCCGCGGCGCTGTCGCTGCTGCCGCTGCCCCAGGGACTGCCGGGTGGAAGCCGGGCCGGGTGGCATTGTCGGGCCGGTGACGACGGGGCTGCTGGTGGATGGCCTTGCCAGCCTGCTGGGGCCGCTCGGCACGCTGGCCGGCCAGGGCGTCGTGATGGTGGCCGCCGTCGGCACCGCCTTCATCGCCTGCGGGCTGACCGTGGGCGAATGGCGCGGCGCCGGTCGTGTCGCGGTCGGCGCCGGCCAGGTTGCCGTCGGCGCCGCGCGCAGCGGGGCGGCAAGCCTGCGCCGCCAAGGCCCTGGCCGCTTCGAGGAGGAACCGGAGGAGGACGAACCCGAGCCGCCGCGCCCCCGCGGCCCCGGCCTGTTCGCGCGCATGGGCGCCCCCTTCCGCACCATGGGGCGCGGCGCCGGCGCGCTGCTGAGGCGCGAACCCACCACCACCTCGCTCGGTGCCATGCTGCGCGCGGCCGATGAGGCGGCGACCGCCGTCCCGCCCAGCCCCGCCGCGCCTCCCGCCCCGTTGCCGGGCCAGGAGGGCGACATCCGCCCGGGCACCGAGCCATCGGGCAAGCCGCGGCTGGTGTTGCGCGCCAAGGTGCTCGACCGCGCGCCCGACCGCGGCCGCCGCGCGCCGGAACAGCGCGCGCTCGACCTCGGCAATGAGGGCTGGAAACTGCCGCCGCTCGACCTGCTGACCGAGGCGCCGGCGAAGCGCACCGGGCGACCCACGGAGGAGTCCCTGCAGGCCAATGCGCGGCTGCTCGAATCCGTGCTGGCGACTACGGCGTGCAGGGCCAGATCGCCGCGATCCGCCCCGGCCCGGTCGTCACCCTGTTCGAACTCGAACCCGCCCCCGGCGTCGAAATCCGTCGCGCGTCATCGGCCTCGCCGACGACATCGCCCGCTCGCATTCCGTCACCGCCGTGCGCATCGCCACCGTCCCCGGCCGCAACGTCATCGGCATCGAGCTGCCGAACGCCAAGCGCGAAACCGTCTTCCTCGTCCGAGACTGCTTCGGCACGCCGCGATATGGGACGACCAGCCAGGCCAAGCTGCCGCTCGCCCTCGGCAAGGACATCGGCGGCGCCCCGGTCATCGCCGACCTCGCCCGCATGCCTCACCTGCTCATCGCCGGCACCACCGGCTCGGGCAAGTCGGTCGGCATCAACGCCATGATCCTGTCGCTGCTCTACCGCCACACGCCCGACCAGTGCCGCTTCATCATGATCGACCCGAAGATGCTCGGAACTCTCGGTCTACGAAGGCATCCCGCACCTGCTCGCCCCGGTCGTCACCGATCCGCGCCAAGGCCGTCGTCGCGCTGAAATGGACCGTGCGCGAAATGGAGCGCCGCTACCGCGCCATGTCGGCAGCTCGGCGTGCGCAACATCGGCGGCTACAACGACCGGGTCGCCGACGCCGCGCCACGCGGTGAAGTGGTCACCCGCCGGGTCGCAGACCGGCTTCGACACCGAAACCGGCAGCCGATCTTCGAGGACCAGCCGCTGGCGCTGGAAACCCTGCCCTACATCGTCGTCGTCATCGACGAGATGGCCGACCTGATGATCGTCGCCGGCAAGGAGATCGAAGCCGCCGTCCAGCGCCTCGCGCAGATGGCGCGCGCCGCCGGCATCCACGTCATCATGGCCACGCAGCGCCCGTCGGTCGACGTCATCACCGGCACCATCAAGGCCAACTTCCCCACCCGCATCTCCTTCCAGGTGACCACCAAGATCGACAGCCGCACCATCCTCGGCGAGCAGGGCGCCGAACAGCTCCTCGGCCAGGGCGACATGCTGTACATGGCCGGCGGCGGCCGCATCGCGCGCGTGCACGGCCCCTTCGTCACCGACGGCGAAGTCGAGCGCGTGGTCGGCCTCCTGCGCGACCAGGGCGAGCCCGCCTACATCGAGGTCGGTGACCGAGGATCCCGACGCCGACGCCGAGCAGCCCGGCCTGCCGGCGGCAGCACCGACGGCGAGAGCATCGCTGCTACGACCAGGCGGTCGCCGTGGTGACGCGCGAGGGCAAGTGCCAGCACCGGCTTCATCCAGCGCCACCTGCACATCGGCTACAACCGCGCGGCGAAGCGATCGAGCACATGGAGCAGGCGGGTGGCGGGTGTCGCCAACCACGTCGGCAAGCGCGAGGTTCTGGCGCCGGGACCGCGGGACTGAGGCACGAGGCGCGCGGCGGGCGATGCATTTGGCGCTCCGGCCGATGCGGCGTATGACCCCCGCCATGCGCCCCGCAGGCATTCCCACGCTGTTGCTGGCCTGCGCGGCGTCCGCCGCTGCCGCCGAACCGCCACCCGCCGAGACGTTTCTCCAGCGCAGCGAAATCGGCTGGCGCGAGGTCGCCGCCACGGCACCCGGCGCAGCGCGCATCGCTGCCTGCGATGCCCAGGCCGAGGCCGGGTTCGACATTCCCGTCCTGGCGCGCGCCGTCGCCGGAGACTTCATCTGGCTTCGGCTCGGAGATGCCCGCCATGACCGCTTCATCGCCGCCCTGCGGGCACGCCTCGTGACCGACTGCGCCCGCGGGCGCGCCCCTGGCACGCTGACGCTTCTGGGCACGCGGCCACGAGCCGATGGCGTCTCGCTCACCGCGCGGCTGCGCGGCGCGAATGACACGGAACGCACCCTGGTCTGGCGGCTGCGTCCCGGCGGCCCCTGGGGGTCGGCAGGCCACCGACGTCAGCGCCGATGGCGTCAGCCTCAGCGCGGTGCTGCATGAGGAAGTGCGCGCCGCCTACGATGCCGCCGAGGGCGATGCCGAAGCCGCGATCGCCGGGCTCGCGCGGGGCGCCCCTCTGCAATGACCGGCATCAGGCCCGCGCTGCTCACCTTCGAGCATATCTCACGGCAGTTCGATGGTGGCCGGGTGACGGCGCTGCGCGATGTCAGCCTCAGCATCGGCTGGCGAGCGCGTGGCGCTGACCGGTCGCAGCGGTTCGGGCAAGACCTGCCTGCTGAACATCGCCGGCGGCATCGACATCCCGACCAGCGGGCGCGTGCTGTGGCAGGGCCGGCCGGTCAATGCACGGCGGGGACCTTGCACTCCTGCGCGGCCAGGCGATCGGGATCGTGTTCCAGGAATTCAACCTGCTGCCGACCCTGACCTCCCTGCAGAATGTGGAACTGGCCCTGATGGGCAGCGGCCTGACCGAGCGCGTGCAGCGCGAGCGCGCCGAGGCCGCCCTGGCCCGCGTCGGCATGGCCGGCCGCGCCAGCCACCTGCCCGCCGAGATGTCCGGCGGCGAACGACAGCGCGTGGCCATCGCCCGCGCCCTGGTGCGCCGCCCCGCCCTGCTGCTGGCGGATGAGCCGACCGGCAGCCTCGACAGCGCCAATGCCGAGGCGATCGCGGCACTGCTGCTGAGCCTGCCGGAGGAGGACGGCATGACCTTGCTGATGGTCACGCACGACCCTGCCCTGGCGGCGCGCTGCCCGCGCCGCATCCGCATGCATGACGGCAGGGTGGCGGCCGATGAAGCCGCGGGGGTGCTCGCGGCATGAACCTGTTCGGTCTCGCGCTGATCAACCTGCGCCCGCGCCCGACGCGCACGGTGCTGTCGGCCATCGGAATTGGCCTCGCCGTCGGCCGCGCGCTCGCGGCGCTGCTCTCGCTCGGCCAGGGCATACGCAGGCCAGGCTGGATGAGCGCGGCGCCGACCTCGTGGTGTCGCAGCGCGCCTCGACCGATGCCTTCGGCGGGCGGCTGCCGGAATCCCTCGGTGCCCGCCTCGCCACCATCCCCGGCGTCGCCGCCGTGGACAGCGAGATGATCGCCTTCGCCGCCAATGCCGGCGGCCGGCCGATCCTGGTTGCCGGCGTCGCACCGTCCTCCCTGGCGGTGCGCCAGGCGCCCATCGTGGCCGGGCGCAACCTGCGCCCCGGCGACGACCGGCAGGTCGTGCTGGGCGATGTCATCGCCGAAAGCCTCGGCCTCGCCCCCGGCGGGACGATCGAATTGCAGGAGGAGCGTTTCGAGGTCGTCGGCATCGCCCGCTGGGCGTCGCGGATGAACCGCAGCGTCGTGCTGATGCCGCTGGCCGCATTGCAGGAGATCACCTTCCGCACCGGCCAGGTCACCGGCTTCCACATCCGGCTGGCCGAGCCGCGCAGCCCGGCCCGCCGCGCCGAGGTGCGCGCGGCGCTGGCCGCCGCCGGCCCGGTCATGGTGTCCGAGGCGGCGGAGGTGATGGACCAGGACCGCAACCTAGCGGTGCTGAACGCGGTGTCGCTGGCGGTCTCGCTGATCGCGCTCGCGCTCGGCGGGCTCAACGTGTTGAGTTCGCAATTGATGTCGGTGCAGGAACGCACGCGGGAGATCGGCATCATCTCGGCGATCGGCTGGTCCGACCGCCGGCTGCTCTCGCTCATCCTGCTGCAGGGCATGGTGCTCGGCATCGTCGGGTGCCTGCTCGGCACCGGCATCGGCATCGCCTTCACCGGGCTGTTCGAGGCGATCCCGGCGATCGGCCGCTACATCTCCTTCAAGCCGACCATGGGCGGGCTGGTCCTGCCGCTGGCCGGCGCGCTGCTGCTGTGCGCCGTCGGGGCCCTGTATCCGGCCTGGCGCGCGGTGCGGCTTTCGCCGGCAGCCGCCTTGCGCCGCGGGTAAGGCTTCGCGGCGCCGGGACCCGGCGCGCGGAACACCGGCCGGCCGGCGCGCCGTTGCTGGCGGCGGGTCGGGACAAGGACGCAACCCCGGGGCCGTGGCGGCGTTGCTCGCCCATGCCGGACCTTCCGACCGTCGCTCCATCAGGCGATGCGCCTGCCGCGCGACCGATGCGCGCGACCCTGGTCGTCAATCCAGCCGCCGGCTCGGCCAGGGTGGCCGGCAACACCCATGCGGACCTGGCCGCGGCACTCGGTGACGCCGGCTACATGCTGGTGGCGCCGGTGCGCGCGGGCCTGCCGCTCGGCCAGCAATTGCAGGCGGCCCTCGCGGCCCGGCCGGAAGCGGTTTTCGCCGTCGGCGGCGACGGCACCATTCGCGCCGTGGCCGAATGCCTGGCGGGCACCGGAATTGTGCTCGGCATCCTGCCGGGCGGCACGATGAACCGTCTCGCCGCGCGGCTCGACATCCCGCCCGACCCCCACGCCGCCGCCCGCCGCCTGGCCGGCGCGCGGGTTCCCTGACGCATGGCGTGCTGAACGGCCAGGTCTTCCTCTATCAATCGGTGGTCGGCCGCCCCTCGCGCCTGGTCCGCTTCCGGGAGATGCAGCGCGGCGTTGGCCTGGCAGGCTGGCTGCCGCTCATCCGCGCCATGCTG
>CAVSZN010000014.1:0-241410 GCA_963732425.1 uncultured Alphaproteobacteria bacterium
ATGCGCCAGCGCGTCGCCCTGATGCGCACCTTCCTGTTCGAGCGCGAACTGATGCTGCTCGACGAACCGTTCGGCGCGCTCGACGCGCTGACGCGCAGCATGATGCAGCGCTGGCTGCTCGACATCTGGCAGCGCCATCGCCGAACCATCCTGTTCATCACGCATGACGTGGATGAGGCGATCTTCCTCGGCGACCGGGTGCTGGTGATGACCGCGCGGCCCGGCCGCGTGAAGCTGATGCGCAAGGTGGACCTGCCGCGGCCACGCGCTGCCGAGCTCGTCACCTCCCCCGAATTCACCGCCATCAAGCGCGAGGTGCTCGACGCCATCGAGGAGGAAGCCATGAAGTCCTTCGTCGCGGAGACCGCCGCATGAGCCCCGAGGAAGCCGAGGCCCGCATCAGCCTCGCCGCCTGCTACCGGCTGGTGGCGCGGCTGGGCATGGATGACGTGATCTACAACCACATCTCGCTGCGCGTGCCGGGCGAACCGGGCGCCTTCCTGCTCAATCCCTATGGGATGATGTTCGGGGAGATCACCGCATCCTCGCTGGTCAAGATCGACATCGAGGGGCGCAAGCTGTCGAACAGCCCGCATGAGGTGAATGTCGCCGCCTTCGTCATTCACTGCGCGCTGCACAAGTCGCGCGAGGATGCGGCCTGCGTGCTGCACACCCATTCGGATGCGGCCCTTGCCGTATCGGCCCAGGCGGAGGGACTGCTGCCGCTCAGCCAATTCGCCATGCGCTTCTACAACCGCCAGGCCTTCCACGACTACGAAGGCGTGGCGATCGACCTGGACGAACAGCAGCGCCTGATCGCCGATTTCGCCGACCATCCGGTGATGCTGATGCGCAACCACGGGATGCTGACGCTCGGCCGCACGCCGGGCGAGGCCTTCATGCTGCAATACTATTTCGAACGCGCCGCGAGCATCCAGCTGATGATGCAGGCCTCCGGCGTGCCGATCATCGCACCGCCGCACGAGGTCTGCGAACACGCCGCGCGGCAGTTCTGGGACCTCAAGGGCGACATCAAGATCCCCGGCGAGCGCGAATGGCCGGGCTTCCTGCGCCTGCTCGACCGCGAGGACCCGTCCTATCGCGACTGACCCTTTCCCCCAAGGAGCCACCACGATGAACAGGCGTCATCTTCTCACCGGTCTCGGGGCGGCGCTCGCCCTGCCCGCCATTCCCCGCGCCGGCGCGCAGACGCTGACGCGCGCGACGCTGCGGCTGAAATGGCTGACCCAGACGCAATTCGCCGGCTTCTACGTCGCCGTGCAGAAGGGCTATTACCGCGAGGCGGGGATCGACCTGACGATCAACCCGGGCGGGCCGAACCTGCTGACGGAGAACCTGGTCGCCTCGGGGGCGGACACCTTCGGGCCTGTCGGGCGGCACCGACAGCGTGTTTGCCGCGCGCGAACGCAACCTGCCGATCGTCTGCACCGGCGTGATGCACCAGCAGACGCCCTTCGTCTTCGTCGCGCGCGCCGATGGGCCGATCCGCACCCTGGCGGATTTCCGCGGCAAGACCATCACCACCTGGTTCACCGGGGCGAATTTCGTGCTGCTCGGCATGCTCGCCCAGGCCGGGTTGCAGCCGTCGGACTTCACCATGCAGCCGCAGCAGGTGAGCGTGACGCCCTTCGTCGACGGGCAGATCGATGTCGTCACCGCCACGCGCTACAACGAATTCTACACGCTGATGACGCGCATGGGCCGCGACAAGCTGCGGACCTTCGTGCCCGACGACCACGGCATCACCTTCCCGCGCGACACCGTCATCGTCAGCGAGCAGACCGCGCGCGACAAGCCGGAGATGGTGAAGGGCTTCATGCAGGCCTCCATCCGCGGCTGGCGCGATGCGCTGCGCGACCAGAAGGTCGGCGTCGATACGGTGATGGCCGTCGCGCCCACGCTGAACCGCCCGCATCAGGAATTCATGCTGGAGGAAGCCGGCAAGCTGATGGTCGCCGGCCCCGCCGCGACCAACGGCCTGTTCTGGGTGGACATGCCGACCATCCAGAAGGCGCACGACTTCTTCCTGCGCAACGGGGTGATCAAGGCGCCGCTCGATCTCGCCGCGGCCTACAAGCCCGCGGTGCTCGAAGGCATCCCGCTCGCCGACCGGATGGCATGAAGCCAGTCCTGCGCCTGGCCGGCGGGCTGCTGCTCGCCGGCCTCATCTGGGAAGGCGCGGTCGTCTTCCTCGGCATCAGGCAGTCCACCCTGCCGCGGCTGACCGAGGTGCTGGCGGCGATCGCCGCCACGCCCGGCGCCTATTGGAACGGCTTCCTGCGCACGGCGATCGAGACACTGGTCGGCTTCGCCGCGGGCGCGCTCGTGGGCGTCATGAACGGGCTGATCTTCTTCCGCGCCCCGATCCTGCGCGACATGCTGCTGCCGATCTTCGTCGTCTCGCAGACCATTCCGGTCATCGCCTTCGGCGCGCTGGTGGTGATGTGGTTCGGCAATACGTTGATGGCCAAGGCGGTGATCGCCTTCTACCTGACCTTCTTCCCCGTCACGGTGAACGCGCTGCTCGGGCTGAACGCGGTCGATCCGCGGCAGGTCGCACTGCTGCGCAGTTTCGGCGCAAGCGGGGCGCAGATCCTGTTCCGCCTGCAACTGCCGATGGCGCTGCCGCAGATCTTCGTGGCATTGCGCCTTGGTGCCTCGCTCAGCCTGGTGGGTGCGATCGTCGGCGAGTGGTTCGGCGACACCACGGGCATCGGCGTGCTGCTGCTGCAGGCGATGTACAATGAGAACGTCGTCGCGGTGTGGGCGGCGATCCTGTGCGCGGCGGTGCTCGGCACCGGCTTCTATGCGCTGGTGGCGCTCGCTGAACGGCGGATCGTGTTCTGGGGGGCCGAGCAATGAAGGGCACGCCCGGCCAGAAAGGGGCTCCGTCCCGCGCGGTCGCCGGGAACCAGCATCGCGCCACGCTGCGCGGCATCCTCGGCGGCGTCCTGCTGCTGGTCCTGTGGGAGGCCGTCGCGCGCGGCTTCTCGCTGCCCGCCTATACGCTGCCCGCGGTCAGCGACATCATCGCCGCCGCCTGGCAGCACCGCGCCGTGCTGCTCGCCGCCGGCTGGGTCACGGCGCAGGAGGCCCTGGCCGGCTACGCGATCGGCACGCGTCGTCGGCATCGGCCTGGCCGGGCTGCTGGTGGTCGTGCCGCTGTTGCGCGGCCCGGTGCTGCCGACCGCCATGGCGATCAATTCCGTCCCGGTGGTCGCCTGGTCGCCGCTGGTGCTGTTGTGGCTCGGCGTCGGCATGGGTTCGAAGATCGCCATGGTCGCGCTGGCGGTGGGCTTCACGGTGTTCCTCAGCGGCGCTTGCCGGCTTCGACCGGGTGGACCGGCGCAGCGTGGACCTGATGCGCAGCTTCGGCGCCGGGCCGGCGGGGGTGTTCTGGCGGCTGCGCCTGCCGGCCGCACTGCCGCTGATCGCCGCAGGGATGCGCGTCGCCACCGTGCGCAGCCTGATCGTCGCCATCGTGACGGAAATGCTCGGCGCCTATGGCGGGCTCGGCTGGGTGATCTACCAGTCGGTGACGCTGATCGACTTCGTGCAGGTGTGGTCGGCGATCCTGGTGGCCTCGGCGATCAGCCTCGCCTTCTTCGGACTGGTGGGCGCCATCGAACGGCGCGTGATCTTCTGGCGGTGAGTGGCATGGCGCGACAGATGCATCTCGGCCTGTTCATCCTCGGCACCGGCAGCCATGTCGCGGGGTGGCGCTATCCGGGCGCGGTGGACAGTTTCCAGGACATGGCGGCGATCCGCGCCATCGCGCGCGAGGCCGAACGCGGCCGCTTCGACATGATCTTCATGGGGGACAATCTCTATGCCGATCCGGGCGCGCATCCGTCCTACACGGTGCGGCTCGAACCGCTGACGATGCTCGCGGCGCTGGCGGGCAGCACGACGCATATCGGGTTGGGCGCGACGGTGGCGACGACCTACAGCGACCCCTTCACCGTGGCGCGCGCCTTCGCCTCGCTGGACCATATCAGCGGCGGGCGGGCGGCGTGGAATGCGGTGACGGGGGCCAGCCCGCAGGCGGCGCCGAATTTCGGCAAGCTGCATCCGAACCATGCGGAGCGCTATGCCATCGCCGGCGAGTTCGTCGATGTGGTGCGCGGCTTGTGGGATTGCTGGGCGGATGACGCGATCGTCGCGGATCGCGCCACCGGCGTCTATGTCGATCCGGCGCGGATGCGGCGGCTCGATCACGCCGGGCCGCATTTCGCGGTGCAGGGGCCGCTGAACATCGGGCGCTCGCCGCAGGGGCGGCCGGTGGTGTTGCAGGCGGGCGGGTCGGCGCCGGGGCTCGACCTCGCGGCGCGCACGGCGGATGTGGTGTTCTCCGTGGTGCAGGATTTCGACGAGGCGCGCGCGCAATACGCCGCGCTGAAGGATCTGCTGCCGCGCCATGGCCGCCGCGCGGAGGACGTCACCGTGCTGCCCGGCGTCATGCCGGTGGTCGGGCGGACCGAGCGCGAGGCCTTCGATCGCCTGGCCACGCTGCAGGGCTTCATCGATTCCCGCAACGCGCTGCAATTGCTGTCCGACCGCTTCGGCACGGACATGTCGGCCTATGACCTCGACGGCCCGGTGCCCGACCTGCCGCTGCCCGACACCTACCACTCCTTCTCCCGCGCCGTGCTGAACAAGGCGCGGCGGGAGGGGATGTCGCTGCGCGACGTCTACAACCTGATCGCCGCGGCGCGCGGCCATTGGGTGCTGTGCGGATCGGCCGAGAGCATCGCCGACACGTCTGCAGGCCTGGTTCGAGGGCGGCGCGGCGGATGGCTTCAACATCATGCCGCCCTGGTTCATGGAAGGCTTCACCGACTTCGTCGATCTGGTGGTGCCGATCCTGCAGGATCGCGGGTTGTTCCGGCGCGATTATGGCGGCGCCGATGCTGCGCGACCACCTTGGCCTCGCGCGGCCGGAGCGCCCGGGCGGCTGATGAGACCGTTGGAGAATGCCGGTGCCGGCTCCCTCCACCACCCGGCCACCCAACGAGCGTATCCTTGATGGGTGGCCGAGTGGGGGAGAGGGCCGGTGCCGGACGTCGGAATGCGCCCGTGGGCGCTCTCTCAAAGCGTCTCCGAGGCGGGTCCTGCCGTTCGACCGGCAGGACCCTGCCCGTTCGGGGCGCGGTTACTCGGCCGGCAGCGCGTGCGGGTGCGCGGCGGCGGGCTTCGGTTCCAACAGGCCATCGGCCTCGGCGCCGAGTTCCTCGCGCCACGGCCGCCAGCGTTCCAGCGCGGCCAGCGCGGCGACCAGGACGGCCGCGAAGCCGACCGCCAGGGCCCAGAACGGCACGCCGGTCACGATGTCGAGCGTCAGCCGGCCCTGCCCTGCCACATTCAGCAGCGGCCGCAGCGCCGGCTCGGCATAGGTGAAGGCGACGGCACCGAGGATGCCGCCCAGCAGGGTGAACCAGGCATCCTTGTAGCCGGCGCCGATCTGCGCCAGCACCGTGCCCGGGCAGGCGCCGGCCAGCGCGATGCCGACGCCGAGCACCAGGCCGCCGGCGATATCGGCCATCGGCAGCAGCGCCTTGGGCGACAGCCGGACCCAGCCGAAGCCGGTCATGACGGCCAGCACGATGAGCCCCGCCGCGACGCCGGCGAGGAATACCCGCAGCATCAGGAAGGACTTGCATCTGGAACTGCCCGAGAATGACCGCGGGTTCGAACACCCGCGCCTTCTCCAGCAGGAAACCGAAGGCCGCGCCCATGGCGAGGCCGAGGAGGATGGCGGTGAAGACGGACATGATCGTGTTCTCCCTGCTTCAGCGCACGGGGCGAAGGAACAGCATGGCGGTCAGGATGCCGCCGGCAAACATGGCGGTGACCGCGGCGAAGGAGCCGAGCGACAGTTGCGCCATGCCCGACAGCCCGTGGCCCGAGGTGCAGCCATCGGCGATGCGCGCGCCCATCAGCATCAGGAAGCCGGCGGCGAAGGCCATGGCGAAGCGCCCGCCACGCGACAGGCCAGTGGCGCGCTGCCAGACCGGCGCGACACCGCGGCGCACCGCGCCCGACAGGCGGGACGAGGCGAAGGCGCCGAGCGCGATGCCCACCACCAGCGCGACCTGCCACCAGTTCTTGGCGCCATCCAGATGCCCCGCCGCATAGCGGATCGCCCGGATGCCGGGATCGAAGAACTCGGCGACCGAGGCGCCAACGGTGACGAAGGAGGATGAGGCACCAGTGCGGTGCCCAGGAACAGGAAGGCCGGTATCTGCAACAGCCCGATCAGCGCCCCCGCGAGGTAGGGTGACCAGGCCTTGTCCGTGACGCTTGGCATGGGACAGGTCCTTTCAGGTTCAGCGGTGTTCGATCAGTTCCATTAGTATATTCGAATGTTCAAATGTTGCAAGGATGATGACGTCGCGCCGCGCCACCCCACATTGCCGTCATGCCCGATGCCACCCTGATCTGGTTCCGCCAGGACCTTCGCCTGGCCGACAATCCCGTCCTCGCCGCCGTGCAGGGCCGGCCCGTGCTGCCGGTCTATGTGCTGGAGGACGGCCCATGCGCGCCGCGGCGGGGCGGCGCGATGGTGGCTGCATCACAGCCTGGTGGCGCTCGGCACGCTCGCTGGCCGAGCGCGGCGCGCCGCTGCTGGTGCTGCGCGGCGACCCGCGGCAGCGTCATCCCCGAGCTCGCCGCGCGCATCGGCGCCGGCGAGGTGCATGCCGGCCGCCAGAGCGAACCCGCCGCGCGCCGCCGCGATGCGGAAACCCACGCGGCGCTGCAACGGGCCGGTCGCCGGCTGGTGCTGCATCGCAATGCGTTGCTGCATGAACCGCACCTGCGTGCGCACCGGCGCGGGCACGCCGTTCTCGGTCTACACGCCGTTCTCGCGCGCGGTCTTCGCCCAGGCTGGAAGGACTGCCACCGCCCCTGCCCGCGCCCGATGCGCCGGCTCATCGCGGCCCCGGCGCGCCCGCCGGCCTGGCGGGCGCGGCATTCGGCCTGCTGCCGGCCGCCGCCCGAGCCGGATTGGGCCGCCGAATTCCCCACCCATTGGACGCCCGGCGAGGCGGGTGCGACGCGCACGCCTTGCGCGGCTTCCTGCGTGACGGTCTCGCCACCTATGCCGATCGGCGCAACCTGCCGGCGGCCGAGGCGGGCACCTCGGGCCTGTCGCCGCATCTGCATCTGGGCGAGATCTCGCCCCGGCCGGTCTGGCATGCGGCGAAGGCCCAGGGCGGGGCGGGGCTGGAGACCTTCCTCAAGGAGACTCCTGTGGCGGGAATTCTCCCACCACCTGCTCTGGCACCGGCCCGAGATGCCCGACGAACCGCTGCGCCCCGCATTCAAAGCCTTCCCCTGGCGGCACGACGCCGCGATGCTGGCCGCCTGGCAGCGCGGCCGGACCGGTATCCCGATCGTCGATGCCGGCATGCGCCAACTCTGGCGCAGCGGTTGGATGCATAATCGGGTGCGGATGATCGTCGCCTCCTTCCTGGTGAAACATCTGCTGCAGCCGCTGGCAGGCGGGCGAGGCCTGGTTCCGGGACACGCTGGTCGATGCCGACCTCGCGGCCAATGCCGCGTCCTGGCAGTGGGTCGCCGGCTGCGGGGCGGATGCGGCGCCGTATTTCCGCATCTTCAACCCGGTGCTGCAGGGCGAGAAATTCGATGCCGACGGCGCCTATGTCCGCCGCTGGTGCCCCGAACTGGCCGGCCTGCCCGACCGATTCATCCATCGCCCGCATGAGGCGCCCGAGACCATCCTGCGCGGCGCCGGGGTGAGCGATCGGCCGCGACTATCCCGCGCCGATCATCGACCTCGCCGAGGGCCGCGCCCGCGCGCTGGCGGCCTTCGCCGCCATCAAGGGCGCCGAGCCGGCGTGAACCCGACACCCGACAGCCTCCGCGCGGCAGGCTTCACCGGGTTGCGGGTGGTCGGCGACGTGCATGGCGACATGCGCGGCTTCGCCGCCGCGGTGGCCGGGGCGGAGGCGGCGCGGCTGTTCCTCATCCAGCTCGGCGACCTGACCGATCACGGGCCGGACAATGCCGGCGGTGCTGCGCGCGATGTTCGCGGTGATCGATGCCGGGCGCGGGATGTTCGTCCTCGGCAACCATGACCACAAGCTGCGCCGGGCGCTGATGGGCCAGTCGGTGCGCATGGAACGCGACGGGCTGGGCCGCACGCTCGACCAGGTCATGGCGGCGCCGGACGCCGCGGCGCTGAAGGCGCGGGCCATCGCCGAGATCGGCCGTGCTCCGGCCTGGCTGCGGCCTCGGGCGGCTGCTGTGCGTCCATGCGGCCTTCCATGACGGCATGCTGCAGCACCCCTCGCCGCCCGATGCCGGGGAGGCGCGGCCCGAAGGCCTGGTCGGCCGCGCCATTTTCGGCCAGGTGACCGGGCGGCGCGGCGCCGATGGCTTCCCGATCCGCCTGACCGGCTGGGTCGACCGCATCCCGGCCTGGCTGACCGTGCTGGTCGGGCATGACAACCGGTCGCGCGACGGGCGGCCGGTGACGCTGACCGGGCTGCGCGGCGGGCAGGCGATCTTCCTCGACACCGGCGCCGGCAAGGGCGGCGCGCTGGCCTGGCAGGATTTCAGCCTGGCCGAGGCCGGGCTTGATGCACCGCAAGGACCGCGGCCCGTTCGTGACGGTTTGATGACGGTCAGCGAGGCCCGCCCAGGGGCCGCGGAGGTCGCATGGACGAGGACACCCAACCGCCGAGCCAGCGCCGAGGGCGTCGCTCCGATCGCCGAAGCCACGGCCGACCTGGCCGCGCCGCGCCGCCGGGCGCATCGGCCCGTCGCATGACCCCGAGGCGGTGCGCCGCGCCTTCGAGACCGGCGCCTACCCCTATGCCACGCGGCTGACGGAGAAGGAGTACGTCGCCCGCATCCTGCCGCTGCAGGTCGAATTGCTGAAGGCGCAGTCCTGGATCAAGGCCGCGAATCAGCGCGTCACGCTGCTGTTCGAGGGCCGCGACGCCGCCGGCAAGGGCGGCACCATCAAGCGCTTCATGGAGCATCTGAACCCGCGCGGCGCGCGCATCGTCGCGCTGGAGAAGCCGACCGACCAGGAACGGTCGCAATGGTATTTCCAGCGCTACGTCTGCCACCTGCCGAGCGGCGGCGAAATGGTGCTGTTCGACCGCTCCTGGTACAACCGCGCCGGCGTCGAGCGGGTGATGGGCTTCTGCACCGCCACCGACTATCTGGAATTCATGCGCCAGGCGCCCGACCTCGAACGCATGCTGGTGCGCTCGGGCCTGCGGCTGTTCAAATACTGGTTCAGCGTGACGCGGGAGGAACAGGCCCGCCGCTTCAGGCCACGCGAGACCGATCCGCTGAAGCAGTGGAAGCTGTCGCCGATCGACAAGGCCAGCCTCGACAAATGGGACGACTACACCGAGGCGAAGGAGGCGATGTTCTTCTACACCGACACCGCCGACGCGCCCTGGACCATCGTGAAGTCCGACGACAAGCGGCGCGCGCGGATCGAGGCGATGCGCCACTTCCTTCATCGCCTGCCCTATGAGGGCAAGGATGAGGCCGTGGTCCACGAACCCGACCCGCTGATCGTCGGCTCCACCGCGCATGTGATCGGCGCCAGCTCGCATATCCTGGGCAAGACGCTGCACCCGGAACAGCGGCGCGGCGCCCGGCGGTAAATCGCCCGCCCCGGCAGCGCCTGGTGTAGCCTGGCGGGGTCATGGAACATCCCCGCAAGCACCGCCATGCCTTGCCCGTTCGGGCCGGGCGCCAGGACACCGAGGCGGAGCGCCGCCTCGATGCCGCGATCCTCGGCTTCGGCCTGGCCGCGGCGATCGGCGGCTGCATCGCGATCGCGCTGACGCTGCCCGGTGATGCGCGGGCCGGGCCGGTCGTGGCGCTTGCCTTCTATGGCCTTGCGCTGATTGCGATGCTGGCCTTCGCGCTGTCCTACAACCTGGCGCGCGGGGCGAGGTCGCGGGCGATCCTGCGGCGGCTCGACCACGCCGCCATCTTCCTGATGATCGCGGGCACCTATACGCCCTTCGCCCTTGTCGCGATCGGCGGCGCCTGGGGCTGGTCGCTGATGGCCTTCGTCTGGACCGGGGCACTTGCCGGCATCGTCTTGAAGATCGGCTGGCCGAACCGGTTCGAGCGCGCGTCGATCGTCGCCTACCTGGTGCTCGGCTGGGCCTTGCTCGGCGCCGCGCCGGCGCTGCTGGAACGCGTCCCGACCGGGCCGCTGGTGCTGCTCGGCGTCGGCGGCCTGCTCTACAGCGGCGGCGTGGCCTTCCATGTCACGCGGCGCATGCCGTTCCAGAACGAGGCTGGCACCTGTGCGTCGTGGCGGCGGCGGCCTGCCATTTCGCGGCGGTGGTGATGGCGGTGCTGCCGGCGGCCTGATCAGGCCCACAGCCGCGGGCTCGCCAGTTCATCGGCGATGCGTTCGGCGGCCGCCTCCAGCAGCGCCTCGCCCTTCGCCGCGGAGGCCGAGCGCGCATCGCCGATCACGCCCGATGGCGTCATGTCCTTGAAGGAGCGTCGGCGGATCATCGCCGCCGGCTGGCCCTCGGGGCGCGTGGAATGCGGGCCGTGGGCCTCGGGCAGGCGGTCGGTGCGCACCGCTTCGGGCAGCAGGGCCATCACCATGGAGGTCTCGGCCTCGCAGGCATGCAGCACGTTGGACTGGCGCTCCAGGATGGGCGCGAAGGCGTCGCCGGCCAGGTGCCAATAGGTGCCGGCGGCGACGGCGATGCCGAATTCCGCCTGGCATTCGCCGCCGACCACCGCGACCGCCTCGGCATTGCCGCCATGGCCGTTGAGCAGCATGACGCGCTTGAAGCCGGCGCGCGCCGCCGAGCGGACCACGCCCTTCAGCACGGCGGAGAAGGTCGCGAAGTCCAGCGTGACGGTGCCGCCGAAGGCGACGTGGTGCTCGGCCAGGCCGGTCCAGACGCAGGGCATCACCACCACGGCCTGGCCGGCGGCGGCCATGCGGCGCGCGACGCGCTGCGCGACGCCATTGGCGCAGATGATGTCGACGCCGGTCGCCAGGTGCGGGCCGTGCTGTTCCAGCGAGGCGACCGGGACGATCACCAGGCGCACCTCGGCCGCGCGGGCGTTCAGCTCCGCGAAGGTGAGCTTCATCCACTCGATCTCGGTGTCGGTCGCCATGGCATCCTCCGTCGCATTCGGGGCGGAGGATGAAGCGGACGCGCTCAGGCGTCGAGGGTGGCGAGGAAGCGCGCCGCCTCGGCCCGCAGCGCGGCGACCCGGGCCGGTGCCATGCGCGCCAGGGTGCGCAGCGGCATGGCCATGCGCGGGTTGGTCGCGAAACGTTCCGCGTGGCGGGCGATGAAGTCCCAGTAGAGCGCAGTTGAACGGGCAGGCGTCGCGGGCCGGTGCGCCTGCTTCGGGTCATGCGCGCAGCGCGCCGCAGTGATCCGACATGCGGTTGATGTAGGCGCCGGAGGCCGCATAGGGCTTGGACGCCATGACGCCGCCATCGGCATGGATCGCCATGCCGTGGGTGTTGGGCAGTTCCACCCATTCGAAGGCATCGGCATAGACGGCGAGGTACCAGGCATTGACCGCGGCCGGCGCGATGCCGGCGAGCAGCGCGAAATTGCCGGTCACCATCAGGCGCTGGATGTGGTGGGCGTAGGCGAGGTCGCGGGTCTGCGCCGACGGCCTGCTCGATGCAGCGCATCGTCGGTGGCCGCGCCCCAGTAGAAGGCGGGCAGCGGCCGCGTCGGCGCCGAGCTCGTTGCTGCGCCGCATAGCCCGGCATCAGGTGCCAGTAGAGGCCGCGCACATATTCCCGCCAGCCGAGGATCTGGCGGATGAAGCCCTCCACGGCATTGAGCGGCGCGCGGCCGTCGCGCCAGGCGTCTTCCGCCGCGCGGCAGGCCTCCATCGGGTCGAGCAGGCCGATGTTCAGGCTGGTCGAGATCAGGGCGTGGAACATGCGTCGGCTGCCCGTCCGCCATGGCGTCCTGGTAGTCGCCGAACAGCGGCAGCCGGTGCGCGGATGAAGTCGTCGAGCGCGGCCGTGCCTCGCGCGCGGTGACCGGCCAGGCGAAGCCGTCGACAGTCGCCGAAATGCCCGCCGAAGCGCTCGGCGACGAGCGCCATGACCTCGCGCGTGATGTCATCGGGGGCGAAGCGCCGCGGCGCCGGCGGCACGAGTCCCGGCGGGCAGCGCTGGCGCGGTTCTCGGCATCGAAGTTCCATTGGCCGCCGACCGGCTCGTCACCTTCCATCAGCAGCCCGGTCTCGCGCCGCATCTCGCGATAGAAGAATTCCATGCGGTATTGCCTGCCGCCCATCCGCCCAGGCGCGGAAGCGCGGCAGCCGCAGAGGAAGCGGGTATCCTCGCGGATTTCGACCGGCACGCCGGTCGCGTCCTGCCAGCCGAGCATGTCCTGCGAGCACGCGCCATTCGCCCGGATGGGTCGCGACGATGCGGGCCGGGCGGTGGCGCCGACCGCGCGCAGCACCTCGCCGCGAAAGGATGTGCGTGTTCGCCGGGTCGTCCAGCCGGATGTAGTCCACCCGCACGCCCCGCGCGGCGAGCGCCCGCGCGAAATGCCGCATGGCCGAGAGCACCAGCACGATCTTCTGCGGATGATGCGGCACATGGGTGCATTCGGCCTGCACCTCCATCATCAGCACCACGTCGCGCGCGGGATCGAGGCCGTCGCAGCGATGCGAGGTCGCGCGCGCACTGGTCGCCCAGCACCACGCGCAGGACGCCGCCGGTCATGCCGGTTCGTAGACGATGTCGTTGCCGTCCTCGCCCCGGGCGGAGAAGCCGACCCAGCGCCCGGCCTCATCGAAGGCGATGCGTTGCCGTCACCTCCCCGGTACAGGCGTATTCCGGCCCGCCGGCAGCGGCGCGACGGGTCTGCCAGGCGAGATCCAGCGCGCGGCCGGTGGTGGTGCCGAACAGCGGCAGGCGTCCGCCGAGGCGGCGCATCTCCCACCACGACAGCGGCGCGGCATCGGCGGGCAGGCGTTGCGGCCCCTCGGTGCCGTCGAGCAGCACCGCGCCCGCCACGGCCTCGCCGCGCACCTCGACGATGCGCCCGTTGCGGTTGAGCCGGGAGGTGACGCGCAGGAAGCGCCCGTCCTGGGTCACCTCCTCATAGGTATGGTCATGGCGATAGACGACGATGCCCATCACCGAGGGGCGGATCAGCAATTCGGAGGTTGCGACCCGCATGCCGCCGCGCATCGCGAAGCGAACGGTGTGGGTGCCGACCACATCGCCGCGGCGGCGCACCCGGAACGCGTAGTCGCCCCTCGGCCGCGCGCGCCGGGGCCGCGGCAGCCAGCGCCGGCACCAGCAGGGCATCGCGCCGCCGCATCAGCCGCGCGAGCGGAGCGTTGACCGCCCGCCATCCACCGCCAGGACCTGGCCGGTGATCCAGCCCGCCGCCTCGGACAGCAGGAAATCGGCCAGCGCGGCCGAATCCTCGCCCTCGCCAAGGCGCGGGATGGGGTGCTGCTTCGCGATCGCCTCGGCCATCTGTGCGTTTCCGATCAGCGGCGCCGCCATGGCGCTGCGCGTGAGGGAGGGTGCGATGCAGTTCACCCGCACCGCGGGCGCCAGTTCCGCCGCGAGCGCAACGGTCAGCCCCTCCACCGCCCCCTTGGCGGCGGCGATCGCCGCATGGTTGGGGAAGCCGGCCCGCGCCGCAATCGTCGAGAACAGCACGACCGCCCCATGCGCCGCCACCAGCGCATCCTGCGCCGCCTGCACGGCGATGGCAGCGCCCAGCGCATTGAGCCGGAAGGCATCGAGGAAATCCGCCTCGGTGGTGCGCTTCAACGGCTTCAGCGCGATCGAGCCGACGCAATAGGCGAGCCCCGCGATCGCCGGGCCGGCCTGCGCCAGGGCGGCGCGCAGCGCGGCGGGGTCGGTCGCATCCGCCGGCACGGCAAGGCTGCCGGGCAGTTCCGCCGAAAGCGCGGCGAGCCGTGCCCCGTCACGCGCCACCAACACCACCCGGTCTCCCCGCGCCGCCCGCCGGCGCGCCAGCGCCGCGCCCACGGCGCCGGTCGCACCGATCACCACCATCGTTGCCGACATGAAATTTTCGCCTCCGTCCGGTCTCGACGCAGATGGGGATGCGCCGCCAATGCGCGAGGGGACCCTGGCAGCCGCGACAGCATCGACGCGCCGTGGCAGAATGGGCGGGATATGCGCCAGCTCCTCCTCCTGCGCCACGCCAAGTCCTCCTGGGACGACCCGTTGCTCCCCGATCACGCCCGGCCGCTCAATGCACGCGGTCGGCGCGCGGCGACCGCCATGGCGGCGGCCATGCGCGACCTCGGCCTGTCACCCGATGTGGTGCTCGTCTCCTCCGCCAGGCGGACGCTGCAGACGCTGGAGGCGATCTCGCCCTTCGCCGACAGCCCGCTGATCGAGCCGATGGACGACCTCTACCTCGCGCCATCGTCACGGCTGCTCGACATGCTCCGGCAATCCCCGGAGACGGCGCGCAGCGTGCTGTTGATCGGCCATAATCCAGGGCTTCACGACCTGGCGCTGGAACTTGCCGGCCCGGCCGCGATGGCCGCCAGCACCGGCGTCGCGGCGCGGCGCATGGCGGAAGGCTTCCCGACCTGTTCGCTGGCTGAATTCGTCGTTGCCACCCCGTGGCGGGACCTGGCCGAAGGTGGCGGGCGCCTGGTCCGCTTCCTGGTGCCGGCTGACCTGCCGGAGGCCGTGCAGTGAGCACGGCAGGCCATAGTCGCCTGCCCGCCCCGGAGGCCGCCGCGGATCCGCTGACATCGCCCGCCATGCCGGCCCCCCAGCCGGATCCGGAGGACACGGTCAGCCTCGATTTCGACCTGCCGGCCGAGGCGGCCGGTCGCCTGGCCCGGCTGCCGGCCATCGCCCCCCTGCGAGCCGGCCGCGCACGCGGGGCGGCGGCATCGACGATGTGGTTCGACACCGCCGATGGCAGGCTGGCCGCCGCGGGCCTGGTGGTGGCGGCACCGGCGCGCGGGCCACGCCTGCTGCTGCGCTGCCTGCCCAATGGCGACCGAGGCCTGGCACCCGGCCCGCCCGCCCGTTCTGCTGCGGGAACTCGCCGCCGAGGAGGCACCGGCCGAAGCGGGCGCGGATACGCTCGCCGCCATCGCGGCCTTCGCCGGCCGGCAGCAGGCCTTCCGGCTCGACATGCCCGAAGGCGCCGTCCAGGCGACACTGCTGGAGGGCAGGCTGCGCAGCCTGGAGACGGAGCGCCCGGCGGCGCGGCTGTCATTGACCGGCCCGCTCCCGGCGGTGCTGGCCACCGCGCGGGCCATTGCCGCGGAACTGCCGCTGTTGCCGCCGCTGGCCTCGCTGGCCGAGGAAGGCCGCGCCCTGGCGCTGGGCGTGCCGGTGCGGCCGCATCGCCTTGGCGCGCCCGACACCTCGGCCGCGACCACGGCCGAGGAAGCCTTCCTGGCCGCAGCCGGCCACCTGGTCGAGGTGGTGCGCCAGCAATCGGCCCGCATCCGCCAGGATGCACCGCCGGAACCGGTGCACCAGAGCCGCGTGGCACTCCGCCGGCTGCGCTCGGTGTTCCGCGTGTTCCGGATGGCGACCGACTGCGCGGTGCTGCGCGCGATGGACGCCCAGTTGCGGGATGTGCTGGCCGTGCTCGGCCCGGCACGCGACTGGGACGTGTTCCTCGGCGGCACCATCCGCCAGGTCGAGGCCGCCTTCCCGCAGGACAAGCGCATCGCCGGGTTGCGCCGCGCCGCGGAAGCGCAACGCCGGGACGCCTATGCGGCCGTTCTCGACATGTTCGGCGGCGCCGCCTGGCGGCTGCTGCTGATCGATGCGGTTCAGATGCTGCTCATGCGCCCCTGGCGGGAGGGGGCGGAGCCACAGCGCCTGGAGTTGCTTGCCACGCCGGTCGCCAGCTTCGGCCGCTCGGTGATGGACCGGCGCTGGCAGAGGCTGCGCCGCGCCGGCAGCGATTTCAAGGAGCTGTCGGCCGAAGCCCTGCATGAGCTGCGGCTGGACGGCAAGCGGATGCGCTATGCCGCCGAGGTCTTCGCCCCGGTCTTCGGGGCAAAGGCCGGCCGCCGCTTCCTGCGCCGCGTGGCCGCGCTGCAGGATGAACTGGGGCTGGCGAATGACGCGGCGGTGGCGCGCGGCCTGGCGGCCCGGCTCGCCAGGCCGGGCGATGGCGGGCGCGCCTGGGCGGTCGGCGTGGTGGAAGGCTGGAGCGAGGCGCGCCTCGTTGGCAATCGAGGTGCTGCGCTGCAGGCCTGGCAGCGACTGCACGGCAAGGATCGTTTCTGGTCAGGGGACTAGGCGCGTTTGTTGCGACAGCCACGCTGCCGGTCGCGGCGCGCTGACGTCATGGCGACAAGATTTCGTACATATGCCCGGTTGCACCCTCCCGCCGGGTCGGTCTAACGATCGGGCGTGCTTGAAAGACGTCGCATCTTCAAAGGGCGCAGGACCCGGCCGCGCATGCGCGGAGCAGCCCTGCTGATCTCGGCAGCGGTGGCTACGCCGTTGCTGATCGCGCTTGGCTTGCCGACCAACCTGTTCGGATCCGGACCGGCCCAGTGGCAGTGGCACGCCGATGCGGCAGATGTGCGCATCGTCGACGGCGAGACGCTGGCGCTTGGCGAGCGGGTCGTCCGGTTGTCGGGCATGGCGGCGCCGATGCGCGGCGAGATCTGCCGTCCCGCCGCCGGCGATGGCTTCGATTGCGGCAGCGCCTCGGCCGCGGCGCTGATGCGCCTGGTCAATGGCCGCCCGGTGACCTGCCGGATCGTCGGGCGCGACGCCTTCGGGCGGGGCGTCGGCCAATGCGAGGCGAATGGCGTGGACCTGGCCCGCACGCTGGTCGGCGGCGGCTTCGCCATCGCCACCGGCAGCACCATGCGCACCGCCGAAGCGACCGCGAGGCATGCCGATCGCGGCCTGTGGGCGAACCGGAGCGGCCTGCCGCAGGATTGGCGCGGCCGGGAATGAGCATCCCCCGCGGCGGGTTCGCGGACGGATTTGCCAATCTCTGCGACGGGATTATCTTGCACCGCATCATGACCGGCGCACACCGTTTCATGCGCCGTCGAACGGGTTGAGGAAGTTCCTGAATGACCAGCAAGGCCACCGGCTCGATCACCGTCACGCTTGAGGGTTCCAACAAGAGCACCACCCTGCCCCTGCTGGGCGGGACGCTCGGCCCGCAGGTGGCGGACATCCGCAAGCTGTACGGCGACCTCGGCATCTTCACCTATGACCCGGGCTATGGCGCCACCGCATCCTGCGAGAGCACCATCACCTATATCGATGGCGATGAGGGCGTGCTGCTCTATCGCGGCTACCCGATCGAGCAGCTGGCGGAGAATTCGAACTTCCTCGAAGTCGCCTACCTGCTGCTGAACGGCGAATTGCCGACGGCGGCCGAGTACGGGACGTTCCACAAGGGCGTCACCTACCACACCATGCTGCATGAGCAGCTGCGCCGCTTCTATGACGGCTTCCGCCGCGACGCCCATCCGATGGCGATCATGTGCGGCGTGGTCGGCGCCATGGCCGCCTTCTACCACGACAATCTCGACATCAATGACGAGAACCAGCGCCGCATCGCGGCCTTCCGCCTGATCGCCAAGGTGCCGACGATCGCCGCCTGGGCCTACAAGTATTCGGTCGGGCAGCCGTTCCTGTATCCGCGCAACGACCTCGGCTACGCCGAGAACTTCCTCTACATGCTCAACGGCGTGCCCGCCGAGGAGTATGTGAACAACCCGATCCTGTCGCGCGCGATGGACCGGATCCTGATCCTGCATGCGGATCATGAGCAGAACGCCTCGACCTCGACGGTGCGGCTGGCCGGTTCGACCGGTGCCAACCCCTTCGCCTGCATCGCCGCCGGCATCGCCGCCCTGTGGGGGCCGGCGCATGGTGGCGCGAACGAGGCCGTGCTGAAGATGCTCGCGGAGATCGGCTCGCCCGAGAACATCCCGCAGTTCATCAGCGAGGTGAAGGACAAGAACTCCCATACCAAGCTCATGGGCTTCGGCCACCGGGTCTACAAGAACTTCGACCCGCGCGCGAAGATCATGAAGGAAACCTGCCACGAAGTGCTGGCCGAGCTCGGCATCAAGGATGAGCCGCTGCTCGACATGGCGATGGAGATGGAGCGGATCGCGCTGTCGGACGATTACTTCGTCAGCCGCAAGCTCTACCCGAATGTTGATTTCTATTCGGGCATCATCCTCAAGGCGATGGGCATCCCGACCAGCATGTTCACCGTGCTGTTCGCCGTGGCGCGCACCGTCGGCTGGGTCAGCCAGTGGAAGGAACTGATCGAGGATCCGTCCCAGCGCATCGGCCGCCCGCGGCAGATCTACACCGGCGCCGCGGCGCGCGACTTCGTGCCGACCGACAAGCGCGGCTGAAGCCCCGTTCCACGAACGCACGGCATGGCCGGCCGGGGGCAACCCCGGCCGGTTTTGTTTGTGCCACCCGCGCCGCCATTGCCCCGGCTGGAAAATCTCCAGAGCGGATTGGGTTCGCCCCGGCTCACGGTCTCCGCTCTAGCATGTTGTTTTTACGAGCATCTTCACCCGCTCAAGTGATTCCATCTGAGCGGAATCTGCTCTAGCGTGCCGCCCCAATGCGCGTTTGCTACCTGTACCGGCGGGACCCTCGAAGGTTGCAGGCGGCCGCCCCCCGCTCGCGCCGAAGGACCCGGCCGGGCACCGGGCCGCGGCCATGACCGCAAGGAGAAGGGCGCATGGCGCCAGGCGAGACGGGCTTCGTGGCATGACCGGCGCGCCCCCCGGCGCGGCTGAGGTGCGTGCCCGGCTGGAGGCCGTTCGCGCCGCGCGCGGCGGCTTCGTGCTGCCCCATCATGGCGCCATGGCCGCCGCGCTGCCCGACCTGCACGCCGCCTATGAAGCGATGTACCGCGCCCTCACCCTCGAGGACCGCCATCTCGACCCGCATGCGAAGGAGGTCGTCTGGCTGGCGATCCTGTCCGCCTGCGAGGAACCGGTCGGCACGCACCACCTGCATCGGTTCATGACGACCGGCGGCAGCGAGGCGGAGGCCGCCGCCGTGTTCCGCCTCGCCGCCTGGGCCGGTGGCGCGCGCCGCTATGCCACCCTGGCGGCGCAGTGGCAGGGGCAACTGCCCGGCATCGACATGGCCGCCGAATACCGCGAGGGCGCGCGGGCGCTGATCGCCGCGTCGCCTTTGGATGAGGGCACCGCGCGCCTCGCGCTGATCGGCGTGCAGACGGCCGCCGACCAGGGCTGGGCCCTCGCCGTCGAGATCGAGGCCGCCTACGCCATCGGCGTTCCCGAACCGAGGATCGCGGAGGCGATGAGCCTCGCCATCTGGCCGCGCGGGGTGAATCCCTTTGTGCGCGCGACCGAGGTGTGGCTTGGCTTGATGCAGGCGGGGCGCGTCACGCCCTCCCCGGCGTTCCGGGCCTGGGCGGAGGTGCCCGGGCAGGGCGCCTTCGTCCCACCGGGGCGCTGAAATCGACGAGGAGGAGCACGGGCATGTGGACAACGCTGCGGATCGTCGTCGTCCTCATCGTCATCGTCGTGGGCGGTGAATTCATATCGCCGCCCCTGTCCTGCTGGATAGCGAAGGGCTTCGGCACATCGGAGGCAGGCGTTGCCGGGCAACTCACGCTCATGCAGCCCGGGGGCGGGGTGGGGATGATGCTGCGGCGCCTGGCGGAGCCACCCTCGCAGAGTTCCGGTACCGTCTGCCGCGCGACCTTGATGCGCGGCGTCGGGCTCGGCTGACGGCGACGCTCAGCCGCCGCGAAGCGTCACCACCAGGTTCATCCCGCCATCGCAGAGCGCCGCCGTCCCGGGCGGCAGGACCAGCGTGCTCTCGCGTTCCTCCACCAGCGCCGGGCCGGCGATGTGGTCCCCCGGGCGCAGCGTGGCGCGGTCGATGATCGGCGTGTCGATGAAGCCGCCTGCCTCGGCAAACCAGGCCGGGCGATGGCGCGGTGCGGCGGCGGTCGCGCCGGCGGCGCCTGCCGCGGTCAGCGACAGGTCCGGCCGCGGCCCCGACAGGACCACCTGCCAGGAGACACATTCGACAGGCAGCGCCGGTTCGGTGCGCCCGTATTGCTGGCGGTACCGCGCCTCGAAGGCGGCGCGCAGCGCGTCACGGTCGCCGGCGGCGATGGCGGCGGCGGGGATCTCGGCCTCGACCTGGAAACCCTGCCCGGCATAACGCAGGGCGCCGAGCACCGTGCAGGTCGCATCGCCGGGCAGGACATCCGCCTCGGCCAGGAGGCGCAGCCCATCGGCCCGCAGTTCCGCGACCATCGCGCGCAGGGCGTCGAAGTCGAGCCCCGCCAGCGCCGCGACCCAGCCGCGCACGAAGGCGAAGGAGATCGGCGAGGCCAGGAAGCCGAAGGCCGAGGCGACGCCCGCCCCGGCCGGCGCCACCATGCGCGCGATGCCGAGTTTGCGGCAGACCTGCGCGGCATGGACCGGGCCGGCGCCGCCGATCGGCACCATGGTGAAGGCTTCGATGCGTCGCGCCTTCTCGGTCGCGTGGATTGCCGCCGCCTGGGCCATGTTGCCGTTGACCGTCTCATGCAGCGCCCAGGCGGCATCGACGACCGACAGGCCGAGCGGTTCGGCCAGGTGTTCGCGCACCGCGCGTTCCGCCGCCGCGACATCCAGCCGCATGTCGCCACCGAGGAACGACCCGGCACCGAGATAGCCGAGGATGAGGTCGGCATCCGTCACCGTCGGGCGCGAACCGCCCAGGCCGTAGCAGGCCGGCCCCGGATCGGAACTCGCGCTCTCCGGCCCCACCTGGATCAGGCCAAGCCGATCGACCTGGGCGATGGACCCGCCCCCGGCGCCGATCTCGATCATCTCGATCACCGGCACCTTGAGCGGCAGGCCACTGCCCTTGCGGAAGCGATCGACGCGCGCGACCTCGAAATCCAGGCTGCGCAGCGGCTCGCCGCCCTCGATCAGGCAGGCCTTGGCGGTGGTGCCGCCCATGTCGAAGCACAGGATGTCAGGCGCGCCGGCGCCGATGCCATACAGCGCCGTCGCGCGCACGCCACCGGCAGGGCCGGACTGCACCAGGCGGATCGGGTGGCGCGCGGCGGTGCGCTCGCCCACCGTGCCGCCATCGGACAGCATCAGATAGAGCGGGCCGGTCAGGCCAAGGCCCCGCAGCCCATCGCCGAGCCGCGTCAGGTAGGTCTGGAACACCGGCAGCACATAGGCATTGCAGATGGTGGTGGAGGCACGCTCGTACTCGCCGATCTCCGGCACCACGTCGGAGGACAGGCACAATGTCAGGCCGGGAGCTTCCTCGGCGATGATCTGCGCGAGGCGGCGCTCATGGACCGGGTTGCGGAAGGCGTGCAGCAGGCAGACGGCGACGGCCTGCACGCCATCGGCGACAAGCGCGCGGGCGGCCTCACGCGCGGCGGCCTCGTCGAGCGGCGTGCGGATGGAACCATCGGGCAGGATGCGCTCGGGCACCCCGATCCGGCGGCGGCGCGGCACCAGCGGCTGCGGCACGCGCATGAACAGGTCGTAGGTGTCATGGCGCAGTTCGGTGCCGATCTCGACGATGTCGCGGAAGCCGGCCGTGGTGATCAGGCCGGTGGGAACGCCGCGGCGTTCGATCAGCGCATTGGCGACCAGCGTGGTGCCGTGGATGACATGCGCGACCTGATCCGCCGTTATGCCGTGCGCGTCGAGCAATTGCCGCGTCCCGGCCAGCACCGCCTGTTCGGGCGCGTGGGGCGTTGTCAGCACCTTGCCGTTGCGCAGGGAACCGTCGCGCGTGTCGAGCAGCACGAAATCAGTGAAGGTGCCGCCGATATCGACGCCGATGCGGAAGGGTGCGGCGGTCATGCGCGATAGGCCTTCGCGCCGGCTGCGGTGACGTAGCCTTCGGCGAGGTCGCGCGCCAGGGCGGCCGGGTCGCGTTCGGTGGGCGGGCCCATGCCGCCGCCGCCGGGTGTCTCGAAGGTGATGCGGTCGCCGGGCGCGAGGGTGATGCGCGCCTTGGCCGCAACCTTGGCGCCGTTCAGCAGGTCACGACCGCCGGTTCCGGCCAGCCCGCCAAGCAGGCCGCGCGGCGGGTGCTGCACGCGTTCGTGGCGATAGGTGACGGTGACGGGGTTCGGCCCGGTCGCCTCGAAGGTCAGGCGCTGGGACAGGCCGCCGCGCATGCGCCCCGGCCCGCCGGAATCGGGGATCAGGGATTTCTCGGTGATCAGCATGGGCACGGCGTTCTCGAACTGCTCGACCGGTTGCGTCGCGACGTTGGACGGGAAGGACAGGCAGGCCGGCCCGTCGCGCATCGGCAGCGCGCCATGGCCGCCATTCATGAAGAACATCCGGACGTAGCGGCGGCCATCGGCCTGTTCCCCGGTGAAGTAGCAGTTCCACAGCGGGCTGCCGCATTCGGCGATGACGCGGTCGGGGATCAGTTTCCCCAAGGCCGCCAGCACCAGGATCGGCAAATAATGGCCGGTCAGGTGCCGCCCCCAGACCGGGGCGGGGCGGCGCGGATTCACGATGGAGCCTTCCGGTGCGACCAGGGTGATCGGGCGGAAGCAGCCGTCATTGTTGGGCGTCTCGGGATCGAAGGCGCATTTCACCGCGTAGTGGGAATAGGCGCGGGAGAAGTTGAGCGGTGAATTCACCGGCCGGGCGATCTGCGGGTCGGTGCCGGTGAAATCGAGCGTCAGCGCATCCCCCTTCACCGCGAGACGCAGGCGGATGGTCACCGGATGCTCGAAGCCGTCGGAGGTGACCTGGTCGAACACCTCGCCATCCGGCACCGCCGCGATGGCCTGGCGCATGGAGCGTTCGGAGCGCGCGAAGATCTCGGCGGCGAGCGCGTCCAGGTCGCCGATGCCTTCCTCCGTGACGATGCGGAACAGCCGCGCCTCGGCCTGCTCATACACCGCGAACAGGGCGCGGATGTCGCCAAGCGTCTCATCCGGCTGGCGGAGATTGGCCTCGAGGAAGGCGACGACATCCTCATTCTCGACGCCGCCGCGCAGGATGCGCGCGATCGGGATGGTGAGCCCCTCCTCCCAGGCATCGCGCGCCTCGACCGATGGAGCGCCGCCGATATCGGTGGAATGGAAGGTGCCGCCGATCCAGGCGGCGATGCGCCCGTCGCGGAAGATCGGCCGGATGGTGGTGATGTCGTTCAGATGCCCGGTGCCGAGATAGCCGTCATTGCTGATCAGCACGTCGCCGGGCCGCAAGGCCTCGCGCGGGATGCGGGCCAGCATGTGCCCCAGCGTGACCGGCATGGTGCCGACGAAGGACGGGACCGAGCGCGAGGACTGCGCGAATTGCCGCCCCGCACTGTCCATCAGCCCGATCGCCAGGTCCCAGTTGTCCCGCACCACGGAGGAGAAGGAGGTGCGGACGAAATCCTGCGCCGCCTCATCCATCAGCCCGGCGATGCGGCGCCAGGCGGAACCCAGGCGCAGGGCGGAGAAGTCGCTCATCGTGTCTGGTCCTCAGCCGCGCATGGCCTGGAGTTGCTGCGAATAGCCCGCCGGGTCCACCTGCACGTCGATCAGCGACGGGCCGTCGAGGGCGAAGGCGGCGTCGAGCGCCTCGGCCAGCGTCACCTCATCGGCCGCACGGAAGCCGCGGGCGCCGAGGCCTTCGGCGACGGTGGCGAAATCCGCGCGGCCCCAGCGCACGCCTTCGGGCGGCAATTGCCGCTGCTGCTGCTTCACGTCGATCAGCGACAGGGCACCGTCGTTGAAGACGATCGTGACAAGCCGGGCGCGGCGTTCCACGGCGGTGGCCAGTTCCGCGAGGCACATCATCAGCCCGCCATCCCCGGTGAAGGCGACGGCCCCGCGCGCCGGGTCGTGCAGCGCGGCGGCGATGGCGGCGGGCAATGCGAAGCCCATGGTGGCGAGACCGTTCGAGATCAGCAGGTCGCGCGGCTGGTGGCAGGGCCAGAAGGCAGTGGCCGAGAACATGTGCGCGCCGGCATCGACCGTCGCGCGCGGATGCCGCCCGGACCGGGCCGCCGCCTCGGCCGCCAGTTCAACGATGCGCGGCGGGGCGACACCGCGGCCGCCAGCCGGCCAGGCCAGCGCGGCACGCATGGCATCGCGATGCGCGGCGATCCCGGCGAGCGTCCAATCCGACGGCGCCGCCGCCCGCGCCAGCGCGGCGATGCTCGCGGCAATCGGGCCATGGGCGGTCGCGCCCGGTGCGACGTAGTGGACGGGGAAGGCGCGCGCGGCGATCTCGGCCACAGGCGTTGCATAGCGCCAGGGTTGCAGGATGAGTTCGACCGGATCGAGCCCGACCAGCAGGACAAGGTCCGCTTCGCCGACGCAAGCGGCCTCCAGCGAGCCGCCGGTGAACAGCCCGACATGATGCGGGTCGTCATCCGGCACGACGCCCTTCGCCTTGTAGGTGGCCAGCACCGGGCAGCGGAGTGCCGCGACCAATGCGCGCAGGGCGATCGCGGCCTCGCCGCGGGCCGTTTCGAGACCGGCGATCACCACCGGGCGTCGCGCGGCCGCCACCATCGCCTGCAGGGCCGCCATGTCGGTCGGTGCCGGCGCCGCGGCCTGGCGAGGCGCGGCGGCGGGGGATGCCCGCTTCGCCGCGGCCGATGTCAGGTCGAGATGCACCGCGCCCGCCGGATCGGCGCCGGCCGTGTCGAGCAGGGCGGCGATCTCGCCGGCGGCATCCTCGCCCTCGGCCCGGCCATAGGCCTTCACCACGGCGGCCGTCGCCGCCTGCTGGTCGAACACCTGATGCGTGATGTAGCCGAGTTGCGCCGGGGTGAAACCGTCCGAGACCAGCATGACCGGCGCGCGTTCCAGGGTCGCGCAGGCGAGGCCGTTCACCGCGTTCATCAGGCCCGGGCCCTTGGTGGTGAGCACCACGCCGGGCGCACCGGTCAGTTCGGCATCCGCCACGGCCATCATCGCCGCCGAGCCTTCGTGACGGCAAAGGATGAAGTCAATGCCGGCCGGTGCCGCCCCGGCAATCAGGTCGAGCGATGAACCACCCCCGGGCACGCCCCAGATGCGCCGCGTTCCGCGTCGCGCCAATGCCTGCAACAGGTGTTCGGCCGCGCTTCGGCGGTCGCCTGACAATGTTTCAACCCGAGCCATGCCGGGACCATCGCCTGAAACCGCGCGCCAGTGAAGGCGCCGATCACCATTCCTGTCCGCCCCGGGGATTGGTATCACCATGGGCGAAGGCACGATGAACGGAAGCATGGACGGCAATTCGTACGACATCATCGTCGTCGGCGGCGGCATCAACGGCAGCGGCATCGCCCGCGACGCCGCCGGGCGCGGCTTCTCGGTGTGCCTGCTGGAGCGCGCGGACCTCGCCAGCGCGACATCCTCCGCCTCCACCAAGCTGATCCATGGCGGGCTGCGATACCTCGAACACTATGAATTCCGCCTGGTGCGGGAGGCCTTGGCCGAGCGCGAGGTGATGCTGCGCATCGCGCCGCACATCGTCTGGCCGATGCGCTTCGTGCTGCCGCATCGGCCGGAGATGCGGCCGCGCTGGATGATCCGCGCCGGCTTGTTCCTGTACGACCAGTTGGCGCGGCGCGTCAGCCTGCCGGCGCATGAGGCGATCGACTGCCGCACGCATCCCTTCGGCGCGCCGCTCGACCCGCACATCACCAACGCCTTCGCCTATTCGGATTGCTGGGTGGAGGATGCGCGGCTGGTGCTGCTCAACGCGCGCGACGCAGCGGCGCGCGGGGCGGATGTGCGGACCCGCACGGCGCTGACCGGCGCGACGCGCCGGGCCGATGGCTGGGAGGTGGTGGCCGAGGCGCAGGACGGCAGGCGCGAGACGCTGCGCTGCCGAACCCTGGTGAATGCCGCCGGGCCATGGGTGCTGGACGCACTCGGCCATGCCGGCCAGAAGCCGCGCGGCAAGGTGCGGCTGATCAAGGGCAGCCACATCGTCGTGCCGGCCCTGTACGACGGGGCGCAGGCCTACCTTCTGCAGAACGACGACCGTCGCGTGGTCTTCGTGATTCCCTATGAACACGAATTCTCGCTGATCGGGACCACCGATGTCGCCTTCGACGGGGATGCCCGGACGGCGCATGCCAGCGTCGATGAGATCGCCTATCTCTGCGATGCCGTGGGCGAACAGTTCCGCACGGCTCCGCGGCCGGAGGATGTGGTCTGGACCTACTCCGGCGTGCGGCCGCTCTACGACGATGGCTCGTCCGATGCATCCTCGGTGACGCGCGACTATGTGCTGGAGATGGACGCCGGACCGGGCGCGCCGCTGCTCTCGGTGCTCGGCGGCAAGATCACGACCTATCGCAGGCTCGCGGAGGAAGCGGTCGGGCGCATCGCCCATGCGATGGGTCGCGACGCAGGCACCCCCTGGACCGCGACGGCGGTGCTGCCGGGTGGTGACCTGGGCGCCGGCGGCCTGGCGGGGTTCGAGGCCGAGGCCGCGCGCCGCCATCCCTGGCTGCCGCCCGCGATGCTGCGGCGGCTGGTGCGCGCCTATGGATCGGAACTTGATGTGATGCTCGATGGCGCGCGGTCGCCCGAGGCGCTCGGCGCGCCGCTCGGTGGCGGGCTGAGCGAGCGCGAGCTCGCCTGGATGCAGCGGCAGGAATGGGCGCGCACCGCCGAGGATGTGCTGTGGCGGCGTTCGAAACTCGGCCTGCACATGACCGCGGACGAACGCGCCGCGCTCGCCGCGCGGCTGGGTTAGGCGATGGGGTCGCGGTGCAGTTCCACCGCGATGCCTTCGAGCCCCGGCACGGCCGGGTAGCGGCGCATCACCTCCGGATCGTGGCCCGGGACGATGTGGCGCGGGCTGGGTGCCAGCGCGCGAAGCCGGTCGAAGCCGTCCAGCATGCCGCCGAGGTGAAACAGCGTGGTGAAGGGCCGGCCGGTCTCCATGTTCTCGTAGAAATGCGTGACATCCGAGGCCAGCACCACCTGGCCGCGTTCCGTCTGCACACGCACGCATTGCAGCCCGGCCGAATGCCCGCCCACCGCATGCAGCGTGATGCCCGGGGCGAGTTCCGCATCGCCGTCATGGAACACCACGCGGTCGGCATAGGTCATGCGGATGATGCCGGTGACGTCCTCGACCTCGAAGGAATGGCGCAGCTTGTGGTGCCGCATGTAGTGGCCGCAGGCGTAGTGCATCTCGGCTTCCTGCAGGTGGAAGCGCGCCTTGTTGAATTTGTGGAAGGTGCCGACATGGTCGTAGTGGAGGTGGGAGATCACCACATCCTCGACGCTGTCAGGGTCGATGCCGAGCAGCGAGAGGCTGTCGACCGGGCAGCGGAACCAGGTGCGCCCGCGCTTCGCCGCGACCGGCGCGGTGAAGCCGGTGTCGAGGATGACGGTGCGATCGTCATTCACCATCGCCCAGACGAAGTAGTCCATCGGCATCGGCGCATCATGCGGGTCGCCGCCGATGAAGTGTTCATGCCGGCGCGCCTCGCGCATGGCGTAGCGCAGGGCATAGACCTTGTAGGTCGGCGCTTCAGTCGGCATCGAGCACCGCCTGCACCGCGGCCGGGTCGCAGGCGATCGCGACGCCGGCGCGTTCGAGCTGCATCTTCATCGGCATGCGGCTGTCGCGATCGTCCCAGCCACGGTTCAGCGCCTCGTTGAAATCCTCGAGCGTCAGGTTGCACAGCCGCATCGGCACGCCGAGCTCGCGGCCCATGTTCACCGCCAGCGAGACATCCTTGTGCGCGCCCTTCAGCGTGAAGGAAGGCGGGTCGTACTGGTCCACCAGGAACTGGTCGGCCAGGCGGTCGAACACCCGCCGCCGGCCATAGGCGCCCTGGCGCACCGCCGACCACAATTCCAGCGGGTCCATCCCCGCCTTCACGCCCATCGAGAAGACTTCGGCCATCACGGTCTGGATGGCGTAGCCGGCCATGTTGTGGACGAGTTTCGCGACGGTGGCCGAGCCGATCGGCCCGATATAGCGCGCCTGGTCGCCGAAATCGTCGAGCACCGGCTTGAATCGGTCATAGGTTGCGCGGTCGCCGCCGACCCAGATGGCGAGCTTGCCGCTCTCGGCCCCCTTCGGCCCGCCGCTGACCGGCGCGTCGAAGCCGAAGGCGCCCTTCTCGGCGAGCGCCTCGGCGAAACGCCGCACCAGGGACTGCGCATTGGTGGACAGGTCGAAATACGCCGTCCCCGCCTTCACCCCGGCGAGGATGCCATCGGGCGCGAAGACCACGGCCTCGACTTCCTTCGGGCCGGGCAGCGAGGTGAAGATGATCTCGGCCTGCTCCGCCACCGCCTTCGGCGTCTCGGCCCACACGGCGCCGGCGGCGAGCCGGTTGGCGCCGGCCTCGCGCCGGACATCGTGGATCACCAGCTCATGCCCGGCCTTCTGCAGATTGGCCGCCATGAAGGCGCCCATGGTGCCGAGGCCGATGAATCCGACCTTCATGGCGTCAGCCCTTCGCCTTGTCAGCGGCGTCGAACACCTCGGTCGCGACATGGGCGGCGGTCATCGCGGACGGCCATCCGGAATACAGCGCGAGATGGGTGATGACCTCGCTGATTTCCTCCTGCGTCAGCCCGTTCGCCAGGCCCCGGCCGATATGGCCTTCGAGCTGGTCGCGCCAGCCGAGCGCGGTCAGCGCGGCGATCGTCACCAGGGAGCGGTCGCGCTTGGACAGTTGCGGACGCTCCCACACATCGGCGTAGACGTAGTCGCGCGTCATCTCGACCAGCTTGGGGAAATGCGGCTTGATCCGGTCCCGCCGGGCTTCCGGGGAATAGGCCATGTCTGTTCTCCTGTCGGTCAGTCGCGGAAGCCGGGATCGGTGCGGTCAAGCATGCGCAGCAGCCCCTGCCATTCCAGCGGGCCGTATTTGCGTGAGTTGCCGGGCGCGTACATCGAGCAGGATTTCTCCACGACCTCCGCACTCGGCATGTCCAGTTCCGTGTTGCAGGCCATGGCGGCGAGTTGCGCCTGGCAGGCACGTTCCAGCCCCCACATGGCGATGAAGGCCTCGGCGACGCTTTCGCCGACGGTCAGCAGGCCATGGTTGCGCAGGATGCAGTAGTTCAGCGCACCGAGGGACTGCGCCAGCGCATCGCGCTCGGACGGGTCGCGCTCGGGGCCGCGGAAGTCGTGATAGGCGATGCGGCCATAGAAGCGCGTCGCTGTCTGCGTCAGCGGCAGCAACCCGCATTTCAATGCGCTGACCGCCATGCCGGCGATGGTGTGCGTGTGCATCGCCGCCGCCGCATCGGGCCGCGCGCGATAGATCGCGCTGTGGATGGTGAAGCCCGCCGGATGCAGCCCATAGGGCAGGTCGGGCCGGTAGAGCACCTCACCCTGCTCATTCACCTTGAGCAGCGAGGAGGCGGTGATCTCGCTGAACAGCAGGCCGTTCGGGTTGATCAGGAACTGCCCCGGCGCATCCGGCACGCGCGCCGTGATGTGGGTGTAGATCATGTCCGACATGCCATACCGGTCGCACAACCGGTAGCAGGCGGCGAGATCGACGCGCGCCTGCCACTCGGCCTCGCTGACCGAGGCCTGGAGCGGCGCGATCGACAGGGCGGAGGCCTGGTTCATGGGGTCGCTCCTTCGGCTGAGGGCTCGGGTTGCAGCGGCGCGAGGTCGAAGCGCGTCGTCTCGTCCAGCGTCGTGCCGAACCAGCCGCGGATCGCGGCCTGGTGCTTGCCGATGGCGCGCGGCACGCCGTTCTCCACCACCAGCGGGAGGTCGTGGCCAGGCACCAGCAGGACACCGGGGCGGGCGCGGCAGATCTCCCACACCATGTCGATCGTGGCCCGGCTGACGGCGGGATCGTAGGTCATGTCGGTGTCGCGCGTGGTCAGTTCCACGCGGTTCTTCACGGCGTCCTGCAGCAGCACGCAGTCCTGGCCGTCGCCGGCGATCACGAAGATCAGATGCCCCGGCGTATGCCCCGGCGCGAGATGGCAGGTGATGCCGGGCAGCACTTCCTCGCCCTCATCCACCAGGCGCAGCGTCGGCCAGCGGGACAGCGCCTCGATCGCGTGTTCCGGCACCGAGGTCTCGCCCCAGGGCAGGCCGAGCGCCCAGGCCAGTTCCTTCCGCCCGATGGAGATGCGCGCCTGGCGGAACATCGGCCAGTTCACCGAATGGTCGTGATGGGCGTGGCTCAGCAGCAGGTCCGTCACGTCGCCGGTGGCGATGCCGCGTTCCTTCAGCAGGGCCGGCAGCACCTTGCGCAGCCCGTAGCCGCCGCCATCCAGCACGACGATCCGGCCATGCCCGCGCAGCAGCACCACCGTGCTCCAGCCGAGGCCGCCATGGGGGTACGCCTTCCCCGGATAGCCGTTCACCAGGACCTCGAGGTCCCAGCCGCCGCCTTGCCATTTCATGCAGACTTCCTTCCCTGCGATGAGCCTAGGACGGCGCGGCAGCGCCGACCAGACGGCGCCCGGGCCGTGCGCGCCGACGCGGCTCAGGCCGCCACGGTGAAGATCCGCCCGAGCGGCGCCGCCCCGGCCATGTCGGCGCCGACCTGGCTCAGGCACCCCCAGACACCGGCTGCCGCGGAATCGATCACCGGAATGCCCAGCGCCGCCTCCAGCGGGGCCATGGCATCAAGGCCGAACAGGTTGGTGCTCCAGAGCAGGATGGCGTCCGGCGCCGCGTCGGCGGCGACCTCGCGCGCCATCTCGATGATCCGCGCGCTGGGCACGCTCGCCAATTCGTGGTTGTTCGTCAGGCCGAGCGAGCGAACGCCGGCCAAGGTGCAGCCGAGCCCCGCGGCGGCCTCGATGGCGTAGCGGACGTCCCCGGGCGTGACGATGCCGATGCGCGTCGCCCCGAACCGGTCGAGCAGCTGCCCTGTCGCGAGGGCTGCCGTGGTCGCCGGGCAGCCCGCCGCCTCGGCCATCAGCGCCGCCAGCCGGCGGTCGGCATCCAGCCCGAAGCCGGCGCCGCGCGTGCCGTTCCAGCACACCACCCCCACCTGCGCATGGCCAAGGTTCCAGGCCGCCTGTCGATAGGCCTCCTCATCATATCCATCCTTCGGCTGGCCGATGCCGTCGCCATAATAGGTGATCCTGGCGACGCAGGAATCGACCCCGGGGACGTGGTGCAGGACCCGCGCGAGGGTGCGCTCCACGATGCGGTTGGACGATGGGGTTATGCTGCCGATGGCCGGGGGGATGGTCATGCGCACCGCGTCTCCGTATCACAGGGTGGCACAGTGGCATGGCGCGGCGGGATGCGCAGCGCCGCGTCCGCTGGCCCGCCGCACCTCCTCCCTCATCCCGTATGGACGGGGCCAAAGCGGTGCGACCTCGCAGGAGATGCCATGCGGCTGCTGCTCGTGAACCCCAACACCAATGCCCGCACCACGGCCCTGATGACCGGTATCGCGCAGCGCGCGGCACCGCCCGGCGTCACCATCGAGGGCGCGACCGCGGCCACCGGTGCGCCGCTGATCCTCGATGCGGCGATGCTGGCAATCGCGGCCGATGCCGTGCAGGGCCTCGTCGCGGGGATGGACCTCATGCCCTTCGCCGGCGTGATCGTCGCCGCCTTCGGTGATCCGGGGCTGGCGGCCGTGCGCAGACGGGCCGCGGTGCCCGTCACCGGGATCGCCGAGGCGGCGATGGCCGAAGCCGCGGCCCTTGGCCGCTTCGCCATCGTCACCACCACGCCGCTGCTGGCCGATGCCATCGGCGCCCGGGCGCTGGCCTATGGCCATCGGGACGCCTTCGCCGGGGTCTGGCTCACGCCCGGCGATGCCGGCGCCCTCATGGCCGATCCCACCGGGCTTGAGGCGGCCCTGGAGGCGGCCATCCGTCGCGCCCTGGCCGAGGCTGCCCCCGATGCCGTGATCATCGGCGGCGGGCCGCTCGCCGCCGCGGCCGCGGCGCTGCGGCCGCGCCTGGCGGTGCCCATCATCGAGCCGGTGCCGGCCGCCGTCGGCCTGGCACTGCGCCGCGCCGCCGGTCCTGCCGTTTGCGGATAGAGTTCTGCCGTGGTGCCGGCGGCCGGACAGGCTAAAAGACGCGGCATGACCATCGCTGTCCCGACCGCCAATTCCGCCAAGGCGGTTGAGCATGAGACCTGGCGCACGGCGGCGCGGCTCTGCGAATGCGCGAGTTGCGGGCAGTTCCAGACACTGCCAGCCCTGCTGCCGGGCCAGACCGCCCGCTGCATCCGCTGCGACGCCACGCTCCGCCGGGCTCGCACCGACCCGCTCGGGCGGGCGCTGGCGCTGAACATCGCGGCGCTGTCGATCTTCACCGTCGCCTGCCTGATGTCGCTGATGACGGTCAGCACCGCCGGCATGGTTCGCGAGGCGAGCCTGTTCACCGGCCCGATCGACATGGGGCGCAGCGGGCTGTGGGAACTGACCATCGTGGTGCTGTTCACCACGGTGGTCGCGCCGGTCGCGAAGCTCTCCGCCATGGTCTATGTGCTGGCCGGGCTGCGCCTGCCGCGACCGCCGCGCCATATCCGGCGGATCTATGCCCTGGTCGAGCACCTGCGCCCGTGGTCGATGGTCGAGGTGTTCCTGCTCGGCGTGCTGATCGCCTACACCAAGCTGATCGACCTCGTGCATATCGAGATCGGCGTCGCGCTCTATGCCATGGCGGTGCTGATGCTCACCATGATCGCCGCGGAGGCCGTGCTGGACCGCCAGGCGGTGTGGGACGAGATGGAACGCCGCGGCGTGCCGCATGGCGATATCGACCACGTCGCGACCGCGCTGACCGGCCCGGCCGATGGCGCCGTGTCCTGCCACACCTGCGGCCTGGTCAGCCTGCCGCACGACCACGACGACCATTGCCCGCGCTGCGGCAGCACGCTTCATGCCCGCAAGCCGAACGCCATGCCGCGCGCCTGGGCGCTTCTGATCGCCGCGGCGATCCTGTATGTCCCGGCCAACGTCTATCCGGTGATGCGGTTCGTCCAGCTTGGGTCCGGCGAACCCAGCACCATCCTCGGTGGCGTCGTTGAACTGCTCGATGGCGGCATGTGGCCGCTCGCGGCGCTGATCTTCTTCGCTTCCGTCGCCGTGCCGATGCTCAAGATCGGCGGCCTCATCGTGCTTCTCGTCTCCTGCCGGCTCGGCTGGGCGGCGCGTCTGCGCGATCGCACGAAGCTCTATTTCGCAGTGAACGCCATCGGCCGCTGGTCGATGATCGACATCTTCATGGAGACCATCCTTGTGGCCCTGGTCCGTTTCGGCGACGTCGTCAGCATCGACCCGGGCGTGGGCGCCATCGCCTTCTGCGGCGTCGTCATCCTCACCATGCTGGCGGCAGAGGGGTTCGACCCAAGGCTGATGTGGGACACCGCCGGCGAAAACCGCCGCATGCCGGCGCGGGCACCCTGATGGCCACGGAACACCCCGAGGCGAAGGTCACCGCGAAGGTGGCGCGCAGTGGCCTGCTGTCGCCGATCTGGGCGATCCCGATCGTCACCGTGCTCATTGCCGGCTACCTCGTCTGGCACACCTACTCGCAGCGCGGCCCGACCATCACGATCTCGTTCCGCGGCGCCGAGGGGCTGACCGCCGGACAGTCCCAGCTGCGCTATCGCGACGTCGTGATGGGCACGGTGCAGGACATCAGCCTCACCCCGGATCTCGGCCGCGTGACCATGACGGTGCGCACGACGCGCGCGGCGGAGCCGCTGCTGACCGAGAATGCCCGCTTCTGGGTGGTGAAGCCGAGGCTCTTCGCCGGCTCCATCTCCGGGCTCGATACGCTGCTGTCGGGGTCCTATATCCAGATCGCGCCGGCACCGACGGCGAGCGGCCGTCCGGCACGCAGCTTCACCGGCCTCGAGAACCCGCCTTTGCTGACCGCGCAGGAGCCGGGGCGCAACTTCCTGCTGCATGCCGACCGGATCGGCTCGATCAGCCTGGGGTCGCCGGTGTTCTTCCGCGATCTCGAAGTGGGCCAGGTGATGGGCTGGGATCTCGCGGACATGGCCGAGAGCGTCACCATCCACGCCTTCATCCGCGCGCCCTTCGACCAGTACATCCGCGAGGGGTCGCGCTTCTGGAACGCGTCGGGCATCTCCCTGCGGATGGGGGCGGACGGGATTCAACTCCAGATGGAATCGGTGCGCGCGCTGCTGCTCGGCGGCATCGCCTTCGAGACACCGGAAGCCGCACGCAATGGGCGCACGGTCGAACGTGGCGCGACGTTCCGGCTCTATGCCAGCCAGGAGGCGGCGAACAACGCGTCGATCACGCGACGCGTGCCGGTCGTCTCCTATTTCACCGATTCCATCACCGGCCTCGCCCCCGGCGCGGCCGTCACCTTCCAGGGCGTGCGCATCGGGGAGGTCCTTGGCTACGACCTGGTGTACGACGCCGCGACCCAGCAGCTTCGCGTGCCGGTGCGCTATGAGATCGAGCCCGATCGCGTCGCCGGCTCGATACAGGCCGAAGGCCGCGGCGTGCTGGAGAACGCACGGCTGCTGGTGCACCAGGGAATGCGGGCCCGGCTGATGAGCGCCAACCTGATCACGGGTCAGCAGCAGATCGCGCTCGAGATGGTCGAGAACGCCACGCCCGCCGAGATCACGATGCAGGGCGATGTGATCGTATTGCCCACGGTGCCGGGCCAGTTCGCCTCCATCCTGGACGGCGTGAACCGCGTGCTCGCCAGCATCCAGGCGCTGCCGCTGCAGGACATCGGCCGCAACCTCGACAGCACGGTCTCCGGGGTGAACGACCTCGTTCGCGGGCCGGAACTGCGCCAGTCCCTCGCCGCGCTGCAGGGCACGCTGGTCGCGGCCGAGGAGACGATGCGCCGGATCGACACCGCCCTGCAGCCGACGCTGCGCGGCCTGCCGCAGATGATGGCCAACCTCAACGCCACCGTCACCCAGGCCAATCGCCTGCTCCTCTCGGCCAATCGGGGCTATGGGGATGAATCCCAGTTCCAGCGTGACCTCGAACGCATGCTCGAACAGATCACCGTCGCCGCGCGCTCGCTTCGCAGCCTGGCGGACCAGCTCAACCGCAACCCGGAATCGCTGATCCGGGGCCGCTCGACGCAGGGGCCATGACCGCATGATGTTCCGTCGCCGCGATGCCGCGCCGCTTGCCGCCTTCGCCCTGCTCACGGCCTGCCGCTCGACAGAGCCGGTGCTCTATACCCTGCTGCCCGTCCCCGGCACGCCGCGCCGGGGCGGGCCGCGCAGCGTCGCGGTGCGCGAGGTCTCGCTCGCGCGATATCTCGACCGCGTGCAGATCGTGCGCTCGGCCGCGGAATACCGCCTGGCGGTTTCCGGCAATGACTGGTGGGGCGAAAGCCTCGAACACCATGATGACGCGCCTGCTGGTTGAAAATCTGAGCCAGCGCCTGCCGGGCGCGAATGTCTTCGCCACGGGCGGGGCCATTTCCGCAACGCCGGAGGCGACCGTGGAGGTCAACCTCCAGCGCCTCGGGCAGACCGATCCGCGCTCCCTGGTGATGACGGCGCAGATCGCCGTCGCGCTGCGAGAGCCGCGCCGGCGCGACGCGGCGCGGACCGAGACGCTGACGGCGCCGCTGGCCGGCGACGAGACCGCGGATTTCGTCGCCGCCGCCAGCGCCGCGACCGGGCAACTCGCGGATGCGGTGGCGGCGATCCTCGCCCCCTGACGACGCGCGGCGCGCGGGCGGATTGGAACGCCTCGTCCAGAACCGGGACTCCCGACCGGTGCGCGCCACCATGATGCGCCATAATGTATGGTTCGCTACGTTTGTTGGATTGCTCGCGAACCGAGCAGGACTGCAGGCCACGAATACACCGGCCAGCGTCCTGGGACCGACGTCCAAAGGATCTCGCAAGCAGGACACCAGCGTGGGCTGGGCGGGCATCGGCATGGCCGCAGCGGCGCCATGCCGGCGCGTCCTGTGCCACGTTCGACCAGGGTGGAAACGCAACCGGAAGACGCGCCATGCATGATCGCCTGCATCACGATGAAGCCATCGGCCCCGCCACCGTCTCGACCGGGCACCTGCCGCCCAACCCGGCCGTGGATGCGCTGGTGCAGGAAGCCTGGGAACGCTACCGCGACGTCGGCGACGGCAAGGTGGCGGACTACATCCCTGCCCTGGCGAAGGCTTCGGCGCGGTGGTTCGGCGTCTGCGTCGCCGGCGTCGATGGCGAGATCCATGCCGTCGGCGACACCGACCGCGCCTTCTCGATCCAGTCCATCTCCAAGCCCTTCGTCTTCGCCCTGGTCTGCCAGGCCCTGGGTGGCGGCCGGGCGCGGGCGAGCGTCGGGGTCAACGCCACCGGCCTGCCGTTCAACTCGGTGATGGCGATCGAACTGAACGCCGAGCGCACCATGAACCCGATGGTCAATGCGGGGGCGATCGCCACGACCTCCCTCGCGCCGGGCGGCAACGCCGAGGAACGCTGGCGCTTCATCCGCGAGGGGCTGTCGCGCTTCGCCGGGCGCGAATTGGAGATGGACCACGAGGTCTATGAATCGGAGGCCGCGACGAACCAGCGCAACCAGGGCATCGCCCGGCTGCTGCTGGCCTATGACCGCATGTATGCCGATCCGGACGAGGCAACCGACATCTACACACGCCAATGCGCGCTGAACGTCACCGCACGGGATCTCGCGGTGATGGGCGCGACACTGGCCGATGGCGGCGTGAACCCGGTCACGAAGGAGCGCGTGGTGGATGAGGATCGCTGCCGGCGCGTCCTGGCGGTGATGGCCACCGCCGGGCTCTACGAGCAATCCGGCGACTGGCTGTATGAGATCGGCCTTCCAGGCAAAAGCGGCGTCGCCGGCGGGATGGTCACGACCGCGCCGGGCAAGGGCGGGCTCGGCGTCTTCTCGCCGCCGCTCGATGCCGGCGGGCAACAGCGTGCGCGGGCAGTTGGTCGCGCGCTTCCTGTCCGAACGCCTTGGCCTCAATCTGTTCGCATCAAAGCCGGCAGCCTGAACCGGAACCGGGAGGGAACCACCCATGAGCAGCACGACAGCCCGCCGAAACGCGGGAATCCTGGGTGCCGATGATCGCCATCGCCCTCGGACAGATGCTGATGTCCTTCAATGTCGCGGCGCTGCCGGTCTCGCTCTCGGGCATGGTGGCGAGCTTCGGCGTGCCGCCGACCACGATCGCCACCGGCATCGTGATGTATTCGCTCTCGGTCGCGGGTTTCGTCATGCTGGGGGCGAAGCTGGTGCAGCGCTTCGGCTCGACGCAGGTGTTCCGCGTCGTGATCGGGCTTGTTCGCGATCGCGCAGGTGCTGATGGTGACAGCGCCGGCAGCGACCGTGATGCTCTCGGCACAGTTGCTGGCGGGGCTTGCGGCGGCGGTGATCGTGCCCGCGCTGGTGGCGCTGATCGCCCATCATTATCGCGGGGCGCAGCAGGCGACGGCGGTCGGCGCGCTCGGTTCGGCGCGCGCCGGCGGCGGGCGTCACCGCCTTCCTGATCGGCGGCATGCTCGGCACCTTCATCGGCTGGCGGCCGGTCTTCGGCATCCTGGTGGTGGCCTCGGCCGTGGTGTTCTGGCTGTCCTTCAAGCTGAAGCCGGAAGCCGCGCGGCCGGAGGTGAAGATCGACCTGGTGGGCGTGGTGCTGGCGGCGGCGGCGATCATCATGATCGTATTCGGCTTCAACAACCTGAACCGCTGGGGCCTCGGCGTCGCTCGGCCGGGCGCGCCCTTCGACGTCTTCGGCCTGTCGCCGGCGCCGATCATGATCGTGGTCGGCGCCATCCTGCTGCAGACCTTCATCGCCTGGTGCCGGCGCGTGTCCGAACGCGGCGGCACGCCGCTGCTCGACCTGTCGGTCATCACCTCGGGGCAGGAACGCGCGGCGGTCTATGCGATGTTCACCGTGGTCGGGCTCGAGGCCATGCTGAACTTCTCCGTGCCGCTCTACATCCAGATCGTGCAGGGGCGCACGCCGATCGAGACGGCGATCGCGATGATGCCCTTCAACCTGACGGTCTTCTTCACCGCGATGCTGGTGGTGCGGCTGTATGACAAGGTGACGCCGCGGCGCATCGCGCAGGGCGGCTTCGCGCTGTGCGTCGTCGGGCTGCTGTGGCTCGCCTGGGTGGTCCGCAACGACTGGTCGGCGATCCCCGTCATGTTCGGGCTGATCACCTTCGGCCTCGGCCAGGGCGCGCTGGTGACGCTGGTGTTCAACGTGCTGGTCACGGCGGCGCCGAAGGAACTGGCCGGCGATGTCGGTTCCCTGCGCGGCACGACGCAGAACCTCGCCGCCGGCGTCGGCACGGCGGTGGCGGGCGCGCTGCTGGTCGGGCTGCTCTCGGCCGGCATCATGGTGCGCATCGCCGAGAACCCGCTGTTGCCGCCGGCGGTGGTGTCGCAGATCGACCTCGACAGCATCAACTTCGTCAGCAACGACCGGCTGCTCGCCGTGATGGAGCGCACCGGCGCAGCGCCCGCGCAGGTGGCCGAAGCGGTGCGCGTCAACACCGAGGCACGCCTGCAGGCGCTCAAGATCGGCCTGCTGCTGATGGCCCTGTTCGCCGCGCTGGCGATCATCCCGGCGAGCCGGCTGCCCGGCTACCGGCCCGGCGAGATCCCGGACGGCATCACCCCGCGTGAGGGCCGCGCATGAGCCGTCGGCGCCTTGTCCTGCTCTCGCTCGGCGGCACCATCACCATGGTGCCCACGGCCGACGGGGGCATCGCGCCGAGGCTCGGCGCGGCGGAACTGATGGCCTCGGTGCCCGGCCTCGCAACGGTCGCGGAGATCGAGGCCGACAGCCCGGCGCGCCTGCCAAGCCCGTCCCTGACGCCGGCACATCTGGTCGATGTCGCGCAGCGCATCGCCGCCGCCTTCGCGGATGGTGCCGACGGCGCCGTGGTCGATCCAGGGCACCGATACCATCGAGGAATCGGCCTTCCTGCTCGACCTGCTGGTGGCCGGCGACAAGCCCGTGGTCGTCACCGGCGCGATGCGCGGTGCGGCGGCGCCGGGCGCCGATGGGCCGGCCAACCTGCTGGCCGCCGCGCGCGTGGCGGTCAGCGATGAAGCGCGTGGCCTCGGCACGCTGGTCGGTGATGAACGACGAGATCCACGCCGCGCGCTTCGTGCAGAAGTCGCATACCGCCCTGCCCTCGGCCTTCGACCTCGCCGCATCGCCGGGCCGCTTGGCCTGGTCGCGGAAGGTCGCGTGCACATCTTGACGCGCGTCGATCGCCGCCCTGTCCTCGGGGCCGAGTGACGGCCCGCTTGCCGCCGGTCGCACTGATCCGCTGGGCGATGGGCGATGACGGGCGGATGCTCGGCGCGCTGGCCGGCCTCGGTTTTGCCGGCGCGGTCATCGAGAGCATGGGCGCGGGCCATGTGCCGCAGCAGGCGGCGGAGGCGGTCGGCGCCCTCGCGGCGTCCATGCCGGTGGTGCTCGCGTCGCGCTGCGCCGCCGGCCCTGTGTTCAGCGAAACCTACGGCTATGCGGGCGGCGAGATCGACCTGATCCGGCGCGGCGCCATTCCCGGCGGCATGCTCCCCGGGGTGAAGGGACGGCTGCTGCTGGGCCTCGCCTTGCGCGCAGGCGGCGGCACGGACGCCGCGCGGGCCGCCTTCGCACCCTATCAGTGACCAGGCCCGATGCGCGGCGGTCGCGCGCATCCGTCCATGAAGCCGGCCTCGATGCCTGCGCGGTGACGCGGGACATCCTGCGCGAGGGCAACACCCGGCGCCTCGGCCGCAGCGTCGAGCAGGAACACGTCGTTGGCGAGGCGGGCGCGGGCTTCTCCCGGTTCACGCCAAGGCACCGCGCGGTTCAGTCCGGCTCGATGAACCCGCCGATGCCATTCTGATCGCGGCCGCGCGACGTGTCGCCGCGGCGCGGCGCCATCAACGCCTGCGGCCGCCCTGCCAGCCACGCGCCGTCAACGCCGCCGCCCGCCGAGCAATTCGCCGAATCCGCGCACCACTTCCTGCGCCGCGCCCTGGATCTCGCGCGGCAGCAGCGGGATCGGCATCGCGTGCCGCCGCCGGCATCGGCCCGGCGCGCCCCAGCCGCGCCAGCGTCAGGGCCGGCCCGCAATCACCGCCCGGCGGCGCGCTGCCGGTTGCATCGCGCAGGAACTCCAAGGTGCTGCTGCGCCACAGCCGGTTGGCCACCGTGTCGCCCACGACACGCGCCAGCGCCGCGCCCGGCTCGACCCCAAGGCGTGGTTCGGCCAGCGTCCCGCCGACGCTGACCGGCGCCCGCACGATGACGCCCATCAGGTTGATGTCCGGCAGCAGCCGCGCCGCGATGGCCTCGTCACGCAGGTTGAGCGCCAGGGTTCCGTCGATCCGCCCGAAATCCCCTTCCATCATCAGCGCCTCGCTGCGCGCCAGGCCATCCTCGGCCGACAGGCGCAGCGCGAGGCAGCGCAGCGCCACGCCCGCCCGCCGGCACGCCACGCGGCAGCAGGGCACGCGTCAGGTCCGGCCCGATGCGCAAGGCGGTGGCGCCGGTGAAGCGGCCGCCGACGCATGGCGACGCCCGCCTCCCCCGACAGCGTGGCGAAAACCGCGCGGGTCGTCGCGCCATGGCCCCGCAGGTCGAGCGCCAGTTCCGCGCTGCCGTCGAAGCCCGCCGGCACGCCGAAGGCGCGACGCAGCGCGGCGAGGTCGAGCCCCACGCCGCCGCTGTCGAGCCGCAGTTCCACGCGCGGCACGCCCGACGCCGCATCAAGGACCGCGCGCCCAGCGACAGCCCCGCCCGGCGTGGTGACGCGCAGGGGGTCGACAACCAGCCTGCCATCCGCCAGGGCGACCGTGCCGCTCGCATCGCGCCAGGTGACGCCGCCGGCCACCAGCCGCGTTGCCGACAGGCGCAGCGCCGCGTCAATGCCGCGCAGCGTGCCGACCGGCAGCTCGACATCGGGGATCAGGCGCCCCGCCACGCGACGGCGCGGCCGATCAGCGGTGCCGAGCGCATCGAGGTCGATGCGGCTTGCGGCGAGGCGCCCGCGGAACGCCGTGCGCGGCGCCAGGGCGATGGCGAGTTCGCCCTCCATCGCCACGGCATCGGCGGCGACCGACAGCGCATCAAGGCGCATCTCGCGGGTGAGGAGCCCGCCAAGCCGTGCACCGGCCGTCACGCCGGTCACCCGCGGCAAGGCCACGCCGAACAGCGGGCCGAGCAAGGCGAGGTCGGGCGTCGTCAGCCGTGCATCGAAGACCGTGGCGCCAAGGTCGAGGTCGCGACCGACCGCGCCGGACAGCAGCAGGCGCGACCGGCCGGAGGTCAGCACGGCCTCGACGGGCAGCGTCTCCCCGCTGGTCCAGGCCACCAGGCGGCGCAGCGACGGCAGCGTCGCCGCCAGGGCGAGATCCGCCGCGCCGCGACGGCCCTGCGCGGTGATCGTCGCCTCGCCATCGAAGGAGGCGGCGCGCAATTCGCCACGCGCCAGGCTCAGGCCGGGCAGCAGCCCGCCGAGGTCCGCCGCGCCGACGCTCACCGTCACATCCGACACGACCGGCGACGGCGTGCCGGGGCCGAGCCGCGCCGCGACGCGCAGCGGTGCCATGGCGGGCAGCGTCTGGCCGAACCGGCCGGCGAGGCGCTGCGCCGCGCCGGCGCCGGCGGCCGCCTCCAGCGCCAGCGACCAGCCGGCAGCACCTGGCCCGCGCGGCCAGGTGCCGCGAAGGGCAAGGCGAAAGCTCCTCGCCATCGGCGGTGAGCTCGACCGGCATGGCGCCGTCACGCTCAGGTCCGAGGCGAGCAGCGATGGTCAGCGCCTCGCCTTCCAGCCCGATGCGAGCCGTCGAGGTCGACCGGGTCGGCAGGCTCGTCGCGCGACAGCCGCAGCGACCGGACGTCGATCGCGGTGACCGGCGCGCCAGGCAGCAGGATGCGCGAGGCCTCGATCTCGACGCAGGCGATGCTCAGCCCGCCGCCCGCCGATGCATCCGCCGCCCTGGCCGAAGGTCCAGTTGCCCCGACCGTCGGCATTGCGCTCGAGGATGATGTCGGCATCGGCGAGCAGCAGGCTGTCGATCTCCACCCGCCCTGCGAAGCAGCGGCAGCAGCGCGAGCGTCAGTTCCAGCCGCCCGATGCGGGCGAAATCGGGCCGCGACCCGCCGGGGATATTGGCGATGGTCGCATCCGCGACGGCGATCCGCGGCCACAAGCCCGAAGCGGACCGACAGCGCACCATGGGTGACAGCGCGGCCCGTGGCGCGGTCCAGCGCGGCATCGATCTCGCCCGACAGGGCGCCGCGGTCGATCGCGACCTGCAGCGCGACCGAACGCGCCGCCGCCGAGCAGGCCGACGCCCAGCAGGACGGACGCGACGATGCGCAGGCCTCGTTTCATCGTCCCGATCATGGCAAGGCCGAGCACGCAGGTCAGCAGCAGCAGCGCGAGGCCCGCGACGGGCCAGGCGCGCAGCCTGGCCTCGATGCCGGCCAGCGCATCGCCGAGGGGCGCGGCGGCGCCGACCACGCGCCGCGGCGAGGTGGATGACGTCACCCTCCGGCACGCCGGCAGCCGGTCGCCCCATCGCGCCAGCGGCCAGCAGCGGCGATGGCGCCGACCAGCACCGGTGCAGGCGGCCTTGGCAAGGCGATGCGGGCGTCAGCACCGCCGGCCCAGGCGCCGGGGAATGACAGGCAAGGCAGCAGGATCGACGCGGCGGCCAGCGCCAGCCAGGGCGACCATCATGCCGGCGGGCGGACGGGCGGCGGCGTCCTCCGCGAGGCCAGCCGCGAGCCGTCGCGCGAAATGCAGCATCAGCAGCGTCGATCCGGCGGCCGACAGCGCCGACAGCGTGCCGGCGAGGCCGCTGCCGAGTTCGGCCTTCACCGCTTCCTTCGCCAGCCATCCGCCGGTCAGCGGCATGCCGCCGAAGCCGAGGGCGAGCACGACGGCCGGGCCGAGCACCAGCCATCGCGCCCGTCCCCCGGCCATGGCCGCGACGCCGACGGCCAGGAACAGCGCGCCCTTCGCCAGCACATGGTGCATCGCGTAGAAGGCCGCCGAGGCCGGCGTGGTGCCGATCCCGCCCATCAGCCCCATGCCGATGGCGGCGACCACGACACCCATCTGGCTGACGGAGGAATAGGCGAGCACCGTCTTCGGATTGCGCTGCGTGATGCCGACCGCCACGCCCCAGAAGGCGGTGACGAAGCCGAGCACCGCCAGCACCTGGCCCCAGCCCGCGGGCGTCGCCTCGATCGGCAGGAAGCGGATCAGGCCGATGATGCCGGCCTTGATGATGGCGCCGCTCAGCACCGCCGAAGCCGGCATGGGCGCGGCCGGATGCGCCAGCGGCAGCCAGACATGCAGCGGCACCAGGCCGGCCTTCAGCCCGAAGCCGATCACCAGCATGGCGATGGCGAGGTCGCGCAGCGGCGCGGCGGCGAGCGCCGGCAGCACATCGGCGATCGCCAGGCTGTCGCCGGGCGCGAAGGCGGCGAGCAGGGCGAAGCCGGCGAGCAGCGCGGCCTCGCCGAGCACCGTCAGCAGGATGTAGGTGGCGCCCGGCCGCCCAGGCGCGCGCCGTGCGGTCGTGGATCACCAGGCCCCAGGCCGGCAGGCTGGCGAGGGCGAAGACGAGGTAGAAGCCGACCAGGTCGCCGGCGACGAAGACGCCGAGGCTGCCCGCCATGGTCGGCAGCCACCAGATGGCGAAGCGGAGTTGCTCCTCCCGCTCGATATAGGCGCGCAGATAGACCGATGCCGCGCACCACAGCAGCGCCGCGGCGCCGAGCAGCAGCGCCGAAGGATGGTCGAGCGCCAGCGTCAGCCGCACGCGCGCATAGACGATGAAGGGATCGCCGACGGCGACAGGCAGCGCAGGCCAAAGCCCGGCAGCGGTGCCAGCCACAGCAGCGCGCAGCACGCGCCCGCGCAGTCGCCGGCACGGCCAGCGCCGCCAGCAGCAGCAGCGGCGTGAGCGGCGTGGCCGCCAGCAGCAGGGCGCTCATGGCATCGACGTCCAGCCGTCCGACCTGCACCAGGCCGAAGGCGGCCAGCGGCAGGAAGCCCAGCATCACCGAGATCACCGCGAGAGCGAGCGCCATGCCGTCGCGCTGCCAGGCGAACGGGCGCCGGCGGCAACGCTGCCTTGCCCCCGCTGCGCAGGCCGGCGGCAAGGACGCGATAGACATACCCGCCCGTCAGCAGGCCGCCGCCGAGGATGACGAGCGCCCACCACCATTGCCCGGCGCCGATGGCCGCACTCAGCAACAGCCACTTCGCCGCGAAGCCACCGGAGGGCGGCACGCCCATCAGCGACAGGCCCGCCAGGCCGAAGGTCAGCAACGTCACCGGCATGGCGCGCCCTGCCCCGCCGATGCCGTCGATCCGGTCATGCCCGAAGCGCGCGGCCATGATGCCGGCGGCCAGGAACATCGCCGCCTTGGCGAAGGCATGGGAGACCGCCTGGATCACGCCGCCGGTCCAGGCCTTGGCGGCGATCTCGCCGGCGCCGGGCACCGCCGCCAGCAGCGGGAACATCAGGAACAGGTAGCCGATCTGCGCGACGGTCGAGTAGGCGACGAGCAGCTTGAGCCGCTCCTGCCGCAGCGCCGCGACGGAGCCGAGCAGGATGGCCGCGGCGCCCAGACCGGCCAGGATCTGCGCCGCCCCCGGCATCGGCTGCCGCGGCCATGACGCCGAACCACAGCCGCAGCAGCAGGACGAAGGACCCCTTCACCACCAGGGCGGAGAGGATGGCGCTGCCTGCCGCGGGCGCCCCGGCATGGGCCGGCGGCAGCCACAGATGCAGCGGCAGCAGCGCCGTCTTCGCCAGCAGCCCGGCCGTCATCACCGCGATGGCGAGCATCACCGGCGCGTCGGCCGTCACGCGCTGGCGCAGCAGCACGATGTCGAGCGTCCCGGTCGCGCCATAGATCAGCGCGACGCCGAGCAGGTACAGCACCGAGCCGAGCAGCGCGAACATCAGGTAGCGCAGCGCGGCATCGAGCGTGGCGCGGCTGCCGTCCAGGCAGACCAGCGGCATGGCGGCGAAGGTCAGCAATTCGAGGCCGACATACAGCGTGAACAGGTCATTCGCGACGAGGATCAGGTTGATCGCCGCCCACAACGCCAGCAGCAGCGGCCAGAAGGCGAAGGCCTGGCGGCGCTCCGGCGCGCCCGCCGCGGTGCCGAAGTCGTCGCGCGCGAAGATGGCGACGGCGCCGACGACGATCGCCGCGGTCATCAGCATGGCCGCCGACAGCCCATCCGCCCGCAAGGCGATGCCGAGCGGCGGCGACCAATGGCCCAGATGATGCCAGACCGGCGCGCCGCTGACGCTGCACGACCACCGCGATGCCGGCCGACAGCGCCAGTCCGACCGGCAGCAAGGCGAGCGTCAGCCGCTCCGCGCCGCGCGCGCCGAGCGGCACGGCCGCCACCATCGCCAGCACCGGCAGCATCACCGCCAGCACGGGCAGCAGGCCCCACTCGGTCGCGGGCATCAGGACCCGTCCTCGCTGGCGGCGCGACGCAGCACCAGTGCGACGGCCAGGGTGGTCGCGGCGAAGGCGACGACGATGCCGGTCAGGATGATCGCCTGCGGCACCGGGTCGCCGCCGAAGCCGGCGCCGGCGCCGCGCCGGGCGACCGCGCCGAACACCAGGAAGATGCCGCCGCCGAGGAGGTTGAAGCAGAGGATGCGCAGCAGCAGGTCGGTCCGCACCAGCATGCCGAACAGGCCGATGCCGACCAGCGCCGCGCCGAGCAGGCCGAAAGGATCGTGCCGCTCATGGCTGCGGCTCCGGCGCCGGCGGCCCGATGACGCAGCAGGGCGAGCGCCACCGCGATCGAAGCGGTCAGCACGATCTCGATGACCAGGATCAGCGGCTTCGCCCAGCCAGGCGGATAGGCCAGGAAGGCGCCTTCGGTCACGCGCGCCGAGCCAGGCCGACGCCGATGAAGACCGCCGGGCCGATGGCGAGCACCAGGCGCAAGCCGCGCGCGGCGATGCGCGGCGGCGCGACGAGGCCCGGCCATCCAGGGCAGCAGCCACATCGCCGCCAGGATCGCCGCCGCCTGGAACTTGCCGCCCGGCGCATCGGCCCCGACCCACAGGATATGCACGGCGACGACGATGCCGAGCGGCGGCAGGGCGCGCGCCAGCAGGGCCAAGTGGCCCGTCGCGCTGGACCGGTTGCACCGCGCACCGGGCACGCCGCCCCAGCCGCCCTCCGGCGCCAGCGCCCAGACGCAGACCACGGCAAGCAGCACCACCGCCGATTCCAGCAGCGTGTCGAGCGCGCGGAACGACATCAGCACGCCGTCACCGGATTGCCGAGGCCGGTGGCATGGCAGGTTGGCCACGACCTCCGCCGCCAGGCTCGGCGCCGGCTCGGGCAGCAGCAGGATGACGGCACCGAGCGCCGCGGCGACGCCCGCACAGCCAAGGCCGATCAGCACGGTCAGGACGCGCCCGGGGGCAGGCTCGGATGTCGCCACGGCCGGCGCGCCGCGCCGTCGGACCGCGCCGAGCAGCAGCACGCCGGACAGCCCGGCGCCGATCGCGGCCTCGGTCAGCGCCACGTCCACCGCGCCGAGCCGCACCCAGGCGAGCGCCAGCAGCAGGCCATAGGCGATGAACATCGCGACGGCGGTGAAGGCCCGGCGCGCCAGGATGCTGGCCATCGCGGCCGCCAGGATGGTGCCGGCCAGCAGCAGGTCGGTCAGCAGGACGATCGTCATTCCGTGCCGCCCCGCAGGCGGGCCAGCCGCGCGATCATCGGACCGACCGCGGCGCTCGACAGCAGCACGAGGCCGAGGATGGCGCAGAAGCCGCAGCGCATCACCGATGCCATCGGCCTGCGGCAGCAGGCCAAGCACGATCAGGCCGAGGCCGAGGTGATCCGCCTTGGTCAGCGCGTGCAGGCGGCTCGCCGTGTCGGGAAAGCGCAGCAGCCCGGCCGTGCCGGCGATGAAGAACACCAGCCCCGCGATCACCGACAGGATGGTGAAGCCGTCCGCGAGCATCCTCATGGCGGCGGCTCCCGCTCGTCCTCGTCGCGGCGCGAGTTCCGCGCCAAGGCGACCGAGGCGAAGCGCGGCGAGCAGGGCCAGCGATCAGCGCCACATCGGCCAGCGCCGGCGTCGCCGTCGCCGCGGCCAGCAGCAGCAGCGCCGCGATGCCGCCGGTGCCCAGCAACTGCGCCGCCATGATGCGGTCGGCGGCCGACGGCCCGCGCAGGACGCGCAGACGAGCCCCGCCGCCACCGTGGCGAACACCAGCAGCGCGGCAACCAGCAGGAACTCAGCCATCGAGGCCGAAGGCGCGGCAGAAGCGGGCCTCCTCCATCGACATCGCCGCGGCGACGTCGGTGGTGCCATCCAGCACATGGATGGCGATGGCGCCGTCCGCCATCTCGCCGGCCGGCAGGGTGCCGGGCAGCAGGCTGGCATAGGCGAGGAAGGCATCGAGCGCGCCACCCGGCGGCAGTCGCGGCGTCCAGGCGATGGTGGCGGGCGACGGTCGGCGGCGCGGGATCGAGGGCGATGATCGCGACCTCGGTCCCCGCGCGCAGCGCCTGCCAGGGGAAGCGCAGCAGCAGCACGCGCCAGGGCGCCGGGCCGCGGCGCAATATCGGCCGGCGGCATCAGGCGCAGGCTGGCCCAGGCGGCCGCAGCGCCGCCGCCACGGCGCCGACCGGCAACGCCATCCGGGTCCGTCCCGGCGATCGCCGACCCACAGCAGCAGCAGCAGCGCCGAAGCGGAAGAACGCCTGCCCCGGCCACGTCAGCGCCGCCGGTGGCCGGAGCCTTCGCCGGCTCGCGGTCGAAGACGGCGACATAGAGCGTCGGCAGGAAGACCAGCGTCAGCAGCGTCGCCACCATCAGCCCGCCCATGATGGCGAAGGCCATCGGCCCCCAGAACACCGTGGGCGCGATCGGGATCAGGCCGAGCACGGTCGAGATCGCGGTCAGCATCATCGGCCGCAGGCGCGAGGACGCGGCGGCGACCACCGCATCCCAGACGTTCTTGCCCTCGGCGCGGTCGGTCTCGATCTGGATGATCAGGATGATGGCGTTCTTCGCGATCATGCCGAGCAGCGACAGGATGCCGAGGATGGCGACGAAGCCGAGCGGCCGGTTGAACACCAGCAGCGCCAGCACGACGCCGATGATGCCGAGCGGCAGCAGCGCCAGCACCAGCCCGAGCCGGCGGAAGGACTTGCAGCTGGAACATCAGCAGCGTCAGCATGATCAGCAGCATCATCGGCACCACGGCGATGACCGAGGCCTGGCTGTCGGCGCTTTCCTCGGCGATGCCGCCGAGATCGACGCGATAGGGCGTGCGGCAGCGTCGCGTTCAGCGCGTCGATGCGCGGCTGCAGCGGCGGCGACCACCGTATCGGGCAGCACGCCCGGGTCGACGTCGGCGCGCACGGTCAGCGTCGGCACGCGGTCGCGCCGCCAGATCAGCGGGAATTCCTGCGCATAGCTCGAAGGTCGCGAACTGCGTCAGCGGCACCGTGCGCCCGCCCGGCAGCGAGACCTGCAGCGAGCGCAGCGTGTCGAGCGACAGGCGCTCCTCGGCCGTGGCGCGGGCGACGACGTCGACCAGGTAGATGTCGTCGCGCACCTGCGTGACGGTCGTGCCGGTCAGCGCGGCATTGAGCGCGGTCGACAACCTGGGCCGAGGACAGGCCGAGGCGCCGCGCCTCGTCCTGGTCGACCCGCACGCGCAGCTGGCGGGCCGGCTCCATCCAGTCGAAATGGACGTGGCGCGTGCCGGGCGTGTCGGCCATGCAGCTTGCGCCACCTCCTGCGCGATGTCGCGCACGCGCTCGATGTCCGGGCCGTTGACGCGGTACTGCACCGGCCAGCCGACCGGCGGGCCGAGTTCGAGCGGATAGACGCGCGACGACCGCGGCCGGGAAGTCCTCCGCCAGCAGGGTTTCGAGCCGCCGCTGCAGGCGTTCGCGCGCCGGGCAGGTCCTTGGCCACCACCACCGCCTGGGAGAAGAACGGGCAGCGCCAGCTGCACATTCAGCGGCAGGTAGAAGCGGATGGCGCCACGGCCGACATAGGTGCTCCAGCGCTCGACATCCGGGTCGTCGGCGAGCGCGGCATCGAGGCGCTTGGCCACCTCCTCGCTGGCGAAGATCGAGGCGTTCTGCGGCAGCGTCAGGTCGACCAGCAGTTCGGTGCGGTCCGAGGACGGGAAGAACTGCCGCGGCACGAACTGCATGGCGAAGATCGCGAGCGCCGAACATCGACGATGGTGAAGCCGATGGTGATCCACTTCGCCCGCATCGCCATGGTCAGGAAGGCTGTGTAGGCGCGCAGCGACGGCGCCCGGCTTGCTCCGGCTCGGCCGATGCCTTCGGCGCCTTCAGGATCGCCATGCCGAGCAGCGGGGCGAAGATGCACCGCCACGAACCAGGACACGATCAGCGCGATGCCGACCACGGCGAAGATCGAGAAGGTGTATTCGCCGGCCGAACTGCGCGCGAAGCCGATCGGCACGAAGCCGGCGATGGTGACCAGCGTGCCGGTCAGCATCGAGGACGCCAGCGACGAATAGGCGAAGGTCGCCGCCTTCGGCTTGCTGTCGCCGGCCGCCAGGCGCCGGATCATGGCGTCGATCGTGGTCATCGCGTCATCGACCAGCAGCGTCAGCGCGATGATCAGCGCGCCCAGCGAGATGCGCTGCAGGTCGATGCCGAAGACCGACATCAGCGGGAAGACGATGGCCAGCGTCAGCGGGATCGACAGCGCCACGACCGACGCCGGCGCGCATGCCCAGCGCGATGAATGACGCCGCCATGATGATCAGGATCGCCTGCCACAGGCTGTCGGTGAAATCGCCGATCGCCTCATCCACCGTCACCGACTGGTCGGCGACCAGGATCGGCTCGATGCCGATCGGCAGGTCGGCGCGGATCTCGTCCATCGCCGCCCTGATGTTGCGGCCCAGCGCCAGGATGTCGCCCGAATCGCGCATGGCGATCGCCAGGCCGATCGCCGGCTGGCCGTTGACGCGGAACATCGGCTGCGGCGGGTCGGCGGAGCCGCGGCGCACCTCGGCGATGTCGCCCAGGCGGAAGATGCGCTCGCCGACCACGAAATTGACGTTGCGGATGTCCTGTTCGTTGCTCGAAGGCGCCGGAGACGCGAACCGCAAGGCGTTCCTGCCCGGTCTCGATCAGCGCCGGACGGGCGCACCAGGTTCTGCGCCTGCAGGGCCGCGATCAGCGCGCCGTGATTGAGCCCGAGCCCGGCCAGGCGCTCGGTCGAGAACTCGATGAAGATGCGCTCATCCTGCGCGCCGAGGATCTCGACCTTCGAGACGTCGGGCACCAGCAGCAGGCGCGATCGCGCGGCCTCGACATGGTCGCGCAGTTCGCGCTGGGAGAAGCCGTCGGCGGTGAAGCCGTAGATGATGCCGAAGGTGTCGCCGAAATCATCGTTGAAGAACGGGCCGACCACGCCCTGCGGCAGGGTGTGGCGCATGTCGGCGACGCGCCGGCGCACCTGGTACCACATGTCCGGCACGACCGCCGGCGGCGTGCGCGCCCTTCAGGTCGACGAAGATCGTGGTCTGCCCGGGCACCGTATAGGATGCGCAGCCGCTCGAGATTCGGCGTCTCCTGCAGCGTGCGTTCCAGGCGTTCGGTCACCTGCTGCAGCGTTTCCTCGATGGTGGCACCCGGCCAGACGGCCGAGACGACCATGGTGCGGAAGGTGAAGGCCGGATCCTCGTTGCGGCCGAGCTTGAAGAAGACGAAGCCGCCCGGCGAGCAGCGCGACGATCATGAAATAGATGACGAGCGAGCGGCGCCCGATCGCCCATTCCGAGAGGTTCGGCCCGATCATCGCGCGCCACCGAGCAGGCGCACCTTCTGGCCCGGCCGCAGGGTCTGCACGCCGGCGGTCACGACGATATCGCCGGCCGCGAGACCCGAGCCGACGACCACATGGCCGGGATCGTGGCGCACCAGTTCGACGGTGCGCAGCGCCACGGTCTCGGTGCGCGGATCGACCACCCAGACGGCGGGCTGATGGTCGGCGCGCGTCAGCGCCGAGGCCGGGATCGCGATAGCCCGCGCTGGAGCCGAGCGTGCAGCCGCCCGGTGACGGTGGCGCCCAGGCGCATCGCCGGCGGCGGATCGGCAAGGCCGACGCGCACCTGGAAGGTGCCGGTCACCGCATCGGCGCGCGGCGCCACCTCGCGCACGCGCCCGGTCGTGTGGATGGCCGGGTCGGTGGTGAGCACGACGACGATCAGCGGATTGGCCGGTGCCTGGTCCTTCAGCGCGGGCGGCACGTCGAACACCGCGTCGCGCCCTTCGTCGCGCGCCACCTGCACGATCATGCGGCCGGGCTGCACCACCTCGCCGGGCTCGGCGCCGCGGGCCGTGACACGGCCATCCGCGTCGCTGACGAGTTCGGTGTAGCCGAGCCGGGTCTCGGCGATGCCGACCTGGGCCTCCGCGGCATCGACGGCGGATTGCGCGCGTCTGGCGGGCCTGCGCCGCCTGGTCATAGCGCACGCGGGTGGTCCAGCCATCGCGCAGCAATTCGGATTGGCGCCAGTAATTGTTCGCCGCCTCGGTCAACTGGGCGCGCGCCGCAGCGAGTTGGGCACGCGCGGCGCGCACGCCGTTCTCCTCATTGTCGCGATTCAGGCGCGCCACCACCTGGCCCGGCCTGCACCGTGTCGCCGACATTGACCAGGCGCTCGACCATCCGGCCATCGATGCGAAAGGCGAGGTTCACCTCGGTCTGCGCCTGCACGGTGCCGGTCAGGGAAACCATCTCGCCGCCGGCGCTGTGCTCGACGGTCACCACCCGCACCGGGCGGACCTCCGGCTGGGGCGGCGGTGCGCCGCCATCGCAGCCGGCGACCAGCAGGGCAACCAATGCCAGGGGCACGGCCCGGACCATCGGCCGCGCGGACCGGCGGTAGGACACGGTGGGCACCGGGATCACGAGCATCGGCGAAAAGGCGTTCTGCATGGGCTTGGACATTCGAGTGACCGCGCAAGGGGTGCAAGCACTATGACGCGCATGGTGGTCACGCGCATCATCCGGGACACTGGTTGGCCTACCGTTCGGGCTCATAATCAAGGCCATCGGGGCCACACCTCACATCACGATCACGCCAACCGGCGTGCGATGGTAGGTCGCCTGCCGCAGTGCGTCATTGGCCGTCGATCCCGCGGCTGCGCCATGCGTCCCTGGCACCCCGGGTCGCTGCATGTCCACCGGCCAGCGCGCCAATTCGGGACGCGGGGCAAAGCCTCGGCATGACCACCATATTGCTGTCGCAAGACCGTCATTCGTATCGTCCCGTACGGTCATCCGGGAGGATCGGATCCGATGCAACGATGGGCGGCGAGGGCGCAGGGCCGGTCGCGCAACCTTGCCATCGCAGGTGCGATGAGCGGGGTTGTGCTCGGCTTCGCCGTGCTTCCGTCACCGGTGCTGGCACAGGGGGCGGCCAGTGACGCGGCGACGATCGCCGAGTTGCGCCGCCAGCTCAATGAGCTGCGCCAGCGCCTGGAACAGTTGGAGGCGCGCTCGCCGCCGCGCCGCCGCGGCCGGCCGCAGCCGTTGCCCCGGCGCGGCCGGAGCCCAGGCAGGCCCGGGCGGCCGCGCCGGCCCCAGCCACCGCCCAGGCGGAAGCCCGTGCCGCGGCCGCCGAAGCGCGGGCTGCAGCGGCCGAGGCGCGGGCCGCGCAACAGGCCCTCGCAGCAACGCCCGCACCGCTGGCGACCAGCGTACCGGGCCTCGATCCGCCCGACCCGATGGGCCGCGACTACGCCACCGAGGAAGCCCTGCGGTCGGACCTGCCGGGCGTCGCCTTCCGCGTGCCGGGCACCGATACCCAGGTCCGCCTGTATGGCTTCGCCAAGCTGACCGGCTACTACGATCTCGGCCCGCGCAACCAGACCGATGCGCCGCCGCCGCAGACCATCCCGCTGAGTGCGAGCCCGGCCGACCAGCAGGGTGGCGATTTCGCGATGACCGCCCGGTTCAGCCGCTTCGGCATCGACACCCGCTCGCTGACGCGATGGGGCACGCTGGAGACGCGCCTGGAAGGCGATTTCGGCGGCGGCGCGCCGAATTCCTCCAATGCCGTTTTCCGCCTTCGCCAGGCCTGGGCGGAGATCGGCGACGAGAACTTCCGCGTGCTCGCCGGGCAGGCGAACAGCCTGTGGAACGAAGGCGTCTTCGAGACGCTGATCGATGCCACCAACCTCAACCAGTCCTTCGTGCGGCAGGCGCAGATCCGGGTGACGGGCCGGCTCGCGGATGGCCTGACGGGCATGGTGTCGCTCGAGGCTCCCGAGACGACCTACACCTCGGTTGCCGGCGTGTTCAATCCGACGACGAACCTGCAGGGCGGCGCGAGCCCCGCCTTCAGCTCGGTGCCCGACCTGCTTGGCCGGCTGACCTGGCGGCAGGATGGGCTCGAGGTCAATCTGCGCGGCCTGCTGCGGCAGATCGAGATCCGCACCGCCGGCACCGCGGCGGCGCCGGATGTCTCCGACACCACGCCGGCCTGGGGCGTCGCCGGCATGGTGCGCGTGCCGATGCGGCTGGTCGCGGACGCCTTCGGCACCGATGAGATCGCGGCCATGGCCTTCTATGGCGAGGGCATCGGCCGGTATTTCGCGGGCCAGACCTCGGGCCAGGATGCGCTGACCGATCTGGGCCTGCCGGGCGTGACTTCGCCGGGCCTCGATGCCGTCGCCTCCTACGGCGCGACGATCGCCTACCGGCGCTTCTGGACGACGCAGCTGCGCAGCAACTTCGCCTATTCCTATGCGCGGAACGACTACCCGTCCTATGCGCTGGGCTTCGCGCCGGGTTCGGCTGCGGCCACATCGCTGAACCGCGACTACCAGCAGGTCTTCGTCAACCTGATCTGGAGCCCCTTCGCCGAGGTCCGCAACGGCACCTTCGGCAGCGGTTGGCTCGATCTCGGCGTCGAATACCTGTTCACGCGGCGCGACCTCTATGGCGGGCGCGACCGCGGCGGGCCTGGCCGGGGCGGGGCACGGCATCGCCAATCGCATCCTGTTCGCCGCGATTGCGCGCTTCTGATGCCGCGCCGGCAAAAGGCCGTGTCATCCTGCCCCGGCACTGCTGCCGATACGCAACAGACCACCACGCGACCGCCGCTCCCTCATGTCGGAACCTGCCATGGATAAGCTCGACGCCGTCCTCGCCCGCATCGATGCGAATGCCGATGCGGCGCTCGATCGACTGTTCGCGCTGTTGCGCATCAAGTCGATCTCGACCGACCCGGCCTATGCGGCGGACTGCAAGGCCTGCGCGGATTGGCATGCGGCGGACCTCGCCGCGCATCGGCTTCACGGCCGAGGCGCGCGCCACGCCGGGCCACCCGATCGTCGTCGCCCATGACCGCAGCGCCAGCGGGCCTTCCGCGCTGTTCTACGGCCATTACGACGTGCAGCCGGTCGATCCGCTGGAACTGTGGGACCACGACCCCTTCGAGCCGAGCGATCGAGACCCGCCCCGATGGCAGCAAGGTGATCCGCGGCGCGCGGCGCCTCGGACGACAAGGGCCAGGTGATGACCTTCATCGAGGCCTGCCGCGCCTGGAAGGACGGTGACCGGCAGCCTGCCCATCCCGGTCACCATCCTGCTGGAGGGCGAGGAGGAATCGGGCGGCGTGAACCTGCCGCCCTTCCTCGACGCAGAATGCCGCCGAGCTGAAGGCCGATATCGGCCTGATCTGCGACACCAACATGTGGGACCCGGCCACGCCGGCCATCCAGACCATGCTGCGCGGCCTGTGCGGCGAGGAGATCATCATCACCGCCGCCGACCGCGACCTGCATTCGGGCTTCTATGGCTCGGCCGCGGCGAACCCGAACCATATCCTGGCGCGCATCATCGCCGACCTGCGCGACGCCGATGGCCGGATCACCCTGCCCGGCTTCTATGACGGCGTGCCCGAACTGCCCGACGCGCTGCGCCGGCAGTGGGACAGCCTGGACTTCGACGCCGGCGCCTTCCTCGGCGCCATCGGCCTGTCGGTGCCGGCCGGCGAGAAGGGCCGCGCGTGCTGGAGATGACCTGGTCGCGCCCGACCTGCGAGGTCAACGGCATGGGCGGCGGCTACCAGGGCGCGGGCTTCAAGACGGTGATCCCGTCGGTCGCCTCGGCCAAGATCTCCTTCCGCCTGGTCTTCGACCAGGACCCGCACAAGGTCCGCGCCGCCTTCCGCGACTTCGTGCGCGCCCGCATCCCGGCCGACTGCAAGGTCGAGTTCATCGAGCATGGCTCGGGCAGCGCCATCCGCTTCCCGATCGAGGACGCCGGCCTTCGGCCGCGCGCGCGACGCGCTGACGGCCGAATGGGGCAAGCCCGCCGTGTTCATCGGCGGCGGCGGGTCGATCCCGGTGACCGCGCGAACTCAAGAAGGCGCTCGGCATGGACGTGATCCTGGCCGGCTTCGCGCTGGAGGATGACCGCATCCACAGCCCGAACGAGAAATACGACCTGCATTCCTTCCGCCGCGGCATGCGCTCCTGGGCGCGCATCCTGCACGCGCTCGCCGCCTGAGGAACCAGTCCATGAGCGAGACGCGATCGCGCCGAAGACCACGATGCAGAAGACTGCTCGATGCCGTAGAGCGCGTGGGCAACCGCGTGCCGCATCCGGTGATGATCTTCGTCTACCTGATCGGCATCGTCATCGTGCTGTCCGCGGTGCTGGGCGCCTGGGCGCGCGTGTCAGCTACCAGGCCTACAACCCCGCGACCGGACGAGATCGAGCCCGCGAGCACCGCCGCGCGCAGCCTGCTGACGGTGGACGGCATCCGGTTCATGTTCACCGGCCTCGTCCAGAACTTCATGAACTTCAACGCCGTCGGCGTGATCATCGTCGCGATGGTCGGCGTCGGCGTCGCCGAGGAGGCCGGGCCTGGTCAAGGCGCTGATCCGCAAGCTGGTCGTCGTCGCGCCGCCGAAGGCGCTGACCTACATCCTGGTGTTCGTCGGCATCATCTCCTCGATCGCGGCGGATGCCGGCTACCTGGTGCTGATCCCGCTCGCGGCGGCCGCCTTCATCAGCGTCGGGCGGCACCCGCTGGCCGGCCTGGCGGCGGCCTTCGCGGCGGTGGCCTCGGCCTTCCTGGTCAATGTCCTGATCGTGCCGGTGGATGGCATCCTGACGGAGATCACCAACGACGCGATCCGGCTGGTGAACCCGAACCGCTCCATCGACCTGGCGGCCAACGTCTGGTTCTCGATCGGCTCGGTGGCGCTGCTGACAATCCTGATCAGCGTCATCACCGAGCGCGTGATCGAACCGCGCCTGGGGCCCTACACCGGCGACTATCAGGTGCCGGGCGAGACCGGGCTGTCCGAGGATGAGTATCGCGGGTTGCGCTACGCGCTGTTCGGGCTGCTCGGCGTCATCGCTTTCCTGGCACTTCTCACGCTGCCGCCGGGCGCTCCGCTGCGCAACCCGGAGACCGGGGCGATCATCGGCGCCTCGCCCTTCATGAACAGCCTGATCGTCTCGATCGCGCTGATCTTCCTGGTCTGCGGCACCGCCTATGGTATCGGGGCCAGGACCATGTCGGGCTCGAACGACGTCATCGGCGCCATGCAGAAGGCCATCGGCGGGCTGGCCGGGCTGATCCTGCTGCTGCTGGTGATCAGCCAGTTCATCGCCTATTTCAACTACACGAACATGGCGACGCTGGCCGCCGTCTCGCTCGCGCGCATCCTGCAGCAGATGAACCTCGATGCGCTCTGGCTGCTGCTCGGCTTCGTCGTCGTGGTGTTCGTGCTCGACCTGATCATCACCGCCGCCATCGCCAAATGGGCGATCTTCGCGCCGATCTTCGTCCCGTTGCTGATGCAGCTCGGGCGTCGAGCCGGAGGCCGTCCTGGCCGCCTACCGTGTCGGCGACAGTCCGATGAACTCGATCACGCCGCTCAACGCCTATTTCGCGATGATCGTGACCTTCGCGATCAAGTATCAGAAGGATGCCGGTGTCGGAACCGTGATCGCGCTGATGCTGCCCTATGTGCTGGTCATCTCGGTGATCTGGACGGCGTTCCTCGCGGGATGGCACCTGCTCGCGCTGCCCTGGGGACTCTAGATGCATGGCGGAGCACGGCGATCCACTGTTGCCCGGGCCTGTGGCGGCCCGCTATGGGAAGGGCAGCGCGCCTGATGCGCGGACATGCTCGGCCGTCATGCGCCGGGCAAAGCCAGTGGAGCTTGGGCTTGACGTCGCGTCTTCGCATTGCGTCACTTGCCGTTCTGGCGGCGCTGGTCGTCGCCGCCCCGGTGACGGCGCAGCCTCGCAACCGGGCCGACCCCAATCCCGACGCTTCGATCGAGATCGAGCAGGTGCGCGTGGGCGTGCTTGCCGTCGGCGCCTCGGTGGGCGGCGGCCGGCTGCACTTCCGCGGCGAGGAGCATCGCTTCACCGTGCGCGGCATCGAGACCGGCAGCGTCGGTGTCTCCTCGCTGTCGGCGCGCGGCGAGGTCTTCGGCCTGCGACGGCTCCAGGATTTCGCCGGCCGCTACAGCGAACAGGTCGCACCGCGCAACCGCGAGGGTGCTGCCGGTCCGGAAACGCGATGGCTGCGCAACGCGGCTGGCGTCGAGATCCGCCTGCGCACCGAGCGCAGCGGCGGGCAGTTCCGCTTCAACGATGCCGGGGTGACCATCGAGCTTCGCTGACCCCACCGCGAGGTCCGCGCCATGATTGACGGGTTCGTGATCGCGCAACTCATCTCGTTCTGGCTGTTCGGCTTCTCCACGCTGCTGAGCATCATCAATCCCTTCGGCATCGCCTTCGTCTTTCATGACATGACGCGGTGGCTGACCCCGCGGGAGCGCTCGCGGCTGGCGCGGCAGATCGGCATCAATTCGTTCATCGTCCTCGTGGTGTCGCTGTTCCTGGGTTCGCGCGTGCTGTCCTTCTTCGGCATCGGCCTGGAGGCATTGCGCATCGGCGGTGGCCTGGCGGTCGCGGCATCGGGCTGGTCGATGCTGCGCGCCCCACCCGAGACGAAGGATGCACCGACGGCGATGGACACGGCGCCGGTCGAGCGCATGGCATTCTTTCCACTGACGATGCCCCTGACGACCGGCCCGGGTTCCATCGCGGCGTCCATCGCCCTTGGCGCCGAGCGGATCCAGGAATCGCAGGGCGCACTGCTCGTCAGCGCGGCCTCGGCGTTGCTCGTCGCCGCATCCGTGGCGGCCTGCGTCTGGGGCGCCTATGCCCATGCCGAGGCCATCGCCAGGCGCATCGGGCCGCAGGGCACCCTCGTCGCGACCAAGCTGACCGCCTTCCTGCTGCTGTGCATCGGCGTGCAGATCATCCTCATCGGGGTGACCGACGCGCTGCGCCCGCTCCTCGCGGTGCGTGGTTCCTGATGCATCCTCAAGAATATCCTTGCCCCATGGTGCTGCCGTGACCACGCAACTCCTTCTCGTCCTCGCGCTGCTTGGCGCGGCGATCGTCATGTTCATCATGAACAAGCCGCGCATGGACGCGGTCGGCCTGCTGATGATCGTGCTGCTGCCCTTCACCGGCGTCCTGACCGTCAACGAAGCCCTGGCAGGCTTCGCCGATCCATCGATCGTGCTGCTCGCCGCGCTGTTCGTCGTCGGCGAGGGCCTGGTCCGGACCGGCACGGCTCAGCGCATCGGCGACGTCCTGAGCGCGAAGGCCGGCAACAGCGAGGCCCGGATGCTCGCCCTGCTCATGATCGCCGGCGCCGGCCTCGGCGCCTTCATGAGCTCGACGGCGGTGGTGGCCATCTTCATTCCCGTCGTGCTGCGCATCTGCCACAGCAGCGGCGCAGCGCCGAGCCAGTTGATGATGCCCCTGTCCGTCGCGGCCCTGATCAGTGGCATGATGACGCTGGTTGCCACGGCGCCGAACCTGGTCGTCAGTGCGGAACTGGTCCGGCAGGGACATGCCGGATTCGACTTCTTCGCCTTCACGCCCTTCGGCATCCCGATCCTCGCGCTCGCCATCGGCTACATGCTGTTCGCCCGCCGCCTGCTGCCCGATCGCCGCCCACCAGGCACCGACAGCCATCGGGCGCCAAGCCTGCGGGACTGGGTGACGGCCTATGGCCTCGCGAGCCGCGCATACCGCGTTCGCATCGCGCCGGATTCCCCGCTTGTCGGCAAGCGCCTCGAACAACTGTCCCTGCGCAAGGAAGGCGTGAACATCCTCGCCATCGAACGCCGGCGCCGCTTCGAGACCGAGGTCATCCGCCCCACGGCAACAAGCGAGTTGGGCGCGGGGGATGTGGTCCTGCTCGATGTGCGCGTCACGCCCGAGCGGATGGCGGCGCTGCGCGACGAATACCGTGTCGCGGCGCTGCCGCTGGTGGATGGCGATTATTTCCTCGACCGCTCGCAGGAGATCGGGATGATCGAGGCGATCATCCCACCGGACTCGCCGCTGGTCGGGAAGACCGTGCTCGATGCGCGCGTTCGCGGCGAGTACCGGCTGACCGTCATCGGGCTGCGTCACCGGCAGGAAGTGGTGGATGTCGACCTGCTGGAGGAGAAGCTCAAGGCAGGCGACACGCTGCTCCTGACGGGCTTCTGGTCGGATATCAGCCGGTTGCAGGCTGATGGACGCGTTCTGATCGTGATGAACCTGCCGGCCGAGCATGCGGAACTGCTGCCCGCCGCCGGAAAGATGCGCCAGGCCGTGGCGATCCTCGCGTTGACCGTCGGGCTGATGATCAGCGGGTGGGTCTCCAACGTGCATGCGGCGCTGATCGGTTGCCTGCTGATGGGGCTGGCACGTTGCGTGGATCTCGACAGCGCGTACCGGTCCATCTCGTGGAAGACGCTGGTGCTGATCGTCGGCATGCTGCCCTTCTCCATCGCGCTGCAACGCACCGGCGGCGTGGACATCGCGGCCGATGCCGTCCTGTCCATGGCCGGCGCTGCATCGCCGCGCGTCCTGCTCGGCGTGATCTTCGTCATCACGGCCTTGCTCGGCCTGTTCATCTCGAACACCGCGACAGCGGTGCTGATGGCGCCCGTCGCGCTGGCGATCGCCAAGGATGTCGGGGCCTCGCCTTATCCATTCGCGATGATCGTGGCGCTGGCCGCCTCGGCGGCGTTCATGACCCCGGTGTCGTCGCCGGTGAACACCCTGGTGGTCGGCCCGGGCAACTACAGTTTCAGCGATTTCCTCAAGATCGGCGTTCCCTTCACCGTCGTCACGATGATCGTCTGCGTCCTGCTGGTGCCCATCATCCTGCCGCCCTAGATAGACCCCGATCAGGTGGAATCACCTGATCGGGTCAAGATGTTCGCGAAAACAACTGACCAGGGACGTTGCCGTGAGCCAGGGCGAACGGAAGCGGCCATCGGGTGCGGCTGCCGCGATCAGGCCCCGGCTTCGTCTCAGCTTCCACCGCCTGAATGGCGGGAGCGATGACAAGCAGGGCGACGAACACGCCTTCGCCCGAGATTCGCGATCGCGCGGCCGGAACGCTGCTGGATCAGCACCCGCCGCGCTGGGCAACGGCCCCGTCGATCCCGTCCAGGATCGGCCGCAGGATCCAGACGCCGAATGCGTGGGTGAAGCAGGCGGATCGCGATGCGGGTCGCCGGGGCCTGCCCCGCTGCATCGCCAGGCGCCTGATGCGCCGCATCGGCCCGCCGTGCGTCATCCGCGGCGGACCGGCCAGATCAGCGACAACGCCGCACCTCGCCCGCCGGTCCATCGGGCCTTGGAATGCGCCGCCCCGAATGGATGGACCGGTTCAACCATCGCCGGCTGCTGGAGCCTGCCGGCCACATGCCGCCGGGGCGACGCCGCTCCAGACCGCCGCCGGCGAAGTCGAGGAGAATTCAACGCCGCGTCGCGCCTATTCCGCGACCAGGTTCAATCGCCGGATGAGCGGCGCCCACCGCTCGCCGTCCCGCTTCGCCCGCTCGGCGAAGACCTCGGGCGGATGCGGGTCGGCCGGGTCGGCGCCGACGCGGCGATAGGCGGCGCGCACCGCCTCGTCGCGCAAGGCGGACTGCAGCGCATCGTTCAGCCGCGCGACGATGGCCGGCGAGGTGCGCGACGGCACCGCCAGGCCGAAATAGGTCGAAGCCTCGAAGCCCGGGATCACCTCCGCGACCGTACCGACACCCGGCCATTCGGGGCGCGGCAGCGGCGTGGTGACGGCGACCGCGCGCACGCTGGCCGTGGAGCGCAGCGCCTCGCCTTCCGGCAGGCCCAGGCAGCGCGCATGGACGCGCCCGGCCAGCAGGTCCGTCATCGCATTGGTCGTCTGCCGATAAGGGACATGCACCATGTCGAGGCCCAGCCGCTCGCCGATGTCCTCCATGATGATGTGGGTGATCGCGCCGACGCCGGCCGACGCGTAGTTGAACTTGCCGGGATTGGCGCGGATCCAGGCCACCACCTCGGCGAAGTTCCGACCGGGGACGGAATTGTGCACGATCAGCAGGTTCGAGGTTGTGCAGAACATGCCGACGCCGGCGAAATCACGCGCCGCGTCATAGCCGACCGAGCGATACAGCAGCGCGTTCAGCCCGCTATTGGTGCCCATGGTGGCGACCAGCATGGTGTAGCCATCGGGCGCGGCACGGGAGACACCCTCGGCGGCGAGATTGCCGGCGCCGCCGGGACGGTTGTCGGCGACCACCGGCTGGCCGAGGCGGTGCGACAGCGCCTCGGCGGTGACGCGCGAGACGATGTCCGTCTGCCCGCCCCCGCCATATGGCACGACCAGGCGGATCGGCTTGTCGGGGTAGCCCGATTGCGCGATGGCCGGTGCGGCGAGCAGCGCGCCCGTGGCGCCGAGCATGAGTGCGCGGCGCGACGCGCCCGATACGGCATGATCCATGGCTTCCCCCGATTGGTGCTTGTCCTTGGAGGAAAGCCTAGGGCAGCGACGTCAGGTCAGGAAGGCGCCACCATTCACATGGATCGTCTGGCCCGTGACATAGCCGCCTTCCGGCCCCGCCAGCATCCGCACCACATCGGCGATCTCCTGCACGCCTGCCTTGCGCCGCTGCGGGATTCCCTCATCACGGCCAAGGCTCTGCGGCATGGCGCCCGCGCTTGCCCCGCGCGTCGTATCCACCGCGCCGGGTGCGACGCAATTGGCGCGGACCCCGAGCGGGCCGAGTTCCACCGCCAAGGCGCGCATCAGCCCCTCCAGCCCCGATTTCGACGCCGAGACATGTGCCCGGTTCGGCGTGCCGACATGGGTCGAGATGCCCGACAGCGCGATGATCGAGCCGCCACCCCGCGCGATCATCTGCGGCGCGAAGGCGCGCGACAGGATGAAGGCGCCGTCGAGCGCGACGGACAGGATCTCACGCCATTCGGCGAGCGACATGTCGAGGAAAGCCGTCTGGCGACGCAGCCCCGCATTGCAGACCAGGATGTCGACGCCACCCACCGCCTTCGCGACCGCGGCCGCCATGCGGGCCACCGCATCCTCCTGCGACACGTCGGCGAGCAGTGCGACCGCCTGCCCGCCGGCGGCGCGGATCTCGGCCGCCACCGCCTCGATCGCCTCGGCGTCGGCGCGGCCATTCACCACCACCGTCGCACCGTCGCGCGCAAGCGTCAGCGCGATGGCGCGCCCGATATTCCTGCCCGCGCCCGTCACCAGCGCGACCTTGCCCTTGAGTGTACCCGCCATGCGTTCCTCCTGCGTCATCCTGCGCGATACCATGCGGCGCGCTCAGGCGGCAGGCGGGGCCAGGCAATCGGCGAGTGTGGTCGCGTCGAGCCGCGCGAGAAAATCCTCGCGCGCCTGCCACAGCACGCCACGCAGCCGGCAATCGGGGGACAGGCAGCAGGCACCGCCGTCGGGGCGGAAGCATTCGACCAGTGCCTGGCCGGCCTCGAAGCGGCGCACCACGTCACCCAGGCGGATCTGCGCCGGTGCCGCGGCGAGTTCGACACCGCCCCCCGCACCGCGCCAGGTCCGCACCAGCCCGGCCGCCGCCAGGTCCTGGACGATCTTGTGGACATGGTTGCGCGGCACGCCGACCACCTGGGCGAGGTCCTCGGCCTTGCGGCGGCGGCCCGGCGCGGCGCCAAGGCACATCAACACGCGCAGCGCGAAATCGGTGGCGGCGAGGAGGCGCAGAGGTGTCTCCACTTATTTGGTATTGACGATACCAGATTGGTCGAGGCAGATAATTGGTATTGGAGATACCACAATGCAGCCCAGCGCCGCCATCCCGGAAGGCCCCGAACGTCGCGCCGCGATCACCGCGGCGGTGATCGAGCGCACCGGCCTGACGTCGGTTCGCATCGAGGCCTTCCTGCGCGCCTTCTACGGTGCGGCGCGCACCGACCCCCTGCTCGGCCCCGCCTTCGCCGGCGTGGCGGATTGGGAAGCGCATATCGCGACCATCCTGCGCTTCTGGTCCTCGGTGGCGCTGATGACGGGCGACTATCACGGCCAGCCGATGCAGGCGCATCGCCATCTGGCGCTGACGGCGGCGCATTTCGCCCGCTGGCTTGCCCTGTTCGAGCAGACCGCCCGCGCGCATTTCACCGAGGCCGGCGCCGCGCACATGCTCGAACGCGCGCACCGCATCGCCCGCAGCCTGGAGATGGGGCTGATCCCCCTGTCGCTGCCGGCCCGCGCCTGACGGTTCAGCCGCGCAGCGGGATCACCCGGTCCAGGCGGCAGGCGATCGCCGCGCCCTCCCCCCAGGCCGGCATCGCGGCGGGCGTGACGACGAACAGCATGCCCGCCGCCGTCTCCACCTCATATTCGCGCGTCTGGCCGAGGAAGGCTGCGCGCTGGACGCGGCCGGGCAGGCCACCGCGTGTCGCCGGGCGCGACCAGGCGGATCGATTCCGGCCGCACGGCGAGTCGAGGCCGCGCCGGCGGATGCGCGCGCATCGCCGTCTCCATGCACCACGCCGCCGACCGCGATGCGCCCGGGGCCGAGCACCTCGCCGGCCAGCACATTCGCCTCCCCCATGAAGTCGGCGATGAAGGCGTCGGCCGGGTCCTCGTAGAGTTCCGTCGGCGTGCCCTTCTGCGCGATGCGGCCGTCGCGCATCACCACGACGAGGTCGGAGACCGCCAGCGCCTCCTGCTGGTCGTGCGTGACATAGACGACGGACAGGCCGAGGCGCTTCTGCAGGTCGCGGATATCCTCCCGCACGCGGCGGCGCAGGCGGGCATCGAGGTTCGACAGCGGTTCGTCGAACAGCAGCACCTGCGGGCGCAGCACGAGCGCGCGCGCGACGGCGACGCGCTGCTGCTGGCCGCCCGAGAGTTCCGCCGGCAGCCGCGCGCCGAGCCCTTCGAGGCCGAGCGTCTTCAGCATCGCCGTGCGCCTCGCCCTCCGCCGCCTGCGCGCCGCGCACCGCCGACCAGCAGGCCGTAGGAGACGTTCTCCAGCACGTTCATGTGCGGGAACAGCGCGTAGGACTGGAACACCATCGCGATGCGCCGCTCGGCGGCGGCCAGGCGCGTGACGTCGCGGCCCTCGATCTCGATGCGCCCGGCCGTCGGCAGTTCGAGGCCCGGCGACCAGGCGCAGCGTCGTCGTCTTGCCGCAGCCGGACGGGCCGAGCAGCGTGACCAGCGCGCCCTGCGGCAGGTCGAAGGTGATGTCGTCCACCGCACGCACCAGGCCGAAGGCCTTGGTGACGCCGGTGAAGCGGATGGCGGCGTCGGTCATGGGTGGTGCATCCGTCTCGAAGGTTCCGGGGCTCGCCCGCACGACGTCGCGGTGATGGTGCGCGCCGGGCCCGCCGGTCACGGACGGCATGGTTCAGGCCCCCGCGCGCATCGGCGCCGCCGGCACCGTGCGTTGCCGCGCGCCGCCCGATCTGCGCGCGGCCGACCAGTTTCTCGATGCCCAGCACCACCACCAGCATCACCACGATCAGCACGGTGGAATAGGCGATGGCGAGCGCCATCTCGCCGGCCTCCACCCGCCCGACGATATAGACGGTGGCGAGGTTGTGCCGCGCCGAGACCAGGAAGATCACCGCCGAGACCGCCGTCATCGCATGCACGAAGCTGAAGGCGAGTGCGGCGACGATCGCCGGGCGCAGCAGCGGCAGCACGACGCGGCGCAGCGTCTGCAACGCGCCGCCACCCATGGTGGCCGATGCCTCGTCCAGCGATTTGTCGATCTGCGCGAGCGCCGCGATGCCGCCGCGCACGCCGACCGGCAGGTTGCGGAACACGAAGCAGATCACGAGGATCAGCATGGTGCCCGTCAGTTCCACCGGCGGCAGGTTGAAGGCCATGATGTAGGACACGCCGACCACCGTGCCCGGAATGGCGAAGGACAGCATGGTCATGAATTCCAGCGTCCGCCGCCCGGGGAAGGCCTGCCGCGCCAGCAGCCAGGCCAGCAGGATGCCGAGCCCGGCGGTCAGCGGTGCCGAGATCGCCGCGACCTCGATGGTGGTGAACAGGCTGTCCCAGGCCGAGCCGCGGAAGGCCAGGCCGTCGAGCCATTCCACCTCGAAGCCCGTCAGGAAATGGCGCCAGGTGAAGGACATGTCGCCGCGCCCGATGTCGCGCACGAAGCCGCCCACCAGGATGATGCCATAGACCGCGGCGGTGAAGACCATCCACGGCCAGGCGACCGCGCCGCAGGCGAGTTTCAGCCCGCGCGGCAGCGGCGCCGCCACGCCGGAATCGCCCTTGCCGGTGACGGTCGTGTATTTCCGCCGCCCGAGCCACAGCGCCTGCAGCGCGAAGGCGCCGAAGGTCAGCGCCAGCAGCAGCAGCGCGAGGGCTGCCGCCCGCCCCGGGTCGTTCCGCGCGCCGGCGATGGCGAAGAAGATGCGCGTGGACAGCACGTCGAAATCGCCGCCGAGCACCAGCGGATTGCCGAAATCCGCCAGGCTCTCGACGAAGGCCAGCAGCAGGCAGGCGGCCAGCGCCGGGCGCAGCAGCGGCCAGGTCACGGTGCGGAACACGGTGAAGCGCCGCGCGCCCATGGTCGAGGCGGCTTCCTCCAGCGACGGCCCGATGGCGCGCACGGCGCCTTCCAGCAGCACGAAGGCGATCGGCGCCTGCGCCAGTACCTGCGCCAGCAGCACGCCGGGCAGGCCATAGATCCAGCGGCTGCGCGGAATGTCGAACCACTCCCACATCGCCGTCGTCACCAGCCCGGTGCGGCCGAACAGCACGATCAGCGCGAGCGAGACGACGAAGGGCGGCGTGATCAGCGGCAGGATGGTCATCGCCCGGAAGGCCGGCTGCGCGCGCACGTTGCCGCGCGCGGCCAGCAGCGCGAAGGCGAGGCCGATCAGCGTGGACAGCACCGCCGTCAGCGTCGCCAGCAGCGTCGTGTTCCACACCACGCCGCAGCCCTGATGGGTGCTGAGGCAGGCGAGGCTCCAGGCCTCCGGCGCGCTCAGTCGCTGCACCAGCGCGCCGGGCGCGAAGTCGCCCGTCGTCCAGCACCGCGGCGGCGAGGATGGTGGCGAGCGGCACGAAGACGAACAGCAGCAGCAGCCCCGCGCTGCCGGTCACCAGGAAGGCGATGAAGGCATCGCCGCCGAAGCGCCCCTGCGCCGCGAAGCCGGCGGCGAGCAGGCCGATCGCGCCGCCGATCACCAGCGCCCCGCCCCAGCCGAGCGCCGCCTGCGGCCGGCGGCGCGCCGAGCAACGGTGCCAGGACCGGCCAGGCGAGGCCGCGCAGCCCGATCGCGTAGCCCTGCGCGAAGCACCAGCGCCACGATCGCCGCGCCGCACCACGCCAGCAGCCGTCCCGGCGCGCGCCCGGCCAGCAGCGCCGGCGCCGGCAGCAGCCGCCAGCGCCACCAGCGGCCACAGCCACCAGCGATCGCCACCGGCCAGCAGCGCCACCAGCGGCGCCGCAACACCGACGGGCCAGGCGCCGAGATCCTCGAAGCCGTTCTCCAGCCCGTGCCAGGGCGCCAGCAGCAGCCCGGCCAGCGCGGCCATCAGCGCGCCGCGCCCGAGCGTCAGCGCCCCCATGGCGGGTCAGCGCGCGCCGGCGCGCACCTCGCGATCCCAGCGTTGCAGCAGCTGGGTGCGGACCTCGGCCGTGCCCCAGCGGGCGAAGTCGTAGTCGATCAGGCGCACATCCTCGAAGCGCGGCGCCTGGGGCGGGATCGGCGCGGCGCGGTTCGACGGCAACTGGAAGGAATTGGCGGTGGCGGCGATGGCCTGCGCCTCCGGGCTCAGCGCCCAGTCGTAGAAGCGCCGGGCGTTTTCCATGTTGCGCGCGCCGCGGATGATGGACATCGAGCCGATCTCGTAGCCGGTGCCCTCGCAGGGGGCGACGATCTCGACCGGCGCGCCGTTGATCTTCTGCGTCACCGCGTCATGCAGGAAGGTGATGCCGACCAGCGTCTCCCCGGTCGCCGCCGCGCGCGCCGGCGCGGCACCGGAGCGGGTGTACTGGTTGACGTTGCGATGCAGCGCGCGGAGGTAGGTGAAGGCCGGTTCCTCCCCCATCAACTGCACGATCGTCGCCAGCATGGTGTAGGCGGTGCCGGAGGTGTTCGGGTCGGCCACCTGCACCTCGCCGCGGAATTCCGGCTTGGCGAGGTCTGCCCAGCAACGCGGCGCGGCGATGCGGCGACGCTGCAATTCGGTGGTGTTGTAGGAATAGCCGAGCGCACCGGCATAGATGCCGACGGTGCGGAACTGCGCCTGTTCCGCCTGGCGCACCGCCCAGGGCTGCAGTTCGGCCAGGCGCGGGGAGCGGTATTCCTCCGTCAGGTTCTCCTGCCCCGCCTGCATGTGCGGGTCCCCGGTGCCGCCCCACCAGACATCGCCGCGCGGGTTGGTCGCCTCGGCGCGGATCTGCGTCAGCGTCTCGCCGGAGGATTTGCGCGTCATGGCGACGCGGATGCCGGTGGCGCGCTCGAAGGCGGCCATCATCGGGCGGCACCATTCCTCCTGCACCGAGCAATAGACGGTCAGGTTGCCCTGCGCGCGCGCCGCTGCCGGCAGCATGGCAGAGGCGGCGACGGCGGCTAGGATAAGCGGACGACGGAGCGCCATGGCGGTGAACCTCCCACGGCCGGGCTTGGCGACCCGGTCCAATTGTGACGAGCCGATTACGCCCTGTCCGCGCCGTCTGTTCAAGCCTCCAGCAGCGCGGCGAGTTGGGCGCCCAGCGCCGGGGCGCCGACGCCGATCGGGTTGCCGCGTGCCAGCCAGTCGCCACTGTCGAAGGCATTGGTCCAGCAGCCGGCCTCCCGCGCGATGACGATGGCGGCCGCCGCATCCCAGGAATTGATGTGGCGTTCGAGGTAGCCATCCAGCCGCCCGGCCGCGCTCTCCACCAGGCCGAGCGCACCCGAGCCGCCGGTCCGCACCCCGCCGCCGAGCGTGGTGACGGCCGCCGCCATGCGGTGGAAGTCGGCGATCGGCAGGCGCAGCGACCAGCCGCATTCGATGATGGCGCGACCGATATCGGTGGTCGGCGCGGCGTGCATCGGCGCGCCGTTCAGCGTGGCACCCAGGCCCTCGGCGGCGGCGAAGATCTCGGCCGGCGCGTGGCGGGCGATGGCGCCGGCCACCGCGCGATTGCCGATGACCAGGCCGATCGAGACACACCAGCGGTCCCCGCCGCGGGCGAAGTTCGAGGTGCCGTCGATCGGGTCGAGCACCCAGAGCGGACCGGCGCCATCGACGGCGCCGCCCATCTCCTCGCCCAGGATCGCCTCGCCGGGGAAGGCCTGTTCCAGCCGGGCGCGGATGAAGCGTTCGGTGGCGCCATCGGCCTCGGTGATGAAATCCTGCGCGCCCTTGAGGCTGGCGACCCCGCCACCTTCGGACCGCAGCCGCGCGGCAAGGGCGGCGGCCTCGACGGCGATGGCGGCGGCCGCGTCGCGGCGCCGGGCAAGGTCATTCATCCATAGGCTCCCATCACGTTCTGGTCGAAGTCGATCAGGGCGCCGGTCATCATCGCCGCGGCGTCGGACAGCAGATAGACCGCCAGCGCCGCGACGTCGCGCGGTTCGATCAGCCGGCCGAAGGGCTGCGCCGGCTCGGCGCGCGCGAGCCAGTCGGCGGGCTTGCCGTCGCGCGCCTGGATGGCGTGTTCGCCCGGCGTGTCGGCCCAGCCGAGATTGATGCCGTTCACCCGGATGCGGTCGGCGCGCAGCGCCATGCGCGGTGTTCTTCGTCAGCGTCGCCAGCGCGCCCTTCGACGTCGCATAGGCGGTCAGGAAGGGCTGGCCGCCATGGCTCGACATGGTGATGACGTTGACGATCGCGCCCGGCTTGCCGCGCGCCTTCAGACGCCGCACCACCGCCTGGGTCAGGATGAAGGGCGCGCGGACGTTGACCGCGAACAGCCGGTCCCACAGTTCGACGAGGTGTCGTCGATGGTGCCGCGATCGGTCAGGCCGGCCGCGTTGACCAGCCCATCGACCGGGCCGAGGGCCGCTTCAGCCTGCTCGACGATCGCGCGCGGTGGCGGCGGCATCGGCGAGGTCGGCGGCGACGAAGCACGCCTTGGCGCCGAGCCCGAAGCTCGGCGGCGACGGCCTGCCATTGCGCGCCGCGTCGCGGCCGGTGATGCAGATGCCGGCGGCACCGGCCTCGGCGCGCGTCGCGCGCGATGCCTTCGCCGATACCCTGCGTGCCGCCGGTGACGAGCACGCACGCGGCCCGCGCAGCGAGACCGTCCGGCAGCGCGGTCATGCGACCTCGTCGGCGCGACCGGGCGACTCTCGCGCAGGGATCGCAGCGCCGCCTCGGCCAGCACCAGCGCCTGGCGGCCGTCCGCGGCGCCGACCGGCATCGGCGTTCCCTTCGCGCACCGCGTCGATGAAGGCGGCGAGTTCGACGCACGATAGGCCTCGGCATAGCGTTCGAGGAAGAAGTGCAGCGGCTTCTCGCCGGCTACCGGTCTGCGCGTCGGCCAGCTCGACCGTGGTCGGCACGACGGTTGCCGGCGATCAGCCGGCCGAGGCTGCCATGCACCTCGATCCGCTGGTCGTAGCCGTAGGTGGCGCGGCGGGAGTTGTTGATATGCGCCATGCGTGCCCGAGGCGGTGCGCAGCAGCACCATGCAGGAATCGATGTCGCCGGCCGCGGCGACCGCGGGATCGACCAGGCGCCGCGCCATAGGCGAAGACCTCGACCGGTTCCTCCCCGAGCATCCAGCGCGCCATGTCGAAGTCGTGGATCGTCATGTCGCGGAACTGGCCGCCGGAGACCTTCAGGTAGTCGAGCGGCGGCAGGCCGGGGTCGCGGCTGGTGATGATCACCTGCTCGACCGCGCCGATCGCGCCCGCGTTCGATGCGGCGGTGCAGCTCGGCGAAGGACGGGTCGAAGCGGCGGTTGAAGCCGACCAGCATCGGCACGCCGGCGGCCTGCGACGGCGGCAAGCGCCTGGTCGACCCGTGGCCAGCGACAGGTCGATCGGCTTTTCGCAGAAGATCGCCTTGCCCGCCTTGGCCGCGGCGATGACCAGGTCGGCATGGGTGTCGGTGGAGGACGCGATGATCACCGCGCCCACCGCCGGGTCGCGCAGCGCCGTCAGCGCGTCGGACGACCTCGGCCCCGTGCCGCGCGGCGAGCGCGGCGGCCGCCGCCTCATGCACATCGACGACATGGGCGAGGCGCGCGCCGCCGCTGGCCGCCAGGTTGCCGGCGTGGATGGCCCCGATCCGGCCGGCACCGAATTGCGCGAAGACGAGCATGGCGTTTCCTCAGAGGGGCCGCTTGTGGCCCCCGCCATCCATCCGTAACACTGCGGCGCCGTCAAATCCTCGGGGGAAACGCCATGGCGACCATCCGCCTCACCGCGGCCGAGGCGACCATTCGCTTCCTGGCGGCCCAGGAGACCGAGATCGACGGCAGGCGCGTGCCGCTGTTCGGCGGCGTCTTCGCCATTTTCGGCCATGGCAACGTCGCGGGGCTCGGCCCGGCGCTGCAGGCGATGGGCAAGCGGCTGCCCACCTTCCGCGCGCATAACGAGCAGGCCATGGCCCATGCCGCCATCGCCTATGCCAAGACGCATGCGCGGCGGCGGATGATGGCCTGCACAGTCCTCGATCGGGCCGGGTGCGACGAACATGGTGACGGCGGCGGCGGTCGCGCATGTGAACCGGCTGCCGGTGCTGTTGCTGCCCGGCGACGTCTTCGCCGACCGGCGGCCGGACCCGGTGCTGCAGCAGGTCGAGCATTTCGGCGACCCGACGATCAGCGCCAATGACTGCTTCCGCCCGGTATCGCGCTTCTTCGACCGCATCACCCGGCCCGAGCAGTTGCTCGCCAGCCTGCCGGCCGCGCTGCGCGTGCTGACCGACCCGGCCGAATGCGGCCCGGCGACCATCGCCTTCCCGCAGGACGTGCAGACCGAGGCGTTCGACTGCCCCGCCGCGTTCTTCCGCCCGCGCCTGCACCGCCCACGCGCGCCGGAACCCGATGCGCACGACCTGGCCGAGGCAGCCGAGGCGCATGCGCCGCGCCAAGCGCCCGCTGATCATCGCCGGTGGCGGGGTGAAATATGCCGGCGCGGAAGAGACGCTGGCCCGCTTTGCCGAGACGCACGGCATCCCGGTGGCGGAAACCCAGGCCGGCAAGGGCAGCCTCGCCCTGGGACCATGCGCGCAACGCCGGCGCGATCGGCGTGACCGGATCGGCCGCGGCCAATGCGCTGGCGGCGAAGGCGGACATGGTGCTCGCCATCGGCACGCGGTTGCAGGATTTCACCACCGGGTCGCGCGCGCTGTTCGCCCAGGCGCGGCTGGTCGCACTGAACGTCGACGGCCTTCGATGCCGCGAAGCATGGCGCGCTGCCGCTGGTCGCCGATGCCGCGCGCGGGCTGGCAGCCCTCGGCAATGCGCTGGCACGGATGGGCGGCGCCGGTGGCCTGGACGCAGCGCGCCACCACCGCCACCAGGCGCTGGAACGCCACGGTCGAGGACATCACCGCCGCGCCGATGCACGGCACGCTGCCGACCGACGCGCAGGTGCTCGGCGCGGTGAACCGCGCCATGCCGAGGGATGGCATCGTCGTCTGCGCCGCCGGCGGGCTGCCGGGCGAATTGCACAAGCTGTGGCGGGCCACCGATGCCGCGTCCTACCACCTCGAATACGGTTTTTCCTGCATGGGCTACGAGATCGCCGGCGGGCTCGGCGCCAAGCTGGCGATGCCGAAGCGCGAGGTTGTCGTGATGGTCGGCGACGGATCGTACCTGATGATGAACAGCGAGATCGCGACCTCGGTGGCGATGGGCGCGAAGCTGACCATCGTGCTGCTCGACAATCGCGGCTTCGGCTGCATCAACCGGCTGCAGCGCGGCACCGGCGGCGCGCCCTTCAACAACCTGCTGGCCGATGCCGCGCCGGCGGTGGATTTCGCGGCCCATGCGGCGAGCCTCGGCGCCGATGCCGTCGCGGTGGACGGCGTCGCCGGGCTGGAGGCCGCGCTGCCGCGTGCCTTCCGCGCCAAGCGCACCACCGTGCTGGTGGTCGCGACCGACCCGCAATCCGCGACGCAGGACGGCGGCGCCTGGTGGGACGTGCCGGTCACCGCCGCCCCGCGCGACGCCGCCCAGAAGCGCGCCCGCGCCGAATACGAGACGAACCGCGCGCGCCAGCGCCCCGGAGCCTGAGATGACCATCCGCCTCGCCATCAATCCGCTGACCTGGACCAACGACGACATGCCCGAACTCGGCGCGCGAGACGCCGCTCGAGACATGCCTGGCGGAAGCGAAGCAGGCCGGCTTCGCGGGGGTGGAACTGGGCAACAAGTTCCCGCGCGACGCGGCGACGCTCGGGCCGATCCTGGCGCGGCACGGGCTGGCGCTGGCGTCGGGCTGGTACGGGTCGCGGCTGCTGGAACGCGATGTCGATGCCGAGATGGCGGCGGCCGAACCGCATCTCGCCCTGTTGCAGGCGATGGGCTGCACCGCCTGCGTCTTCGCCGAGGTCTCGCGCGCCATCCATGGCGAGCGCGCGACGCCGCTGTCGCGCCGCCCGGTGCTGTCGCGAGGCCGACTGGGCGGTGCTGGCGCCACGCATGACGGAGATGGGCCGCCGCATGGCCGCGCGCGGCCTGCGCCTCGCCTACCACCACCACATGGGCACGGTGATCCAGACCGAGGCCGAGATCGACCGGCTGATGGCCGAGACCGGGCCGGAGGTCGGGCTGCTGCTCGACACCGGGCACCTGGCCTATGCGGGCGGGGACCCGCTGCGCGCCGCGCGGCGCCATGTCGCGCGCATCGCCCATGTGCACTGCAAGGATGTGCGGGCGGCGGTGATGGCACAGGCACGGCGGCGCGACCTGCCCTTCCTCGCCGCGGTGCTGGAGGGCGTCTTCACCGTGCCGGGGGATGGCGCGGTCGATTTCGCAGCGGTGTTCGGCGCACTGGCGGCTGGCGGCTATGCCGGCTGGCTGGTGGTGGAGGCGGAACAGGACCCTGCGAAGGCGCATCCGCTGACCTATGCGCGCATGGGGCACGCCAACGCCGCGGCCCTGGCCAGGACCGCCTTCGCGGCATAGCGGCGCATCGGCGGTGGTCGTTCGCCAAAAGCCCCCGCAGGCCGGGCGGGGGCAGCGATCCGGGCGAATGCTTGCCGGGCCTCGGCACCATGAGGTGTTGGCGCTGTCCTTGATCTGGTCGGCCGGGCCGGCGGGCCGCAGGCGGGACCGGTTGGCCGCGCGGGATGGTCCAAACCCGCATGCCGCGGCCACCTCCCGCAGCGGGGCCGGGTGCTGGTGATCCTGCTGTGCGGCGGCGAGAGGTCACGCAGCGCCGCGACGATGCCCAGGCGGGCGTCCCCGGCGGCTTCCGCGGGGCAGTCAGTCATCCGTTTGGCAGGCGGAAGGGCGGGCGATCGACAGGGACGGTTCAATCCCTCGGCTCGATCCGTGCTACTGCGACGCCATGGAGACCAAACCACCCATTCCACTCGCCGTCCTTGTTGGCATCCAGACGCCGGAGGTCGATGACGTCGCGCATGCCGCCAGCCTCGAGGAGTTGGGGCGCCTGGTGAAGACGCTCGGCTACGAGGTGGTGGGAACCGTGTCGCAACGGCGCGAGGGCACCGGCGCCGGGTCACTGCTGGGCAGCGGCAAGCTGGCGGAGCTGGCGGCGCTTACCGGCGGCTCCGGCGTCGTCGGCTCGATGGCGCCAGCGCCGAGGTCCAAGGCACGGCAGCGCTTCGACGGCGCCGCCGAGACGGCGCCCACGGCGGAGCCGGACGCGGATGCGGGCCGCAAGCCCGACTTCGTGATCGTGGACCACGAGCTCTCGCCCAGCCAGATCCGCAACCTGGAACGGGCGACCGGCGCCGAGGTGCTCGACCGCACGGGCGTCATCGTCGAGATCTTCCACCGCCACGCCAACACGCGCGAGGCGAAGCTGCAGGTGGAGATGGCGCGGCTGAAATACGTCGCGCCGCGCTTGCGCGAATCCTCCGGCGGCGGCGGGCGGCAGCAGGGTCCGGGCGCCGGCGAGACCACGCTCGATCTCGACCGCCGGAAGATCCGCGACCGGATCTCCGAGCTGAAGGAGCAGCTGGAAGCGGTGCAGCGCGACAGCGACAACCGTCGCACCGGCCGGCGGGACCAGCTGCGGGTGGCGCTGGTCGGCTACACCAATGCGGGCAAGTCCTCGCTGATGCGGGCGCTGACCGGCAGCCAGGTGCTGGTGGAGGACAAGCTGTTCGCCACCCTCGACACCACCGTGCGCATCCTGCAGCCGGAGACGCGGCCGCGCGTGCTGGTCTCCGACACGGTGGGCTTCATCAAGCAACTGCCGCACGACCTGGTCGCCTCCTTCCGCTCCACCCTGGCCGAGGCGCTGGAGGCTTCGCTGCTGCTGTTCGTGGTCGATGCATCGGATCCGACCTATGAGGCGCAGCTCGAGGTGAGCCGAAGCGTGCTGCGGGAAATCGGCGCGGATGCCGTGCCGTCGCGCCTGGTGCTGAACAAGATGGACCGGGTGGACCCGCCGGGCGAGCCGCGCTGGCCGAGAAACACCCCGACGCGATCATGCTCTCGGCCCATTCGCCCGGGGATGTGAGCGCGCTGCGGGACACGATCATCGCGTTCTTCGAGGCCGCGATGGTCGAGGATGTCCTGGTGCTGCCCTATGCGAAGCAGGGGCTGCTTGGCGAGGTGTATGAAAGCGCGCGCGTCCTGTCCGAGGAGTATGACGAGACCGGCCGGGTGCTGAAGGTCCGCGGCCTGCCGGGCGCCATCACGCGGCTGCAACGCAGCCTTGCCGCGCCGTGATCCGTGGCAGTCTGCCGCCAATTGCCGCCACCCGCTTTCTTCGGAGGCCTCGAGGACGGCATGTGGCCGCAGGCGGATGGGGCGCTCCATTCAGCGACCGGACGGGGGTGGGCCTGACCCGCCTCACTCGCGCCGGCGCCGCTGCGTCCGTCGGGGGCGGTCTCAACCCGGGCTGAGCGCGCCCAAACAGGCGCTCAGCCTTCCGACAGCAATTCCGTCGTCTGCGGATCCGGTGCGCCGTCGAAGTACTTCGCCAGGGCGCTCGTGAAGACGGCGGCTGCCGGATCAGCCGCGGCAAACAGGGTCATCGACGAGCGGAACTTCAGATCATCGGGGCTGCCGAATATCTCATGGACGGTGCGCCCCTCGACGGCCAGCACCAGCGCCGTGCATTCCATCAGCCGCGGTCCGAGGGCTGGATGCGCCAGGTAGGCCCGTGCCTCGGCGAGCGATCCGATGCCGTAGCGCCGCGCCGTGCTGCTCCGCCCGAGAGCGCGCAGTTGAGGAAACACGAACCACATCCAATGCGTCCGCTTGTGCCCCGTGCCGAGTTCCCGCTTCACCGCGGACATCACGTCCTGCTGCGCCTGGACGAAGCGTTCGAGGTCGAAGGGATCGGCCATGGCCTGGAGACTACCTGTGCTCGACAACCTCGGACACCATCTTCGTGGCGCGGCATGTCGCGCCATCCGGATCGGCCACGGCCCCGGGCCGGAAAACGCGCCCCCCCGGATGTCGTCCGCGCCTTCCGTCAGCGGGCGGCGCCTGGCGGTGGCGCCTCGGCGAAATACGCGAAGATGCCGGCCAGCGTGGCAAGCCGCGGGTAGTCCGCCTCGGGGATCGGCAGGCCGGTGCGTTCATGGAGCCCGATCAACAGGTTCTGGAAATCCATCGAATCCAGATCGAGCACCTCGCGCAGGTCGGCATCCTCGGCCACCGATGAGAGTTCCGCCTCCGGCGCGATATCGGCCAGCACCTCCGCGAGGATCGCGCGCGATTCATCCCTGGTCATAGCGTCTCCGGCTTCTGCAGGTGGGCCTCGATCCGCGCGAGGAGCAGCCCGCCACGGTGGCCGTCGGTCGCGCGGTGGTCGCCGGCCAGCGTGATTGTCACCAGCCGGCGCGGCACCACGGTGCCGGCAACAACCCAGGGTCGCTCCACCACGCGACCAATGCCGATGATGGCGACCTGCGGCGGATAGATGATGGGCAGCACGCTCTCCGCGCCGCGATCACCCAGGCTGGTGACGGTGATCGTCGGATCGGTCAGTTCGGAGCCGCGCAGCCCACCGCCGCGGGCACGCTGAACCAGGTCGCGCAGCGCGGCCATCAGCGCGTCGAGCGGCAGGCGGGCGGCATCGCGGATCGCCGGCGCCACCAGCCCGCCACCGCGCAGCGCAACGGCCCAGCCGACATGCACGCCATCGCCGGCCCGGAAGGCGCCGTCCTCCCAGAAGCCGTTCACCTCCGGCATCTCAGCCACCGCGAGCGCCACCGCACGCAACAGCAACGCGGCCGGCAGCAACCGTTCGGGCGGGGCGCGGTCGGCATTCGTGCGGTCCAGCCAGTCAAGCGCCGGCGTCATGTCCACCGTCTGGCTGAGATAGTAGTGCGGCACCTCGCGCTTGGAACGGCTCATCGCCGCGGCGATGGCAGCGCGCATCGCCTTCGGGTCGAACCCGCCCTTGCGCGGCGGCGGCGCACGCTGCGGCAGGTCGGCGAGGCAGATCGCACCGGCCACACCGCTGCCGCGCAGCCCTTGCAGCGTGATGCCCAGCGCTGCCGCGCGTCGTCGCGCGGCGGGGGTGGCGGGCACGCGGCCGGACGGCGTCACCGTGCGCTCCCGGGCAGTCGAAGGCTGCGGCGCCGGACGTGGCGCAGGCGCGGCAGGCGGCTTCGGCGCCTCGCGCGACGGCGGTCGGGCCACCGGTGCCGTTCCGTCGATCCGTGCGAGGGTTCCACCCACCGGCACCACCATTCCCGGTGCCGCGACGAGTTCGCTGACGGTGCCCTCGGCGAAGATCTCGATCTCGATCGCGCCTTTCGCGGTCTCCACCACCGCGACGACATCGCCGCGCCTCACCCGGTCGCCAGGCTTCACCAGCCACTCCACCAGCGTGCCGGATTCCATATCGGCGCCGAGGGAGGGCATCACGAAGTCGGTCACGATGGCCTCACCAACTCCCGTGCCGCGGCGGCGATACCTTCCGGCTGCGGCAGCGCCGCCTGTTCCAGGTGCGCGGCATAGGGGATCGGCACCTCCCGCGGCACAGACGCGGCGGATGCGGCGCGTCCAGTTCGAAGAAGGCCTCCTCCACGATGCGCATGGCGATCTCGGCGGAAAGGGAGCCGGACTTCCACCCCTCATCGACGATCACGACGCGACGCGTACGGCTGACCGAGGCCGTGATCGTGGCCATGTCCAGCGGCCGCAGGACGCGCAGGTCGATCACCTCCGCATCGATGCCCTCGGCGGCAAGGGCATCCGCCGCCGCCAGCGCCTTGGGCAGGCTGCCGCCATAGGTGATGATGCTGACGTCCTGTCCTTCGCGGCGGATCGCTGCCCGTCCGATATCGACCGCCGTCACGCCCGGCGCGACTTCGCCCTCGACGTTGTAGAGCATGACATGTTCGAAGATCAGCACCGGGTTCGGATCCGCAAGCGCGGCGGCGAGCATGAAGCGCGCATCCGTGACCGTCGCCGGCGCCAGGATGCGCAGGCCAGGGATATGCGCGTACCAGCCTTCCAGGCTGTGCGAGTGTTGCGCCGCAAGCTGCCGCCCCGCCCCGGTCGCCATGCGGATCACCAGCGGCACGGCGAACTGCCCGCCCGACATGTGCGGGATGGTGGCCGCGCTGTTCACGATCTGGTCGAGCGCGAGCAGGCTGAAATTCACCGTCATGATCTCGAGGATCGGTCGCATGCCGGCCATCGCCGCCCCGATCGCCGCGCCGGCCAGCGTGCCTTCGGAGAGTGGCGTGTCGCGGATGCGATCCTCGCCAAGTTCCTCCATCAGCCCCTTGGTCACCGCGTAGCAGCCGCCGTAGCGGCCGACATCCTCGCCCATCAGGAAAACGCGGGGATCAGCGAGGATCGCCTCGCGGATGGCCTGGCGGCAGGCCTCGCGATAGGTCAGGCGGGCGCTCGCACTCATGACGGAACCGCCTCCATGGTGACGAAGCGCTCGAGCTCGGCCGCATCCTCGAGCGGGGCGGCCTCGGCGAAAGCGACCGCATCGGCGACCTCGGCACGGATCGCCGCCTCGATGGGCGCCATCTCCTCGGCATGCAGCAGCCCGGACTGCTCGAGCCAGCCACGGAAGCGGCGGATCGGGCCGCGATTGCGCCATTCCTCGATCTCGTCCTTGCTGCGGTAGAGTTGGGCGTCGAACATCGAATGAGCGCGGAAGCGATAGGTCGCACATTCGAGCAGCATCGGGCCTTCGCCGGCGCGGATGCGCTCGACGGCGCGGCGTGCGGCCACCTCGACCGCGACCACGTCCATGCCGTCCACGGCTTCGCCGTGCATCCGATACCCTGCCGCCTTGTGCCAGATCTCGGTCTCGGCCTCGGCGATCTCGACCGGCGTGCCCATGCTGTAGCGGTTGTTCTCGCAGATGAAGAGCACGGGCAATCGCCACAGGCTCGCGAGGTTCAGGCTCTCGTGGAAGACACCCTCGTCGGCGGCGCCTTCACCGAAGAAGCATGCGGTGACGTTCGCGCGGCCCTGCATCCGGTCGGCCAGCGCGACGCCGACCGCCAGCGGCAGGCCGCCCCCGACTATGGCGTTGCCGCCGTAGAACCGGGTCGCGCTGTCGAAGACATGCATCGAGCCGCCGCGGCCGCGGCAGACGCCGGAAAGCTTGCCGAACATCTCCGCCATCAGCGGACCCATCGGGATGCCGCGCGCAATGGCCTGGCCGTGCTCGCGATAGGTCGCGACCACCGCGTCCTCCGGCGTCAGCGCCTGCATCACGCCGACCGACACCGCCTCCTCGCCATCATACAGATGCAGGAAGCCGCGGATCTTCTGTGCCGAATACTGCTCGACACAGGCTTCCTCGAAGGCGCGGATGCGCAGCATGTCGCGCAGCAGCGCCGTCCCGTGCGCGCGATCGAGATGCACCTTCGTGGTCATCGTTCATCGCTTTCCAGGGTGGAGAGGTCGCCTTCCGGCAGCCCGAGTTCACGCGCCTTCAGCAGGCGCCGCATGATCTTGCCGCTGCGCGTCTTCGGCAGGTTCTGGCGGAAGTCGATCTCCTTCGGCGCGACAGCGGCGCCGAGGCGCTTGCGTGCGTGGCCAAGCAGTTCGCGCCGCAGCGCCTCGCCGGCCTCGAAGCCGGGCTTCAGCGCGACGAAGGCCTTCACGATCTCACCCGCGGTAGGGTCCGGCTTGCCGATCACGCCAGCCTCGGCGACGGCGGGATGTTCCATGAGCGCGCTTTCGACCTCGAACGGACCGATCAGGTGGCCGGACGTCTTGATCACGTCGTCGGCACGGCCGACGAACCAGAGATAGCCTTCGGCATCGCGCATCGCGAGATCGCCGGTCAGGTACCAGCCATCCACGAAGCATTTCGCGTAGCGCGCCTCCTCATGCAGGTAGCCGCGCATCATGGACGGCCAGCCGGCGCGCAGAGCGAGTTCGCCCGAGACCATGGCGTCCTCGATCACCGCAAGGCCCGTGTCGCGCCGTTCGACGATGGCCGCCGTGATCCCTGGCAGCGGGCGCCCCATCGAGCCGGGCTTGACGTCCATTGCTGCATAGTTGGCGATCATGATGCCGCCGGTCTCGGTCTGCCACCAATTGTCGTGAAAGGGCATGCCGAAGGCCTGCTGGCTCCAGACCACCGCCTCGGGGTTCAGCGGTTCGCCGACGCTGGCCATGAAGCGCAGAGCGGAGAGGTCATGGCCCGCGAGCGGCGCGGTGCCGAGTTTCATCATCATGCGGATCGCGGTCGGCGCGGTGTACCAGACGCTGACCCGCTCCTTCTCGAGTACGTCGTACCAGGCCGCGGCGTCGAACTCAGCCTCCACCACCAGATTGGTCACCCCGTTCACGAGCGGCGCGATGATCCCGTAGGAGGTGCCGGTGACCCAGCCGGGGTCGGAGGTGCACCAGAAGATGTCATCGGCATGCAGGTCGAGCGCCATCCGACCGGTCATGGCATGCATCACGACCGCATCATGCACATGGACCGCGCCCTTTGGGCGGCCCGTCGTACCGCTGGTGAAGTGCAGCAGCGCCATGTCTTCCGGCGCGGTGGGCGGAATGACGAAATCCTCGCTCGCCGCGGCCATCAGTCGCGACCAGTCGTGCGTATCGGGCACGTCGGCGGGCATGTCGTCCTCGCCCACGAGGACGACATGGCGGAGATTGGGCAGGCGATCCCGCAGGCCGGCCACCTTCCGCAGGTAGAGTGCCGGCGTCGTCACCAGCGCGGTTGCCTCGCCAAGTTCGAGGCGTGTGGCGATCGGCTCGGGCCCGAAGGCGGAGAACAGCGGCGAGACGACGCATTTCGCCTTCAGCGCGCCAAGGACGGTGAGGTAGAGTTCCGGCACGCGGCCAGCCAGGACAAAGACGCGCTCACCCTCCTGCAGCCCGAGGCCGCGCAACGCATTGGCGACGCGATTGGTGGCCGTACGCAGTTCGGCCCAGGTGAAGGAGCGGCGCTGCCCGCGCCGCCCTATCCAGCGAAGAGCCTCGTGCCCGCAGCGAGGCCCGGTTGCGTGGCGGTCAACCGCCTCATGCGCAATGTTCAGCCCGCCGCCAGGCAGCCCATCCAGCATGGCTCGCGCGGCGGCCCAATCGAAGGTTTGGCACGCGGCATCGTAGTCCACGAGATTGGGCGTGACGCGCCATGCGCCGGCCGCTTTCTCGATCTTCGGGTATCCGCCGACCGGACCACCTGCCGCCGCGACCGTGGCCATGGCTGTAGGTTCCTCCTCCCTCCTGCGCGGGCAGCGTCGCAGCAGCGGGGGGCTCACAGCCATGATGCAGATCAACCGTCGCGCGCCGCATGCGATGGCAATCCGGCTTTGCCGCTGCATCGCGCCGAGGCTGTCTTTTTACCTAGGTTTTTGAGGTCCGTACTAAATCGGCCAAGTCAGGAGGTCCGGAGAGAATTGGCCTCCGGAGAGCGATTTTCGGGCGTCTCCGCGTCGGGCCAGTCAACAGGTCTGTCCCGAAAACCCCAGGAAACCTGCCACTCAGCGCGGCGCTCGGTCAGGCGGAGAGCACGGCTCGTATGGGAACTGGCGGACAGGGTGGGATTCGAACCCACGATACGCTTTTGACGTATACGCACTTTCCAGGCGCGCGCCTTCGACCGCTCGGCCACCTGTCCGGAGGGCGCGGACCATAGTCAGGGTGCGGCCGTAGGGCAACCCGTCGGCCGCACCCTTTTCACATCAATCGGCGAATTGCCCTGCCGCCTGGATCAGCGGCCGCCACTTGGCGATATCCGCCATCCAGAATTCCCGATGGATCTGCCGGCGTCGCCCGCGCCACCGGCACCGGCGCGGTGCCAAGATCGGCGAAGCGCCGCGCAATCGCCGGGTCCTGCAGCGCCTTCACCAGCGCCTGGTTCAGCCGCGCCACGATCGGCGCCGGCGTGCCGCGCGGCGCATAGAGGCCGTGCCACACGCTCACCTCGAAGTCCGGAAGGCCACCCTGGGCCGAGGTCGGCAAGTCAGGCAGCGCATTGATGCGCTCGGGCGTCGTCACCGCGAAGGCCCGGACCGTGCCGGCACGGATCTGCTCGGTCGTGTTCGTGGTCTGGTCGCACATCAGGTCGACCGTTCCCGCGACCAGGTCATTCATCGCCGGCCCCGTGCCGCGATACGGCACCGTCGTCATCCGCGTATCCACCGCCTTCATCAGCAGCAGGCCGCACAGATGGCTCGCCGCGCCGATGCCGGCATTGGCGTAGTTCAGCGCATCACCGCGCTGGCGGATCAGCGCGACCAGTTCGGCAAGGTTCGTTGCCTCGATGTTGCGCCGCGCGATCAGCGTCATCGGCACCTCGGTCACCAGGCCGAGCGGCTCGAACCCGTTGATCGGGTCGTAGGCGAGCCGACGGTACAGCGTCGGCATCGTCGCCATGCCGATGTGGTGCAGCAGGATGGTGTAGCCATCCGGGCGCGCATTGGCGACGCGCTGCGCGCCCAGCGTGCCGCCCGCGCCGCCCACATTCTCGACCACCACGGGCTGGCCCAGATCCGCGCTCATCGCCTGCGCGATCAGGCGGCCCACCGTGTCGGTCGGGCCGCCGGCGGCAAACGGGATCACCATCGTGATCGGCCTGTTGGGATATGTCGCCTGGGCGAAGGCCGGCGCGGCAAGGCCGGCCGATATCGCCGCCAGCGCGACGGAAAGGCTTCTGCGTGAAGCATTCATCCTGGATATTCTCCGACAGCGGCGGAGGCCAGCCACCCGCCCTTCTGCCCCGCCGCTTCGGGCAGCAGGCCTTCCAAGTCAAGAGAGATCGCGATGCGACGGCGCCGCCGGCCCCAGGCAGGCTCGATCGCCGCGCCGGCCGGTCGGATCAGGCCATCGCGGGCGCGCTCAGGCGTCCATCTTCAGCGCGGCGATGAAGGCGCTCTGCGGGATCTCGACCTTGCCGAACTGCCGCATGCGCTTCTTGCCTTCCTTCTGCTTGTCCAGGAGCTTGCGCTTGCGGCTGATGTCGCCGCCGTAGCACTTCGCCGTCACGTCCTTGGACATCGCGGAAATGGTCTCGCGCGCGATCACCCGCCCGCCGATCGCCGCCTGGATCGGGATCTTGAACAGCTGGCGGGGGATCAGCTCCTTCAGCTTCTCGCAGATCTGCCGGCCGCGGCGGTCGGCCTGGGTGCGATGCGCCATGAAGGACAGCGCATCGACCGGCTCGGCATTCACCAGGATCGAGATCTTGCACCAGGTCGCCGGCCTCGTAGCCCTCCATCGCGTAGTCGAAGCTGGCATAGCCGCGGCTGATCGACTTCAGCCGGTCGTAGAAGTCGAACACCACCTCGTTCAGCGGCAGCCTGTAGACCGCCATGGCGCGGGTGCCGACATAGGTCAGTTCCACCTGCCGCCCGCGACGTTCGTTGCACAGCGTCAGGACCGGGCCGAGATATTCGTCCGGCACCATGATCGTGGCCTTGATCCACGGCTCCTCGATCTCGGTCGATGACGGATCGGGTCCGGCATGTCGGCCGGATTGTGCAGGTCGATCTCCTCGCCGTTCGTCCGCTTCAGCTTGTAGACGACGGACGGCGCGGTCGCGATCAGGTCGAGGTCGAACTCGCGCGACAGCCGCTCCTGCACGATCTCCAGATGCAGCAGGCCGAGGAAGCCGCAGCGGATAGCCGAGGCCGAGCGCGGCCGAGGTCTCCATCTCGTAATGGAAGCTGCTGTCGTTCAGCCGCAGCTTGCCCAGCGCTTTCGCGCAGCTTCTCGAAATCGTCGGCATCGACCGGATACAGGCCGCACCACACCACCGGGATGCGACGGCTTGAAGCCCGGCAGCGCCTCGGTCGCCGGGTTGCGGTCGTCGGTGATGGTGTCGCCGACATTGGTGTCGGCGACGGTCTTGATGGCGGCGGTGACGAAGCCCATCTCGCCCGGCCCGAGGCTCTCGCACGGCGACCATCTTCGGCGTGAAGATGCCGACCTGCTCGACGGTATGGACCGCGCCGTTCGACATCATGCGGATGCGCTGGCCCTTGCGCAGATGCCCGTCGCGCACGCGCACCAGCACCACCACGCCGAGATAGGCGTCGTACCAGCTGTCGACCAGCAGCGCCGTCAGCGTCTTTGACGCGTCGCCCTTGGGCGGCGGCAGGCGGGTGACGATGGCCTCCAGCACGCCCTCGATGTTCAGCCCGGTCTTGGCGCTGATCATCACGGCGTCGGAGGCGTCGAGGCCGATCACATCCTCGATCTGCTGCTTCACGCGGTCGGGTTCGGCGGCCGGCAGGTCGATCTTGTTGAGCACGGGCACGATCTCATGGCCCGGCATCCATCGCCTGGTAGACATTGGCCAGCGTCTGCGCCTCGACCCCCTGGGAGGCATCGACCACCAGCAGCGACCCCTCGCAGGCCGCCAGCGACCGGCTGACCTCATAGGCGAAGTCGACATGGCCCGGCGTGTCCATCAGGTTCAGGACGTAGGTCTTGCCGTCCTTCGCCGGGTAGCTGATGCGCACGGTCTGCGCCTTGATGGTGATGCCGCGCTCGCGCTCGATATCCATGCTGTCGAGCATCTGTTCCTTCATGTCGCGCGCGGCCACCGTCCCGGTCGTCTGGATCAGGCGGTCGGCGAGCGTGGACTTCCCATGGTCGATATGCGCGATGATGGAGAAGTTGCGGATCAGTTCGAGCGGGGTGTCGGTCATGGGATTCCGGCGTCGGGACGGGCGCAAGGGCGCACCCGCCTGTCATGAGGGGGACATAGGGCAGTCGGCCCCCAAGTCAAAGGGACCCGGCATGCGGGCGGTCGGTCGCGCCTGGCGTGGCATCGACGGCGCGGCCAGCCTGGTCCAGTCTTCGCGCCGGACCGGGCCGGCTCAGGGTCCGGATACCAGGATCGCAGCGCGGAGTCCCCTGGCATGTTCAAACGGCCCTTCGATGCCCTCCCCAAGGCGGCGCCCAGCCTGCGCCGGCCCGGCCCGGATACCGGCGCATGACCCGCCTGACGCGCGACGCGCTGCGCGGCAGGGCGCAGACGGTTCTCGGCCTGGTTGATCCGGCCGAGCTCGGCCCGACCCTGATGCACGAACATCTGATCTGGGACATCCGCACCCCCGCCATGCGCGCCGAACCGGACCAGGGGCCGGAGATCACGCTCTGCAACTGCTTCGCCATCAACTACGGCCGCAAGCGCAAGGTGCCGGGCAATCTGCGCTTCCGCTGCGAACCGACCGCGCTCGCCGAACTCGCCCTGATGCGGCAGGCCGGCGGCCGGACCATGGTGGAACTGACCTGCGGCGGGCTCGACCCCGATCCGAAGGCATTGGCGCGGCTGGCCGCCGAATCGGACCTCCACATCGTCATGGGCTGCGGCCACTACGTCCATGAATACCAGGACCCCGCCAACGCCACGCGCGGCCCCGACGATTTCGCCCGCGAGATCATCGACCAGGTGCAACTCGGCGCCTGGGGCACCGATGTGCGCGCCGGCATCATCGGCGAGATCGGCTGCCAGGCCCCCTGGACCGAGCAGGAACAGCGCGTCATGCGCGGCGCGCTGCTGGCGATGGCCGAGACCGGCGCCGCGGTGAACGTCCATCCCGGCCGGCACCCCGACCAGCCGCAGGAAATCGCGGACTTCGCGAAGGCCGCCGGTGCCGACCCGTCGCGCATCATCATCAGCCATATCGACCGGACGATCTTCGACGAGGCCCGCATCCTGCGCCTGGCCGACAGTGGCGTGGTCATCGAGTTCGACCTGTTCGGGCAGGAACAGAGCTACTACGCGCTCGGCGACATCGACATGCCGAACGACGCGGTGCGGCTGCGGCTGATCCGCGCCCTGATCGCGCGGGGGCATCTGGAGCGCGTCGTGATCAGCCACGACATCTGCTACCGCACGCGCCTGTCACGCTGGGGCGGGCACGGCTATGGCCACATCTTCGACAATGTGGTGCCGCTGATGCACGCGCGCGGGTTCACCGGGGCCGAGGTCGAGGCGATCGTCATCGGCAATCCGCGCCGCCTGCTGACCTTCGTCTGACGCCCCGGCGCACAGCGGGCGCGGCGGCTATCGCGCCACGGCCGGGGCAACCGGCAACAGCGGCGCCAGCCGCCACATCGCCACGGCGCCAAGCAGTGGCCCGATGCCGAGCAGCGCGAAGGCCCAATCCACCCCGAACGCCGCCATGGCATGGGGCAGCGCGCCGATCACCACGGCGGTCAGCAGGAAGCCCATCGAGGTCTGCACGGTCAGCATGGTCCCGACGAATTCGGGCGGCGAGAGGCTGACGACGCAGGCCGAGAACTGCGCCGAATCCGCCACCACCGTGAAGCCCCACAGGAAGGCGACCGCCAGCCCCAGCGCCGGCCAGGCCGAGGCCGGCCCGATCAGCAGCGCACAACCCCCCGAGACCACCATGCAAAGTGCTGCGACCTTCGCCCGGTTCCACCGGTCCGCGGCCCAGCCGGCGACCACGCAGCCAACCGCGCCGGCCGCCACCACGGCGAACACCCAGGTGCCCACCTGCGGCCGCTCCAGCAACCTCGCCAGGAACAACCCGATCCAGGCCCACATGGCATAGAGTTCCCACATGTGGCCGAGATAGCCGAGATTGGCGAGGCGCAGCCCGCGGTTCCGCCAGATCTCCAGCGCCTGCGCCGGGCGGAAGGGCGGCCGCGCGCCGAGCAGCGGCCCGGGCCGGAACGGCAGGATCAGCAGCCCGCCCAGCATCGCCAGCCCCCCTGCCCCGGCATAGACGCCGCGCCAGTCGAGCGTGCCCACGATCACTGGCAGCAGATGCGGCAGGGCCGAACCCAGCGTCAGCGCGCCCACCACCAGGCCGATCAGCAGCCCGAGGTCGCCCTTCGCCCAGGACGCGGCCAGTTTCATGCCCGACCGGATAGACGCCCGCCATCGCCGCCCCGGCGACGACGCGCAGCAGCAGCGCCGCGCCATCCGCCGGTGCCACCTGCGTCTGCGCCAGCGTCGCGACGGCCGCGACCAGCGCGCAGCCGAGAAACAGCCGCCGCGGCTCGATCCGGTCGGCCAGCGACAGCACCGCGCTGACCAGCGTCCCGAGCGACGAAGCCGAGCTGCACGCAGGCGGTCAGCCAGGCCGCCCGGCCCGGCGTGATCAGCCCCTGCGCGATCAGCCCCGGCACCGCGACGGTGCCGGCGAACCAGACCGACAGCACCAGCACGATCGCCACGGCCAGCAGCGCCATGTGCAGGCGCTTGGCCGGTGGCGGGGGCGGTCATGCCCTGAGCACCGCCCCGGTCGCCTTGGCCACGGCGGCGACCACGCGGTCGGCCACGGCCTCGATCTGCACGTCGGTCAGCGTCGCCTCGCGCGGCTGGATGGTGACCTGGATGGCCAGGCTCACCTGGCCCTCCGGCACGCCCTTGCCCTGGTAGCGGTCGAACAGCGCGACATCGGTGATCAGCGCCTTGTCGGCGCCGCGGGCGGCACGCAGCAGCGCCTCGGCGGCGACGGTCTCGGCCACCAGGAAGGCGAAGTCGCGCCGCAGCGGCTGGAAGGCCGGCAGGTCGGGCGCGCCCTTCTTGCGGCGCTTGGGTTCCGGCAGCGGCGTCGAGGAACACCTCGAAGGCCACGGCCGGGCCCGGCAGGTCGAGCGCGGCCAGCACCGTCGGATGCACTTCGCCGAAGGTCGCGAGCACCGTCTTCGGTCCCTGCCGCACCACGCCCGAACGGCCGGGATGGTAGAAGCCCGGCGCGTCGGCGGTCGACCTGAAGCGCCGCCATCGGCACGCCGAGCGCGGCAAGGATCGCCATCGCGTCGCCCTTCGCATCCATCGCATCGACGCCACGCGCCGGGATGTTCCAGTGACGCGGCGTCGATCCATGCCGCACCCCGGCGGCGACCGCGGCCTGCCCTTCCGGCGTCACGTCACGATAGGCGGCGCCGAGTTCCGCACAGCGCCACATCGCCAAAGCCGCGCGCCGCATTGCGCGCCGCCGCCAGCAGCAGGGAGGCGACCGGCGTCGGGCGCATCTGGTCGAGATCGGCCGCGATCGGGTTGACCAGCCGCAGCGCCCCGGGCGTCGCGCCGAACAGCGCCGCGGTCTTCGCTTCCATGAAGGCGAAGGTCACGGCTTCGAGCATGCCGCGCGAGGCCAGCACGCGCCGCGCCAGCGCCGCGCGCGACTGCTTCGCCGTGAAGGCCGGCGGCGGGACGACGGCGAGCGCCGGCAGCGACACCGCCGGCACCGCATCCAGCCCGCCAAGGCGCAGCACTTCCTCGATCAGGTCCGCCTCGGGCTCGATCGCCGCGCAGCCTTCGGCGGCCTTCGCCGCACGCGCGGGATCCAGCCCCTCGAACTGCGTCAGCGTCCCGCCGCCGGCGCGATAGGACGACAGGTCGCCGCCACGTCATTGCGCCAGGACGGCACGGCGACGGTGACGGCTGCCGCATCGCGCGCCTGCACCGCGAAGCCGAGGCGTTCCAGCCGCCCCACCGCCTCATCCGCCGGCAGGTCGAGCCCGCCATAGGTCGCGACGCGCTCGAAGCGCAGCGTGGCGCGAGCGCTTCCAGGCCGGTTCGGCGCCGGCTGTCGATGATCTCGCTCGCCTCGCCGCCGCACAGTTCGATGATCAGCCGCGTCGCCGCTTCCAGCGCGTCGGGCAGGAAGGCGGGGTCGAGGCCGCGTTCGAAGCGCGAGCGCGCATCGGTGCGCACGTCATGGCGGCGGCCCGACAGCGCGATGCGCACCGGGTCGAACAGCGCGCATTCGATGAAGCATTCGGTCGTCGTCTCGTCGCAGCCGGACGGCATGCCGCCGATGACGCCGCCAAGCGCCTCTGCCCCGGCCTCATCGGCGATGACGCCGTCCTCGGCGTCAGCGCGTAGTCCTTGCCGTTCAGCGCGGCGAGCGTCTCGCCCTCGCGCGCCATGCGCATCGTCAGGGTGCGTGCCCTTCACCTTGGCCACGTCGAAGACATGCAGCGGGCGGCCGAGGTCGAAGGTGAACAGGTTGGTGATGTCGACCAGCGCGCTGATCGGCCGCAGCCCGATCGCCGTCAGCCGGTCCTGCAGCCATTGCGGCGAGGGCCCGTTCTTCACGCCACGCACGGCGCGCCCGAGCACATAGAGGCAGGCGCGCGGGTCTTCGATCGTCCAGTTCAGCGGCGCTGCGTATGTCGCGGGCACCGGCGGCGCCGACCACGGCTTCAGCGTGCCGAGCCCCGCCGCCGCCAGGTCCCGCGCGATGCCGCGCACCGACAGCGCATCGCCGCGGTTCGGCGTGACGCTGATCTCGATGATCGGGTCGTCGAGGCCGGCCCACTTCACGTAGGACTGCGCCGAGCGGCGCATCCGCCGGCAGGTCGACGATGCCGTAATGGTCGTCGCCGAGGCCCATCTCGCGCGCCGAGAGCATCATCGCCTCGGACTTCACGCCGCGGATCTCGCCGACCTTCAGCGTGATGCCGGTGCCGGGGATGAAGGCGCCGGGCAGCGCCGCGACGCCCATCATGCCGGTGCGCGCATTGGGCGCGCCGCAGACGACGGACCGCTCGACGCCATCGCCGACATCGACGCGCAGATGGCGCAGCCGGTCGGCGTTCGGGTGCTGCGTGGCCTCGATGACGCGGGCGATGCGGAAGGAGGCGAGCGCCGCGCCGCGATCCTCGATGCCTTCGACTTCGAGGCCGATGGCGTTGAGGGTGCGGGCGATCTCATCGACGCCGGCGTCGGTGTCGAGATGGTCGCGCAGCCAGGAGAGGGTGAACTTCATCGCGTGAGCCCTGCGTTGCTGGAGGGGCCTTGCCCCTCCAGGCCACCCCACCAAAGGCCTAAAGGCCTTTGGAAACCATCACTTGGTGCCGTGCACGCGTGCGGCGATGGTGCCGCACGCATGCCCCGCGCACCAGCCAACAGCCAAGAATGGAAGGGGGATTCGGGGGAATACTTCCCCCGACCTGTCACACGCCCTCATGCAGCATCGCCGGCGCCAGCGGGTCGGCCGCGTAGTGCCGCAGCCAGCGCATATCCGCCTCATAGAACGGCCGCAGGTCGGGGATGCCGTGCTTGAGCATGGTGATGCGCTCGATCCCCATGCCGAAGGCGAAGCCCTGCCACTCGCGCGGGTCGATGCCGCAATTGGCCAGCACCTTCGGGTGGACCATGCCGCTGCCCAGGATCTCCAGCCAATCGCCGCCCTTGCCGAGTTCGCCGGTCTTCCGCGACCAGCCGATATCCACTTCCATCGAGGGCTCGGTGAAGGGGAAATAGGACGACCGGAAGCGCACCGGCAGGTCGGCGATGCCGAAGAAGGCGCGCAGGAAGTCGATCAGGCAGCCCTTGAGGTGGCCGAGCGTGATGCCGCGGTCGATCACCAGCCCCTCGACCTGGTGGAACATCGGCGAATGCGTCGCGTCATGGTCGGCGCGATAGGTGCGGCCCGGGACGATGACGCGGATCGGCGGCTCCTGGCTGATCATGGTGCGGATCTGCACCGGGGAGGTGTGGGTGCGCAGCACGGGGCGGCGGCCATCCACCTCGGGCAGGTAGAAGGTGTCGTGGTCCTGCCGCGCCGGATGGTGGTCGGGGATGTTGAGCGCGCCGAAATTGAACCAGTCGCCCTCGATGTCCGGCCCTTCGGCGACCTTGAAGCCCATGGCGCCGAACAGGGCGGTCAGTTCCTCCATGGTGCGGGCGATCGGGTGGATGCCGCCCTCGGCCGCGGTGCCGGGGCGAAGGGGCGCGGCGGCAGGGTGACGTCGAGGCGTTCGGCGGCCAGGCGGGCGTCGAGCGCGGCGGCGTCCAGCACGGTGCGGCGCGCCTCGATGGCGGCCTCGATGCTGCCCTTCAGGCGGTTCAGCGCGGCGCCGCGCTCCTTGCGCTGGTCCGGCGCGGCACGGCGCCGAGGCCCTTGAGCAGCGCCGGACAGGCTGCCGGACTTGCCCATCACGCCGACGCGCACGGCGTCGAGCGCCCGCAGGTCGGTGGCGGCGGCCAGGGCGGCTTCGGTCTCGGCCTGCAGGGAAGCGAGGTCGTCAGTCATTGGCACCATGTCCGTCAAAGCACGAAGGGCCGCATCCCGTCGCCGGGAAGCGGCCCTCTGCTAAACGCTGAAGCGGCGCAGGGGAACCCCCGCGCCGAGGGGTTCAGGCGAGCTTCGCCTTCGCCTGCTCGACCAGCGCCGCGAAGGCCGCCGGTTCGTCGAAGGCGAGTGCTGCCATCACCTTGCGGTCGATCTCGATCCCCGCGGCCTTGATGCCGGCCATGAAGCGGGAATAGGTCAGGTCATGCTCACGCACCGCGGCGTTGATGCGCTGGATCCACAGGCCGCGGAACTCACGCTTCTTGTTGCGACGGTCGCGATAGGCGTACTGCAGCGCCTTCTCGACCCGCTCGAGCGCGGGGCGATAGGCGGTGGAGGACCGGCCGACATAGCCCTCGGCGAGCTTGAGGACCTTCTTGTGACGGGCGTGCTTGGTTACGCCGCGCTTTACACGAGCCATTGCTGCGCTCCTCCCTTACCGATCCAGCCCATAGGGCATCCACTGCTTCACGGTGTCGCCGTCCTGCTTCGCAAGGACGAACATGCCGCGATTCTGGCGCTTCATGGTGGTGGTCTTGGCGGTCAGCATGTGGCGCTTGTTGCCGGCGCCGGCCTTCACCTTGCCGGTGGCGGTCAGTCGGAAGCGCTTCTTCACGCTCGACTTCGTCTTCATCTTGGACATTTGGCCCTCCTGTCGGGGTCGGCGCGTCCTGTTCCGTCGCACCATGCGGCGGGGACGCGTGTTCCCGGCCGGGCATGTCCATCGGGCCACGACGCGGGAGGCGGGCGTATACGCCGGGCGGCTGGCCACCGCAACCCCGCTACGCGGCAACCGGGCCTTCATGGTTGGTGGTGTCTCATGCGCCACCCGACGCCGCGACGGAAGGCCCCCCGACCTTGGATATCGCCACAGCCCTGCCGCCCGAACTCCTCGACCGGGTGCTGGCCCCGCATTTCGCCGCCCTGCGCGCCTTCACGGACCGCCGCATCGCCGAACTGAGCGCCGAGGTCTCCGCCTCCGTCCAACTCATGGGCATGAGCGAGGACGCCATCACCGCCCGGCTGGCCGAGGTCCATGCGCAGATCGCCCGGCTGATCGCCATCCCGGCCTCCGGCGCCCGCAATTCGGGGCTGGAACTGGAAGCGGTGGTGCAGGCCACGGAATCGGCGGCCGACACCATTCTCGAAGCCGCCGAGGCGATCCAGAACTGGCTCGATCGCGGCTCGCAGGACGCGGCCTCCATCGCCGCCCTGACACAGCGGGTGAACGACATCTTCCAGGCCTGTTCCTTCCAGGACCTGACGGGGCAGCGCATCCGCCGCGCGATCAAGCAGTTGCAGCAGGTCGAGACGATGCTGGAGGGCCTGATGCCGGGCGGGGCGGCCGCCGCCGGTCCCGCCCCCGCCAGGATCGAGGTGGTCGGCCACGAACCTACGGTCGGGCAGGCCGCCGCCGCCGGCCCGGACCTCGCCCAGGCCGAGATCGACCGGTTGCTCAACGGCTGACCGCCGCCAGCCGGGGCGCCGCGGGCGACAACGACCCGAGGGCCGCCTTCCCGGGGCCATCGCCGGGCAGCCCCGCGCGCGCGGCGGGTTCCTGCCACGCGCGCGGCGCCCTATATGCGCAGGCGTGATGACCCCCTTCCGCAAGATGCACGGCCTGGGCAACGACTTCGTCGTGCTGGACGCGCGCACCGCCGCGCTGCCGGTCACGCCCGCCCGCGCCGCCGCCATCGCCGACCGGCATTTCGGCATCGGCTGCGACCAGTTCATCGTGCTGGAACCGCCGCCCGCGGGCGCCGACGTCTTCATGCGCATCCGCAACCCGGACGGCTCCGAGGCCGAGGCCTGCGGCAATGCGACGCGCTGCATCGCCTCCCTGGTCGCCGATGAGCGCGGCGCCGATCGCGTCGTTGTGCGCACCGTCGCCGGCGACCTGCCGGTGGAACGCCTGCCCGGCGGGCTGTGGCGGGCGGATATGGGCCCGGCGCGGCTCGGCTGGCAGGACGTGCCATTGGCGCGGGCGGTCGACACGCTGCATGTCCCGCTCGCCCTCGGCCCGGTCGCCGACCCGGCGGCGTGCTCGATGGGCAACCCGCACGCGACCTTCTTCGTGGACGACCTTGACGCCGTCGCAGTCACCGAGATCGGCCCGCGGCTTGAGCATGACCCGATTTTCCCCGAGCGGGCGAATATCGGCTTCGCGCAGATCCTCGCGCCCGATCGCATGCGGCTGGTGATCTGGGAACGTGGCGCCGGCCTGACGCTGGCCTGCGGCTCGGGCGCCTGCGCCGGCATCGTGAATGCGGCCAGGCGTGGGCTGACGGGCCGGCGGGCCACCGTCACCATGCCAGGCGGCGACCTGGTCATGGAATGGCGCGAGGCCGACGGCCATGTGCTGATGACCGGGCCGGTCGCGACGGCGTTCTCCGGCCTGCTCGACCTCGGCGCCTACGCGGCATGACGCAGGACCCGCAGGCACCGCTGGCTGCCGCAGCCGGCGTCGACGGGCCGGACCGGCGGCCCGGCCCGGTCAGCGTGCTGACCTTCGGCTGCCGCCTCAACACCTATGAATCCGAGGCGATGCGCGACCTTGCGACGCGCGCCCTGGCGGGCGACGGCACCAGGGCGGGACAGGCCGGCGCCATCGTGGTCAACACCTGCGCCGTCACCGCCGAGGCCGAACGCCAGGCACGCCAGGCGATCCGCCGCGCGCATCGCGACAATCCCGGCGCGCGCATCATCGTCACCGGCTGCGCCGCGCAGATCGCGCCCGAGACGTGGGCCGCCATGCCCGGCGTCGAGCGCGTCATCGGCAACGCCGACAAGCTGAAGCCCGAGACCTGGGCCGCGCTGGACGCCCCGCCCGCCCCGGTCAGCGACATCATGGCCGCGACCGAGACGGCGGCGCACCTGGTCACCGAATTCGCCGGCCGGGCGCGCGCCTTCGTGCAGGTCCAGCAGGGCTGCGACCACCGCTGCACCTTCTGCGTCATCCCCTTCGGCCGTGGCCCGTCACGCTCGGTGCCGATCGGGGTGATCGTCGAGCAGGTCCGCGCCCTGGTTGCCGCCGGCTATCGCGAGGTGGTGCTGACCGGGGTGGACATCACCTCCTACGGCCCGGACCTGCCGGGGCGGCCGTCCCTGGGGCAGATGGTGCGCCGCCTGCTGGCGCTGGTGCCGGACCTGCCGCGGCTGCGGCTGTCCTCGCTCGACCCGGTCGAGGTCGATGACGATCTGTGGCGCCTGATCGCCGAGGAGCCGCGGCTGATGCCGCATCTGCACCTGTCGCTGCAGCACGGCGCCGACCTGATCCTGAAGCGGATGAAGCGGCGGCACCTGCGCGCCGATGCCATCGCGCTGGCGGAGCGCGCGCGCCGCCTGCGCCCGGGCATGGTGTTCGGCGCCGACCTGATCGCCGGCTTCCCGACCGAGACCGAGGCGCATTTCGCCGAGACCCTCGCACTGGTCGAGGATTGCGGGCTGAGCTTCCTGCATGTGTTCCCCTATTCCGAGCGCCCCGACACGCCCGCCGCGCGCATGCCGCAGCTGCCCGTGCCGATCCGCAAGGAACGCGCCGCCCGGCTGCGCGAGGCCGGCGCCCGCGCCGCCGCGCGCCTGTTCAGCGCCCGCATCGGGCAGGAGGAAGCGGTGCTCTTCGAACACGCCGATCGTGGCCACACGGAACATTTCGCGCCGCTGCGCCTGATGCAGGGCAGCGTCGCCCCCGGCGAGATCCGCCGCCTGCGCGTCACCGGCGCCGCGGCGGATGGCCTGCTGGCGGAGGCCGCCTGATGGCGCTGCGCGAGCTCTGGAGCCGGTTGCGCGGGTCCGACCCGGCACAGCCCGGCCCGAGGCCGGAACCCGAGCGCGACGACCCACCGCCCGAGCCTCGCCCGCCCGAGGCGCCGCCGCGCCCACCCGAGCCGCCGGCCGCACCGCCCCCGCCGGTCGAGGAACCGCCACCCGACCGCCCGGCGGAGACGCCGCCGCCCTCGATGAGCCGCCGGCCGACCTGCCGCCGATGGAATTGCCCCCGCCATCGCAACTGCCCCCGGCCGAGGCGCCGCCCCCGCAGGCCGCCGAACCTGGCCGTCAGGGCTGGTTCTCTCGCCTCAAGGCCGGCCTGGCGCGGTCCACCGCCAAGCTCACCGACAGCGTCACCGCCGTCTTCACCAAGCGGAAGCTGGATGAGGCCGCGCTGGAGGAGCTGGAGGAAACGCTGATCGCCGCCGATCTCGGCGTCGCCGCGTCGCGGCCGCATCGTCGAAGGCTTCCGCCGGACCCGCTTCGGCAAGGAGGTTACCGACGAGGAGGTGAAGGCGACGCTGGCCGAGGAGATCGCCGCGATCCTCGCCCCGGTCGCCCTGCCCCTGGTGATCGACCCCGCCCGCGCGCCGCATGTCGTGCTGGTGGTCGGCGTCAACGGCACCGGCAAGACGACGACGATCGCCAAGCTCGGCCGGCAGTATCGCGACCAGGGGCTGAAGGCCGGCTTCGTCGCCGGCGACACCTTCCGCGCCGCCGCCGTCGAACAGTTGCAGGTCTGGGCCGACCGCACCGGCGCACGCTTCTTCCCGCCCGCCAAGCCTGGCGCGGATGCCGCGGGCCTCGCCTTCGACGCGCTGACCGCGCGCGCGGGCAGACGGTCTGGACGTGCTGCTGGTCGATACCGCCGGGCGGCTGCACAACAAATCCGCGCTGATGGAGGAATTGCGCAAGGTCATCCGCATCATCCGCCGCGTCGATGAGACGGCGCCGCATTCGGTGCTGCTGGTGCTCGATGCCACCACCGGCCAGAACGCGGTGCAGCAGGTGAAGGTGTTCGGCGAGATGGTGGACGTCACCGGCCTGGCGGTGACCAAGCTGGACGGCTCGGCCAAGGGCGGCGTCGTCGTCGCGCTGGCGCAGGAATTCGGCCTGCCGGTGCATGTGGTCGGCGTCGGCGAGAAGGCCGAGGACCTGCGTCCGTTCGCGGCACGCGACTATGCGCGGGGGCTGCTGGGGCTGGACTGACCGGGCGCCGCCGGCGGCCATCGTCCGGCGCCATGACGAACAAGCCAATCGCCCGCACCCCGATCCCCGACATCAACGACCTGCCGGAGGACATCCGCACGCCGCATCCTGACCGTGCAGGAGAAGTCGGGCTTCATCCCCAACGTCTTCCTGATGCTGGCGCATCGGCCGGCGGAATTCCGCGCCTTCATGGCCTATCACGACACGCTGATGGACAAGTCCGAGGGCGTGACGAAGGCCGAGCGCGAGATGATCGTCGTCGCCGTCTCCGCCCTGAACCAGTGCCAGTATTGCGTCGTCGCGCATGGGGCCATCCTGCGCATCCGCGCGAAGAACCCGCTGATCGCCGACCAGGTGGCGGCGAACTGGCGCAAGGCCGACATCACCGACAAGCAGAAGGCGATGCTGGAATTCGCCATCAAGGTCACGCTGCGCGCCAACGAGGTGAACGACGGCCGACCACACGGCGCTGCGCGACGCCGGCTTCGATGACGAGGCGATCTGGGACATCGCCGCCATCGCCGCCTTCTTCGGCATGTCGAACCGGCTCGCCAACGTGACGAACCTGCGGCCGAATGACGAATTCTACGCCATGGGAAGGGGCTGACCATCGATGACCGAGACACGCTGGGAACGCCTGACCGCGCCCGAACTGCGCGCGCTGGCCGAACGCGACGCCGTCGTGGTGGTGCCGGTCGCCGCCCTCGAGCAGCACGGGCCGCATCTGCCGGTCTGGACCGACAGTTTCATCGGCCATGCCGTGTCGGTCCGCGCGGCGGAACTGTGCGCCGACCTGCCGGCGGTGGTGCTGCCGCCGATGTGGCTCGGCATGTCGGAGCATCATTTCCCCTTCGGCGGCACGATCAGCCTCGACTACGCGACCTTCGCCGCGGTGCTGCGCGGCATCGTGAAGTCGCTGCTGGCCGATGGCTTCTCCCGCGTCATGCTGTTCAACAGCCATGGCGGCAACATCGACGCGCTGGCCGTCTCGGCGCGCGAACTCGCGCATGAATTCGGCATCCCCGTGCTGACGACGACGATCACCAAGGTCGCCCCCGCCGAGATCGCCGCGACGCTCACCGCGCAGCCCGGCATCGCCCATGCCTGCGAGGGCGAGACGAGCCTGTGGCTGCATCTCGACCCCAGCCCAGGTGCGGATGGATCAGATCGCCAATTCCGTCTCCCCGGGCGCGCCGGCCGCGAACGCGGTCTCGTCCCGCTTCTGGTCTTTCGCGGAACGCGCGCCCGTCACCGGCGTGCGCGGCGATGCGCGCGCCGCGACGGCCGAGAAGGGCCAGGTGATCTTCGAGGCGATGGCCGCCGGCCTGGCGAAGGAACTGCGGGACCCTGCCAATTGGACGCCGCCCGATGATGTGTGGCGGCGCGGGCGGGCGCAGGGCCCACGGTGATCCCGCCCTTCCTCGGGCAATGGGAATCCGCCGGGCGCATCGCCGACATCCTCTCCGGTGCGCTGCGCGCGGCGGATGATCCGCTCTGGCCCCGGTCCGGCGCCGCCGGCGCGATGGACTACGAGACCTGGGCGGACCACCTGTGCGGCGTCGCCTGCCTGCGCATGGCGCTTGCCGCCCGCGGGCAGGTGCCGCCGCGCGCCTTCGACCTGGCGCGGGACCTGACGGCGCGCGGCGGCTACGTCCTGCAGCCGGACGGCGCCATTCGCGGGCTGATCTACGCGCCGGCCGTCGCCTGGCTGCGCGATGTGCCGCGCCTGGCCGCCGAGGTGCGCGTCGATGTGCCGGCGGACGCCATACCGGCGATGCTCGGCGACGGCGGGATGTTCATCGCCTCGGTGCATCCGGCGATCCGGCGGGCGGAGGCGGAGCCGCCCTCGCGGGGCGGCCACCTGGTGCTGGTCTTTGGCGCCGAGGACGGCGCGCTGCGCTTCAACAATCCCTCCGGCGACACCGCCGGCGTCGCAGCGCGATGCCCGGCTGCCGGTCGGGGAATTCGCCCGCTTCTATGCCGGGCGCGGGATTTCCATCGCGGGCTGACACGGCCCGCCGCGCCCCGCGCCAGGCAAGCGTTCCAATCGCCCGCCCCGCTGGCAGGCGGCACCCCTGCAAACTTGCGCCCTTCGCCGCCACGGCCCATCTCCCTGCCATGTCCGACACCCTCCGCGTCAAACCCGACCCGACCGACCCGCGCCTGACGCGCCGGGTCACCGGCATCGACCACACCGGCGCGCCGGTCGAGACCTCCGTCACCGTCGAGCGCCCGATGACGCTGTTCCTGAACGGGCAGGAGATCGTCACCATGATGACGATCGGCGACCGGCCGGAGGACCTCGCCCTCGGCTACCTGCTGAACCAGGGCATGCTGAAGCCCGATGCCGAGGTGACCGGCGTCGACTACGACGACGATCTCGGCGTCGTCATCGTGCGCACGCCCGAGCGCACCGACTTCGAGGAGAAGCTGCGCAAGAAGACGCTGACCTCCGGCTGCGCGCAGGGCACCGCCTTCGGCGACCTGATGGAGGGTTTCGCGCAGGTGCGGCTCGCGAAGTCGGAATTGCGCACGTCCTGGCTCTATCGCCTGCTGCACCGGATCAACACGCTGCCGACACTGTATCTTGAAGCGGGCGCGATCCATGGCTGCGCGCTGTGCCTGCGCGACGAGCCGGTCGTCTACATGGAGGATGTCGGCCGCCACAACGCGGTGGACAAGATCGCCGGCTGGATGTTCCGCGAGCGCGAGAGCGCCGGACGACAAGATCTTCTACACCACCGGCCGGCTGACCTCGGAAATGGTGATCAAGACGGTGCGGATGGGTATCCCGATCCTGGTCTCCCGCTCCGGCTTCACCGCCTGGGGCGTGGAACTCGCGAAGGAGGCAGGCCTGACGCTGATCGGCCGCTGCAAGGGCCGGCGCTTCGTCGCGCTGGCCGGGCAGGAGCGCATCGTCTTCGACGCCGACCTGAACTACGTCGAGGAGGAAATCGGCGAAGCACTGGCGCAAGAACAGCGCCGAGGCGATGGCGGCGGGCGACGATGCGGGCTGACACGCTCGGCTGCGTGCTGGCCGGTGGGCTGGCGCGGCGGATGGGCGGCGGCGACAAGCCGCTGCGGCTGCTCGGCGGCCGGCCGATGCTGGACCATGCGCTCGGGCGCCTCATGCCGCAGGTCGCCGCGGTGATCCTGAACGCGAATGGCGATCCGGCGCGCTTCGCATCCTATCGGCCTGCCGGTTGTCCCCGACGGGCTGCCGGACCATCCCGGTCCGCTCGCGGGCATCCTCGCCGCGCTGGACTGGGCGGCGGCGCACCGGCCGGATCTCGCGCTGGATGGTCTCGGTGCCCGGCGATTCTCCGTTCATTCCGCATGACCTCGTGGCGCGCCTGCATGCGGCGCGGGCGGGCGCCGGCATGCCGCTGGCCTGCGCACGATCGGACGGCCAGACGCCATCCGCCGATCGGCCTGTGGCCCGTCTCGCTGCGGGACGACCTGCGCGCCGCGCTGCTCGCCGGGGAGCGCAAGATCGACCGCTGGACCGCACGCCATGGCTGCGCGCCGGCGGATTGGCCGAGCCTGCCGGTCGACCCCTTCTTCAACGCCAATGCGCCGGAGGACCTCACCGAGGCGGAACGCCTGCTGACGCTGTTGCATTCGACCGGTCGGGTCGCCATAGACACATGACGTGCGGTTGAAGGAACCATCGGCATGAAGGCCATCCTGTCGGGCATCGTCGTCGCGATCATCGTCGCCATCGGCGCGGCCTATGTCCTCGACAACGAATTCCAGCGCACGGCCGCGGTCGCCTTTACCACCTCGGGCGCGCGTATCTGACGCCGGGGCGTCAGCGCAGCCATTGCGCGACGCCGAAGGCCGCCAGACCCAGGCCAACCAGCGCCGCAACGCCGGGCCTGGCGGGAACCTCCACGCGGCAGGGCGCCGCCGGATCATACAGCAGGCTGAACGGGCCCGACGGCCCGGGGCGGGCGACAAGGCGCAGATCCGACGTCACGACCTGAACCGGGCTGCCGTCCGGCAAGGCGAACTCGATCTTCCAGGACGGCCCGGCCGCGTCAGGCTGGAAGGCGATCTGCGCGACGGCGCGGCGCCAGCGCATCCGCCGCGCCAGGCCGCGCAGGTCACGCCGCAGCAGCAGCGCGGCGAGCATCCACAGAAGCAGCCCGGCCGCCGAGGCGTCCACTACAGCAGGCCGGCAAAGGGCATCACCATGACGCGGTCGCCGGGTGCGACCTGCGTCACATCCTCCGGCAGTTCGGCGAAGCCATCCGATTGCGTCAGGGAGGACAGCAGCCCCGCCCCCTCGCGCGGGAACTTGCGCGCGATGGTCGCGCAGCCTTCGGTCGCCAGCGCGACCCGCACATATTCCCGCCGCCCCGCCTTCTTGCGGTAGGCGAAGTCGGCCGTCGCGGCGAAGCGCGGGAGCGGCCGCGGCCTCCGCACCCGCCAGGCGCAGCAGCAACGGCCGCGCCAGGTGCAGGAAGCACACCACCGCCGCCACCGGATTGCCCGGCAGGCCCACCACCGGCGTGCCGCCGGCCGCGAAATCCGCGCCCACCTTCGGCAGCACCCCCATCGCCGCCGGCCGGCCCGGCTTGACCGCGAGCCGCCAGAACACCAGCCGGCCGCCGGCCTCGATGGCGGCGCGGACATGGTCCTCCTCGCCGGTCGAGACGCCGCCGCTGGTCAGCAGCAGGTCGTGGTCGCGCGCGGCGGCGGCCAGCGACGCCGCGGTGCGCGCCGCATCGTCGGGCAGGATGCCGAGGTCGCTCGCCACACAGGGCAGGCCGCCGAGCAGCGCCAGCAGCGTGAAGCGGTTGCTGTCGAAGGTCTGCGCCGGCCCCAGCGCCTGCCCGGGCTCGGCCAGTTCGTCGCCGGTCGAGAAGACGCCGACCCGTGGCAGGCGGCGCACCGGCAAGGCTGCCAGCGCCGAGGGCGGCCGCCAGCGCCGACCTCCGCCGGGCCGATCAGCCGCCCGGCCGGCAGCGCCAGCGCGCCCGCGCGGCACATCCTCGCCGGCCGGGCGCGCATTGGCGCCGCGCTTCAGGCCCGGGCGGCACCATGATGGCGTCGGCCTCGCGCGCCACATCCTCCTGCATCACGCAGGTATCGGTGCCGGGCGGCATCGGCGCGCCGGTGAAGACGCGGATCGCCTGCGCCCGCCGCCACCGGCCGCGGCGCGGCATGCCCGGCGGCGACGCGACCGGCCTCGACCAGCCGCGTCGGTCGCGCTCGGGCAGCAGGTCGGCATGGCGGAAGGCCCAGCCATCCACCGCGGCATTGTCGAAGGGCGGCAGCGGCGGTCGTGGCGACCAGGTCGCGCGCCAGCACGCGGCCGCGCGCGGCGCGCAGGGGCACGACCTCCTCGCCCTCGGCGGCGGGGATGCGCGCGGCGATCAGCGCCTGCGCATCCTCGACCGACATCAGCGCGCCGCCAAAGGCGAAGCAGTCATCGCTGAGCTGCGCCACTCAGGCCTCCTGCCGCTGCGCCCAGGCGATGGAGGCGACAGGCTGCGCATGGGCCATGCACCAGCGCGGCGATCGCCTCGATGTCGTCCAGATGGGCGCGGGGCAGGTCATAGGGTGCGCCGACATCCGAGGCGACGGCGACGATGCCCGGCATCTCCGGCCGCATCCAGGGCTTGCGCGTTGGCGGCGCGGTGCACCTCGATCTTGGGATGCGCGTCGCGCTTGAAGCCCTCGACGATGATGAGGTCCACCGGATCCATGCGCGCGACCAGTTCGGGCAGCGCCGGCTCACGCGCGCGTGCGCAGTTCGGTCATCAGCGCCCAGCGCGCGCCGGAGGCGACCATCACCTGCTGCGCGCCGGCGCGGCGATGCTCCCAGGAATCCTTGCCCGGCACATCCACGTCGAAGCGGTGATGCGCGTGCTTGAGCGTCGAGACGGCCAGGCCGCGCCCGATCAGGCAGGGCAGCAGCTTCACCATCAGGGTGGTCTTGCCCGCCCCGCTCCAGCCGGCGAGGCCGATGATGCGCGTCACGTCAAACTCCGCGGAAATGAGACGGGCGCATGACCTTCGCCATGCGCCCGCCCGATGTGCGTCCCTGACAGGCGCGCGGTCAATCGGCGCCGGCGGCCTTGGCGGCATCCGGTGGCGTCGCGGTGCGGCCCTTGGCCATTTCCTCCTCGACCCACAGATTGTGGTGCTGCTTGGCCCAGTTGAGATCGACCTGGCCGGTGGTCATCGCGTCGGACGCGCCCTCCATGCCGACGGTGCCGATGTAGATGTGCGCCAGCATGACCGCGATCATCAGCACCGAGACGATGCTGTGGATGATGTGGCTGAGCTGCATGCCGTTCACATCGGTGAACACGAAGGGGAAGATCAGCATGTAGCCGGTGACCGCCACCGCCGCGCCGCCAAGCACGGTGATCCAGAAGATCCCCTTCTGCCCGGCGTTGAAGCGGCCGCTGTCCGGCTCGCCATGGCCGACCAGGCCGCCGCCGGCCTTCAGCCAGCGGATGTCGGTGCCGTTCGGGATGTTGTCCTTGACCCACAGCAGCAGCATCAGCACGATGCCGAGGGTGAAGGGGAAGGCCAGGAAGTTGTGGGCGAACTTGCCCCACTGGCTGATCTCGGTGAAGGCCACCGGCCCCACCAGCGGCAGCAGCACATGCCGCCCGAAGGTGAGGTTCAGGCCCGACAGCGCCAGGATGATGAAGCAGGACGCCACCATCCAGTGGTTCGCACGCTCGAAGCGTGTTGAAGCGCAGGATGGTGCGGCCGGAGCGGCCGCCCTCGATCGGGATGCGGCCCGCGCACAGGCAGAACACGACCAGCAGCGCGAGCATGCCGAGCACCGCGATGCCGCCGACCCAGGCCAGCGTCACGTTGTGGAAATCGCGCCATTCGCGGCCCTGCGGCTGGATCAGGTTGGCCGCCCGCTGGTCCGGGATGGTGATGCGGCCCTGCGACGGGCTCGCCGCGCAGCAGCGCCTGGATCGCCATCTCATCGGCGAGCGGACGGCGACTGCGTCGTGCCCTGCGCCATCGCCGGCAGGCGCCATGGCCCCGAGCGCCAGGGCGGCGAACAGGGCGAGGATGCGGATCTTCATCATCGGCTCTCCTCAGATCGCGACGGTTTCGCGGTAGGCGGTGCGCCAGCCCCAGGCACCCGAGCCGTAGCCGCGCTTCTGCACGCGTTCGCGGTAGATCTGCGGCGATGATCTCGCCATCGCCGGCGAGCAGCGCCTTGGTCGAGCACATCTCGGCGCAGAGCGGCAGCTTGCCCTCGGCCAGGCGGTTCGATCCGTACTGGATGTATTCCGCCTCGCTGAGGTCCTGCTGCGGACCGCCGGCGCAGAAGGTGCATTTGTCCATCTTGCCGCGGCTGCCGAAATTGCCGAGGCGCGGATACTGCGGCGCGCCGAACGGGCAGGCGTAGAAGCAGTAGCCGCAGCCGATGCACAGATCCTTGTCGTGCAGCACCACGGCATCGGCCGTGGTGTAGAAGCACGACACCGGGCAGACCGCCGCGCAGGGCGCATCCGTGCAGTGCATGCAGGCCATGGAGACGGAGCGTTCCCCCGGCTTGCCGTCATTGAGCGTGACGACGCGCCGGCGGTTGATGCCCCAGGGCACCTCGTTCTCGTTCTTGCAGGCGGTGACGCAGGCGTTGCACTCGATGCAACGGTCGGCGTCGAGAAGGAACTTCATGCGGGCCATGGTCGTGTTCCTCCCTTACGCCGCGCGGATCTGACACAGCGTGACCTTGGTTTCCTGCATGAAGGTCACCGGGTCATAGCCATAGGTCGTGATCGCATTCACCGATTCACCGAGCACGATCGGGTCCGCCCCCTGCGGATATTTGCCGCGCTGGTCTTCCTGCATGGAACCAGCCGGCGAAGTGGAAGGGCATGAAGGCGACACCCGGGCCGACGCGTTCGGTCACCAGCGCCTTCATCCTCGTCGCCTTGCCCTGCGGCATCTCCGGCCCGTTCACCAGCACCCAGGAGCCGTCGCGGATGTTGCGCGCGGCGGCGTCGCGCGGGTTGATCTCGACGAACATGTCCTGCTGCAGTTCGGCCAGCCACGGGTTCGAGCGCGTCTCCTCGCCGCCGCCCTCGTATTCGACCAGGCGGCCGGAGGTGAGGATGATCGGGAAGTTCGGCGCCAGGTCCTTCGCCCGGTTCTGCACCGACTGCCCGAGATGCGGCATGCGGAAGGCGCGCCGGTCGGGCAGCGTCGGATACTGCGCGATCAGGTCGGTGCGCGGCGTGTAGATCGGCTCGCGATGCACCGGGATCGGGTCGGGCAGGTTCCACGCATTCGCGCGCGCCTTGGCGTTGCCGTAGGCCATCACGCCATGGTCCATCGTCACGCGGATGATGCCCATGGACAGGTCGGTCGCCCAGGAGGCGGTGCCCGCCCTGCGCGCGCGATCGACGCCTTCTCCTCGGCGGTCAGCTCGGCATCCCAGCCGAGCCGCGCCATCACCGCCGTGGTGAATTCCGGATAGCCGTCCGTCAGTCTCCGAGCCCTGCGAATAGGACCCCTCGGCCAGCAGCGACACGCCGTTGCGCTCGACGCCGAAGCGCGCGCGGAAGGTGCCGCCGCCCTGCTTCACGTGCAGGTTGGTGTTGTAGAGGATGTGGGTGCCCGGGTGCCGCCATTCCGGCTTGCCCCAGCAGGGCCAGGGCAGGCCGTAGATAGTCGCCGCGGATGCTCTCGGGCGCGTCGTCCGTGGCGCGCAGCGTCACCAGGTCGAACTTGTCCTGGTGCTCCATGTGCAGCTTCAGCCGCTCCGGCGACTGGCCGGTGTAGCCGGTGGAGATCGCACCGCGGTTGATCTCGCGCAGGATGCTCTCGGGCGTCGGCGCGTTGTTCACGATCTCATACGGCGCGAAGACGTCGGACTGCATGCGGAAGGTCATGTTCCGCTTCGCCGCCGCGGCGTCGATCGCGCCGCACAGGCGGTACATCGCCTCGTAGTCGTCCTTGCTCTCGAAGATCGGGTTGACGACCTTGCTCGCCCCACTGGATGGAGCGGTTCGAGGCGGTGCGGCTGCCGCGACGTCTCGAACTGCGTGCAGATCGGCAGCAGGTAGGTGTTGTTCTTGCGCTCCGACATCACGCGCGAAACTGGTCGGGTGCGGGTCGGCCACCACCAGCAGGTCGAGCTTCTCGAGGCCCTTCACCGCCTCGGGCATGCGGGTGACGGTGTTGCCGCCATGGCCGAACACGACCATCGCCTTGAGGTTGTCGCGCTGGGCGAGGCCGGTCTGCGCATTCACCGGCATCGTCACCGCGTCGAAGTAGCGCGTGGTGGGGATGCCGGGCGTCTCCATCATCGTCGGGCTGTCGAAGCGCGCGACCATGCTTTCGTAGGTGACGCCCCAGACGCGCGACCAGTGCCGCCAGGCATTCGCGTCGAGGCCGTAATAGGCCGGCAGCGACGTCGACATCGAGGCCGAAATCCGTCGCACCCTGCACGTTGCAGTGGCCGCGGAAGATGTTCGCCCCGGTGCCGGCGCTGCCGACATTGCCGGTCGCCAGCAGCAGGATCGAATAGGCGCGCACATTGGCGGTGCCGACGGTCTTCTGCGTCGCGCCCATGCACCAGATCAGCGTCGAGGGCTTCTGCGTGGCGAACAGTCTCGGCGACCTTGCGCATCTGCGCCTCGGGCACGCCGGCGACGCGCTCGACCTCGGCGGGCGGCCACTTCGCCACCTCGGCGCGGACCTCGTCCATGCCGTAGACGCGCTGGCGGATGAATTCCTTGTCCTCCCAGTTGTTCTGGAAGATGTGCCACAGCAGGCCCCAGATGATCGGGATGTCGGTGCCCGGGCGGATGCGCACATACTCGGTCGCATGCGCCGCCGTGCGCGTGAAGCGCGGGTCGATGACGATCAGGTTGGCGCGGTTCTGCTCCTTGCCCGACAGCACATGCTGCAGGCGAGACCGGATGCGCCTCCGCCGGATTGCCGCCCATGATGATCATGGTCTTGGAATTGCGGATGTCGTTGTAGCTGTTCGTCATCGCGCCGTAGCCCCAGGTGTTGGCTACGCCGGCGACGGTCGTGGAATGGCAGATGCGCGCCTGGTGGTCGACGCTGTTGGTGCCCCAGAAGGCGGCGATCTTGCGGATAGAGGTAGGACCCCTCATTCGAGAATTTCGCGCTGCCCAGCCAGAACACGCTGTCGGGGCCGGAAGCCTGGCGCACCGCCATCAGCTTGTCGCCGATCTCGGTCAGGGCGGCGTCCCACGACATGCGCTGCCACTGGCCGTTCACCAGCTTCATCGGATACTTGGTGCGCCGCTGGCCGTGCACGAGCTCGCGCACCGAGGCACCCTTGGCGCAATGCGTGCCGCGGTTGATCGGGCTGTCCCAGGCACGGCTCCTGGCCCACCCAGACGCCGTTCTGCACCTCGGCCGTCACCGTGCAGCCCACCGAGCAATGGGTGCAGATGTTCTTCACCCGCGTCACCGGCTCGGCATGGTTCACCGGCCCGGCCACCGCGGGGCGCACCGTGGTCAGCGGAATCGCGCCGAGGGCGGAAAGCCCGACGCCCGTGACACCCGCCTGCTTGAGGAAGGCGCGGCGGTCGAGCCCGCCCGAGGACAATCCGGCATAGGCCGCGGCCAGGCGCTGCTTGCCGGCGCGCGCTTCGGAACGCTTGATCAGCATGGGGCTTCGCTCCCTCTCGGCCTGGTTCAGCTGCCGTAGCGGTTGGTGCGGTAGAAGGCCTGCACATCGGCGCTGTTGGCCTGGTAGCGCGGCTTGACGCGCTCGGCCTGGTCCTGCTTGCGGGCGAGGCCCGGCGGCACGGCATCGGCACGTTGCGGGTTGTAGGTGCCGGCCGCCTCGGCCACGCCGGCCGCAGCGGCGGCGGCGCCGCCCAGCCCCAGGGCCTTCAGGAAGCCACGGCGCTCGGCCAACGTCCTTGTCCTTCGTGCTCATCTCAACTTGCTCCCCAGACGCGTCATGCAGGCAGCCCGATAGCCGCCTGCTCGATCTCGATGGCGATGCGGCCGAGCCGGCCGACAGCGCGGTAGAACTGCGCTGACTTCGCCTTTTCGAGATCGGTGAAGAACCGGCCCGCCCAGGGCCGGATATGCTTGTCGAAAAACGCCTCGGCGGCCTCGGGCCCGCCTTCGAAACTGCCCGAGAGCAACCCGGCATAGACCTCGCAGACCGACGCGATGTGATCCTCCGGGTCGGAGATTCCCTCTGCCCGTTCGAGCCCGAGTCGCGCCAGCGTCGCCGCGCAGTTCCGCGAGCGGGCGCTCATGCAGGAAGCCGGTGATGTAGTAGGACGCATAGGGCAGCAACTCGCCGCCGCCCAGGCCGATGAACAGGTCGTGGAACTCGCGTTCGGCCGAGACGCTGTCGGCCACCGTCGCGGCCGCCGCGAGCGCGCCATAGGCGCCGCCGAGCGGCGGAACGGTCGCCGTTCAGCCCGGACAGCGCGTCGATCAGCACGGCATCCGGCGCAGCCACGAGCAAACGGCCGAGCAGCGCGAACAGCCGCGCACGCTCGATCGTGATGGCCTCGCCTTCCCTGTCGCCGATGTCCTGTGCGGACATGCTGACATCGCTCCCGACATTGCTATTCCGAGCAGAATACTCTGAGAAAGCGCCTGCCATTCAACGCTCTGAAATCATTGCGCGTTATTGCGAATTCCTCTCAACTTGGCAGTGCCGATCCGTGCCGGCGCGTCGCCGGCATGGCCTCGGCCTCCGGGGAGGAAACCGGCCCTTCGGCCAGCGTCGTGCTTGGCGGCGACACGGCCATGACCTCCGCCTCGGGCGGTTCCGGTTCCAGTTCCGGCTCCGGCGCGGCGGCGGCTTCGGCCACCGGTGCCGGCGCCTTCGCCTCGGCATCGTCCGACGGCTCGGGCCCGAAGGCCTGGGCCAGCATCTCCCTGAGATTGCCGGTCAGGTTCAGCGAGCCCCCGGCACGCCGTCCACCGCGTTGTAGTCCCAGGCATAGTCAGCCGGGCCGACGAAGTCGCGGATGGCGGGGTCGAGCGTCCAGGCCCGGCGCAGCGCCGCACGCTGCAGCACGGCCGGCACGCCCTTGCGCAGGAAGGCGGTGATGTCGCTCTCGAGCGTCAGGCTCTCGACCGGCGGCAGGGTGGCGATGTCGAAGGGTGGCTCCTCCGGCACCGGCACCGGTGGCGGCGATGCGGCGGGCTCGGCGATCGGCGCCTGCGGCTCGGCCTGCGTCTCCGTGGCGGGCAGCCCGGCCTCGACGGCGCGCTTGCGGCGCGACCAGCGGGAGAGGAAGCCTTCCTCGCTCATTCCTCATCCATCCTGGCACGCCGGCCGAACGCCTCGGTATCGGCGCGGTCGCGCTTGCGCTTGTGGAATTCACGCTGCTTGTGGTGCTCGGCGACGAAGCGTTCGACGACCAGCCGCAGCCCCGACGGCAGCGGCAGCGATTCCAGCAGGTCCGAACCGGATTCGGCGTAGAGCTGCGCTTCCCCCGCATCGACGGTGACGGCCTGCAGGCCGATAGCCGGGCGGCGCCTCCACCGGGCGCAGCACGACCCAGATGCGCGGCACCTCCTGCTGCAGGTTGTGGATGTAGTTGTCGGTATCGGTCGGGTGCAGCGCCACCTCGGCGGTGCCGGCGAAGAACAGCGTGCGGCCGGCGTCCTCGCGCAGGACGGTCCAGGGGGCGAGGTCCGGCGCATCCTCCAGCACCTCGCGCGCCGCCCAGGCATGTTCCGCCCAGGTCGTCACGCCGGGCCGGCGCTCGGCCACCACGCCGACCGGGACGCGGATCGTGCCGGGGACTTCGAGCGTCATGCCGCCATCCTCCCGGCCCTGCAGCGGCAACCCGGCGACCAGGTTCTGCGGCTTCATCCGCAGCCGGTTCGCCGCATCCATCGCCAGCGCCAGATAGACCGGCCGGCCGGCGACGCGCGGCAACACGCGCGCGCTGTCGGCGAATTCCAGCACGCCGAGCCAGATGATGCGCGCGAGCCTCTCCTGCCGGACCTTCCTGCCCTGCCAGAGATCGTTGGCGATGGCGCTCGCCTCGGCATCGAGCCCGACATGCCAGGTCCAGTTGGCATCCTCGATCACCGGCACGGCGCGGATCGTCACCGCCTCGCCGAACAGATGCGCGATGAAGCGTTCCAGCGCGCGCGCGATGCCACGCTGGCCGTCGCGCCCCTCGGCGATGTCGAGCGCGAAGTCATGCGCGTCCGACCGGCCATGGTAGAGATGCGCGTTGCGCCTCGCCCAGCACGTCGAGCTCGACCTCGCGCGGCGGCGCGCCCGCTTCCACCAGCAATTGCCCGAGCGCGCCGAAGCCGCCGTCGCGGCCGCGCATGTCGACGATCTCCTCATCCGCCAGCAGCATCGCGCCCTGGTGGATGGCGACGCGTTGCGTGCGGAACAGCAATTCGCCGGCGCGCAGCGCGAAGGGATCGCCCTCGCCTTCCAGCGCGGCGCGGGCCACCAGGTGCGTCAGCATCTGCAACAGGATCGGCGGGATGCCCGACACGCCGTCGCGATACAGCGCGATCCAGGCGGCTTCGAGCGATGGTTCGGCGAGGACCCGGTCACGGAAGCCGAGGAACTGGCCGAAATTCTCCCGCGCATCGGCATCCGCCAAGCGCCGCGAGGCGCGCCGGCGTCGACCGGCTGCGCCGGGTCGTCCATCAGCGCGGCGTGCAGGGCGCGCTCGGCTTCGCAGGCTTCCTCGGGCGGGATCAGTTCCGGCCGGGCGAGGAAGGCGCGCCACAGGTCGGTCGTCGCCGCCAGCCGGCCATGCTCGACCACGTCACACAGGTGATGGCCGGAGGCGACCCAGAAATCGCCGGGCGAGAGCAGGTCGTTCATGTCGGTACCCTCCGGCTGGCGCGTCGGTTTGCCCGCGCGCGCCATGCGGGTCAGGTCGGGACGGATCGGTTCCTCCTCCTCGCCCTCGACGGAGACCGCGGCGAAGACCGGCATGGTCTCGAAGGCACGCTGCTGCGGTGAGCGTTCATGCAGGGTGCGGAAACGCTCGCGCACCTCGCCGCCCTCGGCGCTGCGGTTCAGGGCCACCAGCGTGCCGGGCGGATGCTCGCACAGCGTCTCGGCGAAGGCGATCTCCTCCTCGGCCGCAGCCCGCGCCGCGGCGTCGTCGGGCGCGCCATGGGCGCTGCGGATATGCGCCGCGAGCGCTGCGACGGCGGCCTCGCGCTGCGCCGCGCTGGCCTCCGCCACCTCCACCAGCGTGGACCAGCCGAAGGATGCCAGCCCCAGGAAGCCGGCGCGAAAGGCCTGGCGCCGCCGCCCGTCCAGCGCCGCGAGGTCGTCGTCCCAGAAGCAGAAGCCGCCCGGCACGGCCCATTCGCCAGGTTCGGCCGCGCGCGGGAACACCACGGCATCCGAAGGGTCGAGCCGGATGGTGCGCAACAGCCGCGTCATGCGGCGACCGCCATGGCCAGCGGCAGGCGTTCGCGCCTGCCGTCGTGCTGGATCAGCAGGTCGCCGTTGGCCGGGTCGATGCCGCGCCGCGCGCCCTCGGCCAGCGTCGGATCGAGCCGCGCCAAATAGCGTTCGGCCACCAGCCGGAAGCCGCCCGCCTGCCAATCCGCCAGCGTGGCCATCAGGTGCCGCGCCCAGGTGGCGGTGAGTTCGGCCGGCGTGGTGTCGTCATAGCCTTCCTCGAACAGGGTGGTGCGGCCGGGATCATGGCCCGGCTCGGCGTCGATGCCGGCCGCGAAGGCGATCTCGATGCCCACGACCAGCCAGTCCGGCACGGCGTCCTCGGCGCAGCCCGGCGGGACGGCCAATTGCGCGCGGCCGACCACGCCGCCATTCAGCCGGATGGTCGCCGGCCAGTCGAAGGTCATCGGCTGCTCGGGCGGACCAAAGGCGCCGAGCGCGTCGCCCGCGGCGGTCAGGGCGGCGAGCAGCGCCGGGCGTGCGGCGGCGAGCGTCTGCTCGGGCTCCAGCACGACCGCCGCCTCGACCCGCGCCCAGGAGCGCACCCAGACAAGGGTGCCCGCGCCATGCTCCGGCGCCATCGCCGTGGCACGCGTCATCGCGTCCCCACCCTCGCGCAGCGCGACGATGGGGGTGAACACGCTCGGCAGATCGGACAGGCCCTCGGACACCGCGCTCCCTCGCAACATGGTTATGCACGGCATATATGCGACATGCCGCTCCGGTCCAGCAGGGGCGTGCGGGGGGAAGTTTCTGTCGATGAGTGGATCGGATGGGCGGATCGCCCTGGTGTGCAGTTGCGACGACACCATGCGCCTGGATGAGAAGGCCATGGCGCGCGGCTGCGGTGCCGAGTTGCGCACCGCCGAGCAGCTCTGCATGGCGCAGCTCGACCGCTTCATGGCGGCACTGGCCACCGGCCGGCCGCTGACCGTCGCCTGCACCGCGCAGGCCCCGCTGTTCACGCAGGAAGCCGAGCAGGCCGGCGCCCCGCCGCCGACCTTCGTCAATATCCGCGAGATGGCAGGCTGGGCCGCCGAGGGCCGCGCCGCCGGGCCGAAGATGGCGGCACTGCTGGCCGCCGCCGCCGAACCGATGCCCGCCATGCCGCTGGTCAGCCTGCAGAGCCAGGGCGTGACCCTGGTGCTCGGCCGCGACGCAGGTGGCGCTGGACGCGGCGGCGCGGCTGCAGGACCGGCTCGACCTGACCGTCCTGCTGACCGGCACGGAGGATGTCACGCCCGTCGCCGCCGCCCCCTTCCCGGTGATGAAGGGCCGCGCCCGCGCCGCCACCGGCTGGCTCGGCGCCTTCGAGGTGACGGTCGATGGCGCCGCGCTGCCGCGCCCGTCCTCCCGCGCGCGATATGAATGGGCGCCCGGCAAGGATGGCGCGACCAGCCGCGCCGATGTCGTGATCGACCTGACCGGCAACCCGCCGCTGTTCCCCGCGCATGAGGTCCGCCAGGGCTATCTGCGCGCCGACCCCGCCGATGCCGCCGCGGTGGAACGCGCCATCGCCGCCGCCGGCGAGCTGATCGGCACCTTCGACAAGCCGCGCTTCATCGCATTCGATGGCGCGCTGTGCGCCCATGCGCGGAACAAGCGGGACGGCTGCACGCGCTGCATCGACCTGTGCCCGACCGGGGCGATCACCCCGGGCACCGGTCCGCTCAAGGACCAGGTGGTGATCAGCGCGGAGATCTGCGCCGGCTGCGGCGCCTGCGCCGCGGTCTGCCCGACCGGGGCGGCGACCTATACCCTGCCGCCGCCCGGCGCCGTCGCGCGGCGGCTGCGCACGCTGCTGCTCGCCTATCGCGCGGCGGGTGGCGAGGCGCCGGTGGTGCTGTTCCACGATGCGGCGCAGGGCGCGCCGCTGCTCGATGCGCTGGCCCGCCATGGCGACGGGCTGCCCGCCCGCGTGCTGCCGCTGGCCGTGAACGAGCCGACCGCGCTCGACCTGTCGCTGATCGCCGGCGCCTTCGCCTGGGGGGCGAGCGCGGTGCGCGTCCTGCTGCCCGGCCGGCGCGGCCATGGCGCCGAGGGGCTGTTGCGCAACATCGACTACGCCAATGCCGCGCTGGACGGGCTGGGCCTGTCCCACGCCGCACCGCGTGCCGCCGCGATCGAGACGGATGACCCGTTCAGCCTGGGCGAGGCGCTGGCCGCCCTGCCCCGCGCGCCCTTCGCCTTCGCGCCATCGACGCACCAGGCGATCGGCACGCCGCGCGAGATGGCGTTGCAGGCCCTTCGCGCCCTGCGCGGTGCCGCCGCCGCCCCGGCCGAGACGGTGCCGATGCCACCGCTGGCGCCCTTCGGCATCGCCCATGTCGCGACCGACGGCTGCACGCTGTGCCTGGCCTGCACCTCGGTCTGCCCGACCTCGGCCTTCAGCGCGAACCCCGAGACGCCGCAGCTGCGCTTCCTGGAGGATGCCTGCGTGCAATGCGGGCTGTGCGCCGCGACCTGCCCGGAGAAGGTCATCACGCTGGAACCCAGGCTGAACTTCAGCGAGGCCGCCGCCGCGCCGCAGGTGGTGAAGCAGGAGGAACCGGCCGCCTGCGCCCAATGCGGCAAGCTGTTCGGCACCAAGGCGTCGATCGCGCGGGTCAAGGCGAAGCTCGCCGCGCATTGGATGTTCGCCGACCCGGCGCGGATGGCGATCCTGGAACTGTGCGAGGATTGCCGGGTGGCCGAGGCGACCAGCGGGCGCATCGACCCCTATGCCGGGCCGGCGCGGCCGGCGACAAAGACGACCGAGGACTATCTGCGCGAGGCGGAGCGGGCGAAGCCGAAGGAGCCGTAATCCCAGGCCCTGGCATGGTTCCTGCGCTGCCGCCGGCGCCTCGCCGGGCATCGAGCCCGATGCGAGGCCGTCATCGGCATCCCGCCCCTGGCGCACCGCAGCGAGGATCCGATGTCAATCTCCTCCATCGGCGGCAGCAATGCCGCCAGCATGATGCAACAGATGCGCGAACGGATGTTCACGCAGGCTGATTCAGACCAAAGCGGCGGACTCTCCGTCAATGAGTTCAAGGCGGCGGCGAGACAGGGCGGACCGCCGCCCGGTGGGCCACCGCCTGGCGGGGCACCGCAGGGACCACCGCCGGGCGGGGCGCCGCGAGGCGGAGCGGCAGGGTCTGCCCAGGGGGCGGCGAATGCTGCCGGCACCGCGGCAAGTTCTGCCTTGGAGTCGGTGTTCAACGCGCTCGACGCCGATGGCGACGGCACGGTCAGCCAGGCCGAATTGTCGTCAGGCGACAGCCAAGGCAGCCAGGGGGCGTTCAGCAGCGACGCGATGTCGGCGCTGCTCTCGGCGCAGGAGCAGTCCGGAACCGACCCGACCGGGCGGAACCGCGGGGGCCTCGGCCAGGCGATCGACCAGATGATCGGCACGCTGCTGGAGGCCTATCGCCACCAGACCAGCGGCCAATCGACCGCCACCAACGTGACCGCCTGACGCGCCGCGCCGGCCGGCTGCCAAAACGGCGCCGACCCGGCCGGGGCTGCTGCTTCGCGATGCCAGTTTGCAACATCCGTCGCGGGCATGCCCCGGCGATCGGTGCCGGGACATTCAGCCAACGGTCCGGGCGCCTGTCCTTGCGCCGGGGCCACGAGCGCGGAATGCCGCCAGAATGCCGGTGCGTCAGTTCCGCGGCAGCCGCGCCACGCCCGGCGCATCCGGGTTCTGCGCACGGTGGCGCAGCAGGTGGTCGGCCAGCACGATGGCCAGCATCGCCTCGCCCACCGGCACGGCGCGGATGCCGACGCAGGGGTCGTGGCGGCCCTTGGTCTGCACCTCCACCTCCCGCCCCTGGCGGTCCACCGAGGCGCGCGGGGTCAGGATCGAACTGGTCGGCTTCACCGCGAACCGGGCGACGACCGGCTGGCCGGTGCTGATGCCACCGAGGATGCCGCCGGCATGGTTGGAGCGGAAATCCACCGTGCCGTCGGCGTTCATGCGCATCTCATCGGCGTTGCCCTCGCCGGTCAGGGCGGCGGCGGCGAAGCCGTCGCCGATCTCGACGCCCTTCACGGCGTTGATCGACATCAGCGCGGCGGCGAGGTCGGCATCGAGCTTGCCGTAGATCGGCGCGCCGAGGCCGGGCGGCAGGCCCTCGGCCACCACCTCGATCACGGCGCCGACCGAATTGCCGGATTTGCGCAGGGCGAGCAGGCGTTCCTCCCACCGCGCGGCCGCCGCGCGGTCGGGGCAGAAGAAGGCGTTGTCGTCCACCGCCGACCAGTCCCAGGCGGCGCGGTCCACCGCATCCCCGCCGACCTGCACCAGGGCGCCGCGGATGCGGACGTCCGGGCCGAGGACGCGGCGCGCCACGGCGCCGGCGGCGACGCGCATCGCCGTCTCCCGCGCGCTGGACCGGCCGCCGCCGCGATAGTCGCGGATGCCGTATTTCAGGTCGTAGGTGATGTCGGCATGGCCGGGGCGGAAGCGTTCGGCGATCTCGGCATAGTCCTTCGATCGCTGGTCGGTGTTGTCGATGTGCAGGGCGATCGGGGTGCCGGTGGTCTGGCCCTCGAAGACGCCGGACAGGATGCGGACCTGGTCGGCTTCCTGGCGCTGCGTGACGAATTTCGACTGGCCGGGGCGGCGGCGGTCGAGGAAGGGCTGGATGTCGGCCTCGGTCAGCGCCAGGCGCGGCGGGACGCCATCGACCACGCAGCCGATGGCCGGGCCGTGGGATTCGCCCCAGGTGGTGACGCGGAACAGGTGGCCGAAGGTGTTGTGGGACATGGGGGCCTAGAGCGTGCGGCCAAAGGCCGGGATAGCCGGGCGGCGCCGGGCGCCGGTAGCCACATGCCTGTCGGGGCCTGAAAGCGGCGGCGATGGTGGCTGCGGCGCGAACCGGTCATGGCCTGCGGCATTAGAACAGTTCGCTCGGCTGCGGGAGGGGGCCACGCCCATGCAGCGTGCCGGCGCCCGCCCGGGGCTGGATTGCGCGCACCGCCGCGTCGACCGCCTGCGCCGGTTCGAGCCCGCTGCCGCGCGCCAGGCTGCGCCAGGCGGGAAAGCCCAACATCGACCCGCAGCATCGCGCGCTGGAACGGGTCCAGCCCGGCAGCGCCCTCCTCCCGCCGCCGCGTCGTCGGGCCGAACCGCAGCTCAGTCACCTCCCGGGTCAGCGCGTGGGTTTCGGCATCCCGCAGGACGCAGGCAGCGGTTGTTCATTGCGGCGGTACCAGGCGTAGATCGCGCCGAGGCCGACCCGCAATTGGTCCGCGCCAATGGGCCAGGCGGCGGCATCGGGCAGCGGGTCACGTTCCAGCGCCAGGCCCGAGCAGGCCAGGGAAAGGCTCCATTCGTCAGGAAAGTGGGCGTAGAGGGTGTGGCGCTGAACGCCGGCGCGCTCGGCGACCATGCTGAGCGTGGTGCGCGCCGGGCCCAGGCTGCCGTGCAGGGCAACCGCCGCCTCGACGATGCGAAGCCTGGTCTCGGCCTGCCGCTCCGCGCGGCGTTTCAGCGCATAAGGTCGAGCCATGTGATTTTCACTGCACAGATTTGTGCATTCGATATTGCCTGCTGAGGATGTTTGAGGGAACACTGCTGTGCAGTCAATTGGCGCGCCGGCGGCGCCCAGGCAAGAGAGAGGGAGGACATCATGGAAGCCAGGATCGCTGAGATCGCGGCGGGCATCTTTCGCCTGTCCGTCCATGTGCCGGACATCGCCCCGCCAGCCGGCTTCACCTTCAACCACTTCCTGCTGCGCGGTGAGGAGCCCCTGCTGTTCCACACCGGGCTGCGGCGGATGTTCCCGCTTGTCCGCGACGCGGTCGCGCGCCTGATCCCGCCCGAGACGCTGCGCTGGATCGCCTTCGGCCATTACGAGGCCGATGAATGCGGCGCGATGAACGAATGGCTGGCGGCCGCGCCGCAGGCGCAGGTGGCGCATGGCCAGACCGGATGCATGGTGTCGCTGAACGACATGGCGACCGGGCGCCGCATATCCTCGATGACGGTGCGCGGATCGACCTCGGGCGCGGCCTGTGCGTCCGTTACCTCGACACGCCGCATATCCCGCATGGCTGGGATGCCGGCGTGCTGATGGAGGAAGGCAGCGGCACATTGCTGTGCGGTGACCTGTTCACGCAGCTGGGCGACGGGCCGGCGCTGACGAAAGGCGACATCGTCGGCCCCGCGATCGCGGCCGAGGACATGTTCCGCTTCTCGCAGCCTGAATCCCGGCATGGGTGCGACCATCCGCCGGTTGGCCGGGCTTGCGCCGGGCAGGCTGGCGCTGATGCACGGCCCGAGCTTCGAGGGGGATGGCGCATCGGCCCTGCGCGCCCTGGCCGACGACTACGACCGGCGAATCGCCCTGGCGAGGCCGGTGGCAGCGTAGTCAGCCTGGTGCCTCGGGCGGCGCATTCGCGCCCCGCGCGACGCGAGCGGCCGCCGTGCGGATGCAGGTGGCCCGGACCAGGGCGCCCTGGATCGGCTGGCCGGGATCGGCCGCCGCCCGGTGCCGACAGCGCGCTGCCGAACAACCCGGCGGCGTGCAGCCTCAGCCCTTCTCCACCGTGATATCCGGCGCATCGGGGTTCTTCATCCCGACGATGTGGTACCCGGAATCGACGTGGTGGACCTCCCCGGTCACGCCGCTGCGCCAGGTCGCGACAGCAGGTACATGCCCGACCCGCCCACTTCCTCGATGGTCACGTTGCGGCGCAGCGGGGAATTGTACTGGTTCCAGCGCAGGATGTAGCGGAAGTCGCCGATCCCGTTCGCCGCCAGCGTCTTGATCGGCCCGGCGCGAGATCGCGTTCACCCGGATGCCGCGCTCGCCGAGGTCGGTCGCCATGTAGCGCACGCTCGCCTCCAGCGCCGCCTTGGCCACGCCCATCACATTATAATGCGGCGTGACACGTTCGGCCCCGAGATAGGACAGCGTCAGCATCGACCCGCCGGCGGACATCAGCGCCGCCGCCCGCTGCCCCACCGCGACGAAGGAGAAGCAGGATATGTCCATCGCCTGCAGGAAGGCCGCGCGCGGCGTGTCGAGATACCGCCCGCGCAGGAACTGCTTGTCGGCATAGCCGATGGCATGGACCAGGAAGTCGATCTTGCCCCATTGCTTCTCGATCGCCGCGAAGGCCGCGTCCATCGAGGCGTCGTCGGCCACGTCGCAGGGCAGCATCAGGGTTGAGCCGACGCTGGCGGCCAGCGGCCGGACGCGCTTCTCCAGCGCCTCACCCTGGTAGGTGAAGGCGATCTCGCCACCCTGGGCGGCGATGGCGCGCGAAATGCCCCAGGCGAGGGAGCGGTCATTCGCCACACCCATGACCACGCCCCGCTTGCCCTGCATCAGGGTGCCGGTGGCGATCCGGGGCTCTGGCGCGGCGTCATTCATCACTTTGAGGGCCCGTCTGGTTGCTGGCGTGCATCGGTGGTGCCATGGCGCAGGGACAGGGGCAAGTGGTTCCGCCCCTTGCAGCCCCGCGCCGCGGCCCGATACAGGCAGGTGAAGGAGTATCCCCATGGACGGCACCGCCACCACCGACGACCCGATCGCCATCTTCGAGGCCTGGATGGCCGAGGCCGCGACGACCGAGCCGAACGACCCGAACGCGGTCTGCCTGGCCACCGCCACGCCGGACGGGTTGCCCTCGGCGCGCATGGTGCTGCTCAAGGGCGTCGATGCGCGGGGCTTCGTGTTCTACACCAACCTCGAAAGCCGCAAGGGGGGCGAACTCGCCGCCAACCCCAATGCCGCGCTGTGCTTCCACTGGAAAACGCCTGGCCCGGTCGGTGCGCGTCGAAGGCGCGGTCGAGGCGGTGAGCGATGCCGAGGCGGATGCCTATTACGCGTCCCGCGCGCGCACCTCGCGGCTCGGCGCCTGGGCGTCGAAGCAGTCCCGGCCGCTCGAATCGCGCTTCGCGCTGGAGAAGGCAGTGGCCGAATACGGGCTGAAATACGCCATCGGCGAGATCCCGCGCCCGCCCTTCTGGTCCGGCTTCCGGGTGTTGCCGCGGCGGATCGAATTGTGGCGCGACATGCCGTTCCGGCTGCATGAGCGTCGCGTGTTCCACCGCGCGGGCGACGCCTGGCGGGTCGAGACGCTGTATCCCTGATGGCTGTCCGGGGGCCGACCGGGCGAGCCCTGCCCCGACCGGCCGCCGCGCCGGCGGCCGAAGGAACCTGCCCTGCCGGCCGGCCCGCGCAAGGGCGGCCGGAAGCCTCGGCGCGACATGGCTTCACCGGCCCCGGCCGTCGGCGGCCCGGGCCGCCATGATCCCCGACAGCCAGGCCGAGGCGGCGGCCTTCCTCGCCGGCATCTCCGGTGCCGCGCCGGTGGAGACGCACATCTCCGCCGTCTATGTCGGCCGCGACACCGCCTGGAAGATGAAGAAGGCGGTCGCCCTCGGCTTCCTCGACTTCACCCGGATCGAGGACCGCGAACGCTTCTGCCGGCGCGAACTGGAACTCAACCGGCCGCACGCGCCGGGCATCTATCGCGATGTCGTGCCCCTCACCCGCGGGCCGGACGGCACGCTGCGCGAGGGTGGGGACGGCAAGGCGGTCGAATGGGTGCTGCGCATGGCACCGATCCCGCATGGCGACTTCCTCGATCAGGTCACGCCGGGGCCGGCGCTGCTCGATGCGGTGGCGGATGCCGTGGCGGCGATGCATGGGGCGGCCGAACCGGCCGTGGTGGACACGCCGGCAGTCATGGCGTCGATCCTGGACGGCAACGTGCCCTCCGCGCTTCGCGCCGGCATGCCGGCGGAGCGCGTCGAGGCCTGGGCGGCGGCCGCGCGGGCCGAACTCGCTCGGATCGCGCCGATGCTGGCCGAACGCGGCGCGCAAGGCTTCGTGCGCCGCTGCCATGGCGACCTGCATCTGGGCAATCTGTGCCTGTGGAAGGGCCAGGCCGACGCTGTTCGACGCGCTGGAATTCGACGAGACGCTGGCACGCATCGATGTGGGCTACGACCTCGCCTTCCTGCTGATGGACCTTGACCTGCGCCATGGGCGCGCGGCGGCGAACCGGGTGCTGAACCGCTACGTCGCGCGCACCGGCGATGCGGGCATCGTCGCGGGCCTGCCCTTCTGGCTGTCGATGCGGGCGATGATCCGCGCCCATGTCGAGGCGGCGCGCGGGAAGGACTGGCGGGCGTTGCTGGGCGCCGCCGAGGCGCATCTGCGCCCCCCGCCGCCGCGCCTGGTGGCCATCGGCGGGTTGCAGGGGACCGGCAAGTCGACGCTGGCGCGGGCGTTGGCCCCTGAACTCGGCCGCTGCCCCGGCGCGCTGGTGCTGCGCACGGACGAGACCCGCAAGCGCCGGTTCGGCGTGGCGCCGGAACGACGCCTGCCGCCGGCAGCCTATGACGAATCGGTCAGCCAGGCCGTGCATGCGGAGGTTTTCGCCATGGCGGCGACGGCACTCGCGGCCGGCCAGGCCGTGGTGCTCGATGCCGCCTTCCTCGACCCGGCACAGCGCGCCGCGGCCGAGGCCGTCGCGCAGCAGGCGGCGCATCGCTTCGACGGCATCTGGCTGGAGGCGCCGCTCGACGTGCTGCGGGCGCGCATCGCCGCGCGCCGCGGCGATGCCTCGGATGCGACGGAGGCCGTGCTGCTGCGCGCCGCGGCGGTGGATCCGGGGCCGATCACCTGGCACCGGGTGGCCGCCGATGACGGCGCCGTCATGGCCGCGCGCGCAGGCCTTGGCATGGATGCCGGTTCCGTGTGCTAGTGTCGTGCCTCGACTTGCTACAGATCGCAGCGAGGAAGGGGAGCACTACATCATGGCCTATCGCCGCCTGCTGCTGCCGCTGACGGGCACCGCCTCAGGGGAAGCCGCGCTTGCCACCGCGCTGATCGCCGCGCGCGTGTGGACCTCGCATGTCCATTGCCTGCACGTGCGCGTCGATGCGCGCGACGTCGCACCGCTGGCGGGCGAAGGCCTGTCGGGCGCGATGATCGAGGAAATGATGGCCGCGACCGAACGCGAAAGCGGCGAGCGCGCCGACCGCGTGAAGACACTGTTCGACAAGTTCACCTCCGGCCTCGGCGGCGTGACGCTGGCCGACAACCCCGACACCGCGGCAAAGACGGGCGGCCCGACGCTGTCCTTCGAGATCGATCGCGGGGCGGGAGGAGGACATCGTCGCCCAGCAGTCGCGCCTGTACGACATGGCGGTGGTGCCGCACCCCGAGGCGGGCGAGGACGTGTCGTCCTCCGACGCGCTGCACGCCATCCTGTTCGATTCCGGCCGGCCGGTGCTGATCGCCCCGCGCGTCGCGCCGGTCGATATCGGCACGCGCGTCTGCGTCGCCTGGAACGGCACGGCGGAGAGCGCCGCCGCGGTGGCGGCCGCGCTGCCCTGGCTGCACAAGGCCTCGGCGGTGCAGATCCTGTGCTCGGATGAATACCAGCGCCGCGGGCCGAAGGCGGAAGGGCTGCAGGCCTATCTGCGCTGGCACTCCATCACGGCCGAGGTGATCCCCTTCAAGCCGCAGACGCGCGAAGTGGGCGCCGGGCTGCTGGGTGCGGCGCGCGATTTCGGCGCGGACCTGTTGACCATGGGGGCCTATTCGCATTCGCGCCTGCGGCAGTTGATCCTCGGCGGCGTGACGCGGCATGTGCTGGAGAATGCCGAGATCCCGGTGCTGATGTGCCGCTGAGGCGGCACCGCACCGCCACGCGCTGACCGGTCGCGGCGGCCCATGCGCCCGCCGCCGCGATCACCGCCGCCAATGGTCGCCATCACCACCCGCCCGTGGCGCGCAGCCGGGCGGAGGGCCATCTTCGCTGTCGAACAGAGCCCCGCCACGGCGGGTGCAGCGAGAGGCAGACACACCGATGATCGACATCCGCCCCTTCTCCAGCCTGGGCAAGGCGAATTTCGGCTGGCTCAACGCCAACCACCACTTCTCCTTCGGCCATTACCGCGACGAATCCCGCGACCAGTGGGGCCGGCTGCGCGTGTGGAACGACGACGAGATCGCGCCGGGCAAGGGCTTCGACCCGCACCCGCATCGCGACATGGAGATCATCACCTATGTCCGCGAGGGGGCGATCACCCACAAGGACAACCTCGGCAATGAAGGCCGCACCGAAGCCGGCGACGTGCAGGTGATGAGCGCCGGCACCGGCGTGGTGCATGCCGAGTACAATCTGGAGCCCGGCCGGACGACGCTGTTCCAGATCTGGATCATCCCCGACCGGCGCGGCGTGAAGCCGTCCTGGGGCGCCAAGCAGTTCCCGAAGGAGAAGCGGGAGGCGGGCTTCGAGGTGCTCGCCTCCGGCCGGCCCGGCGATGCGGGCCGAGACGCGCTGCCGATCAATGTCGATGGCGCGGTGATGGCGGCGACGCTCAGGAAGGGCCAGACGCTGGTCCAGCCGCTCGCCGAGGGGCGCGCCGCCTATCTGGTGCCGGCCAAGGGCTCGGTGACGGTCAACGGCGCCGCCGCCAATGCCCGCGACGGCATCGCCATCCGCGACGAGACCGCGGTGACCATCACGGCGACCGAGGATGCTGAACTTGTGATGGTGGAGGTCGCCGCCGACTGACCAGGCGGCGTCGGTAACACCGGCAACCATGCCAGCCGGCACGGTTGCCGGCATGCGGTGGGATCGGAACGGCCGCCTCCCGGTGCGGCAGGGCCCAGCGCCTTGGCCCGGCATGGCCAGGGCCGTGCCGGGCGGCGAAGGGGCAGGTCATGCCCCCTTCCCTGCGCGACCTCATCCATCGGTGATGCGGCCGCGCCGTGTTCAAGGATGCTCCGCAATCGCGGCTGAGGCGCTGTCATGCGGATGTCGTTGATCGGGACCGCCGGGCGCGGCATTGCTGCGCCCCGGCACCTCGCCGGACGCCAGGGGAATCCCGCATGGAATATTCGCGCCGCTTCAAGTTCCTGCTCTGCGCCCCCGCCTTCGACGAGGCCGGCGACCTGGAGGGCGAACGCCTGCACCAGATCGTCCGCGAGATCGAACAGGACGGCTATCACGTCGTCCGTGCGCGGCGCGACGACGATGCCGAAATCGTGGTCCAGACCGATGCCGCGATCGGCTGCATGGTCGTCGACTGGGGCAAGAAGGGGCTGCGAGGGCAAGTCGGCGCAGCTGATCAACCTGATGCGCAAGCGCGGCCTCGACGTGCCGATCGTCCTGCTGGTCCGCCGCAAGCGGTTCGAGGACATCCCGGTCGAGGTGCTGGACTTCATCGACGGCTATCGTCTTCCTGGCCGAGGAGACGCCGGACTTCATCGCCAAGAACCTGGTCTCCCGGCTGCAAGCAATATGCCGAGACGCCTGAAGACGCCCTTCTTCGGCGCGCTGGTCGACTACGCCGAGGAGGGCAACCAGCTGTGGACCTGCCCGGGGCACAATGGCGGCATCTTCTACCGCCGCAGCCCGATCGGGCGGATCTTCGTCGAGCATCTCGGCGAGGCGGTGTTCCGCGACGATCTCGACAATTCGGTGCTGCGAACTCGGCGACCTGCTGACGCATGAAGGCCCGGCGCTGCGGCGCGCAGAAGGAGGCCGCCGAGATCTTCGGCGCCGAGAAGCACCTATTTCGTCCTCAACGGCACCTCGACCTCGAACAAGGTCGTGCTCTCCGCCCTGCTCGCCGAGGACGACCTGGTGCTGTTCGACCGCAACAACCACAAGGCCGCGCATCACGGCGCGCTGTTCCTCGGCGGCGCATCCCGATCTATCTCGAGACCGACCGCAACTGCCTACGGCCTGATCGGGCCGATCTGCCCCGAGGCGCTGCGACGAGACGGCGATCCGCGAGGCGATCCGCGACAATCCGCTGGTGACCGACAAGAGGCCGTGGCGATGCGCCGCGCCCCTTCCGCGCCGCGGTGATCGAGCAATGCACCTATGACGGCACGATCCTACGACGGCCGAGCAGGTGATCCGCAGCGCATCGGCCATCTGTGCGACTACATCCTGTTCGACGAGGCCTGGGCCGGCTTCATGAAGTTCCACCCGCTGTTCCGCCGGCCGCTTCGCGCATGGGGCTGAAGGATCTCGGCCCCGACAGCCCGGGCATCATCGCCACGCAGTCCACCCACAAGCAGCTCGCGAGCTTCTTCGCAGGCCTCGCAGATCCATGTGAAGGACCGCCATCATCGGCGGCCAGGCGCGCCGCGTCGAGCATCGCCGCTTCAACGAGTTCTTCCTGCTGCACGCCTCGACCTCGCCCGTTCTATCCGCTGTTCGCCTCGCTCGACGTCGGCGCGCAGATGATGAAGGGCCGCTCGGGCGAAGTGCTGTGGGACGACACCATCCGGCTCGGCATCGAACTGCGCAAGAAGATGCGCGGACGTGCGCGCGAGTTCGAGGCGACAGGAGCCGATCCCGCGCGCCGCTGGTTCTTCGACCCCTTCGTGCCGCGACCGTCAGCGATCCGATGGCCGCGACGGCGCGGCACGACGTCGCCTGGGAGGAGGTCGCCGACCGACGTCCTCGCCGCCGACCCGCGCTGTGGGAATTCGCGCCCGGGCGCAGCCTGGCATGGCTTCCGCCATGTCGCGCCGGGCTTCGCGATCACCGACCCGAACAAGCTGACGTTGCTGACGCCGGGCTTCGACCGCACGACCGGCGCCTATGCCGAGCACGGCATCCCCGCGCCCGTCGTCGCGCAGTATCTGCGCGAGAACCGCATCGTGCTGCGAGAAGAACGACCTCAATTCGCTGCTGTTCCTGCTGACGCCCGGCGTCGAGAGCGAGCAAGGCCGGCACGCTGCTCGTCGCATCTCGTCGCCTTCAAGAAGCTGCATGACGACAACGCGCCGCTCGATGAGGTGATCCCCGATTTCGTCGCCCGCCGCCCGGCGCGCTATGCGCGGGATGCGGCTGCGCGACCTGTGCGCCGGGATGCATGCGCTTCTATCGCGAGGCCGGCACGTCGGCGCTGCAAGCGCGCGCAGTTCCGCGCCGAGCATCTGCCCGAGATCGCCATGGCGCCGCATGACGCGGTGCGCGCGCTGGCGCGCAACACGGTGGACTACCTGCCGCTCGACGAGATCGACGGCCGCATCGCGACGACGCTGTTGGTGGTCTATCCGCCGGGCATCGCGACCATCGTGCCCGGCGAGCGGCTCGGCGCGCGCGCGCGGCCGATGATCGACTACCTGCGTGCCTTCGAGACCGCGGCCAACGCCTTCCCCGGCTTCGAGAGCGAGGTGCAGGGGCTGCACCGCGAGACCGCAGGCGGATGGCACCGTGCGCTTCTATACCTACGTCGCGCAGGAGTAGCCTGCGGCGAGCAACCGAGGAGCAACGCCATGCCGAACCTGCCCGACGGCACGCCCATCCCGGCCCTCGGCCAGGGCACCTGGCACATGGGCGAGGATGCCCGCGCGCGAAGGGCCGAGGCGGATGCGCTGCGCCTTGGCCTCGACCTCGGCATGACGCTGATCGACACCGCCGAGATGTACGGCGAAGGCGGCGCCGGAGAAGGTGGTGGGCGATGCCGTCGAGGGGCGGCGCGACGCGGTGTTCCTCGTCTCCAAGGTCTATCCGCACAATGCCTCGCGCCGCGGCGCGGTCGCCGCCTGCGAGCGCAGCCTGAAGCGGATGCGCGTCGAGACCATCGACCTCTATCTGCTGCACTGGCGCGGATCGGTGCCGCTGGCCGAGACGGTCGAGGCCTTCGAGGCGCTGAAGACGCGCCGGCAAGATCCGCCACTGGGGCGTGTCCAACTGCGACGTGGACGACCTTGAGGAACTCGGCGGCGGCGCTGGCCGATTGCGCGACGGACCAGGTGCTCTACAGCCTGGAGCATCGCGGGATCGAATTCGACCTGCTGCCGTTCTGCGCGCGGCGGCGCATGCCGGTGATGGCCTATTCGCCGGTCGGCCAGGGCGGGCGGATGCTGCGCCATCCGGCGCTGGCCGAGGTGGCGGCGCGACATGGCGCGACGCCGGCGCAGGTCGCCATCGCCTGGACGCTGCGCGGCGGCAACGTGGTCAGCATCCCCAAGGCCGCCGACCCGGCGCATGTGCGGCTGAATGCGGCCGCGCGGGAGGTGGTGCTGACAGCCGATGACCTGGCGACGCTCGATGCCGGCTTCCCGCCGCCGACGCGCAAGCGCGGCCTGGCGATGTTGTGATGCCGATGGCGGCGGAATTCCGCCGCCTGATCCTATGGCAGGGCGGACAGCGCGCCGCCGCCGGTGAAACTGCCGGGCGAGGCCCAGTACCGCGCCAGCGCCAGGGCGCGGTCGATCTGCACCCGCGTCACCGTGAAGCCGGAGGAACCGGCGCTGAAGATCGAGAAGGGAACATCCTCCGTCGCCTCGGGCGCGTAGGCATGCATCCCGCCAAGCGGCGCCGCGGCGGTGCGGATCAGCGAGATCTGGGCTGACCGCACCACATCGGTATCGGCGGCGTGGTCGTCATTGGCGACGATCGCTCGACAGGGTGCGGATCGTCTGGGCGCGCGCCATGGTGGCGCCGCCGCGGGCAGCGGCTGTGAAGCGTGCCGAGAACATGTCGTGCAGGTCGCCGACATAGGCCTCGTAGGTCGCCCGCCGATACGGACCGATGCCGTCGGGATGGACATGGCGGTCGCTGCCGGCGCGCGCCGCCAGCGAATCCGGCGCATGGCCGGCCACCGGCGCATACATGGTCGCGCCGCCGCTGGTGCGGTGGGCATAGCTGTCGCCGAACACATGCAGCGCGATGCCGAATTCGAAGGTGTTGCTGACCGGGTCGATGCCCATGACGATGGCGCGCCGCGCCGCCGTCTCGGTCGCCGAGGAGCCGCCGGTCAGCGCATGCAGCCCCTGCTGGACATCGAGTCGAGGAGCGATAGGGCGCGCCGGGGTCGCGCGGCGTCACGGCGGGCCCGCGTCATGTATCCCCCGCCGCTGGTAGGAATCGAGGATGCCATTGTGGATGGTGACGATCATTTCCTCGACCTGGCCGGCCGTATGCTCGTACAGCCAGTCGCCCAAGCCGCCGCCCGTCGCCGCTGTCCCGACCATGGCATAGCCGGCGCGCACGGCATCGAGTTCCGATACCTCGTCCGGCAACTGGCAATAGAAGGCGACCTGGCGGGCGAGCGGGTCGCGCACGCCGCAGGCGAGCAGCACGAAGTAGACCGTGTAGTAGTGCCCGGCCTCCTCCCAGCAGGCGGGGTCGCGCGGATCGAGCGCCAGTGCCGGCCGGAAGTGCTGGCCCGCCAGGGCGGCGCGGGCGGCGGCGTGGGCCTCGGCCTCGGCGGCGCCTGGCGCGGCGGGGGGCGTGGGCCGGCGCTGCTGCACCAGATGCGCCGCCTCATGCGCCAATACGGCCGGCAGCAGCAGTGCGCGGCACGTCGCCGAGGAAGATGTCGCGCCCGCCGATCGCGCAGGCGATCCCGCCGGCCTGCTCGGTCAGCCTCGCCGCGGCCGGACCATGGTTCAGGCGGACATGCTCAAGGTTGGTGCCGAAGGCGGCCTCGAGCCGGCGACGAAGGCGCGGCGGCAGCGGCGTGCGGCGATCATGGGCGGGGCTGGCAGGGTTTCGGCGCATGGCGGCGAGATTATCCGGGCGGCCCCGCGCGGCACAACACGAAGACGGGCGGCGCCCGCCCGTGGCACGAAACGCTGCATGGCCGTTGGTCAGGCCGGCGCATGTTCCGCTTGCATCGCGCCGTGCCGGCAGGGCTCTCCGGCCGGGCGGTGCCTAGCGGAACACCGGCACCGCGCCGTCATCCGGATTCTCCGGCAGCGGCACCTCGATGCGCACGCTGGCCGGATCGACCCCGGTGCCGCGGTCGAGCCAGTAGGTGACGGTCTGCGGGAAGGCGATGACGATGCCGACGATGATGAGCTGCAGGCACAGCCAGGGCATCGCGCCCCAGTAGATGTCCTTGGTCAGCACTTCCTTCGGCGCGACGCCGCGCAGGTAGAACAGCGCGAAGCCGAAGGGCGGGTGCATGAAGCGAGGTCTGCATGTTCACGCAGAGCAGCACGCCGAACCAGACCAGGTTGATGTCGAGCTTCGCCGCCACCGGCGCGAGCAGCGGCACCACGATGAAGGCGATCTCGAAGAAATCGAGGAAGAACGCCAGGAAGAAGACGAAGACGTTGACGAAGATCAGGAAGCCGGTCTGCCCGCCCGGCAGGTGCGACAGCAGGTGCTCGATCCAGCGGCTGCCGTCCACGCCCTGGAACACCAGGCTGAAGACCGTCGCGCCGATCAGGATGAACACCACCATGGCGGTGATGCGCACGGTGTTGGCCATCGCCTCGCGCAGATCAGCGCGCAGCGTGAAGCGGCCGTTGCAGCGATGGCGAGCACGATGGCGCCGATCGCGCCCATCGCGCCGGCCTCGGTCGGCGTGGCGAGGCCGAGGAAGATGGTGCCGAGCACGAGGAAGATCAGCACCAGCGAGGGCACCATGCCCTTCAGCACCTTCCAGCACAGCGGCCAGCCGCGCAGCGTCGCGCGCCTCGGGCGGCAGCGGCGGCACCTTCTGCGGCCGAGATCAGGCTGACCACGCCGACGAAGGCGAGGAACAGCGACGATCTGCAGGATCGGAGGGGCCGATCGCGCCGAGATACATGTCGCCGACCGACTTGCCGAGCTGGTCGCCCAGCACGATCAGCACCAGCGACGGCGGGATCAGCTGCGCGATGGTGCCCGAGGCCGCGATGACGCCGGTCGCGATGCGCATGTCGTAGCCGTAGCTCATCATCACCGGCAGCGAGATCATGCCCATGGCGATGACCGAGGCCGCGACCGTGCCGGTGATCGCGCCGAGCACGGCGCCGACCAGCACCACCGCATAGGCGAGGCCGCCCGGGCACCTTGCCGAACAGCTGGCCCGGTGCCTTCGAGCAGGTCCTCGGCCAGGCCGCATCGTTCCAGCATCGCGCCCATCAGGGTGAAGAACGGGATCGCCAGCAGCAGCTCGTTCGACAGGATGCCGAAGACGCGCAGCGGCAGGTTGCCGAGATAGGCGGCGTCGAAGAAGCCCATCTCGATCGAGATGAAGCCGAAGAACAGGCCGACAGCCGACAGGCAGAACGCCACCGGAAAGCCGATCAGCAGGAAGACCGACCAGCCCGCCGAACATCAGCGGCGGCATGAACTCGAGGCTCAGCATGGGCTCACTGCTCCGGCCGGTGGTATTCGGCGAGTTGGGCCGTCGCCGGGTCGTCGCCGCGCAGCGCGGCGATCCGCTTCACGAGTTCCGACAGCGCCCTGGATGCTGACCAGCGCGAAGCCGAGCGGCAGCATGATCTTGACCGGCCAGCGCATCAGCCCGCCGGCATTGGCCGAGCCTTCCTCGCGGATGAAGGATTCCCAGAAGAACGGCCAGGTCATCCAGGCCAGCAGCACCATGCCCGGCAGCAGGAAGAAGATGATGCCGAACACGTCGATCCACAGCCGCGCCCGCGCCGAGACGCTGCCATAGACGAGATCGACCCGGACATGCTGGTTGCGGTTCAGGGTGTAGGCGGCGCCGAGCATCACCGTGCCGGCGAAGAGGTACCACTGCGCCTCGAGCCAGGCATTGGAGGACAGCGACAGGCTGTAGCGCATGATGGCGTTGCCGGCGCTGACGACGCAGGCGCCCAGCACCATCCAGTCGGCGACGCGGCCGAACCGCTCATTCACCGCATCGACAGCCCGGCTGAAGGCCAGAAGGGCGCGCATTCTAATAGACGACGGGGGCTGGAACCGCCCCCCCATGGCAATGCATGACGCTTTGCCTCCCGTGAACTGCCGCCAGATGACCGGATTCGACCCCCTTAGCGCCGGCGCTGCGCCGATGCAAACCCGCCGTCGGGCTGGCGGCGCGCACGTTGCGGGGCCTATCCTCCCCGATGTGACGCAGCACCTCCATCGTCGATGCTGACGGGCCTCGCCCTGCTGGTCGGGTGGCTCGTCGTGCTCGGCGTGGTCGCCCTGCCGCTTGCCCGCCATGCGCGCGGTGTCCGCCTGGTTCACGGCATGACCGCCCTGGCCGGGCTGGGCCTGGTGGCCGCCGGCGTCGGCGGGTTGCTGAGCGACCCGTCGGCGCTCGACCTGCCGTTCGGACCGCCCTGGGGGCCGGCGCGGCTGGCGATCGACCCGTTATCGGCGTGGTTCCTGCTGCCGCTGGGGCTTTCGGTCGGCTGCGCGGCCTTGTTCGCGCTGGGCAATGCGCAGGGTCCGGTGCCGGCGCGCGCGCTGGTGCCCTGGCCGGTCTTCGTCGCCGGCATGGCGCTGACCATCCTGGCCGCGGACGGCTTCACCCTGCTGCTCGGCTTCGAGGCGATGTCCGTCGCCTCCTGGGTGCTGGTCGCGCACGACCATGCGCAGGCCGAAAGCCGGCGCGCCGCGCGCATCTATCTGGGCTTCGCCGGATTGGGCGGGCTGTCGCTGGTGCTCGCCTTCGGCGTGCTGGCGGGCGGTGCGGGCGATGTCGCCTTCGCCGCGCTGCGCGACATGCCGCCCGAGGGTGCGCGCGCCGGCGCCGTGCTGGCGCTGGTGCTGGCCGGCGCGGGGTCCAAGGCCGGCATCGCGCCTTTGCATGTGTGGCTGCCACTCGCCCACCCGGCCGCGCCAAGCCACGTCTCGGCGGCGATGTCCGGGGCGATGACCAAGGTCGCCCTGTATGTGGTCGCGCGCTTCGTCTTCGACCTGATGGGACCGGCGCAGCCCTTCTGGCTCGGGGCGCCGCTGATCGCGCTGGGCGCGGTCTCGGCGGTGATCGGCGCGCTGCGCGCCAACCTCGAGGAGGACACCAAGGTCCTGCTCGCCTGCTCGACGATCGAGAATGTCGGGCTGATCGCCGTCGGATTCGGGCTGGCGCTCGCGTTCCGCGGCGCCGACCTGCCGGCGCTGGCCGCCCTCGCCGCCGCGGCGGCGCTGCTGCATGCGCTGAACCATGCGGTGTTCAAGACGCTGCTGTTCCTGGTCGCCGGGGAGGTTCTGCACGGTGCGCTGTCGCGGCGCCTGGACAGCCTCGGCGGGCTGCTGCACCGGATGCCGGTCACGGCCTGGGCGGCGCTGGCGGGCGTCGCGGCGGCCGCCTCCCTGCCGCCGCTGTCCGGCTTCGCCTCGGAATGGTTGCTGCTGCAGGCGCTGCTGGCAGCCTGGCGGGTCGGCGACATCGCCTTCCAGATGGGCGCCGCCGCGGCCACCGCGCTGGCGGCCCTGGCGGCGGCCCTGGCGGCGGCGGCGATGGTGCGGTTCTGGGGGCTGGTGTTCCTCGGCCGGCCGCGCACCCCGCGCGCGGCGGGGGCGGAGGAACGCGCGGGCGCGGCGCAGATCGCCCTGCTGGTCCCGGCCGGGTTGACGGTGCTGCTCGGGCTGCTGCCGGGGGTGATGCTCGACCTCGCGGAACCGGCGCTGCGGCTGATGGCCGGGACGGCAGCGCCACAGGCGGGCTGGCTCGCCATCGGCGTGCCCGAGGGCGGGGCGCGATACTGGCCGGTGCCGGTCGCGCTGCTGGTCGCCGCGACGGTCGCCGTTGCTGTCTGGGTGGTGCGGCGGCGCGCGCCGGCCGGCATTGTGCGCGGCCCGGCCTGGGATTGCGGCTTCATCGCCGCCCCGCCGCACTTTCCCTTCGGCGACCCGGCCAGCCAGCCAAGCGCCGCCGGCTTCGGCCAGCCGCTGCGGCGCATGCTCGGCACCGGGCTGCTCGGCGCGCATGAACGCGTCACCATGCCGGCACCGGGCGAGACCCGCGCCGCCGTGCTGGAGGCCGGCTTCGCCGATCCGGCGCTGACCGCGCTGGAAGGGCCGTTGCCGCGCTGGCGCGATGCCGCCGCGGCGCAGGCCGAACGGCTGCGCGGGCTGTCGATCCGCCAATGCCTGGGCCTGACCTTCGGCGCGGTGGTGCTGATGCTCACGCTGCTCGCCTGGCTCGGGGCGCATTGAGATGGCGATGGTCTGGTCGATCCTGGCGCAGGCGCTGCACATCGCGCTGGTGCTGGCCGCCGCACCGCTGCTGACCGGCCTGGTGCGCTGGCTCAAGGCGCGGATGATGGGCCGGCGCGGCCCGCACCCGCTGCAGCCGCTGCGCGACCTGGTGAAGTTGCTGCGCAAGAAGCCGGTGCTGGCGGAGAACGCCTCGGCGGTGTCGCTCGCCGCGCCTTATCTCGCGGCCGGGGCGGCGATGGCGGCGGCGGCGCTGGTGCCCTCCTTCGCGCGCGGCATGGCCCTGGCACCGCTGTCGGACCTGATCCTGGTGGCCGGGCTGCTGGCGCTCGGGCGGGTGGCGATGGCGCTGGCGGGGATGGATGTCGGCACGCCCTTCGGCGGGCTTGGCGCGTCGCGGGAGATGTCCTTCGCCGCGCTTGCCGAACCGGCCCTGGTGGTGGCGGCGCTGTCGCTGGCGATCCTCGCCGGCACGACGAACCTCGATGCCATCGCCGGCGCGTTCCGCGATGGCGGGCTGGGGCTGCGCGTCTCGCTCGGCCTCGCGCTGGTCGCGCTGTTCGCCGTCGCGGTTGCCGAGAATGCCCGCATCCCGGTGGACAACCCGGCCACGCATCTGGAACTGACCATGGTGCATGAGGCGATGATCCTCGAAGCCTCCGGCCGTCACCTCGCCCTGTGGGATTATGCGGCGCAGTTGCGGCTGCTGCTGTGGCTGGCGCTGTTGGCGGCGGTGTTCCTGCCGCTGGGCCAGGCGCCGGCGGGTGCGGCGCCGCATGTTTGGGTGGTCGGCCTCGCCGCCTGGGCGGTGAAGATGGGCGGGCTGGCTCTCGGCCTCGCCGCCTTCGAGAGCGCAATCGCCAAGATGCGGGTGTTCCGCGTGCCGGAGTTCCTCGGCGCGGCGCTGCTGCTCGGGCTGCTCGGCGCGGTGCTGCTGTTCGTCTCGACGGGGCTGACATGAGGTTCGGGCAGCTCACCTACGACCTGTCGCGCACCTGCTGGGCGGCGGCGTGCTGCTGCTGTCCTTCGTGCTGCTGTACCAGCGGCGCATCGGCGCGGTGATCAACGCCTTCGCGATGCAGGGCACGCTGCTGGCGCTGGCCGCCGCCTGGCAGGCCTATGCGCAGGGCGCGCCGGGGCTCTACCTGACCGCGCTGCTCGCCTTCGGGGCCAAGGGCGGTGCTGATCCCGGCGGCGCTGCACCGGCTGGTGCGGCGAATTGCGCCTGCATCGCACGGTGGAGACGGCGCTCGGCGTCGGCCCCTCGATGATTGCCGGCGTCGGCGCTGGTCGGGCTGGCCATCCTGGTGGTGCTGCCGGCGACCGAGGGCGTGCGCGCCCTGGCGCGCGAGGATGTCGCCCTGGCGCTGTCCGTCGTGCTGCTCGGCATGCTGATGATGATCACGCGGCGCAACGCCATCAGCCAGGTGATCGGGCTGCTGCAGCCTGGAGAACGGGCTGATCCTCGCCGCCGTCGGCGTGGCCGGGATGCCGCTGGTGGTGGAACTGTCCACCGCCGCGCTGGTGCTGATGGTCGCGCTGGTGGCCGGCGTCTTCGCCTTCCAGATCCGCGAGCGGTTCGACACGCTCGACACCGGCAGCCTGGAAGAACATCGCGGGGAAGGTCGCTGATGCCCCTGCAGTGGCTGATCGTCTTCTTCCCCTGGGCGGGCGCGGTGGCGCTGGCGGCGATCCCGAATGAGCGCCAGGCGACGGCCGCCAATGTCGCGGTCAGCGCCGGGATGTTCATGCTGGCCGTGGCGCTGGTCGCGCTGCCCTATGAACAGCATGGCTGGACCCATACGGATGCGCTGAACCTGCCCTTCATCCTGGTCTCGGCCTTCGTCGGCCTGACCACGGCGGTGTTCTCGGCGGCGACGCTGGAGCAGGAAGGCTTCGACCATTGGCGCAGCCGCGCCTACCACGCCGCCTACCAGATCTTCATGGGCGCGCAGACGCTCGCGCTGCTGGCCGACAATCTCGGCGTCATGTGGGTGGCGATCGAGATCGCGACGCTCGCCACCGTCTCGATGGTCGCGGTTCACCGCACGCCGGCAGCCTTCGAGGCGGCCTGGAAGTTCTTCATCCTGTGTGGCGTGGGCATCGCGCTCGCGCTGTTCGGGACCATCGTGCTGTACCTCGCCGCGCAACCGCTGCTGACCGAGGAAACCGGGCTGTCCTGGACGGCGCTGATGGCTGTCGCGTCGCGCTGCGACCCGGCGACGCTGAACCTCGCCTTCGCTTTCCTGCTGCTGGGCTATGGCACCAAGGCGGGGCTGGTGCCGCTGCATTCCTGGCTGCCGGACGCCCATGCGGAAGGACCGGTGCCGATCTCGGCCGTGCTGTCGGGGCTGCTGCTGAACGCGGCGATGCTGGCGGTGCTGCGCGCCAAGGCGATCGTCGGCGCCCATCCGGATGCGGTGACGCCGGGGCCGTTCCTGCTTGCGCTGGGCCTTGCCTCGGTGCTGCTGGCGGCGCTCGCGCTGTGGCGGCGGCGCGACGCGCGGCGCTTCTTCGCCTGGTCGAGCATCGAGCATATGGGCATCGCCGCCTTCGCCTTCGGCATCGGCGGGCCGGTCGCGAACCTCGCGGGGCTGCTGCACCTGCTCGGCCATTCGCTGGTGAAAAGCGCGGTGTTCTTCGGCGTCGGCCGCGCCGCGCAACTCAAGGGCAGCCAGAAGATCGCCGATATCGGCGGGCTGGCCACGTCGCACCCGGCGCTGGGCTGGGGGCTGGCGATCGCCATCCTGGCCATCGCCGGCATGCCGCCCTTCGTCATCTTCGCCTCGGAATTCCGCCTGTTCTCCGCAGCGGCGGGGGCGCTGCCCTGGCTCGCGGTCGCACTCGCGCTCGGCATGGCCACGGCCTTCGCCGCGCTGGTCACGGTGCTGCAGGCGTTGTGCCTCGGGCCGGCGACGCCCGATGCCGGCGGCGCGCTCGATGGCTGGCGGGAAGCCGCCTCGGCGGCACCGCTCTGGCTGCACCTGGCGGTGGCGGCAGCCCTTGGCGTCGCCATGCCGGCCTGGCTCGCGGCCATGCTGGCCGCCGCCGCGCGGGTGCTGGCATGAGCGCGAGCACCATCATCCGCGCCGGCGTCCCGCAGGGTGCGCGGCCCTTCGAGCGCTACCTTCTGGCGAAGGATGCCTGGGCCCGCCTGCCGGCTGCGCTGCTGGACGAACCCGGCCTGGCGCTGCTCGCCCTGTGGGCCGAACCCGCCATGGTGCATGCTGCCTTCCTGGAGGAAGCATCGACGACGGTGCTGCTCGCCTCCGTTCCGGCGGAAGGCGGGCGCTATGCCGCGCTTTCCCCGGCCCGCCCCGGCGCGGTCCGCTTCGAACGCATGATCCGCGACCTCTGGGCGCTGGTCGCCGAGGATGCGGTGGATCTGCGCCCCTGGCTCGACCATGGGCGCTGGCCCGCGGCCGGGCCGATGTCGGCGCAACCTGCCCCGCTGCACGGCGCCGAGCCGCCCCAGCCGGAATTCCTGCCCGTCGAGGGCGAGGGCATCCACCAGATCCCGGTCGGCCCGATCCATGCCGGCGTCATCGAGCCTGGCCATTTCCGCTTCCACATCCAGGGCGAGGTGGTGGTCCGGCTGGAGGCGCGGCTCGGCTACAAGCACAAGGGCACGCTGTCGCTGATGCTGGGCAAGTCGCCGCGCGCGGCGGCGGCCTTCGCGGCCAGGCTGTCGGGCGATTCCACCGTGGCGCATGGCTGGGCCTTCGCCGCCGCCGCCGAGGCCGCGCTGGGCGTGACGGTGCCGCCCCGCGCGGTGGCCCTGCGCGGCGTGATGGCGGAGCTGGAACGCGTCCACAATCACCTCAATGACTGGGGCTTCGTCTGCAACGATGCCGCCTTCGCCTTCCCGCATGCCCGCTGCGGGTTCCTGCGCGAAGGCGTGCTGCGCGCCTGCGCGCGCAGCCTTCGGCCACCGGCTGATGATGGACCGCGTGCTGCCCGGCGGCGTCGCGCCTGACATCGCGGATGGCGGGCCGGCGGTGATCCTGGCCGCGCTCGATGCGGTGGAGGCCGAGCTGCCGGCCCTGCTGCGCATCTATGACAGCCACGCCAGCCTGCAGGACCGCGTGGTCGGCACCGGCTTCCTCGATGCCGCCCTGCGCGCGGCGCTTCGCCGCCGGCGGCTTCGTCGGGCGCGGCTCCGGGCGGGCCTTCGATGCGCGGCAGCAGCCGGGCTATGCGCCCTATGACGTGATGCCGCCGGCGATGGCGCTGGAGACCGGCGGCGATGTCGATGCGCGGGTGCGCGTGCGGATCGCCGAACTGCGGGGCTCCATCACGATGGTGCGCCGCCTGCTCGCCGAGTTGCCGCCGGGCGAGACGCTGGTCGCCCTGCCATCGCTGGACGGCGAGGGGAGTGCGTTGATCGAGGGCTTCCGCGGTGAATGCCTGGCCTGGCTGCGGCTGGATGAGGGCGGGCTGATCCGCGCCATCATCCTGCGCGACCCGTCCTGGCTGCAATGGCCGCTGCTGGAAGCCGCCATCGAGGGCAACATCGTCGCCGACTTCCCGCTCTGCAACAAATCCTTCAACTGTTCCTATTCCGGGGTCGATCTCTGATGCTCTGGCCCCGCCTCGCCCGCGCGCTGCTCGGCCGGCCGCTGACCGACGCCGCGCCGCCCATCCCGCAGCCGACCGTCGCGGCGCTGGCGCGAACGTCTGGCGGCGACGGCGCGAGCCCGCCTGGGCCGCAGCCTGTCGATCCGCGAGGTCGATAGCGGGTCCTGCAATGGCTGCGAGCTGGAAGTGAACGCGCTGCAGAACGTCGCCTACGACCTGGAGCGCTTCGGGCTGCGCTTCGTCGCCTCGCCCAAGCATGCCGATGTGCTGCTGGTGACCGGCCCGGCCTGCCGCAACATGGCCGAGGCGATGGAACGCGCCCTCGCCTGCACGCCCGAACCGCGCTGGGTGGTCGCCGCCGGGGACTGCGCGGTGGATGGCGGCGTGTTCAAGGGGTCCTACGCGGTCCATGGCGGCGTCGGCGCCGTGCTGCCGGTGGACCTGCTGATCCCGGGCTGCCCGCCCTCGCCGGAGCAATTGCTCGAAGGGCTGCTGTCGCTGCTGGAGGCCGAGGCCGCGCCGTCCCGGCGGCCGGACATAAAATAGGCCCGGCTGGATTGCTCCAGCCGGGCCAAGGACCCCGCCTTGCGGCAGGGTCAGTCAGGCGGCGGCCTGCCGGGAATAAGCCGCCGCGACAGAACGGAAGTTGGCAGACCACGCCTCACCGAGGCGTGGCAGTATTCTTAATAAAGTGCAACGCGCTTCGGTTGTAGGCAAATCCGTTACACAACCCAAGGGGCATGAAATTCTGGGGCGTGTGGGCTGCCGACGGCCGCAATTCCCGTACCTGGCGGGTGCGGCACCGGGGGCGGACGCCGATCGTGTGAAAGCGCCGGGCCACAACAGGAGGTCAGGGCCGATGAGGCCTGGGGCAGCCTTCCTTGAACGGGGCGAACGGAAACGGCCCTAGATCAGGCAAAGCTCCGCCAGGTCGCGCCGCAACTGCGGCGGCAGCCGGTCAAGCCCGAGCGCCACCGGCCGGCCGGTCGCCACATCGGCCGGCGCCTCCTCGGGCTTCAGGTAGCGCCAGCCCTGGAAGGCCTTCATCGGCCGAGCCTCGACCGGGACCAGCGTCGGGTCGAGCAGCAGGGCGGCACAGGGGGTGTTGTCGTCCCATTGTTCCTCCCGCAGGCCGAGGATGCGCTGGCGCACCCGCACGAAGCCGGCGACCACCCAGTAGATCGAGCCACCATCGGTGACTTCGTCGATCCGCTTGGGAAACATGCGGGTCCAGGCGCGCAGCGGCGGGTCGGTGCGCAGCCGGTCCCGCTGCAGCGCCGACAAGCGCGGCGACATCCTTCGGCCCGACCGAGAGTTTGATGAGGTGCAGCACGGCCCATCCATGTCGCCTCGGCGGTCGAGTCGGCAAGGGGCCTGTCGGCATCGGCGGCCGGGCAAGGTGCCCGCGTGACGCGAGCGTAACCGCGCCAGGCGCGCCGCGGCGAAGGCCCCGGTGCAAGGCAGCCATGCTCGGCCGCCCCGGAGAGACTGCCGCATGGCCAGCGCCGCCACGCAACGCCCCTTGGCCCGCCCGCCGCGGGACCTGCGCCTCGATATCATCCGCGGCTGGCTGCAGGTGTCGATCTTCGGCGCCCATGCGGTGGGTTCGGCGTTCGGCGCCTATGGCATCCATGCCGCCTGGGGCCTGTCGGACAGTTCCGAGCAGTTCCTGTTCCTGTCGGGCTTCGTGCTCGCCTCGGTGCATACCGCCAAGACAAGCCGCGAAGGCCCGCTCGCGGCGGCGCGCGACATCTGGCGCCGCGCGTTCCGGCTGTGGCTGGTGCATCTGCTGCTGTTCCTGATGACCGGGGCGCTGATCCTGTGGGCCGAGATGGGCATTCCCCTGCCCGGCGAGGTCGACCGGCTGGGCTGGGATACCCTGGCAAGCCGGCCGCTGGCAGCGCTGCCGGGGGCGATGCTGCTGCTCTACATGCCCGTCTACATGGACATCCTGCCGGTCTTCGTCCTGTCCATGCTCGCCCTGCCGGGCTTCCTGTGGCTGGTGCGGCGCGTCGGCGCGGCGGCGCTGATCGCGCCCGGGCTGCTGTGGGCGGGCGTGCAGTTCGACCTGTGGCGCTGGCCGGCCTGGATGGCGACGGGGCTCGAACCCCTGGCCTGGCAGTTCGTCTTCATGCTGGGCGCCTGGTTCGGCCGGCGCGCGCTGCTGACCGGCGCGGCGGTGCAGCGGCAGGGCTGGGCGGTGGCGGCATCGGCGGCGCTGGTCGCCTTCGGCGTTGCGCTGAGCATCGCCGTCCGCATCGAGCCCGCCTTCGACATCGGCCTGATCTGGACCCTGGCGGGCAAGACGCATCTCGGCCCGGTCGCGCTGCTGCATGCGCTGGCGCTGGCCTATCTGTTCGCCGTGCTGGTGCCGAAGGACGCCGCCTGGATGCACCATCCGCTGGCGCAGGCAATGGCCGCGGCCGGGCGGCACAGCCTGGACGTGTTCCGCACCGGGCTGTTCCTGGCCTGGGGCTTCACCGTGGCCTTCCGGCTGCTGCCCGGCGTCTGGTGGGTGGACCCGGCGCTGACCCTGTTGGGCATCGGCATCCTGCTCGGCCAGGGCCTGCTGATGGATCGGCGGCGCCTGACGCCGGCGCTGGCGCCCCGATGAGTGCCGCCGCCAACTGCCCCCTGGAGATGCTGCGCTTCATGGCGCGGCCGGTCCGTCCTACTGTGCGCGCGCAGCACAGGGGGCGCGGCGTGGCCGGCGAGGAAGACGGGCGGTGGGAGGCATGGATGGCGGCGGCGCAGGGCGGGCGATGCGCGCGCCTATGACCTGCTGCTGCGCGACTGCCTGCCGCTGCTGCGCGCCATCGCGCGCCGCCGCATCCGCGACCTGCATGAGGCCGAGGACGCGGTGCAGGACACGCTGCTGACCATCCATCGCATGATCGCGACCTACGACCCAGGCCGCCCGCTGCGGCCCTGGATCGTCGCCATCGCCGAGCGTCGCTGCATCGACCGGCTGCGCCGGCGCGGCCGCGGCGCCGGCCGCGAATCGCCGATCGACGACCATGCGGAGACGCTGGCCGCCCCGGCCGGCGAGACCGGGGAGGACCGCATCGCCGGCCGCCAGTTGCGCGATGCCGTGGCCGAATTGCCGGAGAGCCAGCGCACCGCGCTGCGCCTGGCCAAGCTTGAGGACCTGCCGCTGGCCGAGGCCGCGCGCCGGTCCGGCCTGTCGGTCGGCGCGCTGAAGGTGGCCACCCACCGCGCGCTGAAGACGTTGCGCCGCCGCCTGGGCGGGGAGGACATGTCGTGAGGACCGATGACCTGATCGGCCGACTCGCCAGCCGAATCTGCGCCCGGTGCGCCGGCTTGCCGCTCGCCGGGCATCCGTGCCGCCCTGTGGGTGGGCTTCGCGCTGCTGGTGGTGGCGGCCTTCGTCCTCGTGCTCGGCCCGCGCCACGACCTCACCGACCGCCTGCAGCGCCCGCATGAGGTCGCGCAGCTCGCCTTGTCGATCCTGACCGGGGTGCTGGCGGCGATCGCCGCCTTCGAACTTGTCGCTGCCCGACCGGTCGGAGACGTGGATGCTGCTGCCGCTGCCGGCCGCGGTGGCCTGGGGCGGCACGCTCGGCATGGGTTGCCTGGCCGACCTGGACCGCGGATGGGGCCGGAGGCGCTGGAGGTCAGCGACGTCCTGGGGCTGCCTGCGCTTCATCGTGCTGTTGGGCGTGCCGCTGGCGCTGTCGATGGTGTGGATGCTGCGCTATGCCGGGCCGCATCCGCCCGGTGCCGGTGGCGGCCCTGGGCGGCCTGGCCGGCGCGGCGCTGTCGGCCGCCGGGCTGTCGCTGTTCCACCACCTCGATGCGGCGCTGATGGTGCTGATCTGGCATGGCGGCAGCACGTCGCTGGTGGTGGCCGGATTCATGCTCGCCGGCCGCCGCTGGCGCGACCGGGAGGACGCCGCGCTTCACCGCCGTTTAAGGGGACCGGGCGCACAAGGGGGCTTCATACGTCCATGAGGCCCCCATGCGCGCCTTCCTCAACCTGTCGGTCGGCCTGAAACTGCTGACATCGAGCCTGCTGGCCCTCGCCATGCTCGGCGGCATCGCCGGCACGGTCACGCTGACGGACCGGCAATTGTCGGAAACCCTGGCGCGGCAGGACCGCCTCGACGAGGCATCGGCGCTGCTGACCGAAGCGATGGGCACCGTCGCCGAGGCGCCGTCGCCAGGTGCAGACCCTGCTGGCGGCGAACCGGACGGCGGATGTGGAGGCGGCGCGCGACGGTGCGCTGGCGGCACTCGATGCGGCCGGCCATCCTGGCTCGTCGCTCCGCCGACATCGCCGGCGACGCCTCGGTCACCGCGCTGCTGACGCGACTGCTGGACGCGGCCGCCGACTATGGCGCGGCGATCCGCGACCAGGCCGAACAGCGCGCCGGCATCATCCAGTCGCGCGATGAGGGCTTCCTCGCCCGCGGCGCGGAATACGACCAGGCCTTCGAGGGCGCCAATGCGGCCATCGAATTCGACCTGTCGGGCGAGGCGCGGGAGGATGCGCGCACGCGCTTCATCGCCTTCCACCAGGGGTGCGACCGACCATGCGCGGCCTCGACGCTGCGCTACCTCGCCACCGGGGATGACGCGCAGGCGCAGCGCGCGCGCCGGGCCGCGGCGCAGTCGCGCGTGCATCTGCGCGGCGCCGTGTCGACCGCCGCGACCCAGCCGCGCGTGCAAGGAGGAACTGGAGCGCATCGGCCGCATCGCCGAGCAGGCGTCCGAGGCCGCCATGGCGACCATCGAGCGTGGCCACGACCTGCGCGCAGCTACACGACCGAACGCGCCGCGCCGGCACGCGCGGCGCTGGTCGCCGCCGTCCCGCCGCCAATGAACGGCTGCGGGCGATCGACGTCGCAGGCGGGCGAGGCGGTGAAGGCGGCGCTGCGCCAGCAGACGCGCTGGTCGGCCCTGCGCCGCCGGCGCGATCGCGCTGGTGCTGCTGCTGTCGGCCTGGGCGCTGGCGCGCACGGTCGGCGCGCCGCTGCGCCGCATGGCCGGCACGATCGGCGCGATCGCCGCCGGGCGAGGCCGCCGTCACCGTCACCGATCGCGGCCGCCGCGACGAGATCGGCCGGATCGCCGAGGCGGTGGAAGGGTTGCGCGTCACGGTGCGCGAGGCCTTCAGCCGCGGCCAGATGATCGAACAGATGCCGATCGGCGTCTCCGTCGCCGACCCGGCGCAACGAGTTCCGCATCACCTATGCGAATGGCCATGCGCAGGAACTGATCCGCAGCGTGCAGGACCATCTGGCCGTGAAGGTCGACACCATGGTCGGGCAGAGCATCGACATCTTCCACAAGGATCCCGGGCGCATCCGGGCGCTGCTCGCCGACCCGGCGAACCTGCCGCACAAGGCGCGCATCGCGATGGGCGAGGAGACGCTCGAACTCAACGTCTCGGCGCTGCGCGACGCGCAGGGGCAGTATGTCGGCGCCATGCTGGCCTGGCAGCGCGTGACCGAGCAGGCGCGCCTGGCCGACAGCTTCGAGGGCGATATCGGCGCCGTGGTGGATTCCGTCGCGACCTCCGCCGGCCAGATGCAGGATGCCGCGCGCACCCTGACCGACGCGGCGGCCGAGACCGGGCGCGAGGCGGTCACCGTCTCCGAGGCCGGCATGCAGGCCAATGCGGATGTCCAGGCGGTCGCCGCCGCGGCCGAGGAGATGGCGGCCTCGGTCGAGGAGATCACCCGCCGCGTCGCCGAGGCGGCCGATGTGGCCCGGCGCGCGGTGGCCGAGGCCAAGGCCACCGATTCGACCGTGCGCGGCCTCGCCGAGGCGGCCTCGCGCATCGGCGACGTGGTGCGGCTGATCGGCGAGATCGCCGGGCAGACCAACCTGCTCGCGCTCAACGCCACGATCGAGGCGGCGCGCGCCGGGGAGGCCGGCAAGGGCTTCGCCGTGGTCGCCTCCGAGGTGAAGAGCCTCGCCGGCCAGACCGCCAAGGCGACCGAGGAGATCGGCCGCCAGATCAGCGAGATGCAGGGTGCGACGACCCAGGCGGTCGATGCGATCCGCGCCATCGGCACGACGGTCGACCGCACCTCCGACATCGCCACCGCGATCGCCGCGGCGGTCGAGGAGCAGGGCGCGACGACGCGCGAGATCGCGCGCTCCGCCGCCCAGGTGGCCGACGCGACCGCCACCGTGGCCCAGCCGGATCGAAGGCATCCGCACCGCGGCGGACGCCACCGGCGGGTTCGGCCGGGGCGGTGTTGCAGGCTTCGGACGCGCTGTCGGGGGATGCGGCAACGCTGCGCGAACGCGCCGACAACTTCCTGCGGGCCGTGCGCGCGGCCTGACGCAGCCACGCTGGCAGCAGGGGACGGCCGCCGCCCCCTGCTGCCCGCCCGTGTGCCTCCTGCGCCCCAACCTGCTAGATGGCGCCCCAGCAGACGCAGGAGGCGCCCATGGGCTACAAGGTCGCGATCGTCGGTGCCACCGGCGCGGTGGGGCGCGAGATCATCAAGACCCTCGCCGAGCGGGGGTTTCCGGTCAGCGAGGCGGTGGCGCTCGCCTCCGGCCGTTCGGCCGGGCAGGAAATCTCCTTCGGCGAGAAGACCGTGCTGAAGGTGCGCGACCTCGACCGCTATGATTTCGCCGGCACGCATCTCGCGCTGTTCTCGCCCGGCGCGGCGATCTCGGCGGTGCATGCGCCGCGCGCGGCGGCGGCCGGCTGCCTGGTCATCGACAACACCTCGCAGTTCCGCATGGAACCGGGCGTGCCGCTGGTGGTGCCGGAGGTGAACCCGCACGCCATGGCGAAGCGGCCGAGGAAGGGGATCATCGCCAACCCCAACTGCTCGACCATCCAGATGGTGCTGGCGCTGAAGCCGCTGCATGACATCGCGAAGGTCAGGCGCGTCGTGGTCGCGACCTATCAGTCCGTCTCCGGCGCGGGGAAGGAGGCGATGGACGAGTTGTGGTCGCAGACCCGCGGCGTCTTCGTCAACGACCCGCCGCTCGCCGAACAATTCACCAAGCCGATCGCCTTCAACGTCATCCCGCATATCGACGGCTTCATGGACGATGGCGCGACGAAGGAGGAATGGAAGATGGCGGTCGAGACGCGCAAGATCCTCGACCCCGACATCCAGGTGGTCGGCCACCTGCGTGCGCGTGCCGGTGATGATCGGCCATGGCGAGGCGGTGCATGTGGAGTTCGAGAACGCCATCACCGAACGCCAGGCGCGCGAGGCGCTGCGCGAGGCGCCGGGGATCACCGTGCTCGATAACCGCGACGATGGCGGCTATGCGACGCCGATCGAGATCGCCGGAGAGGATGCGGTGTTCGTCTCGCGCCTGCGGCGCGACACCACGGTGCCGCATGGCCTCGCCTTCTGGTGCGTGGCGGACAATCTGCGCAAGGGCGCGGCGCTGAACGCGGTGCAGATCGCCGAGGAGGCGCATCGGCTGGGGCTGCTGGAAGCGCCGCCGCTTTCCATCCCCGGGTGATTCCGGCGTAGCCTCGCCCGTCGACGCCGGCCGCGACAGCCGGCGAGGCGGGAGGACGGCGATGGGCGCGCGCATCAACCGGGCGATCGAACTGCTGCGGCAAGGGCAGGCGATCTACTACACGGGCCACCACACCGGCCATGTGCTGACCGAGGCGCAGGGCCGCGCGGATGCCGCGACCTGGGCCGACTACATCAATATCGGCATGGAGCATGGCGCCTTCGACATGGCGGGCCTCGCCGCCTACATGGCGGGGCTGGTCGCCGGCGGGCCGACGCGGTCGGGCCACCGGACGCCGGCGGTGATCGTCGAGGCGCCGATCGGCGGCATCGACGAGGCCGGCATCCGCCACAATGCCTGGCAGTTCCGCCAGATCCTCGGCCGTGGCGTGCATGGGGTGCTGCTGTGCCAGGCGGAAATCGGCCGCCGCGGTGCGCGCCTTCGTCGAGGCCTGCCGCTATCCGCACCAGGCGGCGCGGGGTGGACCCGGCGCTGCCCTCACCCGCTGGCGCGCGCATGGCTGGCGCCGTGGTGCCGGCACCGGCGGCGGGGCTGCTCGGCGTCGGCACGCGCGGGCGCGGGTCCGAAGCGACCGCCGCGCCGGTCTGGGGCATCACCGAGGCCGAGTATTTCCGCCGCTGCGACCCCTGGCCGCTGAACCCCGAGGGCGAGTTGCTGCTCGGCGTGAAGATCGAAAGCCCCGAGGGCGTCGCGCGCTGCGAGGAGATCCTCGCCGTCCCCGGCCTCGGCTTCGCCGAGATGGGGCCGGGCGATCTCGGCCTGTCGCTGCTCGGCGACGTGGTGGTGCGGGTCGATCCCTATGCGACCGAGGTGCTGGCGGCGCGCGACCGGGTCATCGCGGCGGCGCGGGCGCGGGGGCTCGCCTTCCTGGAGGGCTGCTCGCCGGCAACCATCGCCGCGCGGCTCGATGCCGGGGTGCGCGTCATCGCCGGCGGGCAGGAGGAGACGGCGCGGGTCGGCCGCGCGCATCAGCGCCGCACCATGCCGGTCTGAGCGTCAGGCCGGCTTCGCCCTGCGCGGCCAGGCCAGCACCAGGCCGCCGGCGGCGATCAGCGCGCAACCGGCCAGCGCCCAGAGCGCCCGGCACCCGCGCGAACAGCAGCGCATCGAGGCCCAGCGCGAAGACGATGCGCGAATAGTGCCAGGGCGCGAGGCCGAGACCTCGGCCCGCCGCACCGCCCCGGCGATGCACAGCAGCGCCGCCGTCTGCACCGCCGCATAGAGCATCGGCGAGCGCCAGGTCGGCGACGCCGGCCGCGCGCCACAGCCAGGGCATCGCCGGGCCGAGCAGCACCACGCCGGCCAGCGCGCCCTGCAGCGTCGCGTCCCATTCCATGCGCGACGCCGCGGATGCGCCGCGTCAGCACCTGGTAGAGCGCATAGGTCAGCGCGGCCGAGACCGGCACGGCGGCGGCCCAGGTGAACAGCTCGCCACCCGGGCGCACCACCACCAGCATGCCGGCGAAGCCGAGGGCGAGGGCGATCCAGCGGCGCGGCGTCACCGTCTCGCGCAGCACCAGGGCGCCGAGCAGCACCAGGATGATCGGCGCGGTGAAGCCGAGCGCGGAGGCCTCGGTCACCGGCACCAGGGAATAGCCGAGCACGGCCAGCGTGCTGGACAGGATCAGCATCGCCGCGGCCAGCCGCTGGTCCATCGCGCGCGGGGGCATCGCCAGCCGCCGCACCTCGCCCGCCGGGTCGGCGCTGCGGGCGAGCCAGAAGGCCGCGCCCACCAGCACCAGCAGCGAGCGCAGGAAGGTGATCTGCACCGGGTGCAGCGCGCCGGCGAGGATCTTCGCCAGCGCATAGCCGAGCGTGTAGAGCAGCCCCGCCGCCAGCGGTCAGCAGGATGGCGCGGGTGGCCTGGCTCATCGGCTGTCGGGGTAGTCGCGGCCGGGCCGGGCGCGATAGGCGGGCAGCGACCAGCTGTTGGCGATGCCCGCCGCGCGGGCGCCGAAGGCGACGAGGCCGCCCAGCGAGATCGCCAGCACGCGGCCCGGCGCCGGCTTCCTGCAGCAGGATGAAGACGGCCGCGCCGAGCGCGGCGGCGGTGGCGTAGATTTCCCGGCGCAGCACCAGCGGCACCTCGGCGCAGACGATGTCGCGCAGGATGCCGCCCGCCGTCGCGGTGATGGTGCCCATCAGGATCGCGACCCAGGGCGCGGCGCCGGCGCGCTGCGCGGCCTCCGCCCCCAGCACGGCAAACAGGCCGAGGCCGATCGCGTCGGCCCAGAGCAGCACGACGAAGCGCCGTTCCAGCCGATGCGCGGTGAAGAAGACCACCAGCGCCAGGCCGGCCGCCAGCGCCACCATGCCCGGCACCGCCAGCCAGAAGACCGGCTGGTTGAGGATGACGTCGCGCACCGTGCCGCCGCCGAAGGCGCAGAGGCAGGCCACCAGCATGAAGCCGACCGGGTCGAGCTGCTTGCGCGAGGCGGTCAGCGCGCCCGCCACCGCCAGCACGGCGACGGCGAGCCAGGTGAGCGCGGCGAGGAGGTCGTCGAAGACGGTCAGCGGTCGGAAATTGGAGGGGCGCTGCCCCTCCAGACCACCCGGCCAAAGGCCTGGGCCTCGGAATGCCGCCGTTGGCTCCGGCGTCGGCAGCCGATCGCGCCGCCGGCATCGGCGGCATGCATCGCGCCCGCGTGCCCGGCACCAGTACGGTTTCCAAAGGCCCTTGGCCTTTGGCGGGGAGAGGTCCGGAGAGGGGCGGCGCCCCTCTCCGCGCCCGCCCGCGCGTGCCGTCACTCCGCCGGCACCGCGGCCGCCTTCCGGCTGCGCGCCTCGGACTGCGCCGAACCCGCGCAGAGCAGCGACAGCCCGAGCAGCGCCGCGACCACCGGCAGCACCAGCCCCGGATGCCCCATGTCGATCAGGAAGCCGAGCGGCACCGGCGTGATCGCGCCGCCCAGCGGCAGGCCGGCGGAGACGAAGCCGAACACCTTGCCGATCTCGCCCGGGCGGCGCGGCGTCCTTCAGCATCACGTCGCGCGGCGTGCGCGACGTGCCCATGGCCAGGCCGCCCAGGAAGCCCACGATCGGCAGCAGGAATTCCGGCATCGGCAGCAGGCCGAGGGCGAGGATCATCGCCATGGCGAAGACCGTCAGCACCACGACGAAGCCGATCAGGTTGCGCTTCGACGTGTCCGCCACCCAGCCGCCGACCAGCGTGCCGGAGGTGGCGCCGACCAGGTAGCCGGTCAGCACCATGCGAGGCGACGGCGACCGGCGTGCCCCACAGCTTGCCGAGCACGGTGATGACGAAGGCCTGGATGCCCGACCCCGCCATGGAGGACAGCAGGAAGAAGGCGAAGAACAGCAGGATCGGGCGCGACAGCAGGATCTCGCGCCCCGACGGCCCGCCGTCGGCCTTGCGGGCCTTGGGCTGGTCGCGCAGGATGCGGCTCTGCACCAGGATGGCGGCGACCACCGGCAGGCCAAGCAGCCCGACGAACAGCAGCGCGAAGCGCCAGCCCATGGTGGCGGCGAGCAGGGCGACGACCGGCGGGGCGAGGGCGAAGCCGAGATTGCCGGTGAAGGTGTGCAGCGCGAAGGCGCGGCCCATGCGCGTCTTGTCGATCGAGCCGGCGAGGATCGCGTAGTCCGCCGGATGGATCACCGAATTGCCGACGCCCGACAGGATGGCGAGCAGCCAGATCGCCCAGATGCCGGGCGCCACCGCCATGGCCGAGACCGACAGCGCCATCAGCAGCGTGCCGCCGACCAGGAAGGCGCGGGCGCCATGCCTGTCCACCCAGAAGCCGACCGGCGTCTGCAACAGCGCCGTGGTGCCCGACATCAGCGCGACGGCCAGGCCGAGCTCGGCGAAGGAGACGTCGAATTCGGCCTGCCAGAACAGGAACAGCGGCGGCAGCGACAGCATGTAGAAATGGGAGAGGAAATGCCCTGTCCCGATCAGTGCGATGATCCGCGCATCCTGGCCGATACCGGCGGGCGGCGGGGGGTCGGCGGGCATGGTTCCACCCTGGCCTGTGAAATGTCGTCACGAGGCTGGGCGCAGGACGCTTTCCCGTCAACGGCCCGGCGAGCCTAACATTCGCTTCATGCGGATGGCGCGGACGATCACATTGGTGTTGCTGGGCGGCGGCGTGATGCTCGGCGGCGCCGCCATTGCTGACCGGCCAGGGGTCGAGCCGCGAGGATCGCCGGCGGGAATGCCAGGACGCGCGCGCCCAGAACCGGCCGGATGCCGAGCAGATCTGCGCCGCGGCACGGACCCGTTCCTCATCGGGCTCGCATTATCACGGCGGCTCCTGGTTCTTCGGGCGCAGCGGCACCTCGTCGAGGGCCACCGCCGGATCGGCGCTGGTGGCTGCCAGCGGCTTCCGTGCGGGGGCGACGTCGGTTTCATCGCGCGGTGGGTTCGGGTCCAGTTTCCGTTCCTCCTCCTCCGGCGGCTGACGGGTGGAGCGCCGCCGAACCGACCCGCGCGCCGATCGTCGGGACCGCGCGCGGCGCATGGGCTTCGCCTTCGCCGATGTCGGCGGCGAACCCTATTGGGACGAAAGCGCCTGCTACCGCTTCACGGCAGCCGAGATCGACACGCTGGAGGAAGCCACCGCCGAGATCGAGCGGATCAGCCGCGCCGCCGTCGATTACGCGGTGCGCAACGGCATGGGCGGGCCGCTCGGCATTCCCGACGGCGCCTGGCCGATCGTCGCACGGTCCTGGGAGAGGCAGGAACCGTCGCTCTATGGCCGGCTCGACCTGCGCTGGGACGGCAGCGGGGCGCCGAAACTGCTGGAATACAACGCCGACACGCCGACCGCGCTGTTCGAGGCCGCGGTGGTGCAGTGGGAATGGCTGCAATGCCTCGATGACGGGCGGGCGCCGGCGCAGCACGACCAGTTCAATACGCTGCATGAACGCCTGATCGCCGCCTGGGGCGCCATGGGGCTGCCGGCGACCGTGCATTTCGCCTGCGACGCCGAGAGCATCGAGGATCGCGGCACCGTCGACTACCTGCGCGACACGGCGATGCAGGCCGGGCTCGCCGCGCCGTTCCTGACGATGGAGGAGATCGGCTGGAACGGGCGGGTCTTCACCGACCTCGACGAGGCGCCGATCGCCGCGATCTTCAAGCTGTATCCCTGGGACTGGCTGCTGCGCGAGGCATTCGGCGCCAACATCGCCGCGGCACCGACGCGCTGGATCGAGCCAGCCTGGCGGCTGATCCCGGCGAGCAAGGCGTTCCTCTCGCTGCTGTGGCACCTCAATCCGGACCATCCGAACCTGCTGGCGGCGCATCTCGAACCTGGCCGCACCGGCAGGCCCGAGATCGCCAAGCCGCTCTGGGGCCGCGAGGGTGCGAACATCTCCGCACCGGGGATCGAGACCGACGGACCCTATGGCGACCAGCCAAGGGTCTGGCAGGAATATGCCGAACTGCCATGCTTCGCCGGGCGGTATCCGGTGCTCGGGTCCTGGATCATCGCCGGGGAACCGGCCGGGCTCGGCATCCGCGAGGACGCCACGCCGGTGACGCGCGATTCGAGCCGCTTCGTGCCGCATTTCTTCGATTGAAGGGGACGCCATGACCAGCCTTGCCACCCTGCCGGGCTTCCTGACCCATTTCATCGCCGGCATCGCGCTGGTCTGGCTCGGGCGGCTGGGCCTATTGCCGCATCACCCCGCAGGATGAGGTCGCGCTGATCCGCCAGGGCAACACGGCCGCGGCGATCGCGCTGTCCGGCGCGCTGATCGGCATGGCGATCCCGATCGGCGCCTCGGTGTCGAATTCGGCGAACCTGCTGGATGCGGCGGTCTGGGGGCTGGTGGCGCTGGTCGCGCAGTTGCTGTGCTTCTTCGTGGTGGTCCGCCTGCTTGGGCCAGGCTGGCGGGAGGCGATGGAACAGCGCAACGAGACCGCCGGGGCCATCGTGAAGGGCGGCGTGTCGATCGCGGTCGGGATCGTGAACGCGGCGGCCATGAGCAGCTGAGGCGGCGCCGGCCACGCGACAGCCCCGCAGGGGCGTCACGCCCGCGCGCACCACGCCATCCCGAGGCGGCCAGACAGCAATACATGCCGGTGGCAGCCGGAAGGTCCGCCCCCGAACAGGCCGCATGCGCAACCCGGACACCGGGCCGCGGTGGCGTGCTGCCAGCAATGCGCAGCGCTACCCGGCCGGTGATCGGCCGCACCACCGGACTGCCCCTGCCCCGGTAACGCGCGGCGACGCGCCGCCACGGCGCGTTGCGCCGGCCAGCGTCGATCAGGCTTGCGGAACATACCAACCGGTTGGTATGGTTTCGTCGATGCAAGAAACTAGCCCCCGCCGCGCCGACGCCAGGACCCGCCTGCTCGATGCCGCGCTGACCGTGATCCGCACCCGCGGCTATGCCGGCACCACGGTGGATGAGCTCTGCGCGGCGGCCGGCGTGACCAAGGGCGCCTTCTTCCATCACTTCCGCAGCAAGGAGGAACTCGGCGTCGCCGCCGCGGTGCATTTCGGCACCTGGCTGGATGCGCTCTTCGGCGGCATGCCGTGCTGGCAGACCAGGCGGATCCGCTCGACCGCCTGCTTGGCCTATATCGATTTCCGCATCGCGATCTCTCGCGGCAGCCTGCCGCACTTCACCTGCCTGCTCGGCATCATGGTGCAGGAAACCTACGCGACACATCCGGCGATCCGCGCCGCCTGCGAGGCCGGCATCAGCGTCCATGCCGCGCCGCTGGCGGAACGATGTCGCGGCGGCACGATGCAGGCGCGCGGCATGACTGGGCTTCACGCCCAAAGCCTGGCCTTTCACACGCAGGCGGTGATCCAGGGCGCCTTCGTTCTCGCCAAGGCGATGGCGGTCCGGCAGCTCGCCGTCGACAGCCTGCTCCACCTGCGCCGCTACATCGAATTGCTGTTCGCCGCGCCCCGTCGAGAAGAAGCAGACGCCACATGACACAGATCGCGACAAGCCTGTGGTTCGCCACCGAGGCCGAGGACGCCGCGCGCTTCTACTGCGCCACCATCCCCGGCGCCGAACTCGGGCGAGATCATCCGCATCCCGCCCGGCGGGCCCGGGCCCGAAGGTGGCGTGCTGCTGGTGGAATTCACGCTGGCCGGCACGCCGATGCTGGCGATGAACGGCAATCCGGGCGAGGCCTTCACCAACGCCGCCTCGCTGTCCGCGCTCTGCGCCAACCAGGCCGAACTCGACCGGGTCTGGGACGCGCTGCTGGCCGGCGGCCAGGCGCAGGCCTGCGGCTGGCTGAAGGACCGCTTCGGCGTCGCCTGGCAATTGGTGCCCGAGGCGCTGCCGCGGCTGATGAAGGCCGGCGATGCCGCCCAGCGCGGCCGCGTCATCGCCGCGCTGATGCAGATGGTGAAGATCGACGCCGCCGCGCTCGAGGCGGCGTTCAACGCATCCTGAACCGGACCGAAGGAAGGACGCCCATGACCTATGTCGATGGATTCGTGCTCGCCGTGCCGAACGCGAAGAAGGAGGAATACCGCCGCCACGCGGTCGAGATGGCGCCGCTGCTGAAGGAACATGGCGCGCTGTCGATGGTGGAATGCTGGGGCGACGACGTGCCTGAGGGCAAGCTGACCTCCCTGCCTATGGCGGTGAAGTGCGAAGCCGGACGAGACCGTCGTCTTCTCCTGGATGACCTGGCCGTCGAAGCAGGCCCGCGACGACGGCTGGAAGACCATCATGGCCGACCCGCGCAGAAGATGGACGCCGCCACCATGCCCTTCGACGGCAAGCGGATGATCTTCGGCGGCTTCACCATCCTGACCCAGGCCTGACCCACACCGCGGAAACGCCGGAGAAGCGACCATGCCGATCACCCCCTACCTGTTCTTCGAAGGCCGCGCCGAGGAGGCGATCGGACTTCTACGCCAAGCGCACTCGGCGCCGAGATGGTGATGCTGATGCGCAACAGCGACGCGCCCGAGCCGCCGCCGCCCGGCATGATGCCGCCCGGCAGCGAGAACAAGATCATGCATGCCGAGATCCGCATCGGCGGTGTCGGCGCTGATGGTCTCCGACGGCCATTGCGCGGGGGCCGCGAAGTTCGCCGGCTTCGGCGTCTCCCTGCCGGCGCGCGACGCGGCGCGAGGCCGGCGCGCTTCTTCGTCGCCCTGTCCGATGGCGGCGAGGTCCGCATGCCGCTCGGCCCGACCTTCTTCAGCCCCGCCTTCGGCATGGTCCAGGACCGCTTCGGCGTGCTGTGGATGATCGGCGTATTCGAGGATGGCGCGTGATGGATCCCGCGCTCGACCTGCTGATCGAACGCGAGATCGACATCGCGCCGGCGAAGCTCTGGGCCTGCTGGACGCAGCCGGCGCTGATGGAACGGTGGTTCTGCCCGGTGCCCTGGCGGATCACCGATGTCGACCTCGACCTGCGCCCCGGCGGCCATTTCCGCGGCGTCATGCGCGGCCCGGACGGCGAGGCGATGCCGAATGTCGGCTGCTACCTCGAGGTCGTGCCCGACCGCCGCCTGGTCTGGACCGATGCGCTGGCGGGCGGCTACCGCCCCGCGGCCAGCGGCTTCATGACCGGCATCATCACCTTCGATCCGATCGCCGGGCGGCACGCTGTATCGCGGCGCTCGCCCTGCACGCGACGCAGGAAGCCCGCGCCAGGCACGAGGCGATGGGCTTCCATGAGGGCTGGGGCAAGGCGACCGACCAGTTGGCGGCGCTGGCCCGGACGCTGTAGCGGGCAGGTTGCCGGCGCGGCGGTGCTGCGCTCAATCCCGCGGCAGCGCCGCGAGGTTGCTCGCATATTCCGCCGTGTCGAAGCCGACGAGCAGGCGATCCCCGAATGCCAGCACCGGCCGCCTGATCATCGATGGCTGCGCCTGCATCAGCGCGAGGGCACGCGTCTCCGTCATCCCTTCCTTCTCCGCGTCCGGCAGTTTGCGGAAGGTGGTGCCCGCGCGGTTGAGCAGCCTTTCCCAGCCGACCTTGCGCGCCCAGCCTTCCAGCGTGGCGCGGTCGATGCCGGCCGTCTTGTAGTCGTGGAAGGCATGCGCGACGCCATGCGCTTCGAGCCAGGCGCGCGCCTTCTTCATCGTGTCGCAGTTCCTGATGCCGTGGATGGTGACGGGCGCGGGCAAGGCTGCCTCCTGCAATGGGGTCGGGCGCAGACCGGGGACGTTCCCGATCATGGGGCCTCACCTGGTCGGGTGAACATGCCCCAAAAGACAATGGCCTGGAGAGAATTCCATGCGCCGGAGCAAACGGAAGCCGCTCCAGGCCCATGCGGCACGGATCGCCACATCGGCCGATGAGCCAGGATGCTCGCGGCGCCGCGCCCGGTCGAGCCGGCCAGCAGGTCGTGGACAAGGCCGCGGCTGCCGAGCAAGACGACGGGCATGCCCATCATGGCGCGTTTGCCGGTGCCGCAGTGGCGATGGCGAGCACGTCGGTGAGAAGCCGATTGGGGAAGCGACGCTTCTTCACGATCGCGTAGAAGCTCTCCGTCACCTCGGGAATGCGGCAGTGCTCGACAAGAATTCCCGCCTCCAGTTCATCGCGCACGACGATGGGAGGCACCAGCGTGACGCCTTCGCGCTCGCGCGCGAGAAGACGAAGCATGGCCATGTCGTCGACCTCGGCGAGGATCATCGGCCTGATCCCCGCCAATTCCGAGAATCCGGTCGAACGCCACGCGAATGTCGCTGTCGAGGCTGGGCAGCAGCAGAGGCTCGGTCCGCAGGTCCTCCGGGAACTGGAAGCGCCGCTTGCCCGCCCTCGGGCGGCCGACCAGGCTGACCGGCTGCTCGTCGAGCAGGTGGTTGCGCAAGGGTGAGCGCGCGTCCCGCGGCGCGGCGCTGTTCGCCAGGACGACGTCGACGGCGTGAGCCTCCAGCTGCGCGAGGAGGTCGCGAATATTGCCCGACCTGACGATGAGCTCCACGTCGGACCGACCCACCAGCGGCCGCAGGAATTCGATCTGGAAATTCCGGGACAGCGTCGTCAGCGCGCCGACCCTGAGGACCTGGCTCTTGGCCATGGGGCGCCCTTGCAGGGTGCTCATCATCTCCTCGCCAGCCTTGAACACCGTGTCGGCATAGTCGAGCGCGATCTGGCCGGCCTCGGTCAGCACAAGCTTCTTGCCGACGCGCTCGAACAGGGGATGGCCGACCTGATGCTCGAGCTTCTGGATCTGAACCGACAGCGCCGACTGCGACAGGTTCATGCGCCCGGCGGCCCGCGTGAGGCTGCCTTCATGGGCGACCGCCCAGAAATAGTGGAGGTGGTTGAAGTTGAGGGTCCGCATATCGTTCGATTTAAGTGAACGATTTGACCACAACAATGAATTTTTGTGGCGCCAGACGCATCAGTAGGAATGCCCCGGACCGATGCGCGCATCGAGGGGACATTCCGTGCCAATCCATCTCCTGCCCCTGCTGGCGCCCGCGCCGCTGCTCGTCAGCGCCTGCATCTGCTTCCTGAAGACGGGGCACAGGCCGAAACGCGTTCCCGCCATCGCGGAGCTGGCCGCGCTTGTTGCGCTGCTGGCGGCGCTGGCCTCGGCCGTGGGTCTGTTCCTGCTCGGGCCCGGCGTCAGCCCGGTGATCGGGCTTTTCGGCGCGGGGCTGTCGGTGCGCCTGGATGCCGTGAGCGCGGTGATGCTGGTGCTCGTCACCTTCATCGGCTGGGTCGTCATCCGCTACGCCGGCACCTACCTCGACGGCGAGGCGGGCCAGGGCCCGTTCACCGGCTGGCTGAGCCTCACGCTTGCCTCGGTTCTGTTGCTGGTCGCCGCCGGCAATCTCGTGCAGCTGGTGCTTGCCTGGATCGCCACCAGCCTGTTCCTCCACCGGCTTCTTCTGTTCTACCCCGAACGCGTCGCCGCGCAGCGCGCCGCGCGCAAGAAGTTCGTCACCGCCCGCCTCGCGGATGTCGCGCTCATCGGCGCCGCCACCTTGCTCGCGGCTGACTACGGGACCGCCGATATCGGTTCGATCCTGCAGGCCGCCCGTGCGGGAGAAGGCGGAACGCTTGCGGTCGGAGCGGCAGGCCTGCTGGCGCTCGCGGCGATGCTCAAGTCCGCCCAGTTCCCGACCCATGGCTGGCTGACCGAGGTGATGGAGACACCCACGCCCGTCTCGGCGCTTCTGCATGCGGGCGTGATCAATGCGGGCGGGTTCCTGCTCATCCGCTTCGCCGACGTCCTGCTGCTGGCGCCTGGCGTTCTCGCCGTTCTTGTCGCGATCGGCGGTTTCACGGCGCTGTTCGGCAGCCTCGTGATGCTGACGCAGCCGGCGGTCAAGACGTCGCTCGCCTGGTCCACCGTCGCCCAGATGGGCTTCATGATCATGCAGTGCGGGCTGGCGCTGTTTCCCCTCGCCCTGCTGCACCTCGTGGCGCACTCGCTCTACAAGGCCCATTCCTTCCTCGCCTCGGGCGGCGCGGTGGAGCGGATCGCGGCGATCCGCCGGCCAGGCCCGGTCGCGGTGCCCGACGCCGCGGCGGTCGGGCGGGCCTTCATGGTGGCGCTCGTCATCTACGTCCTGGTGGGGCTCGCCTTCGGCCTGACGGACAAATCGCCCCAGGTCATCGCGCTGGGCGCCATCCTGATATTCGGCGTCGCATACATGCTGGCGCAGGGGCTTGCCGACGCGGCGCCGAAGGCGCTCACCCGGCGCACGGCGGTCTATGCCGTGGCGACCTCGGTCGGCTATTTCGCGCTGCAGAGCGCAGCAACCTTCATCACCGCGGGCATCCTGCCGGCCACGCCCGCACCGGGGCCTCTGGAATGGGCGCTCATCGTGCTCGCCGTCATCAGCTTCGGTCTTGTCGCCATTGTGCAGGCCATGTTTCCGCTCTGGGCCTACCACCCGGCCGCCGCCGGCCTGCGCGTGCATCTCTCGAATGGCTTCTACGCCAATGCGGTGTTCGACCGGCTCCTCGGCGGCTGGTCCACCCGCGGCGTGTCCTGATCGTTCCGGAGACTGGAAGATGCCTGATCCCTGCCCTTCGGCGCTGGCCGACCTGAAACGCTTCGAGATTGCGGCCGATCGCGCGGCGCGGGCCATCCCGCCGCTGTGGCCGCTGGCGTCGAGCGTTGCCGTCAACCCGTTCCTCGGCCAGGCGGCCGAGAGCCTGGCAACGGCGGGCGCGCGGCTTGCACGCGTCGCCGGCAGCCCCGTGACCATGCCGCGCGGCTGGTATGCGGCGAAGATCGCGGCCGGTGCCATCTCCGACCAGGACCTCCATGAGGCCTGGTCGAACGCCCCGGCGCATCTCAGGCCACCCGGCCTGGCCGCCCTGAAGGCCGCCGCCAACATCGCCGGGCCCGCTCCACGCGCACTGCCCACCATCGCGGAACTCGCGGCGGACGCGTCCGGCATCGACTGGCCGGGCCTGATCAACGAGCGGCTCGGTGCCTGGGCGGCGGGATATTTCGACGAAGGCCAGGCGCTCTGGGCAGGTCAGCGCGGCAGGGGCGCCTATGCGGCATGGCGGGCGATGGCCACCCACGACCTGACGCCCGAGATCGCGGGGCTGCGCGGCTTCGCCCTCCATGTCTCGGAGGCGCCGGAGAACGCCCTTGCCGTCATCGCCCGCGTCGCCGGGCGGCTCGCCATGACGGAAGCCGCGCTGGAAACCTGTTTCCACCGGATCCTGATGACGCTGGGCGGCTGGGCGCAGTATGCGCGCTACAAGCTCTGGCAGGCGGAACTCGCAGGCGGGTCGGACACGACGATCACCGACCTCCTCGCGATCCGGCTGATCTGGGAGGAAGCCCTGTTCCTGCGCTACGGCGCGCAGATCGCGGACAGGTGGGCGAGCGCGCATGCCGGGCATGCCGCGCCGGTCGTGGCGACGATGGAACTGGTGACGGATGCCATCCTGCAGGAAGCGGCGGAACGTTCCGCCCAGCGGGCGCTGGCATCGATGCTCGCGACGGCCGTCCCGCAGGCGATCCGGGATCGGCCGTTGCTGCAGGCGGCGTTCTGCATCGACGTGCGCTCGGAGGTGTTCCGCCGCGCATTGGAGAGTGTGGATCCGCGCATCCAGACGCTCGGCTTCGCCGGCTTCTTCGGGCTGACCACGGCGCATCGTCGCTTTGCCTCCGATGTCGAGGAATTGCGGCTTCCGGTGCTGCTCAATCCCGCGATCCGGTCATGCTCCGGCGCAGCGGATGATGCCGCGGCCGACCAGTCCGCCAGGGTCAAGGCCCGGGCGACACGCGCCTGGGGGCGGTTCAAGCTCGCCGCGGTGTCGTCCTTCGCCTTCGTCGAGGCGACGGGCCCGATCTATGCCGGCAAGCTCGTGGGCGATGCCTTGGGTCTCCATCGCGCGCCGGCCCCGAACGACCCCGCGCCGCGCCTGGATCCCGCGATCGATCTCGCGGGCCGCACCAAGGCGGCCGAGACCATATTGCGGGCCATGTCGCTGACCGGGGGCTTTGCCCGGCTGGTCCTGCTGGCCGGGCACGGCGCCAATGTCGTCAACAATCCCCATGCCAGCGGGCTGCATTGCGGCGCCTGCGGCGGCTATTCGGGTGAGGTCAACGCCCGCCTCCTGGCGGTGCTGCTGAACGACGCGCAGGTCCGGGCGGGCCTGGCGGCAAACGGCATCGAGATCCCGGCCGATACCCTGTTCCTGGCCGCGCTGCACGACACCACGACGGATGCGGTGACCCTGTATGCACAGGATGCTCCCTCCGACGCCCACCGGACGGACATCAGCCAGGCCAAGGCCTGGCTCGATGCGGCAGGCAGGCTGGCCCGCGGCGAACGCGCCCTCCGCCTGCCCCGGGCCGGACATGAAGGCGCCGTGCCGGGACGCAGCCGCGACTGGGCGGAGACGCGACCGGAATGGGCGCTCGCCGGCTGCAGGGCCTTCATCGCCGCGCCCCGGACGCGCACGGCCGGCCGGAACCTCGCGGGACGCGCATTCCTGCACGACTACGACTGGAAGCAGGACAGGGGCTTCGGCATCCTGGAACTGATCCTGACCGCGCCGGTCGTCGTCGCAAGCTGGATCAGCCTGCAATACTACGGATCGACCGTGGCGCCCGGCGTGTTTGGCGGCGGCAACAAGCTGCTGCACAACGTCACGGGCGGCATCGGCGTCGTCGAGGGCAACGGTGGCCTGCTGCGGCCGGGCCTGCCCTGGCAGTCGGTGCATGACGGCGAAGCCTACGCGCATGAACCGCTGCGCCTGTCGGTGTGCATCGAAGCGCCGCGCGAGGCCATGGCCGATATCCTCCGTCGCCACGACGCTGTGCGGGCCCTGTTCGACAATGGATGGCTGCACCTCTTCGCGCTGAACGAAGAAGGGCACATGGCCTGGCGCTACGCCGGCGACCTGCGCTGGGACGCATTGGCCGGCGCCGATGATGCGGGGCGGCAAGCCACGCTCAAACTGGCCGTCTGAGGGCGCGAGCGGGAAGACGATCGGCAGGGCCACATCCGATGGCGTGCGCCGCGAAACGGCATCGATCGCCGGTACCGGGCCGGCCCGTCAGCCAGGCCGCCCGACGCCGGTGCCGCCGATGGATACCGTCAGGACGCCGCGCCTTCCGTCCGTAGCCGGCGCTGCATCACGCGACGGCTTCGGATGCCGCCGGATGGCCAGGCATCACTCCCACTCGATCGTCCCCGGTGGCTTGCTGGTGATGTCATAGGTCACCCGGTTGATCCCGCGCACCTCGTTCACGATGCGGTTCGACACCCGCGACAGGAACGCCATGTCGAAGGGATAGACATCCGCCGTCATGCCATCCGTGCTTGTCACCGCGCGCAGCGCGCAGGCCTGGTCGTAGGTCCGGCCATCGCCCATCACACCCACGGTGCGCACCGGCAGCAGCACCGCGAAGGCCTGCCAGATCGCGTCATACAGCCCGGCGCTGCGGATCTCCTCGAGGAAGATCGTGTCCACCTTGCGCAGCAGGTCCGCCTTCTCCCGCGTCACATCGCCGGGGATGCGGATGGCGAGGCCCGGCCCCGGGAAGGGGTGCCGGCCGACGATCTCCTCCGGGATGCCGAGTTCGCGGCCCAGCACGCGCACCTCATCCTTGAACAATTCGCGCAGCGGCTCGACGAGGCGCATGCGCATCCCTTCGGGCAGTCCGCCGACATTGTGGTGCGACTTGATCGTCACCGACGGGCCGCCGGTGGCCGAGACGCTTTCGATCACATCCGGATACAGCGTGCCCTGCGCCAGGAAATCCGCCCCGCCGAGCTTGTTCTGCTCCTCCTCGAACACCTCGATGAACAGGCGGCCGATGGTCTTGCGCTTCACCTCGGGGTCCGTCACGCCGCGACAACTGCCCGAGGAACAGGTCCGACGCATCGCGATGCACCAGGTGAATGTTGAAGCGGTCGCGGAAGGTCTTGACGACCTGCTCGCTCTCATTGGCCCGCATCAGCCCGTGATCGACATAGATGCAGGTCAGCTGGTCGCCGATCGCCTCATGGATCAGCACCGCCGCGACGGACGAATCGACACCGCCCGACAGCCCGCACACCACGCGCCCCTTGCCGACCTGCGCGCGGATCTTGGCGATGGTCTCGGCGCGATAGGCGCCCATCGTCCAGTCGCCCGAACAGCCGCAGACGCCATGCGTGAAGTTCTTCAGCAGCGCCGCGCCGTGCGGGCGTGTGCACCACCTCCGGATGGAACATCGTGCCGTAGAAGCGGCGCGCATCGTCGGCGATCACCGAGAACGGCGCCCCCTCGCTGCTCGCCACGGAACGGAAGCCCGGCGGCAGCGCGGTGATGCGGTCGCCATGGGACATCCACACCTGTTCGCGCGCGCCGGGGGCCCAGATGCCCTGGGTGATGGCGCATTCGCCCGTCACATCGACGAAGGCGCGGCCGAATTCGCGATGGTCCGAACCCTCCACCACGCCGCCGAGCTGCGCGGCCATGGTCTGCTGGCCATAGCAGATGCCCATCACCGGGATGCCGAGGGTGAAGACGCAATCCGGCGCCTTGGGGCTTTCCCCCTCGTTCACCGAGGCCGGGCCGCCTGACAGGATGATGCCGCGGGGCGCGAAGGCGCGGATGCGCTCCTCGGGGGCGTGGCTGAAGGGCCAGATCTCGCAATAGACGCCGGACTCGCGCAGGCGGCGCGCGATGAGCTGTGTCACCTGGCTGCCGAAGTCGAGGATCAGCACCTGTTCGTGCCGGGCGGGAGCGGAAGAAGCGGATGGGTCGGCCATGGCGGCGTGAAGCACAGGCGCGCGCTTCGGGCAAGTCGGTTCGGGCCGGCAACCGGCCGCCTGCTCCGGTCATGCGCGGGGGTCGGACCACGCCGCCCGGCCCGGCACCGCCCTTCACGCCCCGCGGCCACGCGCCTGGCAACAACAGCGGGCCAACGCGGGATGCGGCGGGGCTGGCCGCAACCTTTGCGCGTCCCGCGCGCTCCACCGGCAGAGGAGACGCGAGATGACCCTTCTGTTGATCATTGTCCTGCTGCTTCTGCTGTTCGGCGGCGGCGGGTACTACGGGTACCGGTCCGGCTACTACGGTGGCGGGGGGTTCGGGGGCATCCTCGGGCTGCTGGTCATCGTGCTGCTGGTGTATGCGATGTTCGGCGCTGGCTTCGCAGGCGGACCGGTCGTGCCCTGAGCACCCCTTCGGCGCGGCGCCAATGCCATCGCGGCGCACCGGCCGCGTCCGGCCCGGTGGGCGCGCTACCGGTCCTGCACCGGCGCCGTCGCCGACAGCAGCGCCTCGATCGGGTCCCACACGAAGGCGGCCTGTTCCACCTCCCGGCCGCCGACGCTGATGGCCTCATGCGCCGCTTCGCGCCCGCCAAGATGCCGGTAGAACCAGCGCGTCGGATTGTCGGCCAGCACCCAGAGCATGGCCGACCGGCAGCCCACCGCGCGCAGATGCGCCCCCATGGCCCGCATCAGCCGCCGCCCGGCGCCACGCTCGCGCCAGTCCTCGAGAAGGTAGAGCGTCTCCACCTCCCCCTCGGCGATGCCCGGCCGCCGGGCCCGCCCGCCCGAGGCGAAGCCCACCACCGTCGCCCCGCCAGGTGCGCCCATCAGGCCCGACACCGCCACGAACACCGCATGCCCATCGCGGCGGTCGAGCACGGCGCGCTGGTAGAACCCCGCCAGGCGCTGCGCCGACAATCCGGCCAGATAGGCATCGGGCAGGATGCCGGCATAGGTGCTGCGCCAGACCGTCGCGTGGATCTCCCCGATCGCCTGCGCGTCGGAGGGCCGGGCGCGACGGATGCTGATCACGGGACGCGCTCCAGCACCGCGCAGAAGAAGCCGTCCGTCCCGTGCGCGCCGGGCGACAGCGCCAGGAACGGCCCGGCGCAGGGTGCCGCGACGCCCGGACGCAATTCGGTCCAGAGGCGTTCGAGCGGGATCGGCACAAAGGCGGGGGCTTGGGCCAGGAAGCGGTCCATCTGCTCCTCGTTCTCCTGCGGCAGCAGGGAACAGGTAGCGTAGACCAGCCGGCCGCCCGGACGCACGAGTTCCGATGCCTTGTCGAGAATCTCGCCGCTGGATCTCCACCAGTTCGGCCAGGTCCTCGGGCCGCGTCCGCAGCCGCGCATCGGGGTTGCGCCGCCAGGTGCCGGTGCCGGTGCAGGGAGCATCGACCAGCACCCGGTCGAAGGAACCCGCCCGGCGCTTGGCCCAGCGATCGCCCGGTTCGAGCAGATGGCGCTCCGCATTGTCCACGCCCGCGCGCCGCAGCCGCGTCGCCGCCCCCTCAAGCCGCACGGCCGAGGTGTCGCAGGCGGTGATCTTGCCCCGATTGCCCATGGTCGCGGCCATCGCCAGCGTCTTGCCCGCGGCACCCGCGCAGTAATCCGCCACCCGCATCCCCGGGCGGGCATCGGCCAGCAGCGCGATCAACTGGCTGCCTTCGTCCTGCACCTCGACCAGCCCCTGGCGGAACGCCGCGGTGCCGGTCACCGGCCGGCGCGACGGCAGCCGCAGACCCCAGGGGGACAGCGGCGTCGGCACCACCGCGATGCGCTCGCCCGGCCAGCAGCGTCATCGCCGCATCGCGGTCCGACTTCAGCAGGTTGACCCGCAGGTCGAGCGGCGCCTCGGTCTCCAGCGCCGCGGCCTCGCGCGCCAGCGCCGCGCCGAACCGCGCCGTGAATGCCGGAAGCACCCAGTCGGGCAGGTTCAGCCGTGGGCCGTCCGGCATGGCCGGGTCGACCAGCGGCCGCCCATCCAGCGCGGCCGCCACGCGCCGTTCGGCGGCATCGAGCGCGGCCGGGCCGTAATGCGAATCATCGAAGGCGGCTTCAGCCGCCTGCCGGCCGCGGCCATGGTCGCCGCTGCGGCCCAGCAGCATCTGCGCCAGCAGCAGCAGGCGCGCCGTCGGCGCCACGCCCAGCCGGTCCAGATGCCAGCCCAGCCGGATGCGCTGCCGCACCACCCCCCAGGCCAGTTCCGACACCACCCGCCGGTCGCCGCCGCCGATGAAGCGGCGCGTGCGGAAGAAGTCGCTCGCCACCGCATCGGCCGGGCGGCGGCGCGCCGCCGGGCCGAAGCACTGTTCCTCGAGGACGCCGATCAGGTCGATGGCGCAGGCAATCCGCGCGGCTGGCGTCACGACAGGACGCCGATCAGGCCGCCAAGGTCGGGCAGCACCGGCAAGCCGGCCTCCGCCAGCCCGTATTCGTCGGGCGCAGCGGTGCGGTTCACGCGCACCACCTGCATGCCGAAGGCATGGGCGGCCTGCGCGTCCCAGGCATTGCCCGAGACGAAGGCCAGCCGGTCGGCGGTGCAGCCGAACTGCCGCGTCGCCAGCCGATAGACCCGCGGGTCCGGCTTGTAGATGCCCACGGATTCCACGCTCAGGATCTCATCCACCAGCGGCTCGATCCCCGCGGCGGCGACGGCATCCGCCAGCATGCCGGGCGTGCCGTTCGACAGGATGGCTACGGCCATCCCCTTGTCCCGGATCGCGCGCAGCACGCCCGGCACTTCCGGATAGGCGGGCAGGACGCGATAGGCCTCCATCAATTGCGCCGCCAGCGGCGCGGTCGGCGATGCCGTTGCGGGCGAACACGAAATCCAGCGCGTCGCGCGTGCACAGCCAGAAATCCTCATGATGCGACGGCGCCGGTCAGGCTGCGCACCCAGGTGTATTCCAGTTGCTTCGCCCGCCATTCGGCCGAAAGCGCCTCCCACCGCTCACCAAGCCGCGCGGCCTGCGCGGCCATGGCGGCGTTGACGTCGAGCAGGGTCCCATAAGCGTCGAACACGACGGCATCCGGGGTCGGCATGCGGCATTCCTCCTGGGAGAATATCGGGGCGCCCCGTCACCAGCCTCGCGCGGCGCGGCCTGCGGGGCAAGGTTCGTGCGCCGGCTGCGGGCAAGGCTGCCGGGAATGGGGTTCCGCCGCTCGGCAAGCGGTTTCGGCTTCCCCCCGGGTGCTCGGCAATACGTCTCATGCTTCGGATGCGCGGGCCGCAGCACCCTCTCGCGAAAGGGGCACCTGGCCGCGCCTGCGATGGCACCGCGCCGCGACCAGTGGCGCTGCCATCGCGCGCGGCGCCTGGTTCCCGCCATCCAAAGCCGAGTGTCTGGTCGGCGGGGTCAGCGGCGCTTGCCCTCGGCTGCTACCCTTCCGCGCGATAATTCGGCGCTTCCCGCGTGATCGCCACGTCATGCACATGGGATTCGCGCAGCCCGGCCCCGGTGATGCGGCGGAAGCGCGCATTGGATCTGCAGGTCGGGCACCGTCGCGCAGCCGGTATAGCCCATCGCCGCGCGCAGGCCGCCGACCATCTGGTGCACCACCGTGCCGACCGGGCCCTTGTAGCCGACGCGCCCCTCGATGCCCTCGGGCACCAGTTTCAGCGTGTCCTGCACCTCGGCCTGGAAGTACCGGTCCGCCGAGCCGCGCGCCATGGCGCCGAGGCTGCCCATGCCGCGATAGGATTTGTAGGAGCGGCCCTGGTAGAGGAACACCTCGCCCGGGGCTTCGTCCGTGCCGGCGAAGACGCTGCCCATCATCGCGCAATCCGCCCCGGCGGCGATCGCCTTGGCGAGGTCGCCCGAGGTGCGGATGCCGCCATCGGCGATCACCGGCACGCCCTTCTCCCGCGACGCGACCGAGGTCTCCATCACCGCCGTCAACTGCGGCACGCCGACGCCGGCGACGATGCGCGTGGTGCAGATCGAACCCGGCCCGATGCCCACCTTCACCGCATCCGCCCCCGCCTCGATCAGCGCCAGCGCGCCCTCGGGCGTGGCGACATTGCCGGCCACCACCTGCACCGAATTGGACAGGCGCTTGATGCGCTCGACCGCCTCCATCACCCCGCCCGAATGGCCATGGGCGGTGTCGACCACCACCACATCGACCTCGGCGGCGATCAGCAGCTCGGCGCGGCGGAAGCCGTCCTCCCCCACCCCGGTCGCGGCGCCCACGCGCAGCCGGCCCATCGCATCCTTGGACGCGTTCGGGTTGGCCTGCGCCTTGTCCATGTCCTTCACGGTGACCAGGCCGACGCAGCGATAGGCGTCATCCACCACCACCAGCTTCTCGATGCGGTGCTTGTGCAGCAGCGCCCGCGCCTCATCCGGCGTCACGTCCAGGCCGGTGGTGATCAGGTTCTCCCGCGTCATCAGCTCATAGACGCGCAGGCTGGGGTCGGTGGCGAAGCGCACGTCGCGGTTGGTGACGATGCCGACCAGCCGGCCCGACCCGCGCTCGACCACCGGGATGCCGCTGATCCGATAGCGGTCCTGCAAGGCGCGGACCTCGGCCAGCGTCTGGTCGGGATGCACGGTCAGCGGGTTCACCACCATGCCCGATTCGAACTTCTTGACCTGGCGGACCTGGGCGGCCTGCTCCTCGGGCGTCAGGTTCTTGTGAATGACGCCGATGCCGCCGGCCTGCGCCATGGCGATCGCCATGTTGCCCTCGGTGACCGTGTCCATCGCCGCGGAAATCAGCGGAATGTTCAGCGAAATCTCACGCGTCATGCGCGTGCGCGTGTCGGTCTGGGACGGCAGCACCGTGGAATAGGCGGGCACCAGCAGCACGTCGTCGAAGGCATAAGCCTCCTCGATCATGCGGATGCCGCGGCGGGGGGTGTCATTCGTGCTGTCGGAAGCCATGGGGGACCTTTCGCGATCCGAACCTTGGCGGCCCTCCTTAATCGCGAGGGGGGCGTTGGGCAAGCGGCGGTTGTGTGGCGGCTGGGATGCACCGGCCAAAGGACGGCGTAGGAGCACCTCCCCGCGGTTCCCCCTGGCCACCCGGGGGAACCGGGCCGGCGCCCCGGCCACCATCCGATGGGCTCGATACCCTGCCCGCCAGCGTGCGGGCCGCGGGCGACAGCGCCCCGCGCCATCGTCAGGGCGCAAGCGGCCAGGGACAGCCCGCGTAGCGGTTGGCGACCTTCACCTCGTTGGCCGCCCCATTCCCTAAGGTGCCCCGGGTGCCGTCATCACCCCGCCGCGGAACCCCGTCGCCACCACATACAGTTCCGCGCTGTCCTTGCGGCTCGCCGGCGGCTTCACGTGCCGCACCGTCGCGAAATCCCGCTTCAGCGTCGCCAGCATCTCGCCGGTCGTGCCGCCCTGCAGCACCTTGGCGACGAAGGCCCCGCGCGGCGCCAGCACCCGCCGCGCGAAATCCAGCCCGATCTCGGCCAGCGCCATGATCCGCAGATGGTCCGTCGCCTGGTGCCCCGTGGTGTTCGGCGCCATGTCGGACAGCACCACATCCGCCCGCCCGCCCATCGCCTCGATGGTGCGCTGCTCCGCCTCCGGGTCCTGGAAGTCGCCCTGCAGCACGGTCGCCCCCGGCACCGGGTCCATCGGCAGGATGTCGATCGCGACGACCTGGCCCCTTCGGCCCCACCACCTGCACCGCCACCTGCGTCCACCCCCCCGGCGCGGCGCCGAGGTCCACCACCCGCAGCCCCGGCTTCAGCAGCTTCAGCTGTCTCATCCATCTCCAGCAGCTTGAACGCCGCGCGCGACCGCAGCCCGCGTTCCTTCGCCGCCTTCACATAGGGGTCGTTCAACTGCCGCGTCAGCCAGCGCTGGCTGGCGGTGGAACGGCCCTCCGCGGTCTTCAGCCGCGTCGACATGCCCCGGCCGGAGCCGGGCGGTTGCTTCGCCATAGGTAACACTTCCCTTGGACGGTGCCGCGTTCACCGTCGTTCACACACAAAAGCCCCGAGATCCTGTCAGATGGCGCGGTTCAGGCCGTTGGCACAGCCCCCGTGAGGGGCCATCGCCCTCATCGCCCGGCGCGGCGGCGCCATGCGGCGCGCTCGGCGCGCATCATCCGCGTCAGCATGCCTTCCCGCAGGCCCCGATCGGCGACCGTGATCCGCGGCGTCGGCCAGATCCGACGTATGGCGGCATACACGGCGCAGCCCGGCAGCACGAATTCCACGCGTTCCGGCCCGACGCAGGGATGCTGCGCCAGCCCTTCCCGCCCCAGCGCGAACAGGTCCCCGAGCGCGAGGTCCGCCGCCTCGCATTCCAGGATCTTGCCATCGACCAGCGGCCGCTTGTAGCGCGGCAGCGCCATCGCGACGCCGGCCAGCGTCGTGACCGTGCCCGAGGTGCCCATCAACCGCACCCCGCCCGCGCGGATTTCCTGGCCGATGCAATGCACCCGGTCGAATTCCGCCAGATGGTGCGCCACTTCTTCCACCACGTCGCAGAAGCCGCGCTCGGTGAAGCAATCCTGCCCGGCGCGCTCGGCCAGCGTGACGACGCCGAGCGGCAGCGACAGATAGCCGATCAACTCCGGCGGCTCGCCGGCCCGCGCCCCATCCGGCACGCGGATCCAGGCGATCTCGGTGCTGCCGCCGCCGATGTCGAACAACAGGGCGCGACGGTCCGCCGGCTCCAGCAGCGGAGCGCAGGATTCCATCGCCAGCTCGGCCTCCTCCCGCGCCGAGATGATGCGCAGGCGCAATCCCGTCTCGGCGGTGACGCGCGCCAGGAAGGCCGCGCCGTTGGTGGCGCGCCGGCAGGCTTCGGTCGCCACCGCCTCGAAGCGCCGGACCGGCCGGCGTGCGAGCTTGTCCGCGCAGGCCCTGAGCGCCGCCGCCGCCCGGTCCATCGCGCCATCGGCGAGCCGCCCGGCTATGCGCCAGCCCCTCCCCCAGCCGCACGATGCGGCTGAAGGAATCCACCACCCGGAAGCCCGAACCGGTCGGCGCCGCCACCAGCAGCCGGCAATTATTCGTGCCGAGATCGATCGCGGCGAAGGCCGTCTGCCCCATGCTCGGCACGCGCGTAGGCCGGCGCCGCCGTCTCGGGCGGGGCGTCGGGGGTATGGCGTGCTGAAATCTCGGTCATTGCAGGGTCCGGATCGGCGGCGCCGGCCGCCGATCGCGTCTTCATGATCCGGACATGTGGGGGCCGGGGCAAGCGCTTTCCACGTTCGCCCGTCGCGACGGGGGTGCCGGACGGTGTTGCCGGGCCGGTCGGGCGGTGCTACATGCGCGCCCCCGGCCAGTGCCGGTCCCGCTTGGGGGATAGTTTAACGGTAAAACTCCCGACTCTTGACTCGGGCATTCTTGGTTCGAATCCAGGTCCCCCAGCCAAGCCGCTCACCTGCCTCCGAGCGAACCGCATATCACGCAAGTTCAGAGCGATAGCGCCGGCTCGATCACCCGTCCGGCCCCTGTCGTTGCCGCGCCCGCAAGCGCCCGCCTGCTGTCAGGCTTTCACACTCCCGCCACCAACACCCGAACCGCACTGGCCGCAGAGGCCCGCCGCGGCCCGGCCATCCTCGCTCGCCCTTCACCCCCTCAGCCGCCCATCCTTACAAGGGCGATGCGCCCGGACGCGCGGTCCCGGCGCCAGGTGCCGCCGCGCCGCTGGCCACCAGCCTGCGCAGCGGCGCCCGTCGCCGCCGTCGCCAGCCGTTCCAGCGCCAGATAGACGACCGGCGTCGTGTACAGCGTCAGCACCTGCGACAGCAGCATCCCGCCGATGATGGTGATGCCGAGCGGTGAGCGCAGTTCCGCACCCGGCCCGGTCGCCAGGGCCAGCGGAATGGCGCCGAACAGCGCCGCCAGCGTCGTCATCAGGATCGGCCGGAAGCGCTCGCGGCAGGCTTCCAGGATCGCCTGCATGCCGCCCTCCCCGCCGCGCGCGCTCATGCTCCAGCGCGAAATCGACCATCATGATGGCATTCTTCTTCACGATGCCCATCAGCAGGATGACGCCGATCAGCGCGATCAGCGTGAAGGACAGCCCGGTCGCCAGCAGCGCCAGCAGGGCGCCGATGCCCGCGGTCGGCAGGGTCGAGATGATCGTCAGCGGATGGATCAGGCTCTCGTAGAGCACGCCGAGCACGATGTAGATCGCGACGATCGCCGCCAGGATCAGCAGCGGCAGGCCGGACTGGAAGCTCTGGAAGGCGCGCGCATTGCCGGCGAATTCCGCCGCGGATCGAGGCCGGCATCTGGATGGCGAGCGCCGCCTGCTCGATCGCCGCGGCCGCTTCGCCGAGCGAGACGCCCTCGGCCAGGTTGAAGGTGATGGTCGCCGCCGGAAACAGGCCCTGATGGGTGATCGTGCGCGGCGAGATGCCGCGCTCGAGCCGCGCCACGGCACCAAGCGGCACCGGCCCCGCGCGGCCGGGCAGGAAGATGCGGTCGAGGTTCTCCGGCGCCTCGGTCAATAGCGGGTCGATCTCCAGCACCACGCGGTACTGGTTGCGCGTGCGATAGATGGTCGAGACCTGCCGCTGCGCGAAGGCGTTGTTCAGCGCCGCGTCGAGCGCCTGCACGGAAATGCCGAGCCGCGCCGCCGCGTCGCGGTCGATCACCAGGCGCGAGACGAGGCCGGTGCGCTGCTGGTCGCTCGAGACGTCCTCGACCTGCGGCACGGTGCGCAGCTGGTTCACCAGCGCCTCGCTCCAGGTGAACAACTCGTCGATGTCGGGCGTCAGCAGCACGTATTGGTAGGACGCATTGCCCTGGCGGCCGCCGACGATGATGTCCGAGACCGGCCGCATGAAGGTCTGAACGCCCGTCACCGCCGCCAGCGGCCGGCGCAGCCGGTTGATGACATCGTTCGCCTTGACGCCCGGACGCTGGCCCTGCGGCACCAGCGTCAATTGCAGGCGCACCGAGGCCGATGAGCCGAAGAAGCCGCCACCGCCGACCGCCGCCGAGACGTTCTCCACCGCCGGGTCGGCGCGGATCACCTCCATCACGCGCTGCTGGTAGACGGTCATCTGCTGGAAGGAGGTATCGGGCTGCGCCTGGACGAAGCCGAAGATCAGGCCGCTGTCCTGGTCGGGGAAGAAGCCCCGCGGCACGACGGTGTAGAGCCAGACGGTGAGCGCGACGAAGCCGAAGGTGACCGCCAGCATGGAACGCCGCCAGCGCAGCGCGACGACCAGGCTGCGCATGTAGCCCGCGATCAGACGGTCCATCGCCTGCCTCGAACATGCGGCCGAACCAGCCCGGCGGGCGCGGCGTCCGGCTCGCGAGATGCGCCGCCAGCATCGGCGTCACCGTCAGGGAGATCAGCGCCGAGATGGCGACGGCGATGGACAGCGTCGCCGCGAATTCGCGGAACATGCGCCCGACCAGGCCGCCCATGAACAGCAGCGGGATGAACACGGCGATCAGCGACAGGCTGATGGAGACCACCGTGAAGCCGATCTGCTTCGCACCTTCCAGCGCCGCCTGCATCGGCTTCAGGCCGCGCTCGGTGTAGCGGGCCATGTTCTCGATCATCACGATGGCGTCGTCCACGACGAAGCCGACCGAGATGGTCAGCGCCATCAGCGTGAAGTTGTTGAGCGAGAAGCCGGCCAGCCACATGCAGCCGATGCGTGCCGAGCAGCGACAGCGGCACCGCGACGCCGGCGGCGAAGATCGCCGACTTGCGGCGCAGGAAGGCGGCGACGACCAGCATGACCAGCGCGATGCTGATCAGCAGGGCGTGCTCCACCTCCTTCACGCTGGCGCGGATGGTCTGCGACCGGTCGCGCATGATGGCGACGTCGATGCCGGCCGGCATCCAGCGCTGCAGGTCCGGCAGCAGGGCGCGGATGCTGTCCACCACCTCCAGCACATTGGCGTCGGACTGCTTGTAGACCGTGACGATGACCGCCGGCCGCCCGTTGTAGAGGCCGGCCTGCCGGCGGTCGCGCGGGCCCTGCTCGACCCGGGCGACACCATCGAGCCGGACCAGCGCATCGCCGGAGCGACGGACGATGATGGCGCCGAATTCCTCCGGCGTGGTCAGCCGGTCGTTCACCGAGATCGTCGCGGCCTGGTCCGCGCCGTCGATGACACCGGTTGCCTGGGTGACGTTGGCGCCGGTGATGGCGCTGCGGATCTGGTCGAGCGAGACGCCGGCGGCCACCGCCGCGGCGGGATCGACCGAGACGCGGATGGCCGGCTGCTCGGCGCCGGCCAGGCTGCACCTGCGCGGTACCCGGCACCTGCGCGATGCGCGGCCCGAGAATGCTGTCGGCCGCATCGTAGATCGCACCCGGCGCCACGGTGTCGGACGTCAGCGCCAGGATCAGCACCGGCGCATCCGCCGGGTTCAACTTGCGGAAGGACGGCGGCGCCGTCAGCCCCGCGGGCAGGTCCGGCCCGGCCGCGTTGATCGCCGCCTGCACGTCCCGCGCGGCGGAGGCGATCGAGCGCGACAGGTCGAACTGCACGATGATGCTGGTGCTGCCGAGGCTCGATCGCGAGGTGAGTTCCGTGACGCCCGGGATCTCGCCGAGCCGCCGCTCCAGCGGCGCCGCGACCGAGGCGGCCATGATGATGGGGTCGGCACCCGGCTGGCTGGCGCTGACCGCGATGGTCGGGAAATCAACCTTCGGCAGTGGCGCGACCGGCAGGTTGAAATAGGCGACGATCCCCGCCAGGGCGAGGCCGATCGCCAGCAGCGAGGTGCCGATCGGCCGCGCGATGAAGGGGGCGGATATCGTCATCCCGCTACTCGGCCGGTTGCGCCCGCGGGCGATGCGACAGCGCCACCACCCTGGCTCGCAGATCCTCCATCGCCAGGTAGATGACCGGCGTGGTGTACAGGGTGATGACCTGGCTGAGCAGCAGCCCGCCGATGACCGAGATGCCCAGCGGCAGGCGAAGCTCGCTGCCCGCGCCATGGCCCATCACCAGCGGCACCGCGCCGAGCAGCGCGGCCATCGTTGTCATCATGATCGGACGGAACCGCAGGATGCAGGCCTCGGTGATCGCCTCACGCGGGGACCTGCCGTGTTCGCGCTGCGCCTCGATCGCGAAGTCGATCATCATGATGGCGTTCTTCTTGACGATGCCCATCAGCAGCACGATGCCGATGAGCCCGACCACCGAGAGGTCGAGCCCGAACATCCGCAGCGCGAGCAGCGCACCGATCCCCGCCGAGGGCAGCGTCGAGAGGATGGTGATCGGGTGGATCACGCTTTCGTAGAGCACGCCGAGCACGATGTAGATGACGATGATGGCGGCAAGGATCAGCCATCCCTGCCCGGCGAGCGAGCGCATGAACTCGGCGGCGTCGCCTCCGTAGCTGCCGACCATGGTGTCGGGCATGCCGAGTTGCCGCTCGGCAGCCGCGATGGCCGTGATCGCCTCGCCCAGCGAGACGCCCGGGGCCAGGTTGAAGCTCAGCGTCACCGCCGGGAACTGGTCCTGCCGCGTGACGGTGAGCGGCCCGGCGACACGCGCGATGGTCGCAAGCTCCGCCAGCGGCACCTGGGTCGTGGTTGTCGTCGTGCTGCCGTTGGCGGTGACGGAGGTGCTGCCGGGCACCCACAATTGCCCGATCACTGCGGGATCATCCGCGATGGCGGGGTCGATCTCGATCACCACGCGGTACTGGTTGGCCTGGCCATAGATCGTGCTGATCTGTCGCTGGCCGAACGCACTGTAGAGCGTGTCGTCGATCGCCTGCATCGAGACGCCAAGGCGGGCGGCGCGGCCGCGATCGACGTCCAGCGCCAGGCGCAACCCGTCCTCGCGCTGGTCGGTGGCGACATCGCGCAGTTCCGGCAGGACGCGCAGCGCATCGAGCAGCCGCGGCGCCCAGGTCGTCAGTTCGGCGGCCGAGGAATCCATCACCGTGTACTGGTATTGGGTGCTGGATGCCCGCGTGCCGATCTGGATGTCCTGCACCGGCTGCGGATAGGCGGCGATGCCGGCAACCGCGGCAAGCTGCGGCGCGAGCCGGTCGAGCACCGCCTGCGTGTTGCCGGTCCGCTCGGCACGCGGGCGCAGCACCACGGTCAGGCGTCCGGTATTCTGCGCCTGGTTGATGGTGCCGGCACCGACCACCGAGGTGACGGCGGCGACGTCGGGGTCGCGCGCGACGATCTCGGCGGTGCCCCGCTGCAGCGCCGACATGCGCTGGAAGGAGACATCCTGCGGCGCCTCGGTGGTGATGGCGATGATCCCGGTATCCTGCAGCGGCAGGAAGCCCTTGGGCATGTCGACATAGAGCCAGACCGTCCCGCCCAGCGTCAGCGCGGCGAGGCCGAGCATCAGCCCCTCCCGCCGCAGCGCCCAGCCGAGGCTCGCGGCATAGCCTCGGCGCAGCGCCTCGAAGCCGGCCTCGAAGGCGCGATTGACGATGCCGGGGCGTTCCTCCGCCGCCGGCCGCAGCAGGTAGCCGCACATCATCGGCGTCAGCGTCAGCGAGATCACCATCGACACCAGGACCGAGACCGACAGCACGATGGCGAATTCGCGGAACAAGCCGCCCGACCACGCCTTCCATGAACAGCAGCGGGATGAACACGGCGATCAGCGAGACGGTCAGCGAGACGATGGTGAAGCCGATCTGCCGCGCGCCGTCGAAGGCCGCCTGGAGCGGCGGCACGCCCTTCTCCACCAGGCGGACAACGTTCTCGATCATGACGATGGCATCGTCGACGATGAAGCCGGTGGCGATCACCAGCGCCATCAGGGACAGGTTGTCGATGGTGTAGCCGCAGCAGCGCCATCACGCCGAAGGTGCCCACGATCGACAGCGGCAGCGCGACGCCCGGCACGATCGTCGCGCGTGCGGTGCGCAGGAACAGGAAGATCACCAGCACGACCAGGACGATGGCGATGACCAGCGTCAGTTGCACCTCGGCGACGGAGGCGCGGATCATTTCGGTGCGGTCGACGACGATGGACAGTTCCGTGCCGGCCGGCAGCGCGCGTTCGAGGGAGCGCAACTGCGCGCGCAGTGCCGCGACGGTCGCGACGATGTTCGCTCCCGGCTGGCGCTGCACGTCCACGAGCACGGCCGGACGACCGTTGTACCATGCCCCCGTCAGCGTGTTCTCGAGCCCTTCGACCGCAGTGCCGACATCGCTGAGCCGCACGGGCGCACCGCTGCGCCAGGCGATGATGAGGTTCGCGAAGGCGGCCGGCGTGGTCAGCTGGTCGTTCGCCATGACGGCGGAGGCCTGCTGCGGACCATCCACCGATCCCTTGGGGCCGGCGACATTGGCGGCGGCGACCGCGCGTGCGCACGTCATCGAGGCCGAGGTTGTAGGATGCCAGCCGCCGCGGATCGACCTGCAGGCGCACCGCCGGGCGCATGTTGCCCTGCACGGCGACGCGCCCGACGCCGCCGACCTGCGCTAGTCGCTGCGCCAGCAGCGTGTCCACCGCATCCGACAGCCGCGCGACCGGCAGCGTGTCCGAGGTCAGGGCAAGCGTCAGGATCGGCGGGTCGGCCGGGTTCACCTTGGCGTAGGTCGGCGGGTAGGGGAGGCTGGAGGGCAGCGTGCCGCGCGCCGCATTGATCGCCGCCTGCACATCCTGCGCCGCGTCGTCGATGTCGCGGCCGAGGTTGAACTGCAGTGTGATGCGGCTGACCCCGGGCCGCTGACCGAGACGATCTCGCTGAGACCCGAGATCTGCGCGAGTTGTCGTTCGAGCGAGGCTGTCACCAGCACCGCGATGGTGTCCGGCGACGCGCCCGGCAATTGCGTGGTCACCTGGATGGTCGGGAAATCGACTTCCGGCAACGACGAAACGGGCAGGCGCATGTAGCCATAGATCCCGGCCAGCAGGACCGCGATGGCGAGCAGCGATGTTGCGATCGGCCGGGCGATGAAGGGGGCCGAGATGTTCATGCGGCCCGCATCACCGCGTTGGGCCCGTTGGGGCGGCGGCGGGCGGACCCGGCGGGGCGGCGGGTGGCGGACCCGCCGGCGCGCCGCCCTGCGGTTGCTGCGGGCGGCGGCGGCGCGGCTGGTTGGCGCCGGACGGCGGACGCACCGGCTCGGCCACCAGCACCGCGGCGCCACCGGTCAGCCGCATGGCGCCCGAGGTCACCACGCGCTCGCCCGGCTGAAGGCCACGCTGCACCACGGCCTGCGTACCGGAGACGATGCCAAGGACGAGCGGGCGTTGCTCCACCGTGCTGTCGGCCTTGACGACGAAGGCATAGGGCCCGTCCGGCCCGCGCTGCACCGCCACCAGCGGAATGGCGGTGACATCGTTCAGCAGCGCGACCTGCAGGCGGATATTGACGAAGGCACCGGGCCACAGCCGTTCATCGGCATTGGCGAAGGTCGCCTTCAGCCGGATGGTGCCGGTTGCCTGGTCCACCTGGTTGTCGAGGGTGACCAGCGTGCCGACCGGATTGGCCGGCGCCGCCACACCGTCCGCGCGCGGGATGGCGGGTTCGGGCAGCCGTGCCTCGACCTGGACAGGCCCGGCGGCGATGGCCTGCATGACCGTCGGCAGCGATTGCTGCGGCAGGGTGAAGGTGACGTTGATCGGACGGATCTGCGTCACCGTGACAATGCCGCTGGAACTGCTCTGCACCAGGTTGCCGGTATCGACCTGGCGCAGCCCGACGCGCGCCGTCCACCGGGGAGCGGATGACCGTGTAGTCCAGCTGCACGCGGGCATTGTCGATGGTCGCCTGGTCGTACTGCACCTGGGCTTCGAGTTGCGCGACCGCCGCGCGCTGCGTGTCGAGCGTCTGCTGCGAGGTGCCCTGCCCGCGCACCAGCGTCGCGTAGCGTTGCAGGTCGAGCCGCGCATTGGCCAGTTGCGCCTCGCGCTGCGCCTTGGTCGCTACGGCCTGGTCGAGCGTCGCCTGGTAGGGCGCGCGGGTCGAGCCGGACCAGCACGTCGCCCTCCTTCACCTCCTGCCCCTCGGTGAAGGCGATCTCGATGATGCGGCCGGTGACCTGCGGCACGATGGTGATGGTGCTGAAGGCCTGCACCGTGCCGAGCGCGTCGAGCATGATCGGCACATCGGTCACGCTCGCCTCGGCGGCGCTGACCGGGATCGGCGACGCGGCCGCGCGGCCCGCCATTCGGCCCGAAGCCGGCAGGCTGCACCGTCTCGGCGGGCTGCGGCTGCGGCAGGAAGGGCAGCCAGCCATGTTGCCAGGCATACCAGCCGCCACCGCACGAGCAGGGCGATCAGGAACAGCCACCGCCAGACGCGGCGACGCCGGGGCGGAGCTTCCGATTCCAGCATGTGCTGGGCTTCGGGCAACGGTGGGCGTGGCAGTTCGTTCATGGCGATGGTCCACCGGCGGCACGTTGCGCGGCGCGCACATTCTCGACGTTCCAGCCGCCGCCGAGGGCGGTGAACAGCGCGGCCGCCGATTGCAGCCGCGCGGTCTGCGCCTGCGCCAGCGCCAGCCGGGCATTGAACAGCGTCGTCTGGGTGGTGAGCACCGTCAGCAAGTCGATGGTTCCGGCGCGAAATTGCGCATCGGCGATAGCATAGGCCCGTTGGGCGGCATCCACGCGCGCCGTTTGAAGGGTGACCAGTTCCCGATTGCGCTCCAGGGCCGAGAGGCTGGTTTCGGTGTCCCGCAGGGCGGCGAGGATCACCTGGCGGTAATTGGCCAGGAGTTCTTCGCGCCTTGCGCGGGCCTGGGCCAATTGGCCACGCAGTGCGCCGCCATCGAACAGCGTCTGGCTCAGGCCAACGGCGATGCCATAGATCGTCGCACCGGGGCGCAGCAGGGTTTGCAGGGCGATGCTCTGCAGCCCGCCCTGTGCGGTCAGGGCGATGGTGGGGAACAACGCGGCGCGGGCTGCCGTGACGTCGGCGCTGGCGGCGGCGAGATTCGCCTCCGCCTGGCGGATGTCGGGGCGCCGGGCCAGCAGGGCCGATGGCAGGCCCGGCGCGATCTCCGGCAAGCGGATGGCGGCGAGGCGCTGCCCGCCCACCGTGATCTCCCCCGGGCGGAGCCCCGCGAGCGCGGCGAGGGCGAAGGCATCGGCCTCGACAATCTGTTGCAGCGGCGGGACCTGGGCGCGCTGCTGGGCAACCACCGTCTCCTGCTGGGCGACGTCGAGGCCGGTTGCGGTGCCGACCGCCAGGCGCTGGCGCAGGATGCCGAGGGTGCGTTCCGCGATCCGCAGGTTGTCCTGCTGGTTGGCCAGTTGCTCCTGCGCGCCGAGCAGTTCGAACAGCGTGCCGGCAACCGCGGATTGCGTTGCGAGGGTGACCGTCCCGATGCCGAACTCGGCCACGGTCACGCTGTCGCGGGCGGCTTGCTCCTGTGCCTGCAACCCACCCCAGAAATCGATCTGGTAGCTCGCGTCAAGCGAGCCGCCATACCGCCTGCCGGCCTCGGCCGGCGTGCCGGGCGTTGGGGAGGTGGCGCGCGAGCGGCCGACCGAGACGCTGCCTTCGACGAACGGAAGCAGCTGGGCCCCGGCGATCCGCAGCACCGCATCGGCCTGGCGCAGGCGCGCGACCGCTGCGGCGAGGTCGAGATTGCCCTCCATCGCCGCGGCCATGATGCGATCGAGGTCGGCCGAGCCGAACGCGCGCCACCAGTCGAGGTCGGGCGCGGCCGCAGGCGCCGGCGTCCCGGCGCCTGCGACGAAGCGCCCGGGGGCGGCGATGCCCAATTCAGCGGGCTCGATGGGCAAGGCGCAGGCGGTCAGGACCAGGGCCATGACCATGACGCCAGGCACAGGACGGTGGCGCAGCACCGACCGAACGGATCTCGCAGAAGGGAACATCAAGTGGCGATATGACCATGGGCACAACCCTCGGTCGATTGTGGCGCGAGGCAGGGCCATCGGCCAGTTTCGAATCGAAACTGGCGCCCAGTCCATCTCGCGGCGCGGCGCCGTGGAGGAGGCTGATACCCCCGGCTAAGCCAGCATCAGCTCCGGATACCCGTTCGCCGCGATCTGCCTCGCACCGGGCGCGGTAGTCCGGCGCGCTGCCGCTGTAGCGCGCGATGACGCGGGTCTGCTTGCCTTCGACATTGCTGTTCACGCCGGTGAACCAGGAATCCACCTCGTTCGACAGCAGGCCCTCGCCGACACTCCATGACATGCGCCATCCAGTCCTGCGACCGCCTCGGGCCGTGGCGCGACATGGGTCAGGCCATGCTGCCGCATGAAGTCCAGCAGCCGGCTCACCCAATCGACATTGTATTCGATGCTGCGCGGAATGTTGCCGAGCGCGGTATGCGGACCGAGCAGCATCAGCAGGTTGGGGAAGCCCTCGACCAGCATGCCGACGAGGGTCTGCGCACCGCCCGACCACGTCTCCTTCAGCGTGATCGCCGTCCTCGCCACGGAATGTCGATCCGGTCGAAGGCACCGGTCAGCGCGTCGAAGCCGGTGGCGAAGATGATGATGTCGAACTCGTAGTCGGCATCGGAGGTGCGGATGCCGGTCGGCGTGATGCGCTCGATCGGCGTCTCCTTGATGTCGACCAGCGTGACGTTGGGCTGGTTGTAGACCTCGTAGTACCGGGTCTCGAGCGGCACGCGGCGGGTGCCGAAGCCGTGGTTCTTCGGGATCAGCTTCTCGGCCACCGCCGGATCCTTCACGCGGGCGCGGATCTTGCGGGCGATGAAGTCGGAGACGATGGCATTCGCCGCCGGATCGGTCAGCATGTCGCGGAACAGGCCCACCCAGATGCCGAAGCCCGGCTCGCTGTAGAGCTTCTCCAGGAAGGCCTCGCGCTCCTCGGGCGTCACCTCGAAGGTGCCGCGCGGATCGGCGGTATGCAGGAAGCAGGCGAAGGTTTCCTCGCAGCGGCGGAAGATCTCGGGGTAGCTCGCCTTGATGCGCGCCTGCTCCTCCTCGGTGATCGGGCGGTTGTGCAGCGGCGCGCACCAGTTCGGCGTGCGCTGGAACACGGTCAGCGACGCGGCCGTCTTCGCCACTTCCTGGATGGTCTGCACGCCGGTCGCGCCGGTGCCGATCACCGCCACGCGCTTGCCGGCGAAACTCCACCGGCTCATGCGGCCAGTGATAGGTGTGGAAGGACTGCCCCTGGAAACTGTCGCGCCCTTCGATGTTCGGCAGCGTCGGCGCCGACAGCGGCCCGACCGCGGTGATCAGGAAGCGCGCCGTGTGCCGGCTGCCGTCCTCGAGCGTCACCTCCCAGTCGCCGGTCGCCTCGCGATAGTCGCGCGCGGCGACCTGCTGTTGAACTGGATGTCGCGCCGCAGGTCGAAGCGGTCGGCGACATGGTTCAGGTAGCGCAGCGTCTCCGGCTGCGGCGCGAAATGCTCCGACCAGCTCCATTCCTGCAGCAATTCCGGCGAGAAGGAGAAGCCGTAGGAATAGCTCTCGGAATCGAAGCGTGCGCCGGGATAGCGGTTCCAGTACCAGGTGCCGCCGACGCCCGTGCCGGTCTCGAAGACGCGCACGCGCATGCCGAGCTCGCGCAGGCGCAGCAGCTGGTACATGCCGGACATGCCGGCACCGATGATGATGGCGTCGAAATCCTGGCTCATGCTCAGTCCACCCATTCGCCGCCGCGCATCAGCGGTTCGGCCCGTCCGTCATCATGCAGCGCCATCCACGTCGGTCTCCGCCGAGCCGATCATCCAGTCAACGTGGATCAGGCTGCGATTGGCGCCGGCGGCGTCCAGTTCGGCCGCGCTCAGATCGTCACGGACGAAACACTTCGAATAGGCCTGGCCAAGCGCGATGTGGCTCGCTGCGTTCTCGTCGAACAGCGTGTTGAAGAACAGCAAGCCGGATTGCGAGATCGGGTTGGAGTTCGGCACGAGTGCCACCTCGCCCAGCTGCCGCGCGCCCTCATCGGTGCCGATCATGCGTTCGAGCACGGCCGCACCGCTGCTCGCCGAACTCTCGACGATGCGCCCGCCTTCGAAGCGCACCGCAATGTCGCGGATCAGCGTGCCCTGGTACGACAGCGGCTTGGTCGCCCGCACCACGCCTTCGGTCATCGCCGCATGCGGGGTGGTGAACACTTCCTCGGTCGGGATGTTCGGGTTGCCGCTGATGCCGTTCTTGGCCGGGCTCGCACCACCCATCCAGGCGTGGCCATCGGCGAGGCCGACGCGCAGGTCCGTCCCCGGCCCGCGGAAGCGCAGCGCACGGAAACGCCTCGCGTTCAGCATGTCGCGCCGGCGCAGCAGCGCGGCGTTGTGGTCAGCGCCAGGCGGCGACCGGATCGGGCGTATCGACGCGCGATGCCTTGAAGATCGCATCCCACAGCTTCGACAGCGCGACATCCGGCGCATCGTCGGGGAACACCGTCGCCGCCCAGGCCGGCGTCGCGGAAGCGACCAGCGTCCAGTTGATCGACGACGTCACGATCAGTTCCAGCGCCGGCTGATACGCCTTGGACCGCGCCCGATTGGCGCGCGCGACCTTCTCCGGGTCCTCATGCGCCAGCAGGGACGGATCGTCGCCGACCACCGCCAGCCGCGCCGCGCCGCCGCGGAAGGCCGCCGCCATGCCGTCGAACAGCCAGCCCGGCGCGGTGTCGAAACTGTCGTCGCGCGCGAAGCGGTATCGCGCCAGCGCCGACGCGGTCATCCGACAGCAGCGTCGTCACCAGGCGAAGCGCCGGCCTTGTAGGCCTGCTCGGTGATGCGGCGGGACAGGTCCAGCGCCTCGACCGAGGCGGTCATCACCAGTTCCTGCCCCGGCGCGAGGTTCAGACCCGACCCGCACGGCGAGTTCCGCCAGGCGGTCGAGCCGCGCATCGAAGGTCATCGCCGCGCCGGCGGCTGCGTCATCGTTCATCGATCGTCTCCAGGGCCTCGCGCGCCGGGGCGCCGAGGACGAAACCGTCATAGCCGCGCGCCGCCACATCGGCGCAGGTCGCGCGATAGCGCGCCATGCCGCCGGCATAGGGCATGAAGACGCGCGGCTTGCCCGGCACGTTGGCGCCGAGATACCAGGAATGCCGCGCCTGCGGCAGCAGCGTGGCATTCGCGGCGTCGTTCACATGGGCGACCCAGCCTTCCGTCGGCCTCGGGCGTGGGCTCGATGCGTCGGGATGCCGTTCGCGCGCAGATGCGCGATGCAGTCGGTGATCCATTCGACATGCTGCTCGATGGCAGACGGGCATGTTGGTCAGCACGGACGGGCTGCCCGGCCCGGTGATGGTGAACAGGTTCGGGAAGCCCGGCACCTGCAGGCCGAGATAGGTCTTCGGGCCCTTCCCGCCAGGCATCCTGCAGCGTCACGCCGTCGCGGCCCGTGATGTCCATGCGCAGCAGCGGCCCGGTCATCGCGTCGAAGCCGGTGGCGAAGACGATGATGTCGAGCGGATGCTCGACGCCATCCGTCGTCAGGATGCCGTTCGGCGTGATGCGCTCGATCGGGCTCGCGCGCAGGTCGACCAGCGAGACGTTGTCGCGGTTGAAGGTCTCGAAATAGCCGGTGTCGATCGGCGGCCGCTTGGTGGCGAAGGGGTGGTCGATATCGGCCAGCATCGCCGCCGTCTCCGGGTCCTTCACGATCTCGCGGATCTGCGCGCGCAGGAAGTCGGCGGCGGTGTCGTTCGCCGCCTTGTCGGTCAGCAGGTCGCGGAAGGCGGCGCGGAACTTCAGCCCGCCATGGTCCCAGGCCGCCTCGTAGATCGCCTCGCGCTCCTCGGCGCTGACGTCATGCGCCGAGCGGTCCTGCGATCAGGAACGGATGGCCGTTGGTCGAGGCATGCATGAGGCGCCGGATCTCGCCGGTATGCGACTTGGCCCAGGCCTTGAATTCCTCGCGTCAGCGGCGCGTTGCGGGCGGGGATGGAGTAGTTCGCGGTGCGCTGGAACACGGTCAGGTGCGCCGGCCGTCTCGGCGATCACCGGGCGCGGCCTGGATGCCGGTCGAGCCGGTGCCGATCATGCCGACGCGCTTGCCGGTGAAATCGACGCCCTCATGCGGCCATTGGCCGGTGTGGAACCAGCGGCCGTCGAAATTCTCGCGGCCGGGAATGTCGGGCACATTGGCCGCCGAGAGGCAGCCGACCGCCGTGATCAGGTAGGTCGCGACATAGTGTTCGCCATCCTCGGTGCGCACATGCCAGCGGTTCGTCCGGCATCGTCGTAGCGCGCGCCGGTCACGCGCGCGTTCGAAGCGGATGTCGCGCCGCAGGTCGAAGCGGTCGGCGACGTGGTTCAGGTAGCGCATGATCTCGGCCTGGCCGGGATAGCGCTCCGACCATTCCCACTCCTGCAGCAGCGCCTCGTCGAAATAGAAGGCGTAGGAATGGCTCTCGGAATCGCAGCGCGCGCCGGGATAGCGGTTCCAGTACCAGGTGCCGCCGACGCCATCGCCGGCCTCCAGCACCTGCACCGACAGGCCGAGCCGGTCGCGCAGGCAATGCAGCTGGTACAGGCCGGCAAAGCCGGCGCCGATCACCACGGCATCGACGGTCTTCGGCGGTGAGGCGGCGGGCATGGCATCAGGCATCACGGTGTCCTTCCCTTCCACCCGCGTGCGGCGCGGGCCACGGCGCGGACGGCTTGCGTTGATCCTTGGATTGGCCCAATTCTCCCGCGACGGGCGCCGCCTCGCAAGGCGCATCGCCTTGATGTACCCGCCCAGCCTGCGTAGCGTTCCCGGCATCAAGGGGAACGCCATGCCGATCATCGACGTCCAGGTGCATGTCTATGAGCGCGACCATCCGGGCCGCCCCTGGGTCGGCAGGCTGCACGGCCCGCCGGAGGTCACCGGCGACGACATGGTGAAGGCGATGGATGCCGTCGGCGTGGACGGCGCCATCATCGTCTCGATCTATGCCATGTACCGCTTCGATGCGAGCTATGCGGTCAGCGTGCGCCGCGCCCACCCGACCCGCTTCGCCCTGGTCAAGCCGGTGGACACGCGCGACCCGGGCGTCGAGGACGTGATCGCCGATTGGGCGAAGACCGATGGCGCCGTCGGCATCCGCATCATGATGAATGACGACGTGCCGGACGACCCCGCCGATCCTGGCGTCAACCGCGTGCTTGCCGCGGCCGGTCGCGCCGGGCTGCCGGTCAACCTGCTGTGCTGGGGCCGGCTCGACCAGGTGGCGGGCATGGCGGCGCGCAATCCGGGCACGCGGCTGGTGATCGACCATCTCGGCCTGCAGCAGCCCTTCGAGCCGCCGGTGCCGGCCGAGCCCTTCGCCGCCCTGCCGCAGCTGCTGGCGCTGGCCGCGCATGACAATGTGGCGGTGAAGATCAGCGGCGCCGGCACGCTGTCGCACAAGGGATACCCCTTCCCCGATATCTGGGACCCGCTGGCGCGCATCTTCGACGCCTTCGGCTTCGACCGCTGCATGTGGGGCACCGACTGGACGCGCGCGACGGCCTTCCTGACCTATGCGCAGGGCGTCGACGCCTTCCGCCTGACCGACCGGCTGACCGAGACCGAGCGCGCCGCGCTGATGGGCGGCACGGTGACGAAGATCTATGGCTGGGCGCCAACGACGCGCTGAGCCCGGCGGGACACAACGGAGGAAGCACAAGGTGGATTTCAACGGACAAGGTCGCCGTCGTCACCGGCGGCGGCAACGGCATCGGCCGGGCGGTGTGCCTCGGCTTCGCGGCGCGCGGCGCGAAGGTGGTGGTGGTGGACCGCGACGCGGATGCCGCCGCCGCGGTCGCCGCCGAGATCGGCAAGGCAGCGCCATCGCCTGCACCGCCGATGTGACGCGCTCGGCCGATGTGCAGGCCTATGTGGCCCGCGCGCTGGAGGCCTTCGGCCGCATCGACTGCTTCCACAACAATGCCGGCATCGAGGGCCGCGTCGCGCCGACGGCCGAATATGACGAAGCCATCTACGACGCCGTGATGGGCGTGAACGTGAAGGGCGTCTTCCTCGGCCTGCGGCATGTGCTGCCGGTGATGATCCGCCAGGGCGGCGGCGCGGTGGTCAACACCGCGTCCACCGCCGGGTTGATCGGCACGCCGGGGATGCCGGCCTATGTCGCCTCCAAGCACGCCGTCATCGGGCTGACCAAGGTGGCGGCCAGCGAGGTCGGGCCGCAGGGCATCCGCGTCAATGCCGTCTGCCCGGGGCCGATCTCGACGCGCATGATCGCCGACATCGCGCGCCAGGTCTCTCCGAACAATCCCGACAGCGTCGAGGAACGCTACACCGCCGGCCTGCCGCTGCGCCGGTACGGCACGGCGGAGGAAGTGGCGAATGTCGTGCTGTTCCTGTGCTCGGACCTCGCGGGCAACGTCACCGGCGCGCAGTACGTGGTCGATGGCGGACGCACGGCGGCGCCGACGGGTGGCGCGTCGCTGGGGCGGCCGGAGGTTTAGGATCGGCGTCCTGCGCGCCGGGTGGTTCGCCGCTCCGGACCGCCTCGCCAAAGGGCTGCGGCCCGGCTGACAAGGATCGGGGGCGGGGCGCCATGCGCGGCAACCCGGCCAGCAGGCGACGCCCACGACGACGACAGCGCATGCCTCGGCTGCCCGGAGCGAGTTGCCGGTTCCCGAGCGCCCCGGGCCCCGGCAGGGTGAGGTTCGGCGCGGCGGGGCCGTCGCCTCAGGCCGCGTTCGGGTCCCCTGGCGCCGTCTCCCACCCCAGCCCGACCAGGGCGACCGCGCGCAATCCCGCTCGTTCCGCCCGCATCACGATGGCGCCACGCTCCTCGAGCCAGCCCAGCAGGCGCCGCGCCCGGCCCAGCGAGCGGCTGCCATAGGCGCGCGCAATGGTCGAATCCGACGGGCATGGCTCGCCGGCCAGCGCCGCGCGGGCGAGCAGCAGAAAGACGCCCTGCGCATCCTCCGGCAGGGTCTCGGCACGTTCGAATGGCCAAGGGCCAGTCCGTGCCGTCCATCGTCGCCTCGTCGATGCCGGCCAGGGTGGTGGCCAGCATCCGGCGGAATGCCGGCAACTCCGGCGGGCGGCCCGCGATCTCCTGGATGCGGCAACGGACCAGGAAGTCCTGGTAGAGCACGGCCGCCGGGCGGAAGGGCGCATCGGGGTCCGCCATGACCTGCCGGAGGATCGCACCGATCCGCCGGTCGCGCTCGGCGATGGCCTCGGCGCTGGCCGGTGCCGCGGCTTCGGCCGGTGTCTGCGTGTCGGCGGGCGGACGGTATAGCGCGAGTTGCTGCAGGATGTCCGGTGCCGGGGCGCGCGGCGCGCGGCGTTGCCGTGGCGGCAGCGCGGCCTCCGGTTCCGGCGCGTTCAGGATCAGTTCGCGCGCCTGCTCCATCGCCGCCTGGTCGGGCGGCGGCACCAGGCGCGGGCCGGCGCTGCGGGTCGCGGTTTCGACGCCGCCGATGCGCACCGGACAGCGGGCGGCGCGACATGGCGGGGCCCAGGGCGACGAAGGTGCCGCGCGGCAGGTCGCGGAACATCTCGGCCTGGCGGCGTTCCATGCCCAGCAGGTCGGCCGCGCGCGCCATGTCGATGTCGAGAAAGGTGCGGCCCATCATGAAGTTCGACGCCTCGGCGGCGACGTTCTTCGCGAGCTTGGCCAGGCGCTGCGTGGCGATGACGCCGGCGAGGCCCCGCTTGCGGCCGCGGCACATCAGGTTGGTCATCGCGCCAAGCGCGATGCGGCGTGCCTCGTCCGACACCTCGGAGGCCGCGGCGGGAGCGAAGAGCTGCGCTTCGTCCACCACCACCATCACCGGAGACCAGGCGTCGCGATCGGCCTCGAACATGCCGTTGAGGAAGGCGCCGGCGCAGCGGAGCTGGTCGTCCACCTCGACCGATTCGAGGTTCAAGCACGACCGAGACTCGATGCCGGCGCACCAGGTCCGCGGTGCGGTACAGCGCGGCCTCGGAATGGTCGGCCGCGTCGATCACCATATGGCCGTGACGATCCGCCAGGGTGACGAAATCGCCCTCCGGGTCGATCACGACCTGCTGCACCCAGGGGGCCGATTGTTCGAGCAATCGCCGCAGCAGATGCGATTTTCCGGAGCCCGAATTGCCCTGCACCAGCAGGCGGGTGGAGAGCAGTTCCTCGAGGTCGATGCGCGCGGCCTCACCAGAGGCCGTCGTACCCATCTCGATACCAACCGTCATCCAGCCATCCCTTTCCTCCCCGCGCGCGAGTCGCCCGGGGTCCGCAGGGAGGGGGTCCTACCGCCGAATGGTGGGAGCCGAAAGGTGACGGCCGGTCAGGCGGGGCGGAAGCTGATCGGCTTGGCCCCGTCCCACAGCACCGAGCGCCCGATCACGGCCAGGCGGTCGAGCCCCTCGCGGATCGTCAGCACATGGTTGCCGGCGAGCGGGCCCGCCTTGGAAGCGAAGGCGGTCGGGCCATAGGCGATCAGGATCTCGGTCTCGCTGACCCCGCCCGGATAGACGATGATGTGGCCGGGGGCGGGATGCGAGGTGGCATTCTCGAAAGACGAGGCCGAGGTCGAAATCGCCCATCGGGATCCAGCAGGCTTCGCCCGACCAACGGACATGGATGATGCGGTTGCTGTAGGGGATGAAGTCGCGGAACCGCGCCACGGTCTTCGGCGCATCCTTGGTTTCGTAGAACGCCTCGAAGATCTCGCCGCCGATATCGATGATCACGTCCGCCACGTCGGTCGCTCCTGCTGGTGCTGCGGGTCCGGTGTAGCGGTTTGGCGCGCGGGGGAAAATGCCTCCCCCGCGCGCCGGACCGGTCAGGAATTCGGGCCGCGTTCCATCGAATAGGGCTGCCAGCGCCGCAGGCCCGACTTGGACAGCACGGTCGGATTGACGCAGGAAAGCGGCCACTTGCCCTGCATCGTCAGCGCCAGTTCCTGACCGACACGCCGCTTGCGCGCCGGATCGAAGCGCGAGGAGGCCGAGGCATTGTGCGGCGACAGGATGACATGCGGCATCCTGTGCAGCGGGTTGTCCTGCCGCGTGGGCTCGATCTCGAACACGTCGAGGCCGGCGCCGGCGATCCATTTCTCCTCCAGCGCCTTGATCAGCGCCGCCTCATTCACCGTCGGGCCGCGGCCGGTGGTAATGAAGAGGGCGTTCTTCTTCATTTGACGGAAATGGTGCCTCCTTCAGGAAGCCGCGGGTCTCCGGCGTATCCGGCAGGTGCATGGAGATGAAATCGGCGCTGGACAGCACCTCGGACAGGCTGGCTGGCTCCACGCCGAGCGCCGAGAGGGTCAGTTCCTCGACATAGGGATCGAAGGCCTTCATGCGCAGGCCGAAGGCAGCCGCGCGGCGTGCCGTGGCGCGTGCCACGCGGCCGAAGCCAATGAAGCCAAGCGTCTGGCCCATCAGGCGCGGCACCGTCAGCAACTGCGGGCGACCCTCGGCCCAGCGGCCTTCACGCACCATGCGGTCCTGTTCGATGCAGCGGCGATGCGTCGCCAGCAGAAGCATCATCGCGTGGTCGGCAACTTCCTCGATGAAGGTGTCGGGACAGTTGGTGACCGGGATCCCCTTCGCCGTCGCCGCCGCCACATCGACGTAGTCAACGCCGACGGTACCGAGCGCCATGTGGCGGCACTTGGTCAGCGCGTTGATCATCGCCGCGGTGAACTTCATGCCCTTGGCATAGACGGCGTCCGCGTTCGGGGCGGCAGCGATGAAGCCTTCCTCGGTGGCCGGGCATTCGACGATCTCGGCGCCGGTCCCATCCAGCGCTTCCATTTCATACTCATAGCCGCCGCCGGCGGTGGTGAAGGACGCGCCGGCCGGCGTCAGGATGGTGTAGGTCGCCAAAGGTGCTTCTCCTGTGCGTTGCGCAGACTCACTCCTTCACCGCTCCGGTGAGGGAGGAGACGTAGTAGTCGACGAAGAAGGAATAGAAGATCGCGACCGGCAGCGACCCGAGCAGCGCGCCGGCCATCAGCGCGCCCCACTGATACACGTCGCCGGTGACGAGCTCGGTCAGGATGGCGACCGAGACTGTCTTGTTCTCGCTGCTCTGGATGAAGGCGAGCGCGTAGATGAACTCGTTCCAGGACAGCGTGAAGGAGAAGATGCCCGCGCTGATCAGCCCGGGCACCGCGAGCGGCAGGGTGATCTGGCGCAGGATCTGCAGGCGCGTCGCGCCGTCGATCAGCGCGCATTCCTCGAGCTCATAGGGGATCGACTTGAAGTAGCCGATCAGCAGCCAGGTGCAGAACGGCACCAGGAAGGTCGGATAGACGAGGATCAGCGCCAGCGGGCTGTCGAACAGGCCGAGCTGGAACACCATGCGTCGCCAGCGGAATGAACAGGATCGACGGCGGCACCAGGTAGGCCAGGTAGATCGCGAGCCCGACATACTGGCTGCCCGAAAGCGCAGCCGCTGGATGGCATAGGCCGCGAAGCGTGCTGGCGAACAGCGAGAGGAAGGTCGAGGCAACCGCCACCTTCATCGTCGTCCACAGCCAGTGCGGATAGGCCGTCTCGAACAGCAGGTGATAGATGTGCGACGAGCGTCGGCGAGCGTGATCCAGAACGGGTTGTGGTTCTCGAGATCATAGAGTTCCGCGTTCGGTTTGAACGACGTCATCGCCATCCAGTAGAACGGGAACAGCAGGATGATGAGGAAGCAGAACAGCGGCAGGTAGAGCACGACGACGCGTCGTGCCTTGCTGTCCCACGTCAGCATCTCCGACGTGTCGGTTGCGGAGTGCTTGGCCTCGGCGGCGGGTTCGCTCATGGGGTGCTCCGTCGCTCGGTCAGTCATTCGACTCGCCCTGCTGCCACTTGCGCCGTGCGAGGGCGAAATAGCTGAACAGGGTGGCGAAGACGAGGAAGGGGATCATCGAGACGGCGATCGCGGCACCTTCGCCGAGCTGACCGCCGGGGATGCCGCGCTGGAAGGCAAGGGTCGCCAGATCTGCGTCGAATTCACCGGGCCACCGCGCGTGATCGCATAGACCAGCTGGAAGTCGGTGAAGGTGAAGATGATGCGAGAAGGTCATCACGATCGCCAGGATCGGCAGCAGCATCGGGAAGGTGATGAAGCGGAAACGCTGCCAGGGCGATGCGCCGTCGAGCAGCGCTGCCTCATACAAGCGACGGCGAGATGGTCTGCAGCCCCGCCAGCAGCGAGATGGCGACGAAGGGGATGCCGCGCCAGACATTCGCCGCGATCAGCGACCAGCGCGCGTTCCACGGTGTCACCCAGGAAGTCGATGTTGGTGTCGCGGATGCGCAGCACCTCGACCAGCAGGTAGGAGATGACCGAGAACTGCGTGTCGTAGATGAACCAGAAGGCGATCGCCGACAGCACCGTCGGCACGATCCAGGGCAGCAGGATGATCGCGCGCAGGATGCTCTTGAACGGCAGGTGATTGTTCAGCAGCAGCGCGAGCCACAGCCCGAGGCCGAATTTTCCGACGGTTGCCACCGCCGTGTAGAACACGCTGTAGAACACCGCGTTCCAGAAGATCGGCTCCTCGAACAGGTATTCGAAATTCTCGGTCCCGACCCACTGCCCGGTGCGGCCGATCGTCGTGTCGGTGAAGGCCAGCCAGATGCCGAGGCCGAGCGGATAGGTCAGGAAGACCATCAGCAACCCGACCGCCGGCAGCAGGCAGATGAAGACAAGGAACGGCTTCCAGTCGAACAGCCGCGCCAGCACGCCTTGCCGCTGCTTTGGCCGGGTCCAGGTGTCGATTGCTGTGACGGACATCGTGCCCTCCCGCCTCGATGCGTGCCGCCGGGCTGACCGGCGGCACGCGACTGCAGTTGATTCAGCGGTAGTAGCGACGGATGCGGCGTTCGGCGTTGCGGACCGCGTCCTGCGGCGTCGCCTGGCCGGAGGCCACCGACGAATACATCTGCACCATGATGTACTCGGATTCGACGGTGCCCGACGGCCTGGCTGATCGGGCCCTTGTAGCCGCTCCAGTAGCGGTTGTTCATGCCTTCCTTGTAGATCGCGATCTTCGGATCGGACGTCCACACGGCGCTGCTGTTGTAGGCCTTGAGCGGATGCGACCAGTAGCCGAGGCAGCCGGTCAGCCAGCGGTCGTACTGCTCGGATTCCATCATGAAGGCGAGCAGCGACTTGGCCGCATTCGGGAAGCGCGTGTGCTTGAACACCATCGCATTCAGGATGGTCGCCGCCTGCGGCGCCGTCTCCGAGACGCCGCGCGGCATCGAGCGCATGCTCGATGTCGTGCGGCGAGCGCCTGCGTCGCCGGGTCGTTCTTCGCCGCGAAGTACAGCGACACGCCGTTCGCCGTCAGGAACACCTGCTGCGCCAGGAAGGCCCGGTTGTTGCGACGGATCGAGCCAGGACAGCGTGCCGTCGACGAAGGTCGGATACAGCTCCTTCAGGTAGTTCAGCGACGCGAGGGTCTGCGGGCTGTTGATGGCGACCTTGCCGTCGTCATCGACCATGGTGCCGCCATGCGACCACAGCAGCCAGTTCGCCGTGCCATTGCCGTCGCCCACCGCGTTGCCGAGCGTGAAGCCGCCGGGCTTGTTGATGCGCTTCAGCGCCTGCATCAGGCGCAGGAAGCCTGCGTGATCCTGCGGGATCGTCGTGTGAAGCCGGCCTCGTTCACCGCCGATTTGCGATAGACCAGCGGGCCGGTCGAACCGCCCATCGGCAGGCCGATCCAGTTGTTGGTGCCGTTCTTCTTGCCGTACTTCTCGCCAAGGAACATCCAGCCGCCATACTTGGTGCCGAGATATTCGGCGATGTCGGTCAGTTCGATCGACCTTGTCGGCATAGATGTGCGGGCTCTCGCCGAAGCCAACGACGATGTCGGGGCCGGCGCCGGTGTTGGCGGTGACCGCGGTCTGCTGAGCCGATGTCCTCCCAGCCCACGAAGTCGGCCGTGACCTTCACGCCGGTCGCCTGGGTGAATTTCGCGCAGGCTCTCGCGGAAGATGACTTCATCGGGCGGCACGAAGCGCGACGGGCGGATCAGGCGGAGTTCCGCATTGGCTTCGATCGGCAGCCTCGGCATGGTCGCGGGGCTGGTCGGAATGGCCGGCGCAGCCTGCGCCCAGGCATCGCCGCCTCGAAGGGCGGCGGCTGCGATCGCCGAGCCGCCAAGCCCAAGCGCCATGCGGCGCGTGAAGTTGTTCATCTTTGCTTCCTCCCGTTCCTGTTGTTTCAGATCCGCTGCCCGGTCTGCCGGTCGAACAGATGGACCAGCGCCGGATCCGGCGAGACCGGCAGGACGTCCCCTGCCCGCGCCGAGACGCGTTCGCGGAAAGCGCCGAGCACATGCGCCTCCCCGATATGCATCACCACCTGCGTCTCGGAGCCCGTCGGTTCGACGACATGAACCGTGGCCGGCAGGCCTGTCGGGATCGAGACGGAAATGCTCGGGGCGGATACCGTAGACCACATCGCCCGAGGTCGGAGCGCCAGGTGGCAAGGGCCAGGCGATGCCTCCCGCGCCATGGAACACACCGCCTTCGATGCGCCCTTCCAGCATGTTCATCGCCGGCGAGCCGATGAAGCCCGCGACAAACAGGTTGGCCGGTCGATCATAGAGTTCAAGCGGCGCGCCCGCCTGCTCGATGCGGCCGTGGTTCATCACCACGATCAGGTCGGCCATGGTCATGGCCTCGATCTGGTCATGGGTGACGTAGACGGTCGTCACCTTCAGCCGCTGGTGCAGTTCCCGGATCTCGGAGCGCATCTGCACACGCAGCTTGGCGTCGAGGTTGGACAGCGGCTCGTCGAACAGGAAGACCTGCGGGTTGCGCACGATCGCGCGACCCATCGCGACACGCTGGCGCTGGCCGCCGGAAAGTTGCCGCGGGAAGCGCAGCAGCAGTTGCTCAAGGCCCAGGATCTTCGCGGCCTTCTGCACCTCCTGCTCCATCACCTCCTTGGGGGCGCCGGCCAGTTTCATCGAGAAGGCCATGTTCTGGAACACGGTCATGTGCGGATAGAGCGCGTAGTTCTGGAACACCATGGCGATGTCGCGATCCTTGGGCGGGACGTTGTTCACCACCCGCCCGCCGATCGAGATCTCGCCACCCGTGATGTTCTCAAGCCCCGCCAGCATGCGCAGCAAGGTCGATTTGCCGCAGCCCGACGGTCCGACAAGGACGACGAACTGCCCATCCTCGATGCCCACGCTGACCCCGTGCAGGATCTGCGTAGTGCCAAACGCCTTCCGCACGTCGCGGATATCGACCGTCGCCATTCAGCCTCCCATTACTGCCGGGCGGGTTATGCCCCCCACCTTGCGCCGCGCCGCATCAGAGGCGGGACACGGCAGTCTCCTTGGACGTGATGAACTCCAGCAAAGCCGGCGTGCCGTTCCTGGTCTGCTCAATGCCTCGACGGATGGCGGGCACAATGTCCGCCACCGTCGTCACACGCTCACCATAGCCACCGAATGCGCGCGCCATCGCGGCATAATCGCCTGAAATGTCGGTCGAGCGATACTTTTCCGTACTGACCGGCATGACTTTCAGCTCGATCGCCATGGAAAAATTGTTCAGCAGGATGGACAGGATGGGGATGCGCTCGCGCACCGCCGTCTCGAAATCCATGCCGGTGAACCCGATCGCCGCATCCCCCCACACGTTGATGCACAGCTTGTCCGGTGCGGCCAGCTTCGCGCCCATCGCAAGCCCAAGACCGTAGCCGAGCTGCGTCGTCTTGCCCCAGCCGAGATAGGACAGCGGCGTCCGCGCCACCCAGAAGGGCGAAAGCTGATCGCGCGGGCTGCCCGCATCATGGGTGATGATGGTGTTGTCCACATCGACCGTGCGCCACAGGTCGCGCAGCACGCGATAGGGATTGAGGGGTTCTGCATCGCTGTCGGTCTTGGCCGCCCAGGCGGCAAGCCATTCGTCACGATGCTGCCTGATCTCGGCAGCCACCGGCGCGGCGTCCCGCTTCTGACCCACACGGTCGGCAAGGGCCGCGATCAGCGCGTCGAGCGTCAGGGCCGCATCGCCCACCAGGCCGACGTCGCAGGCGACATCCTTGTTCAGGTGGTCGGGGTCGAGCGTGGCATGGATGATCGCCTTCCCCGCTGGCATCTTCACGCCGAAATTCGTCTCGGTGAAGGAGCACCCGACGCCGAGGATCAGGTCGGCATTGTCGAGGAAATGCCGCACCGGCTTCGGGATCGCGAGGCCACCGGAGCCGAGCGACAGAGGATGGTCCTCAGGAAAGGCGGACTTGCCGCCGAGGCTTGTCGTCACCGGTGCGGCCAGCAGTTCCGCGAGCGCCTTCAGCTGCGGCCAGGCGCGCGCCCAGTGGATGCCGGTGCCGGCATAGATCACCGGCCGCCTGGCCGCCGCCAGCAGGCCCGCCGCGCGGGCCACGTCTGCCGGATCCGGCCCGTAGCGCGTGGCGATGACGGGCGTGTAGACGAGCGGTTCGGGCACCTCCTCGTTCCACATGTCGGTCGGGATCTCGACCAGCACGGGGCCGCCGCGGCCATTGCGCAGCTTGCTGAAGGCACGGCGGAGGATGTTCGGAACCTCGGCCGCCGAGGTGATCGGCTCGGCTGATTTGGTGATGCCGCGCATCTGGATCGAGGAGTTGAAGTTCGGATCGATGTTGGCGATGCGCCGGGGATAGCCCATCGGCAGCACCAGCACGGGGATGCTCTCCCCATAGCATTGCGCGACGCCGCCATAGGCATTCTCGGAACCAGGCCCGTGCTGCATGCAGAAGGCGCCGATGGTGCGGCCGGAGGTGACGCGGCTGATGGCATCGGCCATGTGCAGCCCGATGCGCTCCTGGCGCACCATGATCGGCCGGATGTCGATGGCGGCAGCGTGCTCGATCAGGTGATTGACCGGATAGCCCGTGAGAATTCGGATTCCCTCGCGCTTCATGATCTCGGCGATGGCGGCGCCCAGCTTCATCGTGTCGTTTCCTCATCGCCGGTGCTCTTGCGGCCCGGCTGCTATGGCAGCGTAGACACCGGGCTGCTTCGACGGCAACCCCCTTGGACCAAGGGCCGGCAAGGAATTGCGCCACCGCCGGACGCTTCCCGGTCATGGCCGTGGGTGCGCCATATCGAACGAACGACGCTGCGGCGCACTCGCCCTAGCCGCCGCCCATCGCCATCGTCTAGGGTCCCGTCAAGGCTTAAGCGCCACTGATGGGGAGACGCTGCGAGATGCATCTGTCGGACCGCGTGACCGGTCTGTTCCTGGCGTTGCTTGGCGCGATGTCGTTCTGGGGGGGCTCACGCCTGCCGGCGGTGCCCGGTCAGGATGTCGGGCCCGCGGCCTTCCCGATGGTGATCGGTGCCGGCCTCGTCCTTTGCGGCGTCATGATCGCCGCGGGCATCGGGCACAGTTTCGAAGCCCCAGAACAGGATGAGGATGACCAGGCCCCAGGACTGGCGCAGTGGCTCGGCGGCGCGGGCTGGCTCGCTGCCTTCCTGCCGCCGGTGCTTCTGATCTTCTATGTGATTGCGGCCAATACCCTCGGGTTCCTGCTGACCGCGGCGGTGATCCTGGTGGTCACGGCGCGCGCGCTCGGCGCCAGTTGGACAATGTCCGTCGGCATCATGCTGCTGGCACCGCCCTTCGTGCATCTCATCTTCGGCAAGCTCCTGCGGGTGCCCCTGCCCGAAGGGCTGCTGGCGGCGCCGTGGTGACGCCATGAACGCGCTCATCGAAGCCTTCGGCATGGTCGCGACGACCGAGGTCGCCATCGCCATCCTCGCCTCGGCCGTCTATGGCATGGTGATCGGCGCGCTGCCCGGTCTGACCGCGACCATGGCCACCGCCCTGCTGGTGCCGATCACCTTCTACCTCTCGCCCATCGCAGCGGTGGCGACGATCATCACCTCCTCGGCCATGGCGATCTTCTCGGGCGACATCCCGGGGTGCCTCATGCGCATCCCCGGCACGCCGGCCTCCGCCGCCTATACCGACGAAGCCTATGCGATGACGCGCAAAGGTCAGGCGGAACTGGCGCTCGGCGCCTCGCTGTGGTTCAGCGCCATCGGTGGCATCGTCGGCACCATCGCGCTGATGATCATGGCCCCGGCATTGGCCGAGATGGCCCTGTCCTTCTCGACATATGAGTATTTCTGGCTCTCGCTGCTCGGGCTGATGTGCGCGACGCTGGTGGCGCGGTCATCGCCGATCAAGGCGATCGCCGCCGCGCTGCTCGGGCTGCTGGTGTCCTGCGTGGGCATCGAGAATCCCGGCGGCGTGCCGCGCTTCACCTTCGGTCTGACCGATCTGCTCGGCGGCATCGAGCCATTGCCGGCATTGGTCGGCGTCTTCGCCGTCAGCGAGATCATGCGCGCCATGGTCTCGCCGCTGCCGCCACCGATCCCGAACCGGAAATTCGGCTCGATCCTCAAGGGGCAGTTCGACCTGACGCGCCGCTTCCAGAAGCAGATGTGGCGCGGCAACGTGATCGGCGTGCTGATCGGCGCGCTGCCGGGTGCCGGGGCGGACATGGCGGCATGGGTCGCCTACGCCACGTCCAAGCGCTTCTCGAAGGAACCCGAGAAATTCGGCACCGGCCATCCGGAAGGCCTGGTGGAATCGGGGGCGGCCAACAATTCCGCCCTCGCCGGTGGCTGGGTGCCGGCCCTGCTGTTCGGCATCCCGGGCGACACCATCACGGCGATCGCCATTGGCGTGCTCTACATGAAGGGCCTGAACCCGGGACCCACGCTGTTCTCCGAAAAGGCGAGCAGCATGTACGCGCTCTACATCGTCTTCATCGCGGCGAACCTGCTGATGCTGCCGCTCGGCATCGTCATGATCCGGCTCTCGCGCCATGTCCTGAAGGCACCGCGCTCGATGGCGATGCCGCTGATCCTGCTGCTGTGCGCGGTGGGTGCCTTCGCCATCGGCAACAACCCCTTCGCCGTCGTGCTCGTCGCGGTCTTCGGCATCGTCGGCTACATGATGGAACGCAACGGATACCCCGTCGCGGCCCTCGTGCTCGGCGTCGTGATGGGGACGATGGTGGAGCAGAACCTCGTCAGTTCGCTCATCAAGTCCGATGGCGACCTGCTGCCGTTCTTCGAACGCCCGATCTCGACGGGCCTGGCCGCCTTGACCATCACGGCGCTGCTTTGGCCGGTCGCGGTCTGGATCATCCGTCGCTTGCGGCCCGCCGCAGCCGCGCGATAGCGTCTTGTCATGTGCCAGGAGGAAATGAAGAAATGAAAGACATCACACGTCGCGGCGCCCTCGCCGCCGGTGCGCTTGCCGGATTTGCGCCGCTGGCGCGACCGGCGCTCGGCCAGGCGCGCTATCCGACCCGCCCTGTCCAGGTCATCGTGCCCTGGGGCGCGGGCGGCGGCACGGATGCGACCGCGCGCATCGTCTCCGCCCTGCTCGAGAAGGAGATGGGCCAGCCCTTCAACGTCGTGAACCGCACCGGCGGCTCAGGCGTCGTCGGGCATTCGGCCATCGCTCAGGCTGCGCCCGATGGCTACACGATCGGCATGATCACGGTCGAGATCTGCATGATGCACTGGCAGGGCCTGACCGAGTTGAAGCGCACCTCCTACACGCCGCTGGCGCTGATGAACGAGGATCCGCCGGGCGTCCAGGTGAATGCCAGTTCGCCCTACCGCGACATCAAGGCGCTGGCGGATGCGATCAAGGCCAGCCGGCCCGGCCAGTTCAAGGCCTCGGGCACCGGCCAGGGCGGCATCTGGCACCTGGCCCTCGCGGGCTGGCTCGGCGCCATGGGGCTGCGCGCGGATCATGTCCGCTGGGTGCCCTCGAATGGCGCGGCGCCGGCGATGCAGGACCTTGCCGCCGGCGGCGTGGACCTCGTGACCTGCTCGGTGCCCGAGGCGCGTGCCATCATCGAGGCGGGGCGCGCCCGCAGCCTCGCCATCATGGCACCGGAGCGGAACCCGCAATTCGCGAATGTGCCGACCCTGAATGAATCGCTCGGCATCAACTACAGCGTCGGCGCCTGGCGCGGCATGGCCGCGCCGCTGAACCTGCCGGCGCCGCTCGCGCAGCAACTGACCGCCGCCCTGCAGAAGGTCTGGAACAGCCAGGAGTTCAAGGACTTCATGAACGCCCGCGGCTTCGGCATGAAGTGGGGCGACGCCGAAGGCCTCGCCAAGCACATGGAACAGACGGACGCGACGCTGGGTGCGGCGATGCGCGAAGCCGGGTTGGTGCGCGGATAGGGCACCAGCCGGCCACACATGCCGATCCGGGGGCGGTGGCCGCCCGGATCGGCGGGCGCGGACGAAGGCAGACCTCGAACCGCTTTCGTTCGCGCAGGCCCGCGGCAACGTCTGCATGTCTTCGTTCTTGCGAGCATCGTCGCCCGCTCAGGTGGTTCCACCTGAGCGGTATGCGTTCTGAGCGTCCTGTTCGCGCTCCCGCATCTCGCGCAGCGCCTCGCGCGCCGCCCTCGCGATCTCGGGCCGGCGCGCGCCCTGCGCCAAGGTCGCGGCATCGGTCAGCCAGCCACGCGCTTGCGCCCACTCGCCCCGGGCAGCGGCGCCGCGCCCGGCGCGCAACAGAAGGTCGGCGGCGGTGGCATCGTCGCCGCTTCGGCGCACCGCATTGGCCTCCAGCACCAGGACCCGGCTCAAGCCACGATAGTCGAGACTTTCCCGTCGTGCCTGCGCGGCATCCTGCGCCAGGCGGCGGGCGGATGCGGCGTCGCCGTCGAGCAACGCGGCCGCCGCAGCCAGTTCGCGCGCATCGGCGCGAAAATCGCGGTCCGCCGGCTCGCCGATGGCAGCGCGTGCCGCGGCCAGGATCGCAGCATCGCCACGATCGGCGGCGACCAGGCCGCGCAGGAACCAGGCGCGGCGCGCGGCATCGGCATCCTCGGCTGCCCGTGCCGTCACCGACGCGGCGGCGGCATCGGCTTGAGCGGCATCACCCAACCGGTACAGGGCAAGCGCTTCGGCGAGGATCAGCGCGGCCGGCACGGATGCCTCACGACGCAGCAGTTCCGCGCGCACCTCGCGCCCCGTTCGCAGCGCCGCGGCGGGCCGCCCCCGGCCGAGTTCCGACGCCGCCAGGCCGATCCCGGTATCGGCGATCGCCACCGCATCGTCGCGTTCCCGCGCCCGCGCCAGTGCCAACCCATAGAACCGTGCGGCATCGTTCGGGCGCTCGACCTCCAACGCCAGCCGGCCGGCGCGCGCTGCGCGACCCAGCGCCTCATCCGGCGGCGGCGGGGCAGTGGCTGGCGTTCCGCCGCAGGCCGAAACCAGCAGCAGCGCCGCCCAGGTCAGGTACCTCACGGCCTCAGCCGATCCACGCCGGGGCGCCGCGGCTCAGGCGGAGGCGGGCCACTGCCGCCAAGCAGCCACATGCCGCGCAGCTGGCTCAGCAGCAATTCCAATTCCCGCGTCGCCTGCTGCGTCTGCAGCAGCACGCCCGGCAGGGTGGCAGTGCCGTCCTCGACATTGCGCAGGGTTTGCGGCAGCCGCCCGGAAGCGCGGGTCACGTCGCGCGTGGCGCGTTCGAGGTTGGCCAGCGTCTGCTCCACGCGCCGCATCAGGGCGGCGAGGGAACCGCTGCCGCCGCCCGATTCCGACAGCAGGCGCTCCGCCTCCACCGCGATCCGGTCCATCCGATCGACCAGCCGCTGGCCGCCCTGGATCAGGGTCGCGACCTCCCGCATCGCCGTTGCCACACCCGCTGTGAAACTCTCATCGTTGAGCAGGCGGCCGAGCGGGCTTTCGCCGCGGTCGATCCGCTCCGCCTCGATCGCCACGACACGCACGACGCGGCCGACATCCTCGATGACTGGCAAGGCGCGGTCGGTCAGCCGCGACAGCAGCGCGACCAGTTCAGCATTCTCCGAAGGCTCCGCCTGTGCCTCCAGTGCCGCGGCTGCCCAGTCGAGGGGTGCGCCCGCGCCGCGGCCGAGATGGAGATACGCGGCACCGGTGCCGCCGCGCCGCTGGCGCAGCCGAACAGGTGAGTCACGGCGGATGAAGTCGCGCGCCCCGGGGTCCTCGATCACCACTTCCGCCACCAGGCGTCCGCCCGGTCCGAACACGATGCGGCGCACGGTGCCTGCCTTGAGGCCAAGCACCAGTACGTCGGCGCCCGCCTCCAGCCCCTCCGTGCCGTCCTGCGGCATGATCACGCGCAGCGTTGACGCGCTGTTCGCCGGATCACCTTGCGCCAGCACCGGCGTCACGAGAACCACCGTGAGAAGCCCGGCCACGACGCAACGCCACAGCGCAACCGCGACCCCAGGCGCGGGGCGCAGCCGCAGGCCCCGCCGCCTCGGGACAACCGCGCGATGCCAGGTCGGTCACGGCGTCTCCATGGTTGGATCGTCAGCCGACCCTATCCCCACTGCGCGGCGCGAGGCAAACCGCGGCGCGCAGCCCGTTCAGCGACCCTTGAACACCGGCTTGCGCTTCTCCGCGAAGGCGGCGAGGGCTTCCTTGGTATCCTCGGTCTTCGCCAGCAGCGCGGTCTGGGTCTGCTCGTAGACATAGCCTTCATGCAGCGGCATGTACTCGTTCAACGTGAAGGCCCGCTTGGCCGCCTCGACCGCGAGCGGCACCTTGCCGGCGATCTCGCGCGCCATGGCCTGCGCGGCCTGCAGGAGATCGGCCTTCGGATAGCAACCGGACGCGACGTTCATGCGATGCAGTTCGGGCCCATGCAGCCGCCGCGCCGTCATCAGGAACATCCGCGCGTCAGACTGGCCGAAATGCCGCAGCACATGCCGCACGCCGCCGGCCAGGCCAACATCGACCTCGGTCATCGCCATGAAGGCGTCGTCCGCGACGAGGATGATGTCGCAGACCAGCGCAAGGACGCAGCCGGCGCCGATCGCCGCCCCGTTCACCGCCGCGATCACCGGCTTGCCGCATTCCATCACGCAGTCGAATCCCGCGCGCACGGCGCGGCTGTGGCGCGGATAGGCGCCACGCGTCGCGACATTCGGGCGGTCGCGCAGGTCCGCCCCGGCCGAGAAGGTCTTGCCCGAGCCGGTCAGGACTATGGCGCGGACCTCATCGGATTCATGCAGCACGTCGAAGATGCGCGTGATCTCGTCGCGGAACACGCCGTTCTGCGCATTGACCGGCGCGCGGTCCATGAAGACGGTCGCGACACCATCGGCAAGATCGATGCGGAAGACCGTCAGGTCGTCCAGCCCCGGCAGTGCGCTCATGCGTTGAAGGCCTTGCCCTTCTCGGGCACCAGCACCTTGGCGTCGGCCCCTTCCATCGCCGAGACGAAGCCCGAGGCATCCGGCAGCAACAGGCCGAAGGTCGCGTAGTGGCACGGGATGGCCGTGCGCACCGACGGCAGGAATCGCTTCACCGCCAGTGCCGCGCTGCGCGGGCCCATGGTGAAGCGGTCGCCGGTCGGCACGATGGCGATCGGTGGGTTTGTACAACTCGTCGATCAGCGCCATGTCCGAGAAGATGTCGGTGTCGCCCATGTGGTAGACGACCGGCTGCGCCTTGTCCTTCGGCGTCACGACGATGCCGTTCGGCGAACCGAGGCATCTGCGACACGCCATTCTCATCGAGTTCCGACGCCGAATGGAAGGCGATGGTCAGCGACACGCTGAACTCGCCCTGGTCCGTCGTCCCGCCCGTGTTCATCGGGTCGAGCGCAGCCACGCCCTGCCGCGCGAGGAACATCGCCAGGTCGTAGTTGGTGACCAGCTTCGCGCCCGGTGCGCTTGCAGATCGCAACGGCGTCGCCGATGTGGTCGCCATGGCCGTGCGTCAGCAGCACATGCGTCGCCCCGTCGCTGGCGGCCTCGGGATCGCCGTCGAACGCCGGGTTGCCGGTCAGGAACGGGTCGATCATCACGACCGCGCTGCCGAATTCCAGCCGGAAGGCGGAATGGCCGAACCAGGTGATCTTCATCCGTGTCGCTCCGTGTTCAGGAAAAGGTCATGCGGATGGTGTCGGCGATCAGCGCGGGCTTGGCCTGGCCCTCGATCTCCATGGTCTGCCGCACCACGATGCGATGCGTGCCGTTGGCGCCGTCCTCGACACCGACCAGCGCCTGGCGCAGCCGCACCTTCGCACCCGCCTGCACCGGGTTGATGATGCGCACCTTGTCGGACCCGTAGTTCAGCGTGCGCGACGCCCAGGCAACCTTGTAGACGCCGGCGCCAAGCTTCGGCAGCAGCGACAGCAGCAGGTAGCCATGCGCAATGGTCTTGCCGCCGGGCATCTCCTTCTTCGCGCGTTCCACATCGACATGGATCCACTGATGGTCGCCGGTGACCTCGGCGAAGCGGTCGATCATCTCCTGCGACACCTCGAGCCAGTCGCCGACACCGAGCTCCTGGCCGATCAGCGCCTTCAGGGCGTCCGGCGTTTCCACCACGCGCATGCGTTCCTCCTTGAATTCAGGGGGCGGAGTGTCCTGCGGTGGCGCGTCCCGATCAACCCCGCTTCCGGCTCCTGCCCGATCGTCCTAGCGTCGCGGGATGTCCCTGCTCCCCGGCACGCCGCGCTTCATCTTCGCCATGGTCGCGGCGCAGGTGCTGACGCAGATCGGCGCCTTCACCCTGCCGGCATTGTTGCCCGTCTACATGGATCGCTGGTCGCTCTCGGGCACCGAGGCCGGCTGGCTGATCGGCATCTTCTTCGCCGCCTATGTTCCCGCCGTGCCGCTGCTGCTGGCGCTGACCGACCGCGTGCCGGCACGGCGCATCTACCTGGTCGGCACCGGTACGACGGCGTTGGCGCATCTCGGCTTCGGGCTGCTGGCCGATGATTTCTGGTCCGCGCTCGTCTTCCGGGCGCTGGCCGGCATCGGCTGGGCGGGCGCCTACATGCCCGGGCTGAAGGCGATCGCCGATCCGCTCACCGGTGCCGCACAGACGCGCGCGGTGTCGTGGCACGCGGCCGGCGTGGGCTTCGCCGGCGCGCTCTCCTTCGCCATGGCCGGGGCGGTTGCCGCGCTGGCGGGTCCCGATGCGGCGTTCCTGGTCGGCGGCATGATGGCGGCGGGCGCATTCGCCATCGCGCTGACCATCCTGCCGGACACGGCACCACCGCCACGCGCCAACGGCGGACGCCTGCTCGATTTCCGACCGGTGCTTCGCAACCGGCGGGCGCTCGCCTGGATCGCCGGGTACTGCGTGCACACGCTGCGAGATGGCGGTGCTGCGGGCCTGGGGGGTCGCTTTCCTCGCGGCCTCCTTCGCCGTGACGGCGCCGCCATCCTGGCTTCCCGGGCCAACGGTTCTGTTCACCATCGTCGGCCTTCTCGGCATCGCCGTCTCGCTGGCAGGCAATGAGGCGACCCTGCGCTTCGGACGCGCGAGGATCGTCAGCGTCGCCATGCTGTGCGGGGCCGCCCTGTCGCTGGTGACGGGCTTCAGCGCGGGGGCGGCACCATTGCTCGCGGTCGCCTGCGTCTTCGCCTGGAACGCGGCGATCTACCTCGACAGTTCCGCGCTGACGGCCGGCACGGTTCAGGCTGCGGAACCATCGCTGCGTGGTGCGACGATGGGCCTGCATTCCATGGCAGGCTATGCCGGCGGCTTCGTCGGACCGTTGCTCGCGGGCATTGTGCTCGATGCCGTGGGCGGCGATGGGGCGCTCGCCTGGGGCCTCGCCTTCGGCCAGGTTGCGCTGATCACGCTGGCCGGCTTCGCCGTATTGCGCTGGTTGGGCCGTCAGGCCTGATCAGCCGGCGCAACGCCCGATGGCCCCGCGCATTGCCCCGCGCGGCTGTGACCGGGCCGACCACGCATCCGGCTGTCGCAGCGCCCGCGGCCCAGCACACCCGACCGGGCCACCGCCGACATCCCTGCCCTGCCCGAGGGCGACGGCGACCACACGCCAAGACACCAGGCGCGGGCGGATCATGCGATGGTCGGCACCGCTGACGCATCCGCCGCAGGAGCGCGGCAGACGCGGCAGCGGCGGCTACTCGCGCGCCGTCGTCGCACCCATCGTCACGCCACCGCGGCCATCGCGAGGAACACCCCGCCGACCAGCGCCGCCCCGGCACCGGCGATCGATGCCAGCCGCGGCAGACGCGACCCGTAGTGGCGCGCCAGCACCATGGCGCCAAGCCCGATGCGCCGCCTGGGTCAGCGCCAGCGCCGCGAGATAGGCGACCAGCGGACCCTGCTCGGCGCCGATGATCGCCTCGGCGAAGGCATGGCCATGGAACAGGCCGGCGAGGCCGAAGCAGACCGGCATCAGCACGGCCGGCACGCGGCGCCACAGCAGCGCCAGCCCCGGCCGCGAGCAGCGACAGCGCCACGATCGCCTCGACCGGGCCGAGCCCGATGCCGGCCAGATGCAACAGGCTGCCGCCGAAGCCGCCCAGCACGAAGGCGAGGATCGCCCCCAGCGCCGGGCCCGGCCGGCAAGCGTCGCCGCCAGCACGCCCGCGGCCAGAAGGAAGGCCAGGTGATCGAGCCCGATGACCGGATGGCCGATGCCCGGACGCAAGGCCCTGCCACCATGTGGCGGGTGTCATGCCACCCATCGGGATGGTGGGCCAGGGCCGGCAGCGGCGAGCAGGGCGAGCAGGGCGGCGAGGCGCTTCATGGTCATCTCCTTGGACGGTCATGGTCGCCGCTCACCGACCATTTGAGAAGCCCGGTGTTGCGCCGCGCCGGCACGCGACCCGCGGGGCCGGAACGTCTGCCCCTGCAAGACCGCCCAGGGCGCGCTACATCTGGCGTCATGCTGACCCACGAACCCTTCATCCGGCTGTCCGTCTTCGTCACCGTTCTGGTCGCGATGGCGCGTGCTGGAACACGCCTTTCCCGCGACGGCGGCAGCGGCTGCGATGGCGGCGATGGCCGTCCAATCTGGGGCTGGTGGCGCTGTCCTCCGTGCTGCTGCGGTTGGTGGCGCCGGCCGGCGCGGTCGGCGTGGCGATCTGGGCAGAGTGACGCAGGGCTTGGCCTGTTCCCGTCGCTCGGCGTGCCGGGTTGGGCGGCGGGGGTGGCCTCGGTCGTGTTGCTCGACCTGCTGGTCTATTTCCAGCATCGCGTCTTCCACGCGGTGCCGGCGCTGTGGCGGCTGCACCGGGTGCATCATGCCGATCCGGAGCTTGATGCCTCCTCAGGCCTTCGGTTCCATCCGGTCGAGATCCTGATGTCGCTCGGCATCAAGGCGGCGGCCGTGGTCGCCCTGGGCGCGCCGGCCGAGGCCGTGCTGGTTTTCGAGGTGCTGCTGAACGGGACGGCCCTGTTCAACCACGCCAACCTGGCCCTGCCCGCCTGGCTGGATCGTGCGCTGCGCCTGGTGCTGGTGACGCCCGACATGCATCGCGTCCATCACTCGGAGATCCGCGCCGAGACCGACAGCGATTTCGGCTTCTGCCTGTCCTGCTGGGACCGGATGTTCGCCACCTATGTCGCCGAACCGGCGCAGGGGCAGCTTGGCATGGTGATCGGCGTCCCCGGCCTGCGCGCCGATGCCGAGCAGCGCCTCGACCGGCTGCTGCTCCAGCCGCTCCGGCCGCCATCCTGACCACGGCGCGGCACGCCCCATTCAGATCGGGCAGACACCGGCCTCGCATTGCAGCCTGGCGAGGTCGACCGCCTCGGCGACGCCGGGGTCGCTGATGCCGGCGACGATGTCGCGGAAGCGCGCCTCGTCGACTTCCTCCTCCGGCAGGTATTCGTAGCCGAGGTCGCGATCGGGCCGGCCCGGCAGCACCGCGCAGCAGCGCAGATGCGGCTGATGCGCGCGCAGCAGGGCGCGGAACCCGTCGAGCCCGACGCGGTCGGTCGCGATCTTCAGCGTGTAGGAGATCTGGTTGCCGCGCGCCGCGCCGATCCAGTGGCGTTCGAGCAGCATCAGCCAGCGAAACTGTTCCTCCGGCGTCGCCTCGGGCGCGGTGACGAGGCGTTCGCCGATGCCCAGGCGCTGGATCAGCGGCAGCGTCGGGAAGCCGACGATGGTCACGCCGGGGAAGGTCTCGAGCGTCCGCACCGGATAGCCGCGCGCGGCATAGTCGGCGACCAGCGGATCGCCGTCCGGACCGCCGCGGAATTGCACCCAGCGCAGGTATTGCCGCCGGGCGGGCAGATGCGCGCCCTCGGTCAGGCCGAACAGCTTGCTGGTGGTGCCGGCGGGCTTGATGGTCGTCACCGTGACGGGCGGGGCCATGCCGAGCGCGGCGGCATAACGCGTCGCCTCCTCCTTCGCCGCCGCCGACAGGTGGGCGAGGGCATCCCAGAAGGGTTTGCGCACGCGCCTCGTCCAGCAGGTCGCGGAAGGCAAGGCCGAAGCGCGCCCAGGCCCATTCATGCAGCCCGGTCGGGCCGATGCCGATGCGGTTGGTGCGGGCGACCTCGGCGGCATAGAGCGCATCCATCCGGTTCACCCGGATCAGGAAGCGCACGCCCAGCCGCACGGCATCCTCGACCCGCGCATCCCACTCATGCGCGACATCCTCGGGCACGGCGCCGGGGCTCAGCGCCGCAAGTGGCACCGGGCAGGCCAGCAGCGGCGCGAAATCCGAGATCACGCAGTAGCCGCCGGTGACGTGCAGCACGACCTCGCCACAGGGATTGGTGGTGACCGGGAAAGGCGTGGTCGCGGCCCGGCGCGCGACATCCTTCAGAAGCGACGCCCCATCCTCGACGCGGTAGCGGGCGGAACCGGCCTCCGCCGTCGCCGGCTTCTGTCGCGCGAAACCGGTGCCGCGCATCCTCCAGCCGGTCACCGTTGATGAAGCCAGGCTCGCCATTGATGTAGGCGCAGGCGGTGGCGGCATCGAACAGCGCGCGGGCGTGGCGCGTCAGCGGCTTCGTCGTCGTCGCGCCCCAGCCGTGACCAGAATTCGGCATCCACCATCAGCGAATGGTTCGCCGTCCACAGCCCGCCCTCGGCCTTCAGGCGCACGAAGCGCAGCGCGCCCGGATCGCGCCAGGATTTCGTCGCCATGCGCGCTGCGCGACGGGCACCGCCGACCTGAACCTCGGTGGAAAGGATGTGGTCGGCGCGCAGCGCCTGCTCCCACGGGCGCAGCGCCTCGCCATGCGGGTCGCGGTCGCGCGCCGCCTCGATCACCTCGCGCCGCAGGTTGATGAAGGCGCGCAGCAGCGACAGCGGGCCCGAGGCCGGGCGGCCCTGCATGCCCTGGATCGGCACGCCCCAGCGGGCGCACCTGCGACAGGTCGAGCAGCAGGGCGCGACCCGCGCTCGCGCCGGAAGGCCATGGCTTCCAGGATCTCGACGGCCTTGGCCCAGCCTTCGCGCGTGTCGGCGATGCTGTGGCGCACGGCGTCGGCCGGCACGCGGGCGAGATCGTGCACCATCTCGCGCGCAAGGAAGCCGCGCACATCGGCCTCCTCGGCGTCACCGAACGCCCCGAGCCCCATGCCCCAGCGCAACAGGCCGAATTCCACGCCGAAGCGGTGCAGCGCGGCGCGGTCCTTCGGCCAGTCGGGATGGGCGGGCGAAAGATACAGCAGCACCGACGGCGCCGGCCGCCCAGTCGACCGGGCAGAGGTCATCGTCATAGGCGCGGCCGACACCCGCACCGTTCAGCAGCAGGTAGAACTTCGTGAAGGACGCACCGGCAGTGGCGCAATTGGTGAAGACCTCCATGTTGCGCCGCGCCTGGTCGGCATCGCCGTGCTGCAGGTGGCGGCCGGAGGTGAGCAGCGCGCCGGTGGCGATGGCATTGCGCAGCCGCGCCTGCTCCAGCCGTTCGGCGGCATTCGGTGCACGGCCCGAGCAGCGCCAGGCTGCCGGCGGCGACGCGGTCGGCAACGCGGCCGAAATCCTCGCCATCGGCCGCGCGGAGCACCGTCCGCCGGGCGACGGCGAGGCCCATGCCCGGGTCAAAGCCGCGCGCGGCCAGCGGGACATCACCGAAGGACGCGCCGGGTGGCGCGGCAAGGGTGGTTGGGGCGGGGGTGAAGCCGTCCATCATCTCCTCCATCGCCGATTGCGGGGGCGATCGGCGACACACTCAATATAGCGTCGAACAGCCGTGTTTCACACCACATCTCGGTCATCGGTGCCGAAACCTCCGCCGCCAATGCCATGCCCGGCCCGGACCCGGCGGCCGCAGCCCCGACGCCGCGCTTGACGATGTCGGGGCGGAAGGCGAGACCGCGGCATCATGACAGCAACGTCTCGAATTCTTGCCCGCGCCGTCTTGCTGGGCGAACGCCTCGATCACCGTGGCCTCCCGCGCGACGGCTCGCCCAGCATCGACCCGGTGACACTGGCAACGCCCGAGGGCTTCACCGCCTTTGCATTCCGCTGGGGCGCCGTCGTCTTCATCGGCGCCACTGCCGAACAGCAAGCCGCGGTGGTCGAGATGCTGAAGCCCCGCGTGACCAACGCCGTGGCCAGGCTGATCGAGGAGACGGCCCTGATCGCCGAGGGCGCCGAGCAGGATGGTGTCGATCCCGATGGCGTGATCCGCCTGCGCGACCTGACCGGGGCGCGCCTGGCCGTGGTGGCGGATGCGCTGGCGAAAAGCGCCGCCCTCGCGCATCAGGAACTGCTGCTGACCGAGGCGCTGGACCGGCTTGAACCCGTGGTGACCACGCTGCGCACCGAAGGGCGGCTCTCCGCGTCATCGCGCGCGCTGCACCGGCAGATCGGCCACGCCCTGGCCGCGCGCAGCCGCACCACCGCGCGCGTCGAGGCCGAAGACAAGCCGGAACTGCTGTGGGACCACCCCGCACTCGAACGCCTGCATGCGCGCCTGGCCGATGAATACGAGTTGAAGGAACGCAGCGCCGCGCTGGACCGGAAGCTGACGCTGATCTCGGACACCACGGAAGGCGTGCTGTCGCTGATCCATGGCCGGCGCACCGTGGGCCTCGAAGTCGCGGTTGTCGTGCTGGTCGGTATCGAGGTTGTCTTCTCGGTTTGGCACTACCTGCTGGCACCGCTGCTCGGCCTTTGAACCGGCCATCGCGCGCGCATTCGGGCGAGCGTGCGGGCCGCAACCGTCGGCAAGCCCGCGAGTGCAGCCTCGCGCCGGGTCATGGGCGGCACAAGCGCCTGACTTCGCGCCCATGCCCGGGGCGTGCGGGCCGGCCGGGGTCACCGGCCGATGCCACGCGATATCCGGCCGGAGCGGCGGCGCGCGCGTCACATGGCCATGGCGGGCCGCCGCTTCCGCCAGCCGGTCGCCTGCTCATAGGCATGCCCGGCGCGCAGCACCGTCGCATCCTCGAAGGGCCGGCCGACCAGTTGCACGCCGACCGGCAGCCCGCCCGCGCCGAAGCCGGCGCAGACGGTCAGCGCCGGCTGGCCGGTCAGGTTGAACGGGATGGTGAAGTTGGGCGACTGGAAGGATGCCCACTTGCCCATCTCGGTGATCAGGCGCGCCTCACCGGGTGCGCCGGCGGTCAGCAGCAGGTCGCAGCGCTCCATCACGCGCGCCACGGCGTCGCAGAGTTCGCGCCGGCGGCGCTGCGCCTGCAGGTAGTCGGCGGCGGAGATCGTGCCGGCCAGCGCCAGGCGCTCGCGCAGGAACTCGCCGTAGTCGCGGAACTTCGTGCGCAGCCAGGGCTCATGCACGACGAAGGCATCGGCGGCGAGGATCATCCAGCCCGCGGCGTTGAAATCGGCCAGCGGCGGCAGCGTCACTTCCTCCACGTCGCGCCGAGACCTTCCAGCGTTCGTCACCACATCGGCGATGCCGGCGGCCATGCCGGGGCTGACCGGGCAATCCGTCTCGTGGAAATGCCGGATGACGCCGATGCGCAGGCCCTTCACGCCGCCATTCAGGCCGGACAGCAGATCGGGCTTCGGGCGGTTCGGCGGAGGACGGGTCGGCCGGATCGTAGCCGGTCAGCGCATCGAGCATGATGGCGCAATCCTCGACCGTCCAGGCGAGCGGGCCGACGGTGTCGAGCGAATGCGACAGCGGCAGCACGCCGCGGCGCGAGCACAGCCCGTAGGTCGGCTTGATCCCCGCGGTGCCGCACAGCGACGCCGGCATGCGGATCGACCCGCCGGTATCGGACCCGGTGCCGCCGAGGATCACGCCCGCGGCCAGCGCCGCGCCGGTGCCGGATGACGACCCGCCGGTGAAGTGGGCCGTGTTCCAGGGGTTGCGCGCTGGCGGCCAGGGCAGGTCGAAGCTCGGCCCGCCCCAGGCGAATTCGTGGGTGGCGAGCTTGCCGAGCATCACCGCGCCGGCATCGGCCCAGGCCGAGACGGCGGCGGCATCGGCGGCCGGCACATGGTCGATCAGCACGCGCGAATGGCCCGTGGTGGGGATGCCGGCGGTCTCGTAGATGTCCTTGTGCGCCGATCGGGATGCCGTCGAGCGGGCCCTTCAGCGTGCCGGCCATCTGCCGCGCCTCGGCGGCCTGCGGCCTGAGCCAGCGCGATCTCGGGCGTGAAGCGGATGAAGGCGTGGATCTCGGGGTTCAGGGCCTCGGCCGCGGCCAGGCGGTCCTTCATGAACTCGACCGGGGAGAGCGCTTCGCGGCGATCTGCTTCGCCGCCTCGGCGATGGTCGCGATCATCGGGCGGCAGCCTTCGGGGCGAAGGTCAGCGCCATTTCGGCGAAATTGTCACGCGGGGTGCGGACGCGCGCGGCGAATTCCAGCATGTGGCCGGAGACGGCGCGGATGCCCTCCTTCTCGGCCTCGGTCAGGGGCAGGCCATGGCGCGCCATCAGCGCGTCGAATTGGGGCTTGTCCATCGGGTCAGGCATGTCGACAGTCCTTGGCTGCACGGGGGCGCCCATGCTGCGCGCCCCTGGGCGCAGGTCAACCCCGCGCTGCGCGATCCGACAGCACCTGCGCGACACGCGCGCAGGCAGTGCGCAACCGATCCTCGCTTTGCGCAAAACAGAGGCGAAGATGGCCTTCCCCACCCGCGCCGAAGGCCGCGCCAGGGGCCAGGCCGACGCCGGCACTGGTCAGCAGCGAGATCGCCAGGGCGACGCTGTCGGTGCAGCCCTCGACACGCAGGAACAGATACATCGCCCCGTCGGGACGTGGTGCCGTGACACCGGGCACGGCGCCGAGGATGTCATGGGCGATGTCGCGCGCCGCGCGGTAGCGTGCCTGGCTCTCCGCGACGAAGCCGTCGCCATGGTCGAGTGCCGCGACGCCCGCATGCTGCACGAAGGTCGGCGCCGAGGACATGTTGAACTCGTTGAGCTTGGCGATGCTGTCCATCAACGCCGGCGGAGCGACGATCCAGCCGAGCCGCCAGCCCGTCATCGACCAGGATTTGCTGAACGAATTGACCGAGACGACGCGGTCCTCGGGCGTGGCGATCGACAGGAAGGACGGCGCCGCATCCCCGGCGAAATACAACCGCTCATAAACGTCATCGGCCAGGATCCAGGTGCCGGTCCGGCGGCAATGATCGAGGATGATGCGCTGCTCCTCGGCACTGAGCGTCCAGCCGGTCGGGTTGCCGGGGCTGTTGAGGAAGATCATCCGCGTGCGCGGCGTCACCGTCGCGAGAAGTTCATCCATGTCCACGCGCCACACGCCATTGGCGATGCGCAGCGGCAGCGGCGTGACGCGGGCGCCCATCACCCGGGCGATGCCGTCCATGTTCGGCCAGGCCGGCATCGGGATGACGACCTCATCGCCCGGATCCAGCAATGCCTGCCCGACCAGCATCAGCGCATTGACGCCCGAGGCGGTGACCGCCACGCGCCCGGGCCCCACGGGCCGGCCATTGCGGACCAGGTAGCGGGCGATCGCCTCGCGCAGCGGCGCGATGCCGGGGTTGGGCGCGTAGAAGGTCTCCCCGGCATCGAGCGCGGCCTTGGCGGCCTCACGGATGAAGGCGGGGGTGACCGTGTCGGGCTCGCCGAAGAACAGGCGGATCAGGCCGGGAATGCCGCGCCCGGCTTCCGAAACCTCGCGGATCAGCGAACCGGGGATGGCATCGAGGGCGGCGCGCGGGCCGGTCGGGAAATTCGTCATGGCGGGCGTCCTAGCCGAATTGCCACGCTTCTGGACAGCGCGGCTTGCGGCGGGCTTAACAGCGCCATGGTCACGCCCATCACCTTCGCCGCCCCGCACGCCTTCCTCGGCGCCCGCCCGAACGACCGCGAGGCGGCGATCTGCGTCGCCGGGGTGCCGATGGACATCGGCACCACGAACCGCGCCGGCGCGCGCGACGGGCCGCGCGCCATCCGCAACGCCGCCCGCATGCTGACGGATGGCCGCCACCCGGACAGCGGCGTGGACCCGACCGCGCTCGACATGTCGGACCTCGGCGAATTCGAGATCGCCCTCGGCGACATCCCGGAGAGCCTGCGGCTGATCGAGGAGCAGGCGACGGGGCTGAACCACCTGCTCGCCTTCGGCGGCGAGCATGGCGTCACGCTGGCGCTGCTGCGCGCGCTGGTGAAGCGGATCGGCGAACCCGTCGGCCTCGTGCACATCGACGCGCATCTCGATACCTCCGAGGACAATTTCGGCCAGCGCTTCGCCCATGGCTCGGTGTTCTGGCACGCCATCACCGAAGGGCTGGTGGCGCCGAGCGCGCATGATCCAGGTCGGCATCCGCGCGCCCGCCTGGCCGGAAATGTATGACTGGACCCGCGGCCAGGGCGTCACGATCATCCCGGCGCAGGAGGTGCATGAGAGCACGCCGGGCGGCGATCGCCGCGCAGATCCGCGCGGTGGTCGGCAACGGCCCGGCCTACCTGTCCTTCGACATTGACGGGCTCGACCCCGCCTTCGCGCCGGGCACCGGCACGCCCGAGATCGGCGGCCTCGCCACCTGGCAGGCGCAGGGGATCCTGCGGCGGCTGGGGGCGCTCGATTTCCGCGGGGCCGATGTCGTGGAGGTCGCCCCGGCCTACGATGTCGCCGAGATCACCGCGCTGGCGGCGGCGACCATCGGCTGGGAATACCTCTGCCTGCGCGCCGCTGCCGTGTAGCGCCAGGCCCCTGCCGCGAAGCCCTGGCGCCTGGCCCTCCAGCGGCCGCCGGCCATGACACGCCGGGAACGGCCATTTTTTCGGCCAGCACCCGGATCGGCCAGACGATATGCGCCAGCCTCATGGGCGCTGCGCGATATTTCACTTGCAATGCCATGCCATACGACACTATTTCCCGTCCGCACCCGGCGTTTCGGGTGCTGACGCCATCGCACGTGCCGCGAGGCCCGGTCTCCCGGGCCACAAGCAACGACGGGACGCGTCCTTTGTTCGATCCGGCCACAGCTGTGGGCCGGAAGGTTCGAGGGAGCCGCCTGTGTCGCCTGTCCGCCGCCTTGCGATGAGAAGCCATCGCACCAGCCGCAGCGCCTGATCCGCGCCGCTGCGCCGCCGTCCCGCCCCTAAGCCCGCAATCAGGGCCGAGGGGAGCGCGGGGCGTCGTCAGTGGCGGACCCACCGGCAGGCTCCCTCATGCCTGCCGCCGCGCCCGCCCGAACAGGGCCGAGGCGCGGCGGCGGGCGCGCCCACCCCTTCCTTTCCCAAGGTCCGATGCGATGACCCAGTTCCGCCCCCGCGCCGCCGTCGCGCCGCTCCGCCGCCCCACCGCCCTGGCCCGCCGCCCCGGCGTCGATGCCGTGGTCGCCGCGCTGCGGCCCGGAGGAGCCGCTGCACTGCCTGCGCCCGCAGGCGGTCAGCGATGCCGCGCGCGCCTTCGTCGCCGCCTTCCCGGGCGATGTGCTCTATGCCGTGAAGTGCAATGCCGACCCGACCATGCTGCGCGCCGTCGCCGCCGGCGGCATTGCGCATTTCGACTGCGCCTCGGACGCCGAGGTGCGCCTGGTGCGCAGCCTGTTCCCGGGCGCCGCCATCCACTTCATGCATCCGGTCAAGGCGCGCAGCGCGATCCGCGAAGCCTGGTCGCGGCACGGCGTGCGCGACTTCGTGCTCGATACCGATAGCGAACTGGGCAAGATCCTGCAGGAGACCGGCGGCGGGCGATGATCTCGGCCTGGTGGTGCGGCTCGCGCTGCCCAAGGGCAATGCGGCCTATGACCTGTCGGGCAAGTTCGGCGCGGCGCCCGCCGAGGCGGCGGCATTGCTGCGCGCCGCGCGCCCGCATGCCGCGCGGCTCGGCCTGTCCTTCCATGTCGGGTCGCAATGCCTCGATCCGTCGGCCTGGACGCGCGCGCTGGCGCTGGCGGCCGAGGTGATCGCCGCATGCCGGCGTGGCGGTCGAGATCGTCGATGTCGGCGGCGGCTTCCCGGTCGCCTATCCGGGCAGCGAGCCGCCTGCGCTGGCCGCCTTCATGGACGCGATCCGCGCCGGCGCGGCGCTGCTGCCGCGGGGCGTGCGGCTGTGGGCCGAACCGGGCCGCGCGCTGGTCGCAGGTGGTGCGTCGGTCGTCGTGCAGGTGCAGTCGCGCCGCGGCGATGCGCTGTATGTGAATGATGGCGTCTATGGCGCGCTGTCGGATGCCGGCGTGCCCGGCTTCCGCTTTCCGCATCGGCTGCTCCGTCCGGATGGCAAGGCCGCCGAGGTGACGCGCAGCTTCACGCTGTTCGGTCCGACCTGCGACAGCGCGGATGTGATGCGCGGTCCCTGGACGCTGCCCGCCGACGTGGCGGAAGGCGACTGGATCGAGATCGGCCAACTCGGCGCCTATGGCACGGCGCTGCGCACCGCCTTCAACGGCTTCGACCGGGCGCATGTCACGGAAGTGTCCGATTCGCCCATGCTCGCCACGCCGGGTTATGAGGCAGCCGCGCCCGCGCGCGCCGCCTGACCCTCTCGCTGCCAAAGGATACAGAACGATGAAGCACGCCGCCTTCGCCGGCCGCCTGGTCATGCTCGGTTTCGGGTCTATCGGCCAGGGTGTCCTGCCGCTGATCCTGCGCCACATCGACATGCCGAAGGAGCGCATCGAGATCGTCACCTCCGACGACCGTGGCGAGGCGATCGCGGCCGAGCTCGGCATCGCAGCACACGGTGCTGCCGCTGACGCGCGAGAACTACGAGCCGGAGCTGCGCGCACGCCTGTCGAAGGGCGACTTCCTGTGCAACCTGTCGGTCGATGTCTCCTCGGTCGCGCTCATCACGCTGTGCCGGGAGATCGGCGCGCTGTATCTCGACACCTGCATCGAGCCCTGGCTCGGCGGTTATACCGACCCGTCGCTGACACCGTCGCAGCGGTCGAACTATGCGCTGCGCGAATCCGCGCTGGCGCTGCAAGACTGGCAGCGGCCCGACCGCCGTGACGACGCACGGCGCCAATCCGGGCCTGGTCTCGCATTTCGTCAAGCAGGCGATGCTGAACATCGCGCGCGACACCGGGCATGGACACGGCCGTTCCCACCAACCGCGAAGGCTGGGCGCAACTTGCCGCAGACCTCGGCGTGAAGGTCATCCACATCGCCGAGCGCGACACCCAGGTCGCCGCCGGCCGCCCGAAGGCACGCGGCGAGTTCGTCAACACCTGGTCGATCGATGGCTTCGTCGGCGAGGGCAACCAGCCGGCCGAACTCGGCTGGGGCAGCCATGAGAAGGCACTGCCGCCGGATGGCCGCCGGCATGAATTCGGCTGCGATGCGGCGATCTATCTGATGCGGCCAGGCGCTTCGACCCGCGTGCGGTCCTGGACGCCGCTGGAGGGTCCGATGCATGCCTTCCTGATCACGCACAACGAATCCATCTCGCTGGCCGATTACTACACGCTGCGCGATGCGTCGGGTGCTGTGCGGCACCGCCCAACCGCGCATTACGCCTACCATCCCTGCGACGACGCGGTGCTGTCGGTGCACGAACTCGCCGGCAAGAACTGGTCGATGCAGGAGCAGAAGCGCCTGATGATGGAGGAGATCACCTCCGGCATGGACGAACTCGGCGTGCTCCTGATGGGTCATGCAAAGGGCGCCTATTGGTTCGGCTCCCGCCTGACCATCGAGGAAGCGCGCGCCATTGCGCCCTACAACAACGCGACCTCGCTGCAGGTGTGCGTCGCGGTGCTTGCCGGCATGATCCATGCCATCGAGCATCCGAATGAAGGCGTTCTGGAGGCCGATGAGCTCGACCACGCCCGCGCGCTCGAGATCTGCCTGCCCTATCTGGGCGAGATGGCCGGCGTCTATTCCGATTGGACCCCATTGCAGGATCGCGGTGCGCTGTTCCCGGAGGATGTCGATGCCGCGGACGCGTGGCAGTTCTCCAACTTCCGGGTCGTCTGACCAATTGTCATGGGTGTATCCTCCGATGTGAGGAGATGCCCATGACCATCATCCGCCCCAACCGTCCCGCCCCGATCGGCGCGGAGGCCGTGCCCGACAGCCACGGCCTCAACCTTTTCCGCGCCGACCCGACACTGGCCGCGCTGCTGCCGCTGTATCTGCCGCGCGACCTGCTGGCGCATCTGCTGCCGCATCTCGACAGGCTGGGCGAGTTGGCAGGCGGCGCGCTCGCCGACCTCGCCGCGACGGCGGACATGAACCCGCCCGAACTCAAGATGCGCACGCGGCGTGGCGAGGATGCGCAATCCATCGCCTATCATCCCGCATATCGCGACATGGAGCGTCTCGCCTTCGGCGAGTTTGGCCTGGCCGCGTTGTCGCATCGCGCCGGCGTGCTTGACTGGGATGCGCCGATGCCGGCGGCCGCGAAATACGCCATCACCTATCTGTTCGTGCAGGCTGAATTCGGCCTTTGCTGCCCCGTGTCGATGACCGACAGCCTGACGCGCACGCTGCGGAAATTCGGCGCGCCCGACCTGGTGGAACGCTATTTGCCGTCGCTCACATCGCAGGACATGGACGAGCTGTTCCAGGGCGCAATGTTCATGACGGAGCAGGGCGCGGGATCCGACATCGCCAACACCGCGGTAACCGCCGCACCCTTGGCGGATGGCGCCTGGTCGCTGACCGGCGACAAGTGGTTCTGTTCCAATGCCGATGCGGAACTCGCAATGGTGCTCGCGCGGCCCGAGGGTGCCGGGCCGGGCATCAGGGGCGTGTCATTGTTCCTGCTGCCGCGCACCCTGCCCGACGGCAGCAGCAACCGCTATCGCATCGTTCGGCTGAAGGAAAAGCTCGGCACGCGATCCATGGCGTCCGGCGAGATCAGGCTGGACGGGGCGACCGCCTGGATGATCGGCGAACCGGGCGCGGGCATGCGGCAGATGGCCGACATGGTGAACAATTCGCGCCTGTCGAACGGCGTGCGCGCCGCGGGCATGATGCGCAAGGCGGTGACCGAGGCATTGTTCATCGCCCATCGCCGCATCGCCTTCGGCACGCCCATCGTCGCCCTGCCTCTGATGCGACGACAACTCGCCAAGATGCTGATGCGCAGCGAACAGGCGCGCAGCATGGTCTTCCAGACCGCCGAGGCGCTGCGCCGGTCGGATTCCGGCGAGGCCGCCGCCTATCCGCTGCTGCGCATCCTGACGCCGTTGATCAAGTTCCGCGCCTGTCGCGATGCGCGTGTCGTCACCGGCGATGCGATGGAAGTCCGTGGGGGTTGCGGCTACATCGAGGACTTCCCGGATGCGCGGCTGGTACGCGATGCGCATCTCGGTTCGATCTGGGAGGGCACGTCGAACATCGTCGCACTCGACGTGCTGCGGGCGGCAGCGCGGGAAGGTTCGCTCGAGGCCCTGGAGATGCACCTGGCCAAGTTGCGCGCCGCCATGCCGGACGCCCTGCCCGGCCTGGCGGAGGCAACGGGGCGCGCCTTCGCCCTGGCGCGACATGCCGGAGGCGATGGCGGTCCGGTTCTCGCACGCCAGGCGGCGACGGCGCTGTACAATATCGCCTCGGCAACCGCGATGGCATGGGAAGCCGCCGCAGCGAACCAGCCCGGGCGGCGCGACCTCGCGGCGATGGTGCTCGCACATCGGGTCCTGCCGCGCGATCCGCTGTCGGAGACGACCGAATGCATCCCCGACGCGCTGCTGCCGGATCCGGGGGAAGGCCAAGCCACGCCGAGCCTGCCGCGGTCTTGACGTGGATCAAGGTACCATGGCGCTGCGCCCTGTTATCCTTGCCGATCCTGACGGCCGGTGCTGACGCATCAAGGCGCCGTCGGCAAGGATGGGGTCCGGAGAGCCACGGCCGATGACCAGAAGCCCACCCCCGTTTGCGTCCCGCGAGGCACGACCGCCGCCCTTCATGGTCGGCACGGTGCTCGCGGTGCGTGGCTCCGTGCTCGATCTCGGCTTTCCGCCCGGCGCGCTGCCCGAGGTTGGCGAGGCTGTCGAGATCGCCTGGGATGGCGCCGAGCGCCTGGTCGCCGAGGTCCAGGGCCATCACGGCCTTGAAATGGCACGCGCCGTCGCGATGCGCGAAACGGACGGCCTGCGTCGTGGCACCCCCGTCCATCGCACGGGAGGACCCATCTCCGTCCCGGTGGGCGAGGCGGTGCTTGGCCGCCTTCTCGATGTGCTCGGGGACCCGACCGACGCCGGCGCGCCCCTGCCCGATGACGTCGAGCGTTGGCCGATCCATCGCCTTCCGCCGCCGCTCTCGGCCCAGCAGGGCAAGCGCGACCTGCTCGAGACCGGCATCAAGGTGATCGACCTGCTCGCGCCAATGGCGCGCGGCGGCAAGGCGGCGATGTTCGGCGGTGCCGGCGTCGGCAAGACGGTGCTGGTGACCGAACTGATCCGCACCACGGTCGAAACCTATACGGGCCTATCGGTCTTTGCCGGCATCGGTGAACGCACGCGGGAAGGCCATGAGATGCTGCTCGACATGCGGCGGTATGGCGTGCTCGACCGCACCGTGCTGGTCTATGGGCAGATGGCGGAACCGCCTGGTGCACGCTGGCGCGTCGGGCTGACGGCGATGACCATCGCCGAGAACTTCCGCGACGTCCTGCATCGCGACGTGCTGCTGTTGATGGACAATGTGTTCCGCTTCGTCCAGGCGGGCAGCGAGATCTCGGGCCTGCTGGGCCGCATGCCCTCGCGCGTCGGTTACCAGCCCACGCTCGCCACCGAGGTCGCCGCGCTGGAGGAACGCGTCGCTTCCGTCGCACGGCGCCACGGTCACCGCAATCCAGGCGGTCTATGTGCCGGCCGATGACTTCACGGATCCGGCGGTGACCGCGCTGTTCGGGCATCTCGACAGTTCGATCGTGCTGTCGCGCCGGATGGCGTCGGAGGGGATGTATCCGGCAGTCGATCCGCTGGGCTCCACATCGACGTTGCTCGACCCGGCGATCGTCGGGCAGCGGCATTACGACACCGCCGAGGAAGTGCGCGAGGCGATCGCGCATTACCGTTCCCTGCAGGATGTCATCGCCCTGCTGGGCCTGGAGGAACTCGGCCCGGCGGATCGCCGCACGATCACCCGCGCGCGTCGGCTGCAACGCTTCCTGACACAGCCCTTCAAGGTGACCGAATCGTTCACCGGCAAGCCCGGCCGCACCGTCACCCGCGAGGCAACGATCGCCGGATGCCGGGCCATCCTGGACGGGGAAGCCGATGGCTGGGCGGAATCCTCGCTCTACATGGTGGGCGACCTCGAGGAAGCGCGGGCCAAGGAAAGCGCCGACAAGGCCAGGGTGGCATCCTGATGCGACTGACCATCGCCACACCGGACGCATTGCTGGTGCAACAGGATGGCATCGTCGCCCTGCGCGCCGAAGATGAGAGCGGCTCCTTCGGCATCATGGCCGGCCATGTGCCCTTCCTGACGGCACTGACGCCCTCGGTTGTCTCCTGGCGGGATGCCGATGGACGAGAACGCCATTGCGCGGTGCGTGGCGGCCTGTTGACGGTGCGTGACGGTCGGGACATCGCCGTCGCCACGCGGCAGGCCTACCTTGGCGACGACATCGAGCAGGTCGAGAAGGCGCTGCGCGACGGCATCGCCGCCGCCGAGGAACGCGAACGCGCCGAACGTGTCGCCACGGCGCAGATGCAGGCCTTGGCGATCCGTCGCATCATGGCGCTCATGCAACCGAATGCCGCGGCACCCGGACCTGGGGGTACAGCATGAGCACCCCCGAGAAACCACCCACCGACAGGTTGGTCGAACTCGTGCACCGTGAAGGCGTGCGGCGGGAACGCCATCGGCGCGAGGGCGAGCGGCCGGTCGGCATCGACCTCGCGACGATCGGGGCCCTCGGTTGGCTGTTCGTGACCCCGATGCTGGCGGGGGTCATGGCGGGCCGCCTGCTCGACCGGCATCTCGACAGCGGCATCTTCTGGACCGGCGCCTTCCTCGTTGCCGGCACGGCGGTCGGCTTCTGGCTGGCCTGGAAGCGCATGAACGAGATGGGGCGCGGTCCATGATCATTCTGGCTGAAGCCGCAGCGGGCGCCGTTGCCGGGCTGCTCGCCGGCGGGCTGTTCTTCCTGGCGATGCGGCGCAATGCCGAACTCTACCTGTCCGGTGGGCCCAGCTGGCGGCCGGCGATGCTGCATCTGATACGGCTGCTGCTGCTTGGCGCATTGCTGGTGGCGGCGGTGCGCGTGGGCGGCGGCGCGGCGCTGCTCGGAACATTCGCCGGCATCCTCGCAGCACGTGCTGCCGCGCTCCGGGCCTGGGGGCTGCGGCCATGACGGACAGCCCACTGACCATCACGACCCTGTTCCATATTGGCCCGGTGCCGATCACGACACCGGTCGCCACAACCTGGGGATTGATGGCGGTCCTGGTCATCGGCGGCGCGCTGGCGACACGGCGGCTCACGCTGCGCCCTGGCGTCGTGCAGGCGGCACTGGAGCTCCTGGTTTGCGGCATCGCCGACCAGATCCGCTCGATCATCCGCACCGAGCCCACGCCGCTGATGCCGCTGGTCGGAACGCTTTTCATCTTCCTCGCCACCGCGAACCTGCTCGGCCTGCTGCCGGGCCTGGAACCGCCGACCGCGCATCTCGAGACGACCGCCGCTCTCGCAGCCATCGTTTTCTGCGCGACGCACGTCTACGGCGTGCGCAGGCGCGGATTGAAGCGCTACCTCGCGGGCTTCGCCCAGCCGGTCTGGATCATGCTGCCGCTGAACATCATCTCGGAATTCACGCGCACCATTGCCCTCATGGTACGTCTGTTCGGCAACCTCATGAGCGGGGTCTTCATCGGGGCTCTGGTGCTCTCGATCGCCGGGCTGTTCGTGCCCATCCCATTCATGGCCCTCGATATCCTGACGGGCCTCGTGCAGGCCTACATCTTCGCCGTCCTCGCCACCGTATTCATTGGCGCCGCGATCGGCACCACGGACAGGAGCTGACCCCACCATGAACTACATCGAACATGTCAGCATCGTTGCTGCCGCCTTCGCGGTTTCCTTCGGCGCATTGGGGCCCGCCCTGGCCGAAGGCCGCGCCGTAGCCGCGACAATGGATGCCATCGCCCGCCAGCCGGAATCCTCGGGCGTTCTGTCGCGGACATTGTTCGTCGGTCTCGCGATGATCGAGACCACCGCGATCTATTGCCTGGTGATCGCGCTGCTGTTGCTCTTCGCCAACCCCTACGTCCGGTGACGGCGTGCCGTTCGACTGGTGGACATTCGCACTGCAGGCCGTCAACTTCCTGATCCTGGCCTGGCTGCTGCAACACTTTCTCTACCAGCCGGTGGCGCGCGTCGTCGCGGCGCGGCGGGCCGAATCCGACAAGCTGCTTGCTGACGCCGAAGCCGGGCGCAAACGCGCGCAGGACCTGGAGACGGAGGCCCTGAGGCAGCGCGAGGGTTTCGCCACGGAGCGCGAATCGATGATCTCCGCCGCGCGGGAAGCCGCGTCGAAGGAGGCACAGGCCATGCTCGACCATGCACAGGCGCAATTGGACCAGGCCGTGGCGGAATCGAAGCTGCGCACGACGCGCCAGGCCGAGGAGGCCGCGCTTGACCTGCGGAGGCAGGCGGCGCGGCTCGCCGGCGCAATGGCCGCGCGCCTTGTCGAGGAAGCGACCCCGCCCGCCGAAGCCTTCATGCCACGCCTGATCGAAGCACTCGCCGCGCTGCCCGAATCGACAAGGCTGGCGCTGCGCGCCGGGCCATTGGACGTCACCAGCGCCGCACCGTTGTCCCCTGAGGCACAGGCCTCGATGCGTCGAGCGATCGCCGAGCATCTCGGCGCCGATGCCGCGCCGAAATTCATCGTCGATGCCTCGCTGATCGCCGGGCTCGAATTGCGAAGCCCACATGCCGCGTTGCATGGCAACTGGGCTGCGGACCTCGAAACGCTGACGTCGGAGGTCGCCGGCGATGATGGCGCCATCTGACGCCCTGCACGATTGGGCGCGCGATGCGGCGCAGCGCATTGCGGCCGCACGGATCGGGCCCGTCGCGGAATCCCTCGGCCGCGTGGAGGATGCCGCGGACGGCGTGGTGCGCGTCTCGGGCCTTGCCGATCTGCGCGCCGGCGAGATGGTGCGCTTCGCCGATGGCAGTTTCGGCCTTGCCCGTGTGCTCGACCAGGACAGCGTCGGCTGCGTGCTGCTCGATGACGGCGCGCATGTCGAGGCCGGACAGATCGTGCGTGGTACTGGTGAGGTGCTTCGCGTGCCCGTCGGCGACGGGCTGCTCGGTCGCGTGGTCGACCCGCTCGGCCGACCGCTTGACGGGCTGGGAGCCGGTGGAAGCCAGCGCCCGCGCCCCGATCGAACGCGGCGCACCGCCAATCATCGACCGCGACCTTGTGACTGAACCCCTGCAGACCGGCATCCTGCTGGTCGATGCCATGATCCCGCTGGGACGCGGGCAGCGCGAACTCATTCTCGGCGACCGGCAGACAGGCAAGACCGCGATCGGGGTCGACGCGATCATCAACCAGCGCGACAGTGACGTGACCTGCGTCTACGTCGCGATCGGCCAGAAATCCTCCTCAGTGCGCCAGACAATCGAGTCGGTGCGGGCCCATGGCGATCCGCGCCGCTGCATCTTCGTCATTGCCGCTGCTTCGAGCAGCCCTGGGCTGCAGTGGCTCGCCCCCTTCGCCGGCATGACCATGGCCGAACATGTCCGCGATGCCGGGGGCCACGCGCTGATCGTACTCGACGACCTGACAAAGCACGCGGCGACGCACCGGGAGATATCCCTGCTGCTGCGCCAGCCGCCTGGCCGGGAAGCCTATCCTGGAGACATCTTCCACCTTCATGCGCGGCTGCTGGAGCGCGCCGCGAAGCTGTCCGCCGCCAAGGGAGGCGGCTCGCTGACCGCCCTGCCGATCGCCGAGACGGAGGCCGGCAATCTCAGCGCCTATATCCCCACGAATCTGATCTCGATCACCGACGGGCAGATCGTACTCGACACCGGGCTGTTCTATGCGGGGCGGCGGCCGGCGGTCGATATCGGGCGCAGCGTCAGTCGCGTCGGCGGCAAGACGCAGGCGCCGGCATTGCGCGGCGTGGCGGAGGACCTGCGCCTCGCCTATGCGCAGTTCGAGGAATTGGAGGTGTTCTCCCGCTTCGGTGCGACCAGTGAGCCGCGCACGCGAGCAAGGCTGGAACACGGCCGCCGCATCCGGGAAGTGCTGCGCCAGGGCCGCCATGCGCCGCGCGATCTCGGCGTCGAGGTCGCTCTCCTGCTGGCCGTCGCCGAGGAATTGCTCGATCCACTGCCTCTGCCCGAAACGCGCGCCTTCATCGAAGGGCTGGGTCACTGGCTGGCGGGTGAGGCGTCCGAGGTTATGGCGCGCCTTCGCGACAGCCACCGGCTTACCCCGCAGGACCGTGCCAGCCTGCGCGATGCACTCGCCCGCCGCGCCTCCAGCCTGATGCCGGCCAAGCCATGACGGAACGCCTCGCAACGATCCAGCAGCACATCACGAGCATCACACAGCTTGGATCGGTGGTGGGGGCGATGAGGGGCGTGGCCGCTGCGCGCGTGCAGCAGACGCGACAGGTCATCGAGGGCGTGCGTGCCTGGTCCGCGATCATCGAGGCAGCGCTGGGCGATGCGCTGAGCCTGTTGCCCACCGATGATGGGGGACAGGTGCGGCGCGGGCGCAGCATCCTGGTGCTGTTCACCGCCGAACACGGCTTCGTCGGGGCGCTGCCCGAGCGCATGGTCGCCGCGTCTGCGCCGGACCGCGCGGCAGGGGCGCTGGTGTATTGCCTCGGTGCCCGCGGTGCGGCGCTGGCAGAGGCTGAAGGTTGGCAGCCTGCCTGGATCGGGCCGATGGCGACACAACTCGATGCGGCGACGGCGATCGCTTCGCGCGTGGCAGGGACGATCTACGATACGTTCCTGCATGGGGGGGCGACGCGCGTCGACGTGCTGTTCCCGCTCGCGGCACCGGATGGTCGCGTCACGCCGGAGCGGCGGTCCTTGCTTCCCCTCGATCTCAGCCGCTTTCGTCGGCCGCCGACGGGCGAGCGGCCCTTGACCTATCTGCCCACAGACCGCCTCGTCGAAATGCTGGTTGGTGAATACGTCATGGCGGAACTGGCACGCGCGGCGTTCGAGTCGTTCACCGCGGAGAACGAGGAACGACTGCGGACGATGCAGTCAGCTCGCGCCAACATCGACAATCGGCTTGAGGATCTGCAGATGGATGCGCGCCGCGCGCGGCAAACCTCCATCACCGAGGAACTGCTCGATGTGATGTCGGGCTCGGCGGCGGTTCACGAGTTCATGAGCCGACGCGGACAGGCCCGGAATGTCTGCTCCCAGGCTTTGATGACGCAGCCTTCTCCCCAGCATGGGGGGATGCGCCATGGGCGAGGTTCTCAAGGGCCGCGCCCGCACGACAGAAGCGGTCCATCGGGCGATGGGATCGGCTGAATTGACGAGTATGGCCGGTCGGTTGAACGGCACGGTCAGGCCATGGCTTTGGTGAAGCGCTCGCCCGACAGGACGGCGAGGTGGGCCTCGGCCATGCACCACGCGCGCGGTGGCAAGGTCCATTCCTTCTCGGTCCTGTTAGAGAACTGAAACAGCAGTTTCAGCGCGGCCTCATTGGTCCGGTAATGACCACTGGCGCGGATGGCGCGGACGGGCTTGGCGTCCAGCGCCTCATTCGCATTCCTCGCGTATCCCTCGTACCGTCCGCCCGAACGCCAAGCATGATGTGCACTGCAGTGTTGCGCGCCATGCCTTCGTCACGGATCTTCACCGCAGCACGTCGACGAACACCGGCGGGTCGATCGGCTCCAGTGGTCCCGTGAGGGCGACCGGCCCTACCTCTGACCCGACGCCACCGACGCAAGGTCCGCCAGGCCGGGTGCATTGTCCCCGTCACCCTGACCATCGCTGCCGGCGTGAATGGCGACCCGAAGCCGTGCCGCTGAACCGTTCCCGCCGACGCCATCATCAGCAAGCACCAGCCGGGAGAGGTCTGCTGGAATCACTCCACCAGAATTCGCTCTGCCCATGCGGGCCCCGTTGCCAAAGTGCACGGAACCAACTTCATCGCTGCGGCGCAGACATTCACGACGCTCAATACGCGCCGCGAGCCATCAACACCGCGGGCACCGTCTTCAGCATGATCAGCAGGTCCTTCGGCAGCGACCGGGTGCGCAGATATTCGATGTCCAGTTCCACCTGGCGCTCAAAGGGAAGATCCGCTCGGCCCGAAATCTGCCAAATGCAGGTGAGCCCTGGCTTGCCGGCCAGGCGGCGGCGCTGCGCGGCGTTGTAGCGGGCCACCTCCTGCGGCAGGGGCGGACGCGGGCCGACCAGCGACATGTCGCCGCGCAGCACATTCCAGAGCTGCGGCAATTCGTCGATCGAGCTCTTGCGCAGGAATCGGCCGATCGGCGTCACGCGCGGGTCGTTGCGCATCTTGAAAGTCACGCCGGCCGCGCCGTGCTGGTTCGTCGCCAGCAAGGCGGCGCGCCGGGCTTCGGCGTCGATGTACATCGAGCGCAGCTTCACCAGGCTGAAGGGCACGCCATCACGGCCGATGCGGGTCTGCCGAAGGAGCGCCGGACCCGGGGAGGTCATGAGACCTGTGCGCGGAAGGCTTGCGGCGTGGCGGTTTGGGGGTGCCTGACACGCCGCCTCGCCTGGCGTTGCGTGCTGGGCGCGGGGCTGCTGCTCCGGTTACGCCGGCTGGAGATTGAGGCTTCGCTTGAGGTTGTAGGCGATGGCGGTGAAGTGGACCTGGGCCTGGCGCGGGCGAGGCCTCGCCATCGCATGCGTCGCAGGCCGTAGCAGCGTTTCCAGGTGCCGAAGATCTTCTCGATGCGCGCACGCACCCGCTGGATCGGCGCGTTCCATGCGTCGAGCCGTGCCAGGGTCTCGGCCTCGTCACGACCCCACATCGCGGTGGCTGCCACACGTGGCATGCCGCCCTTGGCGCGCACGGCCTGCGTGAAGTGCTGGCCTCGATAGGCGCTGTCGGCGAACACATCGCCGGGATCGTCAGGCAGTACAGCCGGGCCTTCCCGGCCGTCGTTGACATTGGCCGGCGTGACCGACACAGCCTCGACCAGCGCGGTGTCCGCATCGGCGCCGACATGCGCCTTGAAGCCGTGCACCGCGACGCGGCCGCGATGCTTCACCCACCGCGCCTCGTCATCGCCCTTGCTGGCGGAGGCGATGATCGTCGCATCGACCAGCGTGCCGGTCTTGACCGTGATCGCACGCGCCTTGAGCTGCGCGGTCACAGCGTCGAACAGCTGCCGGTCCAGGCCCTGCGCGATGAGCGCGCGGCGAAAGCGCACGAAGGCGGTGCGCTCGGGCGTCGCCTCCCGCGTGGCGAAGCCGCAGAAACGGCGGAAGCATGCACGGTCCTCGAGCGCCTCGGCCAGCTTCACGTCGGACAGATCGTACCAGACCGCCAGCAGCAGCGCCTTGAACATCGCCAGCGGCGGCCAGGCAGCTTCGCCCTTGGCCGAGGGGTAGAGCGGAGCGAGCAGCGCGCAGACCGGCTGCCAGTCGATCAGAGACGACAGGCGCTCCAGCGTCGCGCCGCTGCGCGAGGTGCCGTCCGGCGCCAGGCTCTCCTGGCCGATGATGCGATGTGCCATTCCCCCCGCTCCCCGCCTCGTGGAGCACAGAGAATCAGCCAGCACCCAACGCCGCAAGCCTTCCGCGCACAGGTCTCATAAAACATTCGAACGGCGGCGGGCAAGCGCGTGCGGATGTCACATGACGGAGCCGGACGTCGCCCATGAAGCGTTCAAGGCACACACCCGGCGGGGCGCGGCGACGATCGCGACCGTCGGAGCGGCCCAATCTAGCTGATCGTGCTCTCTCGCATCGTAAGGATCGCGCCCACAAAGAAGCAGGTCGCGCCAATGAGCAATTGAACGACAGCCATCGAGACGATCCATGATGGTTCCACGCCGCCCGGCACATAGGCGAGGAACGCCGCGATCAGAAAGGCGATGCAGCCGACCAGGTTCACGAAGACGATCTGCCAGGACAATTCCTTCGGCAGCCAGCTCCAGTAGCGATGCCCGGTTTCGATGAAGGCGAGGTAGCCCGAGATAAGAAACAGCCCCGAACCGACCATGTCCGGCGCCCAGACGGCCATGTCCTGAATGAGCCACCCATCGGGCGCGACCAAGGCGTTGAAGGTATTGGCATTGAAGGCGATGGTGCCGACGAACTGAGTGAAGGTGCTCAACCATCCCGCGCTGCGCGGGTGCCAGCCGACCCAGGAAAGGTGCCGTTGGTCAGGTCGGGCAAGGTCGAGCGTGAAGTCACGCACATTCGCCGCCTGGAAGTGTTGCAGATAGGCCGCCGCGGTGAACGGAATTGAACCAAGGAAGAAAACGATGTTGGTCCAGAGTGCCGGTGGCTTGCACGCGCCGACCGGGATCAGGCTCATCACGCTTCCCAGCATGAAGAGGAAAGAGCCCAGGGCGAAGATTGCCCCGATACTCCAATTATAGGCCTTGTTCTGCCAGAATGGCGGCGCTGTGGCGTCGAGTGCCCTCGCGGCGAGGTTCAGCCCCTTGCGATGCTGGCGCGCCAGCCAGACGATTTGACGGCCCGCCAGCGTGTAGCTGCGACGCGTGATGAAGGGCCACGGCCCGTCGATCCGCATGCGGATCCGGCCAAGGTGGAGCATCTCACCTTTCATGCGCGACATGTGCCAGGGCCGGCGGCGACCACGGGGCCGGCCTTCAGCTTGCCGCTCCGCCCTTCAGCGCCGCGGTCGCATCCTTGGCATCGCCAGAGACCTTCTGCAGCGGGACCACCGCCGGCAGTTGGCTGCCAGCGAGCGCCGCCAAATCGAAGCAGATGTAGTTCAGGCTGCGATAGTCGCGCACGAAGAACAGCTTGCGGTCGAGATCCGACAGGCTGGTCCAGCAGGTGAACTCGGTTGCGTAGGGCGCCGCGTCACTCTCCGCGAGGCCCTTCACCTCCATATGGCTCCCCGCCCCGTCCGGATAGTCGATCGTCACGCCGCGCGGCCGGTCGAAATTGTTCATCACATGGGCAAGCGTCTGCACGGCGAGATCGGGCGTGGCCGCCTTCTCGGTGAATTGCGCGTAGTAGACCGCGCGCACAAAGCGACCGACTGATGTGTTGGAAGAAGGCAACCCTGCCGTGGCGATACCGGAATCCGGCTGAAGGGCTTTGTAGCTGCCGAACATCGCGCTCGGCTTATCGACATTCGACAGGAAGGTGTAGTTGTCGAGATTGGTGAGGTGCCAATCGAACTTCGGTCCGTTGGTCATCACGCCGACCGGGTTGTCATAGACCGTCATCGTGCCGTGATCGAATTCGATCACCAAGGACGCACCGGTGGCGTCATGCACCACGTAATGGAAGGGCGATTCGACGCCGCCGAGCAGTTGCAACGGTTGCAGCATCACCGGCTGCGCGACGAGTCCTGCCTTCACCTCGGCAACGGTCGCGAACTGCCCGAGCGCCCAGGCACCGAGGTCGGAAGCCGAGAGCACCGCCTGCGTTGCCGCGACCGAAGCCTGCTTGCCGGCGGCCGCCGGATAGGACAGCAGGCTGAAGGTCAGCCCCTGATCGTTCAGGCCTTCCAGCACCTTGAGGTCAGCCAGCGTCATAGGCGCCTGCGCGGTCGGCACGCGCGCCGGCATCGCCACCGCCAGCAGGCCATACCGAGCGTTAAAGGTCACCGCCGGATGACCCGGGACATCCGACACCGTCTCCGATCCCGCCGGCAGATGCAGCACCTGATAGGGAAGATCCACGGTCAGTTCGAGCGTGCGGCCGAAATACATGCGGCCAGACGCATCCTTGTATCCGAGTGACGTGCACATCGTCGTTGGTTCCTCTGCGCCAGGTCAGTTGTGGCTGAAGCCGGTCGCCTCGTCGGAGGTCAGTGGATGGGTGACGGGGTGCTGCTCGAAGAAGACGAGGGCGCGCTTCATATCGTCGATCAGCAGGCTCGCCAGGTCGACGGCTGACGCCATGGCGAACGAGGATGCGCTGGATCACCAGGTCCTGGCGGTTGGCCGGCATGCGAATAGGCCGGCACCTGCCAGCCGCGGCTGCGCAGCCGGTCAGCCAGGTCGTACAGGGTGTAGCCGCGAGTGTCGACGCCGTCCTTGATCTTCCAGCACAGCGCCGGAATGCCGGCCTGGCGGTCGCCGTCTGAACAGGATCTCGAAGGGGCCGATCGCCGCGATCTCGCGTGCCAGATACTGCGCCGTTGCGTAGCAGGCGTTGTGGACCTTCGCGTAGCCCTCGCGGCCAAGGCGCAGGAAATTGTAGTATTGCGCGATGATCTGCCCGCCCAGGACGCGAGAAGTTCAACGCGAAAGGTCGGCATGTTGCCGCCGAGGTAGTTGACGTTGAACACCAGCTCCTCCGGCAGGTCTGTCGCCTCGCGCCAGACCACCCAGCCCGACGCCGAGTGGCGCCAGCCCGAACTTGTGGCCCGAGGTGTTGATCGACTTCACGCGCGGCAGGCGGAAATCCCACTCGAGGTCCGGCGCGCAGAACGGCGCGAGGAAGCCGCCGCTGGCGCCGTCGACATGGATCGGGATGTCGAGGCCGGTCTCCGCTTCTGCAAGTTGTCGAGCGCGTCGCTGACGGCCTTCACCGGCTCGTACTGGCCGGTGAAGGTGACGCCCAGGGTGGGCACGACGCCGATCGTGTTCTCGTCGACACGCTTGAGCACTTCCTCGGCATTCATGATCAGGCGATCGCCCTCCAGCGGGATCTCGCGAAGTTCGACATCGAAGTAGCGGGCGAACTTGTGCCAGCAGATCTGCACCGGGCCGCAGATCAGGTTGGGTTGTCGGTCGGCTTGCCGGCGGCTTGCGCTTGGCCTTGCGCCAGCGCCACTTCAGCGCCAGGCCGCCCAGCATCGCCGCCTCGGACGAGCCGATGGTCGAGCAGCCGACCGTGTTGGTCGGCCTCCGGCGAATGCCACAGGTCGGCCAGCATGTGCGACGCAGCGCGCCTCGATCTCCGCCGTCTGCGGATACTCGTCCTTGTCGATCATGTTCTTGTCGATCGACAGGTCCATCAGATCGTGGATCTCGGCTCATCGACCCAGGTCTGGCAGAAGGTGGCCAGGTTCTGGCGCGAATTGCCGTCGAGCATCAGCTCGTCGCGCACCGCGGCGAAGACGTGGCGCGGGTTGCGCTCGCTGTCCGGGAAGGCGGATTTCGGCAGTGCCATGGCGAGATCGCTCGCCGAATAGACGTCGTCCAGCATATCGCCGCGCGACTGCACCTTGAAGGAATCCGATGTCATCTTTCATGCTCCCGAACATGCAGTGAGGCCAGCGCCGGAGCGCTTCGAATAGTCATTTCACACGCCAAGTCGAGACACGCCGCTGTGACAACACGCCATCTCATGGCAATGCTTCGCGCGAGGTCATGGCCCCAACCACGAAAGCAAGGTTTGCCGCGCCTACCAGCGCCGCCGCATGCGCCTCCGCCTGCGCCTGGCGTGCGTCGAGCAGGCCGCTATCGGCCGCTGTCGCCGCAGTCACGGTCCCAACCCCATTGCGATAGGCAGCGAGCGCCGCGGTATTGGTGATCGCGGCAGCATGCGCCAGCGCACTGGCCGCCCGATGCGCTTCGAGCGCCGTGCGCAGCGCATTGCTCGCGGCGACAATCTCGCTCACCGCCGCATTCTGTACACGCTGAAGCGTTTGTTCCGCCGCGGCGGCTTGCGCCTGCGCTTGGCGCAGCCGCGCGGCGCGCAAGCCCGAAATCGTAGAGCGGCACCGTCGCGCCGAACAACACGCCCGATCCCGTCGCCTGCTGGCCGATGGTTGGCAGCCCCGAGGCATTGAAGCTGTTCTGCCCGGAGGCCAGCGCACCGGCGACGAAGACATTGGGCAGGAAGTCGGCTCGTGCCGCGGCAATGCCGGCCTGGCTCGCCTGCATCGCCCGGTAGCTTGCCGCCACGTCCGGCCGCTGGGCCAGGGCCAGCCGGATCATGGAATCAATCGGCAGTTCCGGCGCATCGGGCAGGCGCCGCGCCGCGCCATCCTCGACCATCAGGTGCAATGTCGGATTGACACCCATCGCGGCGATCAGCGCCTGATAGGCATCGCGTTCCTGTCCTTCGGCCTGCACGCGGCGCAGTTCGGATTGTGCCACCTGCTGGCGGGCCTGCGCCACTTCCACCGTGGTGGCGAGGCCTTGCGCCTGTCGCGCCTCAGCGGCGGCGCGAATGGCGGTGCTGTTGCGCAGCGCCTCGCGTGCGATGCGCGCCCGCGTCACCGCCGCGCCGTGGATGTAATAGGCGCGGGTAACGTCGAAGATCAGCTTCTGATGTTCGCCATTGAACAGGATGTTGGCGGCGACGGCGCCGTGACGCGCCGCCTCGGCCACCGCCGCACGCCGCCCGAAGTCGAACAGCAGCCATTGGAGCGCAATCGAGGGCGAGACGCCGTCGACCGTCGTATCGAAATACCGTTGCGTGCCGATCGGCACCGGCAGCGGCGTGGAAGTGGTCTGCCGCCCGCCAATGACATTGGCCGTGATCACCGGCAGGAACGTCGCCTCGACCATGCCGACCGCGAGCGCCGCCTCGCGCGCACGCTGCCAGGCGACGCGTGTGGCGGGGTTGTTCCGCTGCGCGACATCGATCAACTCCGGCAGGCGGTAGCGGCGGCTGGTGTCGGTATCCGGTGTCGGCGTCAGCACCGCGAGGGCCGGGTTGGGCGGCACGGCGAAGTCGCGTCGCCCATTCGCCGGCGGCGGCGGTGCTTCGCCCTGCGTGCTCCAGACGCGGTCCTCATTGCCATTGGGGCGCCACGGCGCATCGGCGCTGGGCGAGGTCATATTGGCCGCATTGGTGGCGCAGCCGGTCAGCAGACCCGCGATCATGGCGCAGCGGAAGAACCGCATGACCATCAGCCCGCCACCGCATTCTGCAGCCGGTCGAGCCTGCACTGCAGCGCGTCCGCTCCGCCCGCCTCACGCGTGGTCCCGTCATCCGGCCCCCCGGCGATCTTGGCCGCGATCCCGTCAAGATACCCGGCGGCACCGTCCAACGGCGCGCGGCTGAGATAGATGTCGCGGACGAGTCCGGCGATCTCCTCGCTGGCTGTCCGCAACGTGGCTTGGGTCGCCGGTTTCGGGCGGATCGCGGACGGCTCGAAGGGCATGAGGTCGAGCAATTCCTCCGCCTTGCTCGCTTCGAGAAGCACCAAGGCGGCATCGGGGACCCCGCCGGCACGGCGTTCGGGCGCCAGCCTGGCCAGCCGCGCCAACCCGGCAAGCGAGGACCCGAGATGCGCGCGTACCGCACCCTCGACCGAGACCGGCCAAATCCGGGTGAAGACCAGATAGACGACAAGGTTGCCGAGCAGGATGCCGACAATGCGGTCCCAACCCGACGCCAGGCTGGTTCCGGGGCCGAAGCCCTGCAGCACGGTCAGCAGAAAGGCCAGCGCGATCTGCACGCCGCCATAGGAGATGCGTTCAGGACCCGTGGATACCCAGGCACCGACCAGCACGCCGGCAAAGACCATGGCCATCAGCCCGCCGATCGTCTCGAGCTGCGGCATGACGAACAGCACCGCCGCCATGCCCATCGCCGCGCCGATCAGGCAACCGGTGATGCGCAGGCCGAGCTTGTGAACCGTCTCGCCCGTGGTGCCGAGGGCGGCGACGTAGCAGGTGATCATCGCCGTATGGATGCCCTGCCAGTCCAACCCTGCATAGATGACGTAGCAGATGACCGCGGCTGCCGTGGTCTTGAGGGCAAAGCGCTGATAATCCGGGTTGGTCCAAGCGTCGGACGCGAAGAAGGGCGGCTTCGGCGCCGGCACCGTCTCGCCTTCCGGCTCATTGGCGAGGATGCCGAGCGCCGTGAGAATCTCGCGTTCCGCATCGCTTGTGGCATCGGCCGGGGGGGCCGGGCGCGGCGGCATCTCGCCCGCATCCAGCGCGGCGATCGCCTGATGGATCGCCGTGACCAGCGCGTCGCGGCGCGCCGCGTCCATATCCTGCGGCAGGGCGGAAGCGGCGAGCATGAGGCGATAGGAGGCACGCACGTCGCGGGCGATCTGTGCCGCGGCGGGCCTCCCAACCAGGGCCAGTGCCGACACGAAGCCGGCCTGCTGCGCCAGCGCCGCGTTATCGGCGCGCAGCAGAGCACCGAGCGCCGCGTGTCGGCCCGGCATGCCGCCGGCGATGGCCTCGGCAGAGGTGGCGAGCCGCCGGCGCAGGGTGTCGCGCAGCAGCCGCACCGGCGAGAGGCCGAGGAACAAATTGAACACCGCCATCAGCGCCATGGGCATTGCCGCCAGGTACCAGGCGTAGCGCAGCCCATAGGTGACCGCATCGGCGACCGGCGCCATCGACACGAGGGTCAGCACGAAGGCGATGACGAGTGCGATGACACCGCCGATCTCGCCAAGCTGGCTCGCCGCACCGATGAACAGGAAAATGAAGGAGACCATCGCGATTGCGAGCAGCCGCAGCGCCGGTGATTTGATTGTCGCGCCGATCAGCGGCACGACGCACAGCACGACGATGGTGACGAGCACGATGAGGCCGAGCGCGGTGCCGATGTTCTGAACCGCATCCGGCTTCATCAGGAAGATGATGAGGTAGCAACTGATCGCCGCTTCCGGGATCTCGTAGAGCATCGAGGCCGCGGCAACCAGCGCGCAGAGCAAGGCTATGCGCCAGGTCAGCGCCGCGCGGCCCGGAAACGGCGCGAGGTCGGCCCGCGCCTGCGCCAGTAACGATGGAGGTCGAAAATCAGCGGGGCACATCCTCAGCAGCGCTCGCCACGATGCACGACAGCCACGGCCGAAGCGCCGATGCGCATCAAATGCGCAGGCGGGTCGATAAGGCGAATTCGTACCGGGAAGCGCTGCACGATCCGCACCCAATTGAGTGACTTCGGCACATAGGGCAGGCCGCGCGGTAGGTTGATGACATCCTCGGAGATCACGCCCCAGCCGATGCCGTTCACCGTGCCGGCGATCCGCACCGAGCGGTCGGCAAGCGCATAGACCCGCACGCAGTCCCCCACCGCGATTGCCGGCAACTCGGTCTCGCGGAAGGAGGCGCTGGCGTACCAGGCCTCGGTGTCGATGAGCGTGAAGATGGACTGGCCCGGTGCGACGATCTCGCCCGTCGTAATGGCAAGCCCTACGACGCGCCCGTCATGCGGGGCGCGGATATCGGTATTGGCAAGACTGCGCTGGGCGAGGGCGAGCGCTGCACGGCGCGCGGCCACGAGTGCCTCGGATGCATCGAGGGTGCTGACCAGGCTGGCGGCAGCCTCGGCCTGGCGTATCGCCTGATTGAGGCTGGTGCGCGCGTCGTCGCGGGCGGTACGTGCATCATCGACCTGCTGCGCCGTCACATAGCCCGGGCGCAGCAGCGGGGTGAGGCGAGTGAGGGTCTGCTCGGCCAAGGCGAGGTTGGCGCGCGCGCGCGTCACCTGCTCCGTTGCAATGGCGAGGTTGGATTGTTCGGCACTGATGGTGCGGCGCTGCCCGTCGCGCGTCGCCTCGGCAATGGCGAGGTCGGCGCGGGCCTGTTCGGCGGCGAGGCGGAACGGCTCGGGATCGATGGAGAAGAGCAGGTCGCCGCGGCGGACCCTTTGGTTTTCCGTCACCGCGAGGGTGACGATCCGCCCTGGCACAGTGGAGGCGACATGGACGATGTTCGCCGTGAGCACGGCATCCTCGGAGAGTGGATACTCCGCCGCGCGCTTGAGGTAGAGCCAGCCCGAGACGACGGCGCCGGCGATGATCAGTATGGCGATCGCGGCGCCGCGAAGGCTTCGGCGACGAGAATAGGCGGAGGGTGCCATGGCTCAGCGCCCGAAGACCACGAGCGACATCGCGAGCCCGATGATGATCGCGAGGCAGGTATAGACGAGGAGGCGCCAGGGCAGGATCTCGTCCATGCCGAACCGGATGAACACCACGCGAATGACAGCGGCGCCGAGCACGCCGACGCCCGCGCAGACCAGCCAGGACGGAAAATAGGCGCCAAATAGTGGCAGCGACGGACTCATGAGCCAGTCATGGCCACGATGTATGGAAGCGAATCCGCCCTGAAAGCGCGAAGGGAAGGCTATGGACGACAGGACCACTCGACCGCGATCGCCATACGCCTCGACTTGCTTCCCGCATTCGAATCAACGCCCTTCGAGCCTCACACCCCAGGCGACCGCGCGCCAGGGGACATCAAATCTGCTGACCGGGTCATTTCCACCGGCGCCCCCTCGGCCTCCGCAGCCCTGCGGGTCGGCATCGGGCCATCGTGCAAATTTTTCATCACTAACGTAGTTATCTCGACCATGACAAAGCATAGTCTGCCCAAACTGTCCAGGCCATGGGGCGATGCAAAAGAGATGCGTCGAGCCTTCAGGCAATCCGCCATTCACGGCCTGTGGGTGACTTGGCCGATCATCTCGATCCATTTGCTGCTGATGATGGCGCTTGGTGCGATGGTTGGCATGTTTGAGGGTTGGTCATTTTCCGAAGGCATCTATTTCTCGTTCATCACGGGCTATTCAGTCGGCTATGGCCACTTCACGCCGTCCCATTTCGGAACCCGCATGCTCGCGGTCCTGATCGCGACGGTCGGCATCTCGTTGACCGGCGTCATGGCGTCAGTGGCGGTCAGGGCCCTCCACCACGCAATGCCTCAGAAGGACCGGGAGGAAGAGTAGCCCCGTCCAACGTTGTGTCCGGCGTCAGCACCCCCCGCGCCCCGAGCGCCTAGGTGACAAACAGCGCATAGAAGAAGCCGAGGCCGAGGATCACCCAGCCATAGTGGATGCTGCGTGCGGCAAACCGCGGCGCCAGGGCTTCCGCAGTCATGACGCGATCCTTTCGGCTTCGTCATGGAATCGCCGGTTGATGAGGCTCTCGGGGCGCCCCGCCAACCGCTCGTAGGCCAGGCCCAGGGCGAGCGGCCGCTGCCCAGCGCGCAGGGCGGCGACGGTCAGGGTCCAGTCGACGATGTCGCGCTGCGCAATGCTGCCGCCGATGCGCCAGATTTCGGCGCGCAGCGGGAACAGGCGCGCGGCGCATCGAGCAGGGCCAGGGCATCGCCATGGCCGATGGTGAAGGCGCGGATGGCATGGTCGAGGCGCTCGACGGATTCTGGCGTGCCGCCCGAGACCGCATTCCCCTGCGCGTCCTGCGTCATTCGCGTGCCTGCGCTTGGCGGGCCTGGGATCAGTCTGCGCCACCGTCGACGTGCCTGGCGAGTTCTTTACGGTCGGAGCGGTTCCCGACCGTGCGTTCGTGCTGAAGTGATCCGGACAAACCTACGCATGGCGATCCGCCGGCCCTGTCTGGCGCGCGGCCAGGCGCCGCGGGCCCGGGCGTGGCGGAAGGCGGCACGCAGCCGCCTTCCGGACACACAACCGACGATCCCAATACATGACGGTCTCGATCTGAACGTCATCCGCCCCCGCGCAACGATCCGACGGTGCCGCGCCTCACTTCACGGCGTCATGGCTGCAGCACTGCAGAGAACAGCCTCAAGCGTCGAAGCGCGCCCCATGTCACCGACCAAGTCCGCAAAGCCTTCCCGTCGCAGCAAGTCCCGCACGCTGCCATGCGCCCCTGTTACAGTGAGGCTGGCCCCGTGGAATACCACCGCCGCGTGCAGTTTCCGCAGCATCCCGACCGCAGCAAGATCCAGGTATGGCGCTGCGGACAGGTCGCAGACCACCAGGCGCACCGTGCCCGGCGGCCGCGCAGCAAGCCATGCGAGAACGACCTGAAGAACGCTGTCAGCGTTCACGTAAAGCAGCGCCCCTTCCGGTCGGAAGGCGATCACGCAAGGTATCGCCTCGTTCTCCGGGTGGCGGATCATGTCGCTGTACCGCGTCGTGCCCGGCACGCGGCCGAGGAACGCCACATGCGGCCGGCTCGTCCGCACCAGCATGATCAGCACGGAGGCCAGCGCGGCGAGCAGGATGCCCTGCAGGATCCCCAACAGCAGCACGCCCACCAGAGCGACGGCCGCGGCCGCGAAATCGGGGCGGCTGACACGCCACAGGCGGATCAGCGCCGGGATGTCGATCAGGCCGGCGACAGCCGTCAGCACGACCGCCGCCAGCACCGCCTTGGGCAGGTTCGCGAGCAGCCCCGTCAGGAACAGCAGGCACAGGCCGAGTGTCACGGAAGCCAGGATCAACGCGAGCGGCGTGCGCGAACCCGCCTTTTCCGCCACGGCGGACTGCGACAGGCCGCCTGCGACGGGATACCCGTGCCCGAGCCCCGCCAGGAGGTTCGCCGCGCCGATCCCAAGGAACTCCTGGCGCGCGTTGAGCGCGTAGCCGTGCTTCTCCGCGAAGCTCCGCGCGGCTGAGATACCTTCGATATAGGCCAGCAGCAGGATGCCGGCCGCGAGGGGGAAGATGCCTTCCACATCCGACAGCCTCAGGGAGGGCAGAGCGATCCGGCAAGCCCGGAGGGGATCTGACCGGTCACGGTCACACCCTGCCCGGCCAGGCCGAAGGCACCGCTCACCAGGATCGCCAGCGCCACCACCCCAAGCGCGACGGGTCGCCCAGGCAGCAAGCGACTGCCCGTGACGAGAAGCCCGAGCGCGGCGAGGCCGACCGCGAGGGTTGTCGGGCTGAGCCCCGCCACCTGACCGGCCAGCAAGCACCGCGCGCTCGATCACATTCTGCCCGCCGCCGACAACCCCGAACAGTGCCGGCAGCTGGGTCATGGCGATGGTGATGCCGGCGCCGGCCTTGAAGCCGACCAGGATGCTGTCGCTGATGAGCTTCGTCAGCACGCTGAGCCGCAGCGCCCAGGCGACCAGGCACAGCAGCGCGACCGCGAAGGCGGCGAGGCTCGCGATTGCCGCGTAGCGCGCGGGATCGCCGGCCGCCATGGCACCGACATTGGCCGCCAGCATGAGCGAGATCGCCGAGGTCGGCCCGATCGCGAGATGACGCGACGAACCGAGCAGCGCATAGCCGATGTCCGCCCAGCATGTAGCCGTAGACGCCCACCTGCGGCGGCAGGCCTGCCAGCGTCGCATAGGCCAGCGCGACCGGCACGGCATAGGCAGCGAGAGTAACGCCCGCCACCAGGTCGCTGCGCAGCCAAGTCAGGGAATAGCCCCGCAGCCACGAGAGCATCGGGAACAGCCCAGACGCGCCGCCGCTTCGATGGGGCGACGCTCGCCGGCTTGTGTCCATCAGTGACGGCCCGCGGCCGGGAGCCGGCCGGCGATCTCCGGGTGGCTGCGCTGCCAGGCCCGGCCATCGACGGCACGCCGGCGACGGTATTCGAGCACGGCACGCATCGATGCGCGGTCGAATGCAGCGGTGCGCGTCATGCTCATTCCGCCCCTGGCGTCACGCAAGGCTCAAGCCTCCGAGCGGATCGCGATTCGGCCGGCGCGCACGGCGGCGACCATCGCCTCGTGGTCGCGCTCGGCCTGGCCGGCATAGGCAGCGGCGAAATCGGCCATCGCATCCTCGAAGGCCTCGCTCTCCCCCATATACGCGCTGAGCAGCACCGGATCGCCCGAACGGCAATGCGCCCGCGCCAGCGCCATGCCCGTGTAGCGGGCATAGACCTTGGTGCCCGAGGGGATGGCCACCTCGATCTGCGGCTTGATCTTCACGTCGCTCAACTGCCGGACATAGAGGTTCGGGTGCCCCTTGCCCGCGCCCGTCAGCCAGCCGAGGAACATGTCGCTCGCCGATTGCATCAGCCGTTGTCCGCGCACGACGCGTTCGCCGGGATGGGCGATCGGGCTCGCGCCGGCATAGGGTTCAAGCACCGATCGCCGCGCCTCCTTCACCTGCAGGAACAGCGGGTCGCCGGCGCCCGACATCAGCAGGACCATGGCGCACAGGGTCCCGACGCTGCCGACGCCGACCACCTTCATCGCGACATCCACAAGCTTGTAGCGGTCGAGCAGCGTGGCGACCGAGGGCTGGACCGACTCCCGGTAGCGGCGGAAGGATTCCGCAACGTCATCGCGGAAGTGCCGGCCGCGCTCGTCGTCGACGTGGTAGATCAGCGGCGGCTGGTCGCGGATGCGCGGCTCGGGCTGGCTGCGCACCGCGAGCTTCTCGAATTCCAGCGCGTGGCTTGAACGTTCCGCCGCCTCATCCAGCTTTTTCCTCTGCTTCTTCTGGGCGCCCGAATCACCGACCGCGTCCAGCAATTCGTCGAGGTCGAAGCTGTCATACCAGGCTTCGAGGACCGGCATCTCCGCATAGCGCGCCATCCGCCTGCGATAGGCGCGGGCCGCCCGCCAGGCGCATTCGCGCGTGTCGTCCAGCGAGAAGTTCCGGTAACGGCCGAGCAGCACGAAGCTGGCGACCAGTCGCTTCACATCCCACTCCCAGGGCGCAGGGGATGTCTCGTCGAAATCGTTGATGTCGAAGACCACGCGTCGCTCCGGTGTCGCGAAGCCGCCGAAATTGACCGCGTGGCAGTCTCCGCAGGCCTGGACATGCACCCCGCTTGATGGCGTGCGCGACAGGTCCGCCGCCATCACCGCGGCCGAGCCGCGATAGAAGGCGAAGGGGTTCGCCAGCATGCGGCCGTAGCGGATCGGCACGAGGTCCTCGATGCGGCCCTTGCTGCTCTCGATCAGCAGGTCGATCGGGTCGTGCTGGCGCAGCGCCGCGCGCCAGGTGGCGTGTTCCTGCAGCGGCGTCTGCTTCGCCAGGGCGCGGCCGGCGGCCTGCCGGTCGCGCACGGAGGCCGTCTGTGGTGCAACTGAAGCGAGAGCGGCGTGGCCGGGGCTTCCCGCCTTCGCCGGTGCCTCGCCGCGCGCTGTATGATCCTTGGCCTTCCTCTTGGACATCTCGGTCCCTTTCCTCCTGGCTTGTCCAGGTCGCGAAGTGTGTCCGCCTGTTTTGGTCGCTAAACCGGCCCGAACGTTTGCCGCTGCGTCAGCGCATCGGCTCGACGGAGATCGCGAGAGCCTCCTCGTAGACCATGTCGACCTGCTCCCCGACCCGCAGGCCGAGGATGAAGGCGCGTGTCTCGAGGTTCTCGGCCGTCACGGTGCGCGTGAGGCCGGCTGGGCCGACGAAGCTGACGGTGCCGCCGAGGCGATCCACCTCGGTGATGGTGACGCGGCCCGAACTGCACGCGCGTGACCTCGCCGCCGGGGCGCTCAGCCTCGCGCTGGACAGCGACACCGGCGAAGGGCTGGCTGCCAGGAGCGCCGGGCCGCACGGCCTGCGCCGCCAGCGCCTGATAATAGCGCACCGTCACACGGTCGCCCGGCTTGATCTGATCGAGCCGCCGCACGGCGCGTCCCGCAATAACAGTGAGCAGCTTGCCGGTCTGCGCGCCGGCCTGCCCGCGCAGGAGCAGTTCGCGCGACTGCGGGTCGACGGTCTCGACAACCCCGACCAGGGTCGTGGTCCGGTCGATATCCAACGACTGGCACGCGGCCAGGAACGGCAGCAGCAGGAGGGGGCGGCGCTTCATCGGTGCTCTCCGGACGTGATCCGCGCGAACGGGGTCGTCATGCGGATCGATCAGGTAGCACTTGCAGTCGAGCCGTTTTCGTCCGGCTGCTGCCGTTCGTGGGTAAGTTACAGTGACATCCGGCCGGTAGCCGTGACGACAGGCCGGCGCATGATCGTCATGCTGGCACCTGGCGGGCTGTCGCACAGCACTGTCGGAACCCGTCGGTTGCCGCAGGACGCGAAGCTGCACCTGGAGGACCTACCTCATGCCGGTCTGGATCATTCCGATCGTCTATACTGTCGTCAGCCTCGTTGCGGCTCTCGTGCTGCCGCGGATCGAGCAGGCCCTGGCGCTGCCGTTCGACCTCGGCATCTCGGCCTCCGCCGCCCTTGCGGTGCTGACCTCGATCGCGTCGGGGATGATGGCGCTCACCGGCATCGTCTTCTCGGTCGCCTTCGTGATGCTCCAGTTCAGCGCAGTGACCTACTCGCCGCGCTTCGCCAACCGCTTCGCGCGCGATCCGGTGCTGTTCCACGCACTGGGAATGTTCTTTGCGACCTTCACCTACGCGCTCGCGGCGGCGGCCTGGGCGGACCGTGAGGGTTCGGGCCAGGTGCCCGCCATCTCCTCGCTCCTGGCGGTGGGCCTGCTGTTCCTCAGTCTGTTGGCCTTCGGCCTTCTCATGCGCCGCCTGGGTGACCTGCAGATCACGAACACCCTGCGCTTCATCGGTGACCAGGGGCGCACCGTCATCCGGCAGAGCCTGGCAGTGTCGGCGCCCGGCGCGGGCGCGCAGGGCAACCGCCGCGCCGAGGAGGTGGCGGCCTCGGTGATGCAGGTGCTGCGCCATGCCGGGCCGCCGCGCTATGTGCAGCGCTACGACATCCCTTCCCTCGTCTCGCTTGCGCAGGGCGCCGGGGCGCGCATCAGGATGCAATGCGCGGTGGGCGACATGATGATGGACGGCAGCGTGATGCTGCACGTCCTCGGCGGCCAGGGGCCATTGCCGGAAGTCGCCCTGCGCAAGGCCGTCCGGCTCGGTTCGGACCGCACCTTCGAACAGGACCCGAAATATCCGCTGCGCCTGCTCGTGGACATCGCCATCAAGGCGTTGTCCCCGGCGATCAACGACCCGACGACGGCGGTGCAGGCGCTGGACCAGATCGAGGACCTGCTCCGCCGCCTGGCGCGGGGCGAGTTGGCCGATGGCTGCTTCGTCGACGCTGCGGGTGAACTGCGCCTCGTGTACCCGACGCCCGATTGGGAGGACTACCTGGCCCTCGCCTTCGACGAGATACGCGTGTTCGGCGCGACCTCCGTGCAGGTGATGCGGCGCCTGCGTTCGGCGCTTCTCGGCCTCGTGGAGTTGCTCGGCGGGAACGAGCGCGCGGCGAGCGTGCGGAAGTACCTCGAGCACGTCGACGCCGCCATCGAACACTCGCCCTTCGACGAAAAGGACCGAGCCACGGCGCGGCAGCAGGACCCGCAGGGGCTCGGCCTGGCGCGGAATATTGCCGCCGCGGTGGCGGCGCCGGCCCGCGCCAGCCTGCCTGCTCAGGCCGCGGCCCCGCTCACTCGTCCGGGTGCTTCCAGCTGAGGAACCAGCCGACATCGCCGGGCATGCCGCCCGGGAAGTCCAGGATCTCGACCTGCAACTGGAAACCGCGCGGCGCCAGTTCCTTCAGGTAGTAGTCATAGGCCCGGCGGGGAAAGCCCTCGAGCCGCTCATGCCAGTTCGGGTTGTGGCTGGTGATGCCGCGGCCGGAATCGGCAGCCACTCCGAGGGGAACTGCAGCAGCAGGGCGCGCTTGTCGCCATTCGCGACAGCCCGGCGAACGACGAGCGCGATGCGCTCCATCGCATCGGGCTGCACGTCGCGCGCCGCGAAGGCTTCGCGGATCATGTCGCGTTCGGCCTTCGCCGCCGCTTCCTGGCGCGGAGGTCGTCGTCCTCCGCGCGCTTCTTCTTCGCGATGGCGATCCCAGATCGCCGAGGCGCTGAAATTGTCGGAAGTTGAGTTCATGGTTCGATGTCCCTGCCTACTCTCGTCACGCGATATGATGGGGCCTGCAAGCGGCCCCCAGTGCCGTCGCATCAGGCCGAACGCGGCGCCGGCCCGGCGCGGCGCGCGGCCAAGGACGGTACGCTGGCCGCAGCCGGTTCGCCGGCGAAGACCCGCTCCATCTCGGCCATCCTGCGCGTGGCCTCGGCCGGCATCTCCCCGGCCGCATCCACCACCGACCGCAGCACGCCGAACGCCTGCGCACGCACCGCCGGGTCGTCCGGCAACAGCGCGGGCAAGGTCTCGATCGCGCGCGCCTCATCGATCATCAGCATGAAGAACTGCTGCCGGATGGCCTGCTTGAACGCCGCCAGCGGCAGCGCCTCCCGCCCCATGGCGGCGCGCACGCGCCGGATGATCGTGAAGGAGCGTTCATCCGCATTGGCCGTCGGGAGCCGCACCCAGAGCAGTGCGCGCAGCACCGCCTCGTGCACGCTGCCCACGGCCATGGCGCCGCGCAGCCGTTCGGTCGCCAGCGCGACGAAGCGGTCATGGTCGGGGCTGCCGCCCGGGGCGCACGCGGCGGCGCGGTTCCGGCGGCAATGCCGGTCAGCGCCTGCACGGCGGGCGAGCCGTAGACCTCCTGGAACATCTTCTCGCTCATCGTGTCCCGCTGGCGGCCATAGGCCTCGAGCATCCGGGTCATCGCCTCCGACACCTGGCGCTCGGCGGTGCGGCCCGGGTTGTCGTCCGCGACAGGCTGGCGGCTGGTGCGCGCCATCTCGGCCGCCCAGCGCACCCAGGCCATGGCCGGGTTGCGGTCCGAGAACAGCGTGTAGGACAGCCGCGCCGGATGCATCTGCTCGGAGGCCCAGACGACCGGCGGCGTCGCCATCGCCTGCAACGCCGGCTGTGCCAAGCGGCGATAGAGGCCGAGATTGCTCTCCGATACCCGGCGCACCGCGGCGAAGCGCTTCTCGTCCTCGGCATCCGTGCCGCCATGCTGGCGATATCGGCGAAGTCGCGCGCCTGGAAGTTGACGAGCCAGTCGCCGCCGGCGAGTTCGGCCCGCGCTTCCTCCTTGGCCGGCCCCAGAACGGCCTCGTAGAGGCCGGGCGGCAGGACGTCGATCATGTCCATGTTGGTGGCGAACTCGTTGTGCTCCTTCTTCGCCACGCCGCCCGAGACGAAGATGCCGAGATGCCCGATGCTGCCATGCACGGAATAGACGATGGTCTGCCCGTGCGTGCGCAGGTCGTTCAGGTCGCCGTAGAGATCGGTGATCCAGGACAGGTGCCTGCGCCGGCGGGGTGATCTCGTCGCCCTTCGAGCAGAACACGATGATGGGTGAGGCGATGCGCGCGCAGGTCGACGCGGGTCCCGTCCGAGAAGGTCATCTCCCCGGTTGCCAGTCGATTGCCCACGAACAACTCGTCCGACGATGAACTGCATCGCCGCGGCGTTGAGGCCAGACTGCCCGCCCCACCACTTCTCGAAGCCGAGGTAGCGGTCGGTCGCGTTGTCCACGTCGGCCCAGACCTCGTACTGCTTGGCCAGTAGGTGTTGGCGGGGTTGCCGCTCTCGAAGTTCGACACCAGCCAGGCGCCGTCGAACTTGCCGCCGCCGAGGTCGCCCGTCATCGCCGTTAGCCACGACCCGCCGGCAGCCCGCCGAGGTGGCGCATCGGCGCCTTGCCGGCACGCCGGCCGAGGTGGTGACGGCGAACCCGCGACCATCGACGCCGAAGGCCTCCGGCCGGATGACGGCGGCCATCAGCAGCGCCCATCCGG
>CAVSZN010000015.1:0-56875 GCA_963732425.1 uncultured Alphaproteobacteria bacterium
TATATGCTAACATATTGCTCAATCATTACGTATTGCTAATAAGACGTTTTTTTCAGTTTGGCATATTGTCAGGAGGAATAAAGTCAGAAATAACTTCTTTCAATTTTTTTTAAAATCCATTTGAAGTAATAGTTTTTTTAAAATACTTGCCTAAAGTAATTTTTATCTTATAATATTAGAAGAGTACATTCCATAAATATAATATTCTTTAGTTCACGGCGATTATCCCCAATTAAAATAGTTTATTTGCTTCACTGCATATGCGCAAGACCACCAGTATTCGTAGTGATTGTAGATCCGTTATCATCTGATATAGTAAGCAGACCTCCCTTAAATCATTAGTTATTCATTTTCTATGTATTGTTTGATGACATGTTGAAGCTTTTAGCAATTTTCTACATCAAAATTATCTCTTGGCTTTATCATAATCAATGCAGTGAAGCGCAAAATCTAATCCTTCCTTGGCAGAAATTTGTATCTTCAGTGGAAAAAAGTCTTTTTTGTTTGATTGTCTTCAATTATTAATTTGGCTTTAATTTTTCTTCTTCTATTTGTTCTCTTGCAAAAGACGATTTAATTGAATGAGTTGATAAAAACTTATAAATATCATCACAACCTTCTGATAATTCCTTATTAAATTAATGACACCATCAAAAGCTTCAGGACTACGAATTATTGCAGGACGCTTCCCTGTTTTCTCTGCATCACCTCTGTGATAACTATATTTCTAATAACTCTCATCCAACCGCGAAAGTTTTTCTGGTTAAATTAGTTATCCTACTTTTCTTAAATACTCGGTTTGCGCATAAAATAAAACTTTTTGCGTATAAGAAGCATTAGTACCTTCATAGACCAAAGCCGAAAAAATATTTTCATCAGGTGCATGTTGCCAAAGAGGAAAATCAAGTTCAAGCGAAATGTTTATCATCATAGACTTGGCAATAAGTTTCCAGACATTAAGAAGATATTTATATCCTGTCTTGTGTAAAGTAATCAATTCTAACAGCATCAGGTTGCCGTTGAAGCATCTTAATTTATCTATTCTATCTTCTGATTTTTCTAGAGCCATTTGTATCATTGCTATTGTGAAATGAATCGGATAAATGAATCATCTATTCGATTCATTTTTTTCGATGGTTCCAGAAAAGTTCAGTCCATTGATGTCAATTTTACAAGCAAATGAATCAGAAAAATTCTATATCCTTTTCCCAATCATTTTCATTGAATATATTCTTGAAATTTTGCTTTAAAATTTTCAAAGGGTGTTAATAACTTGCCCCGAGCATTCATTTTTATATATAAATCGTCTGTCAAACCAAAATTCTCGAGTGCAACATAATAAAAGCCTATGAGTACAGCGTCTGAAGTTAATTTTTCCCACAATCTATCCATTGCCTTAAATATATTATGAATGTCATCAATGGCTCTCAACATTGCATCAATAGTAGGATCCTTCTTCCATGACAAGAAAAACCATGAAGAATCAATAATGAGTTCGCTAATGTTTTCCAAAGAAGAATCAAATCTAAAGAGTTTATCACCAGTTCATTACAAAATTCCCTTGAACTGCTCTAGTTTCATAACTAAACTTAGTTAATGTATTCTGTATTTCTGATCAGATAGAACCTTATCTTTTACTGCCGCATACCAATGAAGCAAAAATAAAGTACTTAAACGTTGTTGACCATCCAAAGGTTGAAAAGTATCCCCCAGATTACTCCCATAGATGAAATCTAATCTGATCGGATCTTTTCATTATCTAACGACTTATAGAGAGCCTTTAAAAACTCTATCTCTTAGTTCACTTCTATCCTTTCGTCCTTGCACATAATCTCTTTGAATAATGGGGATTTCAATTCTCTGCTTTTGTAATAACTGCCAAAAACTATATATTTCACCTTGTTGAGTATTGTTATCCATTACCATTATCTCCTATGTGACTTGGTAAATATATACTGAGAACCTTTTCTAAATCCTCGAAATATTTTTCCCTATCATCACGAGTCCAGAAGGACACTTTTGGCGGATAGTCGCTAAAATATTTCAAGAATGTGTTTTTGGTGCCAAGAGGAATGAAAGTTCCTTCTTTTTCTCTCTTAATTATTGTTGAACGTTTCACGGGGAAGACAGCATTTTTATAACTTCTATTGGTTTCTGCATCTAATAACGCAAGATTAGAAATATCATTAGTTTCATCTTCGTCTAGATCTTCTTTAAAATATTTCACAATTTCTTCATACAAATCATTAAAGTTGTCATTGATTTTAAACTGAGAAATTTTATCAAGCAAAGGTTTACCGGCTTCTTCATCGATAAATATCTTTACGTCAGCCAACCAAGCTTCTTGATAACTGGTATCTGGAACTTTGTCCTTCACAGAAGTAATGTGTTCAATGTCCCATTTATCTCTTTTGAAAATGTGAAAAGGAAAATGTGAATTTTCATTTTTATTATTAAGCATCGTTTGTATGTTGTACAACAATAGGATTGCTCTTATCTTTTTATTTCCATATTGTAATTCTTCGAGATTCACACCTTTCAGCATTTCTGTTATAGATCGATTAAGATGTTCTTTAAATTCTTTCTTAGTTTTATTTTCTGTTTCAGTCCTTTAGCGCTGTAATTGTTTTTCCCTGTGCGACAAGGAATCCTATTTTATGATATAGATCTCTTTCATCAAACCATTCTCGAAATCGTTTGAAAATAGTTTTTAACCTTTTGCCAATTCTTTTCGATTATTTCTTTATTTTTATTTCTAAATTTTTCATTAAAGAATCTGAAAGTTGAATAGTTATCATCTTCATCCTTTTCTGTATTCATTAAATTGAAAATTAGTTCAATGCGATTAGTGTTTCTGTTATCTTCATTTAAAAAATACCAAAACATATCATTTTGCAAAGTGTGTTCTATTTGATCCCATTCCATGGATATTTCTAACTGCCTTAGTCTAATCTCATATTGCCTGGTTTTATCAAAATTTGAACTATTTAGAAAAAGAGCTTTAATAAGCTCTGCATTAGTCAGTGGGATTTTGCCAATATTGATGCGAGTGAAAATTGCAATAGGATTATCTTCAATGCTTTCATACCAAATGACTTTTGTGTTAAATTTAAATTTGGAGTTCAAAATTAGAAAAATCAAACCCTTCTCTTGCAAACCAATCGCAAATAGTAGTATATGCTGAAGAAATGTAATAGAAATCTATATTATCTCCGCTGATCTCATCTTTTTTTAATTCGGCTAAAAACATGGGGACAGTCCTTCCTGGTTTCATAGTCTAATTCAAACAACTTTTCACGATATTCTTCGGCCAGACGTTGATTCAAATAATACAAGATCAAGTAAATTGTTGTGAGCCTTTGTTGCCCATCAATGACTTCATATTGTTTTTCGGAATATTTTCCTGACAACAATGGGTTGCAAACAATACCATGTTTTGTCATCAGTATCTCCTACTTGTTTTGGAGTGAAGTCAGATATATCGTTTAGCAAATCAGTAACTTCTTTTTCACCCCATCTGTATCCACGTTGGTAGGCAGGGATAAGAAAATTCATTGCCATGAGTTCATTTACCGTTTTAAGTTCTAAAATATTATTCATGTTTTACTCTCTGTGTGATGATGTTTTTTAGTGGTTTTACACGTCATGCTTCCTATTACTATCAATTACAAGGAAGGGCTATGAATTAGGCCAACCAATCTGTATATCATCCCAATTTGGGGCGTTATACAGACCTTCCTTGTGTAATTACCTATGAGAGATTATACAACCGCCCCCGCAGAACGGCAACAAATTGACCGAAACAAAAACCTCCCGCCGAATTCACTTCGACAGGAGGCTTCTTTCCTTCACTCGATTACTGAACACTGATCACTGAAAACTGCTCACTCCACCTTCCCCGTAATCGTCGCCATCTTCAACTCACCGATCGCCTTCGTGATCTGGATCTCGCGCGGGCAGGCCATCGTGCAGTTGAACGCGGTGTGACAGCGCGCGATGCCCGCTTGTCTCGCTGACGATGTGCAGGCGCTCCGAGGCGGACTCGTCGCGGCTGTCGAAGATGAAGCGGTGCGCGGTCACCAGCGCGGCAGGACCGAGATAATCGTCACTGGCCCAGAACGACGGGCAGGAGGTGGTGCAGGCCGCGCACAGGATGCACTTCGTGGTCTCATCGAAGCGGGCGCGTTGTTCGGGGCTTTGCAGCCGTTCCTTTCCGTCCGCGGGAAGCGGGGAGTCGTTGATGAAGTACGGCAGGATCTTCTTGTAGTTGTCGAAGAACGGCTCCATGTCCACGATCAGGTCTTTGATGACCTTCAAGCCCAGCAACGGCTCGACCGTGATCTTGTCGCCCACATCGCGGACGAGGGTCTTGCAGGCCAGCATGTTGCGCCCGTTGATGCGCAACGCGTCCGAGCCGCACACACCATGCGCGCACGAACGCCGGAAGGAAAGCGTGCCGTCGTTGTAGCCCTTCACCTTTTCGAGCAGGTCGAGCATGCGGTCGGTCTCTTCGGCTTCGAGGGTGTACGTTTCATAGTGGAAGCTTTCTTGTCCACTTCGGGGTTGTAGCGGAAGATTTTTAGTGTTACCAGCATGATGTCCTCTTTCGTCCGTCATTGCGAGAGCGTCTTCGATGAAGCAATCTCCGCGGTGTCGGAAAGGATCTGCTGTCGCTCTGCTCGCAATGACGAGTATACTAATAAACGCGTTCCTTCGGTTGATATTTCGTGATCGTCACCGGCTTATAATCGATCGCGACCTTGTCGTCCTTCTTCCACGCCAGCGTATGCTTCAGCCAGTTCTGGTCATCGCGGTTCGGGAAATCCTCGCGCGAATGTCCGCCGCGCGATTCCTGCCGGTTCAGCGCGCACTCAGCCACCACCTCCGCGATCTCGAGCATATAGCCAAGTTCCCAGGCATTGAGCAGTTCGGTGTTGAAAATTTTGCCCGTATCCTTCACCTTGACGTCCTTGTACCGTTCCTTCAACTCGCGGACTTTTTCGATGGCGGCCTTCATCCCTTTTTCAGAGCGATAAATGCCGACGTCATCGAACATGACCTTTTTCATTTCGGTGGCGATGTCAAACGCGTTTTCTTTACCCGACCCGTTGCGGAGCGTCTCAAACTGGGACCTCGCGCCTGCTTCCGCGTCGACGGGCAGTTTCTCAAATTCGGCCTGGTTCGCGTACGCCGCGGCTTTGAGTTCCCGCGTGTTTGCCGAACACCACCAGGTCGAGCAGGGAATTGTGTCCCAGGCGGTTCGCCGCCATGCACCGAGACGCAGGCACATTCGCCCGCCGCATACAGTCCCGGCAAAGACCGTGTTCTTATCGTCAATCACCACTTCGCCGAATTTATTGGTCGGGATGCCGCCCATCGTGTAATGCGCGGTCGGCTGGATCGGCATCATCTGCGTCACCGGGTCTACGCCGAGATAGACGCGGCAGAAATCAATGATGTCGGGCAGTTTCGCCAGCAATTGTTCGCCGGTGATGGTGTAGGGCGTACCATCGATTTCGTGCGCCCGTCCAGCGCCGCGTACTTGATGATCGATTCAGGTCGCACGTCGAGATAAACGTAATTTTGTCCGTTCACGCCGCGGCCTTCGCGGATTTCGGTGTAAATGGCGCGGCTGATCACGTCGCGCGAGGCCAGGTCTTTGACGGTCGGCGCGTACTTGGGCATGAAACGTTCACCCTTGCCGTTGATGAGGATGCCGCCCTCGCCGCGCACGCCCTCGGTGATGAGGATGCCGAGTTTGTAAATGCCGGTCGGATGGAATTGGAAGAACTCCATGTCTTCGAGCGGAATGCCGTGGCGCAGCAAGACCGCCGCGCCGTCGCCCGTGTAGGCGTAGGCGTTGGAGGTCACTTCAAAGATGCGGCCATGTCCGCCCGTGGCGAAGATGACCGCCTTGGCATGGAAGGTGTGCAGTTCGCCGGTCGCCAGTTCCACCGCCACCACGCCCGACGGCCTTGCCGCTTTCACATGAGAAAATCCAGGACCTGATACTCGTCGAAGAAGTTGACATTGTTTTTCAAGCACTGTTGATACAACGTCTGCAAGATCATGTGACCGGTGCGGTCTGCCGCGTGGCAGGCGCGTCGGACAGGTTTGCCCGTCTCGTTGTTGGTGTGCCCGCCAAACGGTCGCTGGGAGATGTGGCCATCGGGAGTGCGGTCAAAGGGCAGTCCCATGTGTTCGAGTTCCAGCACCGCTTCGGGCGCTTCGTAGCACATGAACTCGATCGCGTCCTGATCGCCGAGATAATCCGAACCTTTGACCGTATCGTAGGTATGCCATTCAGGATTGTCTTCTTCGCTGTTGCCAAGGGACGCGCCGACGCCACCCTGTGCCGCGCCCGGTGTGCGAGCGTGTGGGATACAGTTTGCTGATGACAGCCGTCTTGGCGGTGCGCGAAGCGTAGAGACCCGCCATCAGTCCCGCGCCGCCCGCGCCGATAACAATTACATCAAATTGATGAATGCTCATGATTCGATCCTGCCTATGAAGTCCAGAGGATATACAAGCCAATCCGCTCATGCTCAACATGAACACGATACTGATCAAACGGACAATGCCGCGCCCGTGTGGGCTGACGATGTAATCGTCTGCGATGACGACTAGTCCATGCACGCCGTGCGCCACCGCCACGAGCAGAAGCGCGTCCCCGCCAACCGCCAGAAGGAGGTTGACCACGGATCGGGGTTTCCAATCTACGCTCTGCAGGTGAGTGCTGTTGGGCATGAAGCCCCAGCGCATCACATCTGCGAAGTTCATCTGGTTGCGGGCACCCATCACGAGCGCGCCGATGATCGCGAACAGGATCAGCGCGTACATCGCCAGCGCGGAGAGCCGCGTGAAGAGCCACATCAACATTTCAAAGTTGAGACCGCGTTTTGGACAGGGGGAGGGTTTTCGATTTGGTCGCCATGTTAACCTCCCAATGCCGTCTTCACGATGACAAGGACCGCAAAAGCATAGACGGGAATAAAGACCGCCCACTCCACCCAGATGGCCTCGCGCTGATGTGGGAGCAGTTTCGGCCACAGGTCCAGGATGGTGATGCGCAGTCCGTTGATGGCATGGAACAGCACGCAGAAGAAGATGAAGATTTGGAAGGCCCAATTCTCGTAAACGTTATTCAAGAACTGGCCGACACTTCCTCCCAGGAACGAGGACAGGATATGGACGGTGATGAAGATCGCCATGCCCAACCCGCCGATGCGGTGCAGTACAAAGGTCAACATGGGACCCTGTCCCTTGTACTTCAAGCCTTTTACCAGACTGACATTTCTTTTCAGGCCCATCGAGGCCTCCTCGCAAATTAGTCTAAGGGCAGATGTCCTATTATCTCACCCAAGTTTCTCTGAATAAAAGTGACAATACTCATGGGTTATTCGTTTCAGACTTCCTCTAATAAAGAGGGGATTGACCCGTATAATCCATAAAGTAAAATACCAGATAGTCTTATTCTAATCGAATCCATCCGCCGTTGCGACGTTAGTAGTAGAACAAGTCTATAGACTTGTTTTACCGCATGTGTAATGACACAAGCAACGGCTTTCACAGCCCAGGCGAAAACTTCGCCACTCGTTGGAGGTAGCATGTCCGAATCCATTAGTCGCAGGGACTTCATGAAGGCCAGCGTCTATTTCGTGGGGGGAATTATCGGCGCGGCGGTCGGCATCCCTGCCGTCGGTTATTTGATCGACCCCGCGCTGAAAGGCGGATCGAAAGAGGCATGGGTCCCCATCGGGAAAACGGCGGACATGCCCGAGGTCGGGAAACCGTACCCGTTTTCGTTCACCCGCGTCCAGGTCAACGGGTGGGAGCGCACCGCCACCAGTTACGGCGGATTCGTCATCCGCAAGTCCGAAAGTCCCGAAGATCTCCTCATCCTGAATAGCCGGTGTACGCATCTCGCCTGCACGGTCAACTGGAAGGATGATGAACGGGTTTTCCTGTGCCCGTGCCACGATGCCAGTTTCGACGCGGAAGGCGCGGTGCTGGACGGACCCCCGCCACGCCCCCTCGACCGATACGCGGAATTCCGCGTCATCGAGGATGGCATCCTCGAGATCTTTTACAAGGAAGGCTAGTCCATGTGGAAAAAAGTCTTCGACTGGCTGGATGAACGCCTCGGCTTGAACGACATCTACAAAAACATCCTCGACCGCCCCGAACCGAAGGGCAACTGGTGGAACACCCTCGGTTCCGCCAGCCTGTTCCTGTTCGTCTTGCAGGGGCTGACCGGCATCTTCCTGACCGTTTACTACACGCCCTCGCCCGACCATGCCTACGACAGCATCCAGTACATCATGACCGGGGTGCAGTTCGGCTGGCTGATTCGCGGCATCCATCACTGGGGCGCTTCGCTGATGGTCATGGTGGTCTTCATCCACATGCTGCGCGTTTTCACCACCGGCTCCTACAAGTATCCGCGCGAGCTCAACTGGCTTTTCGGTGTCGGCTTGCTGCTCGCTCACCCTGGGCATGGGCTTCACCGGTTACCTGCTGCCCTGGAACCAGAAAGCCTTCTGGGCTACCACCGTTGGCACCGCCATCGCCGGCTCCGTCCCCGGGGTGGGCGAGTTCATCCTGCAAGGCGCTGCGCGGCGGCTCGGACCTGAGTGCCCTGACCCTCAGCCGCTTCTTCTCGGCTCACATCTGGATCCTGCCGGCGCTGCTGGTTGCGCTCATCGGCGTCCACATTTTCCTCATCGTCACGCACGGTGAATTAGCCTTCCCGAAAAGGAAGATTTAACCATCAGTCGTCATTGCGAGGGCGTTCTTTGCCCGAATTAATCTCCTCACTGACGTAGGGATTGCTTCTCGAGACTTGCAATGACGAGGAGAAGATATGAACGAAGAAAACAAAAAGAAAATCAACGAACGCTACCAGCGCGAACTGAACAAGGGCGAATTCTTCTGGCCCGACAGTATTTACAAAGACGTCATCGCGGCTCTGGGGGATCACCATCCTGCTGATCCTGTTGGCCACCTTTGTAGGCATCGCGGGCGAACCGAAGGCCGACCTCCGGCCTTGGCGTACTTCCCCGAGGATGTCCTCGTCGCGCAGGATGTCGTCGACGCGGGTCTCCATGAGGAGTTCGAGCCCGCTCTGCCGCTTGATGAGCAGGTCGAGGACCTTCTCCACCGGGCCCGGTCGGTCGTGGGGGTTTCGTCGGAGAGCATGGCCACGGCCACGCCGTGCCTGTCCCGCAGCATTTCCAGCTCGGTCACGAACTTGAGCGGATCCCGGTCCGCGCCAGCTGCGTCCCAGAACTTCTGCTGGGAGCAGAACGAGCAGCGCTGGGCGCAGCCACGTGCCGAGCTCACGATGGCGAGCTTGCCCTGGGGCTGGGGCGGTACCAGTAGAGCGGCCAATCCACCAGGTCGAAGGCGGGCTGGAACCGGTCGAGGTCGAAGCAGAGCATCCGGGGCGGGTTGGTGACCGGGACGCCGTCCTTTCGCCAGGCGAGCCCGGCGATGCGCTCGTACCCCTCGCCGGCGGCCACGGCCTGGACGAGCTCGGCGATGGTCCGCTCGCCCTCCCCTCGCACCACGAAGTCGACGCTGGGGTCGTCGCGGAGGATCTCCTCCCAGCAGTAGGTGGCGTGCACGTTGCCCACCACCGTGCGAACCTCGGGGTTCCAGGCCTTTGCGTTGGCGCAGATCACCCGGGCGTCGGGCTCGGTGGCGGTGATGGCGGACGTGCCGACGATGTCGGGCTTGAACTCGGCGATCTTCTTCGCGATGTCGTCGTGCGAGACGAACATGGACATCGCGTCGTAGACCTCGACCTCGGCGCCGGCTGCACGCGCCTCGCCCGCGACGTAGACCATCGCGAGCGGCATCCACGTTCCGGCGGCCTCGACCACGCCGGCGTGGTACGGCGACGTGACGAGCAGAACGCGGGGCTTTCGACCGAGCATCAATTACCCTCCTTCAGGGGTCCACATTGAGTAGCACGAAGGAAGCCAGCGGTCACCGAGTCATGGTACATTGACGGCGCCGAGGCGCCGGAGGAAGGGCCGGTCACGGCCCTGCCGCTGCCGCCCTCGGCACCCACGCCACCGCCACCGCCAGCGGCGCCCGCCACGCCGGCGGCCCCGCCGGCCCCCACCGCGCCCCCCACGCCCGCACCGCCGCGTCCGGCCGCGACCCCGCCGGTGCCGCAGCCGCCGAGCGTGGCCCAGCCCGTGCCTTCGCCGCCCCCGCCGCGGGTCGAGGAACCCCCGCCGGCACCATCGCCGCCGCGGCTGGCCGAGGCCGTCCCGCCGCCGCAGCCGCCACGACCTGCCGAACCGACGCCGCTCGCCCCGCCGCCGGTTGCCGCCGCGCCACAGCGCCCGCCCGAGCCGCCGCCGCCGCGCCGCCTGGCCGAGGCACCGCCACCGCCGCCGCCACCGCCGACGCCCCAGCGGGCGCCGCCACCACCGCAGCCGACCCAGCCGCCGGCCGTCGTCCAGCGACCGGCGCCGCCCGATGTCCTGCCGCCACCACCACCGCCACCGCCGGCGCCGCCGAGTGACCCGCGGCCGCCGACGCAGACCGCCGAGCGCGTCCCGCCGCTCGACCTGACGCAGCGGCCGCCGATCCGCCTGGGCGACCCTGGCCGCGCCACGGCGCCGCGCCGCGGGCTGGACCTCAGCCATGGCGCGAACACGCCTGGTCCCGGCGATGTCGAGCAGTTGCGGGTGCACGGCGCCCAGGCCGGGCCGGATTGGCGCAACGCCTTCCGCCAATGGCTGGACCAGAACCTGCGCTACCCGCGCCAGGCGATCGACCTGCGCGAACAGGGGCCGGTGACGGTGCGCATCCAGACCGGGCCCGGATGGGCGGGTGCGCGGGGTGGAACTGCGCACGGCGTCACGCTCGATCCACCTGAACTTCTACTCGCAGCACGTGTTCCGCGGCGCGCAACTGCCGCCCTTCCCGCCCGGCAGCGGCGGAGGAGCAGGTCACGATCGACCTGACCATCAACTACATCCTGTACGGGCAATAGAGCCGCTTCCGTTCGCCTTGGATCACGGCACCGTCTCAGGTCCGTTGCTTTCGCGGGCATCTTGACCCGACCAGGTGATTCCACCTGACCGGGATCTGCTCTGGCGAGCGACGGCCGCGGCCGCGCAGGCCAGCGCGCGCATTGCGGCGACAGGATTGCCGGCAGCCGCATCGCCCCGTGCCCAGCCCGCCAGCGTTCGCCGGATCGGCAGCGGGCGAGCCGGTTGGGGGACCGCTGAAAACAACATCCGAGGGGCGTCGGAATCAGCACGCCGGCGCGGTTTCGCCGCCCGCGCCTGCAGGCCGCCACGGCGCCGATCAGGCGTGCCCGACCTCGCCGAAGGCGTCGCGGTTGGTGCTGCGCACCACGGCGGCGAACAGGCGCAGCGCGTCGGGGCCGCCGCGGTCGAGCAGCGCGCCATCCTCCATCTCCCGCGCCAGGATCTCGGCATGGTCGGCGAGCGTCTCCGCCGCGCGACGCAGCGCCTCGCGTGACAGCGACGAGCTGCACGTCGTCGCTCAGGTGATTCCAACCGGCAGGCCGCATGGCGTATCCCCGTTCGGGTCTTCCGCCGTCCTGGCGATGATCTTGGCTCGGGGGCCGCAGCGCCATCATGCGCCTGGAGGGTTAACCGGTCGGTGAGATCCGCGGGCAGGCAGCCTGTGCACGGCCGCCCTGCCCCATCGTGCGGGCTCAGCCCAGCGTCAGTTCCACCCGGCCCAGCGTGTCGAACTCGACCACGGTCGAGCAGGGCCCATCGAGCCAGATCGGCGGCGTGACCGAGCCCAGGAACACCACCTGCCCCGCCCGCAACCCGCCGAAGGCGGCCGCGCAGGGTGACGCGGCAAGCCAGGCCAGCGCCTCGAAGGGGTGGCCGAGCAGGTCGGCGCCGACGCCCTCGCCGCGAACCTCGCCATCGACCGAGATCCGCCCGCGCGTGGCGGCGAGGTCCAGTGCGCGCCAATCGGCGACCGGCGTGCCGAGCACCCCGCCGGCATGGAACACCTGGTCCGCGATCACCGTGGGGGTGCCGAGCCTGGCCAGGTCGTCATAGCGGCTGCTCGACGATCTCCATCGCCGCGAACACGTCGCCGACCGCCGCGGCCGCCTGGTCGCGGGTGCAGGGGCCGGGGGCGATGTCGTGGGCGAGGCGCAGCCCGACCTCGCATTCGACGCCGGGGTTCAGGAAGTCGGCGAAGCGGGCGGTGGCGGGCGTGGCGCGCAGCCCGGCCTTGGGCGTGAAGCCGGCGGCCGGCCCGGGCAGGCCGAGATAGGCCTGCATCTGCTTCGTCGTTGCGCCGATCTTGAAGCCGGCCGGCGGCAGGCCGCCCAGGCGCAGCGCGACCTCCTTCTGCAGGGCATAGCCGGCTTCGGTGGTCTGCGGCGCCAAGGCGCCGAGCGGGGCGAGCATGCGCCGCGCGCGGCGCGCCTCGAGGATGGCTTCGGCGGCCTCGGATGCCATGGTGTTTCCTTCCCTTCCCATCGGTTCGACAGGCCCGCCAGGCGCCGCCGCCGGCCCGGACCGGACGGCGGCGCATCCGGGCGCCGCCCATCAGTCTGCGCCGGCGGGCGCGGCCGGCCGCCGGCGCCCGGCGTTCAGCGCCGGACGATCTCGTACAGCGCCACCGCCGCCGCCGCCGCGACGTTGAGGCTCTCGACGCCCTCGGCCATCGGCAGGCGCACCAGTTCGTCGCAGGTCTCGCGTTGCAGGCGGCGCAGGCCGGCATCCTCGGCGCCGAGCACCAGCGCCACGCGGCGGTCGCGCGGCACCGCCTCGGCCAGGGTGCGCGTCGCGTCGCCGGCCAGGCCGAGCACCCAGAAGCCGGCCTTCTGCAAGCGTGGCGATGGCGCGCGAGAGGTTCACCTCCCGCACCACCGGCACGATGTCGAGCGTGCCGGCGGCGGCGCGGGCGAGCGTGCCGGTCTCATGCGGGGCGTGGCGGTCCTGCAGCACCACGGCGGCGGCGCCGAAGGCCGCGGCGGCGCGCAGCGTGGCGCCGACATTGCGCGGGTCGGTCACCTGGTCGAGCAGCAGCACCGGGCCGTCGGAGGCCTCGATGGCGTCCTCCAGGATCACCGATTCGAGCGGTTCGGCGAGCAGGGCGATGCCCTGATGCACCGCATCCTCGGTCAGGAAGGTGTGGAAGCGGCGTGCGGTCGGCGCGTTCGGGGGTGACGCGCCAGGGGCCGTCGAAACCGTCGCGCAGGGCGATTTCGGCATCGGTGGTGGTCAGCAGCCGGCGCGGCTTGCGGCGCGGGTTGGACAGCGCGGCGAGCACCGCGTGATGGCCGTAGATCCAGTAGGCACCGGAGCCGGCACCGGCGCCGGGGCGCGGCGGCTCGGGGACCGGCTCGGGCAGGGGCACGGGGGCGGCGGCCGGTTCCGCGCGGCCCGCGGACGGGACGGCGCGGATCCTCGCCGCGGCGATCGGGCCTGCCATGGCGGGATTTCGGCGGCGCCTCGGCATTGCGGTCGAGACGCGGGCGGGCGCGGCTTGCGCGGGTCGTCGCCGAACCGTTCGGCGCGGCCGCGGGCCGGCTTTTGGGCGGGCCATCGCGCGCCGCGGGCGGGCTTGCGCGTCGCCGCGCCGATCCGCTCGGCGCGGCCACGGGCGGGCTTTGCGGGGCGTCGCTGTCGCGCTCGGGGCGGGCGCGCGGGCGGGCTTGCGCGGCTCCTCGGCGTCGCGTTCCGGGCGGCCGCGCGCGGGCTTGCGCGGCGTCCTCCCCGCTGCGATCGGGGCGCGGCGCTGGGCCACGGATGGCCGGGGGTCCCGCGGGACGGGTGGGGTTGCGGCCTTCAGGCCGCTTCGGGGGGCGTCGCATGCGCGCATCCTCACCAGTGGCGTCCGCGACGCAAGCGTCACGCTGAAACGGTACGCTCCGTTGACACGGGGTGGTCAATGCGGATAGTCCGCGCGCTCCCGCCGACCCGGATAGGGTCGGCGGCTGCGGAGGGGTGCCCGAGTGGCTAAAGGGGGCGGACTGTAAATCCGCTGGCTCACGCCTACGTTGGTTCGAATCCAACCCCCTCCATATCTCGCCCGCCCGTTCACCACGGGATCACTCCCCCGACCGGGCGGCGGGGACTTGGTTGGTCGGTGCCTCACGGCGCGGGTGTAGCTCAATGGTAGAGCCCCAGCCTTCCAAGCTGGTTGTGCGGGTTCGATTCCCGTCACCCGCTCCAGCACGTGCGGGCGGCCGGTGGGTTGAACGCCGGGCTTGCGTCGCGCCATCAGGGGCGCGGGGCTTGCGTCGGCAGAAACGAGTCTCAAACGAGGTAGCAGGACAAGGCCATGGCGAAGGCGAAATTCGAGCGGAACAAGCCGCACTGCAACATTGGCACGATTGGGCATGTGGACCATGGCAAGACGTCGCTGACGGCGGCGATCACCAAGATCCTGGCGAAGTCTGGTGGTGCGACGTTCACGGCGTATGACCAGATCGACAAGGCGCCGGAGGAGCGGGCTCGTGGCATCACGATCTCGACGGCGCATGTGGAGTATGAGACGGCGAACCGTCACTACGCGCATGTCGATTGCCCGGGCCATGCCGACTACGTGAAGAACATGATCACGGGTGCGGCGCAGATGGACGGCGCGATCCTGGTGGTGTCGGCGGCCGATGGCCCGATGCCGCAGACGCGCGAGCACATCCTGCTGGCGCGCCAGGTTGGCGTTCCGGCGCTGGTGGTGTTCCTGAACAAGTGCGACATGGCGGACCCGGACCTGCTTGAGCTGGTCGAGATGGAAGTGCGCGAGCTGCTGAGCAGCTACAACTTCCCGGGCGACGACATTCCGATCATCCACGGCTCGGCGCTGATGGCGCTGGAGGACAAGGCGCCGGAGCTCGGTGAGCAGGCGATCCTGAAGCTGATGGAGGCGGTGGACGCGTACATTCCGCAGCCGGCGCGCGACGTGGACAAGCCGTTCCTGATGCCGGTCGAGGACGTGTTCTCGATCTCGGGCCGCGGCACGGTGGTGACGGGTCGTGTCGAGCGCGGCATCGTGAAGGTCGGTGAGGAAGTCGAGATCGTCGGCCTGAAGGACACGGTGAAGACGGTGGTCACGGGCGTCGAGATGTTCCGCAAGCTGCTGGACCAGGGCCAGGCGGGCGACAACATCGGCGCGCTGCTGCGCGGCACGAAGCGTGAAGACGTTGAGCGTGGCCAGGTTCTGGCGGCGCCGGGGTCGATCACGCCGCACACGAAGTTCAAGGCGGAGGCGTATGTGCTGACGAAGGAGGAGGGTGGCCGTCACACGCCGTTCTTCACGAACTATCGTCCGCAGTTCTACTTCCGCACGACGGACGTGACGGGTGTGGTGACGCTGCCGGAAGGCGTCGAGATGGTGATGCCGGGCGACAACGTCTCGATGGACGTTGAGCTGATTGCGCCGATCGCGATGGATGAGGGGCTGCGCTTCGCCATCCGCGAAGGTGGCCGCACCGTCGGCGCCGGCGTCGTCGCGCAGATCACGAAGTAAGCCTTTCGTCCCGTTCGGGACGGGGTGGAAGGCGGCGTCCGGGGAACCGGGCGCCGCCTTCGTCGTTTCAGGCGCCTCGGCCGCGCCGGCGGAACAGCCGCGCGCCGATCAGCGCGGCCAGCGCGGTGCCGATGGCCGCGAGGGGTGTGCGCGTCGCCGGACGTGGCGCGGGCTCGGCGATGATGGGCTTGCGGTTGCGGGGGCTTGGCCGGCACCGGCGTCGCCTGGCGCGATCCCGCCCGGTTCGCCCAGGCCCGTGTGAATTCGGCGCCCAGCAGGAAGATGACCGCCGAGTAGTAGATCCAGACGAGCACCGCGGCGAGCGACCCCGCCGCGCCGAAGCTGCCCGCGATGCCCGCGCCGCCGACATACAGCCCGATCATCGACTTCCCGAGCGTGAACAACGCGGCCGTGAACAAGGCGCCGATCATCACGTCGCGCCAGGCGATGCGGCGGTCGGGCAGGATCTTGTAGATGGCGGCGAACAGGCCGGAGAGCAGCGCCAGCGACACCGCCGCGTTCACCACCGCGAGCAGCGTCGCGCTGCCCGGCAGCAGCCCGCGCATGGTGGCGCCGAAGCGCGGCGATCGCGGCGCTGGCGATCAGGGAGGTCAGCAGCAGGAAGCCGGTCGCGGCCACCAGGCCGATCGCCGCGGCCTTCGCCCGCAGCAGGCGCGAGACGCTGCCCTGCGGCGGCACTTCCGTCTTCCAGATGGCGTTCAGGGCCGATTGGATTTCACCGAAGGTGCCGCTGGCCGTCAGCAGCAGGACGCCGATGCCGATGGCTCCGGCGAGAAGGCCCTGGCCGACATCGCGCGCGCCGCAGATCGCAGCCTCGATGGCAGCGGCGGCATCCGGCCCAAGCAGGCCGCGCAACTGCTCATGCACCGCCCCGCGCGCCGCGTCGTCGCCGAACACCGCGCCGGCGATCGCCATGGCGACAACCAGAAGGGGCGAAAGGGAGAACAGCGTGAAATAGGCGATCGCAGCCGCACGGCTGAGGCATTCATCGGCGATGAAGCCCTGCCCGGTATCCAGAAGTATCGCCCGCAGGCGCCGACCCGTCATGGCAGATCCCGTCCGGTGGCATGCCGGGACAACGCCTGAACCGGCCGCGGGTTGCCTGCGCTGCCGCGGCAGTGCCCGCGGCGACTGTTTGGCTGCCGCAAAAGGCTGGTCGAGCCTCGACAGGGGGGCGAGGCTGAATTATAGACCGGCCCCTCCGCCGCGCGAGCGCGTCGAGGGGCGTAGCTCAATTGGCTAGAGCGCCGGTCTCCAAAACCGGAGGTTGGGGGTTCGAGACCCTCCGCCCCTGCCACGCCGCGTCGCGCCGGCAGACCTGTAGCGGCGGGAGGGCGGCCCAGCTGGGCTGCGCTTCGCCACCATTCCTGAGGAAGCTGACTTGGCCAAGCTCGATCCGGCGCAGTTCGTCCGGGAGGTCCGACAGGAGGTTTCCAGGGTCACCTGGCCCTCCCGCAAGGAGACGCTCGTCACCACCGGGTTGGTGCTGGGCATGTCCGCGCTTGCGGCGGTGTTCTTCCTGGTGGCGGACCAGCTGATCCAGCTGGTGATGCGCCTCGTGTTCAAGATCGGCTGAGGGGAGACGGCACCGTGGCCGACAAGAAGTGGTACGTGGTCCATGTCTACTCGGGCTTCGAGAAGAAGATCGCCGAGCAGATCAAGCAGCAGGCCGCGCAGAAGGGCCTCGCCGACAAGTTCGACGAGGTGCTGGTGCCGACCGAGCAGATCACCGAGGTCCGCCGCGGCCAGAAGGTCGATACCGACCGGAAGTACTTCCCCGGCTACGTGCTGGTGAAGATGGAGATGACCGACGAGGCGTGGCACCTGGTGAAGGACACGCCCAAGGTCACCGGCTTCCTCGGCGCCCGCAACAAGCCGCAGCCGGTCCCGGCGCGTGAGGCCGAGCGCCTGCTCCAGCAGGTGCTGGAAGGCGTCGAGAAGCCGCGCAAGCCCGCCGTGCTGTTCGAGGTGGGCGAGCAGATCCGCGTCGCCGACGGCCCGTTCACGTCCTTCAACGGCGTGGTCGAGGAAGTCGACGAGGAGAAGGGCCGCGTGAAGGTCTCGGTCTCGATCTTCGGGCGGTCCACGCCGGTCGACCTCGAATACGGGCAGGTCGAGAAGCTTTAGGCCTGCCGCGGCGGCGTCAGAAGCGCCGCCAATACGCCAGCGCGCACCTGACCGGCAGCGGCAGCGGCCCGTCGGGCACGATGCCGGTGGTCACGCCGGTATGGAAGGTGGGGCGCGCGCCGTTGTCGACGCGGACTGCGCCGAGGGTGCGGCGCCAGACCATGCTCTCGACCGCCGCGCAGGGGCTGGGCTGACGCTCCCAGGCGAGCGGAAAGAACGCGGCCACCCCGACCGTCGTCGCGCCTGCCGCCAGCGCCAGTTGCAGCACGAATCCGAGGCGATGGCGCCATGGGCGCGACGCCCCCGGATCGGCGCGGAACCAGTCGAGTTGGAACCGCCCGCGGCGGCCGCGGTTGATGCCCTCGAAGCGGCGCCGCCTGGGATCACCGGTCGTGCTCATGCAATGGTTGCCCGCCTTGTCGTCTGGGCGGGGAGCATAGGCGGAGGCCGGCCGGGACGGAATCGCGGATGACCGCGACGCCGCCGCTGCGGCCGGCGCGCCCGGTTCTCACTGGCGGCGGAGGGCCAGCGCCTGGCGTCCGCGGGGCGTCGCCTCCACCACGCCGTCATGCAGTGCCACCAGCCCGGCATCCACCGCATCCTCCCACACGGTCAGCCGCGGGCAGTTGGTGCGCCAGGCGTCGAGCACCTCGGCATAGGGGCGTGGCCGTTCCGCCACGAAGGCGACGAGGTCGAGGATGAGCGGTCGCAACGTCTCGGACATGGCCAACCTCCTCAAGGCGCCCACGGCAGCCAATCGCCCGGGCCGATGCAGGATAATCCGGCACGGTCACGATGCGCGCGGCCCAGGCGCGATGCCTGGTGTCGATCATCGCTTCCGGCAGCCGCCTGGCCGGCATCGCGCCGGGCATCGAGGCCAACGCCGGATCGGCCCGCGCGGGGCCGGTCGCCCCGGCACCGAAGCAGGCCAGCTTCAAGCCATGCCCGATCCCGCAGCCGGCGGGCTCTCGGCATCAGGACACTACGCCTCCGCCCTTCGTGGCGCCTTGCGGCGGCGGATCATGGGCACGACCCGCAGCGTGGCCGCGCCCAGGCCCGCAATCGCCACCCAGACCGCCGGGCGGAACCCGAAGGCGATGTCGAGATTGGCCTCCAGCACCCGCCAGGGGTCGATGCCGGTCGCAAGCCCGTACCAGGCGAACTCGATGCCGGCGGTCGCCAGGGCCGCGGCGGCGGCCAGCCCGAGCAGGGCCGGCAGCCGCGGCGCGCCGCCCTCGGGCGCAATCAGCCGATAGCCGGCCAGCCAGGCATAGAGCCCGGCCATCAGCATGGGTTCGGTCACGTCGGCCTTGGATTGCAGGGTGAAATGCACCAGGGCGAGCACGGCGATCGGGTGGACACACCAGTGCAGCCGTCGCCAGGCCCGCCCGCCCAGGCGGCGGAGCATGCCATCCGTGGACGTCATGGCCAGCGCGGCCAGCCCGAGCAGCGCGGCGAAGCCGATCGTCAGGTAGATGCGGCGGATGATCTCACCGGCCACCCTGGCCCAATCGAAGGCGAGGTCCCCGGCATAGAGGCCCAGGTGCAGCAGCGCGTAGGCGAAGCAGGCCACGCCGATCATGCGGCGGACATCCAGGATGCGCGGCTGGCGCAGCATCTGCCGCACCGGCGTGACGGCGAGCGAGAGCAGCAGCAGCCGGATCGTCCAGGTGCCGATGTCGCGTGTTGCCGCCTGCCAGGGTTTCGGGCCCGAGCACACCCTGCCAGGCGGCTTCGGCCAGCAGGATGGCCGGGACGAAAAGCGCGGCGAAGGTGAGGGCCTTGAGCGGGGCGAAGGCGCCGCTGCGGTCACGCCATGGCATGCGGGTGCGGTTCTCCGGACACTTCCCTATACGGTGGGAGCAGGGGAGAAGGTTAGCAGGGGCGGATAATTTCTGTTCGCCGGCGCGTCACGGAATCGTGACGGCGTTGCTGTGGCGACGAATGGCCCTGGACTCATGGGCCTGGCCGGGCTAGATGCCCGCGCTCGCCGACCGGCCGGGGGTTGTTCCCCGGCCTTCGGCGTTTCAGGGAACGCGGGAGATCGCCTTGGGGCGGTCGCAGGCACCGCGGGCCTCTGACTTGGACAGAGGACGACACAGTGGCGAAGAAGATCGCAGGCTACATCAAGCTGCAGATCCCGGCTGGCAAGGCGAATCCGTCGCCGCCGGTGGGCCCGGCGCTCGGTCAGCGCGGCCTGAACATCATGCAGTTCGTGAAGGAATTCAACGCGGCGACGCAGCAGATGGAGCCCGGCACCCCGACGCCGGTCGTCATCACCGCCTATACCGACCGCACCTTCGCCTTCATCACCAAGACACCGCCGAACACCTACTTCCTGCTCAAGGCCGCCAAGCTCGAAAAGGGCAGCACGGCGCCGGGCAAGTCGGCCTCGATCGGCCGGGTCACGAAGTCGCAGCTGGCTGAGATCGCCGCGACCAAGATGAAGCACATGAACGCGAACGACGTGGACGCGGCCGTGCGGATGCTCGCGGGTTCCGCGCGCTCCATGGGCCTCACCGTGGTGGAGGGCTGATCCATGGCCAAGCAGGGCAAGCGCCTCAAGGCGATCTACGCCGGTTTCGACCGTGAAGCCGTCCTTCGCGCTGACCGAGGCGGTGAAGATCGCCAAGTCCAATGCGAAGGCGAAGTTCGACGAGACCATCGAGATGACGATGAACCTCGGCATCGACCCGCGCCACGCCGACCAGATGGTCCGCGGCGTGGTCGGCCTGCCGAACGGCACCGGCAAGACGGTTCGCGTCGGCGTCTTCGCCCGCGGCCCGAAGGCCGAGGAAGCGCAAGGCCGCCGGCGCCGACGTGGTGGGCGCGGACGACCTCGCCGCGCTGGTGCAGGAAGGCAAGATCGAGTTCGACCGCTGCATCGCGACCCCGGACATGATGGGCCTGGTCGGCCGCCTCGGTAAGGTGCTCGGCCCGCGCGGCCTGATGCCGAACCCGAAGCTCGGCACCGTGACCATGGACGTGAAGGGTGCGGTGACCGCCGCCAAGGCCGGCCAGGTCGAGTTCCGCGCCGAGAAGGCGGGCATCGTGCATGCCGGCATCGGCAAGGCCTCCTTCGCCGAGGCGGCGCTGCTCGAGAATGCGCGCGCCTTCGTGGAAGCCATCCAGCGCGCCAAGCCGACCGGGGCGAAGGGCACCTACCTGAAGAAGGCGTCGGTGTCGCTCCTCGATGGGCCCGGGCGTGAAGGTGGATGTCGCCAGCCTTTCGGCCGGCGGCTGACGAGATACGCCCGTCCTTCGGGGCGGGCGGGCAGGGGGCGGCATCGCGCCGCGCCCGAAACCTGTCGGAGACCTCCTGCGGCCCTTCGGGGCCTTGAACCGGCCAAGGCCGAGCAGGGGAGAGACGGGGTGCCACAGTGATGTTGCCCGGGATGCGTCCCTGGTGGCTTGACTTGGTGTTCCGGCCTGACAGGCGAACCGGGGTGTGTGGCGACCCGCCACGCGCCCCCGAGTGAACCGGCCGGAGCCCTTCCAAAAGGCGCTCGGCCACCGACGGAGACGTGGAGTGGACCGTACGGAGAAGCGTGAGTTCGTCGCTTCGCTGGCGACCGTCTTCGCAGAGACCTCCTTCGTGCTCGTGGCCCAGAACAAGGGTCTCACGGTCGCGGATGTGAGCGAACTGCGTCGCCGGATGCGCGCAGCGGGTGCGTCGTACAAGGTCGCGAAGAACCGCCTGGCCACCCTCGCCCTCGAAGGCACCCGTTTCCAGGGCCTTTCGCCGCTGCTGAAGGGGCCGACCGCCATTGCGTGGTCGGTCGATCCTGTGGCCGTGGCGAAGACCGCCGTGGAGTTCGCCAAGACGAACGACAAGTTCGTCGTCCTGGGCGGTGCGCTCGGAACCCAGACCCTTGACGTCACTGGCGTCAAGGCCCTGGCCGAGCTTGCCGTCCCTGGAGACGCTGCGGGCGCAGCTGGTTGGTCTGATCCAGACCCCGGCGACGCGCATCGCGGGCATCCTCCAGGCCCCTGGTGGGCAGGTGGCACGGGTCCTTTCGGCTTACGCCAAGAAGGACGAGGCCCAGGCGGCCTGAGCGCCGCAGGAACCGCCCCCGGACGTTCCGGCCCCATTCCGGGCCGGCGCCACGGGGGTTGCACAACCGAAGTCAAGCCATTAGATCGAGGAGCATTCAAACATGGCCGATCTCGCGAAGCTGGTGGACGAGCTGTCCGCCCTGACAGTCCTGGAGGCCGCCGAGCTCTCCAAGATGCTTGAGGAGAAGTGGGGCGTTTCCGCCGCCGCGCCGGTGGCTGCTGCCGCTGCCGCGCCGGCGGCTGCCGCCGCCCCGGCGGAAGTCCAGACCGAGTTCACCGTGATCCTTGCCGCCGCCGGCGACAAGAAGATCAACGTGATCAAGGAGATCCGCACCATCACCGGCCTGGGCCTGAAGGAAGCCAAGGATCTGGTCGAGGGCGCCCCGAAGACCGTCAAGGAAGGCGTGTCCAAGGACGAAGCGGATAAGATCAAGAAGGTGCTGGAAGAGAACGGCGCCAAGGTCGAGGTCAAGTAATCTCGGCCCTCCGCCCCCGTCCGGCAACGGGCGGGGATGGGGGACAGTTCGATCGGGTGCGGGTGGCATTGCCGGAAGGGTCCGGCCATGCCGCCCGTTCCTGCGTTGCCCGACCAGGCGGCGCGAATTCGACCCCAGCTGGCCGGGGTGTATCGGGCCGGGGATGAAGGGAAGCAGGACAGGCATGAACGCTATCACGAAGTCGTTCACGGGGCGCAAGCGGATCCGCAAGAGCTTCGGGCGGCTGCCCGAAGTGGCACCGATGCCGAACCTCATCGACGTGCAGCGGGCTTCCTACGAAGCCTTCCTGCAGATGGAGGTGAGCCCGGACAGCCGGATGCATGCCGGCCTCCAGGAGGTCTTCAAGTCTGTCTTCCCGATCGACGATTTCGCCGGGCGTGGCCGCCTGGAGTTCGTGCAGTACGAACTCGAGGAGCCGAAATACGATGTCGAGGAATGCATCCAGCGCGGCCTGACCTATGCCGCGCCGCTGAAGGTGCGCCTGCGCCTCATCGTGTGGGACGTGGATGAGGATACCGGCAGCCGGTCCGTCCGCGACATCAAGGAGCAGGACGTCTACATGGGCGACATGCCGCTGATGACGGACAACGGCACCTTCATCATCAACGGCACCGAGCGCGTCATCGTCTCGCAGATGCACCGCTCGCCCGGGCGTGTTCTTCGACCACGACAAGGGCAAGACGCATTCGTCGCGGCAAGTACCTGTTCGCCGCGCGCGTCATCCCCTATCGCGGCTCCTGGCTCGACTTCGAGTTCGACGCCAAGGACATCTGCTACGTCCGCATCGACCGCAAGCGCAAGCTGCCGACGACGACGCTGCTGCTGGCGCTCGACAGCGACCGCACCGAGGGCCTGCGCGCCGATGCGCGCCGCCGCGGGCCGCGAGATGGAGCCGAACGAGATCCGCGGCATGGATGCCGAGGAAATCCTGAACTGCTTCTACGGCCAGGTGGTGTTCAGCCGCGGCCCGAAGGGCTGGAGCCGCGCCTTCGACCCCGACGCCTTCCGCGGCGTGAAGCTGATCGAGCCGCTGATCGACGCCCGCACCGGCGCTGGTGGTGGCCGACAAGGAAGCCAAGCTGACCCCGCGTTCGGCCCGCAAGATCGCCGAGGCCGGCACCACCGAGGTGCTGGTCGGCCGCGCCGACCTGCTCGGCCGCTTCGTCGCCGAGGACATGGTCGACACGACCACCGGCGAGATCTGGGCCGAGGCCGGCGATGAGCTGACCGAGCCGCGCCTGGCCGCGATCGAGGCGGCCGGCGTCGAACCGCCTGCCGACGCTCGCCGATCGACCAGTCCGTCGGTCCGTGGATCCGCAACACGCTGGCGGTGGACAAGAACACCAACCGCGACGAAGCGCTGATGGACATCTACCGGGTGATGCGCCCGGGTGAGCCGCCGACGCCCGAGACCGCCGAGACCCTGTTCAAGGGCCTGTTCTTCGACGGCGAGCGCTATGACCTGTCGGCCGTCGGCCGGGTGAAGATGAACATGCGCCTCGGCTTCTCCGCCGAGGAGGTGCCCGACCACATCCGCACCCTGCGCAAGCAGGACATCGTGGCGGCGCTGCGCGTGCTGCTCGACCTGAAGGACGGTCGCGGCCAGATCGACGACATCGACAACCTCGGCAATCGCCGGGTGCGGTCGGTCGGCGAGCTGATGGAGAACCAGTATCGCGTCGGGCTGCTGCGCATGGAGCGCGCGATCAAGGAGCGCATGGGGTCGGTCGATATCGACACCGTCATGCCGCATGACCTGATCAACGCGAAGCCGGCCGCCGCCGCGGTGCGCGAGTTCTTCGGCTCCTCGCAGCTGTCGCAGTTCATGGACCAGACCAACCCGCTGTCGGAAGTGACGCATAAGCGCCGCCTCTCGGCGCTTGGCCCGGGCGGTCTGACGCGTGAGCGCGCCGGCTTCGAGGTGCGCGACGTGCACCCGACGCATTACGGCCGCATCTGCCCGATCGAGACGCCGGAAGGGCCGAACATCGGCCTGATCAACTCGCTCGCGACCTTCGCCAAGGTGAACAAGTACGGCTTCATCGAGACGCCGTATCGCCTGGTGAAGGACGGCAGGATCGTCGGCGACGCCGCGCTACCTCTCCGCCATGGAGGAGGAGACGTCTCGTCGTCGCCCAGGCCGATGCCAATGTCGACACCGACGGGCACGTTCAAGGACGAGCTGGTCTCGGTGCGCCAGAGCGGCGACTTCCGCCTGGTGAAGCCCGAGGAAGTGACGGCGATCGACGTCTCGCCCAAGCAGCTCGTCTCGGTCGCCGCGGCGCTGATCCCGTTCCTGGAGAACGACGACGCGAACCGCGCGCTGATGGGCTCGAACATGATGCGCCAGGCGGTGCCGCTGGTGCGCGCCGATGCGCCGCTGGTCGGCACCGGCATGGAAGCGGCGGTGGCGCGCGACTCGGGTGCGACCATCGTCGCCCGGCGCGACGGCGTGATCGACAGCATCGACGGCGCGCGCATCGTGGTGCGCGCCACCGGCGATGACGGCACCGACGCGCGGCGTCGACATCTACCGGCTGCGCAAGTTCATGCGCTCGAACCAGTCGACCTGCATCAACCAGCGCCCGCTGGTGAAGGTGGGCGACAAGGTGCAGGGCGGCGACATCATCGCCGACGGCCCTTCGACCGAGCTCGGTGAGCTGGCGCTGGGGCGGAACGTGCTCGTCGCGTTCATGCCCTGGAATGGCTACAACTTCGAAGATTCGATCCTGATCAGCGAGCGTATCGCCAAGGACGACGTCTTCACCTCGATCCACATCGAGGAATTCGAAGTGATGGCCCGCGACACCAAGCTCGGCCAGGAGGAAATCACCCGCGACATCCCGAATGTCGGCGAGGAGGCGCTGCGCAACCTCGACGAGGCCGGCATCGTCTACATCGGCGCCGAGGTGAACCCGGGCGACATCCTGGTCGGCAAGGTGACGCCGAAGGGCGAGAGCCCGATGACGCCGGAGGAGAAGCTGCTGCGCGCGATCTTCGGCGAGAAGGCGTCGGACGTGCGCGACACCTCGCTGAAGCTGCCGCCGGGTGTCGCCGGCACGATCGTCGACGTTCGCGTCTTCTCCCGCCGCGGCGTGGACAAGGACGAGCGCGCCATGGCGATCGAGCGGTCGGAGATCGAGCGGCTCGCCAAGGACCGCGACGACGAGAAGGCGATCCAGGAGCGTTCCTTCTATTCCCGTCTGCGCGAGCGGATGCTGAACAAGAAGGCCTCGGGCGGCTTCAAGGGCGTGAAGTCCGGCACGCGATCATCGATGACGCGCTGCTGGACCAGTACGCGCAAGGCGACGTGGCGCCAGATCGGCGTCGCCGACGATGCGGCGATGGCCGAGATCGAGGCGCTGAAGCGCGAATTCGACGCCGCGGTGGAGAAGCTGCAGAAGCGCTTCGAATCCAAGGTCGAGAAGCTGCAGCGCGGCGACGAGCTGCCGCCCGGCGTGATGAAGATGGTCAAGGTCTTCGTCGCGGTGAAGCGCAAGCTGCAGCCGGGCGACAAGATGGCCGGCCGCCACGGCAACAAGGGCGTCGTCTCCCGCGTCGTGCCGGTCGGAGGACATGCCGTTCCTCGAGGACGGCACAGCCGGTCGACATCGTGCTGAACCCGCTCGGCGTGCCGTCGCGCATGAATGTCGGGCCAGATCCTGGAGACGCATCTGGGCTGGGCCTGCGCCAGCCTCGGCAAGCAGATCGGCGAGCTGGTGGAGGAGTACCGCCATCGCGGTGCCCGTCGCACCGAGCTTGAAGCGAAGCTGAAGGACGTCTACGGCGACGAGATCTTCGACCGTGACATCGCGCCGATGAGCGACGAGCAGCTGGTGGAGCTCGGCGAGAACCTGCGCAAGGGCATCCCGATCGCGACGCCGGTGTTCGACGGCGCGCGCATGGCGGATATCGAGGGCATGCTGACCAAGGCGGGCCTCGATACCTCGGGCCAGGTGTGGCTGCATGACGGGCGCACCGGCGAGAAGTTCGAGCGCAAGGTGACGGTCGGCTACATCTACATGCTGAAGCTGCACCACCTGGTGGACGACAAGATCCACGCGCGCTCGATCGGCCCCTACTCGCTGGTCACCCAGCAGCCGCTGGGCGGCAAGGCGCAGTTCGGCGGCCAGCGCTTCGGCGAAATGGAGGTCTGGGCGCTCGAGGCCTACGGCGCCGCCTATACGCTGCAGGAGATGCTGACGGTGAAGTCGGACGACGTGTCGGGCCGCACCAAGGTCTATGAGGCGATCGTCCGCGACCAGGACAATTTCGAGGCCGGCATTCCGGAATCCTTCAACGTGCTGGTGAAGGAACTGAAGTCGCTCGGCCTCAACGTCGATCTGGAGAACCGCCCGGCGTGATGCGCCGGCGCTCCTATCCTTTCGAAACGCTCAGCCGCCGTGGGTCCTCCACGGCGGCGGTCTCACTGATGAGGACCGCATGAACGAGCTGATGAAGATCCTGGGCCAGACCGGCCAGGCCGCCACCTTCGACCAGATCAAGATCACGATCGCTTCCCCGGAGCAGATCCGGTCCTGGTCGTATGGCGAGATCAAGAAGCCCGAGACCATCAACTACCGCACCTTCAAGCCGGAGCGGGACGGGCTGTTCTGCGCGCGCATCTTCGGTCCGATCAAGGACTACGAGTGCCTGTGCGGCAAGTACAAGCGGATGAAGTTCCGCGGCATCATCTGCGAGAAGTGCGGCGTCGAGGTCACGCTGGCCAAGGTGCGGCGCGAGCGCATGGGCCATATCGAGCTGGCCTCGCCCGGTCGCGCATATCTGGTTCCTGAAGTCGCTGCCGAGCCGCGTCGGCCTGATGGTCGACATGACCCTGAAGGAGCTGGAGAAGGTCCTGTACTTCGAGTCCTACGTGGTGCTCGAACCCGGCCTGACCGACCTCAAGCTGCATCAGCTGCTGAACGAGGACCAGTACCAGCAGAAGATGGACGAGTTCGGCGAGGACGCCTTCTCGGTCGGCATCGGCGCGGAAGCCGTGAAGCAGATGCTCGGTGGCATCGACCTTCAGGCCGAAGGCGTGAAGCTGCGCGGTGAGCTGAAGGAGACCACCTCCGAGGCGAAGCGCAAGAAGCTGGTGAAGCGCCTGAAGCTGATCGAGGCCTTCGGCGAATCCGGCGCGCATCCGCAGTGGATGATCCTCGACGTCGTGCCGGTGATCCCGCCCGAGCTGCGCCCGCTGGTGCCGCTGGATGGTGGCCGCTTCGCGACCTCGGATCTGAACGACCTGTATCGCCGCGTCATCAACCGCAACAACCGCCTCAAGCGGCTGATCGAGCTGCGCGCGCCGGACATCATCGTGCGCAACGAGAAGCGCATGCTGCAGGAATCGGTCGATGCGCTGTTCGACAACGGCCGTCGCGGCCGCGCCATCACGGGGGCCAACAAGCGCCCGCTGAAGTCGCTGTCCGACATGCTGAAGGGCAAGCAGGGCCGCTTCCGGCAGAACCTGCTCGGCAAGCGCGTCGACTATTCGGGCCGTTCGGTGATCGTCGTCGGTCCCGAGCTGAAGCTGCACCAGTGCGGCCTGCCGAAGAAGATGGCGCTCGAGCTGTTCAAGCCGTTCATCTACAGCAAGCTCGAAAAGTACGGCCACGCCACCACCATCAAGGCCGCCAAGCGGATGGTGGAGAAGGAGCGTCCCGAGGTGTGGGACATCCTCGAGGAGGTGATCCGCGAGCACCCGGTCATGCTGAACCGGGCGCCGACGCTGCACCGCCTCGGCATCCAGGCCTTCGAGCCCGTGCTGATCGAGGGCAAGGCGATCCAGCTGCATCCGCTGGTCTGCACCGCCTTCAACGCGGACTTCGACGGCGACCAGATGGCCGTGCACGTCCCGCTGTGCCTTGAGGCGCAGCTGGAAGCGCGCGTGCTGATGATGTCGACCAACAACATCCTCAGCCCCGCGAACGGCAAGCCGATCATCGTGCCGTCGCAGGACATCGTGCTCGGGCTGTACTACCTCAGCCTCGAGACGCCGGAGTTCCTCGCCACCGAGGAGAAGGGGACCCCGCGTCTTCGCCTCGGTCGGTGAGATCGAGCAGGCGCTGGAAGCCGGTGCGATCACGCTGCACTGCAAGATCCGCGCACGCCGCCAGACGATGAATGCCGAGGGCAGTTGTGGTCACCGAACGTCCGGTGACGACGGCCGGCCGCATGATGATCGGCGCGCTTCTGCCGCTGCATCCGCAGCTGCCGTTACAGCCTGGTCAACCGCATGTTGACCAAGAAGAACGTCTCCGACGTGATCGACGCGGTGTATCGCCACTGCGGTCAGAAGGAGAGCGTGATCTTCGCCGACCGCCTGATGGGTCTCGGCTTCAAGCAGGCGGCGAAGGCCGGCATTTCGTTCGGCAAGGACGACATGGTCGTGCCGGACAGCAAGGTCGCGCTCCATCGCCAAGACCAAGGACGAGGTGAAGGAGTTCGAGCAGCAGTATCTCGACGGCCTCATCACCGCCGGCGAACGCTACAACAAGGTCGTCGACGCCTGGTCGCGCTGCACGGACGAGGTCGCCGGCGCGATGATGAAGGAGATCCAGAAGCAGGAAGTCGGTCGCCCGACCAATTCCGTCTGGATGATGTCGCATTCCGGTGCGCGCGGTTCGCCCGCGCAGATGCGCCAGCTGGCCGGCATGCGCGGCCTGATGGCCAAGCCCTCGGGCGAGATCATCGAGCAGCCGATCATCGCGAACTTCAAGGAAGGCCTGTCCGTCCTTGAGTACTTCAACTCCACCCACGGCGCCCGCAAGGGCCTCGCGGATACGGCGCTGAAGACCGCGAACTCCGGCTACCTGACGCGGCGTCTCGTCGACGTGGCGCAGGACTGCATCATCGTCGAGCAGGATTGCGGCACCGAGCGCGGCCTGACCGTGGGTGCCGCGATGGATGGCGCGGAGGTCGTCTCCTCCCTGTCCGAGCGGATCCTCGGGCCGTACCTCGCAGGAGGATGTGTCGGACCCGGCGACGGGTGAGCTCATCGTCGGGCGCAATGAGCTGATCGACGAGGTTGCCGCGGAGCGCGTCGAGAAGTCGGGCGTGGAGCAGGTGAAGATCCGCTCTGTCCTGACCTGCGATGCGCGCCAGGGCGTGTGCGGCCGCTGCTATGGCCGTGACCTCGCTCGCGGCACGCCGGTCAACATCGGCGAGGCGGTCGGCGTCATCGCCGCGCAGTCGATCGGCGAGCCGGGCACGCAGCTGACGATGCGCACCTTCCACATCGGCGGCGCGGCCCAGCGTGGCGCCGAGCAGTCGGCGGTCGAGGCGCCGGGCGACGGCACCATCAAGGTGCTGAACCGCGTGGTGGTGGCGAACAGCCAGAACCATCCGATCGTCATGTCGCGCAACTGCGAGATCATCCTGATCGATGCGATGGGCCGGGAGCGCACGCGCCAGCGCGTGCCCTACGGCGCCCGGCTGCTGACCGAGGATGGCGCGACCGTCACGCGCGCCCAGAAGCTGGCCGAATGGGATCCGTTCACCCTGCCGATCATCACCGAGAAGCTGCGGCAAGGTTGAGTTCGCCGACCTGATCGAGAACGTCACCCTGGTCGATCGCCAGGACGACGTGACCGGCCTGTCCTTCAAGGAGGTCGTCGAATACAAGGCGCCCGGCAAGGCCGCCGACCTGCGGCCGCGCCTGATCCTGCGCGACGAGAAGAACAACGTCGTCAAGCGCGACAACGGGACCGAGGCGATCTACTTCCTCACCCCGGGCACGATTCTCTCGATCGACAACGGGGCGCAGGTGGCCGCCGGCGACGTGCTCGCCCGCACTGCCGCGCGAATCGTCCAAGACGCGCGACATCACGGGCGGTCTGCCGCGCGTGGCGGAGTTGTTCGAGGCACGTCGTCCGAAGGATCACGCGATCATCAGCGAGATCGACGGTCGCGTTGAGTTCGGCAAGGACTACAAGGCGAAGCGCCGCATCCTGGTGGTGCCGGAGCAGGTGGGCGACGAGACGCCCGTCGCGCGCGAATACCTGGTGCCCAAGGGCAAGCACGTCTCGGTGCAGGAAGGCGACTACGTGAAGCGCGGCGATCCGTTGGTCGACGGGCCGCGCGTGCCGCACGACATCCTGCGGGTGCTGGGCGTCGAGAAGCTGGCCGACTACCTCGTTGAGCAGATCCAGGAGGTCTATCGACTCCAGGGCGTGAAGATCAACGACAAGCACATCGAGGTCATCGTCCGGCAGATGCTGCAGAAGGTGGAGGTCACCGATCCTGGCGACACCACCTACCTGATCGGCGAGCAGGTCGACCGCATCGAGTTCGAGATCGAGAACGAGAAGCGCGTCGAAGCCAAGGAACGCCCCGCGGTGGCCGAGCCGGTGCTGCAGGGCATCACCAAGGCGTCGCTGCAGACGACCTCCTTCATCTCGGCCGCGTCGTTCCAGGAGACGACGCGCGTGCTGACGGAGGCGGCGACGGCCGGCAAGGTCGACTACCTGGCCGGGCTGAAGGAGAACGTGATCGTCGGGCGCCTGATCCCGGCCGGCACGGGCTCGGTGATGAATCGCCTGCGGGCCCTGGCGGCGCAGCGCGACAAGGGGCGGCTGCCCTCCAACGCGCCGGCGCTGCCGGAACCGCACGCGGCGGAGTGATTGCCGCTGCGCCGCAAATCGTGAAGGGCCGGCATCCGGAAGGGTGCCGGCCCTTTCATTTTGAAGGTGCCACCGCATGCTTCGACTGCTGCCGCTGTTCATGCTGCTGAGCGCTGGCCCTGCCGCCGCCCGGAGTTGGACCGAGGAGAAGTGTGAACGCTACAGCCATGCCTGGGCCGAGGTGGAGCAGCGCCAGGGCACGCAGGGCCTGTCCGGGCCGTTCCTGGCCGCCCACGCCGCCTTTCTGGCTGGCGGCTGTCGCGAACGGGCGGCCTGTCCACGCACGCCCCAGGATTACGCCAGGGCGGACCTGATGACGGTACTGGCCTTGAATGCGGGCATCTCCGGCACCTTCCTGCCGTTCATCTGCCGGCCGTGATGCATGCGGTCTGACGCACCGGGCCAGGCTGCCTTAGCGGTCAGCGCGGGGCCGAGGCGCATACGGTGCTGGAGCATGGGCATTCGGTGAGGTCCGCATTCGTCACCGCAACCCGTTGTTTGCGCGAGGTTCGGCATTGGCCTGGGCGCCTTCGCCAGGGCGGCATCTACGACCAGGCGTGAATCGCGGCTTGATGCGCTTAACTCACCCAGGCCCCCCGCGTAGAAGCCCCCCCTCGGCAGGGCTCCGGCAACGGTGCCCTGTCAGGTTTTGGTCCACATCACTGCGCAGCCGGCGCCGCCCCGATCTATCGGGGCTGAGGCCGGCAGCGGGACGGATGCCCGGAAGGTGCGCTGACGCGCGTCTGCCGGGCGGTCGCTCTTTGCAAGGGCAGGGCTGGGGACAGGAAGGTTTTGAAGGGGCGTCATGCCGACGATCAACCAGCTCATCGCCAAGGGGCGTGAGACGAAGCCAGCCCGGAACAAGGTTCCGGCACTGAAGGGCAGCCCGCAGAAGCGCGGTGTCTGCACGCGCGTCTACACGACTACGCCGAAGAAGCCGAACTCGGCCCTTCGTAAGGTCGCCAAGGTGCGCCTGACGAACGGCTTCGAGGTCGTCAGCTACATCCCCGGCGAGGGCCACAACCTGCAGGAGCACTCCGTGGTCCTGATCCGTGGCGGCCGCGTGAAGGATCTTCCGGGCGTTCGCTACCACATCCTGCGCGGCGTGCTCGACACCCAGGGCATCGCCAAGCGTCGCCAGCGCCGTTCGCTCTACGGCGCGAAGCGTCCGAAGTGAGGCACTGAGAGATGTCCCGTCGTCACAGCGCCGAAAAGCGCGAAGTTTTGCCTGATCCGAAGTTCGGTGACGTCGTCCTGAGCCGTTTCATGAACGTGCTCATGTATGACGGCAAGAAGAGCACCGCCGAGCGGATCGTCTATGCGGCCATGGACACGCTGAAGAAGCGCGGTGGCCCGAACAGCGACCCGCTGCGCGTGTTCCATGAAGCGATGGACAACGTGAAGCCGGCCGTGGAAGTCCGCAGCCGCCGCGTTGGTGGCGCGACCTACCAGGTTCCGGTCGAAGTTCGTCCCGAGCGCCGCCAGGCGCTGGCGATTCGCTGGCTGATCGAGTCCGCCCGCAAGCGCGGCGAGCACACGATGGAAGAACGCCTCTCCGGCGAGCTGATGGACGCGGCGAACAACCGCGGCTCGGCCGTCAAGAAGCGCGAAGACACGCACCGGATGGCCGAAGCCAACAAGGCATTCAGCCACTACCGCTGGTAACGAAACCCCGTTCGGGAATTACGACGATGGCGAAGGCGAAATTCGAGCGGAACAAGCCGCACTGCAACATTGGCACGATTGGGCATGTGGACCATGGCAAGACGTCGCTGACGGCGGCGATCACCAAGATCCTTGCCAAGTCGGGTGGTGCGTCGTTCACGGCGTATGACCAGATTGACAAGGCGCCTGAGGAGCGGGCTCGTGGCATCACGATCTCGACGGCGCATGTGGAGTATGAGACGGCGAACCGTCACTACGCGCATGTCGATTGCCCGGGCCATGCCGACTACGTGAAGAACATGATCACGGGTGCGGCGCAGATGGACGGCGCGATCCTGGTGGTGTCGGCGGCCGATGGCCCGATGCCGCAGACGCGCGAGCACATCCTGCTGGCGCGCCAGGTTGGTGTTCCGGCGCTGGTGGTGTTCCTGAACAAGTGCGACATGGCGGACCCGGACCTGCTTGAGCTGGTCGAGATGGAAGTGCGTGAGCTGCTGAGCAGCTACAACTTCCCGGGTGACGACATTCCGATCATCCACGGCTCGGCGCTGATGGCGCTGGAGGACAAGGCGCCGGAGCTCGGTGAGCAGGCGATCCTGAAGCTGATGGAAGCGGTGGATGCGTATATTCCGCAGCCGGCGCGCGAAGTGGACAAGCCGTTCCTGATGCCGGTCGAGGATGTGTTCTCGATCTCGGGTCGTGGCACGGTGGTGACGGGTCGTGTTGAGCGCGGCATCGTGAAGGTCGGTGAGGAAGTCGAGATCGTGGGCCTGAAGGACACGGTGAAGACGGTTGTCACGGGCGTCGAGATGTTCCGCAAGCTGCTGGACCAGGGCCAGGCGGGCGACAACATCGGCGCGCTGCTGCGCGGCACGAAGCGTGAAGACGTTGAGCGTGGCCAGGTTCTGGCGGCGCCGGGGTCGATCAAGCCGCACTCGAAGTTCAAGGCGGAGGCGTATGTGCTGACGAAGGAGGAGGGTGGCCGTCATACGCCGTTCTTCACGAACTATCGTCCGCAGTTCTACTTCCGCACGACGGACGTGACGGGTGTGGTGACGCTGCCGGAAGGTGTCGAGATGGTGATGCCGGGCGACAACGTCTCGATGGACGTTGAGCTGATTGCGCCGATCGCGATGGATGAGGGGCTGCGCTTCGCCATCCGCGAAGGTGGCCGCACCGTCGGCGCCGGCGTCGTCGCGCAGATCACGAAGTAAGTAACGGCAGGAATTCGGGTCCCAATCCATGGACAACCAGAACATCCGCATCCGCCTCAAGGCGTTCGATCACCGCGTGCTCGATGGCAGCACGCGGGAGATCGTGAACACCGCGAAGCGGACCGGTGCGCGCGTGCGGGGCCCGATCCCGCTGCCGACGCATATCGAGCGTTTCACGGTGAACCGCTCCCCGCATGTCGACAAGAAGTCGCGCGAGCAGTTCGAGATCCGGACTCATCGCCGGCTTCTCGACATCGTCGACCCCACCCCGCAGACCGTGGACGCGCTGATGAAGCTCGACCTCGCCGCGGGCGTGGACGTCGAAATCAAGATCTAAGGCCAGAGGGAAATAGAGCCATGGCCGCGAAGAAGGGCCGTACCGGCCTGATCGCGAAAAAGCTGGGTATGTCCCGGCTGTTCAATGAGGACGGTTCGACCGTTCCCGTGACGCTGCTCCATGTGGACAATGTCCGCGTGGTGGCAACGCGCACCCCGGAGAAGGACGGCTACGACGCCGTCCAGCTCGGCATCGGCGATGCGAAGCCCAAGAACGTCTCCAAGGCGAACAAGGGTCACTTCGCGAAGGCCGGCGTCGAAGCGCCGAAGAAGGTGGTCGAGTTCCGGGTGGGCGCCGATGCGGTGCTCGAGCCTGGCACCGTTCTGTCTTCCGCGCATTTCGTGAAGGGCCAGAAGGTCGACGTCACTGGCGTGACGGTCGGCAAGGGCTTCGCGGGTGCGATGAAGCGCTGGAACTTCGCGGGTCTCGAAGCGTCCCACGGCGTGTCCGTCAGCCATCGTTCGCATGGTTCGACCGGCAACCGTCAGGACCCGGGCAAGACCTTCAAGAACAAGAAGATGGCCGGCCATCTCGGCGTCGAGCGCGTCACCACCCAGAACCTGGAAGTGGCGCTCGTCGATGCGGAGAAGGGTCTGCTGCTGATCAAGGGCGCGGTGCCCGGTTCGAAAGGCGGCTACGTGATGATCCGCGACGCTGAGAAGCGCGCGCGTCACGCCGATGCGCCCTTCCCGACCGCCGTCGTGGCCTGAGGACGCTGAAGATGCAGATCAACGTCATCACCCTCGACAACGCCGCCGCCGGCGAGATCGAGCTGCCGGAGGCGCTGTTCGGCGCCGCCCCGCGCGCCGACATCATGGCGCGCGTCGTGCACTGGCAGCTCGCCAAGCGCCGCGCCGGCACCCACAAGGCCAAGGGCATGGGCGAGGTCTCCGGGACCACGAAGAAGCCCTATCGCCAGAAGGGCACGGGCAACGCCCGCCAGGGTTCGCTGCGCGCGCCGCAGTACCGCAAGGGCGGCGTGGTGCATGGCCCGGTCGTGCGCGACCATGGCTACAGCCTGAACAAGAAGGTGCGCCGCCTCGGGCTCATCTCCGCGCTCAGCCAGAAGGCCGCGGAAGGCAAGCTCGTGGTGCTCGACACCGCGACGCTCGGCGCCGATGCCAAGACTGGCGCGGATGGCCAAGCAGCTCAAGGCGCTCGGCTGGAACAGCGCGCTGGTGGTGGATGCCGCGGCGGATGAGAATTTCGCCCGCGTGATCCGCAACCTGCCGAAGGTGCAGGTGCTGCCGACCATCGGCGCGAATGTCTATGACATCCTCAAGCACGACGTGCTCGCGGTCACCCGCGCCGGCGTCGAAGCGCTGAAGGAGCGGCTGGCATGAGCGAGGCCCGGAAGACGAAGCGCCCGGTGATCGGCCGGGAGCGCATGTACCAGACCATCCTGTCACCCCTGGTGACGGAGAAGGCGACGCTGAACAGCGAGCGCGGCCAGATCACCTTCAAGGTGGCTCCGGACGCGACGAAGCCGCAGATCAAGGCGGCGGTCGAAGGCCTGTTCGGTGTCACGGTGCTGGCGGTCAACACGATCGTGGTGAAGGGCAAGACCAAGCGGTTCAAGAACCGTCCTGGTCAGCGCTCGGACTGGAAGAAGGCGATGGTGCGCCTGGCCGAGGGCCAGAGCATCGACCTCACGACGGGGCTCGCGTAAGTCATGGCGTTGAAGAATTTCAACCCGGTCACGCCCTCGCTGCGCGGCACGGTCCTGATCGACCGCTCCGAGCTGTGGAAGGGCGCGCCGGTCAAGGGCCTGACCGAGGGTAAGTCACTCCTCGGGCGGTCGCAACCAGCATGGCCGCATCACCGTCCGCTTCCGTGGCGGCGGACACAAGCGCGCCTATCGCCTGGTGGATTTCAAGCGTCGCACGAAGTTCGGCGTGCCGGGCCTGGTCGAGCGCCTGGAATACGATCCGAACCGCACGGCCTTCATCGCGCTGGTGAAGTACCAGGATGGGGAGCTTGTCCTACATCCTGGCGCCGCAGCGCCTGAAGGTGGGCGATGCCGTGATCTCGGCCGAGAAGGCCGACATCAAGCCGGGCAACGCGATGCCGATGGCGGCGATCCCGGTCGGCACCATCATCCACAACATCGAGCTGAAGCCCGGTGCGGGTGGCAAGCTGGCGCGCTCGGCGGGCACCTTCGCCCAGCTGGTCGGCAAGGATGGCGGCTACGCGCAGGTGAAGCTGCAGTCCGGCGAACTGCGCCTGATCCGCGTCCGAGTGCATGGCCTCGATCGGTGCCGTGTCCAACCCGGACAACAGCAACCAGCAGCTCGGCAAGGCCGGTCGCAGCCGCTGGCTGGGCCGCAAGCCGCATAACCGCGGCGTGGTGATGAACCCGGTTGACCATCCGCATGGCGGTGGTGAAGGCCGTACCTCGGGTGGCCGGCATCCGGTCACCCCGTGGGGCAAGCCCACGAAGGGTGCGAAGACCCGTAACAACAAGCGGTCCGACGGCTTCATTGTCCGCCGCCGCAACGCGACGAAGGGCTGACGACGATGTCGCGCAGCGTATGGAAGGGGCCGTTCGTCGACGGCTACCTGCTGAACAAGGCCGAAGCGGCCCGTGCCTCGACGCGCAACGAGATCATCAAGATCTGGTCGCGCCGCAGCACGATCCTGCCGCAGTTCGTCGGCCTGATCTTCGGCGTCTACAACGGCAAGAAGTTCCTGCCGGTGCAGGTCACCGAGAACATGGTCGGCCACAAGTTCGGCGAATTCTCGCCGACGCGGACCTTCACCGGTCACGCGGCCGACAAGAAGGCGAAGCGGGGCTGATCCGATGAGCAAGCCGAAGCACCCCCGCTCGCTCGGATGACAGCGAGGCGCAGGCGGTGACGTGGAACATCCGCGTCTCGCCCGCGCAAGCTGAACCTGGTTGCCGGGCATGATCCGCGGCAAGCGGGCGCAGGACGCGGTCGCCGAGCTGACCTTCAGCAAGCGCCGCATCGCCGTGACGGTGAAGAAGACGCTGGAATGCGCGATCGCCAATGCCGAGAACAACCACAGCCTCGACGTCGACCGCCTGGTCGTGTCGATCGGCCGAGGTTGGCCGCGCATCGGTGATGAAGCGTTTCCACGCGCGTGGCCGCGGCCGTTCCTCCCGCATCGAGAAGTGGTTCAGCCATCTCAAGATCGTGGTGGCGGAACAGCAGCTGGCTGCCACCACCGAGCAGGAGGCCGCGTAACATGGGCCATAAAGTCAATCCGATCGGACTTCGCCTCGGCATCAACCGCACGTGGGACAGCCGGTGGTACGCCGGCCATGACTACGCCAAGCTGCTGCACGAAGACTTCAAGCTGCGCGAGAAGCTGCTGAAGCGCCTCAAGGGTGCCGGCGTCTCGCGCATCGTGATCGAGCGTCCGGCGAAGAAGCCCCGCGTGACGATCCATGCCGCCCGCCCGGGCGTCGTGATCGGCAAGAAGGGCGCGGACATCGAGGTGCTGCGCAAGGACCTCATGAAGATGGCCGGTGCCGAAGTGGCGCTGAACATCGTCGAGATCCGCAAGCCCGAGATCGACTCGACGCTGGTCGCCGAGAACATCGCGCAGCAGCTGGAGCGCCGCGTGGCCTTCCGCCGCGCGATGAAGCGTGCGGTGCAGTCCGCCATGCGCCTCGGCGCCGGCGGCATTCGTATCAACTGCTCGGGTCGCCTGGGCGGGGCCGAGATCGCGCGCATGGAATGGTATCGTGAAGGCCGCGTGCCTCTGCATACCCTCCGCGCCGATATCGACTACGGCGTGGCGACGGCGAAGACCACCTATGGCACCTGCGGTGTGAAGGTGTGGATCTTCAAGGGCGAGATCATGGGGCACGATCCGATGGCGCAGGACAAGCGCGCCGCGGAACAGGCGCCTCAGCGCTGAAGGTGAAGGACAATGCTGCAGCCTAAGCGCACCAAGTTTCGTAAGGCCCATAAGGGCCGCATCCACGGCCTGGCGAAGGGTGGCTTCACGCTCTCCTTCGGCGGGTTCGGCCTGAAGGCTCTCGAGCCGGAGCGCGTGACCGCGCGCCAGATCGAGGCCGCCCGTCGCGCCATCACCCGCGCGATGAAGCGTCAGGGCCGCGTGTGGATCCGCATCTTCCCGGATGTGCCGGTTTCGACGAAGCCGGCTGAAGTCCGCATGGGTTCCGGCAAGGGCGCACCCGAATACTGGGTGTGCCGCGTGAAGCCGGGCCGCGTCATGTTCGAGATCGACGGCGTGCCAGCCGAGACCGCGCGTGAAGCGCTGTCGCTCGGTGCGGCGAAGCTGCCGATCAAGACCAAGTTCGTCACCCGTTTGGGTGCGGAGGCCTGATATGGCTGCGACCAAGATCGGCGATGTCCGCGCGAAATCCGCGGATGAGCTTTCGACCATGCTGCTCGACCTGCGCAAGGAGCAGTTCAACCTGCGTTTCCAGCGCGCGACCGGCCAGCTTGAGGCGCTTTCGCGCATCAAGCAGGTCCGTCGCGACATCGCGCGGGTGAAGACCATCATTGGGGAGCGTGCGCGCGCTTCCGCCCCTACGGCCTGAGAGGAGACCGACGGCCATGCCGAAGCGCGTCCTCACCGGGCGGGTCACCAGCGACAAGACGGACAAGACCATCACGGTCCTGGTCGAGCGTCGCGTGATGCATCCGCTCTACAAGAAGTTCATCCGGCGCTCGAAGAAGTACGCCGCGCATGACGATGCCAACCTGTGCAAGGAAGGCGACGTGGTGCAGATCGAGGAATGCCGCCCGATCAGCAAGTCGAAGTCCTGGGTGGTGATCGAGCGCAACGGCGCCTCGCTCGACCGTCCGGCCTTCCTTGGTGCGGCGGAGGCCTGATCCATGATCCAGGTCGAATCCAACCTCGAGGTTGCCGACAATTCCGGCGCGCGTCGCGTCCAGTGCATCAAGGTGCTGGGCGGCTCGAAGCGCAAGACCGCGGGCGTGGGCGACATCATCGTCGTCTCCGTCAAGGAAGCAATTCCGCGCGGCAAGGTGAAGAAGGGGACAGTGGAACGCGCGGTGATCGTGCGCACCTCCTATCCCGTTCGCCGCGCCGACGGCACCGTGATCCGCTTCGACCGCAATGCGGCCGTGCTGATCAACAAGCAGAATGAGCCGATCGGCACCCGCATCTTCGGACCGGTGGTCCGCGAGCTGCGCGCCAAGAAGTTCATGAAGATCATCTCCCTGGCTCCGGAGGTGCTGTAATCATGGCAGCGAAGATCCGTAAGGGTGATCGCGTCCAGGTCCTGACGGGCAAGGACAAGGGTCGCCAGGGCGAAGTGATCCGGGTGAACCCGACCGAAGGCCGCGCCTTCGTGCAGGGCATCAACCTGGCGAAGCGGCACCAGAAGCCGCAGGGCATGGGCCGCCCCGGCGGCATCATCGAGAAGGAGGCGTCGATCGACCTCTCCAACCTCGCCCTGCTGGATCCGAAGTCGGGCAAGCCGACCCGGGTCGGGTTCAAGGTGCTCGAGGACGGCAAGAAGGTCCGGGTGGCGAAGGCCTCCGGCGAGGTGCTCGACGCATGAGCGACGTGAACGAAAAGCCGCGGCTGCGGAAGCACTACGACGAGGTGGTCCGCAAGGCCCTCTCCGAGGAGTTCGGGTACAAGAACCCGATGGAAGTGCCGAAGCTGGCCAAGATCGTGATCAACATGGGCGTCGGCGAAGCCGCCGGCGACCAGAAGAAGCTCGACGCCGCTGTCGCCGAGCTGACCGTGATCTCGGGCCAGAAGCCGGTGAAGACGAAGGCGAAGAAGGCCATCGCGGGCTTCAAGATCCGCGAAGGCATGGCGATCGGCACCAAGGTGACGCTCCGCCAGCAGCGCATGTACGAGTTCCTTGACCGGCTCGTGACCATCGCACTGCCTCGGCTTCGCGACTTCCGTGGGCTGCCGGGGAACAAGGGCTTCGACGGGCGGGGGAATTTCTCCCTTGGCCTCAAGGAGCAGATCGTGTTCCCCGAGATCAGCTACGACAAGGTCGACGCGATCCGCGGCATGGACATCGTCTTCGTCACGACGGCGAAGACGGACAAGGAAGCGAAGGCCCTGCTGAAGGCCTTCCAACTTCCCTTCCAGAACTGATTTTTGGAAAACCGCCGGGGGCAGCCCCGGCAGGTTCCGGAGGACCTAGACGGCATGGCCAAGACCTCGTCTGTCGAGAAGAACAAGCGTCGTGAGCGGCTTTCCAAGCTGCACGCGCCGAAGCGCGCCGCCCTGAAGGCCGTGATCATGGATCGCGAGCTGCCGGTGGAGGAACGCTTCGAGGCGACGCTGAAGCTCGCGCAGTTTCCCCGCAACGGTGCCAAGAACCGCGTTCGCCTGCGGTGCGAGATCACCGGGCGTCCCCGCGGGAATTACCGCAAGTTCAAGCTCTGCCGTAACCAGCTGCGGGAATTGGCCTCGAAGGGCCAGATCCCCGGTGTGGTCAAGGCGAGCTGGTAAGGAAGGACCGGCCATGTCCATGTCCGATCCGCTGGGTGACATGCTCACCCGCATCCGCAATGCCCAGTCGGCGCGCCAGTCGCGCTGCAAGGCGCCCGCGTCCAAGCTGCGCGAGAACGTGCTCGAAGTGCTGAAGCGCGAGGGTTACATCCGCGCCTGGCGCACCGAGGAACTGCGCCCTGGGCTGCGGTTCATCGACATCGAGCTGAAGTATTCGGAGGGCGAGCCCGCCATCAAGGAGATCATGCGCGTCTCCAAGCCTGGCCGGCGCGTCTATTCGAAGATCGCGGAGCTGCCGAAGTTCTACAACGGGCTCGGCACGTCGATCCTCTCCACGCCGCGCGGCGTGATGAGCGAAAATGAGGCCCGCGCCGCCAATGTTGGCGGCGAAGTCCTCTGCCGCGTGTTCTGACGGGGGCTGAACAGATGTCTCGCGTTGGAAAATATCCTGTGCCGGTTCCCGCGGGCGTTACGCTCGCGCTGGCTGGCCGCACGCTGACTGCCAAGGGCAAGCTCGGTGAGCTGACGCTCGACCTCACGGATGACGTGGATGTCGAGATCAAGCCGACCGAGGTCGCCGTTTCGCCCCGCCGCACGGACCGCCGCTCGCGGACCATGTGGGGGACGACGCGCAGCCTGATCAACTCGATGGTGACGGGTGTCTCCACTGGCTTCGTGAAGGCCATGGAGATCAACGGCACCGGCTACCGCGCCGCGGTGCAGGGTTCCGATCTGGTGCTGAACCTTGGCTACAGCCACGAGATCCGCTACCCGATCCCCGCCGGGATCAAGATCACCTGCGAGAGGCCGACCGCCGTGAAGGTGGAAGGCTCCGACAAGCGCCAGGTTGGTCAGGTGGCGGCCGAGATCCGCGCCTATCGTGCGCCCGAGCCCTACAAGGGCAAGGGCGTCAAATACGCGAACGAGCAGATCCTCCGGAAGGAGGGTAAGAAGAAGTAATGGCCAGCAAGCTCGACCTCGAGGCACGCCGCCGGCGGCGCCTCCGCTTCCAGCTCCGGCAGAAGTCCGGCGGGCGCGTGCGCCTGTCGGTGTTCCGCTCGGGCAAGCACATCTACGCGCAGATCATCGACGACAAGCAGGGGCGTACGCTCGCCGCCGCCTCGTCGATCGAGAAGGCGATGCGCGAGGGCATGAAGACCGGCGCCGACAAGGACGCCGCGGCGGCCGTCGGCAAGCTGGTCGCCGAGCGCGCGATCGCGGCCGGGGTGACGGAAGTCGTCTTCGACCGTGGTCCCTACCTGTATCATGGGCGCGTCAAGGCGCTCGCGGACGGCGCCCGCGAGGGCGGGCTGTCGTTCTGAGGGGCTGACACATATGGCATATGCACCGAGGTCCGGCGGCGAGGGTGGCGGCGAAGGCGGCCGCGAGCGCCGTGGCCGTCGCCGCGACGGCAACGAACAACCGGCAGGAGCGCCAGGACGGCGACGAGCTGAAGGACAAGCTCGTCACCATCAACCGCGTCGCCAAGGTGGTGAAGGGTGGCCGTCGCTTCTCCTTCGCGGCCCTGGTCGTGGTCGGCGACGAGAAGGGCCGCGTTGGCTGGGGTGCGGGCAAGGCCCGCGAGGTGCCGGAGGCGATCCGCAAGGCGACGGAACGTGCCAAGCGCACGATGATCCGCGTGCCGATGCGCGAGGGCCGCACGCTGCACCACGACGTGATCGGCGAGTTCGGCGCCGGCCGCGTCATCCTGCGCGCGGCCCCCGCGGGTACCGGCATCATCGCCGGTGGCCCGATGCGCGCGGTGTTCGAGACGCTGGGCATGGGCGACGTCGTCGCCAAGTGCACCGGCTCCGCGAACCCGCACAACATGGTGAAGGCGACCTTCGCGGCGCTGACGCGCTGCACCTCGCCGCGCGCCGGTGGCCGCCCGTCGTGGCAAGAAGGTCGCCGACATGCTCGGCCAGAAGAAGGACGCCCCCGAGGCGACGGAGGCCGCGAATGGCTGACGAGAAGAAGACCGTGACGGTGACCCAGCTCGGGTCCCCGATCGGTCGCAAGCCGGGCCAGAAGGAGACCCTGATCGGTCTCGGCCTCAACAAGCGTCACCGCACGCGTGAGCTGGAGGACACCCCGTCCGTGCGTGGGATGATCCGCAAGGTGGCCCACCTCGTGAAGGTGGAGGGCTGATCCCATGAAGCTCAATGAACTGCGCGACAACGAGGGCGCCCGCCCGAAGTTCAAGCGCATCGGCCGCGGTATCGGCTCCGGCAAGGGCAAGACCTCCGGCCGTGGCGTGAAGGGCCAGAAGGCGCGCACCGGCGTGTCGCTGAATGGGTTCGAGGGCGGTCAGCTCCCGATCTATCGGCGCCTGCCGAAGCGCGGCTTCGTGAACATCTTCCGCATTCACTACGCCGTGCTGAACCTCGGCACGCTCGATGCGGCGATCGAAGCCGGCCGCCTGCCGGCCGGTCAGCCGATCGACGAGGCGGCGTTGAAGGCGGCCGGCCTGGTGCGCTCCTCCGCCAAGTATGCGGGTGTCCGCCTGCTGGCGAAGGGCGAGATCAAGCGCGCGGTGACCATTTCGGTCTCCGGCGCCTCGGCCGCCGCGATCGCGGCGATCGAGGCGGCCGGCGGGTCGGTCACCGTCACGGCGCCGTCGGCGGAAGCCGCGTCGGAGTGACCCTTGTGCCTGGCCGGCCGGGTGGCTAGGTCAGGGTCCGGTCTTCGCTGCGGCGCGCGGGGGAACCTGTGCGCCGCAGTGTGTTTTCAGGCAGGGGCGAACCACGGCTGCGGGCGCTGCGCCAAGCCGTTCGGTCTCCAGGAGGATAGGCATGGCGTCGGCGGCTGAACAGGCGATGTCGAACCTCAATTTCGGGGTGCTCGCCAAGGCGACCGAACTCAAGAAGCGCATCTGGTTCACGCTGGGTGCGCTGATCGTCGTCCGCATCGGCACCTATATCCCGGTCCCCGGCGTCGATGCCGCGGTGATGGGGGAGATCCTGGCCCAGCACGGGTCGGGCATCCTGGGCATGTTCGACATGTTCACCGGTGGTGCGCTCGGGCGCATGACCGTCTTCGCGCTGAACATCATGCCCTACATCAGCGCCTCGATCATCGTGCAGCTGATGACCGCGGCGATTCCCGCCTGGGAGGCGCTGAAGAAGGAAGGCGAGGCGGGGCGCAAGAAGCTCAACCAGTACACCCGCTACCTGACCGTGCTGATCGCGGTGGTCCAGGCCTGGGGCATCGCGGTGGGGCTCGAAGTCGATGCGCGGCCAGTTCGGCGCCGCGGTCTATGATCCGGGCTGGTTCTTCCGGCTGTCCTGCGTCATCACGCTGGTCGGCGGCACCATGTTCCTGATGTGGCTGGGCGAGCAGATCACCGCGCGCGGCGTGGGCAACGGCATCAGCCTGATCATCTTCGCCGGCATCGTCGCCAACCTGCCCTCGGCCCTGATCAGCACGCTGGAACTCGGCCGCACCGGCGCGCTGTCGACCATCTTCATCATCTTCTTCCTGCTCGTCGGCGCTGGCGATCATCGCCTTCGTGGTGTTCATCGAGCGCGCCCAGCGGCGCATCCCGGTGCAGTATCCCAAGCGCCAGGTCGGCAACCGCATGTTCAGCGGCGGAAGCGACGCACCTGCCGCTGAAGCTGAACACCGCCGGCGTGATCCCGCCGATCTTCGCCTCCTCGCTGCTGCTGCTGCCGGCGACGGTCGCCGGCTTCTCGACCGACCCGACGCAGGAAGGCTGGCTGCAGACCATCACCGGCATGGTGGCGCATGGCCGGCCGCTCTACATGGTCGCTGTACATGGCGCTGATCGTGTTCTTCGCCTTCTTCTACACGGCCGTGGTGTTCAACCCGGCCGAGACGGCGGACAACCTGAAGAAGTACGGCGGCTTCGTGCCCGGCATCCGCCCCGGGCAGAACACCGCCGACTATCTCGACCGGGTGCTGACCCGGCTGACGGTGATCGGCGCGATCTACCTGTGCATCGTCTGCATCATCCCCGAGATCCTGATCAGCCAATATGGCGTGCCGTTCTACTTCGGCGGCACTTCCCTGCTGATCATCGTCTCTGTCACCATGGACACGGTGGCGCAGGTGCAGTCGCATCTCTTCGCCCACCAGTACGAAGGCCTGATCAAGAAGGCCAGGCTGGGCGGGCGCGGCATGCCGCGGCCGCGCTGAGCGAAGGGGCGCGTGAATGAACCTGATCCTTCTGGGCCCGCCGGGCGCGGGAAAGGGGACGCAGGCCAAGCGCCTGGAGGACCAGTACGGGATCGCCCAGATCTCGACCGGCGACATGCTGCGCGCCGAGGTCAAGTCGGGCAGCGAGATCGGCCTGCACGGCCAAGGCGATCATGGAGCGCGGCGAGCTGGTGCCCGACGAGGTCATCACCGCCATGCTGGCGGCCCGCGTGTCGCGCCCGGACTGCGCCAAGGGCTTCATCCTGGACGGCTTCCCGCGCACCGACCCGCAGGCCGAGGCGCTGGACCGGATGCTGACCGACAAGGGCCTGCAGCTCGACCACGTGATCGAACTGAAGGTCGATGACGCCGCCCTGGTCGAGCGCATCGCCGGGCGCTTCACCTGCGCGACCTGCGGCGCCGGCTACCACGACACCTTCAAGCCGACCGCGAAGGCCGGGCGTCTGCGATGTCTGCGGCGGGACGGAATTCACCCGTCGCGCCGACGACAAGGCCGAGACGGTGGCGGCGAGGCTCGAGGCCTACCACCGCCAGACGGCACCGCTGCTGCCCTATTACGACGCGCAGGGAAAGCTGCGCGGCGTCGATGGGATGGCATCGATGGACGAGGTGGCACGCCAGATCGGCGTCATCCTGTCCGCTAGGGGTTGACGGAACAGGCGTCCGAGGCTAGATCGCCCCCTCCCGCGGACGGGGGTTACTCCGGCCGCCGATTACCGTTGCACTGGACTGGTTCACTGCGCCGAAGGGGCCTGCTGGCCTCAAACGGCGGTTTTCGGGGCATGGCCCCAGGAGAGGCACTGTGGCGCGCATCGCCGGCGTGAACATCCCGACCAACAAGCGGGTGCTCATTTCGCTTCGCTACATCTTCGGCATCGGGCCGCAGAACGCGAAGGATATCTGCGGCAAGCTCGGTATCCCCGACGATCGCCGCGTGAACCAGCTGACGGATGACGAGGTTCTTCGCATCCGCGAGATGATCGACCGTGATTACCGCGTCGAGGGCGACCTCCGGCGTGAACAGGCGATGAATATCAAGCGGCTGATGGATCTCGGCTGCTACCGTGGCCTGCGCCACCGCAAGGGTCTGCCGACCCGCGGCCAGCGCACCCACACGAACGCCCGCACCCGCAAGGGCAAGGCCGTGGCGATCGCCGGCAAGAAGAAGGTGACGAAGTAAGCATGGCCCGCGAACCCCGCGCCGGCGCCTCCGTGGCCCGGTGAAGCGCAAGGAACGGAAGAACATCAGCTCGGGCGTCGCCCATGTGCTGGCGTCCTTCAACAACACCATCGTGACCATCACCGACGCCCAGGGCAACGCGATTGCCTGGTCGTCCTCCGGGTCGCAGGGCTTCAAGGGCAGCCGCAAGTCCACGCCGTATGCCGCGCAGGTCGCGGCCGAGGACGCCGGCCGCAAGGCCCGCGAACACGGCATGGAAACGCTGGAGATCATGGTGTCCGGCCCCGGTTCGGGCCGCGAATCGGCGCTGCGCGCCCTGCAGGCGGTCGGCTTCTACGTCACCGCCATCAAGGACGTGACGCCCATCCCGCACAACGGCTGCCGCCCGCGCAAGCGTCGTCGCGTCTGAGGACGCGCCTGGGTGGTGCGTCCGAGGACGCGCCACTCGGGGCGCGCTTCGTCGCGCGCCCGACGCTTGCACGCCGGAACTGCCGAAAGGAGAGAGTGATCGTGCTCGAGAGGAATTGGCGTTCGCTGATCGAGACGCAGAAGTCCGTCGAAATGGGGGCGGACCCGCTGCGCACGGCGACCGTCGTGCTGGAGCCGCTGGAGCGCGGCTTCGGCATGACGCTGGGCAATGCGCTGCGTCGCGTGCTGCTGTCGTCGCTGCAGGGTGCGTCCGTCACCGCCATCCGCATCGACGGCGTGCTGCATGAATTCAGCAGCATCCAGGGCGTGCGCGAGGACGTGACGGACATCGTCCTGAACGTGAAGCAGCTGGCCATCCGCATGCAGGGCGAAGGCCCGAAGCGCCTGGCGCTGACCGCGACCGGCCCGGGCGAGGTCACTGCCGGCCAGATCCAGACCACCGGCGACATCGAGATCGCGAACCCCGAGCTGGTGCTCTGCACCCTCGACGACGGCGCGAAGCTGTCGATGGAACTGACGGTCGATATCGGCAAGGGCTATGTGCCCGGCGTCGGAGAACCGGCCCGAGGACGCGCCGATCGGCCTGATCCCGGTCGATGCGATCTACTCCCCGGTGCGCCGCGTGGCCTATCGCGTGGAGCCGACCCGCGTCGGCCAGCGCACCGACTTCGACAAGCTGATCCTGACGGTCGAGACGGACGGCACGCTCGCCCCCGAGGATGCCGTGGGCGTCGCCGCCCGCATCCTGCAGGACCAGCTGCAGATCCTCATCAACTTCGACGAGCCGCGCGCGCGCGTCGAGGAAGAGATGCGCGACGACCTGCCGTTCAACCGCAACCTGCTGCGCAAGGTCGATGAGCTGGAACTGTCGGTCCGCTCGGCGAACTGCCTGAAGAACGACAACATCGTCTACATCGGCGACCTGGTTCAGAAGACCGAGCAGGAAATGCTCCGCACCCCGAATTTCGGGCGCAAGTCGCTGAACGAGATCAAGGAAGTCCTCGCTTCGATGGGCCTCGGCCTCGGCATGACCGTCACCGGTTGGCCGCCCGAGAACATCGAGGAACTCGCGAAGAAGGTCGAGGAGCCCTTCTGAGGGCTGCCCGGTTAAGGATATACCACCATGCGTCACGGAATGGCCGGGCGTAAGCTCAACGTCACCTCGTCCCACCGCCTCGCCATGTTCCGCAACATGGCGACCTCGCTGCTGAAGCACGAGCAGATCACCACCACGCTGCCCAAGGCGAAGGAGCTGCGCCCGTATGTCGAGCGCATCATCACGCTCGGCAAGCGCGGCGGCCTGCATGCGCGCCGCCAGGCGCTCGCGCAGATCCGCGACGAGAAGGTGGTGGCGAAGCTCTTCACCGAGATCGCCGACCGCTACAAGACGCGCTCGGGCGGCTATTGCCGCGTGCTGCGCGCCGGCGTGCGCTACGGCGATGCCGCGACCATGGCGGTGATCGAACTGGTTGACCGCAACGTCGCCGCCAAGGGCCTCGACAGCGGCCCGGTGCAGGACGTGGCGGACGAGGCGACCGAAGCCTGATCCTCGCGATCAGAACGACGTGCGAAGGGGCGGGTGGGCAACCATCCGCCCCTTCGGCGTTTCCGCCGCCCTGTCATCGCCGGGTGCGGCGGCGAATGGCGCCCCAGGCGAGATAGGCGGCCGGCACGGCGAAGGCCGCGATGGCGAGTCCGATGCTGACCCCCGCCTCCCAAGGTCGGACATACAGCGCCGGGCCGCCATGCTGCCGCAGCCGCAGGGCCTCGATCTGCCCGGTCGGGGGATGCGGGGCGGCCGGTGAATGCAGGCTCAGCAGCCCCCACCACGCCACCCACAGCGCCAGCAAGGCACCCATCAACAGCAGCGCCATGATCCGCCTGTCCCGGCGATCCGGTGCGGCCGGTGGACGGGCAACCGCTTCGGGGAGGCTGCCGATCCAGGCCGCCGACGAAACGGGCCGCGATGGCGCGGTGTTGTCGGGGGCATCCCCGGTCACGGCCGGGTCCCGATGGCCTCCGCCAGTGCCGGGATGAAGTCCGCCACCCCGGCGCGCAGGTCCATCGGCCAGCCGCGCGGGTCAGGCGGCACCGACAGGCGCACCGAGCCGTTTTCCGTCAGCATCAGGTAGATCCGCTCGTCCCGCCGGTCATAGGCGAGGAAAACGCCGCCATCCCGGCAGCCGGATGGCAGGCAGCCCCAGCCTTGCAGGAAATGCTCCGCCACCTGCGTCACCGGCGGTCCCGGATCGCGCAGCCGCGCGGCCAGGGCGCTACGATGCCCGCCGCTGTTGAACCGCAGCCCGGTGGTCAATTCCGGCCGCTGCGCCAGCGTCAGCACCGGCTGGCCGACGACGCTGAGGATGTCGTCCTGCGCCGCAGCCGTGCCGCCCGTCAGGGCCAGCAGAGCGATGGCCGCACCCCAGAGCCGGCGTCCCCGGGCCGGGTTGCCTGGGCGCACGGCCTTCGACGGCCGCCCGGTCATTCGATTCTTGCTCACGGGACCACCATGTGCCCCAGCGCGGCCGCCACCGCCAGCACCGCCAGCACACGACCCGGCGCCAGCCAGCGTTCGGGCATCCGCGCCAGGATGGCGAGGCACCATCCCGCGACCAGGAAGGCGATGATCCCGGCCGCCAGCGCCGCCAGGATCCCGCCGCCCATCATCGCGGCGTCCTGCAGCGTGTCCTCCCACAGGATCGGCGCCAGCGCCCGGCCATATCCGCCGAGTCGCGTGCCTGCCACCATCGCCGCCAGCAGCGGCCCGAGCGGCCAGGGGCCTGGCCCGCGCCACGCCAGCACCGCCACGACAAGCAGCCAGAAGGCTTCGGCCAGCGCCTCGATGCGCGAGCCTGCGGCGCCAGGCAGGCCGTAGCCGTCCTGCAGCAGGGCGCCGGCCGCCAGGCCCGCCAGCATCCAGGCGGCGGCGGCCGGCAAGGCGCGCGGCCCGCGCGACAGCACCAACAGGCCCAGCAGTGCCGCCACCGCCGGGGCGCGGCGCAACTCCGCCGCGGCCAGGCTGCCGCCGAACACCGCCTCGGAGAAGCCGAGCGCCATCGCGCCGCCGAACGCCACGATGGCCGTGCCCCTCAGCGCCGCGCGCACGCCACGCTCCGTCGAACCGCCGGGCAGACCGGCCCCTGCGCGCCACGCCGGCGCCGAAACTGAGGCGCCCGGGCATGCGGGCCGGCCGGGCAGGGCAGCGCAGCGGGTAAAAGGCATGGCCAGGCTATCCGCGTGGGGGCGGCATTCCTCTGCGGCCCGTGCTGCGGCCGGTCAAGCGGCGCGAAATGCGGCCTTGCCGGGAAGCGGCCCGCCCCGCAGATTTCGCCGGAAGCCGCTGCGGCAGACAGCGGATACGGGACGCCATGACCGAGACCCTGGAGCATCTTTTCGACCGCAACCTCGCCTGGGCCGAGCGCAAGACGCGCGAGGACCCGACCTTCTTCCGTCGCCAGTCGGAACAGCAGGCGCCGGGTTATCTCTGGATCGGCTGCTCGGACAGCCGGGTGACGGCGAACGACGTGCTGGGCCTCGACCCCGGCGAGGTCTTCGTCCATCGCAACATCGCCAACATCGTGCACACCAGCGACCTCAACATCCTCTCGGTGCTCGAATACGCGATCGACACGCTCGGCGTGCGGCATGTGATCGTGACGGGGCATTACGGGTGCGGCGGCGTGCAGCGCGCCATGGTGGAACGGCGCGGCGCGCTGGTGGACCATTGGCTGCAGCCGCTCTCGATGTTTTTCCGCAAGCATCGTGCCGCCTTCGACGCGATGCCGAGCGAAGCCCACCGCTTCGATTGCCTGTGCGAGATCAACGTCGAGATGCAGGTCCGCCGCGTGGCGGCGACGCCGATCGTCGAGAATGCCTGGGCGCGCGGCGTGGAACTGCATCTGCATGGCTGGGTCTACGGCATGCATGACGGGCTGCTGCGCGACCTCGGGCCGCATGTCTCCTCGATCGCCGAACGTGACGCGCTGTGCGCCATCGACGCCTGCGTGCAGCAGCGGCGGGAACCGATCAGCGCCACCCGCCGCCATGCCATCTCGGCCTTCGCGCGGGCGCCATGCTGCGATGGCGGGTGACGCGGACCGCCGGCGGCGCTACCATCGCGCCATGACGCACCCGCCCCGCTATGACGACCTGCCCCGCCCGCCGGACGACCCGACCGGCCTGCCGCTGTCCTGGGGCGTCTGGGGCCCGGACGACCAGGTCGGCACGCTGAACCGCATCACCGACGCCACCGTCGCCGCGGCGCGCGATGAAATCCGCACCGGTCGCCGCTTCAACATCAACCTGCCGCTCGACGAACCCTTCGGTCTCGCCCTGCACGGCGCGCATCGCCGCCGCGCAGGCGCCGCATCCGGTGATGGTGGCCGAGGAACATCCCGGCCGTGTCACCCGCGATGACCGGCTCGACGGCTTCTGGCTGCAGGGCAGCACGCAGTGGGATGGGCTGTCGCATTTCGCCGACCCGACGCATGGCTTCTACAACCACGCGCCGCTCTCCTCGATCGTGCATGGCGCGGACAGCCGCAACGGCATCGACAAGGCGCTGGCCCACGGCATCGCCGGGCGCTGCGTGCTGGCCGACCTCGCGCGCCATTTCGAACGGACGGGCCGCGACTGGACGCCGATGGGCGGCCAGCGCGCCACCGCCGAGGACCTCGCCGCCTGCCTCGCCGCGCAGGGCGGTGGCGCTGCGCCCGGGCGACATCCTGCTGGTGCGCACCGGCTGGCTCGCCGGCCTTCCGCGCCGCGCCCGATGCCGCGGCGCGCCACCTGATGATCCAGGGCGTCAACGGCGCGCGCGACTATTCGGGCCTGGATGGCAATGAGCCGATGTGGCGCTTCCTGTGGGATGCCGGCATCGCCGCCGTCGCCGCCGACAACCCGACGGTCGAGGCCTGGCCGATCTTCCCCTGGAAGCCGGCGCTGCACCTGGCCATCGCGCGACTCGGCCTGTGCCTGGGCGAGTTCTTCGACCTCGAGGCGCTCGCCGACGACAGCGCGGCGACCGGGCGCTACACGGCCTTCATGACCGCGGCGCCGCTGAACCTGCGCGGCGGGATCGGCTCGCCGGGCAATGCGCTGGCGATACGGTAGGCCGGGGGAGGTCGCGTCCGGGTCGGCGCGGCGCCGGCACTACAGGAAGGCGCGCACCAGCAGCCAGCCGCCGAGCATCGCGAGCGCGACCTGCACCACCCGCCGGAACGCCGCCTCGTCCAGCCGGCCGCCGCAGCCGCCGCCCGGCCTCCATCCCGGCGAAGGCCGGCAGCAGCCCCAGGCAGGACGCCAGCCCGATCCCCACCGGCAGCATCCCGCCCCCGGCGAGGCCCGCCGCCATCGACCCGTTCACCAGCACCACCGCCAGGCCGAAGCCCTGCACGAACTGCTCGCGCGGCAGCCGGATCGCCTGCAGCCAGGGCGCGGCCGGCACCAGGTAGCTGCCGGTCAGCCCGGCGATCGCGCCCGGAGGCCAGCCCCATCGGCGGGCCCAGCCACCATTCGGTGCGCGGCGCCGGCGCCGGCAGGCTGGGCGCCGCCAGCGCCACCGCCGCCGAGCCCACCAGGCACAGCCCCAGCAGCCCCGACAGCAGCACCGCATCGGCGCGCGCCAGTTGCCCCGCCGCCAGGAAGGCCGCGAGCGCCGAGCAGGCCAGGAAGCCGCCGATGCGTGGCGCCACCTGCCGCAGCGTGCCGCCCGTCACCGCCTGCCAGATATTGGTCGCGAAGGACGGCACCAGCATCAGCGCCATCGCCTCCGGCAGCGGGCGGAACAGCGCCAGCAGCGCGATGCTGACGGTCGGCAGGCCGAAGCCCGCCACCCCCTTCACCAGGCCGGCGATCAGGAAGACGGGGAGGATGAGGAGGAGTTCTGCCATTCGCTCATCCTGGCACGGACCCGCTCCGCATCGGTCAGGCCGATACCGAAGCGTGGCGCGAGGCCGAGCGCCGCGGCCAGCGGCAGCAGCCAGATGATGCGCGCCTGGTACCGGTCCACCGGCACGGACAGCGCCCCGGTCGCGAAGGCATTCACCAGCACGGCGAGAAGCATCCCGGCCAGCAGCCCGGCCACCGCTCCGTCGCCGCGCCAAAGCGCGCGCAGCAGCGCGACCATCACCAGCGGGAGCGACAACAGCACCACCGACACCTGCGGCGTCAGCCACGGGGCGGCCAGCGCCGGCAATTCGCCGCGCATCTGCGCGCCCTCATCGAAGGCCGTCAGTTCCGCCAGCGGCATCCGCGCCACCGCCCGGCGCGCCGAGGCCGCCAGGTGCCGGTCGCCGAGCGTGTCGCCGACCTCGAAACGCTGCAGTTGAAGCAGGGTGTTGTCGGCCATCGCCTCGGCGACTTCGATCGGCCGCTCGCGCAGCGTCGCGCCGATGATCGCCGCCGCCTCCGGCGCCAGCCGCATGCCGCCCATCGGGATCGGCTGCCCATCGACGGTGCGGTTGGGCGGCGCCTGCGCGTCCCACAGGAAGGCATCGCTATCCATCGGCAGGCGCGACGACGAAGCCGCACAGGTGCCAGCCCGGCACGCGGGCAATGGGCGCGGATCGTCGCCGCCGCCGGCCCGTCCGCCTGCAGCCGCGCCAGCAGGAACACCGCGCCATGCGGCGAGAGGGTCGGCCGGCCGATCGCCCAGGCATTGACGGCCACCAGCCCGGCCACCGCGAGCGCCACCGGCAGCGCCGCCCGCAAGCGCCGGCAGCAGCTGGCGCGCCGCCACCGCGATGAAGGCCACCAGCACCACCGCCGTCGGCAGGTGCGACAGATGCGCCGCGATCGAGAACGCGCCCAGCACCACCAGCCAGGCCGCCTCGGCCAGCGCCAGCCGGTCCCGCGCGAAGCCGAGCAGCAGCAGGCACAACGGCCCGGTCGCGGCGAAGATGTCGGGCATCAGCGTCACCGCGAACCACGGCGCCGCGGTCAGCCCCGCCAGTCCCGCGCACAGCAGCAGATGTCCCGCCACCGATGCCACGCCCCGCACGCCGCGCTGCGTCAGCCACAGCAGGTGCGACAGGATCACCACCTGCGCCACCGCCGGCCCCCACAGCGACCAGCCCCAGTGGAACAGCGGCAGGAAGGCGCCATAGACCGGCGTCTTGTCCCACGGCCATTCGGGAAACAGCGCCTGGCCGAGATAGGAGACGCTGTCGATGAAGACCAGCGGATAGCCGTTCAGCAGCGCCGGCCACAGCAGCATCGCCGCGCCGATGAGGATGGCCAGGACCGCAATCATGCGCGCCTCCGCGGGACCATCGCCAGCATCGGCCGCCACCGGCAGCAACCAGGCGATGCGCGCCTGATAGCGCGGAAACACGCCGGACAGCCCACCCGTCGCCGCCGCATTCGCCACCACGCCCAGCAGCGACGGCGCCGAGCAAGGCCAACGCCACCGCATCCCCCGCCCGCCAGGCCCGCCAGGCGCCGAGCCAGCGCCAGCGGCACCGCCAGCAGCAGCGCCGCCGCATGCCATGGCGCGAGCCAGGCCACCGCCGCGCGCAGTGTCGCCGCGCGCCTGCATCCCGGCATCGAAGGCGGCCACCTCGCGCGGCGGGAAGCCCTCGGCGATGCGCGGCCGCAGGGCGGCGGCGAGGTGCTCCGGCCCCAGCGTGTCGCCGATGCCCGCCGTGACCAGTTGGCGCAGCGTGTTGCGCAGCATGGCCTCCCCCACCGCGAGGGGATGGGCGCGCAGCGTCTCGCCGACGATCTGCCCGGCCTCGGCCGAGAGCAGCGCGCCGCCGAGGAAGCGCGCCTGGCCCGGCCGCATCGCGGTTCACCGGGCTGTCGGGGCTCCAGAGGAAGTCATTGGCGTCCATCGGCAGGCGGTCCGTGAAGGCGCACAGGTACCACCCCGATTGCGGGCAGCGCGCGCGGATCACCTCGGTGGCGGGCCCATCCGCCTGCAGCCGCGCCAGCATGAAGGTGGCGCCGTGCGGCGACAGCGCGGCGCGGCCATGGCCCGACCGCATTGGTCGCCAGCAGCAGCGCCACCGCCGCGGCGAACGGTGCCGCCGCCCAGGCCGCATCGGCGAGGCCGCGCCGCCGCGGCAGCCCGGCGAGCAGGGCCAGCGCCACCATCGCCGCGGCCAGCGGCAGGTGCGACAGATGCGCGGCGATCGCCGACGGTCGCCAGCAGCATCAGCCAGGCGGTCTCGGCCGCCGTCAGCGACGCCCGCCCCGGCCCCAGCAGGAACAGCGCCAGCACGACCACCGGTGCGAGGACATCCGGCATCAGCATCGCGACGGTGAAGGGCGCGCTGGTCAGCCCCGCCGCCACCAGGCACAGCGCGACATGCAGCCCCGGCGACGCCACCCCGCGCAGCGCGCGCTGCACCATCCACAGCAGGGACGACACCAGCACCCCCTGCGACGACGAGCGGCAGCCACAGCGAGACGCGCCAGTGGAACAGGTGCAGCAGCGGCCCATAGACCCACGGCTTGTCCCACAGCATCAGCGGCCCGAGCGTCTGGTGCAGGAAGCCGCCGGTATCGCTGAACACCAGCGGATAGCCGTTCAGCAGCGCCGGCCAGAGCAGCATCGCGGCGCCGGCCAGAATGGCGGCAGCCGGCGTCATGCGCGCATGTGCCGCGCGCGAACAGGCCCTCCCCGGGCGGTCGTCCTGGCTGGGAATCATGCCGGAAGCCTCGCCTCCGCTTGGCCGGCTGGCAAGCCATCGGTGCGGGACACGGCGTCGGTCGCCGCGTTCCGATGCGTGCCGTCCACCGAGGCGCCGGCGGGGTCATCGCTCGGCTTGCGCGCCCTTCCGGCAATCCCGCGCCGGCCTGCCCGGCGTGACGCCCCGGCGGGATGCGGGCGCGCGCCGGTGTCCTGGATTGGCAGCCGGCTGCAGGCGCGGGCCGGGGTCGGATGTCCTAGCGCAGATCCCGATCAGGTGGAATCACCTGAGCGGATAAAGATGCTCGTGAAAACAACGGACTAGGGACATTTCCGTGAGCCAGGGCGAACGGAAGCGGCTGTAGGCGGGCAGGCAGGCCGCCAGCAGCGGGATGCAGTGGCCTGCCCGCCCGCTTTGCCCGAAGGCAATGCGGCACATGCCGCGGGCCGGACACCGGATGGCGCCGGGCCGGTCATCGACGAGCCTGCCAAATGCGATTTCCCACGGCGACCCGGGCCATTGTAGGCTTGGTCATGATTGCGGCGCGCCGGCGCCGGCGCGGGAGGATTGAATGGATATGCGCGGATGGCCCTCACGGGCAGGCGGCCGGCGCGGCGGGTTGCTGGGGTCGAGTTCGCTGCTGGCCGGTGCGCTTGCCATGCTGGCGGTGATGGCGGTGCCGCCGCGCGCGGCCCTGGGCCAGGCCGCCCCCAGCCGCCGCAGGCCGTGGCGACGACCGGCGAGCAGGACAGCCTGACCCAGGCGCAGCTCGAACAATTGCTGGCGCCGATCGCGCTGTATCCCGACGACCTGCTGATGCAGATGCTGATGGCCGTCGACCTACCCGCTCGAGGTGGTGCAGGCCAAGCGCTGGCTGGGCCAGGGGCAGAACGGCGCGCTGCGCGGCGACGCGCTGGCGCAGGCCCTGGTGGCGCAATCCTGGGACCCCTCGGTGAAGTCCCTGGTGCCCTTCCCCGACGTGCTGACCATGATGAACGACCAGCTCGAATGGACGCAGCAGCTCGGCGATGCGGTGCTGGCGCAGCAGCAGGACGTGATGAACTCGATCCAGGTGCTGCGCGGCCGCGCCCAGGCCAATGGCGCGCTGCAATCGGGCCCGCAGCAGACGGTGAACGTGACGCAGACGGTCAATGTGCCGCCGCCGGCCGCCGGCGCCGCGCCGGTCGTGGTGGCGCCGCCGCCGCAGGTCATCACCATCGCGCCGACCCAGCCCGACGACCGTCTATGTCCCGGCCTACGACCCGAACGTCGTCTATGGCACCTGGCCCTATCCGCAGAGCCCGCCCTACTACTACCCGCCGCCGGTCGGCTGGGGTGTCGGCAATGCGCTGCTGACCGGCATGGCCTTCGCCGGCGGTGCCGCGATCGTCGGTTCGCTGTGGGGCTGGGGCAGCCCGAACTGGGGCGGCGGCAACATCAACGTCAACGCCAACCGCTACAACAACATCAACGTCAACCGGAACCAGATCAGCGGCAACAACTGGCAGCACGACATCACGCCACCGGCACGGCGTCGCCTACAGCAATGATTCCGGTGCGCAACCAGGTGGGTGGCGGCAACCGCACCAATGTCGGCGCCGGCAATGCCGGGGACCGCGCGCAGTCGCGCGACCAGCTGCGCGGCCGGATGGACCAGGCGCAGCGCGGCGGCGGGATCGGTGATCGGCCCGGGGGCGGCGGACGTGGGGATGGGCCCGGTGCCGGTGGGCGCCCTGGCGCGGGCGATCGTCCCGGCCTGGGCGGCGACGGTCCTGGCGCAAGGCCCGGCGGGGGTGATCGGCCTGGTGGCGGCGCCGGCGCACGTCCCGGCGGCGGCGACGGTCCTGGCGCAAGGCCCGGCGGGGGTGATCGGCCTGGTGCCGGCGCCGGCGCACGTCCCGGTGGCGGCGACGGTCCTGGCGCGAGGCCCGGCGGGGGTGACCGGCCTGGTGCCGGTGCCGGCGCGCGCCCCGGTGGCGGCGA
>CAVSZN010000016.1:0-65749 GCA_963732425.1 uncultured Alphaproteobacteria bacterium
GTTGCCTGGTCTGCGGCGATCGCCTGGCGGCCGCGTGCGTGGTTGCATGCCTTTCTGTGGCGGAGGTCATGGCGCCGTGCCGGTTTGGGCGGCATGGCCGGCTGCAACATGCCTGAGGTAACCCGGCACCTTGATCGCGGCGCTGCTGGCGTGGCTGGCGAACGACCGGGATGGCTGGGGCGGCGGAACGGGCGGCCGGCCATCGTGGCTTGCGACAATGGCGCCGCTGCGGCCGTTCGGCGCGGTCCGGCCGTTGATCTGCGCCAGGCCGATGCCCTGAACCTGGATGGCCTGGACGCGGACGGCGCCGGCGCTTGCGCCGTGGCGGACAGAGGCGCCGGCGACACTCCCGCGCCGTGGCGATGCTGGCGTCATGCGAGCGGCATCGATCGAGGCCAGCGCGTTCGCGGGGCCGGAGGTGTCCGCGCCATGGTGCGGTTGCTTCGTGGTGGAGGCCGCGCGCGCCGTATCGAGGGCGATATGGACGTTCCGCTGAGGGGTGATCGGGCCGAGATGACGTGGTTCGCCGCGCCGGACACGGTCTGCGCGATTCTGCGTGTCCGCGCCGGGATGCAGGCCCCGGTCGTCAACGCGCCCACGCCGCAGCCGGGCGGCGGATACGGCGGCGAAGGCGACCCCGGCCGCGCCGCGGCGCGATCCGGCGACGCGACGGCAGGGGAGGCGCCGATGCGCCGTACGGGTCGGGAATTGGGCCATGCGATGCTCTCGTGCCGCCGTTCCGTCGCACCACGGCGAACGTGAATGCGGATACCGGATTCGCTCCAATCCATCACTCACATGTGAGTGTTTACAACCATAGGTTTACGGACTACCAATCGATACATTCGAGACTTGGTCGTGTTCGGGCAGAAACGGTTCGAAATTGCAAAGGCTTGGAACTCGGCGCCGTTTGCAATCCAGAGATGTGGCAACGAAGCAAACTTCACCAGATGAGGGAAAAATCGACACCAATAGGTGCCGATTGGATCGAATTTCCGCTTAGCGCGGAAAGATTCAGAAAAAATAACGCATATGTCTCATTTTTTATCGTTGACCAATCGTTAATAGGCTGCTTAGGTTGTCTCGACGCGGTGGACTTCCTCTGGTGGCGATCCGCTTCGCATCCGAACGAGATCAACCCTGGCGAGCGGGTTCGGGCGGGTGGTGCGAAAACGGCTCGTTTTTGAGATGCATCGAAGGGGATCGACATGATTCGCAAGTTCCTGGCTTCCATCCGTGGCGCCGCTTCCGACCGCAAGGGCGTGACGGCCGCCGAATACGCCATCCTCGCGGTGGGCGTGGTCATCGTTGTCGGCGGCGCCGTGCTGGCCTTCGCGCCGGGCCTGCAGACGGCGTTCTCGAACATCGGCTCGCAGATCACCTCGACCCAGGGCTCCGTCGCTCGCTGATCCTGGCCTGTTGAATCCCCGGCCGGTCGCTCAGTGGTTGCCTGATCTGAGGCAATCGCCTGGGCGGCCGGTGTGGGTCGTTGAATGCCTGGCTTGGCGGAGTTCATGGCGTCTGCCGCTTGGCATGGCGCCGCACGCCATTTGGGGCGCCTGGCCAGTATCTTCGCCGTAATGACAATCGGACTGGAACAGATCGATGGCAGGGCTCAGGAATATCCTGGCAAGGCTCACTCGAAACTTGACGACAAGCGGGGAGTGACCTCGGCCGAATACGCCATTCTCGCCGTTGGTGTCGTCATTGTCGTCGGGCGGCGCGATCGTCGCCTTCGACCTGAACAACCCCATGCTCTACGCGAGTTCCGCCTTGACGAGCGGGCAGGCCTCACTCACCGCCGGCGCGCGATAATCCGCAGGCGAGGGGCGAGGGCGCTTTACCAGGAAGGAGGATGTGACGGCGCATGACCGGTCTTTCTGTTGTTCCAGGTCGTCGCGACGCCCCTCCTGATCTTCGCCGCGGCGCGCGACATCGCGACGCGGCTGATCCCCGATGGCGTCTCCATCGCCATCGCGATGGCGGGCCTGGCCAGCCGCGCCACGGTTGGCTGGACCGATGCCGGCCTGTCGCTCGCCATCGGCGTCGTCCTGTTCGTCCTGCGTTGCTGCCGCTGGCGATGCGCGGCTGGCTCGGCGGCGGCGACGTCAAGCTCATCAGCGCCATGGCCGTCGGCCTCGCCCCGCATGAGACGTGGCTGTTCATCGTCGCGACGGTGTTCTGCCGGCGGTGTCCTCGGACTTGCCTATATCATCGGGCGGCATCTCGTGCCGGAGATCGCGCCTCGCCGGCGGCGGGACCTGTTCTGCGCCGCGTCGCTCGTCGGTCGAGGCCTGGCGCGTGCGCCGACGCGGCCCATTGCCCTACGCCGTCGCCATCGCGGTCGGCGGCCTGATCGTCCTTTATCACCCTGACGGGGATCTGACCCGATGTTCCTGCGGCTTCTCGTCGTCCTGTCCCTGGTCCTGAGCGCCACCGGCCTCGGGATCCTGGCGCTGCAACTGCTCCAGCCGCCCGGCCAGCCGCAGCAGGTCGCGCGCGTCGAGGCGCCGCCCACCGTCGCCCCCGCGCCCAAGATCCGCATGCTGGTCGCCGCGCGCCCGCTGTCGATCGGCACGCTGCTGAAGGATGACGACATGCGCGAGGTGGAGATCGGCGGCGAGGCGGTGCCCGAAGGCGCCTTCATCGGCGGCGCGGAATCCCTGGCCGAACTGCGCGGCGCGCTGCTGCGCCGCTTCATCGACCCGAACCAGCCGATCATCCGCACCGATGTGCTGCGCCCGCGCGACCGCGGCTTCCTCGCCGCCGTGCTGCGGCCCGGCACCCGCGCCATCTCGATCGGCGTCGATGTGGTGACCGGCGCTTCCGGCCTGATCTGGCCGGGCGACGAGGTCGACCTGATCCTCACGCAGAACCTGCAGCAGCAGGGCGGGCGAATCGCCTGGACGCCGTGTCGTCGGCGAGACCATCCTGTCCGCGGTACGGGTGATCGCGGTGGATCAGCAGATCAGTCACAGCTGGAACGGATGTCGACCGCGGCCGCGTGGTGGCACGGACCGTGACGCTTGAGGTGAATCCCGAACAGGCCGAGCGCGTGGCGGTGGCCATGCAACTCGGACGGATCTCCCTTGTCGTGCGTTCGATCGAGGGCGTGCCCGAGGCGACCGGCCCGCGGCCGTCGCTGGTGTTCGGCTCGGATGTGTCGTCCGCCTTGGCCGGGCCGCAGGCTCCGGCGCCGGCGGCACCGCGCATGCGCATCATTCAGGGCGGCTCGCAGCAGGAGGTTACGTTCAGATGAACGACGCGCGTCCGGTGACGCGGAAGCCCACAGCTGGGCGCCCGTCTGATGCTGCTTATCCGCGGTTGCCGCTGCTGCCGCTTGCTGGTCGCGGCGCCGGTCGGTCCGGCCGCTGCGCAGGAGAATGCCGCCGCGGTTGTCCAGCCCGGTGATCGGCGTCCGCGTGCGGCGACCATCCGGGCTTTGGGCGGGTGGTCTTCGATTGGCCGGCGCGCACACGACTATGAAGCGGTGGCCGGCGCCGGAAGGCCTGGTGATCCGCTTTGCCGCCCCTGGCCGCCCGCAGGTGGGCTCGGTCGTCGGCGCCACGCAACGTCACCGGCCTGACGGCGGATGGCGAGGCGGTCCGCATCGCCGCGCGCGAGGGTGCGCGTTTCCGCCATTTCCATCATGGCCCGAAGCTGGTGGTTGATATCCTCGACCCCGATGCGTCGGCCGTCGCCGACGGCAGCCGTGCCGCGCCGGGCCGACGCCGACGCTGCCCGTCGACGGCCGCGGTCCTGGCCGATCTCGCCGTCGCGACCCGCATCGCCGGCGCCTGAACGCGCCGTCGCGCGTGGCGCCGTGCTCGCCAGCGTCACGCCTGGCCCCGAGGCGGCCTGCCCGTCCGGCGGCCCTGGTGCCGGATGTGCTGCCCAGCGCCGCCGCCCCGCCGCCTGCGTCCGTTCAGGTGACCCAGGCGCTGCCGCCCAGCGGGCCGCGCGCCAGCGCGCCGTTCAACGTGCCGATGCAGGCGCCGCCCGGCTTCTCGCTGGTGCCGCAGGCCCAGGCGCAGGTCCTGCCGCCGCAGATCCCGGGTGTGCCCCGCAGCAGGGTTCGGCGCCCGTGCCGGGCGCCACGCTCACCCGCCCGCTGGTGCTCGAACAGGGTTCCGGCCGGCTGGTCGAATTGCCCGCGCCGGCGCTGACCGTGCTGGTCGCCGACCCGCGCATCGCGCGCGTGCAGCCGGCATCGCCGACCAGCCTGTTCATCATGGGCGTGAATGCCGGCCGCACCAACCTGATCGCGACCCGCGAGGACGGTTCGCTGGTCGCCGAATTCGACATCACGGTGTCGTCGGGCGGCCTGGCCGGCGCGACGCAGGCGGCGCCGGTCGCGGCGGTGCCGACCGTTCCGCCGGCCAGGTGCAGAGCATGATCCGCCGCATGGTGCGCGGCGGGCAGAATGTGCGCGTGACCATGGCCGGGCGCAGCGGCGCCATCCAGCTCACCGGCATGGTGCCGACCGCCGCCGACGCCCAGCGCGCCGAGGCGATCGCCAAGTCGATGGCCGGCGAGGCGCGCGAGGTCATCAATGAACTCACCCTGCTGTCGGGCATCCAGGTCAACCTGCGGGTCCGCGTCGCCGAGATCTCGCGCGACGTGACGCGCGACCTCGGCTTCAACTGGCTGGGCGCCTTCAATGACGGCACCTGGCAGCTTGGCCTGCGCACCGGCAGCGTGGTCGGCACGGCGCTTGCCGGCCTGACCGGCGGTGTCGCCGGCGCGGCCTTGCCGGGATCACGCGGGGGTTGGCGGCCGGTGCCGGCACCGGCACCGGCGGCACCTATGGCGTGCGCTACAACAGCGGCAATTTCGACATCAACGGGCTGATCGACGCGCTGGCGCAGGACCGGCTGATCACCGTGCTGGCCGAGCCGAACCTCACGGCGCAGTCGGGCGAGGTCGCCTCCTTCCTCGCCGGCGGTGAATTCCCGGTGCCGGAGGCGGCGTCGGGCAACAGCTCGACCCTCTCGGTCGAGCTACAAGCCCTATGGCGTCAGCCTCTCCTTCATCCCGACGGTGCTCTCGCCCGAGCGGATGAACATGCGGGTGCGCCCCGAGGTCAGCGAATTGTCCGAGACCGGGCTCGATCAGCTTCCCCGTCGCCGGCGGCGTCGTCACCATTCCCGGCCTGACGGTGCGCCGCGCCGAGACGACGATCGAACTCGGCTCCGGCCAGAGCTTCGCCATCGCCGGGCTGCTCAGCCGCAATGCCGCGATCAACAACAGCGGCGTCACCGGCCTGGGCGACATTCCGGTGCTCGGCGCGCTGTTCCGCTCCGACCGCTTCCGCCGGGCCGAGACCGAACTGGTGATCATCATCACGCCCTACCTGGTGCGGCCGACCTCGGACCCCTCCGCGCTCGCGACGCCGCTCGACACCTTCCGCCCCGCGACCGACCTGGAGCGCATCCTGTTGCGCCGCCAGACCGGGTCGGGCGCGCCTTACCGCCAGATCCGCCCGCCCGCGGCGGCCGGCTTCATCGTGGAGTGACGGCCATGGATCGGGCGATATGCATCCTTCTCCGCACTGGCCCTGGCGCTTGGCCTCGGTGCCTGCGCACCGGACACCTACCTGGCGCCCACCGATTTCGAACGGGCGGGCACCTGGCAGGCCGAAGGCGATCAATGACCGCAACCTGCGCACCATGGTGGCCGACCCGTCGCATCTGACGCGCGGCGTCGGCGCGGCGACCGACCGCGGCGCCGCCGGCGCCGCGGCGGTCACCGCCCTGAACGCGCGGCGCACGGCCGCCTTGCCGCAGATGCAGCCTGAGTTCGGTTGGCGCAGAAGCGCCGGCGGCGGCGGCAAGTCCGGCGTGACCACCGGTGGCGGAGGTTCCAGTGCGAGGTGACGTCAGCATCCCGCGCGAGGTGCCTGACGCGCAGCGCGGCAGTGCCATCATCTCGGCTGACCGGCCGTCGCTCATCGCCTTCGTCGCCGATGAGGCGAGCGAGGCGGCGATCCGCGGCGGCATCGGCGACGTCATCGGCGCGCAGCTGCGCCGCGGCACGGTGCGCACCGCCGTCAAGGCGCTCGAGAAGGAAGGCACGCCGCGCGTCCTGATCGTCGATATCAGCGGCATCGAGGATCCCTTCGGCGCGCTGGACGACCTCGCTTCGGTCTGCACGCCCGATGTGCGCGTGCTGGTGGTCGGCGAGCGCACCGAGATCGGCTTCTACCGCGACATCACCCGCAATGTCGGCGTGCACGAATACCTGCACAAGCCGCTGACGCGCGACACCGTGGCCCGGCTCTTCGCGCCCGCATATCCAGGGCGGCGGCGACGGCGGCCAGGACCGCGGCGGCCAGGTGACGGCGGTCTGCGGCGTGCATGGCGGCGTCGGCGCGACGACGCTCGCGGTCAATCTCGCCCTGCAGCTCGAGGACGTGACGCGCGGCCATGTCGCGCTGCTCGACCTGCATCTGCGCGGCGGCGCGGCGGCGATGATGCTCGGCGCGCGCGTCACCTCCGGCCTGCGCGTGGCGCTCGAGGAACCCGATCGCGTCGACAGCCTGTTCCTCGATCGCGTCGCGGTGCCGATCAGTGAGCGCGTGCGGCTGATCGCCGCCGAGGAACCGATGGAGGCCGATGTCCAGACGACCGAGGAAGGCGCGCGCCGCGTCATCGAGATGCTGCGCCAGCGCTTCAACCATGTCGTCATCGACATGCCGATCCCGCCTGGCCCGGTCGAACGGATGGTGCTGCAGCGTGCGCGCCACGTCGTGCTGGTGCTGGCGCCCGATGTCGCCAGCATCCGCGACACGGTGGCGATGAAGAAGCTGGTGTCCATGACCGGTTCGGCCGGGCGCGTCATCACCGTGCTGAACGGGGCGGGGCGCAAGGGCTACCTGCCGATCAAGCTGATCACCGAGGGCATCGGGGCGGCGCCCGAGGTCGTGATCCCCGACCTGCCGCGGCAATTGCCGCGCGCGGCCAATCTCGGCCGCCCGGCGCTGCGCGACAGCCCGCTGCTGCGCCGCGGCCTCGGCGAATTGTCGCAGGAGATCGCGGCGGTGCGCTCGGTCGAGCGGCCGCGTTCGTTCCTCGCGCGCCTGTTCGGTCGCGGAGGCTGACGATGCGCACCTTCGGCCGGCGCAGCGAAGGCGCCAATCACCTGCCGGTGCCGATCTCGAACGACACCGAGGCACGCTCGGTCAATATCAGCGCCTCCGACATCGCCCTGTCGGAAAGCGCGGAACTCGCCCGCCTGCGCACCCTGGTGATGGAGCGGATCGACCCGGTCGTGGCCGGCGAACTGCCCCATGCGGCGCTGCGCCAGCAGCTCGATGCGCTGGTCCATGAACTGGCCAGCCGCGAGCGGATGGAGATCTCGGCGCGCGACCAGTCGCGCATCGCCGAGGAAATCGCGCGCGACATGGTGGGCTACGGCCCGCTCGAGCCGCTGCTGGCCGACGACACCATCAACGACATCATGGTGAACGGGCCGGAGAACGTGTTCGTCGAAGTGCGCGGCAAGCTGATGCGCACCAATGTGCGCTTCCGCTCCGCGGCCCAGGTGGCGGCCATCGCGCAGAAAATCGCCGCGACCGTCGGCCGCCGCGTCGATGAATCGAGCCCGCTGTGCGACGCGCGCCTGCTCGACGGCTCGCGCGTCAACATCGTGTTCCCGCCGCTGGCGCTCGACGGGCCATGCATCTCGATCCGCAAATTCGCCAAGAAGCGCTATGACCTGGGCGCGCTGGCCGCGAACGGGGCGATGTCCACGGCGGTGCAGCGGGTTCTTGAAATCGGCGCGCGCTGCCGGCTGAACGTCGTCATCTCGGGCGGCACCGGCTCGGGCAAGACGACGATGCTCAATGCCATGTCGCGGCTGATCGACCATGGCGAACGCATCGTCACCATCGAGGACGCCGCCGAACTGCAGCTGCAGCAGCCCCATGTCGTGCGCCTCGAGACGCGCCACGCCAACCTCGAAGGGCGCGGCGAGATCACCGCGCGCGAACTGGTGCGCAACGCCCTGCGCATGCGCCCCGACCGCATCATCGTCGGCGAGGTGCGCGGTGCCGAGGCCTTCGACATGCTGCAGGCGATGAACACCGGCCACGACGGGTCCTTCTGTACCGTCCACGCCAATACCGCCCGTGATGCGCTGACCCGTATCGAGAACATGGTGATGATGGGCCAGGCCTCGCTGCCCTCGCGCGCCATCCGCACCCAGATCGCCGCCGCGGTCGATCTGGTCGTGCAGATCGAACGCATGCGCGACGGCGGTCGCCGCGTCTCCCAGATCGCCGAGATCTGCGGCCTGGAAGGCGATGTCATCACGATGAACGACATCTTCACCTTCCAGTATGAAGGTGAGAACGCCGACGGGCGCCTGCGCGGCGAATGGGTATCGCCGGGCATGCGGCCGGCCTTCGTCGACCGGCTCAACTACTTCGGGATGCTCGATTCCTTTATGCGGGCTCTCCAGGAAAGCTGAGCATGGAGCGCACCTACCTGTTCGGCATCGCGGCCCTGCTGACCATCGCGATGGTCACCGGGCTGGTGACGCTGGCGAAATCGGGCCAGGCCCGCCGCCTGAAGGAAAGGGTGGCCAGCGCAGGCGTTGTCAACGTCCGCGGGACCGACACCACCGGCCTGCCGAGCATCCGCCTCAATACCGGTGAACGGCGGCCTTTGCTCGAACGCTTCCTGCGGTTCCTGCGCTTCAATCCGGATACGCCGCAGGAACAGGTGATCCCGTGGTGGGCCACGCTGCTGATCAGCACGCTGCTCGCCGTCGTGAGCGCCTATTACCTGCGCTACCTGATCCGGCCGGAACTCGCGATCCCGGCAGGCCTGCTGATCGGCCTGTTCATCGTGCGCGGGTTGTTCGCCTGGCAGCACGCCCGGTATGTCGATGCGATCTTCCAGCAGATCCCCGACGCCATCGGCATGATGGTGCGCGCGATCCGCGCCGGCCTGCCGGTCGGTGAGGCGATGCGCTCCGTCGCGGCCGAGTTGGCGGACCCGCTGCGGCAGGAATTCGCCCGGATGCTGGGCGATGTCGCGATCGGGCGTCCGATCGACCAGGCCCTGATGCGGCTGTACTCGCGCACCGGACTGCCGGAATTCTCCTTCCTCGCGGTGGTCTTCGGCCTGCAGACCCAGACCGGTGGCAATCTCGCCGAGACGCTCGACAACCTCGCGGACATCGTGCGCAAGCGGGTGGGCCTGGCCAAGCGCGCCAAGGCGCTGGCGGCCGAGGCGCGGATGCAGGCGGGCATCCTGATGGCGCTGCCCTACATCGCCGCGCTGGCGATGTCGCAGATCCAGCCCTTCTACATCGACAATTTCTTTCGCAACCCGTCCGGTCAGAAACTCGCCCTGATCGGTCTCGGCTTCTCGGTCTTCGGCTATCTGGTGATCCGCTGGATGATCAAGCGGGCAGGGGCGGACTGAACCATGCTGGAACTCTTCACGGAGGGCGGCATCGGGCCGATCCTGGCGGTGGCCGGTGCGGTCGGCCTCGCCATCATCGCGGCGGTCGTGCTCGCGCGCGGCGCCGAGGACAAGGACATGGCCAGCCGGGTGACCGGCGTGCTGCGCCCGAACGCGCCCGATCTGTCTGCCACCGCCACCGCGACGGGCACGGCCGCCGCCGCGCCGTTCCGGCGGCTGGGTGAGGCGCTGCGCAACACCGCGCTGGTGTCCGAGAAGGACATCGCCGACTTCCAGATCGCCATCGCCGCCGCCGGGCTGAACCCGCGCGCGGCGGTGCCGACCTTCATCGGCGTCAAGGCGGTGCTGATGATCGGCCTGCCGATCTGTGCCTATGCCTATGCAAGCCTCAGCAATTTCGATGGGCCGCGAACCACCGTGACGGTGTTCTGCGGCATCCTCGCCGGCGTGTTCGGCCCGAATCTTGTCCTCGGCTACCTGAAGGGCAAGCATGAGGACAAGCTGCGCAAGGGCCTGCCCGATGCGCTCGACCTCCTGGTTGTCACCGCCGAGGCCGGCCTCGGCATCGAGACCGCGCTCGATCGCGTCGCGCGAGAGATCGAGCACAACAACCGCCCGCTCGCCATCTCCTTCCTGGTCCTGGTGCAGGAGATGCGCATGCTGCCTGATCGGCGCCAGGCGCTGGAGCGCTTCGCCGAACGGTCGAATTTCAACGGCTTCAAGCGCCTTGGCGCCACCCTGTCGCAGACGATGAAATACGGCACGCCGCTGGCGCAGGCGCTGCGCGTGCTGGCTGCCGAGATGCGCTCGGACCGCATGCTGCGCATCGAGGAAAAGGCGATCCGCCTGCCGGCGCTGCTGGTGATCCCGCTGATCCTGTTCATCATGCCCGCGGTCTTCATTGCCCTGGTCGGGCCTTCCGTGCTCGAACTCGGCAAGGGCCTCTTCAACGGAATTCCGCAATGACACCCCGGCTCATTCCCACCTGCATCCTTGGCCTGGTGCTGGCAGGGTGCGCGACGGACGGAACGCGCGAACCGGACGCCGCATCGCGCATGCGCGTGGCCGCCCTGGCGGAATCGCAGGGGCAGTCCGATGTGGCGCTGTCCATGTATGCCGCCGCGGCGCAGCGCGAGCCGAGCAATGCCGAGGCGCAGGTGCGCTTCGCCGCCGCGCTGGCGCGTTCGGGCAATCACGTCCAGGCCGAGCAGATCCTGATCGCCGCGGTCGAGCGCCGGCCCAATGACCGCGTGCTGATGGTGCAACTTGGCCGCATGCGGCTGCGCAGTGGCCAGGCGGGCCAGGCGCTGACGCTGTTCGACCGCGTTCTCGTGGCCGATTCGCGCAGCGTCGAGGCGCTGGACGGGCGCGGTGTCGCCCTCGACCTCATGGGGCGTCACCCGGAGGCGCAGGAATCCTACCGCCGGGCGCAGACGCTGGCGCCGAATTCCGTCGCGATCGCCAATAATCTCGGCCTCTCGCTGCTGCTCGACAATCGCCCGGATGAGGCGCGGGCCGTGCTCGAACCCCTGGCGCGCCGGCCCGACGCAACCGAGCGGGTGACCGCCAACTACGCCATCTCCCTCGCCGCCACCGGCGATGTCGCCGCGGCGCGCAACATGCTGGGCGAGGCGGGCGGCGACCTGGCCGCGCTCGGCGAGGCCTTCCGCGGCAACAGCCGCCAGATCATCGAGGTCACGCCGAACGACCGGCCGGGCTGACCGCGCTTCGTGCGAGGCGAGCGGGGCGTCGGCTGGCCCGGCTGGGTGAACGGGCGCAGCGTCCTGGTCCTCGGTGCCGCGGTGGTGGCGCTGTATGCGTTGTTCCTGGTGACAGGAACGGTCTGGCGCCACGACGACCCGCTGCCGGCCGACCTGCTTGCCTTCCTGGCAGCGGCCCGCCTGGCGGCAGCCGGGCAGGCGGCCACCGCCTATGATTGGGCCGCGTTCCAGCTTGTGCAGGCGGCGGTGCTCGGCCGCGGGCCCGAGGCGATCGGCGGTGCGCTGGGCTGGCTGAACCCGCCTCATTTCTTCTTCGCGGTGCTGCCGCTCGCGCCCTTCGGCTATGCCTGGGCCTGGCTGCTCTGGGTCGTGGCGACGGCGCTGCTGCTGGCGGCCGCGACCTGGGCGGTGCTGCCGCGCGCCGCCGCGGTGGCCGCCGTGCTGGCTGCGCCCCCGGTGCTGCTGACGGCCTCGGTCGGGCAGAACGGCATGCTGATCGCCGCGCTGTTCGCCTGGACCTTCGCGTTGCTGGACCGGCGGCCGGGCTTGGCGGGCATTGCGCTGGGGCTGCTGACCGTGAAGCCGCAATTCGGGCTGCTGCTGCCGGCGCTGTTGGTGCTGACGGGCCGGTGGCGCGTCTTCGCTGCGGCGGCAATGGTGGCGCTGGCGGCGATGGTGCTCTCCTGGATGGCGTTCGGGACGGAGGCCTGGCTGGCCTTCCTGCCATCCCTCGCCGGCAATGCGGACCGCATGCTGGGCGGCGAGGTCTCGCCTCGCATCCAATCCATCTATGCCTTCCTGTATCGCCTGACCGGGCAGCAGCGGCTCGCCATGGGCGGGCATGGCATGGTGGCGCTGGCGGCGGCGGTGGTGGCGGTCAGGCTGTGGCTGCGCCGGCCCGAGGGTCCGGGGGAAGCACGCGCCGCAGCCGCCATGGCGGCGTCCTGCCTGCTGACGCCCTACGTCTGGGGCTACGACACCCCGGTGATCCCCGTCGCGGCCTTGTTCCTCGCGCGTGCCGCGCTGCGCGATGGCTGGCTGCCATGGGAGAAGGCGCTGCTGCTGCTGGCCTGCCTGTTGCCGGCCCTGCTGGTGCTGGTGCAGCACCCGCTGGTTGCGCCCCTGGCCTGGCTGATCGTCCTGGGCCTGGCCTGGTCGCGCGACCGTGCCTGGCGGTCAGGGTCGCCGGCAACCGCGTAACACAGGCGAAGGGATGTTGCCGGGCCGCAGGCACGGCGCGTGCCAGGCGCGAAGCCGGCGCCGGTCAATGCCGCCCGGCGGCGGAGGTCAGCCGCCTCGCGCCCGCGAGGAGGTCTGCAGGCACATGATGCGTGGCCTGGCCGGCGGTGCCGCGGCCGGCCGGCCGCGCAGGCGCAGTTCCACCGACGGCACCGCAACGATGGGCCGCAGGGATGGCGTCTGGGCACCGACCAGCAGCACCGCGCCGCGACCCGAGGCACAGAGCCCGGCCATGGCTGGCCCCGGCAGCGGGATGACGCCGGGCGCCGGGCCGGGGGTGAAGCCCTGGCCGGTCAGCGCCGCCATGACCCGCAGGTGGTAGATGGTCGAGCGCTCCGGCGTCGAGGAATGATATTGCCCCGTCGCGGCCGCCCAATCCCCGGTCCGCGCGAACAGCGATTTCAGGTAGCGCACGGCGTAGCGGACATTCGTCTCGGGGTCGAAGCCGGCTTCCACGCTGGGAAAGGCATCGGGGTGGTGCAGCAGGTTGATCTGCATGCAGCCGATGTCGATCGACCGCGTCCCGGCGGCCAGGCGCGCCTGGACCTCGGCCACGGCCTCGGCGCGGCTGGCCATGTAGCGGCCCTCGCCGGCGGCGTTGAAGGACCATGGCCAGGGCTGCACGCCACCGGTCGGGGTGCGGCGGCCGGTCTCGACCCGTGCGATGGCGCCGAGCAGGCCCGGCGGCAGGCCGGAATTCTGGTCGGCCACGGCGATCGCCTGCGCGCAGGCATCCCAGGGGTCGTTGGAGGGCGCAGCGGCGGCGGGGGCGGCCACGGGCCGGCGGGCCGCCACCTGCTGGCGCGGCTGGGCCGGCGGGCGCGCGGCCGCGGCCGGGCCCCGGGCGCCGGTTCCCTGCTGGGTGGCGTTGGCATGGGCTGGCGGCGGCATCAGGGCTGCCATCGCGGCGAAAGGCAGGATCAGCCCGAGCAGCCTTGCGGCATGGCGTCTGTGCTTCTGCATTGCGGACCCGTCATGGACTGCCGGGGCGCGCCGGGTCAAGCCCGCAGCGACTGCACGCCCCGTGCGGGCGACGCCGGAACCCCGCCATCCCCGGATGGACAAGGCTGCCGCCGGTTGCGACGTTGCGCCCAACGACACGACAAACAGGAGACGTCCCTTGACCTTCACCATTGCGCGGCGGGCTGTTCTCGCGGCGCCCTTCCTGGCACCTGGCCTGGCGCGCGGGCAGGGCGGCTGGAAGCCCGGCCGGCCCGTCACCATGATCGTCCCCTTCGCCGCCGGGTCGGGCACCGACACCGTGGCGCGCACCCTCGCGGCCCTGCTGGAGCGCGACTGGGGCGCGCAGGTGGTGGTGGACAACCGCCCCGGCGCCAATGGCGCGATCGCCGCGGTGGCGGCGGCACGCGCGGCGCCCGACGGCCATACCGTGATGATCACCACCAACAGCCCGCATGGCGCGACGCCGGCGTTGATGCGGCGCCCGAGCTACGACCCGATCGCGGATTTCACGCCGCTCAGCCGGCTGGGCACCTACATCTTCGTCTTCGCGGTGAATGATCAGGTGCCGGCGCACAGCATGGCGGAATTCCTGGCCCTGGCGAAGGCGCGCCCGGGTCAGCTGACCTGCGCCTCGGGCAACACCACCGGCGTGGTGGGCGCCGCGATGCTGAACCGCATCGGCGGGGTGGACGTGACGCATGTGCCCTATCGCTCATCACCGCCGGCGATGACCGATGTGATCGCCGGGCGGGTGACGTCGATGTTCGCCGATGTCGCGTCCTCCCGCGCCTTCCTCAATGAAGGCAAGCTGCGGCCGCTGGGCATCACCTCCGCCGCGCGCACGCCGCTGTTCCCGGAACTGGCCGACCCTGTCGGAGGTCGGGCTGCCGGGCTTCGAACTGCTGTCCTTCATGGGCGCGGTCGGCCCGGCGCATCTGCCGGAGGAGATCATCGCCGGCTGGAACACCGCGATCCGGCGCGTCTGGGACCAGCCGGAGACGGTCCGCCGCCTGGGCGAATTCGGTATCGAGAAGGTCACCTCCACCCCGGCGGAATTCGGCGCCTTCATCCGCGAGCAGGTGGCCTTCTGGGGCCAGCAGGCGCGCGCGGCCGGCCTCGAGCCGGAGTGACGCCCCGCGCGACCATGCGCGCTCCGGCGCATGGTCGCACGCCGCGCCGGCCAGCACGCCATCCGCGCTGCCTGGTGGCCCGGGCCGCACGGGGCAGCGCGGCAACCGGCGGTGCAGGCGGTTGCCACGCATGGGGGCCTCAGGGCCGCGTCGGTCGACGCTGCCTGCGAACCGGGCAGTTCCATGCCTATGCACGTGCAACATGCCGGAGTTCTTAACTTTGATCTTGTCGTTGCGGGAGTGTGACGCCAATTTGCACCGCTGTCGTGCGGTGGGGAGGCCGTGCGCAGCGTCCGAAAGGGGACAATGACATGACCAATTCAACGCGCCTGCAATCCGCCGCGCTGGCTCGCACCCTGGCCGATATCGCCGATGGCAGCCTCGTCGCCGCGCCTGCGGCTGGAACAGGCGGCACGCGTGATTGCCTCGGCGCACCGCGCCGCCGGGCTTGCAGCCATCGGCGCGCTGCGCCTGCCGCGCGCCACCGAGCCGGCCGTGCAGGCGGTGACCGAGATCGCCCGCCAGTGGGACGACACCGCGGTCACGGCCCTCGAATATGTCGAGACATTGCCGGAGAGCGTGATCGAACGCCTGTTGCGCGCCGCGCCGGCCTGGGCGGCCGCCTTCCAGGTGTCCGAGCCGGACCGCCTGGCCGCCTGACGCGCCGGCGCTGCCGCCCGGCCGGGTGTGCCGCGACGCCATCCGCGCTATACCCGCGCGGAACAGCGCGGAGCGGTTGAACATGTCCATGAGCGGCGCGGGACGACCCAAGGCCTCCAACGCACCGCGACGCGTCCTGCTGCTCTCCGGCGCCTCGCGCGGCATCGGGCATGCGACGGTGAAGCGCTTCTCGGCCGCCGGCTGGCGCGTCATCACCATCTCCCGCCAGCCCTTCCCGGAACAATGCCCGTGGGAGATGGGCCCCGAGGACCATATCCAGCTCGACCTGACCGACCCGGCCGCGACCGAAGCGGCGGCCGAGGAGATCAAGGAGCGGCTGAAGCCCGAGGGCGGCCGGCTCGATGCGCTGGTGAACAATGCGGCGATCTCACCGAAGGGCCCCGACGGGTCTCGCCTCGGCTCGCTCGAGATGGATATCGAAGGCTGGCTGCGCGTCTTCCGCGTCAATTTCTTCGCCCCGATGCTGCTGGCGCGCGGCCTGGTCGAGCCGCTGCAGAAGGCCAAGGGCTCGGTGGTGAACGTCACCTCGATCGCCGGCAGCCGGGTGCATCCCTTCGCCGGCGTCGCCTATTCCACCTCGAAGGCCGCGCTGGCGGGGCTGACGCGCGAGATGGCGAGCGACTTCGCCCCGCTCGGCATCCGCGTCAACGCGATCAGCCCGGGCGAGATCGACACCTCGATCCTGTCGCCGGGCACCGAGAAGATCGTGCAGGAACAGATCCCGATGCGCCGCCTCGGCCGGCCGGAGGAAGTCGCGCAGGCGATCTACTTCCTCTGCACCGAGGCATCGTCCTACGTGAACGGCGCCGAACTGCACATCAATGGCGGGCAGCATGTGTGAGTGCCCTCAAACGGCGGGCGCCGCGCATCCGCGCGGCCTTGCCTTCGCGCGTCCAGGTCGCCTTGGCGGCGGCTGACGGTCGCGCGCGGTCGCGCCGTGCGCTCGCGGATCGTGCAGGGCACGATCGCGAAGCCCGGGGCGGCCTGTCCAGCGCGCCCTGGTCGCCCGCTCCGTCGCGGCGTCCACGCGGCGGGCCCAGCCCATGGCGGGTCCGCCGAACCTGGTCGTGCCCGCGCATCGCCCCGGCGTGCCAAGGCCATGCGCTGCGTGGCCGTCGTCGCGCGAGACGCCCGCGCTGCCCACAGCGCGCGCTCGGCCGTCGCGCCCGGTGCCGTGACCCATGCCCGATAAGCCGTCGCGCCGGCCACGGCGTCGCCTCGCTGCGCCTGCTGCTGCCGTTCCTGCGCCCCTATCTCGGTCGCGCGCCTCGGCGCCGTCGTCGCGCTGTTCGCCGCCGCCGGCCTGACCCTCGCGGTCGGGCAGGGGCTGCGGCAGATCATCGATGGCGGCTTTCGCGGCGGCCCCGGCGCGCTGAACCAGGCCGCGATCGTCATGGCGGCGCATCGTCGCGTCCCTCGGCTTCGCGACCTCGGTGCGCTACTACCTGGTGCACCTGGCTCGGCGAGCGCGTCGCCGCCGATATCCGCCGCGCGGTGTTCGACCACCTGACGCGGCTCGACCCGCGCTTCTACGAGACCGCCCGCACCGGCGACCTGATGTCGCGGCTGACCGCCGATGTCGCGCTGCTGCAATCGCTGATCGGCTCGGCCATCTCGATGGGGCTGCGCAATGCGCTGACCGGCATCGGCGCCTTCGCCATGCTGCTGCTGACCAGCGCCAAGCTTGCCGGGCTGATGGCGGTGGTGGTGCCGATGGTGGTGCTGCCGATGATCGTCTTCGGGCGGCGCGAACGGCGCCTGTCGCGCGCCGCGCAGGAACGCGTCGCCGACCTCGCCGCCACCGCCGAGGAAGCGATCAACGGCATGCGCACCGTGCAGGCCTTCACCCATGAAGCGGCCGAACGCGCCCGCTACGGCGCCGAATCCGAACGCTCGGTGCAGGCGGCGCTGCGCCGCGTGCTGACGCGCACCATGCTGATCCTCTCGGTCATCCTGTTCGGCTTCGGCGCCATCACCTTCGCGCTGTGGGTCGGCGGGCAGGACGTGATCGCCGGCCGGATGACCGGCGGCGACCTGACCGCCTTCGTCTTCTATGCGGTGCTGCTGGCGAGCGCCGGGGCGACCGTCAGCGAATTGTGGGGCGAGATCCAGCGCGCCGCCGCCGCGGCCGACCGGCTGGCCGAAATCCTCGCCGTGAAGCCCGGCATCACCGCCCCGGTCGATCCGCTGCCGCTGCCTGCGGCCGAGGGCCGCGTCGCCTTCCGCGACGTGAGCTTCCGCTACCCGTCGCGCCCCGAGACCGCGGCGCTGGATGGCTTCAGCCTGGAGGTGGCACCGGGCGAGACGGTGGCGCTGGTCGGCCCGTCCGGCGCCGGCAAGACCACGGTGCTGTCGCTGCTGCTGCGCTTCTACGACCCGCAGGGCGGCGTGATCCTGCTCGATGGCGTGGACATCGCGCGGGCGGCGCCCGAGGCGGTGCGCGGGCGCATCGGCCTGGTGCCGCAGGACCCGGTGATCTTCAGCGCCACGGTGGCCGACAACATCCGCTACGGCCGGCCGGATGCCACCGAGGCCGAGGTGCGCGCCGCCGCCGAGGCCGCTTCCGCGGCCGGCTTCATCGCCGCGCTGCCGGACGGCTTCGCGACGCATCTGGGCGCGCGCGGCGTGACGCTGTCGGGTGGGCAGCGCCAGCGCATCGCCATCGCGCGCGCCATCCTGCGCGACGCGCCGGTGCTGTTGCTGGACGAGGCGACGAGCGCGCTCGATGCCGAGAGCGAGCGCGCGGTGCAGGTGGCGCTGGCGCGGCTGTCCAAGGGGCGCACGACGCTGGTGGTGGCGCATCGCCTGGCCACCGTGCGCGCGGCGGACCGCATCGTGGTGATGGAGGCCGGGCGGATCGTGGCGACCGGAACGCATGAGGCGCTGCTCGCCGAGGGCGGGCTCTATGCGCGACTGGCGGCGCTGCAGTTTACCGACGCGTGACGCGAGGCGCGGCAGCACGCATGGGGTGGTGACCGCGCAGCATTGAGCGGAGCGATCGATCGGATAGGGAACATAAATTGGACCTTAAATAAGAGAAATGGCATATATACGCGTGACAACGGCAATGGAGCCACGCGATGACAACGCCCATCACTGCCATGCCTCGGCTGAACGAGCCTGCCCCGGCCTTCCAGGCACGGACCACCCATGGCGACCGCAGCCTGGCGGACTACAGCGGAAAATGGCTGGTGCTGTTCTCCCACCCGGCTGACTTCACGCCCGTCTGCACCACCGAGTTCATCGCCTTCGCACGCGCCGCGGATCGGTTCCAGGCTCTCGGCGCTGAGTTGCTCGGCCTGTCGATCGACAGCCTGTTCTCGCATCTCGCCTGGGTGCGGAACATCGAGGAGAAGTTCGGCGTCACCATTCCCTTTCCGATCATCGAGGATCTGAAGATGGAGGTGGCCGGCGCCTACGGCATGGTGCATCCCGGCGCGGCCGATACCCAGGCGGTGCGGGCGACCTTCCTGATCGACCCGGCCGGCGTGTTGCGCGCCATGATCTATTACCCGATGTCGAACGGCCGCAGCATTGAGGAGATCCTGCGCCTGCTGACGGCGCTGCAGACCTCGGACGCCCACGGCGTCGCGACGCCCGAGGGCTGGACGCCGGGCGGCAAGGTGATCGTGCCGCCGCCCAAGACCGCCGCGGCCGCGGCGATGCGCGCCTCGGAAGGCTACGAGACGACCGACTGGTATTTCTCCACGCGATCCCTGTGATTGCGAGATCGGATTCCGTTCGCCCCGGCTCACGGTCTCCGCTCCGGCATGTTGTTTTTTACGAGCATCTTCACCCGATCAGGTGATTCCACCTGATCGGGATCTGCTCTGGGCTGGCGGGGCGCTGCCTTGAATGCGCGCCGCCTGCGGTGCCGGTGACAATGGGGAGGGGCGGCGCCCCTCTCCACCGCGCCGTTCATCCCATGAGCGACTTGCGCATATGCACCGTCATGCCGCCCCGGAACGCCTCGCGCTCGGTGACGACGATAGCCGCGGCGCTCGTACAGCGCGACATTGCAGCCGAATGCGGCGTTGGTGAGCAGGCGTAGCTCGCGCACGCCCGCTGTCGCGTGCCATCGCGTCGGCGTGGCTCAGCAGCAATGCGTCCGAGGCCCTGGCCCTGCGCATCGGGCCGCACCGCGATGTTCTCGATCCACAGATGATCCTCGCGCAGCATGGTCTCGATCAGCGCGAGGGTGTCGCCGCCGCGCCGCAGCAGGTCGAAACGGTGTTCCCGCACGGCGCTGTCGTAGTCGACGGCCATCGGCAGCGGCTCGCGGCCGATCACCGGCACCCATCGCGCATAGGCCGCGCGGGTGATGTCGCGGATGGTCGGCGGCATCCTCGCGCCACGGCGATGTGGACGGCGATCGGGGCGGGCCGGGCCATCGGGAGTTCCTGGGCAATGGACGCAAAAAACCCCGCCAACCGAGGGGTGGGCGGGGCGACCGGAGAACCGGGACGGATGGCGGGGGTTCAGGCCCCGCCGGATCCGTCGCGGCATCGGATGGAAGGCGCTGCCCCGCACCGTGATACCACGGCGACGTCGCTGGGCGAGGAGGGGCAGGCGCGCGCTCATGCGGGCATCTTCGGCAGGCGGATGCCGGCGCCGTCAACGACGCCATTCGGCAGGGCGATTCAGCCGGCGGCGAGGAAGGCGAGCACGACGGCATTGAAATCCGCCGGGTTGTCCGCCTGCACGCTGTGCGCCGCGCGCGCGATCGTCATCCGCTTCGCGTTCGGCATGGTGGCTTCCAGCGCATCGAGGATGCGCCCGAACTGCGGCTGGGACTGGTCGCCGCCGACCAGCAGGGTGCGCGTGCGGATGGCTTCCGCCTCGGCCTTGGCTGTAGGGGCTGCGCTGTCTCGTTGATCTGGCCGAGCAGGGTGGTGGCGTTGTCGCGGTTCACCGCCTTGCGCGCCTCGGACCGCTTGGCCCAGGCGCCGGGGCCGCCGGTGTGCTCGGCGACGACGGTCAGGCCTTCCTCGACCTTGCCCTCGGCGATCAGCGCGGCGGCCTTGCCGAAGGCGGAGCCCTGGTTGCCGGCCGGCGGCGCACCGCCGAGGCTGTCATCGAGTTCGCCGCCCGGCTCCAGCAGCACCAGCGATCTCGAGCAGGTCGGGATGATGCTGCGCGACGCGGAAGGCGATGTGCCCGCCGCGCGAATGGCCGATCAGCCGCACCTTGCCCAGCGCCGAGCGCCGCGGATGAAGCCGGCGATGTCGGCGGTGTGGCGGGCGATGGTGAAGTCGCCGCCGTCCTCCCACTTGCCCGGCCAGCAATGGCGCAGGCTGACGCGCGATGGCGTGGTACTTCGCGCCGAAGGCCTCCATCTGGCCCGACCAGGAACGCTGGTCGCCCAGCGTGCCATGGATCATCAGCACCGGCTGGCCGGAGCCGGCCTCGGCATAGGCGAGCGGGTAGCCGTCGACGGTCAGCGTGGGCATGGCGTTTCCCTGGATGTCTTCATGCGTTGCGCGCCGCGTCCATGATGGCGCGGAAGCGCCGCACCGTCGCGCCCAGTCCCTCGAAGACGGATTGCGAGATCAGGAAATGGCCGATGGACACCTCGGTCACCTCCGGCCATGCCGGGCGATGTCGGCGACGGTGTCGTAGGTCAGCCCATGCCCGGCATGGCACAGCAGCCCCGCCGCCTGCGCCGCCGCCGCGCCGGCCTTCAGCCGGGCGAGCTGCGCCGCGCGGTCGCTCGACCGGCCCTTCGGCATAGGTGCCGGTGTGCAGCTCGATCGCCTGCGCGCCGAGCGCGGCGGCGGCCTCGATCTGCGCCGGGTCGGCCTCGATGAAGATCGAGACGCGCACATCGGCCAGCCGCAGCCGCGCGATCGCCTGCTTGCAGGAACGGCGCCGGCGCGCAGCACGTCGAGCCCGCCCTCGGTGGTCAGCTCGGCGCGCTTCTCCGGCACCAGGCAGCAATAGGGCGGGCGGATGCGTTCGGCGAAGGCGACCATCTCCTCGGTCGCCGCCATCTCGAAGTTCAGCGGCGCGGCGATCTCGGCGCGCACGCGTTCGACGTCGCGGTCGCGGATGTGGCGGCGGTCCTCGCGCAGATGCATCGTCACGCCATCGGCCCCGGCCTCGACGGCGATGCGCGCGGCCTCGACCGGGCAGGGGAAGGTGCCGCCGCGCGCGTTCCGCAGCGTCGCGACGTGGTCGACATTCACCGAGAAATCGAGATGCGTCATGCGGTTCCCCGTGCGCGGGCGAGTTCGGCCGCGAGGCGGATGCGCGGCAATGAGCGACGACGGATCGGCACGCCCCGTGCCCGCGATGTCGAGCGCGGTGCCGTGGTCCGGGCTGGTGCGCACGATCGACAGGCCGAGCGTGACATTCACCCCGCCCGCCATGTCGAGCGTCTTGATCGGGATCAGCGCCTGGTCGTGATAGAGGCAGATCGCGGCGTCGTAGGTCGGCCGGGCGAGCGCGGTGAACATGGTGTCGGGCGGCATCGGGCCGCGCGCCTCGATGCCCTCGGCGCGCAGCGTGGCGACGGCCGGGGCGACGATCTCGATATCCTCGCGGCCCATGGTGCCGGCCTCGCCGGCATGCGGGTTCAGCCCGGCGATGGCCAGGCGCGGCCGGGCGATGCCGAATTCCTCGCGCAGCGCCGCGCGCGGTGATGCGCGCGGTCTCGACGATCATCGCGGGCGTCAGCCGCGCGATGGCCTGCGCCAGCGCCTCATGCACCGTGACCGGCACGACGCGCAGTTCGGCGCTGGCCAGCATCATCACCGGCGGCACGCCGGTGCCGGCGATCTCGCCGAGGTATTCGGTGTGGCCGGGATGCTTGAAGCCGGCGGCGGTCAGCACCGCCTTCTGGATCGGGTTGGTCACCACGCCCGCGGCGCGGCCGGCCTTGGCGCAGGTCCACCGCCTCGGTGATGGCGGCGATGACGGCGGCGGCATTGGCGGCGTCGGGCCTGCCCGGCGACCGGCGCATGGGGCAGCGGCCGGTGCAGCACCGGCAGGGCGTGCGGGAAGACGGCGGCGGCTTCCTCCGGCGCGGCGATCGCCTGCACCGGCACGGTGAAGGCGCGGCTCGCGTCGTCGATCAGGAAGAACACCGGCCCGGTCGCGCGCAGGGCGGACCAGGCGCCGGCGGCGATCTCCGCGCCGATGCCGGCGGGTTCTCCCATGGTGAGGGCTAGGGGGTGCATGGCCTTCGCGGATGTAGTCGCTGCCGCCCATCCTGGCGAGGCCTTGCGCCGCCGCAAGCCGGCCTCCGCCGGTCGTGCTAGACAGCCGCGCATGGATTACCTGGCGAATTGCCTGCACGACCTGACGGCCCTCGGGCCCGGCGGCGCTGCCGGCGGTGATGGTGGCGCTGTTCCTCGCGGGGCTCGCCGGCGGTGCGACGCATTGCGCCGGCGATGTGCGGGCCCTTCGTCATCGCCCAGGCGGCGGCCGTGGCGGACCGGGCGCAGGCCGGCGGCATGGTGGCGCGGCTGTCGGGCGCGGCGCTGCTGCCCTATCACCTGGGGCGGATGCTCGGCTACGCGGCGCTCGGCGCCGCGGCGGGTGGGCTGGCCGGGGTGGTGGCCTTCGGCACCGGCTTGCGCTTCGTGCTGGCGACGCTGCTCGGCGCTGGCGGCCCTGCTGATGTTCGCACAGGCCTCGCGCGCGCCTCGCCGCGCTGCTGCCGCGGCTGCCCGCGCCACGGCTGCCGCGCCGGGCTGGAACGTCGGCTCGGCGCGCTGCTCGCGGCGCCGACCGGGCTGCGCGGCGTCGCGCTCGGGCCTGATGCTCTCGGCGCTGCCGTGCGGGCTGCTCTATGGCGCGCTGGCGGGGGCGGCGGCGACCGGTTCGGCGCTCGGCGGCGCGCTGGCGATGGCGGCCTTCGTCACCGGCACCGTGCCGGCACTGGTCGGGCGTGGCGCTGCTCGGGCGCTTCTTCGGCCGGCGCAGCGGGCCGCGCGATGCGCATGGCCGGCGCCGCGCTGTTCACGCTGAACGGCGTCGATGCTGGCGGCGATGGCGGTTCGCCTGGTTGCCTGAGCGGCGCTTGCCCGGTGGCCCGCCCGCCCTGATGATCACGCCATGATGTTCGCCGATCACCCACGGTTCCGCCTGTTCGACGCGCCGACGCCGCTCGAACCCCTGCCGCGCCTGTCGGCCGCGCTCGGCGGGCCGGAGATCTCGGGTCAAGCGTGACGATGCGATTGCGCTGGCGATGGGTGGCAACAAGGTCCGCAAGCTCGAATTCATCGTCGCCGATGCGCTGGCGGCCGGCGCGGACACGCTCGTCACCTGCGGCGCGGTGCAGAGCAACCATGCCCGGCTGACCGCCGCAGCCGCCCGGCGCGCCGGCATGTCCTGCGACCTGGTGCTGGTCGAGCGCGTGTCGCGCCAGGACCCCGACTACATGCTGTCGGGCAATCCGTTGCTGCTGGACCTGCTGGGCGCGACGACGCACCGCTTCCCGGCCGAGGCGGATGCGGACCTCGACGGCGCCATGCAGACGGTCGCCGAGCGTGTCCGCGCCCGCGGCGGGCGCCCCTACGTCGTGCCCGAGGGCGGCGGCAGCCCGGTCGGTGGTCTCGGCTATGCCGCCGCGGCGCTGGAACTGGCGCAGCAATGCCAGGCGATGGGCGTCGATTTCGACCATGTGCTGCTGGGGTCGGGCAGCGGCGGCACGCATGGCGGCTTTCTCGCCGGGCTCCAGGCGCTCGGCAGCCGGACGCCGGTCACCGGCATCTGCGTGCGTCGCGACGCGGCCGCCCAGAAGGCGCGGATCGAAGCCTTCGTCCCGCACGTCTGCGCGCTGCTCGGCCATGCGCCGCCGCCGGCCGCGGCGGTCCGCACCGACGACACCGCCCTCGGCGCCGGCTACGGGGTGCTCAGCGAGTCCGTGCTCGAAGCCATTCGCCTGACGGCGGAGACCGAGGGCCTGCTGCTCGACCCCGTCTATACCGGCAAGGTCATGGCGGGATTGATCGCGATGATCCGCCGCGGCGAATTCGCATCGGGCGGGCGGGTGCTGTTCATCCACAGCGGCGGCACGCCCGCGCTGTTCGCCTATCGCGCGGGCCTGGCGCGCGCCGCCGCGGGCTGACCGGCCTGCGCCAATGACCGCCGGGCGGCCCTGATGTCCTGCCGGCGGCCTTCGCCTGACAGCGAATTCCGGGCGCCGCTGAGAATCAGGCCGGTGGCCTGAGAACGACGGCGGCGGAACCTGGCAGTCAGGGCAGTTGCGCGCGTTTCCGTTCGATCCGGCCCCGCGGAACCACTCAAAAGCGTGGTTCGTGCGAGCATCTTCGCCCGGTCAGGTCGTCTGCACCAGGTCGCGGTAGGCGTGCCATGTGGCGTGCCCGATCAGCGGGATCACCAGCGCCAGGCCGAGGAAGAAGGGCACCATCGCCATCGCGGTGAACACCACGATCAGCCCGGCCCAGAACACCATCGCGGCCGGATTCGCCAGCACCGCGCGCACCGAGATCGCGATCGCCTCCATGGCCGTCAGCTCGCGGCTTGTCCACCAGCATCGGGATCGACACCGCCGAGATGGCGAAGGCGACCGCCGCCAGCACCGCACCCGCAGCCGGTTCCGACGATCAGGAAGGGCAGCAGCATCGGCGAGCGCAGCATCGCCATCGGCACATCCTCGAGCGCCGGTGCGAAGTTGATGCCGAACATCAGCATGAAGATCAGCGCCGCGACGCGCACCCAGAACAGATGCAGCAGCAGCAGCACGACGCCGAGGAAGGCGAGCTGCCCGCCATTGCGCGTGAAACCGCGCAGGCAGGCCTGCGATGGTCACCGGCTGGCCCGCCTCGCGCAGACGTGAGGCCTCGTACAGGCCGGCGACCAGCAGCGGCGCGACCATGAAGAAGCCCGCCGATGCCGGCAGGATGGCCCAGGCGCTGCGCAGCCACGAGCAGCAGCAGGGCGAGCACCCAGCCGGCCAGGGTCAGCGCCGCCGCCATAGAAGAAGCCGATCTGTGGATTGGCCATCAGGTCCCGCCAACCGGCCGTCAGCCACATCCAGGGGCGGTCGGGAGCGACGGCGCGGATGGTGGCTGGGCGGCGGGCGATCGGTTGCGCGTCGCTCGGCATGGCTGACTTTCCTCCCTCTGGGCCGATGCCGCCCCGGAAACCGCGTGAGCATAGACTGCTGCGGCGCGAAAGAATTGATCCGGATCAAGGACGGCGGACCGTTGTCGGGGCTTCCTTCCCCAGCATGGTGCGTGGGGCGACTCCGCCACGCCGCCGCTTGAGGAGAATTCGGTCGTGGCAGCAGCAACTGCAACCGCCGCCCTGGCTCCGGGGCAGGCCATGAGGGTCGAGGAGGTCGGCTACGTCGAGGCGCCGATCCGCGCCTTCGCCATCGCCACCGCCTTCTGGGGCGTGGTCGGCTTCCTGATGGGCGTGCTGATCGCCTCGCAGCTGGCCTTCCCGCTGCTCAACCTCGACCTGGAATGGACCACCTTCGGGCGGCTGCGCCCGGTCCATACCTGCGCGGTCATCTTCGCCTTCGGCGGCAATGCGCTGATCGGCACCTCGCTCTTCGTCGTGCAGCGGACCTGCCGCGCGCGGCTGTTCGGCGGCGCGGACGCGGGCTGGTTCCTGTTCTGGGGCTACCAGTTCTTCATCGTCATGGCGGCACTCGGCTACGTGCTCGGCATCACCCAGGGCAAGGAATACGCCGAGCCGGAATGGTATGTGGACATCTGGCTGACCATCGTCTGGGTGGCCTACCTGGTCGTCTTCGGCGGCACGATCGTCAGGCGCGAGGAACCGCACATCTACGTGGCGAACTGGTTCTACCTCGCCTTCATCATCACCATCGCCATGCTGCACATCGGCAACAACATCTCGATCCCGGTCAGCCTGGGCTCGTCGCAAGTCCTACTCGGCGCCGGCGGGCGTGCAGGACGCGATGATCCAGTGGTGGTACGGCCACAACGCGGTCGGCTTCTTCCTGACCGCGGGCTTCCTCGGGATGATGTACTACTTCATCCCCAAGCAGGCGGACCGGCCGGTCTATTCCTACCGGCTGTCGATCGTGCACTTCTGGACGCTGATCTTCCTCTATATCTGGGCCGGCCCGCACCACCTGCACTACACCGCGCTGCCCGACTGGGCGCAGACGCTCGGCATGGTGTTCTCGGTCATGCTCTGGATGCCGTCCTGGGGCGGCATGATCAACGGGCTGATGACGCTGTCGGGCGCGTGGGACAAGCTGCGCACCGACCCGGCGCTGCGCTTCTCGGTCACCGCCGTCGGCTTCTACGGCATGTCCACCTTCGAGGGGCCGGTGATGTCGATCAGCGCGGTCAACGGCCTGTCGCACTACACCGACTGGACCATCGGCCATGTGCATTCCGGTGCGCTGGGCTGGGTCGGCTTCATCACCTTCGGCGCGCTGTACTACCTGTTCCCGGTGCTGTGGAAGAAGAAGGCGGATCTGGAGCGAGAAGCTGATCGCCTGGCACTTCTGGCTCGCGACGCTCGGCATCGTCTTCTACATCACCGCGATGTGGGTGTCGGGCATCATGCAGGGCCTGATGTGGCGCGCCTACGACGAGCTCGGCTTCCTCCAGTACTCCTTCGTCGAGACGGTGGCGGCGATGCACCCCTACTACGTGATCCGTGCGCTGGGCGGCGTGCTCTACCTGGCCGGCGGCGCTGATCATGGCCTTCAACCTGTGGAAGACGGTGACCAGCAGCGCGGCGCTCGAGCCCGAGCCTGCGGCCGCTTCCGCCATCGCCGTCGCGGCGGAATAAGGAGGACACCCCGATGTTCCGCTGGCTTCGCGACCACGGCGTCATCGAACGCAACCTCGTGCTGATGGGCGTGCTCACGCTCATCACCGTCTCGATCGGCGGCCTGGTGCAGATCGTGCCGCTGTTCGCGGTCGAGACCACGATCGAGCGCGTGGCGGGCGTGCGCCCCTACACGCCGCTCGAGCAGGTGGGCCGCGACATCTATGTCCGGGAAGGCTGCTACCTCTGCCATTGCCAGATGATCCGCCCCTTCCGCGACGAGGTGGAGCGCTACGGCCACTACAGCCTCGCCGCCGAGAGCATGTACGACCACCCGTTCCAGTGGGGCCGCAAGCGCACGGGGCCGGACCTCGCCCGCGTCGGCGGCCGCTACTCGGATGACTGGCACGCGGCGCATCTGCGCTCGCCCGCGCGCGCTGGTGCCGGCCTCGGTGATGCCGCCCTATGCCTTCCTCGACCGTCCGCTCGACTATCGCGACATCGAGGACCGGCTGCGCGGCGCTGCGCGCGGTCGGCGTGCCCTACAGCGACGAGATGATCGCCAATGCGCGTGCCGACCTCGAGGCCCAGGCGCGCCCCGAGGCCGACGGCGCCGGCTTCGCAGGGCCGCTACGCCCGCGCCCGCCAGGGTGCCTTCGACGGCGACCCCGCGCAGATCACCGAGATGGATGCGCTGGTCGCCTACCTGCAGATGCTCGGCACGCTCGTGGATTTCCGCGACGTGACGCCCGCGCAGCTGCGCCAGTGAGGAGGGAGGACGATGGACGCCCTGATCGAATACCTGCCGCTGCTGCGCAGCCTCTGGGTCGTGTGGTTCTTCGTGCTGTTCCTGCTGATGCTGTGGCTGGTGCTGCGCCCATCGAAGAAGACCTACTTCGAATCCCAGGCAGACATTCCCCTGCGGGACGAGCCCGGGCACGCGCATGCGTCGCCCGGCAGCCATCCCGCCCGCGGCCCACGCTGAGGAGCATCCGAGGATGCCGACCAAGATCGAGAAGGACGGCCTGACCGGGCGGGAGACCACCGGCCATGAATGGGACGGCCTGAAGGAACTCAACACGCCGCTGCCGAAATGGTGGCTGTACACCTTCTATGCCTGCATCGCCTTCGCCGCGGTGTGGGTGGTGATCTACCCGTCATGGCCGGGCTGGAACGGCACCTCGGGCTGGATCGCGCGGGAGGCGATCGTGGGCGAGGTGGCGGAAGCCAATGCCCGCAACGCGCCGATGATGGCCAGGCTGCGCGAGGCGACCCCGGCGCAGATCGCCGCCGATCCGCAGATGCGCGACTTCGCCCTGGCCGGCGGGCGCGTCGCCTTCGCCAACAACTGCGCCGGCTGCCATGGCGCGGGCGGGCAGGGCGCGCATTGGCGGCTACCCCGCGCCTGGTCGACGATGACTGGCTGTGGGGCGGCTCGCTCGACGCGATCCAGGCAGACCATCCGCCACGGCATCCGCAACGCCGAGGATGACCAGGCGCGCAACAGCCTGATGCCGCGCTTCGGCGTCGATGGCATGCTGACCGCCGCGCAGATCGACGACGTCGCGGAATACGTGCTGTCGCTGAGCGGGCGTTCGCACCGATGCGGCGGCGGTGACCCGCGGCGAGACCGATCTATGCCGAGAACTGCGTCGCCTGCCATGCCGAGCGTGGCGAGGGGAACCGCGATCTCGGCGCCCCGCGCCTGTCCGACCAGGTCTGGCTGCATGGCGGCGCCAAGGCCGATGATCATGTCGCATGGTGCGCAACCCGCGCCTGGGCGTGATGCCGGCCTGGCAGGGGCGGCTCGACCCCGCCACCATCAACATGCTGACTGTCTATGTTCATGCTCTGGGTGGGGGCGAGTAGCCCCCTCCCGACGGGAAAGACGATATGACCAGCGTCGAGGCACCGCATCGCGCGAAGGCCGACCGGCCGGCGGAGGCACCCGTCACCGCCGCCGCGCAGCCGCTCTATGCGTCGCGGCAGAAGGTCTATCCGAAGCGCGTTCTGGGCGTGGTGCGCTCGGTCAAGTGGGCGGTGCTCGCCCTGCTGCCTCGCGCTCTACTACATCGTGCCGTGGCTGCGCTGGGACCGTGGCCCCGGCGTGCCCGACCAGGCGGTGCTGGTGGACATCGCCAATGCGCGCCTGTTCTTCTTCTGGATCGAGCTCTGGCCGCAGGAGATCTACTTCCTGGCCGGCGCGCTGATCCTCGGCGCCTTCGCGCTGTTCGCCGTCTCCTCGCTGTTCGGGCGGCTGTGGTGCGGCTTCACCTGCCCGCAGACGGTCTGGACCGACCTGTTCATGTTCGTCGAGCGCTGGATCCAGGGCGACCGCAACGCGCGGATGAAGCTGGACCAGGGCGCCGCATGACGCGAACTACTGGGCCCGCAAGGCGCTCACCCATGTCGTCTGGCTGCTGATCGCGGCGGCGACGGGCGGCGCCTGGGTGATGTATTTCAACGACGCGCCGACCGTGACGATGGAGATCCTGACCGGGCGGGCGAGCGTCGAGATCTACTGTCTTCTTCGCGCTGTTCGCGGGCTTCACCTATCTGCTCGCCGGCTGGGCGCGCGAGCAGGTCTGCACCTACATGTGCCCCTGGCCGCGCTTCCAGGCGGCGATGCTCGACGAGAACTCGCTGGTCGTCACCTATCGCGACTGGCGCGGCGAGCCGCGCGGCAAGCTGAAGGCCGACGGCGTGGGCGATTGCGTCGATTGCTTCGCCTGCGTGCATGTCTGCCCGACCGGCATCGACATCCGCGACGGGCAGCAACTGGAATGCATCGGCTGCGGGCTGTGCGTCGATGCCTGCGACAGCGTGATGTCCAAGCTCGGCCGGCCGAAGGGCCTGGTCGCCTTCGAGACGCTGAAGAACCTCTCCGCCAGCGCGGCCGCCACCGCCGGGCATGGCGCCGGGCGAGGCACGCTTCAAGGCGGGCATGGCGGCACGCCACATGCCGCGCTTCATCCGCCCGCGCACCATGATGTATGCCGGCGCGCTGGCGTTGGTGTCGCTGGTGATGCTCGGCGCGTTCCTGATGCGCTCGACGCTGGACGTGACCGTGCTGCGGGACCGCGCGCCGCTGTTCGTGCGGCTGTCCGACGGCACGATCCGCAACGGCTACACCGTCAAGATCGTCAACAAGACGCGCGACGAGGCGCCGCTGACACTGGTGCTGACGGCACCCGAGGGCTTCCGCCTGACCGTGCAGGATGTCGAGAACGACGCGCAGGGCCGCCCGCTGCTGCCGCGCCGCGCCGATGGCATCGCGCAGTATCGCGTGTTCCTGACCGCCCCGCATGGCCTGCGCCTGCCGGAGGATACGCCCATCACCTTCCGCCTGCTGGATGCCGAGCGGCCGCGCGGTGGCAAGCCAGGCAACCAACTTCCTGGGGCCAAGGCCATGAGCGCTGCGATGCCCGAGCCGGGATACGACCCGAAGCGGGGCCGTTGGATCCCCTGGACCTTCGTCGGCGGCATGCTGGTGGTCGTCATGGTGAACCTGGTGCTGGTCTATTACGCCGTCACCACCTTCACCGGCGTCACCGTGCCGCATGCCTATGAGCGGGGCCGCCATTACGACGCGGTGCTCGCCGAAGCGGCGCGGCAGGATGCGCTGGGCTGGCGGACCGAAGTGACCTTCGCCGGCGGCACGCTGAACGTCGCGGCCACCGACCGCGACGGGCGCCCGCTGCCCGGGCGGATCGAGGGCGTGTTGATGCGGCCGCTCGAAGGGGCGGTGGTGCCGCTCGGCTTCGGCCCGCGCGGCGCCGGCCGCTGGGCCGCCGAGGTGCAGCCGCCCGAGCGCGGCCAATGGGAAGCGCGCCTGACGCTGTTCGGCCCCAATGAGACGCCCTTCGACATCCGCCACCGGATGGTCGTGCGGTGAGCATTCTCGGCCGCGCCCAGCCGCTCGCGCCGGAGGCGGTCTCCGTCGCCGCCTGCGCGCATTGCGGCGCGCGGCTGGCCCCGGGGCAGGAGCGTTTCTGCTGCACGGGCTGCGAGGGCGCGCATGCGCTCGTCGCGGGCCTCGGGCTGTCATCATTCTATGCGCGGCGCGAGACCGAGGCCGGCGCGCTGCGGCCGGAGGCGATGGCCGCGGGGCTCGACCTCGCGCCCTTCGCGCAGGCCCTGCGCGACGGCACGCAGCGGCTGGAACTGGTGGTCTCGGGCCTGACCTGCGGGGCCTGCATCTGGCTGGTGGAGCAGGCGCTCGCCGCCGAGCCGGATGTGCTCACCGCGCGCGCCTCGCTGTCGGCACGCCGGCTCACCGTCACCTGGCGTGGTGAGGCGGCGCGGGCGAACGACCTCGCCGCATTGCTCGGCCGGCTTGGCTTCCGCGTCGCGCCCTGGTCGCCCGCCTGCCTGCGCGCCACCGAGGATGCCGAAGGCCGCGCCCTGACCCGCGCGCTCGGCATCGCGGCCTTCGGGTCGATGAACATCATGCTGATCTCCGTCGCCGTCTGGGTCGGCGGGGACATGGGTCCCTCGCTGCGGCACGGGCTGCATTGGCTGGCGGCGCTGATCGGCATGCCGGTCGTGCTGATCGCCGGCATGCCGTTCTACCGCTCCGCCTGGACGGCGATCCGCGCCGGGCGGCCGTCGATGGACCTCGCCGTTTCGCTCGGCGTGCTGGCGACGGCGGGGATGTCGCTGTCCGAGACGCTGCGCAACGGGCCCTATACCTGGTTCGACGGCGCCACGATGCTGCTGGCGCTGCTGCTGGCCGGGCGGGTGTTCGACCGCGCGGCGCGGCGGCGGGCGCGGCAGTCCGTGGCCGAGTTGCTGGCGTTGCAGGAAGGCCTGGTCACCCGCCTGCTGGTCGATGGGCACATGGAAGCGGTGCCGGCCGAAGCCGTTGCCGCCGGGGAGCGTGTTCTGGTCTCGGCCGGGGAACGCCTGCGGCTGGATGGCGTGGCGGCGGCCGATGCGCTGCTCGATGCCGCGGCGACCACCGGGGAAAGCGTGCCGCGGACCTTCGCCGCCGGCGATGCGCTGCCGGCGGGCGCGGTGAACATGGGTGCCGCCTTCACCATGACGGTGAGCGCGGCGGCACGCGATGGTTCCCTCGCCGCCATGGCGCGGCTGCTGGAGCGCGCCGAGCAGGCCAAGGGCCGCTTCGTCGCCATCGCCGACCGTGCCTCGCGCTTCTATGTGCCGGTGGTGCATGCGGTGGCGGCGGCCACCTTCCTCGCCTGGTGGGGCGTGCTGGATGCGCCCTGGCAGGTCGCGCTGGTGAATGCGGTCTGCGTGCTGCTGATCACCTGCCCCTGCGCGCTGGCGCTCGCGGTGCCGGCGGTGCAGGTGGTGGCGGTGGGCGCGCTGTTTCGCCGCGGCGTGCTGGTCACCTCGGCGACCGCGCTGGAGCGGCTGGCGAGTGCCGACCACGCCGTGCTCGACAAGACCGGCACGCTGACCGAAGGCCGCCCGGTGCTGATCCCGGAGGGCCAGGATGACGCGGTGGTCAGGCGCGCGGCATCGCTGGCGCGGGCCTCCCGCCACCCCCTGGCGCAGGCGCTGGTGCGTGCCTGCCCCGAGGCACCGCTCGCCGAGGGCGTGCGGGAATGGCCCGGCCAGGGGCTCGAGGCCGGCGCCCTGCGCCTTGGCTCGCCGGCGTTTTGCGGGCTGGGTGCCTCGGCCGATGGCATGACGCTGGTGTTCAGGCAGGGCGATGGCGCCCCGGTCGCCTTCCGCTTCGCCGACCGGATGCGGGAGGATGCGCCGGCCGCGATCGCCGCGCTGCGGTCGCTCGGCCTGGATGCCGAACTGCTCTCGGGCGACGGGGAGGGCGCGGCCGCGTCGGTTGCCTGGCAGGCCGGCATCGGCGAATGGCGCTCCGGCATGGATCCGGCTGCCAAGCAGGCGCGCATCGCGGCGCTGCGGGATGCCGGTCGTCATCCGCTGATGGTGGGTGACGGCATCAACGATGCCGCGGCACTCGCGGCGGCGCATGTCTCGGCCAGCCCGGCCGGGGCGACGGACCTGGCGCAGACCGCGTCGGACCTTGTGCTGCAGCGGGAAGGCCTGTCGGCGCTGCCGGCGGCCATCCGCATCGCGCGGCGCGCGCAGGGCATCGCGCGCGGCAATATCGGCTTCTCGCTCGTCTACAATGCCCTGGCCATGCCGGTGGCGGCGCTGGGGCTGGTCACGCCGCTGATCGCGGCGGTGGTCATGGCCTCATCCTCCCTGATCGTGGTGCTCAATGCGCTGCGCGCGGCGAAGGATTGAACGATGAACGCGCTGATCTTCCTGATCCCGATCTCGTTGGTGCTGGGCCTGGTCGGCCTGGCGGGATTCCTATGGGCGCTGCGGTCGCGCCAGTATGACGACCTGGACGGTGCGGCCGCACGCATCCTGTTCGACGACAACCCTCGCAAGGAGACGCCGAAATGACCGGTGCCCGCCTGTTCTTCCTGGTTTCCTATGGTGTTCTCGCCCTGGTCGGCCTGTTCCTGGCGGCGGCGGCGCGGGATATCGGCATCTCCATCTTCGGCTGGGGGCTGGTGCTGTTCGGCGTGCTGAACGCCTTCAATGCCATCAAGGTGCATTTCGACGAGCAGGAAGGGCATTGAGGTCGCGACGCGATCCCGATTGTCTTTTCGTGCCCCCGGACGGCGGGCGCGGCCCATGCGGGCCGCCTGCCTTCGCGCCCTGCGCTGACGGTGCCGGGCGCTGAGGGCGGGTTGGGCGCGGTCGCGCTTCGCGCTCGCGGCCCGACGCTCGCGCCCCGGGCCGAGGAGATGAGCGCCGGCTGGCGGTTCCGGTCCACCCGATGATGGCCCGGATCGCGGCCACGCCGTGATCCGCGAGCGCGCCCAGACCATCGGCCGCCGCGGGTGCGCCAGTGCGCTGCGCGAGGGCAGGCGGCCCGGATGGGCCGCGCCCGGCGTCTGAGACCTGCATGCGGCGTGAAGGTTTCACCTTCACGCGCTCGGTCTCAGCCGTACAGGCCTTCGACCTCGGCCTGCCGCGCCTCGATCGCCGCGCGCCGCTTCACCTTCATGGTCGGCGTCAGCAATCCGTTCTCGATGGTGAAGGCCTCGGTGGCGCTGAAATGGCGAACCCGCTCGATCGTGGGCAGTCTCGCATTCACCCGGCGGACCGCGTCGCCGACCTTCCCGGCCATCCCCTCCGCCGGCACGATCAGCGCGACCAGGGCCGACCGGCCTTCGCCGGCGACGATCGCCTGGTGCACCTCGGGTTCGGCCATCAGCAGGCATTCGATCTTGGCCGGGCTGATCATGTCGCCGCCCAGGGTCTTGATGAAGTCCCGCTTGCGGTCGGTGATCCGCAGGCGGCCATCCTCGATCACGCCGACATCGCCGGTGTGCAGCCAGGGCCGGTCCTCGCCGGGCTGGCGTCAGCAGCGCGGCGGCGGTGGCTGCGGGATTGTTCCAGTAGCCGGTCATCACCAGGTCGCCGCGCACCAGCACCTCGCCATCCTCGGCGATGCGGCATTCAACGCCCCGGAGCGGCGGCCCGACGGTCTCGCGCCGGTTCGCCCAGGGCAGGTTGACGCTGATGACCGGGCCGGCCTCGGTCTGGCCATAGCCCTGGATGACCGGCAGGCCGAGCGCGATGAAGAAGCCCGACAGGTCGGGGTCGAGCCGCGCGCCGCCCGAGACCATCGCCTTCAGCCGCCCGCCGAAGCGTGCGCGCATCTTCTCGCGCACCAGCCGGTCGAGCACCCGGTCCTGCACCCGCTCGAACAGGCCGAGCGGCGGGCCGTCCATGCCGCGCAGGCCGAGGGCGAGGGCCTTGTCGAACAGCGCCCGCTTGAACGACGTCTCCTTCTCCAGCCCGGCGAGGATGCGCCCGCGCAGCACCTCGAACAGCCGCGGCACGGCGGTCAGCACGGCCGGCTTGATCTCGGCGAGTTCATGGGCGAGGCGGTCGGCGCCGCGCGAATAGACCACTTCGAGCCCGGCCGAGGGCAGCAGGAAGCCGCCCACCGTATGCTCATAGGCGTGCGACAGCGGCAGGAAGGACAGGTAGGGCTGGTTCTCGATGCCGAGCCGCCGCACCAGCGGCACCACGCCCGCGCGGTTCGCCAGCAGCGCCCGGTGCGGCAGCATCACCCCCTTGGGCAGCCCGCCGGTGCCGGAGGTGTAGATCAGGCAGGCCAGGCTGTCGGTCGGCATCGCCGCGCACTCGGCGGCCAGCATGGCGACATGGCCCGGGGTGGCGATGGCTTCCTCCCAGCGATGCCCGGCGAGGTGCGCGGCGGTGGGCGGATCCTCAAGGCAGACCAGCAGGTCCAACCCGTCGGCGAGGGCGGCACCTTCCAGCACCTTCTCGGCGAGTTTGCGGGACGACACCACGGCCGCCCGCGCCCCGGAATCGCGCAGGATGTGGGCGTGGTCGCCCGGCAGGTTGGTGGTGTAGGTCGGCACGGTGACGGCGCCGATCGCCATGATGGCGGTGTCGGCGATCGGGAATTCCGGACGATTCTCGCTGACCAGCAGCACGCGGTCGCCCGGGCCGATGCCCCGGCCACGCAGGAAGGCCGCGACCGAGGCGACCTGGAGCGCGAAATCCCCCCATTTGAGGCTGCGCCAGGCGCCGTCCTGCCAGTATCGGAACAGCGGCCGGTCGGCCCATTCGGCCGCGCGGGCCAGCATCATCGCCGGCAATGTCGGCCAGTCCGCAGGCGTCTCAGGCATGTGGCGTCCGGTTCCCCCCGGTCTTGAACCCTCAGATGGATGTAGGGCGCGCCGCAACGCTTGGCCATCACTCCGATTGGCCTATATGGACGAACGTGACCATTCGCACCCTTCCCACACCCGCCCGCTCCCCCCTCGATGCCGCAGCCGCCGAAGCGGCGCTGCCGGTCTGGGACCTTTCCGACCTCTATGCCGGGCCAGACGACCCGCGCCTGGCCGCCGACCTCGACCGCGCCGAGGCCGATGCCCGCGCCTTCGAGACCCGGCTGGCCGGCCGGCTCTCCGCGCTGGCCGGCGATGCGCTGGCGCAGGCGATCGGCGAATACGAGGCGCTGTGGGAAAGGCTCGGCCGCGTCACCTCCTTCGCCGGGCTGCTGTTCAGCGGCGACGCGCAGAACCCCGAGAATGGCCGCTTCTACGGCACCACGCAGGAGAGGGTGACGACCATCTCCTCGCACCTGCTGTTCTTCACGCTGGAGATCAACCGGCTGGAGGACCACGCGCTCGAGAAGAAGATCGGCGGCTCGGCCGCGCTTGCCCATTGGCGTCCGTGGCTGCGCGACCTGCGGGTGTTCCGCCCGCACCAGCTTCCCGACGAGATGGAGAAGCTGCTGCACGAAAAGGAGGTTGCCGGCGCCTCGGCCTGGAACCGCCTGTTCGACGAGACCATCGCCAACATGAAGGTGAAGGTCGGCGAGGAGGAGGTGACCGTCTCCGCCGCGCTGAACGGGCTGTCGGACCGTGACCGGGCCAAGCGCGAGGCCTCGGCCAAGGGCGTCTCGGCGGCCTTCGCCGAGCGGGTGCGGCTGTTCACGCTGATCACCAACACCTTGGCCAAGGACAAGGAGATCGAGGACAAGTGGCGCCACTATCCGCGCCCGGGCTCCTATCGCAACCGGTCCAACATGGTCGAGGACGAGGTGGTGGACGCGCTGGTCTCCGCCGTCCGCCAGTCCTTCCCGCGCCTGTCGCATCGCTACTATTCGATGAAGGCGAAATGGCTGGGGCTGGAGAAGCTTCAGCATTGGGACCGCAACGCGCCGCTGCCCGATGAGGATGACCGCCTGGTGCCCTGGCCCGAGGCGGTGGAGCGCGTGCTGCATTCCTATGCGGCGTTCAGCCCGGAACTGTCGCAGATCGGCCGGCGCTTCTTCGACAAGCCGTGGATCGATGCGGCATTGCGGCCAGGCAAGGCGTCGGGGGCCTTCGCCCATCCGACGGTGCCCTCGGCGCACCCGTACCTGCTGCTGAATTATCACGGCAAGCCGCGCGACGTGATGACGCTGGCCCATGAACTGGGCCATGGCGTGCATCAGATCCTGGCCGGGGCACAGGGCTACCTGCTGTCCTCGACGCCGCTGACGCTGGCCGAGACGGCGTCGCGTGTTCGGCGAGATGCTGACCTTCCGTGCCGTGCTCGATGCCGAGACCGACCCCAGGCGCCGCCGGGCGATGCTGGCCGGCAAGGTCGAGGACATGCTGAACACCGTGGTCCGCCAGGTCGCCTTCTACCGCTTCGAGACGCTGTTGCATGACGAACGCCGCAAGGGCGAGATGTCCTCCGACCGCATCGCCGAGTTGTGGATGCAGGTGCAGGTGGAAAGCCTCGGCCCGGCCTTCGAGTTCACGCCCGACTATGGTGTGTACTGGGCGTATATCCCGCATTTCATCCACTCGCCGTTCTACGTCTATGCCTATGCCTTCGGTGATTGCCTGGTGAATGCGCTGTACGGCGTCTATCGCGACGGCGATGTGAAGGACTTCCAGGGCAAGTACCTCGACATGCTGCGCGCCGGCGGCACCAAGCGGCACAAGGAACTGCTGGCGCCCTTCGGGCTGAATGCCGCCGACCCGGCCTTCTGGATGCGGGGGCTCGATGTGATATCGGGCTTCATCGACGAACTCGAGCGCGCGGATGGCTGACCGCGAGGGCAGCACCATCTTCGGGGAGGCGCGGCGCATGCTGCGCACCTCCGGCGCGGTTGGCGGCATCGCCGCGCGCTATGCGGGGCAGCGCTTCCTCGGCATGAAGGGCGACAAGGCCGCCCATGCCGAGGACCTGAAGGCCATCCTCGGCGGGCTGAAGGGCCCGATGATGAAGGTCGCGCAGTTCCTGTCCACCGTGCCGGACGCGCTGCCCGCCGAATATGCCAAGGAACTGGCGACGCTGCAGGCCAATGCGCCGCCGATGGGCTGGCCCTTCGTGCGCCGGCGCATGGCGAGCGAACTCGGCCCGGACTGGGAAGGCCAGTTCGCCGTCCTTCGAGCGCGAGGCGGCGGCGGCGGCATCGCTCGGCCAGGTGCATCGCGCCGTGCTGCATGACGGCACCCGCGTCGCCTGCAAGCTGCAATACCCCGACATGGCCTCGGTGGTGGAGGCCGACCTTCGGCAGTTGAAGATCGCCATGGCGCTGTACCGGCGCATGGACCCGACGCTGGAGAATGACGAGGCCTTCATCGAGTTGCAGGACCGGCTGCGCGAGGAACTCGACTACCTGCGCGAGGCCTCGCAGCAGCGCCTGTATGGGCTGATGCTGAAGGATGTTCCCGGCGTGCGCGTGCCGAGCCCGATCGAGAGCCATTGCACGCGCCGGCTGTTGACCATGACCTGGCTCGACGGCCGCGCCATCCAGACCCGCATCGACGAGGACCCGCCGGAGGAGGAGCGCGACGCCTATGCCCGCGCGCTGTTCCACGCCTGGTACGTGCCGCTGTATGGCTATGGCGTGATTCATGGCGACCCGCATCTGGGCAATTACCAGGTGCGGTCAGACCTGTCGGAGAATGGCGGCTGGGGCATCAACCTGCTCGATTTCGGGGTGGTGCGGGTGTTTCCGCCATGCTTCATCGGCGGCGTGATCATGCTGTACGAGGCGATCCGCGACGCGGATGACGACAAGGCGGCCGAGGCCTACCGCATCTGGGGGTTCAGGAACCTCAGCCGCGAGACGATGGAAGTGCTCAACATGTGGGCGCGCTTCCTGTATGAGCCGCTGCTCGACGACCGGGTGCGCCCGATCCAGCCCAATGACGACCCGATGTTCGGCCGCCGGGTCGCCGAGGAGGTCCATGCCGGCCTCAAGCGCACCGGCGGCGTGCGGGTGCCGCGCGAATTCCCGCTGATGGACCGGGCGGCGATCGGGCTGGGGTCGGTGTTCGTGCGGCTGGGCGCGAAGCAGAACTGGCACAACCTGTTCCACGAGCTGATCGAGGGCTTCGACGAGGCGAAACTGGCGGAGCGCCAGGCGCGCGGCGCTGGCCGAGGCGCGGGTGCCGGGCGCGGCGTGATCGCCCGGTAGCAACGGCCTGCGCCGCCTTGCGGCGGCCGTGCGGCGCGGGCGCCATGAGGTCCATGTGGCGCGGCTGGCGCGTTTCGTGCTTGTCCGGCCGAGGGGCAGCGGCGCATGACCGGTGGCCGTGATACCGCCAATGCTGGACACCCTGGCGCCACAACTGTAGTTCCGCCGGGACATTTTGACGCGAGGGGGTATCCCGCATGCGTGTGGCGGTCCTGAAGGAACGGCGGAACGGGGAAACCCGCGTCGCGGCGACGCCCGAGACGGTGAAGAAATACATCGGCATGGGGCTGGAGGTCGCCGTCGAGGCCGGCGCCGGCCTGGCATCGGGCTTCACCGATGCGGCCTATGCCGAGGCCGGTGCCGCCATCGCCCCGGACGCCGCCTCGGCGCTGGCGGGTGCTGCCATCGTGCTGAAGGTCCGCGCACCGCTCGGCACCGGGGAAGGCCCGGTCGACGAACTCTCGATGATCCCGCGCGGGGCGCTGCTGATCGGCACGCTCGGCGCCGATGCGGCGATGGCGGCGACCTACGCCAATCTCGGCCTCGACGCCTGTTCCATGGAACTCGCCCCGCGCATCACCCGCGCGCAGTCGATGGACGTGCTGTCCTCCCAGGCCAACCTCGCCGGCTACCGCGCGGTGATCGAGGGGGCAGGGGCCTACGACAAGGGCTTCCCGATGATGATGACGGCGGCCGGAACGGTGCCCGCCGCCAATGCCTTCATCATGGGCGCGGGCGTCGCCGGGCTGCAGGCCATCGCCACGGCGCGGCGCCTGGGCGGGCGGGTTTCCGCCACCGACGTCCGGCCGGCGGCGAAGGAGGAGATCAAGTCCCTCGGCGCATCCTTCGTCGGCTACGAGGATGAGGAGAGCAAGGCCGCCCAGACCGCCGGTGGCTATGCCAAGCAGCTCTCGGCGGATTTCTACGCCAAGCAGGCGGAGGTGGTCGCCACCCACATCGCCAAGCAGGACGTCGTGGTCTGCACCGCGCTGGTGCAGGGTCGCAAGGCCCCGACGCTGGTCACCGCCGCGATGGTCGCCTCGATGAAGCCGGGCTCGGTGATCGTCGATATCGCCTCGGATGCCGGCGGCAATTGTGCGCTGACCAAGCCGGGCGAACTGTTCGTCACCGACAACGGCGTGAAGATCCTCGGCTACACCAACTGGGCGGGGCGGCTGCCGGCGGCGGCCTCGGCGCTGTACGCGCGCAACCTGCTGACCTTCCTGTCCACCTTCTGGGACAAGGAGGCCAAGGCGCCGAAGCTGCCGGAGGATGATGACATCGTGAAGGGCGTGACGCTCACGCGCGGGGGTGCCGTGGTGCACCCCTCGATGAAGCCGTCGGCATAAGGGGGCAGGGACGATGAACGCAACGGAACTTGCCAACCAGGCGCAGGCGGCCGCGAACCGCGCGCTGGAACTCGCCGCCCAGGCGCGCGCCGCGGCCGAGGCAGTGGCGCCGGTCGCCGCGGCGGCCGAGCCATTCCTCTATCTGCTGACGATCTTCCTGCTGGCCTGCTTCGTCGGCTACCACGTCGTGTGGAACGTCACGCCGGCGCTGCATTCGCCGCTGATGGGCGTGACCAACGCGATCTCCTCGGTGATCGTGGTGGGGGCCATCCTCGCCGCCGGCACGGCGGATGGGGCGGCGGCGCGGATCTTCGGCTTCATTGCCGTCACCCTCGCCTCGGTGAACATCTTCGGCGGCTTCATGGTCACGCGACGGATGCTCGCCATGTTCAAGAAGAAGGGGAGCTGAGGCCATGGGTGCCACGCTCTCGACCCTGTCCTACCTGGTCGCCTCGGTCCTGTTCATCCTTGCGTTGCGCGGGCTGAGCCATCCGGAAACCAGCCGCCAGGGCAACACCTTCGGCATGGTCGGGCATGGGCATCGCCATCCTGGCGACGCTGTTCCACCACGGCATGGGCTTCGGCGGCATCGTGCTGATCCTCGCCGGCCTCGCCATCGGCGGCACGGTCGGCACCGTCGTCGCCCAGCGCATCCAGATGACGGCGCTGCCGCAGCTGGTCGCGGCCTTCCACTCGCTGGTCGGCATGGCCGCGGTGTTCGTCGCCGCGGCCGCGTTCTATGCGCCGGAATCCTTCGGCATCGGCACGCATGGCAACATCCACGGCCAGTCGCTGGTCGAGATGTCGCTGGGCCTCGCCATCGGCGCCATCACCTTCTCGGGCTCGGTGATCGCCTTCGCCAAGCTGGCGGGGAAGATGTCGGGCGCGCCGATCACCTTCAACGGGCAGCATTGGCTGAACCTCGGCCTGGGCCTGCTGCTGCTGGTGCTGGTCATCGCCTTCGTGGCCACCGGTTCGGCGGTGCTGTTCTGGCTGATCGCGCTGTTGTCCTTCGCGCTCGGCTTCCTGCTGATCATCCCGATCGGCGGCGCGGACATGCCGGTCGTCGTCTCGATGCTGAATTCCTATTCCGGCTGGGCGGCGGCGGGCATCGGCTTCACCATCGGCAACCTGCTGCTGATCATCACCGGCGCGCTGGTCGGCGCCTCGGGTGCGATCCTGTCCTACATCATGTGCAAGGGCATGAACCGCAGCATCATCAATGTGCTGCTGGGCGGCTTCGGGTCGGAAAGCGGTTCGGCCGCGGCGGGTGGCGGCGATGCCGACCGGCCGCCGGTCAAGGCCGGGTCGCCGGAAGATGCCGCCTACATGATGAAGAACGCGCAGAAGATCATCGTCGTGCCGGGCTACGGCATGGCGGTGGCGCAGGCCCAGCAGGTGCTGCGCGAGATGGGCGACCTGCTGAAGAAGGAAGGCGTCGAGGTCAAATACGCCATCCACCCGGTGGCGGGCCGCATGCCCGGCCACATGAACGTGCTGCTGGCCGAGGCCAACGTCCCGTATGACGAGGTCTTCGAGTTGGAGGAGATCAACCCCGAATTCGCCGATGCGGATGTGGCCTTCGTCATCGGCGCCAATGACGTGACCAACCCGGCGGCCAAGACGGACAAGTCCTCGGCGATCTACGGCATGCCGATCCTTGATGTGGAGCGCGCCAAGTCGGTGTTCTTCATCAAGCGCGGCATGGCGTCCGGCTATGCCGGCGTGGAGAACGAACTGTTCTTCCGCCCGAACACCATGATGCTGTTCGGCGACGCCAAGAAGGTGACGCAGGAAATCGTGCAGGCGCTGCAGCGTTAAAGCCGATCCCGATCAGGTGGAATCACCTGGTCGGGTCAAGATGCCCGCGAAAGCAACGGACCAGGGACGTTGCCGTGAGCCGGGGCGAACGGAAACGGCTGTAGAACCGCTTGCGCGGGGCTTGGCGCGCGCCGGCGCCTCCGGCCGATCGTCTCGGCGCGCATCCTTTCCCGATCAGGTCGTTCCACCTGGTCGGGAACCGCGCATTGGCGACTGGGCCATGTGATCCCGCGCCTGGTGTTGCGGCTCGCGGTGCCGGGCGTGGTGGGCGGCGGCCGTCCATTTCCCGGCGTAACGGCCCGGCCGGATGCGGCGAATATCCTGTTGTCGGCCACGCGCCATCACGGGAGATATCACCATGACGCCACCCGCTTTCCGCACACCGCTTGCCAGCCTGCATCGCCGGACCCTCGCGGTCGCCCTGACCGGGGCGCTGGCGATGGCGAGCCTGCCTGCCGCCGCGCAGGATACCGGCCTCGTCACCCGGCCGAGCGCGCATCCGGTGCGGGTCACGCTCGACCGCTTCGCCGCCGCCGTGCGGGAGGCGAACTGGGTGGTCTTCACCGAGATCGACCATGCGGCCGCGGCGGCTGCGGTCGGCATGACGCTGCGGCCGCGCGTGGTGGTGTTCTTCGGCAACCCGCGGGCGGGCACCGGGGCGATGGCGTCGAACCCGACGCTGGCGATCGACCTGCCGATGCGGGTGCTGGTCTGGCAGGACGATGCCGGCACCACCCAGATCACCCGCAGCACTGGGGAGGACACCGCGACGCGCGTCTTCGCCCGCCATGGCATCGCTGTGCCACCGGAAGCGCGGCGCGCGACGGAGACCTTGCTCGACGGCCTGGTGCGCAAGGCGGCCGAGTAGCGTGACCGCCGAGCGGCCCGGGGTCCGGCACGGCCGCCGGGCAGTCCGGGACCAGCCTCGCTGCCGGGCCGCCCGGGAACACCATGGCCGCCGGGCGGGCCCGGACGCGGCCTGCCATCCATCGGCCGGGCCTGCTGCTCGCCGCCGCCGGGACGGTGGCCGTGCTGGTTGCCATCAGCGGCCTTCCGGATCCGGCGCTCCTGCCGTTGCTGGCCGTGACGATGGCGCTGGGCGCCACCTTCGTCCTGATGGATTTCGGCTTCAGCGGCGGTTTCCGTGCCTTCCTCGTCGAAGGCGACGGGCGGGTGCTCGGTGCCGGCTTCATCGTCCCGGCGGTCGCCGCCCTGGTGGTGTTGCCGGTCGGCACGCTGTGGCCGGATCACGGCCGCCTGGTCATGCCGGTCGGGCCGTCGCTGGTTGTCGGCGCCGCGATCTTCGGCGTGGGCATGATGCTGGCGAATGGCTGCGGGTCGGGCGCGTTGTCGGCGGCGGGGCAGGGGTCGCGGCGGATGTGGGTGGCGCTGCCCTTCTTCTGCCTGGGCGGGGTGTTGGGCAGCCTGATGGTGCCCGCGGCGATGCGGCTGCCGGGCGTGACGGTGGACCTGGCCGCCATGTTTGGCCCCTGGGGCGGGCTATTGGTGACCGAGGCGCTGCTGCTTGTCCTCGCCCTGGTGGTGCTGCGCGGCGCCCGGCCGAACGGCGCGGCGTTGCGCGCCGGCGCGGTGATCGGCGCGCTGGCGGTGGCGGTGTTCCTGGTCACCGGCGGTCCCTGGGGCATTACCATGGGGCTGACGCTGTGGGGCGCGCAGGCGATCGAGCGCGTCGTGCCGATGCTCGGCGCCACTGAATTCTGGTCCGACCCGGGGATGGCGCGGATCCTCGACGGCCCGCTGCTCGCGATGCATGGCTCGCTGGGCGATGTCGGGCTGGTGCTCGGTGCGCTGGGCGCCGCCTCGCTGGGCGGACGGCTGCGCCATGGCGTGCCGATCGGGGCACGCGGCGCGCTGGGCGCCGCGCTGGGCGGGGTGCTGCTCGGCGTCGGCGCGCGGCTGTCCTTCGGCTGCAACATCGGCGCGTTTCTCGGCGGGGTGTCCTCGGGCAGCCTGCATGGCTTCGTGTGGTTCATCGCGGTGCTGCCTGGCTGCTGGCTCGGCATCCGGCTGCGGCCGCTGTTCGGGCTGTCCGGCGCCGCCGCGGTTCAGCGACCGCCGGCCGGCCCCGCATCATTGAGCGCCCAGTCATAGCCATGACCGGCGATGGCGGCGCCAGGCAGGCGCGCGGCGAGCGGCGGCGCGGCATAGCGGGCCAGATGCGCGAGCACGCCTGCCTCGCTGCCGCCGAAATCCTCCCGGAACCAGTGGTAGATGGAGGAGACGCGCAGCCTGCCATCGGCCAGCACGCCGACACCTCGCGGATGGTTGACGATAGGCGCGCGCAGCGTCGTCGAGGTCGGCCTCCAGCGTCGCGGCGCGCCAGGCATGCGGGCGCAGGTTGGGGCAGCCGAGCGAGGCGCAGTTCACCGCGTAATGCACCCGCGGGTCGCCGAACAGCGGGCGCATCGTGCCGTGCTCGATGTCGTCGAGCGACATGCGCCGCCCTTCCACCGACACCAGCCGCGTCCGCCAGGGGCCGGAGAACTGACGCAGGTCGAAGGGCACGCCGGTCGAATGGATGTCGCGGATCGAGCGTACCGGGTAGCCGCCAAGCACCACCTTCAGCGTCAGCGCGTTGTAGAGATTGGCCCAGAACGCGAAGGCCTCGGCCCGCGCCATCGCCGATGGGCGGCGGCTGGCGGCCATGCCCGTCCAGGCGTCGAGCGCCGCGAGATCGGCGGCGTTGCCCTGCCACCGCGCGTAGTCCACGCGGGCGATGCCGTCCGCCGGCAGCGTGACGTAGCGCGCGAGCAGCGTGTCGAGCGCCGGTTCGGCGGCCCGCGCCGGGCCGCACAGCACGGCCGGCAGGGCGAGCAGCGCGCGTCGCCCATGGGCGCGATGCGGCAAGGCGGTTCGGATCAAGGCTGCTGTTCCCCCGTGGCTTGCCGGGGATTTCGTCATCGCGTGCCGGCCGGTTACGCCGGCGCGCGCTATGCATTTTGTAGCGATCGGTCCATAATCAACCCAGCGCCTCGTCTGGGCGCAACCGGGAGGGGCCCCACATGATGATCCGTACCGCCCGCGCGCTGCTGCTGGCGATCGCCGCCGTCGCCGCCGTGCCCGCCGCCGCGCAGACGCCGCCGCCCGAGCGCATCCTGCGCATCGTGCCGAATGCGGACCTGCAGACGCTCGACCCGATCAACACGACGGCCGGCGTCGTGCAGTCCCACGCCCACATGATCTACGACCAGTTGTTCGGCCGCGATGCGAACCAGCGCCCGCAGCCGCAGATGGTCGGCGCCTGGTCGGTCTCCGATGATGCGCTGACCTGGAGCTTCACCCTGCGCGACGGGCTGAGGTTCCATGATGGCGCCCCGGTGACGGCGGCGGATGCCGTGGCCTCCCTGCGCCGCTGGGGCGCGCGCGACCCGCATGGCCGGCAGATCCTGGCGATCACCGAGGCCCTGGAGCCCGGCGCGGATGGCAGGTCCTTCACCTGGCGGCTGCGCCGGCCCTATGGGCTGATGCTCGATGCGCTGTCGAAGCCGGCGGGCAACATGCCGGCGATCATGCCCGCGCGCGTCGCCGCGACCGACCCCTTCACCGCCATCACCGAGACCATCGGCTCCGGCCCCTTCATCTTCGTGCGCGAGGAATGGATCCCGGGCAGCAAGGTGGTCTATCGCCGCAACCCGGACTACGTGCCGCGCGGCGAACCGGCATCGGGCACCGCCGGCGGCAAGGTGGCGCATGTCGACCGCGTCGAATGGCTGAACATCGCCAATGCGCAGACCGCGGTGCTGGCGCTGATCCAGGGCGAACTCGACTACATCGAGAGCCCCGGCGTCGATTTCCTGCCGATGCTCCAGCGCCGCGGCATGCAGATCATCCGCACCAACACGCTCGGCGCGCCGGGCATGATCCGGCCGAACCACGTCCAGCCGCCCTTCAATGACGCCCGCGCGCGTGAGGCGCTGATGCTCCTGGTGAACCAGGAGGAGATCCTGCAGGCGATGTTCCCCGACCCGGCGCTGTACCAGGTCTGCCACGCCTTCTTCATCTGCGGTTCGGCGCAGGAGACGAATGCGGGGGTGCCGGCGGGGCTGGGGTCGCCCGCGGCGCGGGAGCGTGCGCGCGTCCTGCTGCGCGAGAGCGGCTATGACGGCACGCCCGTCGTCATCATGGACCCGACCGACAATCCCTTCGTCCATGCCGCGACGCTGGTGCTGGCGCAGCAGATGCAGTCGGTCGGCTTCCGGACCGATGTGCAGGCGATGGATTTCGCCTCCATGGCCGGCCGCCGCGCCAATCGCCGCCCGCCCTCCGAGGGTGGCTGGAACATCGGCCTGACCTTCTGGAACGGCCTCGGCGCGTCGGACCCGGTGGGCAATGTGCCCATGCAGGCGTCCTGCGAGCGTGCCTGGCCGGGCTGGCCGTGCGACCCGGCGCACCAGGCGCTGATCGACGCCTTCCCCTATGCGGCGAACCCGGCGGAGCGGCAGCGCATCCTCGATGAGTTGCAGACCAGCGCCTACCGGCTGGTGCCCTACGTGCCGTATGGGCAGTGGTACCTGCCCTCGGCGGTCAGCCCGCGCGTCTCGGGCGTGCTGGCCATGCCGGGGACGATCATCGCGTGGAACATCCGCAAGACGCCGCGGTAATGCAGCGCCCGCCGGCCAGCGGACCGCTTCGGCGCGCTCTGCTGGCCGCGGCGGTCTCCGGCTGTGCGCCCGCGGCGATGACCGAGATCGCCTTGATCTACAATCCGGCGGCGCAGCATCACGGGCCGGACCGCAATCCGATCATCGTGATCCCCGGCCTGCTCGGCAGCCGGCTGCGCGACCCATCCTCCGGCCGCATCGTCTGGGGCGCCTTCGACGGTGATGCCGCCGACCCCGAGACCGCCGATGGCGCCCGCCTGGTCGCATTGCCGTTCACGGACATGATGGCTTCGCCCGGCGCCGCGGTGACGCCCGATGGCGTGCTCGACCGCGTGCGCATCCGCGTCGCAGGCATTCCGATCGCGCTGCAGGCCTATGCCGAGATCCTGAGCACGCTCGGCGCCGGCGGCTATCGCGACCCCGCCCTCGGCCTGGCCGGCCAGGTGGACTACGGGGCGGAACACTTCACCTGCTTCCAGTTCGCCTATGACTGGCGGCAGGACAACGTCACCAATGCGCGCCGGCTGATGGCGTTCATGCGCGAGAAGCGCGCATCTGTTCAGGCCGAATACGCGCGCCGCTTCGGTGTGCGCGACGCGACGGTGAAGTTCGATATCGTGGCGCATTCGATGGGTGGGCTGGTGGCCCGCTATGCCATGCTGTACGGCGACGCCGACCTGCCGGCGGATGGCTCTCTGCCGCCGCTCACCTGGGGCGGGGCGGGCTACATCGACCGGCTGGTGCAGATCGGCACGCCGAATGGCGGCTCCCTCGATGCGTTTCGCGCGCTGGTCGATGGGCGCGATTTCGGCGCACCGATCGTGCCGAGCTACAGCCCGGCGATCCTCGGCACCTTTCCCTCGCTGTACCAACTGCTGCCGCGCCACCGCAGCCGGCCCGTGGTGCTGGGCGACGGGACCGAAGCGGCGCTCGATCTTCTCGATCCGGCGGTGTGGCGACGCATGGGCTGGGGCATGGCGGGGCGCGGCATCGATGCTGATCTTGCGACGCTGATGCCCGGCATCGCTTCGGCCGAGGAGCGCCGGCGCTTCGCCCTCGCCTTGCAGGTGCGGCTGCTGCACCGTGCCCGCGCTTTTTCCCAGGCGATGGACCGGCCGGTAACGCAGCCGCCGGGGACGGAACTGATGATCGTCGCCGGCGACGCGATGCCGACGACGGTGCAGATGACCGCCGAGCCGTTGACCGGCGCCATCGCCCAGCGTCGGACCGCGCCGGGCGACGGGCTGGTGCTGCGTGATTCCGCCCTGCTCGATTTTCGCCAGGGCCAGGTGCCGCGACCCATCGTGGTGGACAGCCCGATCGACTTTCGCCGCGTGCTGTTCCTGCCGCATGAGCATCTGGCACTCACGCGCGACCCGGTGTTCCGCGACAACGTGCTGTTCTGGCTGCTGGAGGAGCCGCGCCGCGGCCTCACCCCGGCAGCAGGGACAGCGCAAGCCCCGCGGCGGCGCTGACGCCGAGCACGCGCGCCAGCCCCCATTTCAGCCCGAACAGCAGCACGGCGGCGAGCAGCGCGAGCGCCAGGGCGCCTGGCTGCAACGTCGCCATGACCGGGATGTCGATGGTGGCGGGCCCGAACGGCACGCGCCGCACCTCGGCGAAGATCACGCGAAGCCCGAACCAGAAGGCAAGGTTGGCGATGACGCCGACGACCGCCGCCGTCACCCCGGCCAGCGCCCCCTTCAGCCGTGGCGCCTCATGCAGCTTCTCGACGAAGGGCGCGCCGAGGAAGATCCAGGCGAAGCAGGGTGCGAAGGTGACGAACAGCGTCAGCAGGCTGCCGCCGACGCCGCCCATCACGCCGCCATGGTGGTAGCCCGCCAGGAAGCCGACGAATTGCAGCACCAGGATGAGCGGCCCCGGCGTCGTCTCGGCCAGGCCGAGCCCGGCCAGCATCTCGGGCGCGGTCAGCCAGTCGGTAATGCTCCACCGCCTCCTGCGCGACATAGGCGAGCACCGCATAGGCGCCACCGAAGGTGACGACCGCCATCTTCGAGAAGAACCAGGCGATGTCCCCCCAGACCGGCACGCCGAACAGCAGCACGACCGGCCAGAGCCACAGCGCGATGGCGATGAGCCCGGCGCGCCGCGCGGCCGGCGCCATGCGGGCGATGCGGTCGGGTTCGGCGGCGATGGCGGCGTCGAGCAGCGCCGGCGGGCCGTCCTTCGCGCGGCCATGGCCGCCGGCGGCGAAGGCGTCCGGGCAGGCATAGCCGATGGCGAGCGCGGCCAGCACCACCAGCGGGAAGGGCACGGCGAAGCAGGCCAGCGCGAGGAAGGCCGCCGCCGCCAGCACCCAGGGCACCGCGCCATGCAGGGCGCGCCTGGCGACGCGCAGCAGCGCCTCGACCACCAGCACGAGCACGGCGCATTTCAGGCCGAAGAACAGCGCGGCGACGATCGGCACCGCGCCGAGCGTCGCGTAGATCACCGACAGCGCCAGCATCACCGCGGCACCCGGCAGGATGAACAGCAGCCCGGCCGCGAGCCCGCCGCGCACGCCATGCATCAGCCAGCCGAGATAGGTGGCGAGTTGCTGCGCCTCCGGCCCCGGCAGCAGCATGCAGAAGTTCAGCGCATGCAGGAACCGGGCGTCGCGAGACCCAGTGGCGCTGATCCACCACCTCACGGTGCATGACGGCGATCTGCGCCGCCGGCCCGCCGAAGGAGAGCAGGCCGATGCGCAGCCAGACGCGCAGCGCCTCGGCGAAGGTCGGGAAGGCAGGGGGCGTCATGCGGGCTTTCCCGGGCTGGGCCAGTTGTGGGTTTCGTCCGTAGCGTCACGCGCCCAGCGGTAGAAGGCGTCATACAGCGCAAGCCCGGCATCGAGTTGCGCCAGGTCGTCGCGATGCATGCGCGACAGGCCGAGCGAGGCGGCGAGCAGCCCGGCCGCCTCCGGCGCCAGGTCCAGCCGGGCGGTGTCGGCACCGCGCACGATCAGCGGCCAGGCGATCCAGCGCCGGCGCGTGCAGGGCGAATTCATCGAGCATCACGTCGAAGGTGCAGAGGCTCGCCGCGATGGCGACCAGAAGACGCCCTCGATGTCGAAGGGGGTGGCGCCGAAGCGCTCGGCCACCGCCGCGACCTCGGCGGGGGCGACGAACAGGAACACCGCCGAAGGGTCGATGAAGCGGCGGATCAGCCAGGGGCAGGCGATGCGGTCGATCTTCGGCCGCGCCCGGGTGACCCAGAGCGTGCGCCCCATCGCATCGCGCGGCGGCAGATGCGTCGTTGCCGCGAGCGGCAGGCCGGCCTCTCGCCACGCGTCGAAGCCGCCTTCCAGCGATTGCGCATCGGCCCCGGCATGGCGCAGCCAGGCGGCGGCGCCCTGGCTCAGCTTCAGCCCCTTTTGGCAGACCACGACGACGTCGCGCCCGGCGAAGCCGCCGGCCCAGCCGGCGACATCGGTGTGGCTGCGGCGGATCGCGCCGGGCAGCAGGCGCGGATCGGCGGCGGCGTCCTCCTCCGTGCGGACGTCGATGAGAACGGGCGCATCGGGCAGGCCGATGCGCCGGGCAAGCTGCTGGATCGTGACGATTGTGGGGGCCGGCATGGGGGCGTCCTCTCCGATGCGGGAGTTCTGGACGCGATGCTTCGGCCGGAGCCTCACGGGGTGATCGCGGACATCCCCTTGGGCATGACGATGGGAAACGGGCGGCACCAAGTCAAGCCGTCGAGCCGGCGCGCCGGGATGGGCCATCGCGCGCGCGGTCCATGGGTCATGGCGATGACCGGTTGGCGGGCCGCATGTGCTGGGCCGGTGCGTCGCGTTGCGTCGCGCCGCAGCCGGATGGCGATGCGCTCACTCCGCCGCGAGCAGGCTCTGCCCCGGCTGCAACCTGGTGAAGGCAACCGGCTGCCAGCCGAGTGCCACCGTCCCGCCCTGCAGCGTGACGCGGGTGGCGGCGAGGCCCTGCGTGTCGGGCAGGGTATGGGGGAAATCCTCCCGCCAATGGGCGCCGCGGGATTCCTCGCGCGCCTGGGCGGCGGCGACGATGGCGCGGCTGACCAGGAACTGCGACTTCAGGTTCAGCCAGTCATGCCAGGTGAGGTTGAAGGCGCGGTCGGCGCCATCGACACCGGTCGCGTCGGTCTCGGCTTCCAGCGCGTCGAGGCCGGTGGCGGCCTCGGCAAGGCCGGCCGCGTCGCGCAGGATGCCGGCCTTGTCCCACATCAGGTCGAGCAGCGCGTCGCGGATCGGCGAGAGGTTCCTCGCGGCCCGCGCGAAGGGGGCGTTGACGAAGGCGACGGCTTCGTCGAGCGCGGCAGCATCGGGTTCCTCGAAGGTGCCGTCGCGCGGCACCCAGGCGCCCATGCTGTCGCCGGCGATGCCGCCGAACACGGTGGAATTCGCCACGCCATTGCCGCCGAGGCGGTTCGCGCCATGCACGCCGCCGGTGTCCTCCCCGGCGGCGAACAGGCCGGGCAGGTCGGTCGAGCCATCGGCGCGGAACACCAGGCCGCCCATCATGTAGTGCGCGGTCGGCACCACGGGCGACGCGGCCGCCGGCCAGGTCGAAGCCGTTGTCGGCGCAGCGTTCGACCATGCCCTTGAATTCGCGCGCGACGCGCTCGGGGCCGAGATGCGCCATGGCGATCCACAGCCCGCCTTCGTCGTTGACGTTGCCGGCGAGGATTTCGCGCTGCATCGAGCGGCGAGACGATGTCGCGCGTCGCGCGCTCGCCGCGCGGGTCGTATTTGTGCATGAAGCGCTCGCCATCGCCGCCGAGCAGGTAGCCGCCGGCGCCGCGCAGGCCTTCCTCGATGATGGTGCCGGTCATGCGCGTGCCGGGGCCGGCGAGCACGCCGGTCGGGTGGAACTGCACCATCTCCATGTCGCGCAGCGGCAGGCCGGCGCGCAGCGCCATCGCCATGCCGTCGCAGGCCTTGTCGCCCGATGGCGTGTGGTATTTGTACATGGTCGGGCCGCCGCCGGTGCCCGAGCAGCACGGCCTTGGCCTGCATGAACACCAGCGCGCCGGTGCGCATGTCGATCAGCAGCACGCCGGACAGGCGCGCGCCGTCCGTCGAGCGGATCAGCGCGACGGCGCGGTGTTCCTCCAGCCGGTTGATGCCGCGCGCCCAGACCTGTTCGGCCAGGCGGTTGACGATCTCGATGCCGGTGAGGTCGCCCTTGTGCACGGTGCGGTCGAAGGTCTGGCCGGCGAAGGCCTTCTGGTGGATGGAGCCATCGGCGTTGCGGTCGAAGAAGCAGCCCCAGCGGTTCTCCAGTTCGCGGATGCGCTGTTGCGCGCCGACCACCAGCGTCCAGGCGAGGTCCTGGTCGTTCAGCCACTTGCCGCCGTCGAGCGTGTCCATGAAGTGGCGCTCGGCGGAATCGCCGGCCGCGATGGCGACGTTGTAGCCGCCCTGGACCATGCGGGTGCAGCCGCATTTGCCGAGCAGGCCCTTCACCGCGATGGTCACGTCGAGCGTCGGGTCGGTGTCCTTGGCATGCAGCGCGGCGAGCAGCCCGGCACCGCCGGCGCCGAGGACCAGGATGTCGGTGCGGCGGCGTTCGATGGCGGTCATCGCGGGCCTCGCGGGCTGGACGGGACGCCGCAGTGGCAGTCCTCGGCGGCGGCGGGCGGGCGGCATGGGCGGCATGATGACGTCGGTGCTGCCGCAGCGCGCTGGCCGAGCACGAGCGGTCGACCGCCACCTGGCCGAGCGGTGGCGGCATGACCTGGAGCAGCAGGAGCAGCGGCAGGCAGCGCGATCATGCCGCGCCCAGCTTTTCCAGCACGGCCTGGCGGCGCCTGCGCGGCCTCGGCGTTCACCGTGGCGTAGAGGCTGCCGCCATGGGAATCCATCGCCACCAGCAGCGGCCCGAAGCCCTTGATGCGGAACTTGTAGAGCGATTCGGGGTTGAGGTCGTCGAGATCGACATCCTCCACCGCCTCGATCCAGGTCGTCTCCAGCGCCGCCGCGCCGCCGACCACGGCGAGATAGGCGCCGCCGAGGTCGCGGAACGCCTCCAGCGAGCCGTCGCGCAGCCCGCCCTTGCCGATGATGATGCGCACGCCCTCGCGTTCCATCAGCGGGCGGGTGAAGCGTTCCATGCGGTCGGAGGTGGTGGTGCCGACGCAGCACCGCCTCATAGCCCGAATGGTTGGTGCCGGAAGCGCCACCTTGCGCAGGTTCGGCGCGGTGTGGATCACCGCATGGCCGCGCAGGTCGAACTTGGTCCGGCGGCCATGGTCGAACATGTGGATCTGCGTGGCGTCGCGGATGCCGTAGAGGGTTTCCTCCAGCGTCACCGTGTCGCCGGCGCGCAAGTTCGCGGACCTGCGCCTCGGTGATCGGCATGGGCAGGATGTGGTGCGTCATGGCGTCAGAAGCCGATCGCGACGCCGGCGGGCGTGAAGGTCGCACTCGCCCGCCGCGCCGAATGGCATTGGATGTTCACCGCGACGGGGTTCATCGTGATGTGCGTCGCCGCCGTTTCGACATGCACGGCGAAGGCGGTGGAATCGCCGCCCAGGCCCTGCGGGCCGATGCCCAGGCTGTTGACCGCTTCGGACAGCGCCGCCTCCAGCTTCGCCCCTTCCGCATCGGTGCAGCGCGAGCCGAGCGGGCGCGTCGCCGCGACCTTCGCCAGGTGCATGCACAGATCGGAGGTGCCGCCGACGCCGACGCCCACGATGGTCGGCGGGCAGACCTTGCCGCCGGCCTGGATGACGCGGTCCACCACGAAGCGCTTCACCGCCGCGACGCCATCGGCCGGGATCAGCATCTGCAGGAAGGATCCGTTCTCGGAACCGCGAGCCCTTCGGGATCATCTCCAGCCGCAATTCGCGTTCCACATCGGTGAAGTCGATGTTGATGACGGGCACGCGCTCGCCGCAGGAGGTGTGCTCGTTCTTGCGCGTGATGGGATGCACCACGGAGGACCGCAGCGGGTGTTCGCGCGTGGCGCGCGCGGTGCCTTTCGCGATGGCTTCCTTCAGCGCCCAGCCATCGACCTGCACGTTGCGGCCGACCAGCACGTTGAAGATCGGGATGCCGGTGTCCTGGCACAGCAGGTTGTCCATCCGTTCCGCCACGCCGATGTTCTCGATCATGGTCGCCAGGATGGTCTTCGCCGTGGCATCGGTCTCCGACCCGTCGAGCCGCGCGAAGCCGGCCTTGATGTCGTCGGGCAGGATCTTGCAGGCGCGGATGTAGAGGAGCTTGGCGGCTTCCTCGATCGCTTCGGGCTCGCACGCGCAGGGGTTCGACCCCCGGCTTCGTCATCAGCGTCATGGCGCCTTGTCTCCTCCGGTCAGACCAGCAGCGAGATACCCGATACCAGCAGCAGCACGAGCAGGATAATACGGAAACCCTGCGCCGGCAGCGCCCGATAGGCGCGCAGGCCGAGCATGGTGCCGACGCACCAGCGCCGGGGTCGCCGCCGCGGTCAGCCACAGCGCCTCGTTCGGTGAAGAAGCCGCCGATGGCGAGGCCCACCGCGGTGATCGCCTGCATGAAGACGATGAAGGGCTGCATGAAGGCCCGCGCGCGGTCCTTGGGCCAGCCCTGGATGTCCGCCCACATCGCCGGCAGCGCGCCGACGAAGCCGCCGATGCCGCCCAATATGCCGGAGGCGAAGCCCACGGCGCCATCGATGCCGCGCCCGCCGCCGACCTCGGGCGGCGCCATGCGCAACGCCACGCGCGCCAGCATGTAGCCGGAATAGACCACCAGCAGCAGCCCGACCCCGGCCACGATCATCCGGCGCCGGCCCGTAGGCCAGCACCAGCAGCCCGACCGGCAGGCCGAGCACCGCCATGCCCACGAAGAAGCGCATGCGCGGCCATTCGATGTGCTTCCACAGCGCCGGCAGGCTCATCGACTGCGCCATCAGGCTGCCCAGCACCAGCACCGGCGCGGTGACGGTGGGCGAGACGACATGCAGCAGGATGCCGGCGGCCACGAGCACGAAGGCGAAGCCCGCCATGCCGGCGCAGAAGGCGGCGACGAAGCAGCTTCCGGCAACCAGCGCGGCTTCAGACCACATTGAGCAGGAACACCAGGCCGACCAGCAGCGCGATGCCGGCCGAGGCCGCCACCATGTCCTTCTGCCGCGCCCGCCAGCCGAGGAATTCCAGCGCCAGCACGCGCAGCCCCCCGGCGAGATGGGCGGCCAGCAGCACGCACCAGGACCGTCTCGGCGGCCTTGGCCAGCGGGTTCTCGGTCCAGCGCAGGAAGCCGTCGAGCCGCGCCTCGCCCGAGATCGCGGTGCCCAGCGCCCAGAAATGCAGCGGCAGGAACAGCGCCAGCAGCAGCCCCGAGACGCGGTGCACCACGAAGGCGAGATAGGTCGGATGCGAGCGCGGGCGCAGGTCCATCAGGCGTACAGCCCGATCGCGGCGCGGATGCCGAAGCCCGCGGTGACCAGGCCCGATGGCCACCCAGGCGAGATCGGCGCCGCGCCCGCGCAGGCCGATCGTCTCGGCGGCGATGTTGCGCAGCCCGATCGCGCCATGCAGCCCGGCCGCCAGCGCGAAGACGACGTAGAACGGCAGCCAGGCCTCGTTGCCGCGGGTGCGCGACAGGATCTCGCGCGGCCGACAGCCCGCCGCGCACGGCGGTCACGATCATCACCAGATGCACCACCACCGCGAGCCCGAGCAGCATGGCGGTGACGCGCTGCACGACCCACAGATGCATCTGGCGCGCGCGGGTTTGCGCTCGCGCGCCGTTCACGGCCGTGGCGCCGTGCCGGCGCGGCAGGCGCGCTCATCGGCGCCCCAGCAGCGTGTCCCAGAACAGCGTCCGCTTCAGCCCGGCGATGGCGGCGGAAGGGTCGAGGTTCTTCGGGCAGCGTTCGGTGCAGGATTGCGTCGAATGGCAGGAATGGCAGCCGGCATCGCCCGCCACCGCATCGAGCCGTTCGGCCCGCCCGCCGTCGCGCACGTCGTTCACCAGCGTCCAGGCGCGGTTCAGCGCGGCCGGGCCGAGATAGTCGCCATTCCACGCCACCACGTCGCAGGACGCGTAGCAGACCGCGCAGCCGATGCATTCGATGCCGGCATCGGCTTCCCGCCGCGCCTTGGATGCCGGCGGCACCACGGCGAAGTCGTCCGGCACGGCGCCGTCGGGCGCGTCCTTCGGCTGGAAGGTGCCGCGCGCGCGCGACCATTTGTCGAAGAAGGGCGCGAGGTCGGCGGCCAGGTCGCGGATCACCGGCAGGTTCGCCAGCGGGCGCAATTCCAGCGCGCCATCGGCATCGACGACCTTGCGCACATGCGTCCGGCAGGTCCAGCGCGCGCGGCCGTTCACCGTCATCGCGCAGGACCCGCACATGCCGACGCGGCAGGCGAAGCGATAGGCGAGCGACGGGTCGAGTTCGCGCTGGATGTAGGTGACGACATCGAGCACGGTCTGGTTGGCGCGCGCCGGCACCTCGAAGCGGGCGAAGCCGCCCTGCTCGCCGCCACGCCACACACTGACCTTCAGGCTGGCCGCTTCGGCCATGCGCGTTCCCCATTGCTTGGCGCGAGACTACCGGCGCTGGACAGGCTGTCCAGCCCGTGGCGTCCTGCGCGCCACAACGCAGGAGGAAGACGATGGCCGAAACGATCCGCGGCGCGGAGATGCTGGTGCAGGCGCTGAAGCAGGCCGGCGTCAGCCGCATCTTCAGCCTGTCCGGCAACCACATCATGCCGGTCTATGACGCGTTGTTCGCCTCGGGCATCGACATCATCCACATCCGCCACGAAGCCGCCGCGGTGCACATGGCCGATGCCTGGGCGCGGCTGACCGGCGAATGCGGCGTGGCACTGGTGACCGGCGGGCAGGGGCACACCAACGCCGTCGCCGGCCTGCCGACGGCGCAGGCGGGCGAGGTGCCGGTGCTGCTGCTGTCGGGCCATGCGCCGCTGGACGAACTCGGCCTCGGCGCCTTCCAGGAACTCGAACAGGCGCGCATGGCCGAACCGCTGTGCAAGGCGTCCTTCACCGCGTCCTCGGCCGCGACCATCGCCGAGGAGGTCGCGCAGGCGATCTGCCCTGGCGCGGTCGGGCCGCCCCGGGCCGGTGCATCTGTCGCTGCCGACCGATGTGCTCGATGCGCGCATCGAGGCGCCCGGCGCTGCCGGAGCCGGCGGCCTTCGCGCCGGTGCCGATGCCGCTGTCGCCCGAGACCGCGGCGGCGATCGCGGCCGTCATCGCGGCGGCCGAGCGGCCCGGTGCTGGTCGTGCCGCCCGCGCTGTGCACGCCCGCCGGGCGGCAGGCGATGGCCGCGCTTGCCGCGCGCAGCGGCCTGCCGGTGGTGCCGATGGAAAGCCCGCGCGGCCTCGGCGACCCGTCGCTCGGCGCCTATGCGCAGGCGCTGGCCGAGGCGGACCTGGTCGTGCTGCTCGGCAAGGCGCTCGACTTCACGCTGCGCTTCGGCCGCGCGCCGGGCATCGCCGCCACCGCGCGCTTCGTCGTGGTGGAACCGGAGGAGGCGGTGCTGGCCCGCGCCGTGGAGAGCCTCGGCGCGCGCATCGCCGTCACCGCCATGGCCGGCGCGGCCGAGGCCGTCGCCGCGCTGACCGCGGCGGCCTCCGCCGCACCCCAACGCCGCCTGGGCGGAGCGGCTGCGCGCGCACATCGCGCATCGCCCGGCCGCCTGGGCCGCGCTGGCGGGCGCACCGGCGGGGCCGATCCATCCGGCGACGCTGTGCCAGGCGCTGCAGCCCTTCCTCGATGCCGGCGCCGGATACCGTGCTGGTCAGCGACGGCGGGCGAGATCGGGCAATGGGCGCAGGCGATCCTGTCGGCGCCGGCGCGGCTGATCAACGGCGTCGCCGGGGCGATCGGGCCGTCCATCCCCTTCGCGCTGGCGGCGCGCTGCGCGCGGCCCGGGGCGCGCATCCTGGCCGTGCTGGGCGACGGCACCTTCGGCTTCCACATGGCGGAGTTCGACACCGCGCATCGCCACGGCCTGCCCTTCGTCGCCGTGGTCGGCAACGATGCGCGCTGGAATGCCGAGCACCAGATCCAGCTGCGCGAATACGGCGCGGCGCGCGCGCATGGCTGCGAACTGGCCCCGGGCACGCGCTACGACCTGGTGGCGGCGGCGCTCGGCGGCGCATGGGGAATATGTGACGCGGGTGGAGGAACTGGCGCCGGCGCTGGAACGCGCCTTCGCCTCCGGCAAGCCGGCCTGCGTGAATGTCCTGATCGCCGGACAGGCGGCACCCACGGTCCGGATGGGGTGAGGGCGCCCCGGCGGCGCGGCGCGATCGGGCCGCTCGCGTCGCCGGGCCAAGACGATCCTGGCAGGCCCGCCGCGTGCGCCAAGGCGGGAGCCCCATTCTCACTCCGGGGTTTATTGAATTCGTAAATACAAATTATTCTGACGGCGCGGTGATCGATCAAGTGACACAATATAATGACTTCACGATCACTGTGCCGCAATCCAGCCACATTACGTTCTCGCAATTCTGACTGTGGCGCTGCCGGCAGGGTCGTTTGATCTTTCTGGCGAATTGTGATCGGTAGCGGCCATGATGACCGCGAATGCATTGCCGGCCACCTCCAGCCGGCGACATGGTGCGGCCTCCCCGCGCGCTTTGGCGCGGGGTGCCCGCCACCTCGGGGCCCGGCTGCGCCGGCTCGGGGGCCTCGCCCAACACCGCCGCCGGCGCCTGCTGTCTCCCGTCTGGGCGGCGGCCGTCGCCGGTGTGCTGAGCCTGGTCGCCTGCGCGCCGGCCGAGGCCACGCAGGATGTCGTGGCGGCCGCGCCCGTCGCACGGGAAGACCTCTCGCCGCGCGCGGCCTGCCTCGATGCCGCGCGGGAGGCCGAGCGCGAGCACGGCCTGCCCGAGGGCCTGCTGGTCGGCATCGCGCTGAACGAAAGCGGGCTGCATGCCCATGCGCTGAACATCGGCGGCCGCGCCTATTATCCCGACAGCAAGGCCGAGGCGATGCGCCTGATCCGCGCTGCCGGCGGGCGGGCCATGGTCGGCTGCATGCAGGTCAATGCCGCGGTGCATGCGCGCGGCGGGCAGGATTGGCCGCTCGACCCCTACAAGGCGACGGAATGGGCGGCCAACTACCTGCTCCAGCACTACGAGACCTATGGCGACTGGAGCATGGCCCTGGTGCGCTGGCATGGCGGGTCGGCCGAGCATGACCAACCGCCTGGTCTGCCGCGTGCGCAGCAAGATCGACGTCGTCGCGCCGGACAGCAGCCTGTTCTCCGAACGCTGCCGCGGCACCGCGGGCTCAGATGGCGTCGTTCCGGCGCAATGGCCAGGCGCTTGCTGGAACTGGCCGAGGCGGCGGACTGAGCACCCGGCGGCCGCCTGGCCCCATGCCTGCGGATGCCGGGCGCCGCCGGCGAGCGGCTGCCGGCGCTGTGCTCAGCCCTGCATCATCATCCGCGCCCGCGCCAGCACGCGATCGACGAAGGCGCCCGCGCTGCCGAGATAGGCGGCCGGGTCGGTCATCTTCGCGATGGCGGCGCTCATCGAGCCGCGCCGAGACGCGCGCATCGCGCATCAGCGCCTCGGTCAGGCCGATGCCCTCGGCGATGGCGAGGTCGCAGGCGTCGTTGACGATGTGGTGGGCCTCGCCGCGCCCGAACACCGGGGCGAGGCCCATCATCACCGCCTCGGACACGATCAGCCCGCCGGTCGCATCGACGTTGCGGCGCATGCGCGCGGCATCGACGACCAGCCCCTCGGCGATGAAGCGCGCCTGCGACAGCGCGCCATGGCCGAGCAGGAAGGCCTGCGGCAGGGCGAGCAGTTCGGTCTGCCAGGGGCCGGTGCCGCGCTCGAAATCCTGCGCCATGGCGCCGAGCATCTGCGGCACCAGCGCGTGCACGCCGCGCGCCTGCGACAGCACGTATTCGCAGGCGATCGGGTTGCGCTTCTGCGGCATGGTCGACGAGCCGCCGCGGCCGCGCACATGCGGCTCGGACACCTCGGCGAGTTCGGTCTGCATCATCAGCATCACGTCGGTGGCGATCTTGGCCAGCGTGCCGCACAGGATGCCGAGCCAGCACACCGCCTCGTTCAGCCCGTCGCGGGCGACATGCCAGGGGATGTCGGCCTCGGCGAGGTCCAGTTCCGCGGCGAGTTCGCGCGACACCGCCAGGCCCTGGTCGCCGAGCGAGGCCAGCGTGCCGGCCGCGCCGCCGAAGGACAGCCGCAGCGCGCGCTCGCGCACGCGCGGCCAGGCCATCGAGCGAGGCGAGCAGCGGCGACAGCCACACCGCGACCTTGTAGCCGAAGGTGACCGGCAGGGCGTGCTGGAGGTGGGTGCGCCCGGCCATCACCGTGTCGCGATGCGCGGCGGCCATGCGCCGCGAAGCCGGCGATGGTCGCGCGCAGGTCGGCCTCGATCAGCGCCAGCCCGTCGCGGATCTGCAGCACCACGGCGGTGTCCATGATGTCCTGGGTGGTGGCACCCCAATGCGTCCAGCGCCCGGCCTCCGGTCCCGCCAGGGCGGACAGCTGCTTCACCAGGCCCACCACCGGATAGCCGGTGTTGCGCGTCGCCGCCGCCATGGCGGAGAGGTCGAGCCGCGCCGCATCGGCGGCGGCGGTGATGACCGGCGCGGCCTCGGCCGGAATGATGCCCAGGCGCGCCTGGGCGCGGGCCAGCGCGGCCTCGACATCGAGCATGCGCTGGAGGAAGGCGTGCTCGCCCATCGCCGCGCGCATCGCGTCGGTGCCGTACAGCGCGCCGAGCACGGCGCCATCGGCGGGGTTCACGGGCATGTCAGCGGATACTCGCAGGGGTCGCGGCACGTTGCGGAATTGAGCCGTCATGGATCCCTCGCCTGACCAGAGCGATCCCGCCGGTGCAATCACCTGAGCGGGTGAAGATGCTCGCAAAAACAACATGCTGGAGCGGAGACCGTGAGCCGGGGCAACGGAATCCGCTCTGATGTCCTCGCCCCCGGTTCTGGACGAGACGCAGCGGGTCCAGGCAAGACCGATGCCCGCCGGCCTTGGCGGACCGGCGGGCATCGTCATCGCCATCGGCGGGATGAAGCGCGGCGCCTCGCGGCGCGGGGCGTCAGCGCTGGCGGTCAGCGCCCTGCAGCCGGCGGCGCGCCACGAGGCCGAGGCCGACGAGCCCGGTGCCGAACAGGGTCAGGGTCAGCGGCTCCGGCACCGTGGTCGTGGTCGAGTGCATTGTAGCGTCACGGTGCAGGGAGCGGATCTTGAAGGCATCGTTGCTCTGTCCGAGCCGCGCACCGAAGATGAGCGAGCTGAACGTCAGGTTGCCCGAGGGGTCGACCGTGACGGTGTATGGTGCCGCTGCTGCTGCTGTCGGTCTGCTCGCTGCGAAGCCAGAGCCCGGCCAGGTCGCCGTAGTCGTAGCCCGACAGGCTGAGCGCCGATCGATGGCGATGGCGATGCGCGGCGCGTTGATCGGCGCCCAGACCTCGATGACTTCGACGCCCTGGCGTTGCAGGCCGAGGCGGTAGCGCATCTCCCTCGTGGAGAAGGGATAGAGGTAGGGCGAGAGCTGCACGCAGGGCCGCAGATCGCCGGGCTGGTATGCAGCATGCCGGTCGATGTAGCCGGACATGGCCGCTGACGCTGCCGCCGTGGCGGCGCGAGCAGCTGCACCCGCCCGGGTGATCCAGGCCGGGCGGGACGGCCTAGCACTCCGGCGGTGCTGCGAGACCTCACGTCCCCGCGTTGCGCGTGACGGCGTCACGCGCCGTATCGGTTGCGGCGCAGGCGCGCGCGGGACGCAATCGCTGCGCGGGAGGGGTGCCCGCACGGTCCTCAGTAGATGACGACGGAGCGGATCGACTTGCCTTCGTGCATCAGGTCGAAGGCGGTGTTGATCTCGTCGAGCGGCATGGTGTGGGTGATCAGGTCGTCGATGTTGATCTTGCCCTCCATGTACCAGTCGACGATCTTCGGCACGTCGGTGCGGCCGCGCGCGCCGCCGAAGGCCGTGCCCTCCAGACGCGCCCGGTGACGAGCTGGAACGGCCGGGTGCGAGATCTCCTGGCCCGAGGCCGCGACGCCGATGATGATGCGATGTCGCCCCAGCCGCGATGGCAGCATTCCAGCGCCTGGCGCATGACGTGGATATTGCCGATGCATTCGAAGGAGAAGTCGGCGCCGCCGTCGGTGAGGTCCACGATCGCCTGCACCACCTTGTCGCGGCCGACGTCGTTCGGATTGACGAAATGCGTCATGCCGAACTTGCTGCGCCATCTCCTCCTTGCGCCGGGTTGAGGTCGACGCCGATGATCTTGTCGGCGCCCACCATGCGCGCGCCCTGGATGCACGTTGAGCCCGATGCCGCCGAGGCCGAACACCGCGACATTGGCGCCCGGCCAGACCTTGGCGGTGTTGATGACCGCGCCGATGCCGGTGGTCACGCCGCAGCCGATGTAGCAGATCTTGTCGAAGGGCGCGTCCTCGCGGACCTTCGCCAGCGCGATCTCGGGCAGGACGGTGAAGTTCGCGAAGGTCGAGCAGCCCATGTAGTGGAACACGGTCGCCGCTGGTCGCAGGAGAAGCGCGAGGTGCCGTCCGGCATCACGCCCTTGCCCTGCGTCGCGCGGATCGCGGTGCACAGGTTCGAGCGCTGCGACAGGCAGGTTTTGCACTGCCGGCATTCCGGCGTGTAGAGCGGGATGACGTGGTCGCCGGGCTTCAGCGATGGTCACGCCGGCGCCGACCTCGCGCACGATGCCCGCACCCTCATGGCCGAGGATGGCCGGGAACATGCCCTCCGGATCGAGCGCCCGACAGCGTGTAGGCGTCGGTGTGGCAGACGCCGGTCGCCATGATCTCGACCAGCACCTCGCCCGGCTTCGGGCCGCCGATGTCGATGGTCTCGATGGTCAGCGGGGCTGCCGGCTTTCCAGGCGACGGCGGCGCGGGTTTTCATGGTGCGATGGCTCCGGGCGATGGCTGGCCGCACATATGGTCCGCCGCCGCACCGCCGCGCAACCCGTTCAACTCAACAGCCGCACCAGCACCAGCGACAGCCCGGGAAACGCCACGCACAGCCCCAGCCGGATGAAATCCGTCACCAGGTACGGCAGCACGCCGCGATAGGTCGCCCCGATCGGCACGTCGCGCGCGAGACCGCTGACCACGAACACGTTCAGCCCGATCGGCGGCGCCGTCAGCCCGATGCCGACCACGATCAGCACCAGGATGCCGAACCAGATCGCCGTCTCCTCGCTGCGTCAGGCCGAAATCGAGCGCGGTGATGACGGGGAAGAACACCGGCAGCGTCAGCAGGATCATCGCCAGTTCGTCCATCACCGCGCCGAGCACGATGTAGACGGCAAGCAACGCGCACAGCACGCCGAGGGCGGGAAGCCCTGCTCCGACGACCCAGACGGCCAGCAGGTCCGGCGCCTGCGACAGGGCGAGGAAGGCGTTGAACACCTCCGCGCCGAGCAGGATGGCGAAGATCATCGCGGTGGTCTCGGCGGTGGCCTGCAGCGCCTCGATGACCTGGCGCGGCGCCAGGGTGCGGCGCGCCAGGCCGACCATCAGCGTCGCGACGCAGCCCACCGCGGCGCTCTCGGTCGGCGTGAAGATGCCGCCATAGATGCCGCCCACCACCACCACCGCGATCAGCAGCACGGGAATGACGTTCAGCAGCGCCGCGCGGCGCTCGTCGGGCGGAACGCGCGGGCCGGGCGGGCACAGCGCGGGGCGCCGCCGCACCACCAGCGCGATCGTCGCGATGTAGAAGGCCGTCGCCATCAGCCCGGGGATCAGCGCCGCCATGAACAGCCTGGCGATGTTCTGCTCGGTGCTGATGGCATAGACGACCAGGATGACCGAGGGCGGGATCAGGATGCCGAGCGTGCCGCCCACCGCGATGGTGCCGGTGGCGAAGCCGGCTTCGTAGCCATAGCGGCGCAGTTCCGGCAGCGCCGCGCGGCCGAAGGTCGCGGTGGTCGCGACGGACGAGCCGCACATCGCGCCGAACCCCGCGCAGGCGCCGATCACCGCCATCGCCAGCCCGCCGCGCTGGTGCCCGACCAGCGCATTCGCCGCGATGAACAGGTCCCGCGCCAGCCCGCCGCGTTCGGCGAGCGCGCCCATCAGGATGAACAGCGGGATCACCGACAGCGTGTAGTTGGCGAACAGGAAGAACGGCGTGGTCTTGAGGTAGGCCAGCAGCCGCGTCGCATCGACGATGTGCGCATAGCCGACGCAGCCCACCACCAGCATCGCCAGCCCGATCGGGCAGCGCAGCGCGAGCAGCCCGAGCAGGGCCGCGAAGCCGGCCCCGGCGAGGACGAATTCCTCGGCCATTCAGCCGCGCCCGCGCAACAGGCGGCCGGTCCAGTACAGCGCCGCGAGGCCGGTCGCCGCGAAGCAGACCGCCGCCGATGCCGATCGCCCACCAGATCGGGATGCCGAGCAGCCCCATGGTGGTGGTCCCGTTGCCGCAGGCTTCCATCGCGCCGACCGCCATGCGCTCGGCCAGCACCAGCGCCACGACGCCCCAGACCAGGTTCCAGAACCCGTCGATCGCCTGGGTCAGCGCGCGCGCGGCAGCCAGGTCGGTGAAGCTGTCCACGAAGATGTTGGCGCGCATCAGCGTGCCATAGGCGAGGAAGCCCAGCACGGCGAGGCCGCCGCCGACCTGCACCATCTCGACATCGCCGGTGATCGGCGCGGCTGAACAGCCAGCGCATCAGCACCGAGGCGCCGACCATGAAGGCGACGGCGAGCAGCACCACGCCGCCCGCCACCGCGAGGCCGCCGGCGAGCCGCGCGACCGGCCCGGCCGGCGGGGTGGAGATGGTCAGGACACGCCCTGGCCGAACCGGGCAACCAGGGCGCGGGTTTCCTCGACCAGTGCCGCGCCGTCGATGGTCTTCTCGCGCATCTGGCCGATCCAGGCTGTGGTGACCGGGGCGGTGGCGGCGACCCAGCGCGCCTTCTCCGCCTCGGTGATCTCGCTGATGGTGTTGCCGCGCCGGCGCGCGACCTCCTCGACCTTGGGGCCTTCCTCGTCCCACACGCGCGCGGCCCAGATGGCGGCGGCCTCGCCGGAATTGGCGTCGAGCACGCGCTTCAGGTCATCGGGCAGGCCCTGGTAGCGCGCCGGGTTCATCGCCAGGATGAAGGAGGCGGAATAGAAGCGTCGGGCTGCCGGGGATGCCGATGTGGTAGCGCGCCATCTCCTGCAGGCGGATCGAGGGCACCACCTCCCACGGCACCACGGCGCCGTCGATGACGCCCTGGGACATCGCCTCGGGCACCTGCGGCACCGGCATGCCGATCGGGGTGGCGCCGAGCGCCTTCAGCGCCTCGCCGGCCTGGCGCGTCGGGAAGCGCAGCTTGAGGCCGCGCAGGTCCTCCATCGTCTTGACGTCGCCGCTGGCATGGATCAGCGCCGCCGTCATGCGCCCAGGCGGTGATGATGTGCGTCTCGGCGAACTCGGTGGCGCGCATGTGCTTGTCGAACAGTGCCCAGGCGACGCGCGCATTCACGCTGGCGCGCTGATGGGCGATGAAGGGCAGTTCGATCACCTCGATGCGCGGGAAGCGGCCGGGCGTGTAGCCGGGCAGCGTCCAGACGATGTCGGCGACGCCGTCCTCGCCTGGTCGTAGAGCTGCGGCGGCGCGCCGCCGAGCTGCATCGACGGGGAAGATCTGGATGCGCAGCCGGCCGCTGGATTCGTCCCGGATCTTGTTCGCCCAGGGCACCAGGAAGTGGCGATGGACGTTCGACACCGGCGGCAGGAAGTGGTGCAGCCGCAGCGTCACCTCCTGCGCCGCGGCGCGGCGGGCGGTGAGCAGCGCGGGCACGGCAATCGCCGCACCCGTCAGCAACAGGCGGCGCTGGACCATCGGATCGTCTCCCCGTGTTTCGTCTTGCGCGGATTGAGCCCCGGCTTACACGCGGCTTCAAGCGAAACCAGCGACGCCGTTCAATTGCCGGCGAGGGCGCGGCGCAGCGCGCGCGCCTTCTGCGAAACCGTTTCGGCGGTGTCGCCAGGCTTGTAGAGCGACGAACCCACGCCGAAACCGGCGGCCCCCGCCGCCTTCCAGGCCGGGATGTTGTCCGCCCCGACACCGCCCACCGGCAGCACCGCGGTGCCTTTCGGCAGCACCGCGAGCAGCGCGCGCAGCACGGCCGGG